>NZ_JAVYAE020000003.1:0-746873 GCF_032334105.1 Paenibacillus hubeiensis
CCTTCAATCCCTCCACCCGCATAGCAGGTGGTTTTTTGTTTCGCGCGTTTCACGCACTCAACTGGCTAAAGCCATAACAAAAAAAGATTTACAGAGGATTCCTCCCCTGCAAATCTTTGATCCTGCCTATTTGTACGAGGATGGCTCTTGCAATCCAAGTCTCACATATTGGGTGATGCGGCAATACAGATCCAGGAGCTGAACCTCATCGCCATCACCCAGCGCCATTTTCCTCCCCTGATCCACGAGGTGACCCACTAACTCTTGCAGGAAAGACGCCTCAAAGCGCTTTACCTGTTCAAGAATCGCTTCCAGTACGTCAACATCCTTCATGCTGAATTGGGTCAGTCCCCGCAGCAGCATTTCTTCACCCCAGCTTTGGATTCGTTCCAATATGGCATTATATTCTTGCAAACCGTCCCATCCTTCCATAACCGGCATCCAGCTTCAGGTTGATCACCTGCTGCCCTTTCAGAAAACTGATGGGACGCAAGCGTCCGGCCTCGACACGCATAAATACGAAAAAATGTTCCAGCTTGGCGATGCCATGCCCGGATTCCAAACGGCTGATCATCGTGCTCCAATCCTTGTCGTAAGGAAACGACAGATCGAGCAGTTCTCCGCGATCGCTTTCTACCGTAAGCGTCAGCTCTTGCTTCTGTTTATCATAGGCTTGATCGAAAACACGGGTGACTTTTACCAGAGCAAGCTGCTCCTGAGGCATGGAGAACAGTTGATATGATCTTGGCCCTCCACTATTCGAAAGGGCAGAAAACTCTTGTGTAAAGGGGCCGAAATCCATCTCTTCTACCGGCCTGCGTGTCAATAGTTTCAGCTTGGCTCCCTCTCCGGATGAGAGTCTGCGATCTTCGTTGACCTTAATCCCGTGGAAACACAGCTCTTCGCCTGCAAATTGTCGGTAGCTTACGTTGGGCAGCCACGGAATCGTCGAACGGTAATGATCTTCGAACTGGAATTGCTGTTGGTCGTAATATACGGCGCGAACGTCGCTGAAGGTATACATTTGCTGGTCCTGCAGCCCGTAAAAATAGTACGTGATCCCCCGATAACCCGACTGCGTCTCCCAAGCATCTGCCCCAAGTCCATATAGATGCAGATCAGGGACTGTATAATACTTGCTGCGAAAGCTGCCGATCAGCTGGCTTTGCTGCATGGTGGATACCTGTTTCTGTTCCAATACCTGCAGAGCAAGGTACAGCTTCGTGACCCGATCAAGCATGGTTGGCATGGAGAAACGAATATGCCTGGTCAGAAAAAGCTGCAGCTCCCCCTGGATTCCTCGCAAACTGCGTTCGATATCCGGCAGATTGCCGCTGTGGGCTGTGATCGCCAACGTTTCGAGCTGGGCCATGTACGATTCTGGCAAGCGGGCTAACCCTACCCGTAACATTTCCGCTAACATGCGACGACACTCTTTGACCGTCTCCAGCGAGAATTTAGCTTCATATGCCTTTCCGCCAAGCGTGTCCGCATCGTGAAGTCCGTGCTTCTTCCGATAACGAAGCAATGCTTCCAGTTTGGCCATATTCCCGGCAGCCTGTTTCACCTTACATAGCGCTTTGCTTAAACCAGGTTCTTCCGTGAAAGAGACTTCGATGTTTTGCCGAACAAGCCGCACCGTGAGCAAGGAGTCATGAATGACTTCAATGTCTTCGGGATAACTCAGGCGGAACATGACTTCTTCCAGGGCAGAGGCACTGTACGATTGGATCAATGCAAGCAAGTCGGCGTGCAGCATCCATTCGAACCGGGATCGCGACCGGGATTCCGGGGCAGCAGTATCCTCACGATCAGCCCCGTCAGTCGCCACATGAGTCTTAACCGATCCGGATTCCGCCTCCGTCAAGGCCTGTTCCGGATTAACGTCATGTGCTTTATCGGCAGGCACCTCAGCTGCGGCATGCGTCTGTTGGTAATACAAAATGGAGATGAGCACATGTTTGCACAAATGATCCGAAGGGCATGAGCAGTTCCAGTGATCCAAGGTGCTTTCCAAGGTGCACGTGATGCCGTCGCCCAGATGGCACGTTACGGTTGTCTCTCCCCATTCGTACTTCACGCTCACGCCTTGGGCAATGTCCTTCAAGGAACGCTTGTACAATCCTTTATTGGCATGGCGGATCAAATAATCTTCGGTACACAGCTCGACGAATGCCTGAAATTTCCGTTCAAATGACGTCACGTAATCAGCGCCCCGATGCTCTCAAGATGTCATACAACGTTTCACTAAACACGCGCCCCGGGACCTTGCCCAGAGAAATCGCTTTGTGGTCGCTGTAATAATATTGTTTCTGGTTCCCTGGGTTGAAGAAAATCAGGGATTCGAGCGTAATGTCTTCCATTCCTTCATAATACGTAATGCTTGTACCGCTGAATCGCAGCTCTGCAACAAGCTCGCCGTATTCTTTGTAAAATTCGTTAAACCAGCCGCCATCCATGGCAGGCCCCTTGATCCAGCCGTATTTCTCCAAAGCTTTCGGAAACGCCGTTGGTGAAAGGTCTGACTCCGGCAGACGATCATATTCGCTCTTCGCCTGATCTTCCTCGTCCACAACATGAATCTCGCGTTCAAGCTGGGCGAACGGCTGGCTGATCTCGTAATCCTCCAGCTGCGTCTTCCATGCGGCAATGTCGGATGCCTCCAATTCAAGCGGATGAACCAGACCAACCATGAAGGCAGGGTCCAATTCATATTCGTCTTCATCCACCGTATTAAACGTGCCGTCTTCCATATAGCGGAAGGTTGCTGCAAGTTCATTGTCCTCATACACGCCCCAAATTAAGCCTACCGCAAACTTTTGCATGATCACGTTATCGACGAACAGGTTTTTCCACTCCTCCGCCGTCCACAGACGCTGCTTGGACAACGATTCCTCCAAACGTTGAGACTGTATGGTGACCATGGCTTTAAGGTCTTTCTTCAATTGGGCAAAGCTGGCTTTCGCCTTGGCCGCAAGTTCCGGATCGTCTTTTTGCGCAGGCGCGGGCAGCGATTTGACCGATTTTCCGGTTTCTTCGTTCCATACCGCAAGCTGCAAATCGCTGTTCACCTTGATCAAGAAGGTGCGTTCGCCATAACTGAGCCGCTGCGTCCCTTTTTCGTCAAAACCGAGTGAAGTAACCAGCCGATCCTCCAGCTGCTCCGTCGTCAGTCCCATATTTTCGGCGGCCAGCAGCAGCGCTTCCTCAGCGGAGCCCTTGACCTGGCGATTTTTCACCGTACGTTTGATCGAATCGATCGCCATTAGAGCGGCAGGAGCCTTCAAATAAGCCAATACTCTGACCGCATCGGCGGCAATCGCTCCCCGGCTCGACTCGGTCCATTCCTTGATTTGACGCTTGAAAATGGCAACGAGCTGCAAATCGCCGAACAGCACGGACAGATACATTACCCATTTCTCTTTGGCAGGCGCCCCTTCCTGAATCCAAAGCTGCAGCAATTCAACGGCGAAACGGGAGAGCGATTCCTCGGTGGCATAGGTACGTACTTCATTCAAGCTTTCATTCGGGGCGGCCGTATAGTCCATGGACTGAAGCAGTACATATTTTTTGATTCGTTCATCGAGCGGCGTTCCTTCGTGATCCATAAGATCAGGCAGATCCTTCAACGACAGCCAGTTCAAACGGGATACTTTTTTGGCATCGGCTTGGTCTGCCAGCGCGGCATGGGCATGTACCGGGCTCAAATCGGCGGTATCCAGCAGAATTTGAATCAATGCTTTCCACTCTGCCGATTTCTCGCTTTGTAGAAGCGTTTGATAGGCCGTTTTGGGATCAGGCAGCCCGCGAATGGCGTTCAACACCATTTCCTTGATGCCGGCTTTTTTCTCCGCACGATAGATGTGAATGTACAGCTCCGCATCCGGCGTGCGGTTGAAGCGCGACGTGGCGAGCGCATTGGCTTTTTTGGACGAATCCTGAAGTCCCAACCGAAGCGCCTGCGACAACTGCTCTACCGAAAGCTCTTGATCTTCCGCAAACGCAATTTCAAGCGCAAGCTGGCGCGTCTCTGCAGGCAGGTTTTTGTACTGCTTGAATGCAGCATCCAGATGGTTTCCGATGATCCGGGTATATTCATCCTGAGGCATCGATCGGTAGCTGTATTCACGAATGCCGTTCAATTGGAGCAAACTCGAAAGCAGGTTTTCATCGTCCACGTCCGGATCGTTGCTGTACGCATCAAGCAGCTTCTCTCCACTGAACGCATAGGAGGAGTAGAGATCGGACAAAGCCTCCAACGTCCCGGTTTGGGGACGGGAAATCAGGATGGCAAACCGCCGCATCGCTTCGGAACGTACCGGCAGGAACGTAATTGCAATCAGGTTGGCAATACGTTTGGCATCCCGATTCAAATGGGTGAACAACCCGCGATTCAAGTTGTCTTTCCAATAATCCTCGAGCGAGGTTTCCCCTTTCAAATAACGGGACATGTTCAGACCGTGCCGGCCTCCGTCCGTTGGATGGGCCAGTGCGGCGAAGACGGCTTCTTCGATCGTTCCCGATCCGGACGGTAGTGAAATATCATGCTTTTCAAGCACGTAGTGAATATATAATTTGAAATAAGCAGAGCGCGAGAGCGCATACGTGCGCTTTGCCCGCTCAGTGTCGGCCAACACGGCGGCTTCCAGCGACTGCCACGGCACAAAATAACTGTACAGATCCGTGCGCAGCTGCTCGATCAGCTGATAAGGCTCGTCCGTCGGGACCAAGCCGCTCAGCAGCTCATCCACGTTTTTCGCGCGGTAATCCATCGCGAGCAGGTATTGACGCACCTCCAAAGGATAGATTTCGTGCAGTTCTCGCATTGACTCAAGCAAAACGAGGCTCAGCTCGTCTTGATGCTCTAGAAATGCGTTCTTTCCCCCTTGGATGTTGATCACGTATAGCAAAGCGCTGCTGATCAGCAGCATCGTGGAATGGAAATCGCCGGCAGATACCCGATCTTTTTCCCGCAAAACCGTATCCGCATACTTTTCATCGATGAGTTGCTTGCGTTTGGATTCAAGGTATTCATGATCCAGCTCATACCATGATCGATTGTCCTTCGTCTGCATGTAGCCGACCACGAGCGGTTCGCACATCCGGTGCAAAAGCGTACGAAGCTCAGAAACATTTCCCGCGAAGACCGCTTGGAACAGTTCTGGCAAACCTTGATGGAACAGCTGAACCTGTGCGCCGTGCTGTGCATCGCCATGCAGGCCGGCATAGGCACGGAGCAAAAGAAGCGCGTTTACGATGTCATAACAGCTGTTGGATCGATGGGCTTTCTTTTGTTTCAGATGGGTCTGGATTGCTCCCAGCCTGCTTTTCAACTCATCCACGATTTCGCGCTCGCCTGCAAATGCACGAATTTTGTCCAGACGGGCAATAACAGGCCCCATCCGATCTTTGCCTTTGGTCTTGCCTTCCAATCCGTACGCGTTGGCATCTTCGCCAAGACAAACGGAAAAGGCATCCTGTCTCCACGAATTTCGGGAGTATCGGGACTCCAGATGAATGAGAATGGAGCCGGCACGGAAAAACACGTCCCCCGCATCCCTTTTACCAATTTTCATGAGCGTTTCCATGCTGAAATATGCATAGTGGCTCGATTTGCCCAACATATCCGGAAATTCGTCGGTATTGCCCATAATATAGTCATAGATGGAGCCGCTTCGGTCCGTTTGTATCGAGTATTCCCGCGAACACTCGGTGGCGAATTTTTCGATCAAGGCCTCCAATGCACGATCTGCGGTTAACATCATACATGCCTCCTTTAAAATGTGTAGCTATGGTTCATCCAAACAAGGTTATATAAATTGGACCCATTCAACTTATGATCTCTCCGATCCAATCTGCCAGCTCGTTTGGCGTAATGGCGGCAACGTGCGCTCCCATATTGGCGAGTGTCTGTGCGGCATGTTTGTTGTAGACGGAATCTCCGTTGAAATCAAGCGCCGTCAGCACCAGCAGCTTGCAGCCCGAATCCAGAATATCTTTGCAAGCTTTATACATGTGCTGGATCGGATAACCTTCCTCCAGATCGCTGACGAGGATGTAAATCGTTTTTCCGGGGTTATCGATCAACGTTTCACCATAACGCAGTGCTTTGGCAATATGCGTGCCCCCGCCAAGCTGCACGTTCATTAACAGATCCACCGGATCGTCGAGCCGGTCGCTGAGATCAACAACTTGGGTATCAAAAATGAACAGTTTGGTGCGCAGCGCATTGAGCCGGTAAAAAATGCTCGCCATCACTGAACTGTAGATTACCGAGTCCAGCATGCTGCCGCTTTCGTCCACGCCGATGATCACGTTCCACTTATTGTGCGGTTGAATATTGCCGTCGAAATACAGCCGGTCTATGATGAACCTTCGATTGACGCGATCGACGTTTTTCAGGTTTTTGGTCACCGTTCGCTTGAAGTTCAGATTGCGCAGCGAGCGAACCGGGCTATGTGCATATCGCGAGCGTTTGCCCATAATGCTGGCGCGCGTTTGCGACTCCAGTTTTCTGCGCAAGTCTTCCACGACTTGCCGCACGATCTCTTTGGCGCTTTTCAGCACCTCGCCCTTCATGCGGCCTTTGAACTGCATAATGTTTTTGAGCAAGCCCATATTGGGTTCAAGCGACTCAAGCAATTTTTTGTCCGTCAACAGTTCGGTGAGTCCGTAACGGTCCAATGCCTGTTTTTCCAAAATCTCGACCGTCTGTTTCGGAAACAGCTTCCGAACCTTATGCAGCCATTTGGGTACCGTCAGATTGGAAGGACCTCGGCCCCCTTCTTGCCGATAGCCCTGATCTTCCCCGTATTCGCGGCTGTATAAATAGTCCAGTATTTCATCCACTTCGTTATATTGGAAATGCTGCTCGTCAAAGCCGTCAGCCTGGCATAAACCTTCGCTCGCCGATTCTCCGAGGATCAATCGCCAGCGATTGAGCGCTTCCGATGAACTGCGTTTCGCCGACGCGCCAGCGGCTTCATGCATATTCAGATCAGTTTCCATGCCTCAAACTCCTTTCGGATGGCTTCATCCCAAGCCTTTGCCTGTACCAGCACTCTTTCGTCCATAGCGGGAAGGGAAAGATCGTCCACCCGAACTTGGAAGAGGCCGGCTACCCGTTCCGCAATCAACGCAACTTCCATCGGCGTAAAAAACGTAAAGGCCAGGCGCAATTCGGGAACCATGCCGATAAAATCCTCCGTAGACAGCTGCGCCACCAAATAGTTCAATTCCTGCAACAGCTCATCTTCATACAGGAACGCATCGCGCGAAATCGCAAAAACACCTTGCAAATACAGCGCGGTTTGCAGCATTTGCTCCGGTGTACCGCGAATATAAGACCGGGCTCGCTCTACGATTTCCTGCTTTGGCCTGTCGCCGAGCCCGGAGGATATGGCAACGCAGACCCCTTCCAATTGAGGGGGAAGTCCCTGATCCATAAGCAGATCGTTCAAGTAGGAACGGAACGTTTCGTCCTCGAATGGCTGTTCGGCCGAGTCCGCCAGCATCGATAACAGCTTCAATCCCTGAATGATGGCAGCGTGCTCGTCCTGGTTCGTATGGGCTAGCTGCGGCAGCTTGTCCACCGCATTTCGATATGCCTCCACCACCAGCAATCGCAGCCTGTCATCATTTGCAATTCCGAGCAAGTGGCGATGCTGACGAATCCTGTTCAGCGTGTGCAGGCTGTCGCATAAAGAAAGGAAATGGCCGTCTTTGCGCAAAGCGGCGCGTACCTGACTGTATAACCGTTCGGCGGTATCCTGCAGCCCCATCAACAGGGCACGCAGCATGCGCTGGGCAAGCTCTCCGCTGTGATGATCGGGAATACCCTGCATCTCTTCTTCCATTTTGCGGGCTGCCGCCTCGCGAAGGGTGCCTCCATACAACGAGCTTTCAATCAAACGGGCTTCAACGCGTGATGAATACGCATAGACCCACGTTTCACGAACCAGGTTCATATCGCGCCGGGCAACCCAATCCGGACCGGATTGCCGCTCCGCGAAATGCGGCACCAAGTATGTAACGCATTGAAAGAGCCGGCTTAATCGGCGATGTTCCTTTTTCGCATACAGATCCAACACCTTTTTATGCTGGCCCGTCGTTCCGATCTGGAGTTTTAGCTCTTTGCACCAAGCTTTAAAGTCTTCAACGATCGGAACGCTGAAAGGATTCGGTGCCACAGTGCCGATGGCATCTCCGGTCAGCAATTGCTGCAGTTCTTTCATAGGCTGTTCCGTCGCGAGCGTAAGCTCGCCCTTGATAAAGGCGGACAACGCCGCGTCCATGAGCTCATAGACCCCGCCTTCCGATTTGCCTCGCAGCGCCGCCAAATCCTGAATCATGCGATACGCTTCAATGGCGTCGCTTGTGGATACATGTTCATCGCGACTCCGCAGTTTGCGCGTCAGTTTGGCCAGCAAATCGACGGCGACTCGTTCGTATGGGCGGTTTTTCTTTCGCTGCAAATGTTCCCAGATCCATTCATAATAGCTGACGAAAGGCATGCCGCTGGCATAACCGTTCAACCGATCCGCCTCTGCATAGGTATAAACCATTGGGTAAATCTGATGCGATACGGGAGCTGTCTGAGGTAACGTATCTTGATGTGATGCTCCGCCGCCCGGTACGGCTGCTGGTTCTGTAAGCAAGCCGTAGGTATGAAATCCTCCCGTAATCACCAGCACACGTTCATATGCGCCGGCGGCTTCCGCGATGTGCTCGCGCATCCGGGCTTCCCTTGCCAAATCGCCGGATGCCAGCAGCTGGCTCGGCGTATAGCACATTCTAGAACATGTGCAGTACGTAAATACGTCCAGCACAAATTCGCGCGTCGTTTTGGCCAAACCGCCGATCTCGAACACTTTCTCCCAAAGCTCGTCAAAGCTGCGGCAATTCGCCTTTTGACACAAGCGCTGAATGAACTCCGATCCGGCGAGCAGTGTTTCGTCCTGGCCCGACACTTCCCTTCGCTCCGATGTTTGCGTTCCGGCCAGGTGGTGGTAGTCCAGATCGATGAAACGGGCCGGGATGCCGCGCTTGGCTGCCTCTCTGATGGCCACGTACTCCGGAGAATAACGCAGCATGGGATAATAGCAAGCATCTCTGCCGTCTTCATTTTCGTACGTATAATACAGGCTGACCGGAGGGACCGTAGCTTCGTCTGCCAGGACGCCAAGCAGCGGGTTTCCGCTTTCCGGGCCTTCGATCAGAATCATATCCGGCTTATACAGATCAATCAGCTTCAATAAATGGTAGGAACAAGCAGGACTATGATGCCTCACCGGATAATACAAGGTTCCCCCGTCCGTATTGAACACGCTGGTCTCAAACAGACGCAGCAGCTCATCCATGTCCAAGCCGGACGCGGCGTTTACCCGATCCATTTTTTCTCCTCATAATACTGCTTCCAAATGCCTTCATCTTTGGAACGCTCTTTGACCACCTTGGAAAAATACGTTTTGAGCACGGACAAGTCCTTGTCGTTTTCCTTGGCGATCGTACCCAGCATGTTCTGCACCAGCCGGTCGAGCGCAATGTCCTTCCCTTCATAATAATGGGATGTCATCGCGCTCTGCACATAAACGGATACCGCTTCGGCCGTGCTCATGGAAGCCTGCGGCGTGTCCAGCTTGTACCCTTCGCGGCTCATGCCCGTGCGAAGCTCCATAAAGGTCGTCGCGAGCAGTTCCACCACGTCGGTATTGATTTCAGCCTCGATGCCGCTATGCATCAGCAGGCTGCGTGCCTGGGATTCGATGATTTTGGCTTCCATCTTCACGCTGTTGATTGGCTTGATCGTTTCAAAGTTGAATCGGCGCTTCAGCGCGCCGCTCATTTCGTTAACGCCTTTGTCCCGGATGTTCGCGGTGGCGATCACGTTGAAGCCCGGTTTGGCGAACAATACTCCGCCATCCAGTTCGGGAATGCTCATGACCTTGTCGCTGAGTATGCTGATCAGGCTATCCTGCGCTTCCGAAGGACAACGCGTAATTTCCTCGAAACGGGTCAGGATGCCTTTTTTCATTCCGTTATACAACGGGGATGGCACGAGCGCGGCTTCCGAAGGTCCTTTATCAAGCAGCATCGCGTAGTTCCACGAGTACTTGATCATGTCCTCCGTCGTGCCGGCCGTACCTTGAATGGTGTTCAGGCTGGTACCTGAAATGGCTGCGGTCAACAGCTCGCTCAGCATCGTTTTGGCCGTTCCCGGTTCCCCGACCAGCATGAGCCCCCGGTTTCCCGCCAGCGTCACCACGGCCCGCTCGATCAGCACGTCGTTGCCGTAAAATTTTCGCGTAATCGGCACCTGCTTGCCGTCCAGCACCGCCGGCTCGTCGCGCCCAATGATGAAGTCCCGCACATGCACAGGCGATAACAGCCAATTTGGAGGCCGCTTGCCCTTGTCTTCTTCCCGCAGTGCACGCAGCTGCTCCTCGTACAATGTTTCGGCCGGTGGTTTAATCATTTCCATCGTGAAGCTTTCTCCTCTCACATAACAGATCGTATGTTCTTATTGATGTTATATTAACATACTCCTTTTCAGGCTACAGGCATAAACGCCAAAAATGGTTGAAATGTCCTTCTTATCAGCATCTATACTAAGCCCTTGGACACAGATCCACGTATAAATACGTAACAGAATTGTACCTGTCCAGACCAATCCGGGATCATTCGTAGCAACATTTGCATATTGCCCAAGCATCTGGAAAAATAGAGTTGTATCCAAACGAGCAAAGAGAGGGGATATTCATTTGAGCAATCAGCCTGGTTCGAATTATTCCGATTTCTTCACGTCCGAATTCACCCGGAATCCGTATCCCGTTTATGCAAAAATGAGACAACAGGAACCCGTTTTTCGCATCTTGTTCCCCGATGGGCAATACGTCTGGCTTATCACGCAATATGAAGATGCGGTACAAGTGCTTAAAGATCCGCGATTCAGCAAGGACGTGGTCAAACGATACGGGGCGGAACACGCAACCATGATGACGAATAACATGCTGTTCGCCGACCCGCCCGACCATCGACGCCTGCGAGGACTCGTGCAAAAGGCATTTACGCCTAAACTCATTGCGGACATGCGCGATCACATCCAGGAGATTGCCGACGACTTGCTCAACAATCTGTCATCCACGGAACGCGTGGACTTGATCGACGAATATGCATTCCCGCTGCCGATTATCGTCATTAGCGAAATTTTGGGCGTACCCTTGGAGGATCAGGACAAATTCCGGGTCTGGTCCAATGCCATCATTGACGCAAACAGCGCCGAGCATGCGGATACGTTTCAGGAGCATAGCGAGGCATTCAGGGCTTATTTGACCGAATGGTTCGCCAAAGTACGGAAGGAGCCAGGAAAGGATCTGATCAGCCAGCTTGTAGCGGCAGAGGAAGCGGGCGATAAACTGTCCGAAGAAGAGCTGCTTGGCGTTGTCGCCCTGCTCATCATTGCCGGTCACGAAACCACCGTAAACCTGATCGGCAACGGCGTTCTTGCTTTGCTGGAACATCCGGAGCAGCGCGATCTGTTGATCAAGCAACCGGAGTTGATCCATCAAGCCGTCGAAGAAATGCTGCGTTATAATGGCCCCGTGGAATTCAGCACAACGCGTTGGGCCTTGGAAGATATTGAATTTCGCGGACAACATATTGCCAAAGGAGAGATTGTCATCGTTGCGCTGGATTCGGCCAATCGGGACGAAGCACGCTTCAGCGATGCAGACCTGTTCGATATCACGCGCGAGAAGAGCCCGCATTTGGCTTTCGGAACAGGCATTCACCTTTGTCTCGGAGCGCCGCTCGCCCGCCTGGAAGGGGAAATCGCCATTGCAACCTTGTTGAAACGATTTCCGCACATGCGTCTAGCATCCGACGTGGATTCGCTGGAATGGCGGGCAGGACTGATTGTAAGAGGGGTAAAGGCCCTCCCTATTCAACTAAGCTAGAAGCAGAAACCGATCTTTCAACAACAAACCCGGAGCCGGCCGCGTTGTCTGTGGATCAACAAGCGCTTGAGCACAGGCAGATCGAACTTATTCGCGCTGGCAACAAAATCAGGGCTATCAAGGAATTGCGCGATGAAAGAAGGCTGTCGCTCAAGGATGCCAAGGATGTTGTTGAAGCTCTTGAACGAAACTAAAAAGTATCACCCCTACTCCCTGCGGAAATCCTTACGCTCTTGGCATGCATCCTTGCTGTCTAAGACGAATTTTCAGCAGGGAGTTTACATTTTCATCGATCCATGCTATCTTATTTCTATATTCCTAGAAATAAGAAATAAAGATGAAGGGACTAACCATAATGGTGAATAACCCGATTGATATGGAACAAGCCGTGAAAATTCATAAAGCGTTGGGTGAGCAAACACGGTACAAAATCGTTCAGATCTTGTCCGGTGAAAGCAATCTTTGTCCTGCCGATCTGGAGAACCGCCTTGTAACGGTGGCCCTTTCCACCTTGTCTCACCATTTGAAGCAGCTGTCCGATTGCGGCTTGCTTACATCCCAAAAAAAAGGAACCTATATCTACTACAGCCTGAATACAGACACCGTACAGCGGTATGCTCCCTATCTGTTAAACAGCTAAAAATTTTGATCGTTATTTCTATAAAACTAGAAATATCGAAAATAGGGCTGTTCGGATGAACATCAGCATGTTAGCTCACTCAATGCATTCAATGGACGGTATAGCGGTTTTTCTTTGTCTTTATTTCTATATTTCTAATAATATCAAAAAACTATTATCGAAAGAGGTTGATCTCGTTGTCTAAACAGCTGAAAATCGTTGTTCTCGCTTTGGTCAGTTTTCTTGTCGGCACTTCCGAGTATATCATTGCCGGCATTCTGGATCGCATCGCCGCCACGATGCACATCTCACTGATTGCTGCCGGTCAGCTGATTACCGTATTTTCACTCGTTTACGCCCTCGGTACTCCAGTGATCATCGCCCTGACTTCCCGCTTCGATCGGCGAAAATTGCTGCTTTATTTCCTCGGTCTTTTCGTCATCGCCAATGTGCTAGCCTTCCTGCTGCCAGGATACGAATGGTTTATTGCTGCCCGTATTCTGATGGCGCTTGGCGCCGGAGTGGTTGTCGTTACCGCGCTAACCGTCGCTTCCAAAATCGCCCCTGAGGGTAAACAGGCCAGTGCCATTGCTACGGTCATTACCGGCTTCACCGCTTCCCTGATCGTTGGCGTGCCTTTGGGAAGGCTCGTTGCCGCCTCATGGGATTGGAAACTCGTTTTTGCAGGGATTGCGTTCCTTGGCCTATTATCCATGCTGGTCATTGCATCAACCATTCCGCCATTGGAAGCCGAAGCTCATGTTCCATTGAAAAAACAGTTGTCCCTCTTGAAGCAGCCCCGAATCGGCTTGGCCCTGCTTGTGACCTTTTTCTGGCTGGGCGGTTATTCGATCACCTATACGTACATTTCGCCGTATCTGATCGAAATCTCCGGCATGAGTGAAGCCGTGTTAAGCACCACCTTGCTTGCCTTCGGTATTGCAAGTCTGATCGGCTCGAAGGCAGGAGGTTACAGTGCAGACCGTCAAGGCGTAAAACGCACGCTGCTTGCGGGAATGGCTCTGCATGTGTTTAGCCTTGCGATGTTAAACCTGACATCCCACTCTTCATTCGCCATCGTCGCCGTTCTTATATTGTGGTCTTTTGCGGCCTGGTCGTCCGGTCCGACTCAACAATATCATCTCGTTACGATGGCTCCTGAATCCTCCAGCATCATGCTCAGTCTGAACAGCTCCGTTATGCAGCTCTCCATGGCTGCAGGTGCCGGTATTGGTGGGATTGCCGTCAGCGCCATATCGTTATCGTCCATCACCTGGATCGGTGCAGCCGGAGTCGCCATTGCTTTTGTGGTGGTTGGGGTATCCTATCGATCCGCACACAGGAAAGTAACTTCAAATGCTTCAAGTGCCGCATAATGAGCAATAATCACTTGGTGATAAGAAAAAGAGAGGCTCTGTCACATACAGCGCCTCTCTTTCTTTGTTCATCCATTATTGTGCCGTTACGGCACCATCAATGGGATATACAGCACCGTTGATGTACGGAGCTTCGTCTCCAAGCAGGAAAGCAACCAGGTTCGCGATTTCTTCCGGCTTGCCGAGACGTCCCGAAGGGATGCTGTCAACGGTCGCCTTGAACACCTCCGGGTTGTCCTTGCCGAATTGCACTACCATTGGCGTTTCGATCGTTCCCGGCGCGATGGCGTTTACGCGAATTTGATCTTTGCCGTATTCGATAGCTGCCGTACGTGTCAGACCAACCACGCCATGTTTCGTCGCCGCATAAGGAGCCACGGCGGGTACGCCGACTACGCCTGCCGTTGAGGCGGTGTTGACGATCGAACCGCCGCCCGTTTTGAGCATTTCGGTAATGACATATTTCAATCCGTAAAATACGCTTCTCAAGTTAATGTCGATGATTTTGTCAAACTGTTCAATCGTGTGCTCGATCAATTTGACGCCTGGGCCCGCGATTCCGGCATTGTTAAAGAACATGTCGATGCGTCCGAACTCATCGATCGTTTTTTTTACGTAGTTTTCCACGTCCGCAGCCTTGCTTACGTCTGCCTGGACGAAAATGGCTTTTCCGCCAAGTTCCTTGATTTGTTTAACCGTTTCCTGACCTGTCTCTTCTACGAGATCAACGACAACGATGGATGCTCCCTTTTCCGCCAGCTTCAACGCGGCAGCTTGTCCCAAACCGCTTCCTGCTCCAGTAATGATAGCTACTTTTCCGGTGTGACTCATGTTGATCTCCTCCATGTCTGTACGTTTTTCGTCATCGGATGGTTAAGTCGATTTGAAGCAGTGCTCAAACATAACCTATGTAAGATAAAATTGTATCCTTCCTGACTTACTTATTGTAAATGACTTACGACAAAAAAATCAAATTATATTTATATTAGTACATATAATATCGTTTCATAAGTATATAAAAATGGTGCGAAGAAGAGAGCGTCCAAAAAAGGACATGTTTTGAACCCGCTCTCCCTACGCATCCGATAGGATGATGCTGCACAGCATAACACCTGGAATTCCCCTCCAAGCCGTTAGCGCAGCAAATTCGTTTTGGCCAGCTCGATCAGCTCATCCCCACGCCCGTTAAGTACAGCCTTCATCATCCACAGCGTGAAGCCTTCCGCTTGTTTGATGCTGATTTTTGGTGGCAAGGACAGTTCCTGCCGGTTGACGACTGCGTCGATCAGGACAGGGCCGTCATGCTGCAGTGCCTGCTGGATCGCTCCTTCGACATCGGCCGGATCTTCTACTCGAATGCCTTTGATGCCCATAGCTTCCGCCACCGTCGCAAAGTTGGGATTGACGAGCTCGGTGCCTGATTCCAAAAAACCGGCCGCCTTCATTTCAAGTTCGACGAAACTAAGCGCTCCATTATTGTAAACCACAACCTTCACCGGCAGATTGTGCTGTTTCAGGGTAAGCAGGTCACCCATCAGCATGGCTAATCCGCCGTCGCCGGACAAAGAAATGACCTGCCGGCCAGGATCGGCTACTTGCGCCCCAATGCCCTGAGGCAGTGCGTTGGCCATCGTGCCATGATTGAACGAGCCGAGCAGACGGCGATTTTGGCTCATTTTCAAGTAACGTGCCGCCCATACGGTAGGCGTGCCTACGTCGCACGTAAAAATGGCATTCTCCGCGGCTGCGTCGCTGATCGCTTGCGTAAGGTATTGCGGATGGATCGGCTTTTTGCCGGGTTTGCCCACGGCCAACTCATCCAAGTCTTTACGCACCTTTTCGAAATGTTCCACACTTTTGCGCAGATGTTTGTCGCTGTGCTCTTGTGTCAAATAGGGCAGCAATGCTTCGATGGTAGCCTTCACGTCCCCGCACACCCCATAATCCAGCTTGGTTCTTCGGCCAAGGTGCGAAGCTTGAATGTCCACCTGCAGAACGATGGCCTCCTCGGGATAAAACTGCCGATACGGGAAATCTGTGCCCAACATCAGCAATATATCGCAATCCATCATCGCATGATATCCGGATGAATATCCGATCAATCCGGTCAATCCCACTGAATACGGATTGTCATACTCCAGATGCTCCTTGCCCCGGAGCGCGATGACCATCGGCGATTTCAACCTGTCGCACAGCTGCATCAGCTGCTCATGTGCACCAGCGCATCCGGCCCCGCAGAGTAGCGTTATCTTTCGGTCGCTATTCAAGTACTCTGCGAGTTTTTGCAGTTCGGGAACGGAAGGGTGAACGACGGGCTTGGGGGTTTGGAATACATGCTCGGGTACGGGAAGATTGGCCGCCTCCAGAGCAGCAACATCGCCCGGCAACACAATAACCGAAACGCCCGAACGCGCCACCGCAGTCTGCATGGCCATCGTAATCGAACGCGGCATCTGCTTGGCCGTGGTGACGACCTCGCAATAATGGCTGCATTCCTGAAACAAATATTCCGGATGCGTGGATTGAAAATATTCGCTTCCAATCTCGTCGCTCGGAATATGTGCCGCAATGGCCAGAACGGGAACGAGATTCCGGTGGCAGTCGTACAAACCGTTAATTAAATGCATATTCCCCGGGCCGCTGCTTCCGGCGCAAACGGCAATGCTCCCGGCAACGGCCGCATCCGCTCCGGCGGCAAACGCCGCGACTTCCTCGTGACGCACGTGGATCCATTCGATTTCACCCGAACGGCGAATGGAATCGAGGATCGCGTTCAACGAGTCTCCAACAATACCATAAATACGTTTAACGCCTGCGTTTAGCAAGGCTTTAATGACAACATCCGCTACTGTCTTCTTCATGGACAATCTCCTTTATTCGCTGAATATGAGTTATGCTTCCACCTCGCCGATATACCTATTCGCATACCCGAAATCATTCAACCCGAACCAGATGACGCCAAAATCCGCCTGTCGCAGAGACAGGCGGATACATATGCGGATACATATATGGAACAGTTGCCCACACGGGCAGCGCACCATGATGAACATATTTCAAATCAAACACAAACTTCGCCATTAAATGGCTGGCATGACATTGCCGCCGCTCACCGGGATGTACGCCCCGGTAATGAACGAAGACAGATCGGAAGCCAAGAAAGCGACAGCATTGGCAATTTCCTGATCCTCACCTCTGCGTTTCAAGGGAACTTGATCGGCGTAAGCCTGATCGTAACCAGGTTCTGCGGCGCGGTCGCGATCGCTGATGGTCCATCCCGGAGCGACTTGATTGACCGTAATCTGATGCTCCCCCACTTCGCGCGCAAGCACGCGATACAGACCATCCATGCCGCGTTTGCCTGCAGTGTATGCGGACTGCGTGGCAAAATTTTGCATGGCGCATTCCGTGTTGATACCGATGAAACGTCCGCTCCCGGCTTCCTTCATGTGCGGAATGAACGCTTTGGCCAAGTACACGCTCTGCATTACGCAAGACTCGAACTGACTCATGTAATCCTGCGGAGATTGTTCAAGCACCGTCGTCCACGCATACTGAATCACCGCATTGGCAACGACGATATCGACCGGGCCCAAACCCGCCAGGATCTCATCGCGAATCCGAAGGGACGTTTCTTCTTTCGTGATATCCCCTTGCACGGTTAAGGCTTTGCGGCCGGCGGCCTCGATCTGCTGCCGCAGTTCTTCGGCCTGGGCCTGATTGTTTATGTAATGAAGCGCGATATCCGCGCCGCAATCAGCCAGTGTACGTGCAATAACACGTCCCAACTGACCGGTGGAGCCTGTGACAAGCGCGATTTTGCCCGTAAGATCCAAACGCATTGCAGCACCTCCTTTTTCACGTCATATTGTTTCTGGATCCGAGTTCAAAACACCCACAGTAAAGGGCACTATATAGAAAACGGTTTCGTTTTAGAAATAAATGATTGCTGCAAACCGCTATTATTGATGTTGAATCAGATCGATTTCCTGGAAACGACTGACTTCCTTCAGCCAACGCTCTTCCACATATTTGCGATGCGCTGGATGATCATTATAGCTGTCGTAAGCAGCCTGATCGGCGAATACCATGGAGAATCCGTAGTCGAATTCGTTTTTGGCGCTAATTTGCTTCAATACCTGAAATTGCTCCACACCCGGAATGACCTCGAGCACATTTTTGCTTTCCTGCAAGAAGGCTTCTGCCTCAGCCGTCCCCTTGCCTGCGTACAACGAAAACGTTACCATATGCGTGATGCTCATCTCTAAACTCCTCCTCCAATGTATATATAACGATCTACTTAATAGTACCTCCGAACAGTGTGTAAGCGCAATCTTTATATTTACATCTATTTTCCACTTATTCCCATTCAAACAACAAAAAAGCCTGGGGCAGTGCCCGAGGCTTCCGTATGAACGTCCAACAACATTTAGTTTTTGAGATTGTATTTACGGTTGAAGCGATCCACGCGACCGCCCACGTCAACCACTCTTTGTTTGCCTGTAAAGAACGGGTGTGATGCGGAACTGGTGTCCACGCGAATGACGGGATACGTGTTTCCGTCCTCCCATTCCATCGTTTCGTTCGAATGTTTGGTGGAAGAACTGAGGAACTTGTAATCGGCACTGGCGTCATAGAAAATAACGATCTGCGTTTTTGGATGGATATCTGCTTTTGGCATATCTATCTTCACTCCTTGTGATATGAGTAAGTGTTCCCTTGAATTGAACCAAATTCGATTATACTCCATTTTGCATCAAAAATCAACAATATCTGGAATTTGATGCATGCTGGCTGCAAGCTCTGCAGTGAGTCCAGTCTATGAGCGGCCCTTCTCCAATACGTCCAGGATGTATTCCAGCGCCTCCAGCTCGTCTCTCCCTCTGGTCTGCAATCGGACCACGCTGCCGTGACGAATCGGAAGCATGGCCATGCCGAGCAAGCTTTTGACATCCACCCGATGCTCGTGATCAGTGGTTACGAATGACAAGGAGATGTCCGAGGCAAAACGCGATGCTTGGGATGAAACCGCGATCAGGTCATCCCGGTCAAAATCGGAGTGAATCGTAAACTCGTGTGTTCTCACGACGCTCAGTTCCTTTCAGCAAAAGTTGCGATAATCCATTGTATGCCTATCGTTGCATATTGAATTCTTTCAGCATTATACCACGATATGACAGGTTGTCTAATCCTTGCCGGAAAAAAAGCCCGCAATGGCCATCGAAAAAACCATAACAACGGCCAGCTCCAACTGCTGATAGACTCATGAAATGCAAAAGAAGCCCCGGATACAGGGCTTCCTTCATCTCTTTATCGACCGTTTGGATATACCATGACTTTCAGGCTTCCGCTCTTGTTGTGCAGCGCCCGCTCCATCGCTTGCTGCGTCTCTTCAAGGTCGTACCTGTCCGTAATGAGCGACATCACGTCGTGCTGTCCCGAAGCAAGGAACTCGATTCCGGCCGGATACGTGTTGGCATAACGGAAAATGCCGTAGATATCAACCTCGTTATCCGCAATGAACGGCACGTTCAACGCGATCTCGTCCTGGGCGGGCAGCCCGACGATCGCAAGTTTGCCTCCGCGACGAAGCGAGTACAAGGCGGATTGCAGCGCTTTCGGGTTCCCCGCCGTTTCCCAAGCAGTATCGACGCCGATCCCGTTCGTCAATTCACGAATGGCTTGAACCGCATCCTCCTTACGAACATTGATGGCATGCGTCGCTCCCAGACGGAGGGCAGCCTCCAAACGCACCTCTTCCAGATCCGTCACGATAATGCGGTCCACGCCGAAGGATTTCGCTGCAGCCACGGCCATCAGGCCGACAGGGCCCATGCCCATGATGGCCAGCGTCGTTCCTGGAGCCAGCTTGCTGCGGCGGGCCGCATGAATGCCGACGGAAAACGGCTCGTTCATGGCGGCTTCCTCGAAGCTGAGGTGATCCGGGATCGGGAACACCATGTCCTCCCGAATCGTCATGTACTGCACGAATGCGCCATCCACCGGCGGCGTCGCCAGAAATTGCACATCCGGGCAGAGATTGTAGCGCCCCTCTTTGCACGCTGGACAACGTCCACATGTGACGCCCGGCTCGATGGCTACCCGATCTCCTTCTTTCAGTCGCGTAACGTCTGCGCCGACGGCGGCGATGATGCCCGCGCATTCATGTCCCAGAATGATCGGCTTTTCAACGACGAACCTGCCGATTCGCCCATGCTCGAAGTAATGCACGTCTGAACCGCACACGCCCACTGCCATTACTTTGACAAGCACTTCGTCGGGTGCCGGTTCAGGCACCGGCTGCTCCTCGATGCGGATCGAACCCGGCTCTGTCATGACCGCGGCTTTCATCGTTTCGGGAATCTCTTGATGTCGCATGGTACTCCTCCTTCTGCCTTTTCTTCATTAATATATAGTTCTTCCCCATCGATCCTCGATCCCGCTTTTGCGGTAGAAGTACGTATTGATCATGTCGCGCCATTCCTTTGCATGTTCGGCCTGGCCTTCCTGCAGCGCAGCCACTTTGTTGAATATGGTCGGATCGATCTTGCCCTCAAGCCGCTTCCAATCGTTCAACAATGCCGCTGCCTGATCGGCCCCGTCGAAATGGGTGTCGTAAATATGCTGTATAACCGTTTTGCCGGAGTGCAGCACATGCGTGTAAGGAACATGGTGGAAAAAGAGCAGCAGTTCGTCCGGGCAGGTTTCCAGCGATTCGTATCTGTCTGCATTCGCGGCATGGTACTGCGAAGCATAACCCGTACCGCTTTTCGCCGTCCGATCCACGCCGATGCCATGGCAATCCGCGAAATGATATGTGCCCCATTTGGAATACTCGTAACCGTCTACGTTCGGACCGTAATGGTGTTCCGGATTAACCATCCAGCCTACGCCAAGCGGTGCCGTGTAGCTTTCATAGATGTCCAGCGAACGGAGCAGCATGCCTGTAATGATAGTTACGATTTCGTCGTCGCTGCCGAACGTCTGCCTCACCCATTCGTCCGCAATCTGTTCGGCGGACAATTCCGGGTTCCATGCGAGACGTCCATACCCGTACAAATTGGCCTGGGCCAACGGATGTCCCGTCCAGCAAGCATCCGCGCCGATATTGGAAACGGCCGCAAAGCCGTTTAGGGACCTGCCATACAACGAACCGTCGGCGATGCGTTTCACTTGCGAACCCTCGCCTTTGGCATGTGTGTCAAAATCCAGAACTTCTTTCCATTGCGGGATCAAATAACAGAGGTGACGCTGCTGGCCCGTATATTCCTGCGTAATTTGGAATTCAAGCACCTGATTTGTATGCTCCATCGCCCCGAACAACGGCGATACCGGTTCGCGGACCTGAAAGTCCATCGGGCCGTTTTTGATCTGCAAAACGACGTTGTCTGCAAACCGTCCATCGAGCGGTTTGAAATGATCGTATGCTGCACGCGCGCGGTCGGTCGAACGGTCTCTCCAGTCCTGTTTGCAGTTGTACACGAAGCAGCGCCAGATCACGATCCCCCCGAACGGCTGAAGCGCTTCGGCCAGCATGTTGGCTCCGTCGGCATGATCACGGTTATACGTGAAAGGTCCAGGACGGTTTTCGGAATCCGCCTTGATCAGGTATCCGCCGAAGTCCGGAATGGCCGCATAGACCTTGGCGGTCTGCGATTTCCACCACTCCCGCACTTCTTCATCGAGCGGATCTGCCGTATGCAGTCCGCCGATCTCGATGGGGCTTGCATAATTGGCGCTCAGGAACAGCTTGATTCCGTAATCCCTGAATTCCGCGGCTACCCGTGCCACGTCGCCAAGGAATGGTTCCGTCAGGAACAGGCTTTCCCTTTGGTGCACGTTGACGTTATTGATCGCGATCGCGTTCAGCCCTGTCGATGCAAGAAGACGTGCATAATCGCGAATCCGAGCGGTGTCGGATACGATCTCCCCGTTTTCATAGAAGATAGACCTGCCTGCATACCCTCGCTCTATGCTTCCGTCCACGTTATCCCACTGGTTGAGCATGCGCAGCAGGTTGCGCGGCTGCTCGGCAATCTGGCCGAACGCCTCCGCGGAGGCCCCATCCGGACGCCCTATGCGAAGCACAAGCTCTCTTAATACATGGAATGAACCGTACAAAACGCCTTGGGGAGTTTCCGAACCGATGTAAAGATGTCCGCGGTCCGCATCTTCGCGAATGACGTAACCTTCGCCATGAACCGAAGCGCGCTCGGCATCGGTAAACGTATTCCGAAGGGTTGCGCTGCCCGCCCATGTACCGATCCATATCCCTGCCGCTGATGCGTGAACATCTCCGGCAGCCGTCGTTTCAGGTTTGCTTCCATACAGCTTTTCCAGTCCGATCGTCAGCTCTGCAGCAGCTGTTTTGACAACCGGATGAGCTTCTTCAGTAATCACCTGGCGAGCCCAGAGCGGTGCCTTGGCCGATCCAGCCCCGTTTTTTCCCGGGACTCCTGCGAGATATCCCAGCCAAGCGTCATATTGCGGTCCGGCCAGCCCGGATTGTACGATTGAACTCATTGTGCCGCCTCCTTGGTTGCATAGATCTGTGTCAGTCGGTTGCCCTTGCCTTCGAGCAGCCATAGTATCGATGTTACGCCGCGCGGGTAATATTTGCTGCCGACCGCTACGCCGGACAGAATCTGATCGCTCCAGCACCAATAGGATTCTGCCGGATGCAGCAGCCAATCGACATGTGCGGCATCCGCCGCTTTTCCTGTTTCGTCCCCCTCCACGCCCAGCAGCTCTCTGGCGATGAACTGGGAAAGGTAGATTTTGCTCAGCCACGAATTGTTGCTCGTCGAGGACAGCTTCCAGCCGCCGTCCGCGAACAGGCAGGTGCCTGGAACGAGAACTGTCTTCAAGTGCGTACGCAGCGCCTGCAAATAAGCGCCGAAGCGGCCGTTTGCGTCCAATGCGCCCTCGCAGCCTGTGAAATACGGGAACACGAGCCCTTCGATCGCCGGAATGATGCGCGAATCGTTATTTTCCGCAATGACGGCCGGAATGTAGCCGCCATCCGTCAATTGCGCCGCGATGCTGGCCGCGCAGCGATCGGCTTGACGACCTGCTTGGTACGACAAGTCGTTCAGCTTTTCCGCAGCGAACAACTTCTCGAGCGCTACATACACCGCCCAGCATTTGCCCGCCAGATAGATGTTGTTTCGGGATTGTCCCAGCGACACGTCCAGGCTGTCGTAGGTCGTAATCTCTGCCCCGCCTTTGGTGCGGGTGCTGTCCAGGCCCATCAATCCGTTTCGTTGATTTTCTTCCGGATGGTCGCGGTTGACCATGCTCTGGAAGCAGTCTTGGATGACAGGCAGCATGTTCTGCACAAAATCCCGATCCCGAGTCTGCTCGATGTACACTGTCGCACAGCAGAGCCAGTTGACCAACTCCTCATGGCTCATCTGCGAGAAGCAGTCATCGATGCCGACCAGTTCGTACGCCGAATGCCCGGGTCTCGAAAATACGTTGGCTACGCCGATGTCGTGCGTAAACGTAATTCCTCCCGGATGCGCCTTTTCCTCTCCCGGGAATCGGACCTCATCGGTATAGCTGTACCGCTTCACGAACCACTCCAGTTCATTGCGTACCGTCCACGGATTCATGGCCAATTCGAAATACAGCTGGTCCGCGGTCAAATCGAGCGTGTTCATCATGCGATATTCGCCTTCGTTGACCACCCAGAGCGGTTCTCCATCTGCATCGAGCAGCTGCGTGCTTGCATAATAACTGTGAACGGAATGCGCCAGCATGAACGACTGATCCTCGGACAATGCGGAAACGCCCAAGCGCCGATCCGCTTCCTCGCACGAAGTTGCCAGTTCATCGAAGCGATTCAGCGCGTATGTTCCCGCCTCCTGGATGTTCGCGAAATACCGGGTATACCAATAGGTCGTGTCCATGCCGGAAGTGACAATGCCTCCGCGATAGAAGCTTACCGCAAAACGGTACGTGCGCTGTTCTCCTGCGGGAACTTCCATAAGCAAAGCGGCTGTGCCGCCAAGGCCGAAGGCCAGATTTTCCACGTGTTTTTCAAGCAAAATCTTCTCCAGCGTAAAACCGAGCGCGGGCCAAAGTCCGCTATCCTTCGAAAGGATCGCCGTATGGCGCCCTTGGCCAATGCCCGTCACGGAACCGCCTTCTGGCCCGCCAATCATACGCATCGCGGAATATGGATCGCTGCCCTGGTAACCGAAGAACGCTCTGCGCGTTTGCTGTCCCTGGCGGTTGTCCAATACAAGCTCGACCAGCACGGCTGGCACCAAGGCATCTTTCAGCGCTTGTTCATCCCCTTCAACCGGGTGAGGCACCGGACGTACCGGCGAATAAATGCGGAAAGTCAGATCGCCTGCGGTCCATGTATCCGTGCCGATCGTCAGTTTACGGCTGATGTCCTCGTCGCGAAACGCGGAGACCAACGGTTTGGCCGCTTCGGCCGCCGACGCGTCAGTGTGATCCGGCTTTTCTACGTCATAACGGGCACTTTCGTCTTCGGTTGCTGCAAAAAAGGGCAAAGCCTCGTAATGTTCGCCGTCCCGTGCCTGAAGGCCGATGTAGATGTTTTCGTCGGCAGGCTTGCCCAATTCGAGTCCAAGACCGCCTTTGGCTCCTTTATATCCAAGCGTAAAGCTTGCAAAAGCGCCGATCGGCGCATGGTGGGCATTATAGAAAATCGATTTGGATGTGCTCATGGGATGCGACCCCTCTCAAATGATTTGCATGCGTTTTCATAGCCCCATCCTATCATGGCATTTCCGGCCAGACCATGGTCAAATCAAGCAGATATTTACCCAAATCGGGCTGATGGTTTATAATTGTACTAAAGCGGTTACATGCTTTGGCGCATCAAGAATTCTTCCGGTACACCGCAGGAAGGTTCGCCGAATCGAGCTTGCATCTTAGTTATGCATCCGAAAAAAGGAGGTCCCACATGTCTTCCACCTATTTGCCTCCCCAGCTTGGGGAAAGCGTGCACGAAGTGTTCTATCCCGACGTGCAAACGACGGTAAACCTGTTTGCCATCCATCTTCGCAGCGTCGGGTCCGATTGGGACTATCCCGCTCATGAACACCCGCAATACGAGCTTAACTATGTGACCGAAGGCGAGCAGCACATGATCATCGAAGGTCAATTGTACAGGCAAAAAGCCGGAGAATTGCTTCTGATCCCTCCGGGCAGCGTTCATTCCAGCCATAGCCCTGACGGAAAAGGCTTCACCTATTTTTGCATGCATTTCGATATCGATGATCAGCTGTTTCTCTCTCTGCTTGCCCGCATCAGACAAGTCCTGTTTGGCGCCGACAGCGTCGTTACCCAAAACATCGAACCCGTGCTGCGCAAACTGATGAACTCGGCCACTGCCCCGTCGGCCAGCACCATGGTGCAGCGCATGCAATTGCAATCGGCCGTGTTCGAGCTGTTCGGCCACCTCTGGGAAGCCGTTTCCCAGGAGGTTGCGCATACGTATGCCGACGGTTACGACCGGATCGAGCTTGCCCATCAGATCCGCAATCGTTTGCAGGGGCTGGTGAGCCAGCAGTTCAAACAGGGACATGAATCAGCCAGTCACTATGGCATCGACGACATTGCAGCAGAACTCGGGATCAGCACGTCCCATTGCAACCGCGTATTCAAGCAGGTATTCGGCCAATCCCCACGCGCCATGCTGTCCGAGATGGTTCTGCATGAAGCGAAGATTTTACTCGGAAATCCGGCATTGTCCATTCAAAATATCGCCGTCATGCTGGGTTACAAAGACATCGCCCACTTCAGCCGCCAGTTCAAACGCTGGTCGGGGATATCCCCATCCCGGTACAGGCAGGATCTGCCTGGTTCGGAATAAGTCTTGGGGCGCAGCACTTCGCTTCCGTCGACTCTCGCCGCGCTATGGCAAAGTGGTCCCTGCCGGGTGAGAGCACTAAGAAACCGAGTTCGGTTGATCCGAAACCCGTATGGCTTATTTCAGCAGCCGTTTGATCGTTTGTAATTTGCCGGCATAAGGCGGGTACAAGATCGGCAGATTCAGCCGCGTGCTTTTTCGGAGTATGCTTTTCATATGCGAAAAGGTTTCGAAGCTGTATCGCCCGTGGTATCCGCCGATTCCGGAATTCCCTACCCCGCCAAAAGGCAGCCGCGGGTTGGCCACATGGGTAATCGTATCGTTGATACATCCTCCGCCAAAGGACACTTCCTGCAGCACCTTCTCCTGAACCTGCTTATCGGAAGTGAACAGATACAAAGCCAATGGTTTGGGAAGTTTCAAAATGCCTGCGATGGCTTCGTCAATATCATGATAACTGATAATCGGGAGGATCGGGCCGAAAATTTCGTCTTCCATACTCGCTGCTTCCCAAGACTCCACGTCCAGCAGCGTAGGCGAGATGAAGCGATCTGCCTCGTCCGTTTGTCCTCCAAAAATCAGGTGTGCCTTATCCCGCTCGATCAGATGGCTCAACCGCTTGAAATGGGCTTCATTGACGATCCGGCCATAATCCCGGTTATGCCGAACGTCCGAGCCGTAGAAGCTGTGCACGGCCGCCTTCATTTCCTCGATCAACGTTTGCTTCACCCGCTCATGGACGAGCAGATATTCCGGTGCGATGCACGTTTGACCTGTGTTGAGCAGCTTGCCCCACATAATGCGCTGCGCGGCGACTTTGAGGTCGGCATGTTCGTCCACGATGACCGGGCTTTTGCCGCCCAGCTCCAGCGTAACCGGAATGAGGTTTTTGGCAGCGGCCTCCATGACGATTTTGCCGACGGGCACACTCCCCGTAAAAAAAATATAATCAAATTTCGCGTGGATGAGAGCCGTCGTCGTATCTTTGGCTCCTTCAATGACCTGGACGTACCCGGGCTCGAATACCGATGTGATGATGTCCCGCACGACGGCCGAAACGGCCGGCGTATGTTCGGATGCCTTCAGCACGGCCGTATTGCCAGCCGCAACGGCACCCACGAGCGGCTCGATCAGCAACTGGAACGGATAGTTGAACGGCCCGATGATGAGAACCGATCCGTAAGGCTCGGGAATGATATAGCTTTTGGAACCGATGAGGGCCAGCTGCGTTTTGACCTTTTTCGGTTTGGCCCAGCGTTTCACGTTCCGAATCGTGTGCGAGATGCTGTCGAGCATAAAACCGATCTCGGTCGTGTATGATTCGAATTCGCTTTTGCCGAGATCCTGATACAGCGCTTCGGTCAACGGTTTCTCGTATTTTCGAATCGCATCCTTAAGCCAAATAAGACGTTCAATGCGAGCTTCCGGCGAACGGGTGGAGCCCGAGCGGTAAAATTGCTGCTGCAGCTCCAAAATTTCCTCTACTTCCGGGCTGGTTATTTCCCGTATTTTTGTCATATGATCTGCTCCTCCCTATAAACACTCTTCTTCCAATGCCGCCACCAATTCCTTCAGTAATTGAACCGATGCCTGCAATGAAGCGGAATAATAGCGTTGGGTTCCCTGCTGCTCCACCGAAATCAAGTCTTTGTCCAGCAGCAGCTTGAGGTGGTGGGATATAGCCGGGCGCGAGAGGCTGGATTGCTCCGTAATTTCATTGACGGTCATTCTCCCCTTCTCTGTCAGCAGCATCAGGATGGATTGGCGATGTGAGTCGCTGAGCACCTGAAACAAAGGCATGCAGGATTGAAAAATGGATAGTGCTTTTTGTCCCATCGGGTTTCCTTCCTTCTTTCTCTATAAAGTTGATACGTTTAAACATTTAAACCATTATAGTTATTTTACTTCTTTCCTTCACGATCCACAAGAGTTAAGACCACTTATGAGAGAGAGCTCACATTTTTTTGGGGAAACGTCATCAAATTTTTCCTTAAAGCGCTTCCAACATTCAAACTTGTATGGTAGTATGGTAATTGAGCGTTGTATTCTTTCCTATATAAAATGATGAGGTGAACGTCATGAGAATGGTTTTTCGCTGGTTTGGCGAAGGCAACGATACGGTATCGCTGGATGACATCCGTCAGATCCCGGGCGTTGAAGGCATTGTATGGGCACTGCACGATGTGCCTGCAGGCGAAGAATGGCCCATGGAGAGCATTTTGGCAATCAAGAAGGCGGCGGATCGGGCCGGACTACATATGGATGTCGTTGAAAGCGTTAACGTCCATGAAGATATCAAACTCGGTCTCCCCACCCGGGACAAATATATCGAAAACTACAAAAAAACGATGGAAAAGCTTGCGCAGGTTGGCGTCAAAGTCATCTGTTATAATTTCATGCCGATCTTCGACTGGCTGCGTACCGACATGTATAAGGAGATGGAGGACGGCTCCACCGCCCTTTTCTACGAAAAAAACAAACTCGAAGACATGGACCCGTTCGAACTGGTCCGCCGCATTACGGAAAACTCCGAATTGACGATGCCGGGCTGGGAGCCTGAGCGTCTCCAGTACTTGACAAGCGCGTTCGAAGCATACAAAAATGTCTCGGAAGACGATATGTGGCAGAACGCAAAATACTTTTTGGACGAGATCATCCCTGTCGCGGAGCAGCTTGGCATCAAGATGGCCATCCACCCGGACGATCCGCCATGGTCGATCTTCGGCCTGCCGAAAATCATTACGACCCAGGACAACATTCGCAAATATTTGAATTTGCATGATAGTCCATCCAACTGCGTTACATTGTGCAGCGGCTCGCTCGGAGCGAATCCGGCCAACGATATCATCGGCATGATCCATGAGTTCAAGGATCGGATTCCTTTTGCCCACATCCGCAATGTAAAAGTGTACGAGAATGGCGATTTCATCGAAACGTCGCATCGGACCCAGGACGGAAGCGTGGACATCGTGGGCATCGTGGAAGCCTACCATGACACCGGATTTACGGGGTACGCCCGACCGGACCATGGACGCCATTTATGGGGAGAGAAATGCAGACCAGGGTATGGCCTTTATGATCGCGCGCTGGGCATTATGTATCTGTGGGGCGCCTGGGATTCCCTGCAAAGGAGGGCAAAAGCATGAACGAACTCATTCGCGAGACCTCGTCGAGACTGCAAGGAAAAACGGCGGTCATTACGGGCGGTGCCGGCGTACTGTGCCGCGCGATGGCCGAGGAACTGGCCAGACATGGTGCTCAAGTCGCGATACTTAACCGCACGGTATCCAAAGGTGAAGAAGTGGCTGCTGCCATTACGGCCACAGGCGGCAAAGCCATTGCCGTTGCTTGCGACGTCACGCAGCCGGATAGCGTCCAGGCCGCCGCGAATGCGGTGCTTGAACGGCTTGGACCATGCGACATTCTCATTAACGGTGCCGGCGGCAATCATGCCAGCGCCAATACAACGAATGAAATTTTTCGGCTTGAAGACCTGCACCAGGAAAACATCACAACTTTTTTTGACGTAAGCGTAAGCGGATTTCGACAAGTGATGGACTTGAATTTTGTCGGCTCGCTGATTCCTACGCAAATCTTTGCCAGACAAATGATCGAACGCAGCGTACCGGCAACGGTCATCAACATTTCATCGATGAGCGCCCCTTCCCCGATGACCAAGGTGCCTGCCTACAGCGCGGCCAAAGCGGCGATCAATAATTTCACGCAATGGCTGGCCGTTCATCTGGCCGAATCCGGCATTCGGGTAAATGCGATCGCTCCCGGCTTTTTCCTGACGGAGCAAAATCGCAATCTGCTGTTGAATCCGGATGGTTCGCCGACCGAACGCTCCAGCAAAATCATTTCCCATACGCCGATGCGTCGTTTCGGCAAACCGGAAGATCTGCTCGGCACGCTGATGTGGCTTGCCGACGAACGCCAATCCGGATTTGTAACAGGGACCGTCATTCCCGTTGACGGCGGCTTCATGGCCTACTCCGGCGTATAGACCTAAGATCTTGCGGCCGTCGGAGCACCTTTTTGCCAAATCCATGCACGATGAACGGAATCATTCGTTATGCTCTCACGTTTCAGTCGAAGTCCGGAATTTACATTCCGGGCTTCTTTTTTTTGTGGAATAAGATGTTAAGAGACGGGAAAAGCTGGTATACAAAGGACGGTGATTTCTCGATGATGGAAGAAACATGGGTGGTCGCAGTACGCTCGGTTATCGCTTTTCTGACCCTCATGATTTACACGCGGGTGCTGGGCAAACAGCAAATGGGCAACCTGACGTACTTTGATTACATAAACGGCATTACGATCGGTTCGATTGCGGGAACGTTCGCCACGGACCTTTCCTCCAAAGCATGGATTCATTTCGTCGCGCTGACCATTTTTACGTTGGTTACGATTATTTTTCAATATGTGACCTTGAAAAATCGTACCGTGTCCAAATGGTTTGACTCCGATCCTACGCTGGTGATCCAGAGCGGCAAAATTTTGGAACAAAACATGCATAAAATGCGCGTAAAATTCGATGAACTGACGATGATGCTGCGGCAAAAAGACGTGTTCGACATTACGACGGTCGACTATGGCATTCTTGAACCGGATGGAAGTCTCTCCGTTGTCCTGAAGCCGGAGAACCAACCGGTGACGGCCAAGGATATGCACATGAAGACAAGCCCGAACAAGCTCATGACCGAGCTGATCATTGACGGCGTACTGATCAAACAAAATCTCGAAGAACGAAACAAGGACATTCATTGGCTCACCGAGCAGCTTAAAAAGAAAAAAATAACGATCCAAGACATCGCCTTTGCCGCGATTTTGCCCAATGACAAACTGTACATCGACCTTTTCGAAGACAAAATCACGGAGAAAACGGACATGGGCGACTACGAAGGGCCGTTCTAACGGAAAGATTACACTGCAGGAGGGGATACAATGAAAGCACGATTGTGGCTGCTCTATGTGGTTCCCATCGTTCTGATTCTCATCTTTTGCGCCGTCATGGCTACGGGAACGATTCTCAAAAAACCGTGGGGCGAGAATGATCGCTTGGTTGAATCGGTGCAATCGCTGGAGAAACAAGTTGAAGCCAAACAGTGGACCCAAGCCAAGTCAGAAATCGAATATGCCCTGAAGGCGTGGGACCGAATCGTGGATCGCATCCAGTTCAGCGTGGAGCGTGAAACGATTTATGACATTCTGGGCACGCTTGCCCGCATGAAGGGTGGCGTCGCCGCAAAAGACGATAAGGCGATCATGGAGGAAATTTATTATTTTTATGTCCTGTGGGAAAATTTGGGCGATTGATTTTCACGAGAAAAGCGCTCCCTTTCAAGGGGGCGCTTTTTGGACTGCGGTGGAAGATTACTACTCCCTGCCCGCAGGATTTGCTCTTTTCCCATTCAACTATGCACTGCGTTGTCGTACTCTGCGAGAGCGGGCCCCGGATGCGGCGTTTTTGCCAAAAAAGGAAGTCAACGCTCCTTTGGCACACCATAGCGCAAACAAGGCAAAAAGTGTGCCCCAAAACAATGCAGGCATAAAGGTCTGGCCAGCCAGATTGGTTGCGTCTCCCGCAGCGGAAGGGTGCGTCCAGGACATCCAACCCACGTACATGGCGCTAACTACGGATTCTTCCAACGTAAGAAACGCCAGCAAAAGATAATAGAACTTGGCGAATTTGGCGCCAAAAATCATGATAACCGCATTCAGCGCGATAAAACCCGTTAGCCATAACATGCCGAATTCTCCCCGGACATACAGCAGAAGCGAGACGGCAGCGACCGCGGTCATGATCCCGAGTCCCCACATGTGCCGTCCTTTTCGATAAAGAACAAACAACAGCCAGGCAAACAGCGACGCGCACAGATAACCAGCCAGAGAAACCAGGATCGACCTGCCGGGCGTAAGCATCGAGGAATACGTAACGCCGCTATGGTCGGCATACAACTCAATGCGCAGCACTTTGCCGGATAATAGCAGCGTAACAAGCGCGTGGCCGAACTCGTGGATCATCGTATCCAAATTGCGGAACAACGATGAAAACGGAATAAAACGTGTAAGAAACGCCGAGCCCAGCAAAAACAATATCGTCTTGAGCCATTTGTTCAAATGTGGTGCCACCCCCCTGCTTTCCATTCAATCATATTCGCGAAAATACGGACGAAGCCGACTATTCGTTTCGGATTTCGAACCGCGCAGCGCAATGCTGCATCCACCAGCAGAAACTGCGGTTATGGCCGATAAAGAAGGATGACAGGTCATAACGGCCGGTGAGCTGATCCAGTGTGACAAGCAGCCTATTTCGCATACGGTTCATCGCAAACTCTACGAATTGGTCAGCCGCCCCATTCTGTACCAGTGTAACATATGCATACAAGGAATGGTCCACAGGTTCATCGAGGGGGCTTACTCCTGCACAAGAATATTCGGTCAGCATTCCCTTTTGAGACATCAGATCCAAGGCAGAAACCAACTGGAAATCCACTTCGATCCCATTCCATAACGTCGTTCGTTTGGGAGAAACGGTTGTTTTATCGCGTTCCGTCCACTGGAGAAGCTCTTGCCTGCGCCTTTTCCAGAGGTGAGCGGGTTGGTTGCTGAACAGCACTTCCTGTTCCGCCGAGGGCGGAAGGATCGTTGCTGCTTCCACCGCACGGGAACGGTTATGTAATGTTGAAGCTGAATCGCCGTCATCCTGAGAATCGGCATTCGAACGGGTCGTTAAACGGGCATCTTCATCCATATCCAAACCTCCTATTACTAAAACGCCCATTGGGCTGTATACAAAAACAAGAACATGCTTGTGCGCCTCAAGATCGTTTCTTCTGGAACTACACGGTATAGCCAATCCAAAAATAACGAAAGAGCACATTGCTGTGCTCTCAAAAGTTCTGGGAGGGTGCTACCCCCCTGTTACTTGGCTACATATATTGTACACTTGTTATGTACAAGCTAGCAAACCGGTTTATCTCGTTTCGCGGTGAATCGTCATTTTTTTCAGGCGGGGGGAATACTTTTTCATTTCCAGCCGCTCCGGGTGATTGCGTTTGTTCTTGGTGGTGGTATAGTTGCGGTCCCCGCACTCGGTGCAGGCTAAGGTTACGATGACTCTCATGGGTGATGCCTCCTTCGTTTTCTTAAATCGTAATAATTACTATTTAATCATAGTAGCTGAATTGTTTTCTGTTGTCAATGCCACGTCGGAAACGGATCCTTCAAATCCCTCCAATTCCGCTGCATCTCTTCATCCGTCAGCAGCGTTTCGTCCAGTGTCCGTTCAATCTCCGAACGGTCCATGTCAATGCCGATGAACACAAGCTTGGTTACCCGGTCCCCCCACGTCTCATCCCAATCCGGAATGTTCGGCAGCGTATCGCCAAAATGCAAATGACGTTCCTCCTCAGTCATCGCGCCGACCCACAATCCTGCCGGAGCCAGCTGCTTCGATGTACCGGCATGGCTAAAGGAAACGGCCATATGGTTGCGCGTCGCAAGCCACATCAGCCCTTTCGAACGAACGATGCTGTCCGGCCACTTGGCAATCCATCGAAGCAGGCGTTCGGGATGGAAAGGACGTTTGCGATGATATACGAACGAGTGAATGCCATACTCCTCCGTCTCGGGCGTATGCTCTTCCTTCATCAATTCCCGGATCCAGCCCGCAGACTGACTTGCCTTTTCGAAGTCGAAACGCCCCGTGTTCAAAATTTCATGCGGATCAATTCGCCCATGCGTCGTTCGGATCAGTTTGGCTGTCGGCTGCATCGCGCGGAGCGCCTTCTCCAGCTTGAGCAATTCCTCTTCCGTCACCAAATCACATTTGTTCAAGACCAATACATCGCAAAACTCGACCTGATCGGTCAACAGGTGCACGATCCCCCGCGTATCTCCTTCACCGGCTTCCTGGCCGCGATCCATCAGCGTCTCCCTTGAATAGAAATCCCGCCAAAATTGGGCTGCATCCACCACAGTTACCATCGTATCGAGGCGAGTAAATTTCGTCAGATCAATCCCGAGTTCTTCGTCGATGTATGTAAACGTCTGAGCAACAGGCACAGGCTCGCCAATCCCTGTCGATTCGATCAAAATATAATCAAAGGAGCCTTCCAAAGCGAGTCGCTCCACCTCTTTCAGCAAATCCTCGCGCAAGGTGCAGCAGATGCACCCATTGGACATTTCCACCAGTTTCTCATCGATACGAGACAAACCTCCGCCATCCCGGATCAACCCAGCGTCGATATTCACCTCGCTCAAATCATTGACGATCACAGCCACTCTCATGCCTTGGCGATTATAGAGCACATGATTCAGTAAAGTTGTTTTGCCCGCTCCCAAATATCCGCTCAATACGGTGACGGGAATGGGGCTGCGTGCTTGTCGTTGTTCCATGTATCGTTCCTCCGCTTCTCCAGATTCTTTCTGCCCTCTCCGTTATCGTGTAAATGTTTAGTTGAACCTGTATAATAAACAGAACGCTCTTGTTAATCGTAATAATTACTATTAGCAAATAATATACCTTATAGCAAATGCAATGTCAACGGCGCTATGTCTTTACATGCTAATAAATCGTAATTTTTATGATTAGATAGCTCCCAACAGTTATGTTGTCCAAGGTACAAGCATATATCTTAAACAAAACGATTGTGGAGGTCTGTCGATGAAGCTGGCAGCCAATCTGAAGCTCCTTACCTTCCTAATTCCCTGCGCATTTCTCATCCCCGTACTTGTTCTCATGGCGCCGGACCTGCAGCAAGCCTGGAACAGCGGGAGTATGCAAAGCATAAAAACGATATTGGTCAGCATCCTGCTCGAAGCCATGCCGTTCCTCCTCATTGGCGTACTGCTCTCTTCCCTGATGCAATGGTTTGTGTCCGAAGACATGGTGCGCAGGCTGACGCCAAAAAACCCCGTGCTGGGGATTATCGCCGCAGGCCTGCTCGGCATCGCGTTTCCGATTTGCGAGTGCGGTATGATTCCGGTCGTGCGCAGGTTAATGCGCAAAGGCATGCCTGCCTACATCGCCACGACGTTTATTCTCAGTGGACCTGTAGTAAATCCGGTTGTGTTCACGGCCACCTTGCTTGCCTTTCCGTCCCATCCCGAAATCGTGATCGCCCGCATGGGACTGGCTTTCGCCGTTGCGGCCATCGTCGGGGGGCTCGTCTATCTGTTCGCAAAACACAATCCGCTCCGCAAAACAAATGTACCGGACGAACTGTCCGTACAAACAACGGTGAGAACGCATCCCGGCTTCAAGATGGCACATCCGCACGTCCATAACGGACATGATCATTCGGATCATGAACATCCCAAAAACTGGCGCAGCTTTTTCATTCATGCGGGAGACGAGCTGTTCGACATGGGCAAATATTTGGTTCTTGGCGCCGTGATCACTGCCTGCATTCAAACCTTTGTCAGCCGGGCCGACTTGATTTCCCTCGGAAACGGGCCGATCTCGTCCTATGTATTCATGATGGCGTTCGCCTACGTGCTGTCCCTGTGTTCTACTTCCGATGCCTTCGTTGCTTCAGCTTTCTCACATACGTTTGCCCTTGGGCCGCTGTTGTCTTTTCTCGTGCTCGGACCAATGCTCGATTTCAAAAGCACCTTGATGCTGCTGTCCACGTTCCGCACCCGCTTTGTCATTGGCCTTGCGATCGCCATCATCGTTCTGGTGTTTGCGGGATCGTGGTTAATCAATGCATTTGCATGAGGTAGCTTAGCTTTAAGGCTGCGGAAGATTCCGAGCATCTTGCCTGCTCGCAGCTGAAGATACACGAACCGCAGAAGAAAAGAAAGGAGTCGATGCCATGGCTGCCGTGTTACGATCATCCCCAAAAATGCGTACTAACTTTTCCCGTTCAGTTCGCGTGCAATGGCACAGCCTGTTTCGTTCCGTTTGGCTCGGTGCGCTGGCCATATACATTATTCGGCTCAACGAAACCGATTCGCTGCACTATTATTTGGCTCCCTCGCTGCACCCGCTGCTCTTGTGCTGTCCGGTGCCGCTCTTGTTCATCTCGGCAATCATGGGTTGGCAAGGCGTTTTCGGTCATAAGCATGTGCATTGCGATTGCGAGCATCCACCGCCTTCGGGATGGATTCGTACCTCCCTTACCTACGGATTGGTTTGTTTTCCTTTACTGCTCGGCTTTTTGTTGCCTGATCTTGCATTGGGCAGCGCGATGGCTAGTCAGAAGGGCATGGCGCTTTCTTACGCACCTCCCGAAATCCGACGCAAAGAGCCTTTGCCGGAAGCAAACGCCATGAAGGTGCAGGATATTAACGGGCTCCCATCCAGAATGGATGCGTCCAAAGCTTCCAATGCAGCTGCCGCGGGGCAAGTGCAATTCATACCGCCTGACGAATACAGCCAGGAGTTCGCCGATCTCGCCCAAAAGCTGTACCGCGAACAGGTCATTCAGGTCCATCCGGCGATTTTCTCGGAAACGCTTGGTGCCATCGACATGTTTCAACGTCAATTTGCAGGCAAATCCATCTCGTTAACGGGCTTCGTATACCGGGATGAAGACATGAATCAGGATTCCCACTTTGCCCTTGGTCGTTTCCTGGTCATGTGCTGCCCGGCGGACGCCGCTCCCTTCGGCATTATGATCCATGTGCCCGACGCTGCGGCCTTCCCCACCGACAGCTGGGTTCAAATCGACGGCAGCATCGGTTCCGTGCAGGTGGACGGCAAAGATCGGCTGGAAATTCGTGCTGACAAAGTCATTCCTGTGGCTGAACCGTCGACGCCTTACATCTACACCAACGCAGATTCGGTGGAAGCCTATGACCAACTTCAGAATAGCGATACGGGGCAATAAAAAGCATATAAAAGAAAGCTATGTTTAATCCTTAGTGTTGATATTTGATGTTTACGAACACAGCCGCTTGAAACGCAGGATGGACCACTTTAACGATGTACAACTAAGTATTTAGAAACATAATCCGGCTTAGTTTCGCTACGTAGACAGCAAGGAATATGAAAACACAACGTCGAATAATAAAAACATGCATGTCACCTCTTGTCTCCTATGATAACTGAGAAAGGATGTAATCATGAAGGTTATCACTTTATGCGGTTCTACAAAATTCAAGAATCAATTTGAACAAGCAAATGCATATCTTACTCTTCAAGGAAATGTAGTTATTGGCTTAGCCTTCTTTGAACAAAGCGAAGGTTTTAAAATCACACAAGAACAAGCTGAATTACTGGGAAACATTCATTTGAGAAAGATTGATATTTCGGACGAAATATTCGTTATTAATGTCGATGGTTACATTGGCAACAGCACGCGAAAAGAAATTGAGTATGCTGAAAAGCAGGGTAAAACCATCCGTTACTACTCGGATGGAGAGATTCCATCTGGGTATTCAGTTAAACATTAGAATAAAACAGAGCCTAAAGAAAAAACCGCAAGCATGGGTTTCCACCATGCCTGCGGTTTTTCGTAATGTATTTCGTCCTTTTATTCGGTTACTATACCATGTACCAATACCGGAGCTTCCGCATGATCGGCAATCGTAATGTTTTCCTTGATTTTCTCGATCACGCTTGCGACATCCTCGCGATTGGCATGGATCGTAACAAGGGATTCGCCCGCTTTGACGGCATCCCCCACTTTTTTGTTCAACATCAGGCCAACGGCCAGATCAATCTCGGATTCTTTCGTTGCGCGTCCGGCACCAAGCAGCATGGCCGCCGTACCAATCTCGTCAGCGATAATTTCCGCTACGTATCCATCTTTATCCGCAGGCACTTCAATGAGATATTGAGCCTGAGGCAGACGTTCCGGATGATCCACGACCGAAGCGTCGCCGCCCTGATTGGCGAGGAACTGCTTGAACTTCTCCAACGCTTTGCCGTTGCGGATGACTTCTTTCAGTTTTTCCTCCGCGTCTTCCAGCGAATCTGCTTTGCCTGCAAGGAACACCATTTGCCGCCCGAGTGCAAGGCACAGTTCCTCAAGGTCTTTCGGCCCTTTGCCTTGCAGCGTCAGAATGGCTTCTTTCACTTCAAGCGCATTCCCGATCGCGAATCCAAGCGGTTGGGACATGTCGGAGATGACCGCCATCGTTTTGCGGCCGACATTGTTGCCGATGCTGACCATCGCGTGCGCAAGCTCTTTGGCGTCCTCTGCGGTTTTCATGAACGCGCCCGCGCCCGTCTTGACGTCCAGCACGATCGCGTCAGCGCCGGCGGCGATTTTTTTGCTCATGATCGAGCTGGCGATCAATGGAATGGAGTTGACCGTTGCCGTCACGTCGCGCAATGCGTACAGCTTTTTGTCCGCAGGCGTAAGGTTGCCGCTTTGTCCGATGACCGCAACTTTGTTTTCGTTCACGAGCCGGATGAACTCTTCTTTTTCCAGCTCGACGTGGAAACCGGCAACGGATTCCAGCTTGTCCGTAGTACCGCCGGTGTGGCCCAGGCCGCGTCCGGACATTTTGGCTACAGGCACGTCCAATGCCGCTACAAGCGGTGCCAGCACCAATGTCGTTGTATCGCCTACGCCGCCGGTGGAGTGCTTGTCTACCTTGATGCCTTCAATGGCGGAAAGGTCGATCGTTTCGCCGGAATTCACCATGGACATGGTAAGGTCAGCACGCTCTTTGTCCGTCATGTCATTGAAATACACGGCCATCGCCCATGCACTGACTTGATAATCCGGAATTTCGCCTTGGGTATATCCTTGAACGACAAAATCGATCTCGGCCGTCGTCAGCTCTTTCCCGTCGCGTTTCTTGGCTATAATGTCTACCATTCTCATGGCCTGATCTCTCCTTTGAGGTTTATATTGTGAATTGGTGTCATACTTACAGCGTAATGGCTGTATCCAGGGCGACAACCATCATGTCGTTGAACGTTTTTTGGCGTTCTTCGGCCGACGTTTCTTCGCCTGTCAACAAGTGGTCGCTTACGGTAAGGATCGTCAGCGCGTTTACACCGAACTTCGCTGCAATCGTATACAGTGCTGTCGTTTCCATTTCCACGCCCAATACGCCGTGCTGCATCAGCTTTTCTGTCACGGAACGGTCGTCGCGATAGAAGGAATCGGAGCTGAACACGTTGCCGACATGAATGTTCATGCCTTTTTCGGTAGCGCGGTCATATGCGGCCTTAAGCAGAGAGAACGTCGCGATTGGAGAAAAGTCGTATCCGCCGAACACCAGCTTGTTCATGCTGGAATCCGTACAAGCCGCTTGGGCCAAAATGACATCGCGAACGCGAACGTGCTCCTGCATGCCTCCGCAAGTGCCCACGCGAATCAGGTTTTTAACGCCATAATCGCGGATCAACTCGTTCGCATAGATCGCGAAGGAAGGAATGCCCATGCCCGAACCTTGCACCGAAATCCGTTTTCCTTGATATGTACCCGTGAAACCAAGCATGCCGCGCACCTCGTTATAACACACCACGTCTTCAAGGTACGTATCCGCAATGTATTTTGCGCGCAAAGGATCTCCCGGCAACAGAATCGTTTCCGCAATATCTCCCGGTTTTGCTCCAATATGTGTACTCATCGTATGTTCTCCTCCATTAACCAATGAATTGTGTTCGTTTATCAGGTGTGTCGACTTTCATCGACCATGGGCGAAGCTAAGCCGAAGCAGCAGGACTGCCCCGGCTCATTGCTCCTCCCGATTATTTAAGTTCGCTCAGGAAACTTGTGCCATGTTCCGGCAGTTTTACGCCGAAATTGTCGGCCACGGTTGCTCCTACGTCGGCAAACGTACGTCGCTGCTCCAGCCGTTTGCCTCCTGCAAAGCGAGGGGAGTATACCAGCAGCGGCACATACTCGCGCGTGTGATCCGTTCCGCGATAGGTTGGATCGTTACCGTGGTCTGCTGTGATGATCAGCAAATCTTCTTCCGTCATTTTACCCATAATTTCCGGCAGGCGTGAATCGTAGTCTTCCAGCGCTTGCGCATAGCCTTGCGGATCGCGGCGATGGCCATATAACGCGTCGAAATCCACCAGGTTCACGAAGCTAAGGCCAGTGAACGCTTCGTCCATCGTTTCGGAAAGCTTGTCCATGCCGTCCATGTTGGAAACGGTACGAATCGCCTTGGTCACCCCTTCGCCGTCATAGATATCGGAAATTTTGCCAAGCGCAATGACATCGAAACCGCCGTCCTTCAGCTCGTTCATCACGGTGCGGCCGAACGGTTTCAACGCGTAGTCATGGCGGTTCGCCGTACGTTTGAAGCTGCCTGGTTCACCCACGAACGGACGTGCGATGATGCGGCCGAGCATGTACGGGTCATCCAGCGTGATTTCGCGGCAGAACTCGCAAATTTCGTACAATTCCTTCAGCGGAACGACGTCTTCATGCGCAGCGATCTGCAGCACCGAATCTGCGGAGGTATAAATGATCAACGCACCGGTCTTTACATGCTCTTCGCCCAGCTCGTCAATGATTTCCGTACCGCTCGCCGGCTTGTTGCCGATGACTTTGCGGCCCGTTTTTTCTTCGATGCGCCGGATCAGCTCATCCGGGAAGCCGTCGGGGAATACGCGAAACGGCGTATCGATGTACAGCCCCATCAGCTCCCAGTGACCCGTCATCGTATCTTTTCCTTTGGACGCTTCCTGCATTTTGGTGTAAAACGCCTTCGGCGCATCCGCTACCGCCACGCCTTCGATTTCCTTGATGTTGGACAACCCCAGGCTGGCCATATGAGGCATGTTCAGCCCGCCGCGCTCACGCGCGATGTGGCCGAACGTATCGACGTCATAATCGTCGAAATCCGCTGCGTCCGGCGCCTCGCCGATTCCGACGGAATCCATGACGATCAGGTGTATTCTTTTGAATGTTGACATAGTTGAAGCACTCCTTCCAAATGATCCGGCTTACAAAAACAGTCCGGCGATGACCGCGGACAGCACGCTGACCAGCGATGCACCGTAAAGCAGCTTCAGACCGAAGCGGGCCACCACGTTGCTCTGTTTTTCATGAAGGCCCTTCACCGCACCGGCGATAATGCCGATGGAGGAGAAATTGGCGAACGACACCAGAAAGACGGATACGATGCCTGTCGTTCTGGCAGACAGCGCCGTTTGCTGGGTCAGACTCAGCATGGCCACAAATTCGTTCGAGACCAGCTTTGTCGCCATGATGCTTCCTGCCTGCACCGCTTCTCCCCAGGGAATACCCATCACAAACGCAAGCGGGGCAAACACATAACCGAGCAGTTGCTGGAATGAAATGCCGAGCACGGCGCTAAAAATGCCATTCACAAGCGCAATCAAAGCCACGAAGCCAATAAGCATCGCCGCTACCGTGATGGCGACCTTGAAACCATCCATGATGTATTCGCCCAGCATTTCAAAGAACGATTGTTTCCCCTCTTCCTGCACTTCCAATATATCTTCTTCCTCGGTAACCCGGTAAGGGTTGACGATGGACGCGATGATAAAACCGCCAAACAGGTTCAGCACCAGTGCCGTAACCACATATTTCGGGTCAATCATGGACATATAGGCCCCGACGATCGACATGGATACCGTTGACATGGCCGAGGCGCACAGGGTATACAGTCGATGCTTTGGCAACAGGCCGATTTGCTTTTTGACCGAAATGAACACTTCCGATTGCCCCAGTATGGCTGAAGCAACCGCGTTATACGATTCCAGTTTGCCCATTCCGTTGATTTTGCTTAATACCAGACCAATATATTTTATAACAAAAGGCAAGATTCGGATATACTGCAATATGCCGATCAGCGCCGAGATAAAAACGATCGGCATTAGCACGCTCAAGAAGAACGGAACGCCTCCGCTCTCCGCGCCGACGGTCGTCAATCCGCCGAACACAAACGAGATCCCTTCGTTCGCGTAATCGAGCAAGTTTTTAAAAACAGACGCAAAACCGCCGATCAAAAATGTGCCGATCTCAGTATTGAGCAGCAAATAAGCAAGTATTAGCTGCAGAACGATCATGACGGCAAGGGGACGGTAACGAATGTTCTTTCGGCCGTTGCTGGCGAGATAAGCCAGTCCAAACACCACCAGCAAACCGACAATCGCGATCAGAAATTTCATGTCTTCACTCCTTTGAAGTTGGTTGGGCCTGATGCAAGTCTTCGGATCAAAGGTTGCTTTGCCATGAATTAACCTTTCAGAAACAAGGTGAAGCGCTTACAATAGAGCCGGAATCCAAATAGCCAGCGTTGAGTTGTTCTCTTATGGAAAAGAGCGGAATCTACTGCATGGCTAATGGAACGAGGCCTGTATGCTAGTGCCCTAGTGTGATTAATTCGTGCGGTTTATATAGCTTCGCCTTAATAAGAAGATGTTGATTGTCCGCCTTGCATGATTTTCACGCCGGAGCTGGCTCCGATGCGCGTTGCGCCTGCTTCGATCATTTTTTGCATGTCTTCGAGGCTGCGCACGCCGCCGGATGCTTTAACGCCTACATTCGGGCCCACCGTACGGCGCATCAGCGCGATGTCTTCCGGAGTGGCTCCACCCGTGGAGAATCCTGTGGACGTTTTAACGAAATCAGCACCTGCTCTAACTGCCGCTTCGCAAACACGAACCTTCTCGTCATCGGTAAGCAGACAGGTTTCGATGATGACTTTCACCAACGCTTTGCCTGCTGCAGCTTCCACGACCGCACGGATGTCCTGCTCCACGTAATCGTCCTTGCCGTCCTTCAAAGCGCTGATGTTAATGACCATATCCACCTCGGTAGCACCTTTGGCAATGGCATCTTTGGTTTCGAATGCTTTCGTTTCGGATGTGGACGCACCCAGAGGGAAACCGATGACCGTGCAAATATCGACGCCAGTGCCTTGAAGCTGTTCGGTGGCGTAAGCAACCCAGCCCGGATTGACGCAAACGGAAGCAAATTGATATTGTTTCGCTTCTTCCGTCAGTTTATGGATTTCACTTTGCGTAGCATCGGCGCGCAGCAAGGTATGATCAATCATTTTTGCGAGTTGTGATGTATTCAATCGAATCTCTCCCTTAGTTTTCTGAACTGATGAATTCCATACTGTTACACTACCATGAACATATGTAAAAATCAATTTGAACTTTCGTTCAACCTGTTAAGATAACTTGGGTTGCCATACGACTTATCTTTTGCCTAAAAAAACAAAACATCCACCGATTGTCTTTGGCAGATGTTGTCACCGCTTTCTATATTAACCGGTTTGCCACCGGCAAGCATTATTCCAACGGCGGCTGAAGGATCTGCCGCGATTCGGCGGCGGCTTTACATTCGCAGCAGTGCTTGCGCCGTGTACTGGTCCGTAACCAGGGTGTTCGCATAATGTCCTCTCAATGCCGCATGGATGGCTTCGATCTTACGCTGCCCACCGGCAACGAGAATCGATTTGTCTTTTTTGCGCAGCTCGCCCAAATCGATCCCCACGGTTCTGCTGTTGATCTCATCGCTGATCAATCGGCCTTCCGCGTCAAAGAAGCGGGAACAGATGTCTCCCACGCCGTTTTCCATCAGAAGCCGCTGCTCCGTTTCGTTGAAATAGCCCAATTTGAACAGAAGCGCATCTTCTTTCACCGTTCCCACGGTGAAGACCGCGATGTTGGCCTGTCTCCCGAGTTCCACGATCCTTCCGATATGCCTGTCGGCTTCGACCATTTTCTTCACTTCAATATTGTCGAAAATGACCGGCAACGGCAAATACCGCGGAACGGTATGAAAGGCTTCGGCGAACAAATGCGCAATCTCTGCCGCATGAGTATTCACGTGTGAATGGCTGACTCCGCCCTTCAGCTGAACGACTTCAACGCCCTTGACTTGTTTTGGGCGCAGCTGGCGTGCCACGTCATGCATCGTCGTTCCCCAGGTCACGCCGATGATATCGGTATCCTGCACGATCTCATGCATATAATCGGCCGCACGTTTGCTGATGTGTTTCCGGATCTCTTCATCGCTTTTGATCGGAGCAAAACAGACCAGCGCCGTTTCAAGCCCATATTTGGCCTTCAACTCGTCGGCAATGATGTCGATGTCCTCCAGCGGGTCCATAATTTCGATGCGTACATACCCGCGATCCTTGGCGTACTGTAACAAACGGGATACCGTAGGGCGCGACACGCCGAGCCTCTCGGCGATATCCTGCTGGCTGTAATCCGATTGATAGTACAATTTGGCTGCTTCAATGCTCAGTCTTTGCTTTTCCAAATCCATCCCTGCTCGCCTCGCTTCACTATAAGCCCAATTATGCCTGACTTAACGTTGTCCCACCACAAGCCTTGGAAAACGCGTCCTGTTCATTATACATGAATCGCTGCAAGGGTCACTATTCCCGCACAAAAAGCCTGCCTCTCCTAGCATAGCGCTAGGATAGACAAGCTTGGCGGTATATATCTATATGATTATATATATTTAGAGCGAAAGCTGTTGTATTATCTGCCGGCACCGGATCGGGTGATCGTTTCCAACTTGCGTGAAATGGCATTGCGGTCGACTTTAAGCCCCCACAATTCCTCGATGATTTTTTCTTTTTCGTCCGGTTCGTCCGTATCCTTCAACTGCAGCAGCAAAGCATGCATTTGTTCATTAATATGTTCAAACTGTACCCAGAGGTCGTGTCTGACCTCATGCGAATCCCGATGGCGGTTTGCCTCTACCTCTTCGCGGAGTGCATCCAAAATGGATTGCTTCCATTCATCATCCCCGAGCCGGTCAGCCATGTTCAGGAGATCCAGATAATCGTCGACAAGCAGCGAGTTCAATTCATCGTATGTTTTCATCGTTTATTGCATCCCCCTACGGTTTGTTTACCAAGTATTATACTCGGAAATAGCGGATATGCAATAGTTGTCGAAAAAAGAAATTCATTTATTTTCACGAATCAGGATTTAAGCTGCTGCAGCAGCTGGACGCGGTACGCCTCCGTTTCCAGAGACTGGATCTCTTTATATTGTTCAGCCGTAAGCGCTCTGGGTTCTCCGACCGACTGGGCGATCATGTACACCTTGGCGCTTTCCTCAACGACTTGTGTACGATAATAGGCTTCCCGCAGATTTTTGCCGATCGTCACCAGACCATGGTTCGCCAGGATCAAGGCGCTATGCTGCCCTGGTCCCACTTTCGCGGAGACGGTATCGGCAAGGCGTTTGGTGGTTGGCAGTACATAAGGGACCATACCGATGTCCCCCACGAGTGCGGATTGATCGGGAAAGAGGTGCGGCAGTTCGTCGTATACCAGGCTGAGCGCAATGGTGTAGGCCGGATGCGTGTGTACGATCGCTTGAATGCCCGCATTAACGCGATACGCGAACAAGTGCATCAGCACTTCGGATGAAGGGCGGGGAGAGCCTGGCCGCGTCTCCCCCGTGAAAATATCCACGGCAACCCACTCATCCGGTTCCAGTTCTTCCAGCGCATAACCGCTCGGGGAAAGCAGCATCGTGTCGCCCGCGCGTGCGCTGATGTTTCCGCCGGGTCCTACCACCAGTCCTTGCGCGACCGCTTTTCTGGCATACTTCGTCAGTTCCTCCCGCACCTGCTGTTCCGTCTGTTCCAACATGTCCTCTCCACTCCTTTATATCCAAGGTTTAGATCATTCTATTTACGTCTGCATGTTCAATCGCTGATACGTGCCGTATGCTTCCTGCCATTGCGCCATTTCCTGGGGTTCATACGTCTGTGGTGAAAAAGAAACCTTCATGACCTCCCGGATCTCGCCGAGATGGGCAAATTCGCCCTGGGCCATCAACTGGACCATGCAGTTGCCGGCCGAGGTAGCCTCGGCTGGGCCAGCGATGACCGGAATGCCGGCAGCATTTGCGGTCAACTGACACAGCAGCCGGTTATGCACCCCGCCCCCCACCATATGAATCACGCGCGGCTCAACCCCCGTAACCCGTTCAAGTTCTTCCAGCGTCTGCCTGAACTCCAGGGCAAGGCTTTCGATGATACAGCGCACGACGGCTCCAACCGTCGCGGGCACCGTTTGCCTGTTGGCCTCGCACTGCTTGCGAATCCGCTCTGGCATGTTGCCCGGTGCCATGAACGCTTCGTCAGCCAAGGAGACGTAACACAGGTGCGGTGTGGACGTGGCGGCGAGCTGGACCAGTTCCTCGTGCGAGAACGATCGCCCCTCCCGCTCCCACTGTCGCTTGCATTCCTGTAGAAGCCACAGGCCGGATCGGTTTTTGAGCAGGCGAATCCTGCCGTCTACCGTACCTTCATTGGTAAACCCCAGGTCGCGGGCCGTATCATTCAATACCGGCTTATCCATTTCCATGCCCATAAGCGACCATGTTCCACAGCTGATAAACGCATGGTCCGAACCTGTGGCTGGAATGGCCGCAACGGCGGAGGCGGTATCATGCGAACCCGCAGCCACAACCTGAATGGGGCCAGTCTGCAATTCTTTGCGCAGGTCGCCGGACAGTCCACCTAGGATCGTTCCAGAAGGAACGACCTCGGGGAACAACGTTTCCGGCAGCCCCAACCGGTGTAAGAGCGGTTCGTTCCATTGCGATCGCCCAGCCTGAAGCAACCCGCTGGTGCTTGCGATCGTATATTCGCAAGATTGCACGCCAGAGAGATAATAGTGGAACAGATCCGGCATGAACATCATCCGCGTATCCGAACCCAGATGTCCGGCATGCTCCCGCGCACGTCCGAACAATTGGAACACGCTGTTGATCTGCTGGGGCAATACGCCGGACATCAGGTACAGTTCCCGTTCGCTGACGAGGCGCACGGCCTCCTGCATCCACGCTTTGTTGCTTGCATCGCGATAATGGCGCGGATTTCGAAGCAGCCTCCCGGTTCCGTCCACCAGGCCGAAATCAACGCCCCATGTATCTACCGCCATGGAACGGATCCCGGACACGGACCGTGCCCCTTTCGCGATGCCTTCCTTGAGTTCATGATAGAGCCGCAGGAAATCCCAATACAGGTCTGCGCCGAGCTGCACGGGATCGTTGGCGAACCTGTGCACCTCTTGCAACTCAAGCTTTGCGCCGTCATAGCTGCCCCGAACCACCCGGCCGCTTCCGGCCCCGAAATCTGCGGCAAGCACGCGGATTGCCTGCTTTCCCATCCGCTATTCCTCCTTTTAGAACCGATGATCGACAATGTCTGTAAGCAATCCTAGCGGTACAATGGGCCAAAGGTGCTGCATGCACGGTAATCGGCATTTTCCGGTTCGCTCGTGCCGAACAGTCCCCATGCTCGCGGCCGGAAAATGTCTTCAGCAGGCACGTTATGCATGCTGACCGGTATGCGCAGCATGGAAGCCAGCGTCAGCAGGTCTGCGCCGATATGGCCATATGAGATGGAGCCATGATTCGCTCCCCATTGGTTCATGACTTCGTACACGGAGGTAAAGGCTCCCGAACCGGTCAGGATCGGGGCAAACCAGGTCGATGGCCAAGTCGGGTCCGTGCGTTGATCGAGCGCATCGTGCACGTCCTCCGGCAGATCCACCGTATATCCTTGGGCAATTTGAAGCACCGGGCCAAGTCCCTTGACCAGATTGAGCCGGGTCATCGTGACAGGCATGCCGCCCCGCGTAAGGAAATCCGCCGAGAAACCGCCGCCCCTGAAATATTCCACCGATGCCGGTCTCCAGGATGTGGCCCCCAGGCACGCCTTGGCTTCTTCATCCGTTATTTCCCAAAACGGCTTCAGCGCCGGCTTACCGTCCCGGGTCTGTTCGCCCGTGCCGTCCAGCGCCGCCGAACCGGAGTTGATCAGATGAAGGATACCGTCCTGCGCAAGACCTTCCAGCTGATGTCCTGTTACCCGTTTGACGGAGTCCGGGCTCCAATACGTACGCACATCGGCAAAAATCTGCGCGGTATGTGTCAGCAAGGAACCGAACAGCATGGATACGCCGTTCAAGCTGTCGTTTTCCGTAGCGACAAGATAAGGCGCACGTCTTCCGTTCCAGTCGAAGGAGGAATTCAGCATCGATTCGAGGAAATCCCCGTTCGGCGCATGATCCGTCCACTGGCGTTGTCCTTGAAAACCGGATACGATCGCATGGTGACCCATCGATTCTTCGGCATAACCGAGCTCGGCAAGCCTTGGATTTCCGGCCATCAAATCCCGCACGATTTGCGTCATTTTCACGACCGTTTCCCATTCGTAATCCTTCCGCTTGCGATCCGTCTGTAAATGCGGTGGATTGTTATCCGGGCCTTCAATGCAGTTCTCTTTCACCCAAGCGAGCGCCAGCTTGTATTCCTCGGGATCGTAGATTTCTTCCTCGATGCGGCGCGTCAGTTCGCTCATGTCCACATATTCGTTCCGCATGCCGAGATATTCCTGAAAGAACGCATCGTTCACGATGGAGCCGGCAATCCCCATGGAAACCGAACCGATCGACAGATAAGCCCGGCCTTTCATCGTGGCTACTGCGAGCGCTGCGCGGCTGAAACGCAGCAGCTTCTCCCGCACATCGTCCGGAATCGAAGAGTCTCCCCCATCCTGAACATGTTCACCGTAAATGCCGAACGCCGGAATCCCTTTCTGGGCATGAGCCGAAAGTACAGCCGCCAAATATACCGCACCCGGCCGCTCCGTGCCGTTGAATCCCCAAATCGCCGTCGGCGTCGAAGGGGACATATCCATCGTTTCCGTGCCGTAACACCAGCAAGGGGTGACCGTAATCGTAACGCCTACGTTGGAGCGGTTGAACAGTTCACCCGCAGCCGCAGCCTCGGCGGCACCGCCAATGCAGGATTCGGCAATGATGCATTCTACCGGCGAGCCGTCAGGGTATCGAAGTTCAGCCGAGATCAATTCGGCCACGCTGGTGGCCATGCGCATCGTTTGCTCCTCCAGCGATTCGCGAACTCCCTTGCGTCTTCCGTCAATCGTGGGACGAATGCCAATCTTGGGAAAAGCCTGCTTATAACGGTAATCCTGATGTGTCATCGTTAAGCGTCCTCCTTTAATGGGTCCATGGAATTTCGCGAATCACGTTACGATGCCTTATTTTCTTGTGCCCACAGCCTTGTATACGGGTTTTCGCTCGTTTTGAATGCGTTTACATAACTTTGGTTAAATACACCGATACAATCCCTGCGCATGGGACCTCATTTTCAATGGATATGTACCTCACCCTTCTATGATGTAAACAGCCATTTTAGGCAAGAAGGATGCTGTGAAAATGAAGTCTTTTGTTAGTAGGGTTATCGGTAACCCTAACATAGCATGCACTTCTCTTGCTGTCAATCGCGGTCATCCTATAAAATGGGAGGAACAACACCCGAGAAAGGTTCGATCATATTGATTACCATTTATGACATTGCCAAAAAAGCCAACGTCTCTGCGATGACGGTTTCCAAAGTCATCAATCAGACGGGGCGAATCAGTTCCGCAACGCGTGAACGCGTGCAGCAGGTCATTGACGAGCTCGGATATATTCCGAATTCAAACGCACGAAGTCTCGTGCTTCAGCGGACCGGCATACTGTCCCTGCTCATTACCGATATTACCAATCCGTTCTATACTACCCTGGCACGGGGAGCGGAGGATGCAGCCCATGAACGCGGATACCGCCTGCTGTTCGCCAACAGCGATGAAGATTACGGGAAGGAAAAAAGTTATGTCGAGGCCCTGCTGTCCACTCGGGTCGACGGCGTACTGTTTGCGCCTGCCGGAGACCGGTCGCTGGACCATTTGCAGCAATTGCAGGCACGCAGCATTCCGTTTGTCATTCTGGACCGCACCGTTCCGGGCATCACGTCAGACGTTATTGCCGGCGACAGCCGCGAAGGCGCCCTCCAGCTGATGCGTTACCTCGTGAAGCTCGGCCACCGGCGCATTGCGCTCGTCAATGGTTCTCCCGATGTGTCGACGGCCCGCTTGCGGGAACAGGGGTATATGGAGGGATTGCAGGAAGCCGGACTAGATGCCGATCCATCCTTCGTGCTGCGGACAGACTACCGGGATTTCCGGGACGAGCAAGCGCTCCATTCATTACTGGACGGCCCGGACGGCCCTACGGCCATTTTTGCCGCGAACAATCTCGTTGCGATCGGAGTCATTCGGATTTTGCGAAAAAAAGGGCTTGCCGTGCCTGACGACGTTTCGGTCGTCTGTTTCGACGATCTGGATGCAGCGTCCGCGTTCGATCCGTTCCTGACCGTTGCGGCGCAGCCGGCCTATGAATTCGGCGCCCGAGGCATGCGGATGCTGATCGATCGGATCGAGGACAAGGCGCCAGCCGAGCCCCAGACGGTCATTCTGCCATCGGAGCTGCGCATACGCGCGTCGGCGACTTCACCACGATCTGCACCGTGGTGAGTGATGGAGCAATTTGCTGAATACGCGGATGGTTCCGGGTATGGTTTCATCCGCCGCTTAATAAACAAAGACCATGCATCGCGTTGGATGCATGGTCTCTTTATAATAACCGCGTATGCTCAGCTCGATCGTAGATTCGTGGTCGCATTAATCATACTTTGGGACATTATCGTTCAAACGTTGGATTGAAGCGCGAGCGCGACTTCTCTGACAAGACCCGGGAACCAGTCCATCAATGCCTCGAACGAATACCCTTCCTGCTCCGCTTTCGCTGTATCCATGAACCACGATTGCGCCACGCCGAACGGCGACATGTCTTCCGGCCCTGTCCGGGTCAGGATCTGGGCCTGCATGCCGGTCACGGTTTCGATCAGGTTCATCATCGCCGACAGGGTGATCGTGCCTTTGGATGCAGCGTTGACAGGACCCGTCAACGAATGTTTGCCAAGCCATGCGAGAAACCTCGCCGCTTCGGTCGAGTTGATGAAGGCGATCTCCGCATCTTTGTTCGGAATGCCGATCGGCTTGCCCTTTTGCACGTGTTCGACATGGAAATGCAGACGTTTCGTATAATCATCGATGCCGAGCACGATCGGGATGCGCATCGCAGCCACCGGAAAATCAGCCTGTTGGAAAAATACCGCCTCCGCCAGCCGTTTGCCCTCCCCGTAGGAGAAATCGTCGCGGCCTCCCGGTTGGACCGGATATGTATATGGATCAAAATCGGTCTCCGTAAACCCGGGGCGCGGATCGCCATAGACGGACAACGTTGACGTCAGCACATAACGCCGCGTTCTTCCCTTGAAGGCCTCACAAGCGGATGTGGCGTCATTCGGCGAATAACAGATGTTGTCGTAGACGACATCCCAGTGGTCCGACTGCGCGGCAGCCGCAAGGGATTGCGGATCTTCCCGGTCCAATTTGATCCGTCTCACCTCTTCTGGGAAACCTGGATCCGTGTTGCCGCGCGTAGCGATTGTTATCTCCGATTGGCCTTCCCATAACAGATGGTCTACCAGACGTTTGCCAAAGAAACGCGTACCGCCAAGAATAAGCACTTTTTTCATTCCCATTTAACCTCCTCTGCACGTTCTGACTTAAACCAAATTATAACGGGCGCTGACGAAGAACAACAAATTCCGGAAAGCGGCAACCTGCCTGATTTCAACCACTGATGTTTCACAGCGGAGGAAAAATCCCTGCCTGATAAGATCATTTTCGGATGATTAGCATCGTGTGTGCGCCCGACTGGAACTCGTATGCGGTCTTCACTTCCGATACGGAATACCCGGAATCCGCCACCGAAGCCAGCAGCTCATCCATTTGACTGTAGCGTTTCCCCGAACGATCTGCCGTAGGGAAAATGCGCAGCTCCCCTTTGGTCACCCGCAGCAGCTCCCGCAAGGTACGCACATGGAAATCCAGATCCAGCTGATCTGCGTAGGTAAAAAGGAAATGGGCCGATAACGTCAAATCGAACCGTTCATCCTCAAACGGCAGACCAGGCAGCACGGCTGAGACATAACGTTCCGGAAAGTTGGCCATGTCATCGGTACTCGCTCTGAGCGCACGCAATCGTTCCACTTTCAGGCCGTCGATCGACCCGTGCTCCTCCCAACGAAAGCCGTCGCTTACTTTGGACAACTGCCGCATCGTATGATCGATGTCTGCCTGCCCCTTCAACCTTAAACTCTCCAAATCAAACGCATACGCGATATCGGCCGCAACGGCACGGGCACCGAGCTCGCAGGCTCGCGCCGTAAAGGAACATGCGCCTCCCGGACAATCCAGAATGGATGTGCCACGCAGTTCTTCCGGACGAAGATCGAACATGCGCACGTATTCTTCAAACGTTCTTCCGATAAACACGATCTGGTCCAGCTCCAAAGCGGACGACCGTCCCGTTTGCTCTTCTCTTCTGTTCTCGCTCATCTCTACTCGCCTCGACTTTCCAATTTTTCATTCAATCATTCGGGAAAACAAGTCCGATTTGCTTCCGAATCCGATCCATGACCTGCATCGTGACCAGGGAGCGTTCATACGTATTGATGTCCGACTCTCGTCTGCCCTCTTCGATCAGCTTCACGAACTCCTCCACCTCATAATACATGACCGGGTGCGTCTGATCCGCCGCAATGTTCTCGACGGTGCCGTCGTTGTACCGGATTTCGGCCTGTTCAGGGGATCCGATTTTGTCGATCAGGATGCTGCCCCGTTCGCCCATAATTTCGGTAGGAACATAGGAATTCGAAATTTTCGAATACGTCACGACGGCTTCCAATCCTTCATAATTCAAAAGGACGCTGCCCTGGCCGTCCACGCCGGAATCCAGCATCATCGCTTGCGCCTGCACCTGCTGGGGTGCGCCAAACAGGGTAATCAGCGGATACAGGCAGTACACCCCAAGATCCATCAGCGCCCCGTTCGCCAGTTCCGGTTTAAATGCGTTCAGCACGACGCCTTCCTTGTATTTGTCATAACGCGAGGAATACTGGCAATAGCTGGCCACGTATTTGCGAACAGGCCCGATTTTGTGCAGATGCGATTGCACCATCCGGAACACGGGCAGCACGGTCGATTTCATGGCCTCCATCAAGAGGACATCGTGCTTGCGCGCAACCTCGATCATGCGACCGACTTCGGCGCTGTTGGCCGCCAAAGGCTTCTCGCACAACACATGTTTGCCGTTACGCAGAAACAATTCTGCCTGCGCGGCATGAAGCGTATTGGGCGTAGCGATGTATACGGCATCCAGATGCTCGCTCGCTGCCATTTCTTCCAAATTCGTGAACCGATGTTCTGCTTGATATTGATCGGCAAAGGCATTCGCCTTCTCCGCGGTTCTCGAAAAGACGGCCGTCAACTCGAAACCTTCGACCTGCACGGCAGCCTCCAGCAGCCTTTCCGTAATCCAATTCGTACCTACCACGCCAAAACGAACCATGTCTACCTACCTCTTTCATCGATGAGTAAATATTATTATCAGTCTCCAGTACATTGTAGCTTATATTGCATTCAGATTGAAGGCAGCACCTCACCTCATCGCATGCTCTATTGGACTTCTCAGAAATTCGTTTTGAAATCTTGCTTTTACGTTCTTTCACCGTTGTTGACGATCTCAAGACGGTTATAATGGAACTGGAGGTGAGTGCCATGAAACATGCCGCAGACCGTCGAGCCGGCGCAAAATCGTTATCCTTGAGCGAGGAACACTGGAAAGCCATCATCGGCAACGATGCGTCCTGGGACGGGCGATTCTTTTACGGCGTCGCGACAACAGGCATCTTCTGCCGTCCTTCCTGCAAATCCAAGGCTCCGCTTCCCGAAAACGTTCTGCTCTTCGCAAACGCCGATGAGGCGCTGAATCGCGGGTTTAGACCTTGCAAACGCTGCAAGCCTACGGGAAAACGGGTTCCGGACCAGGAATGGATTGCCGTCGTTACCGACTATATTCATGTCCATTATGCCGAAGCAATTACGCTGGACGCATTGGCCGCTGCGAGTCACGGCAGTCCCTATCATTTGCACCGCGTATTCAAGCGGGTCACCGGCATGACGCCGGTTCAATACATTCAAACGAAACGGATGGCTGCAGCCAAAGGCTTGCTGCGCGACCAGAGCCTTTCCATTGCCGAGATCGGGCCCAAGGTCGGCATACCGAATGCCGCTTATTTTAGTACCCTCTTTCGAAAATCGACCGGCCTCACGCCCGCACAGTATCGGGAAAAGTTAGGTGATGACTCATGAAAGCGACCATTTTCCATAAAACGCCAAAATCGCTGATGAACAAAGGAAGCGGCTTCCTTCAAGGGTATTCCCACACGTTGAATCCGTACGCCGGATGTTCCTTTGCGTGTTCATATTGTTATGTCAGGCAGATGCCGGTGGCGCTGTTTCGCGGTGAGGCCTGGGGCAGTTGGGTCGATGTGAAGCAGCAGGCCGCCGCCGTGTTTGTCCGCGAGCTCAAACGTGCCAAGGCCAAAGGTCCTGTGACGATATTTATGTCCTCCAGCACCGATCCTTATCAGCCAGTCGAACATAAAGAACGTGTCACGCGCTCTTTGCTGGAGGTGATGGCCGACGATCCACCAGACTTCGTGCTGGTCCAGACCCGCAGTCCTCTCGTCACCCGGGATATCGACCTGCTTCAATCCTTGGGTCAGCGCGTGCGTGTAAGCATGACGGTGGAAACCGATCTGGAGCATGTCCGCAAGCTGTTCAGCCCGGCTGCGCCGCCGATCGCTGCAAGATTAAAAGCGCTTGCCGCACTGCGCGACGCAGGCATTCCGACGCAGGCAGCGATCGCTCCGGTTTTGCCAAGCAGCGAACGATTCGCTTCCCTGCTGAGGCCGCTTACGCAGCGCATTTGCATCGACGATTATTTCATGGGCGACGGCAGCGAAGGCAAACGCACGCGCAGGCTTGGCTTGGATGCCCTTTATGAAGAAGGCGGATATGAGGAATGGTACGGTCCGGATGCTTACCGAATCGTGCTGGAGCGCATGCGGACATGCTTCTCCCCGGACGAAATCCGGGTCAGCCAGGCGGGTTTTGAACCTTGAACCTTATATCGGTAAACCTTGAATTATTGTAACTCGATCGTGAAAAGCAGCAGCCCCGCCTCCTTAATGATAAGGACGCGGGGCTGTTTTCATGGTCTTGCAGCCGGTTGAATGAGCTGCTATTGACGAAGTTTTTTTATTGATCCAGCGTGTACAACGGCAAGTTCTCCGGCAGCGCCGCCGGACGTTTGCAGGTGCTCTTCATCTCGTAGAACGTTCCGGTATCGGAGGAGTCATGGAAGGCCCACATGGCTTCAAGCACATGGTATGCCAATTCCCCGCTTGCCCGATGAGCGCGGCCGCTGCGCGCAGCGTATGCCATATCCGCAACGCCGATTCCGCGCGTGTTTTCCTGATAGCCGGGAAGCAGCGGAACCTCGGTCCACTCCTGCTCGCCCGTCAAGCGATACCGGACCGGACCGCCGAAGGTGTTCGGATCGGGAACTTGCAGCGTGCCATGCGTTCCATAAACCTCGATCGGAGGCAGTGCGCTTCCGCCAAATACGTCAAAGCTCGTGATGAGCGTGCCGATCGCCCCTTGCTCGAATTGCAGCAGACCGGTTACGTGCGTCGGAATGTCCACTTGGATCGTTTGGCCCCGCTTTTTCTCGCTGCTAATGGTGCGTTGGTCCATGGCCTTGCCCGTCATGCCCGCAATTTTGGAGATCGGTCCGAGCAGCTGCACCAGTGCCGTCAAATAATAAGGACCCATGTCGAACATCGGGCCGCCGCCGGATGCATAGTAAAACTCCGGATCCGGATGCCAGTGCTCGTGGCCGCGGCTCATCATAAAAGCGGTCGCAGACATCGGCTTGCCAATTACCCCGTCTTCGACGAGTTTCAGCGATGTCTGAATGCCGGAACCGAAGAACGTTTCGGGTGCGCAGCCGACCAGCAAGCCCTTTTCGCGGGCAAGCTCCAGCACGGCTTGACCTTCTTCGCGGGTAACGGCAAGGGGTTTTTCGACGTAGACGTGTTTGCCTGCTTCAAGCGCCTTCAAGCAGACATCCGCATGTACGGCGGGGATCGTCAGGTTGATGATCAGTTCGATTTCGGGATCCGCCAAAATCTCTTCCACCGAATATACTTTCGGAACCTGATAGGCAGCAGCCTGTTCCTCCGCGCGCTTCCGGTCGATATCCGCTACGGCTGCAAGCTCGAGCACCTCGAATCGGTGGCAGTTTTCCATGTAGATGCCGCTGATTTTGCCGCAACCAATAATGCCGACTTTCATTTTGTCCATGATTGTCCGTACTCCCTTCGGGCGTTAATTGAATTGTTGGAGCTTCTTTAAGCCGCGTTATACCGTTTGATTATCCGCCATGCCTGTGTATGCTTCCGTGCTCGCAACATTCCGTTCTTTGGCCACGGCTTTGCCTGCCGCCGCCCATTTGAAACCGCTGCGCATCATTTCGGACACGGGTTTCATGTCCACGATGTCGGCATGGTGTCCGAGCGAGTTGTAGAACACGCGGCCGGCTCCCCAGCGCTTCGTCCAGACAACAGGCATGTCGACAGGACCGTTCGCCGCATGAGGACCGTTAACGATCGGGAAGCGGGTTGTTGCCAATACTTCCACCGCAGGATCGACATGCAGGTAATATTGCTCGCTTTTGACTTCGAAGTCTTCGATATGATCCAGGAGCGGGCTTGACCCGCGCTTCATGTTCACCGTGTACTCGACGCCATCGTTGCCGGGATGGGCAACCCATTGTCCACCCGTCATGAACTGCCAATCAACGTTGTTGCGGAACGCGTCGCACATGCCGCCGTGGCAGCCTGCAAGACCGACCCCGCTCTGTACGGCCGCGGATACGTTATTGACCAGCTCTTGTTCAATCTGCCCCATCGTCCACAACGGAACGATCAGATCCAGGTCAAGCAGTTTCTGTGCATCGGCGTAGGAGTCCAGCGTGTTGGATACCTCTACCTCAAATCCTTCTTCCTTCAAAATGCGTTCAAAAATAGCCGCTACCTGTTCCGGTTCGTGACCATCCCAGCCACCCCATACGATCAAAGCTTTGCTCATCGCCAATCACTCGCTTTCCCGAAAGTTTGTTATATTCGCTGCCATGGCACTTTGTACTTTGTTGCCTCAACCCTACATTTCTTCCAGTCCGACCCAACGCCGTTCCGTTACGGAACGTTCCACGGCTTCCAATACGGCCTGACAAGCTACGCCGTCATGGAAGCTTGGCTGAGGCTGGCGTCCTTCGGAGATTGCCGTCACCAGTTCCAGCATTTCATGCGTGAACGTATGCTCGAAGCCGATCGTGTGCCCAGCCGGCCACCAAGCCTCGGCATACTTATGCGCCGCATCGGTCGCAAGCACGCGCCGGAAACCTTGCACATCTTCCTCATCCTTCGTGAAGTACACTTCCAACTCGTTCATGCGTTCGAAATCGAAGCGCACGCTGCCCAAGCTGCCGTTGATCTCGAACGAATTGGTGCTGCGATGGCCTGCCGCAAAACGAGTCGCCTCGAAACTGCCCACCGCACCGTTCTCAAAACGTGCGAGGAACAAGGTCGCATCATCCACCGTAACTTCGCCCATCGGCGCATCGGTGCCCGAATTGCCTTTAGCGGTCAGTCCGGTCATTTCCGAAGCCAGCGGACGCTGTTTGATAAACGTTTCGCTCATGCCGATGACTTCCTTGAATTCGCCGACCAGGAAACGCGCCAGATCGATCAGGTGAGCACCAAGATCGCCGTGCGAACCGGACCCGGCCACGTCTTTTTGCAGGCGCCAAACGAGCGGGAACGATGGATCGAGAATCCAGTCCTGAAGGAAGAACACGCGGAAATGATAAATTTTGCCGAGACGTCCGCTCTCCACCAGCTCCTTCGCCAACTGCACGGCCGGAGAGAAGCGATAGTTGAATCCGACCATGTGGGAAATGCCCGCTTCCTCCGCTGCCTGAAGCATTTCGCGGGAATCCGCCAGCGAAAGCGCCAGCGGTTTTTCGCAGAAGAGGTGCTTGCCCTGCCGTGCCGCTTCTAGCGCGATTTCCTTGTGCGCGTCGCTCGGCGCGTTGATATCGATCAGGTCGATGTCGTCGCGCTTCACGAGCTCCCGCCAGTCCGTTACGCTTTCAGCCCATCCGAACTGCTGAGCAGCCGCTTGAACTCCCTGCTCGCTCCGTCCGCAGATCACGGACATCTCAGGCTGGAGCGGAGCCGAAGGGAAGAACATCGGCAGAGCGCGGTAAGCGTTGCTGTGGGCCTTTCCCATGAATTTGTATCCTACCATTCCGACACGAAGACGTTTTGACATGATCGTTTCCTCCTTTGGAAATTGCCATCGTTAACATTGCAACCAATCTTTAAGCTTTACGTTCCGAAGACGCCCGGATGATGAGCTTCGTCGGCAGCAGCTGCCTTGCCGGGTTGAACGCCGAGCTTTCATCTTCCGTGTAATCGCTTTCGCCAAGCGAGTGGCGAATCAGCTTTGCGGCGGCCAGCTCGCCCATTTCGTAAAAAGGAACCCTTACGCTGGTTAGCGGCGGAACCGCCATCTCTGCTGCGTCGGAGTCGTCGTAACCGACGAATGCCGGGAAATCGCCTATAGCTATGCCGCGCTCGCGCAGGCCATGCATGACGCCAATTGCCATCCGGTCATTGGCTGCGAACACCGCATCGATCTCGCCGATCCGATTCGCAATGGCTGCGGCAGCCTCCATGCCGCTCCTGCGGCTGTAATTGCCCTGCAGGAGAAGATGCGGTTCAGCTCCCAGCCCAGCCTCCGCCAAGCCGATACGAACCCCCTGCAGGCGCTCCTGGCTGTTGGAATAACGGTCAGGACCGTTGAGGAACGCGATTTTGCGATAGCCTTGATCCGCAAGATGCCTGATGGCCAGCCTGCTGCCCTCCACATGATCCGCATCCACTTCCATGAACGATTCGCCGGCAAAATGCTGGTTCATCACGCAGAACGGATGCCCTTCATTATGCAGTTCCCGCAGGGCCGCCAGTTCACTCGGGTCATCTTGCGCCCCTAGAATGACGCAAGCGTCCACCTTATGGCGGCGAAACAGATCCGCATAGTCCATCACTTCGTCCGCCGTTCTGAACAGAACGAGCAAGTCCATGCCGTTGTCCCTGGCCTTGCTGCCGATGCCGCTTAGCATTTCCGAGAAGAAATAGGCCGAAAATAGATGGGCCTTTGGAACGTACGGCAACACAACGCCCAGATTTCCGCTTTTGCTGCGTGCGAAACGGCTGGCGAGCGCGCTCGGTACGTATCCCAACTTTTTGGAAGCTGCAAGCACTTTGCGGCGCGTTTCTTCCTTGATGGGGCCTACCCCGTTAAGCACGCGGGATACGGTGGCTTCGGACACGCCTGCAAGGTCCGCGACCTCTTTTCGCGTAGCCATCGCCTCACCCCTCTCATGTAATTATGAAATCAAAAGTTAACGAAACAGGGCATAAACGATGGTGTGATCAACGCTCAATCCCTCAGTTAACTTTTATGTACGCGCGTACATTTTCTCATGTGTTGTAAACGTTGTCAATACTTTTTACGTAAAAAGGACGGGCTCTGACCATAAGCAGAACCCCTCCTTTTTTGTCTTGTCTTTATTCGATGCAAATCGGGTGAACATCTTTTATTTCAAGCTGCAAAAAGACTGCTGGCTTTTATTTCTCTGATGAACTAACCGCTTACTCCCGTTACTCCGGCATCGGCGGAAGACTGGCTGAATTCGGCCTGTTCGAACACTTTCGGAATGCGATCCGCGGGCTTCGGTTTGGACTGCAGCTGTCTGACTTTATGAAGCACTTCTTTATTGGGAAGGAAATGCATGGAGCGAATGAAGCGGATTGTTTTGGTTTTGGCCCGCATTACGATCGAATAGGTCTCTGCCCGATCATCCGCAAGATATCGGACGCCTCCCAGAATTTCGCCGGGGGTTACGCCCGTCGCGGCGAAAATGACGTCTTCCGTGCCGATCATGTCTTCCATCGTCAGCACCTTGTATGGATTATCGATTCCCATCTGCAAGCAGCGTTGGAATTCGTCCGCATTGGCAGGCATCAATCTGCCCTGTATTTCTCCTCCGAGGCAAGATAATGCCGCAGCTGCCAGAACCCCCTCCGGCGCTCCCCCTGATCCAACATACAGGTCGATGCCTGCTTCAGGAAATGCCGGCGCCATCGCTCCTGCCACGTCGCCGTCGCTGAGGAATTTGATGCGCACGCCCACTCTGCGCAGCGTTTTGATCGTGCTTTCATGTCTTGTGCGGTCCAGGATCATGACCGTTAAGTCCGAAATGTTTTTGTTCAGAGCGGCAGCCGCCTTTTCAAGCGTCAATTCAATCGGATCTTCAATGCTGACTTTACCTACCAATTCAGGCCCCACGGAGAGTTTCTCCATATACATGTCCGGGGCGTGCAGCAAATTTCCTTTTCCCGCCACTGCAATAACCGATAAAGCGTTGTTCAGCCCCTTGGCGACAATTTCGGTGCCTTCGAGCGGGTCAACCGCCACATCCACCTCAGGCCCTTCGGCATTGCCGACTTCTTCGCCGATGTACAGCATGGGCGCTTCATCCATTTCTCCCTCACCGATTACTACCGTGCCGCGAATGGACACGGAATCGAACATGGCGCGCATGGCCAAAGTAGCCGCTTCATCTGCACTGTTCTTGTCTCCCCTACCCATCCATGGGGCAGAAGCCAATGCTGCCAATTCTGTTACTCTGACAATTTCCAACGCCAGTTCGCGTTCCATTTTCCCACTTCCTTTCCAGTTTTCCAAAGCATACAGGCAGAACGGAGTGGAAATCCATCGCAAATCGGTATGAAAATGATCTAAGACATGCCTCTCCCCATGCCATTTCAAAATATTAACTTTATTGCAGTTAGACGTGGGACCTTCTAAGCGGACCGATTTTCAATCCATTTTCAACGAAGATCATGGATGCAGAGGCTGAATGCCGACCGCTTTTTTGAAGGAAAATACCTCCCATGACCGTGTGCACGTCATATTTACCATCCAAACCGCATATTATAGCTCGATAATTCGTAAAACAAGGGAATGTTAACATCGTTATTATGAAGTATGTCGCCAAAACTTCGGCGAGTTCATTTTTTCGAAAACGATTTTCATGAGACCGCTGTAAGCCTTGATCAGCTTCGAAAAATGGTAGAAATGGAACGATGAAGTCGGAACAATCGAGGAAAGTTGTATAGGAGGTTTGATGCGGGAATGCTTTATTTTCAAACTTTTCAATCGAATCCTTGCATAGATGCTGCTTATAGGGGCCATCGAAAAATATAAGTTTACATAATAATAATTACGTATTGAATTGTCGTGAATTTTCCCGGAATGAGTTTTTGCGATTTATTTACGTGGTCAAAATAGAAAAAATGAAGCCGCTCAAGCAACAAAAACAAAAGAAAAACAGGCATGCCCTGTCGGACATACCTGCTTCATCCCTTATTTTCACCCCAGCAACGTGGGTGCCATCCAACCGAACATAGGGGTATTCCTCATCATGCCGAATAACAGGGTTAGCCCCAGCATGCTGGCCATAATGGCGTTTTTGGTCATGTCCCACCTGTATTTCGATGAGATGGTATACGCCAGATACATGGGTGCTAACACAAACACAAGCATATTAAAGCGGAAAGCCTGAGGCAGATCCCCCTGGATCAAAGAGAGGAGCGTTCGGGTAATCCCGCAACCCGGGCAGTATAATCCCGTCATTTCATGAAAGACGCATGGAATGCTTAATCCCGTCCAAGGCAGCCATACCTTTAAATACGCATAACCCGTAATTCCTAACAGGATGGTGCCAACCGCCTTTTTTCGAAAGGGGGTATTAATGCGGAGCATACGAATACTTGTTCAGTTCCGACTGCATGAGCGCGTAGTTGATAATTCCCAAGCCGAACAGGCTGAGCACCAGATAGAGTACGGAGTTATCCGTTATGTATTGGGAACGCTGCTGCTGCACATAAGCCAGATGTTTACCCACCTGGTAAGACCAGATGAAGGTCCAGATCCCGCACGTGATAATGGAGAGCAGAAGATGTTTGCCGCCGGTGAAGTCTCGATCTCCGCTAAGTCTCCCTGTATCCTCGGTAATCGTATAGAACCAGTACAGTCCATACAAACCGCAAGTAATTAGAGTAAGTATTACCGATAACGCTACGCTTCGATTTGCTACCATTGCAAAATCCTCCTGGATGCCGTGTTATTCCGATCGAAATTCACTCATGACCCGGCCGGAAAACCGTATTTTCTTTTTTGCGTGCTAAATAGACCCTATGCACTCGATCGGGTATCTGGTGACTCCATGGATCAAAAAACACCGGAATCGCATCATTCACCTCCTGCGTCTGTTTGGGGCTGTTCAGCGTCCTGCTCTATAAATCAAAACTTCCTTTCCATTATATTCCGTCATTATCGTTTCGTACATATCATTTTCGCGTTTTTATCGCATGGTTCCACAAAAAACGATTGCTTTTCTTTGCTGTTCAACGACAAAAACCGCCACTTCGGACGGTTCATTCCCGGCAACAAGGTTTAACTTTGGCATTTTTGTCCGTGTCATCCTGATTTGGAAGCATTCCCTTGGGAACCGGCGGATGTTGAACACTCGGTAGGGTAGAATTCTCGAGCCTTGCTCACTGCTCTCAATATACCCCCATATCCGGTGCACCGGCATAGATTGCCGCACAGTGCCGTTTCAATCTGTTCTTGAGTCGGCTGCGGATTCGCATCCAATAACGCCTTGGCGGAAATGATCATGCCGGGAGTGCAATATCCGCATTGAAACCCGCCTTCCTCGACAAAAGCACGCTGGATGGGGTGAAGATCCTCCTTCCCTTCGCCGTGCAGGCCTTCTATAGTGGTGATGGCCTTGTCTGCACATTGATAGGCCATGACGAGGCACGAATTGACGGGAACATCTTCGACCAGCACCATGCATGCCCCGCAACGCCCGATTTCGCACGATACTTTGGTTCCCGTCAGCTTCAGCTCGTTTCGCAGCACATCTACAAGGCGAGTCGACGGATCCACGTGCAGTTGCTTTGTCTCACCGTTTACGATGGCGTTCCACTCGGTTCCTCGTGGTTCTTTCATCCATGACTCACTCCTTCCTCAAGCGGTACATCCAGCGGCCTCATCAATTGCTCGCGTGAAACCGGCAGCCGGGTCAACCATTCGCCTGTAGCTTGATGGATTGCTGCCGTGATGGCCGGCGCCAACGCAACCGATCCGATCTCGCCGATGCCCCGAGGACCGTACGGGTCCCCTTCCGGCAAATCCTCGATCGCTTCCACTTCCAAGGACGCATGGATATCGCGAATGGTTGGAATCAGGTACGTATCGAGATTCGTGGTTACGTAGCGGGAATCTTTCATCACTGCATCTTCCGTCAGGGTAAAGCCAAGCGCCATCACGCTGCCGCCTTCGATCTGTCCCAAGAAACCCATCGGGTTGATGACAGGCCCTGCGGCAACCACATGGCGCGTATCCAGCAGCCTGGCTTCACCCGTTAACGTATTGACCTCCACCTCGGCAGCCACTGCGGCATACGTATAAAGATAGTGCCCGCCGACAACGTTGTCCGGGGTAGTCGGGTACTCAAAATGCGTATCGAATACCCAATCCTCGGGTTCGCCCTGCTGAACCAATGCTTGATATGACACGATGGCAGCAGGTCCACCCGACCTTGTGCCAACTCGCACTTTATCTTCATTTCTCGTTATCTCCGGAAACTCTGTTTCCGGCTTTTCAGCTTCGCTCCCATCCTCCATGCAGGCCAGATCTTTCGCGCGCCATACGCCTCCCGGCCCGGTCGCCAGTTCATCTTTCGGGATTCCCGACAAGCCTGACGCTGCCTCAAGTACTCTGGCGCGAAAGGGAACCTGAAGCCGCTGCAAAGCCATCCAGGCCATCGTGGTCGAGCGCGAGGCCGTGCTCGAACCGCTGTGCGGAACCTTGTCGGTATCGCCGATGATGATGCTGAGGTCGGATCGGCTGCATTGGAACAGATCGCACAGCATAATTTCCAGCGTCGCCACGAGGCCTTGCCCGAATTCTTCGTAGCCGAACGCGGCTTCGATCCGTCCCGACGCGTTCAGCGACAAGCGGCCCCCTGCGGGATCGGGAATGCCGTAGCCCAGCCCTGCGCCGTGCATGGCGATGGCCGCGCCAACGCCCCGTTTGATCCATGGCGGCAGATTTGCAGCCGCTTGAGGACGCAGGCGCTTTTGCCATAGCTCCGAACGGTCCATGGCTTCCCATACCTGCGCCAACCCATCCGTGACGAGAATGCGCTGGTTGAGCGGTCCCGGATCGGTTTTGGCCCTCAGGTTCCGTCTGCGGAATTCCCACGGATCCATGTTCATGATTGCGGCAAGACGATCCATCTGGCCCTCCATCGCAAAGATCGCCTGATTCCCTCCGAATCCGCGGAACTCGCCCGATACGCCATTGTTGGTGTATACCGAGACGCCCTCCACGTCCACGTTCGGGATCGCATAAGGACCGAGGCAATGTTCCGTGGCAAAATTAAGCACCGGTGCTCCCAAGGTGGCATAGGCTCCGGTATCCGCGGTAATGCGGACTTTATGGGCCAGTATCATGCCTTCGGGGCTGATGCCTGTTTGCATTTCGATTTTCATCGGATGCCGCTTCAATCCCGCCCGAACCGATTCCTTACGGGAGTTGTGCATTTTGACCGGACGTCCGCAACGTAATGCCAACAATGCGCCGTACGGCTGTACGTTGAGTTCGTCCTTGCCGCCGAACGATCCGCCGATCGGAGATGATACGACCCGGATATCTTCTTCCGAACAGCCGATAATGCGGGCCAATTGCATTCGGTCTTTATAACCATGCTGCGTTGCCGCGTACACATGAAGCCTTCCATCCCGTTCCGGAACGAAAAGCCCGCCTTCCGTCTCCATGTACGCATGCATTTGCCTTGGCGTGTAGTATGTTTCGGTCACCACATGCTCGCATGCGGCAAAAGCTTCCTCCACGTTGCCGCGTTTGATCTCGGTTCGATGGAGCACATTGCCCGGTCCGTGCTCATGCAGCTCCGGGGCTTCAGGCGCCAAGGCGGCATCCGTGCTATCGAGAGGGACGAGCTCTTCATAGCTCACCCGGATCGCTTCCAGCGCAAGCGCTGCGCGTTCGGGCGTATCCGCGGCGACGGCGGCAACGGCGTCGCCGACATAACGAACGACATCTTCGCAGAACACGGGTTGGTCAGGCGTGGCGATTCCGAAGCGATTTAATCCCGGGACGTCCTTGGCCGTCAGCACCGCATGAACGCCTTCCATGGACTCGGCTTCTTCTGTATGAATGGACAATATCCGAGCATAAGGGTACGGGCTGCGCAAAACCCTTCCATATACCATGTCCGGCAGCGACATATCGGTCAGATATTGAAGCTGCCCCGTTACTTTGCCCGCCCCGTCAGGTCGAAGATGCCATCGTTTGCCGCTGTTTTCCCGATGAATCAGCATGTACCCGCTCCCCTTTCATATCGATCTCGGTTTATGATCGGCCAAGTGCTTCCCACAAGCCGCCTCCCAGCAGATTGCCCGCCGCCTGGCTGCGGTAGAGGTCTGTGGCAAATGCGTCTCCATAGGTCAAGAATTCGGAAGCTGCAGCCTGGCTCAGCGCTGTTGACTGTTGAATGTCCGCTACCTTGCCGCCAAGCAGTGCCTCCGTTTCGTTGAGGCGCATCGCCAAACCGGATCCTCCGCCTGCCGCAATGCGAACTTCGATCCAGCGTCCGTCTGACCCGATGAGTCCGTGATAAGTAATGGTGACCAGCGAAGCAGTGAACGTCTCCCGTCGGCCCAGCTTACGGAAGAATGAAACCTGCTTCAATGTCAACGGCTGTTCCTGGCATGCAGTCCCGATTCCGTTTGCCGAACTCAGAGGGAGCTGAACGGCCAGCAGCATGCGATGAGGATCGTGTTTCCCCGTCTTCATTTCCGCCAGCCAAGAAGAAAGGCTCTGAACCTGTATGCCCGCGTCCGTCATCCACTGCAAGCCTGCGTCATATACCAATAAGGCCGGAATAGCATCGCCTACGCCGGACACCACATTGCCGCCAATCGTCGCCAGGTTGCGAATCGATGGGGCCGCAATGGCCCTCGCGGCATCCTGCACCAGCGGGAACCGCTGCAACAATGGATTCGCCGCACATTCATTCAACGTATTCAGCGCCCCGAGCACAAGCCGGTCCTCTTCTACGAAAATCCCGGATGCCTCCGCAATTCGTTCAAGGCTGATGAGATGCCGGGGGAAAGGGGCGATCCCGCCTTCCCACTGCGTGCGAAGCAGCGTGCCGCCCGCCACGAATATAAAGTTATCGCCACAGCGTTGTTTTGCCATTTGCAGCTCATCCAGGTCTGCGGGCTGCCATACGTGTGGTCTTGCACCCGATCCGTATACAGGAACAGCCATTATGCCCCATCTCCTTTTTCTTTCATAGTTCTGGCGTCGGGAATCGATCCAAATCGTTGCTCATATCACATTCACACTCTCACTTCACTTGCGCACGTTCCGCGAAATCGATAATGCGCGCCAGCTGCGGCTCCGTATCGGCATCCCAAAAGGCAAAGTCTGGCAGGATCACCTGACCGCCCTTATAACATGGCTCACGCAATACCGTTCGCGCCCCTTCGTCCCCATGAAGCAGCAGCAGCCGTTCCATCATGTGACACCGGAACGCGATCGGCGGTTTGCCGAAATCTCCGGGAGTGTCGTCCATCGCTGCCGAGTAATCCAGTAAGGGATCTTCCGCCAGAACACGTGCTACAAGGTCGATGTGCCGGGATTGCAGCAAGGGCTGGTCCGCGAGCAAAATCACGACACCTTCCGGGCGGGTCTGCATCGCAGCCTGGATGCCGCAACGCAGCGAGTTGGCCATGCCTTCGCGATCATCGGTACATGCCGTGAGCTGCAGCTTCGTCTGCCGAATACGGACAGAAGCGCTGCTATTACGTGCATTTGCCTCGCCCATCCATTCCGAAGGCACCCACCGTAAATCATCCTCAGGCTTCACCACGCAAACCACGTTCGCCAAGGCTGATGAGCCTAGAGCGGCCTCCAATGTCCAAGCCGCAAGACTTCTGCCCCCGGGCATCGTAACGGCCAACTTGTCACGCCCCAGTCGGCTGCTCCGACCGGCCGCGAGCACGATCCCTGTCAGTTTCACAGGCTCCTCCTCCTCCGGCAGTCGGCTTTCTCGCCGAAACGGCTCTTCTGTCCGCGATGAGTTCAGCCACGATGCTAACGGCAATTTCTTGCGGACCGTCCGCCCCGATGGACAGCCCCACCGGTGCATGCAAATTGGGAAGCATGGGCAGACCCTTCAGCAGTCTTACCGTTCTTGTTTTGGAACCCAGAATTCCTAGATATCGATACTCGCAAGCTGCCAACAGCTCCAAAAACTCGCGTTCGCGCGGAAACTGGTGGCTCATCAGTATGACGTAATCCCCGCTTCGGATCTGCAGGACAGGCATGATCTCGTTTGGAAAACCCAGCACGCGCTCCGCCTGGGGAAATCGCTTCGCATTGCAGAGCGATTCCCGCCAGTCGGCGACCACGACGCGGAAGCCGGAAGCTCCCGCAAGTCCCGCTACCGGTATCGCGTCATTGCCGGCACCCACAATGACAAGGCGTGGCTTGGGAGAATGGACGCTGCTCAGGCAGCGCGGCATGTTCCAACGCTGTTCAGCCGCCATAGCACTGTTCGATAATGCTTCGGTTTCTTCTGCTTTATCAGGGTTCATCCGTTCGGTCCCGCCAACCGTTTCTTCCTTTTCGCTCTCTTTTCCAGCGTGAAGGGCTGCCAAGTTAGTCGAAGGAATCTCCATATGGCCGAGAATCCCGTTCCTTCGCTTCAAAACATACTCCGTCCGGGAATAATCCGCATGAAAACGGCGCAAGAGCTCAACGGCAATCCCTTCCTCCAGACAAGCGTACATCTCATGCATCACCGAACGCAGTTCTTCATGCACAGGCTCAAGAAGAACCAACACGAATCCTCCGCAGCCAATCGTCTCTCCCCAGGACCAATCCTCCTCCGGACGCATGTCGTATTCGACCCATTCCAGTTTCCCCGTCTCCAAGACGTGGCCAACGCGAGCCTGAAGATCGCTTTCCAGGCAGCCGGGACTGATGCTCCCGAACATGTCTCCGCGTTCGGTGAGCAGCATGGAAACCCCTTGCTTGCGGTAAGCATGGCCTTCCACCTTCACCGCCGTTGCCAGTACACAGCTCGTTTCGCGGATGGCTGCCGCGCACAGATCATGCATCTCCATGGCTGTTCCTCCATTCGCTTCTGCTGAAAGCCGATTCACTCAGATTCGTTTCATCAACCGCGCGATGCTTTTATCCGATTCCCGCAGCACCATACCACGGTCGATCGTCCGGATTTTGCGGTTGCCAAGCACGATGCGACCGTCGATGATCACCGTATCCACGCAGCTCCGCGTTGCCGAATACACGACGCGGGAGTACACATCCGTATCGTAAGAAGGATAGGTGTGAAAATCGTCCAGATCAAGCAGCACGACGTCTGCTTTTTTGCCGACCTCCAGGCTGCCGATCTCCTTCGACATACCCAACACCTCGGCTCCTCCCATCGTGGCCATTCGCAGCACCGTGCGTGCATCCATCATCGTCGGCCCGTGCGGAACCTTTTGGATCAGCGCCGTCAAACGCATCTCCTGAAACATATCCAGATTGTTGTTGCACGGCGCGCCGTCGGCGCCGATGCCCACTGCAATCTGTCGGTTCAGCAGGTCCGGAATATCTGCAATCCCGGAGGACAACTTCAGGTTGGATCCGGGACAATGCGTTACTTTGACGCCGCGTTTGCGGATGATCTCCTTCTCCTCTTCGCTCAGCCACACGCAGTGAGCCAGAACCAGCCTTGGCGTGGCGAGCCCGATGTGATCCAGATACGTGATGTTGCGCATGCCGCGTTCATGCTCGACGAGTTCGATTTCACCCCGGTTTTCGGATGCATGGGTATGGACGCGAACATGGTATTGATTGGACAGCTCCCTGACTTGGATCAGAAGATCCTCGGTACAAGAGACGACGAAACGCGGGCAGAACGCATACTGGATGCGCCCGCCGCCGAAACCGTTCCATTTCTCCAGCAAGTCCACGCTCTGCTGCAGCGAAGCAGACGTGCTCTCGCGCAGCGGCTCCGGCACCTCGTCGCCGTGATCCATCATGACTTTGCCGGAAATGACGCGAATGCCGCTCTGTGCCATTGCTTGAAAAGCAGATTCCGTATGATGGACCGTCTCCATGTCCAGAATCGTCGTTGTGCCGCTCGAGATGAGTTCGCCGAGCCCGAGCATGGCCGAATAATAGACAGATTCCTCATCATGCGCGGCCTCCAGCGGCCAAATGCGCTGCCGCAGCCAATCCATCAGTTCCAGATCGTCCGCGCGGCCGCGAAACAAGGTCTGGCACAAGTGGATGTGCGTTTGGACAAAACCCGGCAGCAGCACTTTGCCGCGGGCATCGATGACCTCATCGGCATGAGCGTCGATATTCTCCTTCATTTGCTTGATCCGGTTGTCTTCGATGAAGAGATCGCCCGTAAATACTTCTTCGTCCGCATTCATCGTAACGAGCTGAGCACCTTTCAGCAGGATCGTTCCCATGTCTTTTCCCCCATCCGTTTTCAATCTGTGCCCTTGAACTGGTCTATATCCTGCAGCAAAGACCAGGCAATCACCCTAATGCGTGGTTGGGTTATCGGCTACCATCCGATCGCCATGCCGTCTCCCCTGGGATCGGCCGCGCCGCTGATCATGCCGTCCTCGCTAATCGCAATGCCTTGCGATTGGCCCATAATGTCATCCCACGGCGATACCGCTTCTACCTGATGTCCCCAGCGGGCAAGCGTGTCGCATACATCATCGTGAAATCGGTTCTCGACGCGCATGGTGTCCCCATCCTCACCCCAAGTGCGGCCGTAAACCCAACGCGGCAGCCCGATCGCTTCCTGAACCGTTAGCCCGTAATCCAACACGCCGGTCAGCACGGACAGCTGCGTTTGCGGCTGACCTTCGCCACCCTGAGTGCCTACAAGCAGGCAAGGCTTTCCGTTCCGGGTGACCATGCCAGGCATCAACGTATGCAAGGAACGTTTGCCCGGCTCCAGCACGTTGGCATCCTTCGGATCGAGCGAAAAAAAAGAACCTCTGTTTTGCATGATGATCCCCGTGCCTCCAGGCACGTAGGCCGAGCCAAAATCGAAATACAGGCTTTGAATGAACGAAACGGCATGACCATCGCCGTCAACCACGGCCGCGTACGCGGTATCCTGCCCCATCGTTTGGGAGATGAAAGGCTGCGCGGAAGGCGGTGCCGCATGAATTTCGTTCCAGAGCTCGTTGCCGTAAGCTTTGGACAACAGGCGCTCAAGCGGGATCTTCCTGAAATCCGGGTCCGTCAAATACCGATCACGATCGCGGAAAGCCTTCTTCACCACTTCGGCCATCAGATGGTAGAACTCGGGCGACGTGCGCGCCACCGCCGAAAGATTGATGTTTTCCAGCATGTTCAGCATCATGAGCATCGAGAACCCTTGCGAGTTCGGCGGCATTTGATGCACTTGATAGCCCCGATAATCCGTGCTGACCGGCTCTACCCATGCACCCCGGTGATCGGCAAAATCCTTCGCGGTCAGCATGCCACCGTCTTCAAGCATGGCTGCAGCGATGCGTTCGGCAAGTTCCCCTGTATAAAAAGCTTTGCGTCCCCCGCTTTGGAGCAAACGAATGGAGGCCGCAAGTTCAGGCTGCAGCAGCAGGCCTCCTTCCTGCAAAAGAGTGCCTTCCGGGGCGTAAATGCGCCTAAGCGGCGCATATCCCGTAATCAATTCTTCATCTCTTTCCATCCACAGGCGCAGATTGCGGGAGACCGGGCACCCCTGCTCGGCATAACGCGCCGCGGGCTCCAGCAATACCGCCCACTCCAGCTTGCCGAAGCGGTTCCACACTTCCCACCAGGCATCGACCATGCCGGGAACGGTGATCGCGCTAAGCACGCCGCGCTGCGGAATGGCACTCATCCCCATCGACTTGAAAGTATCCGCGTTTATGCCTGCAGCGGAGCGTCCACTCCCGTTGTAAGCCGCAATCCTGCCGCTTTGCCCATCGTGAACAAGGAAGAATGCGTCTCCGCCCAACCCTGTCATATGCGGATAGACAACGCCCAAGGCTGCGCTGATCGCTATTGCTGCATCGACCGCGCTTCCGCCCTGCTGCAGGATGGAGCTCCCTACCGCACTGGCGATATAATGCGGCGTAGTAACCATGGCATTTCTGGAAACCGGCATCTGGTTCAGCATAATGCTCCCTCCTTTCCTGCATAGACATCGAGTGCCGCTTGTACCGCCTCCCCCGCAGGCAAAGCAAATTTGTGAAGCAGCATTACCGCTTCCAGCACACCCGGAACGTGCAGCACTACCCGGCCGCCCCGGACGATTGTATCCATGTTTGCCATCGTCCTGCCCTCCGCCTCAAAACCGGTACTCGGCTTACTTAGCTCCCCCGGTATGTACTGTATCCCCCTGGCGCGATCAATAAAGGGATATGGTAGTGACTGTTCGCATCGGAAACGGTGAACCGGATCGGAACCACGGTCCAGAGCAGCGACGGCCCGTCTCCTTCGCCCAACCGCTCCGAATAATACTTCTCCACATGAAACCGAAGCTCATAAATGCCTTTTTGAAGCCCGCTTCCATCCAACAACGGCGCATCCAGCCGCCCGTCTGTATTGGTTAAGGACGCACCTTCCCTTGACCAGCTCTCCATTTCCTTATTGCACGTCATCCTGTATAATTCCACATTCACTCCAGCTGCGGGAACGCCTCTGGACGTATCCAGTACATGCGTGGTGATGCGTCCTCCCGAGCTGGCTGACATAGTTCCCGCCTGCGTGATCCATTGCTCCAAACGGATCGAAGCAATGTTGAACACTTCACCGAGCGCCGTCCGAAATTCTTCGTCCCAGCTCCGCTCATTGCGTTGCCGCATGGCATGCAAAATGGAATCGGGATGGTGTCCTTTCACCGCCATTATAAACGGAAACCCCAGTCGGTCCGTATACTTCCTGTTCAATCGGTTCATCTCTTCGAATTGCACCGGAGAAAGGGAGTTCAGGCCGGCTCCGGCCTGTTCCTGCACCGAACTGTCGCTCATGCGGATGCGTGCCCCAAGATCAGGATGATTGCGAAGCAACTGCAGCTTGACCTCGGTATCGGCTGCCAGAACAACTTGTTTCATGACGTTCATCATGTGTTCAAAAGAGGCAAAGGGACGCATACCATAAGAGTGCTCGGCTACCCACGGCGATTCCTCGAAAAGCCCGCCGAACGTTTGCACGTATTGTTCCGCAGACCAGTTGTTAATGCGTGTAATGAACTCATCCATTCCATCACCTCCGGTCTTTGGTAGATTGTTGTATTTCATTGTACGTGCAGGTTCTTGGAGCAACAATAATAATCATGCAACTTTGTAATATAACATAACATATGTGAGTTGAATTGTTTGCCGTGCACGGCTCTTTTTTACTGATATGTCCCTTTAAGCACAAAAAACCATGCTTCTCAACGGAAGCACGGCGACATTTCCTTGGTTTCTAGTTGGATGGTGGCATATTATCTAACTTAAAACTCACTTCAAGTACGAGGATTGTTTTTGTCACGGATGAATTTGCGGAATGTAAAGACCAGCTTCAATTTCAGCAAATCGTTCGTTTTTTTGAAGTCCATTTGCAGCAAGCTGCCGATCTTCTCCATGCGATACGTCACCGTGTTGCGATGCACGTACAATCGTTTGGCTGCCTCATTGATCAGACCGTCGTTCTCGATAAAAGATTCCAGCGTGTTCATCAATACCTGATTCGGATCCCCCTCGTGCGCGAGCAGCGGCTCCAACACTTTGTTGCAGTAATTTTCCATGATGTGATCCGGCACATGTTGAAATACATAAGCAAACTCCACCATTTCAAATTGCAGCGCCCGGTCTTTCATCCCGAATCGGCGTGCCAGCTGCCCGGTATCCAGGCATTCTTGGTAAGCTTCGCGCAGCGATTTGGGTTCATGTTTCATTTTGCTGATCCAAAAACGCGGAGCGGAAGCTCCCTTCGCCTCCTGCGCTGCGAGCACGTCAGCAAAACGGTTAAGGAGAAACGCGGATAATTCTTCTCCATAGTCCCTTCCAGTCGGACAAGTGTACAGGGATAGAATGCCGTCTTCGATCTGAAAATGCTGCGAGGACGCAAACTGCATCAGCGGGTTGTACTGCAGCTCGCGGTGAATCTGTTTCAAAAGCTTGCCATCGGCAACTGCGGCAGGCTCCAACGTGGTAAGCACGCATTGGTACGTGCCCTGGAACAGGTAAACGCCTTTGTTTTCGCTAAGCATGTTCAGCTCTTCGATCGTCAGTTTATTGCCCAGATATTGAGTCAGCCATGTGCGCATCTCGTCTTGCACGGTCGGGTTAATGTGTTCCCGATACGTCATATCCATATAGAAGGCAAGCACGTCCGCGGCTTGTTGAAACAATTCTTCCTCAGCCTTGAGCGATAATGCCGAATCCGTGAATACGAGCAGGAAACCGTACTCCTCGTCATTATGCTTGATGGGCACGCGATGGCAGCTCCCTTGATTCCATTTGACGCGGTGCATGACCGATCTCCAAGGCCACCCCTGTACCGCCGAATCCGCAGCAATGCCTTCACTTCCGAAAAGCACATGTCCGCGAGGACCGATTACCGCAAGCGGATGACTCAGGATCGCCGCCAGCTCGGCAAACACGTTGCGATAAGGCTGTTGATGCAGGGCGAATTTCATCAGCCTTTTCTGCTTTTGCATCACCTCGTGCAGCAAACGATGGGAGCGCTCGTGCTCGGCTTTGAACAATGCGTTCATCTGGTCGGAAAATGTGAATTGGAACGGCAATTCCAGCAAAGGCATTCGCAAACGATCCGCTTCTTCGATGATGCCTTGAGGAATGGACTGCCAGAAACGTCCCAGTTTGATGCCAAGCCCAGCACATCCCCGTTCATTCAGGCGCCGCATCAGGCGCAATGCATCCGTTTCGTTGTCCTTCATAATAAAGGCGGTCGTAAACAACATCTCGCCCGATTTGATCCAGTCCGCAATATCCGGAGCATCCATGACGTTGACGGATTTCATCATACGCGAAGTTCCTTCCCCGCCGGCGACCAATTTGGCCTCGGACAGCGGATACACCTGCAAAGCCTCTTTAACCGTGAGCTGCATGGACATTACCTCCCATGTACATTACATTAAAACCATAAACGAATTAGTTTCACTGTCGTTTCCAGGTTGATCTGTAGTTTTGAAAGTAATAAATCGGCTGGAACCATTAATTCTTGTTAAGTATTATAACATCAAATTCCGGATTAAAGCTGACATCCAAAAAAAATACAACCCAAGGGCTGTTCACAGCCATGCTGTGGTAGCTTCTTGGATTGCATATCGTGCAGCGTATTGGTGTAGTTTTTTTCAAGCCCGCATGTTGATCATCCGCCTTGCGTCTGTTCCTTTAACTCCCCAGCCATAATTTCATGCGGGAAATCACTTCGCTCATGTTAAGCGGTTTGCTAATGTAGTCCGAAGCTCCTGCAGCCAGGCATTTATCGCGATCTTCCTTCATCGCCTTGGCAGTCAGCGCAATGATCGGAATTCGCGTCATTCCCAGTCTGTTTCTGATCTGCCGCGTCGCTTCGTACCCGTCCAATTCCGGCATCATGATGTCCATCATGATGATATCCGGCCGAACCTCTCCCCGCTCCAGCATCTCCAGGCATTCATGCCCGTTCTGGGCCGTCGCGATCTTCATGCCGTATTGCTCAAGTGCATTCGCAAGCGCATATACGTTGCGGATGTCATCGTCTACGACGAATACTTCCTTGCCATGAAGCAGCGTTTTCTCCAACGGCGTTAACCAAGGGTCCGTTTTCCAATCGGGTTCTTCGTCCATCGAATTTTGACCCGAACGTTCGGCTGCAGCAGCCGCCTCATTCAAAAATAACCTCGCGCCATGCGCATCTGATGGAGATAACGAAACGACGCCATTGTCCCTGTTCAATGGCAGAATTAGCGAGAACGTGCTCCCTTCGCCGATCCTGCTCGTCACTGAAATGGATCCGCCTAACAGGTTGGCAAGCGACAGGGATATGGACAATCCGAGCCCCGTCCCGCCGTATTTTCGCGCAGTGGCCCCATCTGCTTGTTTGAACGCTTCAAAAATGGGCTGCAGCTGATCTTCATGGATCCCGATCCCCGTATCGCTTACGGAGAAGGAGACAACCTCGGCCGGTTTCCCGTCTTTATGGGAGCCTTCCAAATGCATGCGGGAAATCGTAAGAATTACTTCGCCTTTACTTGTAAACTTGAATGCATTGGAGAGCAAATTCCGCAAAATTTGTTGCAAACGCATCTCGTCGGTTTCAATGTACTCGGGAAGTTCCCCTTGCAATATAACGCGAAAATCAAGCCCTTTTTGTTCCGCCATTTTTTGAAAGTACCGGTACATGGCCTCAGGCAAGTCTGCAATCCTTACGTTACTCCAGGCCATGTCCATTTTGCCGGCTTCAACCTTCGACAGATCCAGAATGTCATTAATCAGGTGCAGCAAATCCTTGCCGGACGCGTGAATGACCGAAGCATATTTCTGTTCTTCCGCATCCAGATGCCCCTGTTTGTTCGCTGCAAGGATTTCGGACAATATAAGCATGCTGTTGAGCGGCGTGCGCAATTCATGAGACATATTCGCCAAAAATTCCGATTTGTACCCCGAACTAGCACGCAATTGCTCTGCCAGAACGGCCATTTCGCTCGCCGATAATTCGGCAGCGCTCTTTTGCTCTTCGAGGCGATCGTTGAGGACGTGAAGTTCCTCGGTCTGCATCTGAAGCTCCTCCGTTTGGGAAGCCATCTCTTCGGTCTGCTGCTGCAACCTCTCCGATTGGGCCTGCAGCTCCTCGTTTAACACTTGGGATTCATCATACAACTGCTGAAGTTCCATGCGCGTCATGACAGAGTGCAGGGATACTCCGAAAATCTCATTCAACTCGCTCAGCACAGCCGCTTGATCCGGAGACAAAGGCTGGAGAGCGGCAATCTCGACGACCGAGATCACTTTGCCTTCGAATAATACGGGAGCTACCGTCAATGAGCGTGCTTCCGCATACCCCAGACCAGAACCGATACGGATATAACCAGGCGGCAGATCATGCAAGTGCAGCATCCGTTTTTCGGCCACGCATTGTCCGACGAGTCCTTCGCCGACATTTAATACGGTTTGATTCGGTTTAAGCAATTCTCCACTTGCGGCGTAGGATGCCAGATTGGTCAACTGTTGATGTTTATTCCAATGATAGAGCACCCCGTAAGGGACCTCCAAAACGATCGACAGGTGGTTCAGGTACAATTGGGACAGCGATTCAAGACTGGCCTGGTTTTGCAGCATCGTGGCCATTGCTGCAATGCGCTCCTTAATCCGATTCTGTTCCTGAACAGTATCCAGAAGCCGGTTGGTTTCCATCCCCAGATCGCCGACTTCGTCCCGCGAACGTACATGAACCCGTTGAGTCAGACTTCCGCCGCGTGAGATGCCGCTGATCGTCTGAATCACTTCTTTCAACGTTTTTACGATATTGCCGGAGATCGCGAGAGCAGCGGCAACGGAAATCGCCGTGATTGCGAACCAGAGGGCGTAAATGACTTTTAACAACACGGAGGAACGATCGGAAAGTTCGGATACGCGGGCATCCGTCAATTGTAACTCCGTATTCCGAAACCGGGTTAATTGGTCGCGAAGAAGATCAATTTCGTTTTTTCCGGGGTCAGCCCGAAAAAAGGCGAGAACTTCGCCTGGACTCCCCTCTTTCTTCAACGCAATCGCAGGTTCCCCCGCAACCTCCAGCCAGCGCTCGATATGGTTCCGAATCATTTCCAGGTTGCGCTGCTGGGTGGGGTTGTCGCCGATCAGTTCATAGAGAAGATTGTAATTCGAATTCCATTCCGAATTGGCCGACCGATAAGGTTCAAGATAATCCTCGTCACCGGTAAGCATATATCCGCGCTGTCCGGTTTCCATGTTCAGCACGTTTTTTTCAATGGCATTGGTCAGATTATGTACTTCAAGATCATGATGGCTAATATAATCGTTTTCTTCCTGTAAAGTATGGATCTGTACCGATAAAACGGAGAGCGAGATACCGAATAACAGGAGTACGACGAGATATCCCAGCAAAATTTTGGAGCGTATCGAGAATCTTTGCATTTTGGGCAGCATGGGGACCTCCAGTGGAACGCACAATATCGCAACCATTGAATTTGGCTGCCGCACCGTAACGTCCAACGACCAAAGTTGGTTGGGAAACGTCGTTCAATGCGCATGCGTATTCTATGGATCCGTATTTTGTGTGAATGCATGTAATTTGGTTAATCATGGTGTAGAACGATCGTTATTCGACGCATCCATGGACTGAAAAACTTTTAAATATCATGGTAAAAGGACCTGCCAACCGCAGGTCCTTCGTAACAAAGATCAACGCCAAGCAAGTTAACCATACCCTTGGCTATGAAATAGATCAGGCTTTGGGTGCGATCATTTTTGCCGGGTCGACGTATTGATCAAATTGCTCTTCGGTCAGCAAACCCGTTTGCAAGGCAGCTTCCTTCAGAGAGAGCCCTTCCTTGTGCGCAAGCTTGGCAATTTTCGCCGCATTCTCATAACCGATGTGCGGGTTTAGCGCAGTGACCAGCATCAGCGAGTTATTCAGGTTATGCTGAATTTGGTCCAGGTTCGGTTCAATGCCAACGGCACATTTGTCATTGAACGCTATGATGGAATCGGCTAACAATTGAACGGATTGCAGGAAGTTATAGATGATGACCGGCTTAAACACGTTCAGCTCGAAATTCCCCTGGCTTGCGGCAAATCCGATGGCAGCATCGTTGCCCATAACCTGCGTAACCACCATCGTCATGGCTTCGCTCTGCGTTGGATTCACTTTACCAGGCATGATCGAGCTGCCCGGCTCATTTTCCGGAATGCGAATCTCGCCCAGACCGCTGCGCGGACCGCTCGCAAGCCAGCGTACGTCATTGGCGATTTTCATGAGGTCTGCCGCAAGCGCTTTTACCGCCCCATGCGCATATACGACTTCGTCATGGCTTGTCAGCGCATGGAATTTGTTCGGAGCAGACACGAAATCCTTGCCGGTATGTTTGCCGATTTCCTTTGCGGTCAGGTCGCCAAAGTCAGGATGGGCATTGATTCCTGTGCCGACAGCGGTGCCCCCGATGGCAAGCTCCTTCATATACTGTACGCTGTCGCGAATCATGCGCTCGCTCTTGTCGAGCATTGCGGACCAGCCGCTGATTTCTTGTCCAAGCGTGATCGGCGTGGCATCCTGCAGATGCGTACGGCCGATTTTGATGATATCCTTGAACGCTTCCGCTTTCTCGTTCAGCGTTTTTTTGAGCACGGCGATCGCCGGGAGCAGCTGATCCTCAACAGCAATGACACCGGCCACATGCAGTGCCGTAGGGAACGTATCGTTCGAGCTTTGGGACATGTTAACGTCATCATTCGGATGCAGGCGCTCTTCTTTGCCTTTTTGCTCCAGCAATCGGTTGCCCAGGTTGGCAATGACCTCGTTCACGTTCATGTTGGACTGGGTGCCGCTTCCGGTTTGCCAAACAACGAGTGGGAAATGGTCATCGATGCGTCCGGCGATAATTTCATCGGCAGCCTCAGCAATGGCCGCTGCTTTATCCGCAGACAGCTTGCCCAGAGAGTGGTTGCTGGCTGCAGCACTTTTTTTCAATATAGCGAGAGCTCGCACAACCTCCATCGGCATCTGTTCGTTCCCGATCGGAAAGTTCTCCTTGCTCCGTTGCGTTTGAGCTCCCCACAGTCTGTCTGCGGGCACTTTCATTTCACCTAGCGTATCTCTCTCAATGCGATATTCCACTTGCTTGTCCTCCTCCGGAAAGATGGTTTCGAGCTTTCCAAATATGAATGATTTCATGGGCAGAGCTTGCGTATCTTGTCATATTATACATGATTGCCGTGCAAACTTTCACCTTTTCGACAAAGATGTAAGCGCATCACAAAAAAGCAAAACTTAGTTGCGTGGACGAATCGGATACAGGCGGCTCGACTGTTCAAACAGTTCCCCTGGCTCCAGGCCGATCAAACCGCTTTCTTCTGCGGGAATTTCAGGCAGGTTTGGTGCGTTTACCAGGTTCATTTGCGGCTCGGGGCAGAAAAATCCGCCTTCCGTGTTGTTGTTCCAGATCATCCAGTGCTTGTATGCCGTTCCCACATCATATACGAGCTTGTCCCCTGTACGCAGGTTGGTCAGCTCCATATAATTGCGGCCATCCTGAGGTTCCGACGTGTAATGATGATCCATCGCCTCGAAGAATGGGCTGACCCCTTCAGCCTTCATTTGCTGCTCTTCCGGTGAAAGCGGTTGAAATTGGCCTGTCGGCAAAGAACGTCCATTCAGTTCGCGGCGTTGTCCAATCGTAATTTTCGCCGTATAGTCGGATGCTGCACTATCCGGTACGAAAGGCACGTTGATCGCCGTATGGAAAGCAAACAGGGCAGGCATGCGTTCTGCACCCTCATTACGTGCTTTCAACTGAATTTGAAGCCCGTCGACGCTAAGAGAGTAGCGCAAGGTTACCGTAAACGTAAACGGCAAATATTTATGGAAAACATGCCCTTCCTTCACTTGCTGGCTCAACAATACATAGCTCTCAAGATCGTCGGAGCCATATCCTTCAACCTTCCATTCGATATCATGCAAAAAGCCGTGCAAATGGTTGCCCGTAGCCGGTTCGTTGACGGGTAACTGGTATACCTTCCCGTCCCAAGGAAAACGTCCGTCTTCGTAACGGTTCGGCGGAGACAACACCGGGATTCCGTATACCGCAGGCGCTGCCTTGAACTCTTCGATCCGTGCCTCATTCGGTTCGCGCAAGTAACGATGGCCGCGCTCCGTATCGCGAAATGCAACCAAATTAGCGCCGATGCTTGGAATAACGGCCGCTTCAAACGCGCCATAATGAAGCCAGATTGCCGGGATGCCCCCGAATTGCCCTTCCACTGCCGAATTCTGTCGTGTCATGGATTATGTACCTCCTGCATTCTAAGGTTATAACTATACGGCTCGACTATATCATGACTTCGTCAAAAATACCAATCTATGATAGAGATTGAACACTCCCACCACTTAGCTTTCGCTTGAAGTGGGGGATTCTTGGGTAATCGAACCTCTTGGTTCGAAGTGGACCAAGCGATCCCTGTGGTCCCCACAGTTCACGGGCGATATGACGATTGATATGGCAACATCCTTAATGTTTCGGGCTGCATTGACATCCCGATCATGGAGGGTCTCGCAGGATGGGCACACCCATTGCCGTACCGAAAGATCTTTCACCTCTCGGTGCAGTGCTCCGCATACATGGCAGGTTTGACTTGTCGGAGCAAATCTATCCGCAATCTTGAGGGTGCGCCCGTACCATTCCGCTTTATACGTGAGCTGCCTTCTGAACTCACTCCAGGACGCATCAGCGATCGATTTGGCCAGCTTGTGATTCTTGAGCATGTTAGAAACTTTTAAGTCCGAGGGTGCTGATCGTTTGGTTTTCACGGATCAGCTTGGTGGACAGCTTGTGCAAAAAGTCATGGCGGATATTCGCCATTCTCTCGTGGATCAGAGCGATCTTCCGTTTGGCTTTTTGCCAATTGAATCCGTCTTTCGTACGCCGGGCCAGCCTCCGCTGCCAGCTTGCCAACTTCTTTTCATATTGGCTCCAGGCTTTTGGATGAGTATCCCGCATACCCTCGGACGATACCGCAAACGTTTTTAGTCCCAGATCGATCCCTACCGACTTCTCGTTATGCGGTAAGGGCTCCATCTCCACTTCACAGACGAGCGAAACAAAATACTTCCCCGCGGCATTTCGCCGTACCGTAGCCGAGAGAATGCGTCCTACACAGGGGCGGGAGTTTGCAAAACGCAGCCACCCCAGCTTGGGGATCTTGAGCTCCCTCCCATTCACAGCGATATTTCCATTCGTATATCGGGTCGTGTAGCTTTGAACCGGATGTTTACGGTTTTTGAAACGCGGAGCCTGCGTCTGCTTCTTGAAAAAACGATCAAAGCTATCGGCTACATGCCGAACAGCCGATTGTAGGGCAATACTGTCCGTTTTTTTCAACCAAGGATGTTCTTGCTTTAGACCTGGAAGCTGAGTGGCACAAGCATGGTACGACAAGCCCTTGCCTGTGGCATCAAACGTATCCTTCCATTGTCCCAGAAAATAGTTGAACACAAAACGGCAACATCCAAACATCTGATGGATTAGCTGCTGCTGTTCACGATTGGGGTAGATCCGATACTTGTATGCTTTATGGAAGAGCATGCCATACACCTCCGTTCCTTGCAGTTATTATAGCACATATGTTCGGTTCTGAATAGAAAAGATGGCGATTCATCCCCCACCTAAAGCTGAGGCTTTTGAGGAGGGAGTCTTCTCACCTTCAGATAAACTCATCCGGCAAAATTAAAGACGGCTGCAGATCATCGCAGGCCGCCGTATGTCACCATTGTAACGGTCAATCCACAAACTTGCCGTGTTCCGGTACGATCTGGTCTTCAAACGTTTCATCCAGCTTCTCTAATGAATCCGTTAACGCCTTTCCGCGAAGCGCATGTCCGTGCCCGGTGATGATGACTTCCGGTTGAAGGCTTCGCAAGCAACTGACCGAGCGATGGGCCGCATCCCAATCTGTCGTAAAATAGGCTGGAGGCCCGTGCATCTGCAAATCCTGCAGAAGCACGTTCCATAACGATTCCTGCTTCACCGTTACGATGGCGTCTCCGGCAATCAGGCAGCGGTCTGCATCCCGGAACAGCGAAATATGTCCCGGCGTATGGCCAGGCGTATGGATCCAGCGCCAGCCAGGAGCTCCGGGCACAGAATGATCTTTTGGCAGGCAGAACACGCGATCGTCCAAATTAATGGCTTCGTTCGGATAGGCAAACGACAATCTGGACATCAGGCCGCCGCCCACGGACGGATCGGCCGGCGGATAATCCTTTTGTCCCGTCAAATAAGGCATTTCCAATGGATGGGCATACACCGGCACTCCCCAAAACTGCTCCAACTCGATTACCGTTCCCACATGGTCGAAATGGCCATGGGTCAGTATAATCGCAGAAGGCGGGCCTGCAAATCTATGTTCTGCAGCCTGTTTGATGTCCTCGGCAAACGACGTCATGCCTGTATCGACAAGAATCCAGTTCCTGCTTCCTTTTTCCCCGACAAACACAACATTGACAAATAGCGTCCGCATACTGAGGATATCGTGCGCGACTTCTTCAAGCCCTGTCATGCCGGATGTAAACCATTGGTCTAATGACATACACGCTTACCTCCTCTTCAGGCGATCGTGACCCGGATTGCGTTGCTCTGTCGTAGACTTCCCTTTTTGCAACAGTTCATTCGAAGCATCAAAAAAACAGACGATGCATGCCAAGTACAGGCACACACCGTCTAGTATAGTCTGTTCAACACGGGGTTAGAACCAATTTCATCCAAAATCAAGCAGGATATGCATCCAAAGCGGCATCCAGCAGCATGTTATAAAGATCGTCATCGTTCTCCAGCAGCTCGTCCATGCGCAGCAATTCCTCTTCATCCCCGGACTCTTCCGTGAAATGCAAACTGTAATCCCAGTCCTTTCCGTTCTTGCTCATAAACGTAATTTCGTAAAGGGACTTATCGCCCTCTGCCCGAAATACCGTACTTCCCACAAACATCATCTCGTCGCCGCGATGCATTTCGGCGGAAACAATCACAACATTCACCGTCATTCTCTCCTTTTGCTCTCTGGTCTTGCGCCAGTTCACCGCATTTTGTTCAAATGGGGTTTGGTAATTATTATTGGTTAATTGTACAATATATATTGTAGCAACGTATACCTTAATTAATGAAGGAACCATTCCTTACATACACTTAATGGGGACGCAACACTTGAGCTACAACATTTCTATCATACTGGAGGAGAACATAGCATGAACTCATTTGAAAAAAAACTGCAGCAATATGCTGCTCTGGCCGTCCAAGTCGGCGTCAATGTCCATCAGGGACAAACGTTGGTCGTAAACGCTCCGATCTCGGCCGCGCATTTCGTGCGTCTCATCGTTAAAGAAGCTTACAGCGTGGGCGCCAAGCTCGTAAAGGTCAACTGGAGCGATGAAACAGTGACCCGCATCCACTATGATTTGGCCCCGGACGAAGCGTTCTCGATCGAACCGAAGTGGTTTGCCGGTGAAATGACCGAACTCGTGGAAAATGGCGCAGCCGTACTGCACGTCATCGCCGAGAACCCGGACCTGCTGAACGGCGTTCCGCAGGAACGCATCGTCACGACGCAAAAGGTGCGCGCCAAAGCGCTGGAGAAATACCGCGAGTATCAAATGGCCGACAAATTCAGTTGGTCCATCGTGGCCGTACCGTCTGCGGAATGGGCTGCCAAAGTATTCCCGGATCTGCCTGAAAACGAACAAGTCGAAAAATTGTGGGACGTTATTTTCAAAACCGTTCGAATCGGCGAACAGGATGCCGTTGCCGAATGGAAGAGCCATTTGCAAAACCTCGACTCCCGCGCGGACCTGCTGAATTCGAAAAAATACAAAAAATTGCATTATACCGCACCTGGAACGGATCTGACGATCGAGCTTCCGGAAGGACATCTGTGGGTATCCGGCGGCAGCATCAATGAACAAGGACATGTTTTCGTCGCAAACATGCCAACAGAGGAAGTATTTACGGCTCCGCTCAAAACCGGAGTTAACGGCACCGTTCGCAGCACAAAACCACTGAGCTATGGCGGTAATTTGATCGACGGTTTCTCCATTACATTCGAAAACGGGCGGATCGTGGATTATACGGCCGAACAAGGACTGGAAGCATTGAAAAGCCTGGTCGAAATGGACGAGGGTGCTCATTACCTTGGCGAAGTGGCTCTAGTGCCGCATCAATCGCCGATTTCCGATACAAATATTTTGTTCTTCAACACCTTGTTTGACGAAAATGCATCGAACCATCTCGCCATCGGCAATGCCTATGCGTTCTGTCTGGAAGGCGGTAAAACGATGTCTCAGCAGCAATTGGCGGAAAGCGGGTTGAATTCCAGTCTGACTCATGTCGACTTTATGATTGGTTCGGGCGAAATGGACATCAACGGCGTGACTGCGGACGGAACGGAAGAACCGATCTTCCGTAAAGGCAACTGGGCTTTCTGAATCATGATCGAATAGCTTGGAGAGGAGCTCGCCTCCTCTCTATTTTTGTCTTTCGATGTGACCGGAAGACCAAATAGAAAAAGAGAGGCGGAAAACAGAAAATGTTGACGTTTGAACAAAAATTGGACCGTTACGCCGAACTGGCCGTTAAAGTCGGGGCGAACGTACAGCCTGGACAAGTGTTTGTCATCAATGCCATGATTGATGCTGCTGAATTCGTGCATCTATTGACACGAAAAGGATACGAAGCCGGCGCCAAACAGGTCATCGTGAAATATTCGGACGAAACCGTCAATCGGCTGAGATTGGAAAAGGCTGACGAAGCCGTGCTGGAGGAACCTCCAGTATGGCATGCTCGGGAAGTGCAGGAACTGGCTGAAAACAATGCGGTCTTCCTCACGGTGCTCTCTTCCGGGCCGGATGCCATGAAAGGCATTGATCCGAAGCGCATCGCCGCCCATCAGCGCGCCTTCGGTCAAGCCATGTCCACCTACAGACGATATTTGCAAGCCGACAAAATGAGCTGGACCGGCGTTGCATGCCCTTCTCGGGCCTGGGCAACCAAGGTATTTCCCGGCCTTCCTGCCGAGGATTCGGTAGCCCGGCTGTGGGATGCGATTTTTGCCGCAGTGCGAGCCGATCAGGAAGATCCCGTGCAAGCCTGGGAACAGCATATTGCACGACTCGACAGTAAAGCCTCGGTGCTGAACGGCAAAAAATACCGTGCACTGCATTTCATTTCCCCAGGTACCGACCTGACGGTGGAACTGCCCGAAGGTCATATTTGGGCGCAGGCTGGAAGCGTAAACGAAAAAGGCACCCCTTTCGTCGCCAACATTCCTACCGAAGAAGTCTACACCGCTCCCCTCAGAACAGGGGTCAACGGCACGGTAACCAGCACGAAACCGCTGAGCTACGGCGGCAACATCATTGACCGGTTTACGCTAACGTTCCAAAACGGGCGTATAGTCCAATATCATGCGGAAGAAGGTCAGGAATCGTTGGAGAGGCTGATTCATATGGATGAGGGATCCCGTTATTTAGGAGAAGTCGCTCTTGTTCCGTATCATTCTCCGATCTCGGAGAGCGGAATTTTGTATTATACCACGCTGTACGACGAGAATGCCTCATGCCACCTTGCCATTGGCAGCTCTTACGCTTCCAATCTGGAAGGCGGTAAAACGATGTCTCCCGAGGAACTTGCAGCCCGCGGCATGAATTCAAGCATGACTCATGTCGACTTCATGATGGGTTCGCCTGAAACGAGCATTTACGGCATCACGGCTAACGGCGATCGAGAGCCGGTATTCCTCAACGGGGATTGGGCTTTCTGAGAGCATCGGTTTCCGTTTTTCTTCCCGGCTGTCCTGCCCCACGTAGCCTTGCGGCCATGGAGCAGGATGGCTTTTTTTGGATGCAGCCGGACATGTTCCATTTGCTTGTCTACCCATTGTAAGCCTTCCATATCATGTTGTAAAATGTAAGGATACCAATGTTTGTGGACTGTTCGCCAGAAAGGAGAACATCATGGCCAATCGGCTTCAATTATTGTTAGCTTCCGATTTTCACCATTTGAGCCCTGCACTGCAGGAAGAAGTATATTACGAATATTACAATATGGTTCATGGACTCATTGTATATATGATCAAGGAATACAGCGCTGCTGAAGACATTATCCAGGAAGCCTTCATCAAAATTATTAAAAACAAGCCGGTTTTCGAGGATGAAGCCAAATTGAAGGCATGGCTGAAAGTAGTAACCCGGAATACGGCCATTAATTATTTGAGAAAAAATAAAAAAAACCGTAACCAGTTGGATGTAGACGGTGTTTTTATAGATATGGAGGCGATGAATCAAACAAGCGCATCGGTTGAAACGACCGTTGAAACGCAGATGATGCAGGAATCGATCGAACATTATCTGGCCCAGCTCAAACCTGAATACCGGGTGCTGGTGGAAATGCGCTGGAAGCAAGGCTTGTCCTATCGGGAAATGGCCGATCTGTTGGATACATCCGAGGAAATCGTTAAACAGCGCCTGTTTAGAGCCAGGGGCAGTATCAAGAAGCAATTACATAAGGAATGGGGTGGAAACGTTGAGCAAAGGCAAATTCGATAAACAGAACCATCAATATGCGGAACTTGATGATGAATTTTTTGATGCAGCTTTTGACGCCGCGTTTGACCAAGCTTTCGAGCAAGCGACTTCTGCCCCAGCGAGTTTAAAAGGCAACAATGACGTTACAGAGAATATGCGCGATTCCTGGCTCAAGGTACAGCGAGAAATCAACAAAATGGGCAAACAGAGAAAAAGAATGCGGACGCTGAAACTGTCAGGAGTAGTGGCAGCTTCGATTATGCTAGGTGCCGTCATTTTCAGCATGCCTACAGGCATGCAGGCGGTTTCCCCTTTTGTACAGACGATGAAAGACTGGGGAAATGGGGTAAAGTCCATCATTATTCAGGATCGTTCGAACGATTTGATGACTCCAGATCCATCGCATGCCAAGACAGCACCGCCACCTGAACGTGGAATTGATGAAGCTCCGCAAATCTTCCCGAGTGAAGAGCAGGATCAGCCCAATATGGACGCAGAAGCGGAAACTTCCCAGGTGTTTGTCCCGGTCGAAGTAACGGAGGAAGAAGCCCGCTCGGGATTCATTGGGGACTTCTTGCTATCGAATGCAATCCCCGAGCGGTTTACTGATGTTACGTTTGAACTGTTGCTGGATCGGGATCGGCCTGCAAATTCACCTGATCCGGAGAAATCGGATCACATGAGAGTCCGTTATTCCGGTACAGACAAGGATGGTAAAGAGGAAGTGATCCAATTCGACTATGTATGGATCTATCCCGGACAGATTGTCGAAGGTCCAATGTTAAGAGAAACAAGCATTGTTGATTTAAAGGATGGCAGTGAAGCATTTATGTCCCTTGGACCGCCTTATAATACGTTTCAATGGATGATGGGGTCAACCAACGTAAGCTTGTTTGGCACCGTTAGCGAGGAAGAAATGTTGGCCATTGCCAATGACCTGCAGAAACAACGTTTTCCTTCTACCAATCCTTAGCTTGGATTAGAAAAGCGTACTTGGAGAGGTATGTGTTGTCGTTTCGGTAGTGGAGCCGTCACGTACCGTATGTGTGCTTACCACGCGATAATAATATCCGGTGATCACCGTCCAGCTTGACTTTGCATTTAAGACCGATACGTTTGTTGCCGAGTCGGAATCCGAGCGATACGTCACCCAGCTTGTTCCTGTCCAGCGTTCAAGACGATAGTCTACCTTGATCGAGCTCATTTTCTGATAGGTCGAGGTCGTCGTAGCTACGACTGCAGTAAGTCCCCCTCCGGGAGTTACCGCACCAACCGCATTATAAATGTATTTCAGTTGAGCTAAACTCTGAATGTTATGGTACTCTGGTGGAGGTGCTGTGAGAGCGACCGGCGCTTGTACAGATGGCTGGATCTCCGCAGCCGCCTCTACGTTGGCAGCAGGAATTGTAAATACTGCTGGTACAATTATCGCTGCAGCAAGGGTTGCTTTCAAAATCGGGTGCAAGTTCTTTGTCAACATTCGGTTTTCCTCCAATTCCATAGTTTGGGATAATCATAGTTATTTAACGAATCAAGCATAATAAAGGTTTCAAAATAATGCCTTAACTTTTTTACAGCATTTTATGTATTCTCTCGTTCCTTCATAAAAAAAGCTGCACAGTGGCGTCTAGTGATACGCTCCCACTGTGCAGCTTTTATTTTTATACTTGCCATCCGGTAACCTTTAGCATGACGTCAGCAAAGCAGCCCAGGGTCTTATGCTCCCTCCCCTTCGGAGAGCTGCTCCAGTCTGATCGCGCTAACGCGGGAGATTCGTTTATGCTCGGTTTCCTGAATGACAAATACATAACCGTCGTATTCTGCCGATTGCCCGACTTCCGGAGGGATCGTCTGTACTCTTGAGTACAGCCATCCTCCAATCGTATCGTAATCGTCATGATCCATTTCCAAACCCAACAGTCCATTGACCTCTTCAATCAGCATCAGGCCGTCAATGGAGTATTCCGTCTCACCAACCTTCACAAAGGCAGGACGCTCTTGGTCGAACTCATCCTGAATCTCGCCCACGATCTCTTCCATGATATCCTCAAGGGTAACCAGACCGGAGGTACCTCCGTATTCATCAATAAGGATGGCAATCTGGTTTTTGCTGCGCTGCATGCGTTTGAGGAGCTCGCTGATCGGCGTGGATTCCGGCACGGCGAGAATAGGCCTGATAATGGAGATGGTGTCCGTAAGCTGGGAACGCATCAAGTCTTTGATATGGATAAAACCGATAATATGGTCTTTATCGCCATTATAGACCGGATAGCGGGTTCGCATGCTTTCACTGGCAATCTCCAAATTTTCAAGCATGGACTGATTGGCGTTCAGACAGATCATTTCCGTCCGCGGAATCATGATTTCACGGGCGGTTGTTGCCGTAAAATCGAATATATTATCAACAAGCGCCAATTCAGTATTGTCAATTAAACCGCTCTTATTGCTTTCTTTCATCAGAATACGTAGTTCATCTTCGCTATGGGCCTCATCAAGTTCGGATACCGGGGCCATGCGGAACGCTTTGAGCAAGCTGTTGGCCATGCCATTTAGTGCCCAGATGAACGGATACATCAGTTTGTAAAAATACGTCAGCAATGCCGCAGACCACAACGTAATCGTCTCGGACTTGCGGATTGCCATCGTTTTGGGAGCAAGTTCCCCCAGTACGATATGCAAAATCGTTATGATAACAAAAGCAATCACGATCGAGATTCCATGTACATAGATCGGACCTAGTCCAAATGCGGTAAACATCGGCTCAAGCAGATGTGCAATGGCAGGTTCCCCCAGCCATCCCAACCCAAGCGAGGCCAACGTAATGCCCAATTGGCAAGCGGACAAATAAGCATCGAGATTGTTCACGATATTGGAGGCATAAACTGCCTTTTTGTTTCCTGCTTCCACCAAAGCTTCAATCCGGCTGCCGCGCACCTTCACCATGGCAAATTCAGCCGAGACAAAAAAGCCATTCATCAGCACCAAAAATGCAATTGCTAACAAGTTTAAAATACTCGGTAAGGGGTCACTCAAATGTTCATCCTATTCGCCGTCACTCTTCGGCAAATAGGTCCACCTCCTTCGAAATTGTAGGATATTAACCGTTCTGCCGTTCATCCACCGCTTCAACTTCCCAATGGATTCACCTCCCTTGCTTTTAGCAATATAGCAAACATATGCTTCTTTTATTATATAACTCTAAGCTACACAGTCAATCCATGTCCTATGACAGAGAATCGACGCAAACAAGCTCTTCATTTTACATTTCCCTGATATTCACGAGAGCGCCAATTTCCGGATCCCATCTCCAATCCGAGGATTTGCCTGCTCCCGTCATGATTCCGCCGATCCACCATTCATCGGTCCAGAGTGCTGCCCCGTCCCTTTCGCCATGCAGCACCCTTTCACCCAGCTCCGTCAAAGCCAGGACGGCGAACCGGAATGATTCGTCCTGCTGGCGAAAATTCGGAAACGCTTTTGCTCCCTCCACATGCAGCAGAGCATGGGGTCCGTCAGCCATTCTCCGCAAATGTGCCCAATATTGTAAATCCCCCAGACCAAGCAGGTGAAGTTTCTCGGAAACTTGCTGGAATACGTCAAATGGATGAACCGTCCCGTTTTTCACGATTTCCAGGGTCGTCTGTTCGATCATTCCAAGCCCGTTGGCGGTGGAAGGCAGTCGCGACAAATGGGCCTGAAAGGCCGCTTGCGCATATGGGAGTGCAGCTTTGTCTTCCAGCAAATACCGGGCATGATCCTGTGGATCAGGGGACACATACGCTTCCCAGAAACGGCGTCCGGCCTCCATCTCCTCTTCCTCTATTACATGCCAAGTTCCCGACAAACGTTCGATCTGCACGGGCGTGAGCTGTCCAAGTCCCCGAAAACGGGAAATCTCCGGATGGGAATCCAGGCATAACAAATGGAGTTTCGCCTGATTTGCTCCTTTTTCATGAAGAACATGCAGCAAATAAGAAAGCATCGTCTGGTCGTATAGATCGTATTCAAACCATAGAACCACTTCCCGATGGCGATCCAACGAATCCAGTTTTTGTTCCAGCTCACGAATCTTCATGTATTCCGACTTCGGAATGCCCAATTGCGCTTCCAAATAGTCTGCACGGCGTGCTCGTTCGTTTCTTTTGCTCATATCGGGAAATACGGGACCGAACGTATACAGCTCGCGCCAAGCGACGACCTCTCCCTGGATTCCGCTCCGCCGGATTCGATCCGCCGCATGATCGCCGTTCGTGATATGAAGCATGTGTTTTCCTCCCTCATACAGTTCATTGAATACATTTAACATGTCGGTTACGGGTAATGAATGCCTAAGCTTTGCCCGGGCATCGTACAGTCTTTTTTTCAAAGCCGATACGGACACGTTCAGCGCATCCGAGATTTCTTTTAGGGAGTAACCCTGAAAATAAAACATATGGACTACCCTGCTCAAGGCCGACGGCAAATCGTCAATCGAATCATGCAGGCTCCGATATTTTTCGTTCAACAGCGCCTGCTCTTCCGGATTATGCCGCAAGCCGCGGTCCAAGTCCACATGCAGCAGCTCGGTGATCGGTACGACCGTATGTTGTTTACGTCTTTCGTGCCGATGGCACTGCCTCTCCACGATGACTTTGAACCATCCGGGAAAAGCTTCCGGCTTGTCCAGTTTACCCAAGTTTGCAAAAGCCTCGGCGAACGCTTCTTGAACCACATCTTCTGCCCACAGCATGCTCCCCAACCGGCGTCGCGCTACCGCAAGGGCCATTCCCCGATATTGCTTCATTAATTGTTCCTGAGCTTCCGCTTTTCCCTCGATGGCAGCTTCGATCCATGACTTCAATGATGTCTGCTCCTTCCAATGGTTTGTTCCGTTCTACTAATTAAGTGCCATCTTATCACATTAAGGTTACTTTTAAATGTTTCGAAAAAAAGAACCGGCTCTTTGCGACGAATGCCGCATCGAAACGGTTCTTGGTTATGTCCTTTGGTATTGATTTATCGCGTACGCGGATTAGTATCTGCTTGGCGCTTGAGGAACGTTGCCGATCACGCCAGGGTATTGATAAGTAAGCGGCTCATCGAATGTTGCATAATCGAAGTTCACCATAAGCAGCATGATGCGTTTGCCTGTTTTTGGATCACTGATAATGATATGGTCCCGGCCGGCCGCTTCGATGATGCCTTGGAAAATGCGGGCGTTCCATTCTTTGTTTCCTTCATAGGTCATGTAGAACGTACCGAATTTGCCGAGATTCAGGCGCAAAATGTTCTCGATGTAAGACTGCTCGAACTGGGGAGCCGTTGTTGTGACTACGCCGCCGGCAGGTGTCATGGGCGCTCCGCTGGAAACAAGCGGCGGCACGCTGGTAGCCGTTGGAGACACCATGGTTGGAGTCGGCGAAACGGAAGACATGCCCGGTGCGGGTGACATGGAGGTCATACCCGGCGTCGGCGACATGGAAGGCATGCCATTCCCCGTTTTGTACGCGGATAATCCTTGCACCTGAGAATTGGCTTGTTGGCCATAGGCCGGAGATTGCATGGTTGGTTGATAAGGTTGGTTAATCATGTTAATTCCTCCCCAAATTTAATATACACTCGGACAATCTTCGCCAGTCGGACTGAAGAAACAGTGTGCCTTGAATCGTCCCGTATTTTGCTGGTTAAACCAGGTTGGCGGACATTCGCCTGCCGGACGGAAGAACCAAAGCGAATTGCTGGCCGGCCAGATTCGTTCGCCATTGATGACGCGCTGGGCCAGGCGAATTTCGGATTGCCTTGCACGCTGATAAAAGTAGCCTTTTTGCGTGGATTCAAAGCCTCCGGGATTCTGAAATACCATACGGTTGATGTCCCTGATGTCGGCAAAATCCAGGCAATCTGCCAACACTCTGTTGACGCCGACATTGCCTACCATAAGCATACCCTGATCGCCATCACCTTCGGCTTCGGCTCTCATCAGTCGCGCAAGCAGCCTGACGTCGTTCGTATTGGCCTTGATTACAGCCATTACCGTTCCCTCCCTCGTTGAGCTCTTCATCACCGTATATCGTATTGTGCGGATGCCCATTTTGTGACACGATCGGCACAAAAAAAATCCCGGAACTCCCCCGCAGGGGACCCCGAGATTTCGCGTTTCCTATATAAGCTTTTCATTCAGGGCTTGGCTCCGACCCAATAGTCGTATGCATGGACCACATTGCCGTAATAGGCAGCATGCTCGCCAATCAGATCAGGAAGCAAAGCCAATTGACGTTCCATTTCGACCGCGCCAACGTCATGGAACGAGATGTGCGCTCCTTCATGATTTTCTTTCATTTCCACGGAGACAAGCAGCTTTTTGCCCAGACGATCCGCGATTTCCATTTCCTGCTTCACCACTGCCGCAATTCCGTTCGAGCCCTCTGCCTTATTGCGGAATGCCATTAACGATACATGGTCGAGGGTACGAATCATGAACTCCGACACCGACATATCTTTGCCCGGCAATTCATAGATATCCAGCCAAACCGCCAAGTCCACGCTTGTTTCCAAATGGCTGTCCTTCTTTGTCTCCTCCTGAAAATAAGCAACATTGCTTGCCCATTCGGTCAAAAGTCGATCCCGGTTCGCTTCCCACTCGGGAAGTGTATACGGTTCGATATCCAGATGGATGCCCTCAAATCGCTCCTCTGGTTGCGCTTCGGCGTTATAGTTTTTGACGTAATCGACTAAACGTTGAATGCGGGGCCTGTTTTCTTCCTTTGCCCAGATGGGATGGCCACCCATGGCATGAACCTGAATCCCCTGAGCGTGAGCCCGTTTCACAAACGAACGGTAGCTGGAATACGGCTGCTCCAGATCTAGGCGAACGTACAACCAGTTTATTCGCTGCGCTTTGGCAAACTCGAGGATATGCTCACCGCCGTCATCCGTCACCTCCGAAGCCTCCCAAATATAGGTCCCTCGAATGCCTGTTTCGTTGCCTGGCGTTTCCGGTTTGCTTGGTTCGCTTGAATCAAGCTGCCCCCAATATACAATGTCATGGACCGCCGTTCCGGCGTAGGAGGCATGATTCGCAAACGAATTCGCGACTTCCGACAGCACTTGCTCCAATCGGGCCGTTCCCTTTCCTGCAAAACTGGTGAATTCTTCGCCAGGCATCGGTTTGGTATTTACGCCGACCGTAATTGACACATTCCTGTCTTGCGCCCAATTCATTTCCTGCTCAATCAGTCGAATAATTCCATTGCTGCCCTCTGCATTATCGCGGTAAACTAATAAAGTGATTTGGTCGAAACGATCCATGAACCAACGCGATAACGGTTCGTTATCCGTATCCTCCGATGTTTTATGACCTGCAACGGTGTACGAATCCAGCCAAAACGGCAAGTCTACGTTCACCTGAAGCGAACCTTCTTGTTCCACTCGTTCATGGAGCAATTCCATATTGTTCATCCAAGATTCGATCAACGGGACAGGATTGTCCTTCCATGCCGGCAGTACATAGGGCTTAACGTCCAGATGAAGGGCTGCAAACCGTTCTTCCGGTCCAACCGAGGCGTTATATTCGCTTACCCAGGAAGCTAGCGCAAGCATGGGACCCTCGCGGCCTTTGACCCCCCAAGACGGATCGCCGCCGAGTGCTTCTACCGCAATACCCGCATTGCTTGCTTTCGCAATGAAAGATTGATAGACCTCATGCTTCAAATTCATATCCACGCTGACATACAGTCGATTCACGTTATGTTTGGCCGACTGGGCAAGCAAGGCCTCACCTCCGTCGTATATGGATGAAGCCTGCCATACCCACGCCGCCCTTATATTGGCGTCATCTTCCTCAGATGAATCAAAACCCGTCATGATGATCCCTCCAATCAACAAAAGAAGCCACAGCCCTCTTCGGGATGGATTCCCGAGCATATTCTCCCTCCATTTCTCTGTATTGTTCTGAAATCACACCTATTATAGCAACGGGAGTACCAAAAACAAATAAGCCCAAGTGCTTAACTTGGGCTTGGCCGCTTCATTTCATAGCAAAACGCATCAGCGGGAGATCATCCCGGTTCTAGTCCTCATATATCATTTTCCGGGTCATTCCTCCATCCACCGTCAGGTTGGTACCCGTGACAAAGGTATTGTCCGGATCAGTCAGATATAAGCAAGCGCGGGCAATATCCGAAGGGACTCCAACCCGACCTGAAGGGTGCTGCTCATGGTCTTCCGGCTTCAACTCGTCTATATTTCCTGTTTCGACCCATCCCGGACTGATACAATTGACCCGAATTCGATCCTTGCCAAGCGATATGGCGAGCGCATGAGTGAGAGCCACGATGGCACCTTTGGATGCTGCATACGCTTCCGTGTCAGGCTCGGACATCAATGCACGCGTGGATGCCATGTTGACGATGGACCCGCCCCGTTCATTGTTTCTCATATATTTGGCCGCCTCACGGCTCGCAAGAAAACAGCTTCTTGCATTGGTGTTAAGCACATCGTCCCATTCGTCTACCGTAAGATCATAAGGGGATTTCCAGCGTGCCACGCCGGCATTGTTGATGAGAATGTCCACGCGCCCGAATTCCTTCACCGCCGTACCCACCAGCCGAATGATATCTTCTTCCTTTCGGACGTCGCAGTGAACAAAAACAGCTTCTCCGCCTTCATGGCGGATCGAGGCTGTGGCGGCAGCTCCCTCGGCTTCCTGATGGTCGGCAAGCACCACCTTGGCACCCGCCAGCGCATAGGCCTCAGCCACGTTTCTTCCGATTCCTTGCGCGGCTCCCGTAACGATGACAACTTGATCTGTAAATGACATGCCTCTGTCCTCCCTGAATTGCAATGATTCATTTATCATAAACGTTATTACTCATTTATACACCATCAAGAAACGCATTCCGATCTAAATCATGAAATACTTTCTTACAGAAGAACGCAAAAAAAACTTGCACCTTTAAGGCACAAGCTGAACGATTACCCGCGCACGCGCTCCGTATACAGTCGGTTGTTCCGTTCAAATCCCACATAACGGGTTCCCTTGAAAGAGAGACGCCCTTCGTCTCCTTCAGAGCAAAGGCCGTATTCTTCGCCGCTAACCCTGAACTCCATTCGGTCCCCGCTCTCGACTTCAAACGTGACATAGTATAATGTACGGGCAGAGCTTCCGGGTTCGGCGTGCGATTGCTGGACTTGCATTCTTCTTCCGGTAATTCGCGAGGAAACCGTAAGCAGCGGTTCGGCGTTGTTTTTCCCCCACCTCCATATCTCTTTTCCCATCGACAGAAGAACGATACCGATAATCAGGACAAATACGACCGGAAAGACGGTTCCAAAAAAATCAAACATCCAGGATGATTCAATTCCCAAGTCTCCCCCTCCGTTCTGGGACAGCCGTAGTCTTGGCCCTTCTTTCAGTAATGTATATGCACTTCGGCGCAGAACTTGTTAGCCGGATTCAAATTCAGGCCGGGTTCTCCAACATCAAAAAGCCCCTTAAAGGGGCCATGAGATTACTATTACTTTATAGTCTATGCGTACATCTCATCCATAAATCCGCGAGTGATTCCCACGCCGTCAGCTTGTTCGGGATCAGCCTGTTGCGCATGTTTGGCCATGCATTCCCTCACTTCTTCCTCCGTTGTACAGAAGCATGCATCCTCACAAGTGTAGCATAATTGAAGCATGTATCGAGTTAAATCGTCCGCCTGTGTGAGTTGAACTTGTTCGTTGGTTCTCATCATCATCACTCCCATCTCTTCTTGATCTCAATATAACATCATTTCAGAATTGTTTTTGTGATTATTTTCACAAAGTAAGTGAAAGAAAAAGAACCCGACGGTTCTTCTCTTTAACGTTTTGCTGGCTATAACACTTTCCAGTGCACGCCTCCATCCACGGTTTGCAGCAGCAGCGAACGTTTATTATCCGTATTCTCCACCAGGACCCAGCCCAATTTTCGGGAGATCATCTGCAGTTTATTGATTTCGGGATATTCATCCAATATTTTCTGCAATACCCTGCTTTCGGGAAGCGGTTCCCACGTTTTCCCTGCATTCTTCGTATGATACGTCACATCTCCTTGGATGGCCCAACCTTCCTTTTCATTTAAGAAAGCTGGGGACAGGTTCCGGTTCAGGCCTGCTTGCTGATTTAAACCAAATGTGGACAATGTCCAGCTCTTTCCGCCATCGGCTGTGAAAAAACCGCTGAATTTTGTCGTTTCCCCGGACGAACAGGCTAACGACATCCAAGCGCTCTTTGCTTCCCGTCCGAAAAACTGCGGAGAACCGAGATTAAAGTTGCCGCATGCGTTGAATTTGCTGCGGTCGAAGAAGGAAGGTCCGGCTTTCCATTCCTTTCCTCCGTTAGTGGTTACATACAGCTTCGGCAAGCCAAACTCGACGGCAGTCAGAAATCCGTGATGCGAATCCGAAAAAGTCATGCCTGTCGCATAACCGCGCTTCGAAATCTCTCCAGCGGACGTATTCTCGGCTTCATCACCGGATTCCATGAGCTTCCAGCTGATACCTCCATCTTCGGTGATGTACAGCTTTTTCTCCTGTTTTCCGATGGTCGAGTCCACCGTGGTCAAAATCCAGCCCTTTTCGGGAGAGACAAAAGAAACCGCGGCGACTTTATCCGTTTTGGATAACGAAGACAAGCTCCAACTGGCCCCCCCGTTATTCGTGCGCAGCACGATCGTATCCGTTCCGCCCATTCCTTCCCGGACGATCCAGCCATGCATGCTATCCACAAAATAAATGTTCTGTCCATATACGGGGTTGGACGGAAACTGCACATTCTCCGATGGAGAAATGTTGCTCCAGGTTGCCCCCTGATCCTGCGTATAGTACAAACGCAATGCGTTGCGCGTCACGCCCCATGCCAAGCCACCGTTTTCGTTGAGCATTTGAAAATCGGTCAGCCGGGTTTGAATTTGATATTTGGTTGTTTCCGCAGCCGGTGTATTCGTGCTTACTGGGGGAACGACAGTTAATGTCTGTCCGGCATTGCCGCCATCCAGATCCTCATCCTGTGCCTGCGGCGGCTGTGCTGCAGGAGTCTGACCCGAGTCCGTGCAAGCAGCAAGCAACGTTGCGATCCCCAGAGACAGAAGCGCTGCCTGGGTTAGCTTGATCCATCGCGAACGCAAGTGGTCTCCACCTTTCTTGTCCAATCGACAGGCAAACAAGCCTGTTCTACCTGGTGTTTTCATAATTTGCATTCATCGTTAACTATAAAGCCAAACCGTTCATGCAAATCCATCTCTCCCATTCTACCATAAACCTCTTGGAAAGGCCCATCGACAAACCTGGACAGAAAGGGAGACTGAAGTTGAATGCCATGAAACGTTTGATTCGGCCGGATCAGGACTTTAGACACTAATTCCGGTTTTGCGACCTAAAATATGACAAATAACATAGACAGTCTCGCTTTTTGGTTAAATATCCCTTAATATGGATGAAGGCACACCCAAAAGGAGAGGATCTGATATGGTAGATCATGCAATGCTTAAGCCAAGCCGTGTCGTTATTGTAGGCATGGGTGCGGTAGGAACAACGACCGGGTACACGCTCATGTTGCGGCAGCGTTCTTCCGAGCTGGTGTTCGTGGACGTAAATCATGACAAAGCAGTCGGTGAAATGCTGGATATGAACCACGGCCTACCGTTCACAGGAGGCGTCAAGGTATGGGCAGGCGATTATTCGGATTGCAAGGATGCAGATATCATCATTATTACGGCGGGGGCATCCCAGAAGCCGGGCGAAACCCGGATTGATCTGTTGAAAAGAAATGCGAGCATTTTCAAAGACATTATCGAGCGCATTACGGCAGTCAATTCCCATGGAATTCTGCTCATTGCGACGAATCCTGTAGATATTTTATCCTATACATCCTGGAAGCAAAGCGGTTGGCCTGCTTCGCGGGTCATCGGTTCCGGCACACTGCTTGACAGTGCGCGTTTTCGCTACCTTATCGGCAAAAACAAAGGCATCGATCCGCGCAGCATCCATGCCCATATTATCGGCGAGCACGGTGATTCCGAAGTCCCGGTATGGAGCCTGGCCAACGTGGCCGGCACGGATCTTGAGCTAAGCGAAGAAGAACAACAAGACATTTTTGACCGCACCAAAAACGCTGCTTATGAGATTATTAATGCCAAAGGAGCCACATCCTATGCCATTGCGCTTGCTCTCGATCGCATCGTCGCCGCCATTCTGGGCAACGAAGGCTCCGTGCTGAACGTATCCACCTTGCTTGAGGATTACAATGGTGTATCGGATGTATATCTTGGCGTACCTTGCATCGTTGACCGAAACGGCGTTCGCGAAATTTTGCCTCTGCCGTTGAACGAAACGGAAAAGCTTGCTTTCCAGGCTTCGGCCAACAAACTAAAGGAGCAAATTTCCGGGCTGGAATAGCCAGCAGGCTATTCGCTGACGTCATGGCTCACCAAAACGGATAAAAATAGACCAACCATTCTACCGCTGGCCAGAAAGGTTGGTCTTTTGCCTCTTGTACAGCATCACCGACTAAACCGGCGGTGCCCATGGAGTCAAATACAAATAATTAAGTTTACATAATAATAATTTCGTCGACCTAGTTCTTGTGGTTTCAGCTTTTTTCCAAAAATAAACCAAAAAAACAAGTTCCATCCGTTCAGATAGAACTTGTTTTAATGATTCATTTTGAACAAAGGCCGGATCTTATCCCATTTCGCCCGGCTACTCGCCGACAAACGAAGGAAGCTTGACGTCAAGCAGCGCCATCGCTTCTTCCTTCTCGCGACTGGTGACGTGGGTATATACCGTCGTCGTCTGGATCGAGGCATGACCCAACAACTCCTGAACCGTTCGCAGATCGGCTCCACGCCGCAGCATCATCGTTGCAAACGAATGCCGCAGCTTATGGCTGGAGTAATGCAGACGCTGATTCGATGGGGATTCCTGCTGGAAACGGTCGAACGTTTCGGTTGAAATCAACTGAATGCTCCGAATGGATAATCTTTTCCCTTTTTGCGAAACAAACATCGCCTCTTCCTTTTCACGCCAAGGAGCCAATCGTCCCTTCACCGCTTGGGACAGTATATCCGCGACCATTTCGGGCACGGGTAACGTCCGCCACTTCCTTCCCTTCCCGAATACGTCGAGCGTCCGCCGCTCGGCATTGTAATCTTGGCAGTTCAATGCATGAACTTCGCCTACACGCAGCCCCATATATCCCATCAGCAGGAAAATGGCCAGATTGCGCGTCCGGTATTTACCTGCGACGGATTGCAAAAAACGTTCCAATCCATGCTCGTCCAGAAAAACGGGGGCACGGTTTTTTTCAGTCTTCGACTTTTTGATGCCAGACGCCGGGTTGTTGGTCAGCACTTCCAGTTCGATCAGAGACTTGAAGAAACAGTTCACCGCCGCATGCTTGCGATTACGCGTGGCGTCACTGACCCCGCGTTCGCGGGCACGGGACAGAAAGGACAGCACATGCAGCTTTTTAACCTGCTCCAACGATTTTCCTTGGATGGACATGAGAAATTCAGCCACGTCGCCTGTGTAAGATTTTACCGTGTACCGAGTATATCCGGCATCCTTCATCCAGATGTGAAAAGCCTCCAACTCGTCGGCATATTGCTCCTGAATCTCCTCGCTGATCATTCGTTTCGTTCACCACACATCCGTTAGTTTTGCGAATTTATGCGTTCTCTCGCTCCCTTGATGGCGCATCGCCTGTTCTCCCAAATATATGTCATATTTCTTAAGGGTGCAACCCCGGAAGCTTTGGCCGGAACCCATCTTATTTCATTTTATCGCCTGTTTTCTCAGCTTCGGCGGATCACATTTTATGATTTGCGCATGAAAAAAAGCCCATAACCAACACGAACTCGCGTCAGAAATGAACTTTGCTTCGCATGTCGATCATGGTTCAGCTGCAGCTAATAGATGGAATGGATGCCTCATCGTCTGCTCTTGTTTTCGCTCTGCTTCGCAACCGGGCGCAGTGGATTCAAGTGGCTGTAATGCCTGCCATACGTGAAGTAGATCAACAATCCGATGAACAGCCACACAAAAAACACGATCCAGGTCAACATTTCCAGCCGAGTCATCAAATATACGCAGCCTATGGCACTAAGGATCGGAATGTACGGCACCAATGGCACTTTAAATCCTCGTTTCAAGTCCGGATGGTTTTTACGCAATACGATGATCCCGAGACTCACTACGGCAAAAGCAAACAACGTGCCGATGTTCGTCAATTCCGCCAATCGGCCGAGGGAAATGAATCCGGAGAACAGCGCGATGATAATGCCTGCAACCCAAGTGCCTGCAGCCGGAGTCTGGCTTTTGCCGCTGATTTTGGAAAAGACGGGCGACAACAGGCCATCGCGCGACATCGAATAAAGCAAACGTGTCTGTCCGTACATCATGACAAGCAGCACCGTCGTTATTCCCGTAATGGCACCCAGAGCGACTATCCAGGATAATCCGGTCAAATGAACGAACTCAAACGCAAAGGCTACGGGATCCGCAACGTTTAACATATGGAAAGGAACGATGCCGGTCAGAATCAGCGACACGACAATATAAAGGAGCGTACAAATGGCTAACGATGCAATGATGCCGATCGGCAGGTCGCGCTGCGGTCGTTTGACCTCTTCGGCTGCCGTGGACACCGCATCGAATCCGATATAGGCGAAAAACACGGTAGCCGCACCGGCGGTTACGCCCGAAAGGCCAAACGGCAGAAACGGCTGCCAATTCGCCGGCTGCACATAAAATACCCCAACGCCGATGAAGATCAGCACCACGATGATTTTGATCCCGACCATAATACCATTGGCGCGTGCCGCTTCCTTGACGCCGCGCGTAAGCAGAAACGTAATGATTAACGTAATCACAGCGGCCGTAACGTCAAAGTAGGTTCCTTTTTCCGGATCAAAGGCGCTTGTCCATGCGTGCGGCAATTGAATGCCGAAACCCGAAAGCAATGTCTGAAAATACCCCGACCAACCACTCGCGACCGCCGCGCTGGCAAATCCATATTCCAGAATAAGGTCCCATCCCAAAACCCAGGCGATGACCTCGCCAAAAGCCGTGTAGCTGTAAGTATATGCACTGCCCGAAGCAGGCACGGTTGAAGCGAATTCGGAATAACATAACGCGGCAAAGGAACAAATAAGGCCTGCCAACAAAAAGGACAGCACCAGTCCAGGTCCGGCATGTTCGGCAGCGGCTACACCGGTGAGGACAAAAATCCCTGTTCCAATGATGGCCCCTACTCCAAGGGTCGTCAGATCCAAAGCTCCAAGCGCCCGTTTCAAACCACTGCCTGAATCACCTTCAACCGAGATTTGCTTTTTTCTGAATAATGCAGCTCTTGCTTCGTTTTTGCTCATGGACATATTCCTCTCGTAACAAGGTGTGGTCGTTGGTACATCTGTTCTATGAAAAATCCGTTTGTTCTATCTTACCCGGCAACTATAAAAAACTACTGTTTTCTACACTTTGACGCTTTGCTCTAATAAATTTTTTTTGCAAAGTACTCAAGCGGCTTATTTTGTGTTTTTCACCCGAAATTTATCATTTCATATCACGAACTGTTGGACACGAACGAAAGAAAAAATCGTTTTAAAGCAAAACTGCGTATAATTTATATTATGCGCAGTTTTTAATCTCCATTTTCCGCGTGGAGATGCAGCATTATGCTGTTGTTATCTGTAGTTTGATGAAACAAACGAAAAATGCGTCAAAAAAGCCGCATGTTCCCATGCGGCCTCCTTCACAATATAGATTTGAATGAACCTGTCCTATATGGATATATGGATCCTTCCACCAAAACCAGGCGGTTGCTCCCTCATCAGGAATATACGATTCGTTCTGCGTCGCTAAACCGATATTGCTGAAGCAAGTACACTTTGCTTTCCATGGCCTGGCGTCGAATCTTGTCCAAATCCACGCCGATGAGTTTGCCCCCCTGCTTCACAAGCCGTCCTGCGACAAATACGGTATCCACGTTGGAAGGATTCGCAAATTGCACGACGGCGCCTATCGGATCATGCACCGGGAACAGATTGAGATCCGTGGTGCGGATCATGATCAGGTCAGCTTCCTTGCCTGGGGCAAGCGTACCCACTTTGCTTCCAAGTCCCAGCGCCTGCGCACCTGCCGATGTTGCAAACCGCAACACTTGCCTGGACTGCAAATTCAGCTCGCCGGGCATCTCTCCGTTTTCCAGCGCGAGCTCGTTCATTTTGGCCCGTTCGGCTTGCAACGCAAATTTCATCTGGGAGAACATGTCTCCACCCGTCGATGTCACGACATCGACGCCAAGCGTCGGCGTGCCTCCTTGCTCCAGAAAAGCACCCGTTGCAGGATAGCCATGTCCCATCATCATTTCCACTTCCGGCGTCACCGATAACGAAGCACCGCTATCGGCGAGCAGCTTATATTCGTCGATGCCCATGGTATTGCCGTGCACCAAATTGACGTCCGGGCCGAGCAAACCGTGTTCAGCCATCCTGGCGACCGAGCGGTCCACCGAACCCCAGCTGCCAAACCCTGCATGCATGGAGCAGATCGCATCCAGCTCGCGGGCAAGACGAATTTCGTCCACCGCTGTATCCCAGTGACTGAATTCGGGTCCCCGTATAGCGAGTCCAAACGTTAATAATTGGTCGTTCGAAGAAAAATGCTGAAGCTTTACCCTTCTCACATCGGCTGAATATGTCAAACGGCTTTCCCGATTCCAATATTCGGTCTCTCCGGGAACCCCGTACGCAAACACAGCCCGAATGCCGGCATCGCGCAACCCCCGAACAAGCTCATCCGTATGGTCCGGCGTATAGGGCATGCTCCAATCGAGGATCGTGGTCACGCCTGCATTAAGCGCTTCCAATGAACCGAGCAAATTGGCGATATAACTGTCTTGCGGTCGAAGCTTGCTGCCCATCGCCCCATAATAAAGATTTTGCAAATAAACGGGCAAGGACCAGTTCGTTCCCGCGGTACGCAGCAGCGATTCCCATACATGGCGGTGGGTATCCACCAACCCGGGCAGAATAATCATGTCGGAAGCATCGATCACGATCGCTTCCTCACATTCCAGATCAGGCCTTATTGCCGTAATGATTGAACCTTCAATCAGCACATCCGCCCGGGCATACTGACCTACCGAAGGATCCATGGACAATACGCAGCCATTTTTGAGCAAATAACCTTTTTCCACAAGACACATCTCCAATCCTCATGTTATGGGTACGTTCAGGTACTTACACAAGTTGTTGATGAAAGGTTGTCTGTTCATGGATGCAAGATTATGAGTGTATTATTTCAAGGATATAACGATTATATAGCACTTGTTAATGACGCACAATCATGGAATGAATACCCGTCCAATAATAAGATCAGTTCAATCCATGGGATAACCATTATTTCAATGGATAGATAAGCTGTATATGATTCAACGGCATGAGTCCCTCATACAAAGCATGATTATGATCGGCACCCACAATACACAACATACGTGCATCCGCATTGTCTTTGATTGCGTTTATGATTCGTTGAAGCATGATATCATGCCGACATTCCCATCGTATGGCATGCGCTTTTGGATCCAACCTTTTCAGCCACTGATATTTCAGTCGGGTCACATGGTCGAATGCTTCCGTATTAAATGGAATAGCACCCTTACCGGAAGCCGCAAGCTGTTTGTGCCACCAATGATCCAATTCATTCTCCAACCGTTCTTTTTCGGGCCCGGTATAGCTTCGCAAAGGATCGAAATCGTTCCAAATATCAAGTTCCACCCAATCCACGGGAACAAACTTGATCTTTTTTTCTTCGCATAACGGAAAGATCAGGTCGTAATATTCGCTTGGGGGTTCGCCCCAGTACCCTCTATTTGCAGGCTCCTTTTTGTATTTCTCGAAACTGGATGGCAAAACCTCGCCGCAGATTACATCCGGATCAAAATCAACAATTAACCTTTCTATGGTTTCAAGTGTTAAATGGTGCTGCACTCGCAGCTCTTCATCATGTACGACTCCCAAAATACCTACGACTTCCATTTCAGCAACCCCTTAAGCTCCGAATTATTTCTTAAACGAACGTTTATGCTCGTCTAAAGCACCTTTCAACGATTTGACGATATTCCAGCGTATTATTCCGATTATTCTTATGGAAATTAAATATTTATTTCGCAAAAACTCTTGCACTGCTAGCGCTTTCACATTTAAGATGAATCTATTGATGTTACAGCTTGTGTAACGAACCTATAAACCAATCGAATAGGATCTTCGGGGTAGGGTGCAATTCCCAACCGGCGGTGATGTTCTTCGGAACCAGCCCGCGACTCGCTGTTTGACCAGTTTTGGACAGCGACTGACCTGGTGCGACTCCAGGGCCGACGGTATAGTCCGGATGAGAGAAGATCAACACATGAATACGGCCGTTCTCGGGAACGCCTTTTTTCCCGACGCCATATTCATGCGTGTGAGCCCCCGTTATTTGGCGTACGCCGAAACGGGGGCTTTTGTCGAATCTGCCAACTGAAGATTCCGTGTTCTGACGAAGGAGTCCTGAATATGGAAAACCATCAAACTGCATCAAACGTTCCGACCAAGCAACGAGGCAACACCGGATTCTGGTTGGTTGTGCTTGGCGCTGCCCTCTGGGGCGTCGACCCTCTTTTCCGCATTCTTTTGCTCGAAACGATGACCTCCACCCAGATCGTCCTGGTGGAACATATCATTGTAAGCCTGATCGCCCTTCCCGTACTTTGGAAATTCAGGGCCGACCTGAAAAATCTGCGCGCACGCCATTGGATTGCCGTCATTTTCATTTCCTGGGGCGGTTCTGCGCTTGCCACGGTGTTATTCACGCTGGCCCTCACTCATAATGATCCAAACACGGTACTGCTGCTGCAAAAAATGCAGCCCTTGTTCGCGATCGTGATGGCAAAGCTGCTGTTAAAAGAATCGCTGCCGCGCCGCTTTGGCGGGTTGTTCATCATTGCGCTGGCAGGAACCTACTTGCTGACCTTTGGATTGACGCTCCCCTCGGCCGGATGGGACAGCTGGGTCCATGCAGGCAGCTTGTTGTCCCTGGGCGCTGCCGCGCTATGGGGAGGCTCCACGGTTATGGGCCGGCTGATGCTGGGACAAACGCGGTATGAAACGGTAACCTCCCTTCGTTTCGTCGTTGCCCTGCCGCTGCTCATCTTCATGACCTGGAATGAAGGCGCACCATGGTCCTTCCCTTCAGGTACGGGTGCCCAGGCTGCGGTCATCCTGAACATTTTGGGCCAAGCGCTGCTGCCTGGATTGTTGAGTCTTTTGCTGTATTACAAAGGTCTCTCTTCGACCAAGGCATCGGTGGCTACTTTGGCTGAATTGAGCTTTCCGATGGCAGGCGTGCTGGTGAACTGGATCGCTTTCCGTACGCTGATTACTTGGGAGCAGCTCATCGGTTTCGTCCTGATCTGGATCGCCCTGTTCGCCATCTCCAGACAGCAAGATCGTTCGCCATCCAACACCAACCTTGAAGCTGCGCGAAGATTGCGCACAGAGTGAATCAAGATAGCATATCATTAATGGCATGATTTGTATATCCACACTGTTTGTTCCTTCTGGGCAAACAGTGTTTTTTTATGGTTGAACGTGCAGCATCGCATTACATTGCGCTTTTGTCTTTTCGTCCACCTGATGGTACGATGACTATGGAACATGCTCAGCCCAATACATATTGAGAGGAACGATACACATGTCTTCATTTCCATATACATCCTATGACGCCGTCGGTTTGGCAGAGCTTGTGCGTGCGCGGCAAGTATCGCCAAACGAGCTATTGGATGCGGCATTTGCCCGACTGAACGAGTTCAATCCCCGGTTAAACGCCGTGATCCGCACGTATGAGACACGCGCAAGGCAGGAAGCCAACAAGACAAGGCCGGGGGAACAACCTTTTGCCGGCGTACCGCTCTTGTTGAAGGACATTTCGCAATCCTTGGAAAACGAGCTTCTCACTTCCGGTTCGCGTTTGTTCAGCGAGCACCGCGCTGTGCGCAGCTCCAATTTCGTCCAACGCCTGCGTGAGGCCGGTTTTATTATTATCGGGCATACCAATACGCCGGAGTTCGGCTTGAAAAACATCACAGAACCCAGCCTGCACGGCCCGACGCGCAATCCATGGAACACGGAGCACTCGCCAGGCGGTTCCAGCGGCGGAGCGGCGGCAGCCGTTGCCTCGGGAATGGTTCCACTGGCAGGTGCAAGCGACGGCGGCGGCTCGATCCGCATACCTGCAGCGTTTAGCGGACTGTTCGGTCTGAAGCCTACGCGCGGCCGGACGCCGGTTGGTCCAGGCGCAGGCCGTCAATGGCAGGGCGCCTCCATCGATTTTGCCTTGTCCCGCACCGTGCGCGACAGTGCGGCACTGTTGGATGTGCTGCAAGTCGTCCAGCCGGAAGCGGCGTTCCACGCCCCTCTTTTTCCGGGGAGTTACCAGGCAGACATGAACTATCCACACCAACGAAAACTGAAAATCGCATATACTACGGCTTCGCCTGTAGGAACACCTGTCAGCGAAGAAGCCAAACAAGCGGTGTACAAGCTCGTTCGCTGGCTCGAAGAGCAAGGCCACGACGTTGAAGAAAAACTCAGTCCCGTCAACGGCGTTCGTCTGATCGAAAACTACTACATGATGAACAGTGGAGAAATGGCCGCCATGGTTTCCTCCATTGAACGCTCCATCGGACGTGAGCTGACCGCAAGAGATATGGAAATCGAAGCCTGGGTCATTGCCGAGGCAGGCAAAAAAGTATCTGCCGCCGAGTTCGTTCACAGTTTGGCTGAGTGGGATGTTGCCGCTGCGCAGATGTCCAAGCTGTTCGAACGATATGATTTTTACGTAACGCCCACGAACGCTTTTCCAGCACCACGAATCGGGGAATTAACGGCCGATGCCAAACGGATCGACGAATTGATGATGGTCAGCGAATTGGACAAGGATCGGCAGCAGCAGCTTATTTATGAAATGTTTGAGCCGAGCTTGACCTATACTCCATTTACCCAGCTTGCCAATTTGACGGGTCAGCCTGCCATGAGCGTACCTATACACATGACCCCGGACGGCCTGCCTATGGGAGCTCAGATCATGGCGACTAAAGGCCGTGAGGACTGGCTGTTTCATTTGGCCGGACAGCTTGAAGCATCCGAGCTCTGGATTGGCTTGAAAGGCAACCCGATGTTCCCCGCCTAAAGCGGAAGAGGGATTATGGGGATGGGATCTTTGATGTCGGGTTATATATAAGCGATACGAAGTCGATGGATACCCCCGCATAACCATCATGTCATGCGGGGTGTATACCTCATCTGTATTTCACCTTATTCAATGCCTTGTAATGCAAAGTAGTTTCTTTTCTATTTAGGTTTACATAATATTTATGTTGTATACTATTAAAGTTAGGCACATGACTTAACCTCACACTTTCCGTTGAATGCCTTAAAGCCTGCTCTTCCCTTTCTCTTTAGCAACTAACGTCAATCGTCAAAAAAGTCGCAGCACATCGGTCATCGAACCGATATACTGCGACTGTTCTGTTCAAATTTTCTTTTAATTCACGCTGTCGTCGGCCGAGGGGCCATACAATCCAGGAACGGGAATGTCCAGGAGTCTGAAGTAAACTCCAAGCTGTGCACGGTGATGGATCATATGGCTAAGACCGAAGGTGCGCAATGCGATTGCCCGCGGGCGCTGCAAAATGACATAATCCCCGCTTCGCAAGGTCCACTCCTCGCCCAGCATTTCCTCGCTGCATTCGGATAACAGCTTTTCCAGTTTTGCGGCGTTCTCGTCGAATTCGTTCAACACATCCGCTCGACTTGTCAAAGCTTCCCGTCTGGGCGGCACAGTCGCCAGATCCAGTTCAGGTCCAACAAAAATCGCGACTTGCCAGTTTACCAGGTTGATTAAGTGCGTGGTCAGCCCGCCGAGCGTCATCGATTTAGCGTGTGGACGCCATTCCATATGCTCATCGGGCAAGCGTTCCAGGATGCGGCGGGTAGAAGCCAGCTCGTGTTTGGCATCGCCAATAATCAGATCTATTGCCACAGTTTACCATCCTCCCTTATATGTACAGAATACTATAAACTTGGACTCGTGGAAAGATCATTTTTGTGCCGCATCAACTCTGTCAGCAAGCATTTCACCGCAAAAAGCAGCCCCTGAGGGCTGCCGGCACATCATAAGGAATTACTCCAAATGAACCGATCATGATTAAACTTAAGGACGACATGTCCAAATAGAGCATTGGTTTTCAATCGGTCAGCGACCGGTCTTTACTCCGCTGATTTTCGAGCCATATTGGACTATCATTACGTCTTGGCCAACGAGGGTTGGCAATGGGGTCCCTTTGTACAATACGGAGGCCAACGTTTTTCCACTGTTCGTATCCATGGCCACCAGATTGCCGTTCCCTAAACGGGCATAGGCAATGCCATCACGGCCCGGAATTGACCAATCCACGACCGACACCGGGAAAACGTAAGTTTTATCGGGCTTGGTGATGGAAGGATCGTTCACGGGAAAGCGTGAAACGACCGCTTGTTTTTGACGTTCATCGTATTTGCCGATGACATAGAAGTAACTTCCATCGGATACGACATCGACCGCGCTAAGTTCTTCCACAAAGTCTACAGGGACATAAGAACGGGTAGCCTTAATCTTTCCGCTGCTTAATTCAATTTCATCAATATTTGCCGCATAACCGGCATCGATGCCTTCGGTTACGTCACGGGAGTAAAACGTTTTTCCGTTTGAATACAGGATGTCCTGATGGTCCCCATCGTTTAGCGTCCATTTCACTTTACCGGTCGCGGCATCGATCCCTTTCAAACTGCTCGTTGTTAAACCTCCCGAGATGGTCGTAGATGCGACAAGCATTTTCCCGGTAAGAAGAACGTTGTACCCATGTTCGCCGCCTTTTAATTTCCATTTCACTATACCGTTTGAGGCGTTGTATGCGGTTAGACCATATTCGTCCCCGACATAAATCACCCCATCCGCCAGATGCAAACTGAAATTGGAGTAACTCTCCCCTTTTCCTGGGCGTAATTGCGTTTTAACTTTCCATTGCAATTTACCTGTTTTTGCATTCAGTTTCAGCAGCTGCCCCGTTGTATCCGTAATCCACACCGATTGGCCATCCGTAACTGTTTGTGAAGACGCAGCAGCCCGATAAGTCCAGCGAGTTTTGCCGGACAAAGCATCAAAGGCAATGTATTTACCACCAACCGTGTAGTATAAATCATTCTTGATTAGTGTGGCCTTAATGTCCGTTTGACTCAGGTCCCCTAAAGTTTTGGTCCAAACGGGTTTCAGGTTCGTGGACGCCACGTTGTCTGCAGACTGGGCCGATACCTGGTTGGTATCCACCCAAAACGATGAGACTGGCGATAAGAGAAAAGTTATGGCTAATCCTGTTTTGACGAATCTGGACAATGTTTGTTTTCCAATCGAATTCATTGTTTCTGTTCCTCCTGTTATTCCGGATTTAGTGTCAATTGTAATCCTACTCACTAGTTTTTTCAAGAACCTATCGTTTCTAGAAGTACTACGTATGCTGCCGTTATGCCTCATTCGAGTACGAGTTCCTTGAAGGTTTCAAGATGCTTTTCGGGAATATCGCATTCGTTTATCAAATAGTTTTCTATGGTGCCATGGCGAGCCAGAATGGGTTGAAGCACATCCTCCAGATAGTCGCGCCTTACCTCCAATATAGGTTTGATCCGTTCTGCCGGCACGCGGTAAAAACTCATGAAACGAATCATGTTCTCCGCTTTTTTCATGCGAGGTCCAATGCGTACATTGGAATACAGGTAATCCTTCAGGACGTGATCATACGGAACGTTGAGAAAAAGCTGGATGATCGCCACGATAAATCCGGTTCGGTCTTTGCCTCCGGTGCAATGAATCAGAACGGGCAATTTTTCTTTCCTGGATAACAAACCGAAAATGTTTTTGATCGTGGATTGGGATCCGTTCCCCATATGAAAATACATGTCCTTCATCTGTTGTTCAAAGTTAATCTCGCTCCCATGCCGGATCAAATATTTCATGAATTCAAGCCTGGTAAACGCTTGGCTTTTGTCCTGCATAGGCAGATTAGCGACCTCGATCCCCCGATTCAGCATGCGGCTCTTTTTGGACTGTTGTTCGGTCTCCGTCCTCAAATCACAAATCAATTGCATGCCGGTCTGTTCCAGCCGCGCAATGTCCCTTCTCGAAAGCTTGGATAAATCGTCCGAGCGGAACAGATGCCCTCTCTTCACTCTCTTGCCGTCGGTCGTGTTATAACCCCCAAAGTCCCTGAAGTTGCCCAACCCGTCAAAAGAAGATATGATGCCGTGCTCTTTGTTATTCTTGTCCATGTTCGCTTCCTACTTTCTGATCTCACATTCATGTAAAGTATTTACACCGATACTCGTTCTTGAAAACTAATAACCATCATAATTTGACTAACTGGTTTTGTAAAGAACCATATGTTCAAAAATGTGTTTTATCGCTTCGTCTGATGATTGACACAACGTCATGTGAAGGATATGATGTATCGTGACTTATGGGTTTTATATAAAACTAATAGGTTAAGAAAGGCGAAAATATGCCTTGCGGAACGGGCTGAAGCCGGCCAGCCTCGTCCCGTCAAATCCTCATGAAAGCAGGTATTCATGCATGTCTCAACATTCATTTCTTCAGGAACAGCCCAAAGAAAGTTCATTTTCCATTCGACCGTATCTACCGCCGCTGATCGCGATCGTCATCGGAACGTTTATGGTTATTCTGGATAGTACGGCGGTGAACGTCGCCCTTCCGACTTGGGTGCGGGATTTCGGCGTTACGCTCCAAACGATGCAGTGGGCGGTCACCGCTTATACGTTAGCTCTCTCTGCAGTCATTCCACTGGCAGGGTGGCTTTCGGACAAATTTGGCGCTAAGCGAGTGTTCCTGAGTTCCATCGGATTTTTCACGCTTGGTTCTCTGCTGTGCGCATTTGCTCAAACGTCCGGACAGCTCATTCTTTTTCGGGTCATTCAAGGTTTAGGAGGAGGAATGGTTTCTCCGGTCGGAATGGCGATGGTGTATCGCCTGGCGCCTCCTGACAAACGTGGGTCAATTATCGGCATGCTGGGCATACCGATGCTTCTCGCTCCTGCTCTCGGGCCGGTTATATCCGGATGGTTGGTTGAATACGTGAGCTGGCATTGGATTTTCTGGATTAACCTTCCGATCGGGTTGGCAGGAATATGGATCGGCATGAAGCACCTGCCCTCCTTCCAATCCCAAGCAAACCCTCGTTTGGATGTGTTGGGCTTATTTCTCGGCCCTGCTGCTTTTGCTTGTCTGACGTTCGGCTTCAGCGAAGCAGGGAGCGGCTTGGCCTCTTCATACGCTCTTTGGGGCTTGTCGGCGGGTACCGTTTTGCTGGCACTCTTCGTCATCTCCTGTTTAGTGCAGCGAGCACCGCTTCTTGAATTGCGCGTTATGAAGTCCGGGCCGTTTACGATCGGAATAATAACCTCCTGGATCATGCAAACGGCTCTGTTCGGTACCGTGCTTTTATTTCCGCTGCTCCTTCAGCAGGTCAAGCAATTGGGACCACTGGCAACAGGCCTTCACCTTTTGCCTCAGGCGATCGGTTCGATGATCTTCATGCCATTGGCCGGAAAATGGTTTGACAAAATGGGGGCGCGTCCTCCATTGACTGTGGGCATGCTGCTGATCTCAGGCGGGCTTTTTGCCATGTCGATTGTGGGAACGGATTACGGTCCTTCCTTCATCATGCTCATTTTGTTTGCGCTCGGTTCAGGGATGGGTCTGTCAATGATGTCGCTTAACACTTACGTATTGAACGCCACGCCGCCCCAGATGGTTAGCCGGGTTACTCCGCTAACGAGCGCTTCCCAACAAGTGGTGTCATCCTTTGCGATTGCCGGTTTTACGGGTTATCTCTCGTCACGCATCACGAATAACGCAGGCAAAGAGCTGTCTGCCATGGATGCTCACACCGCTGCTTTTAGTGACACATTTTGGCTGGCCGCTTGCATCGCGACGGTGGGATTGGTATGCAGCTTTTTGTTGAAGAAAAAAACGCCGTCCGCAAAGAAAGGCTCCTCTTCCTCTGTGAATGACTCAAACGAAAGGATACATGAACATGATCAATTTCCTCTTTAATCCCAAAACGCCTATTCTCGTCACAGTGCTGGCATTGCTAGCGGCCATCATTGCGGTATGGTTTGCTCCATCGGAGCTCCCCATTCACTTTACGAATGGTCAAGCCGACAGGTTTGTCAGTCGATGGGTCGGCTTGTTTGCTCTTCCTGTCTTGATGATTGTTCTGCTCTATCGCAGATGGAGGGAAGGTGCCGGCTGGCTTATTTATGTACTGGCTCTATTGCAAATTTGCATGTTATGGCTCGCTTTGATCTAGGCGTCCCCGAAGCAATCCTTCTTTTTTGCTCTTCGAATATTGGTTATACTTGACTAAGGAGCTGGAGAGGCATTAAACCTGATCCGTAACGAGTGATAAGGAGAACTGAACATGAGTTTATTGAAGGACAAAATCATCCAATCCGCCGTCCGCCTTTTTATGGAAAAAGGCTATCGGGCAACGTCGATTCAAGACATCGCAGACGATTGCAGCATCGCGAAAGGATCTCTGTACAAATTTTTCGAATCCAAAGAAGACTTGTTCGTCAGCATTTTGAAACAACGTCAGCAATCGATGATGGATGGGGTGGAGCGAATTCGTAAATTGGCACTGCCACGCCGGGAAACGTACTTATCCGAAATTACGTGTTTGTTTCAATTCTTTGGCCGCCATGGCTACTATATTTCCCGGGATTATAATGAATTTCCTCCGGGAGGCAGCGACAATATTTCCTCTCTCATTCATCAGATTCAGGTTCAAATGTTCAACTACTACGAGAATCTGTTGTCGAGGCAATACGGTTCGGCCATCTCGAATTGGAAGTGGGACGTGACAGCCCTGTTCAGCGGTCTTGTTCGGGAGTATACTTTTCATTTGTTGTTTGCATACAAACCGATCCCGGCCGAAAAACTGGCGGTATTTATTGCGGAACGGATGGATGATTTGGTGGATGGCCTGGGCAAAGCTTCTCCCCTGCCCTTATTAACACCCGAGCTTATGAAAGAATACGAGGAAGTGGATTTGGGTTCAGCGGTACCCACAAATTCAGGCAGAATCTCTACCTTGTTTCGAACCATACAATCGACCATTCCTGATCTGTATGTTCCGAATGCCCGAAAGAAGGAGCTTCAAGAAGTGGCAATGCTGCTTGAGGAGGAGTTGGCCGGGGACAAGCCGCGGACTTTTCTGATTCAAGCATTGCTTCGGGATTTGGCTGCGGAGCCCGAATTGTCTTTCTACGCCAATCAGCTGCAGCAGCGTTTGGGAGTAATCCGACAAGAGAGGCAGTAGCCGGCTCAAAAAAAATATCCTGCAGCAAAGAGGGCTCCGAACCCGCTTTTCGCTGCAGGATATTCTGCTTAATGGGAAACGTTATTCACGGGCATAAGCCCCAAAAGACATGCGTTTCCTATTCTCATTGGTAAAAGGCAGCCATATCATCGAACAATTTTTTGATAAATTCAAGCTCGGCATTGCTGTATTGACCCAAAAAATCGTACATGCGCTGCTTTTCTTTCGCATGAAGCTCGTCGTGGGCAGCGAACAGCTTTTTCCCGACAGGCGTCAATCGAAAGTATACTTCTTTTTTGTTATCGTTAAGCTGAGCTTTTCGTACCCAACCAGCCTTAAGCAATTTATTGGCGATCTTGGAGGTATTGCCTTTGCTTACATGAATCCGTTCCGCGATGGACGTGATATTGATCGGCTCTTGCTCTCCGATGCATGCAATGGTATGCAGTTCCGTCATGTTCAAGCTGAAGCTGGCACCGATGTGCTTTCGGAGATCCTCAAGGTATGACGCGGATATCCGAGATTCGTATTGTTCTTTGTGTTGAAGGAATTGAATGAAGCTTTCATGAATTGCGTTTTTGTTTTTATTTAAAGTCTCCATGATCTGCTTGGCTCCTTGACTTATTTCTTTTATTATATCACTGCATGTTTTCCTAAGAAACAAAGAGGACCTGTACCTGCTTGCCTTCTCAACGCAATGATCCAAGCTTGCCTCACGTCGCAATCCCGGGTTGACACTACAGGTAGCACACTGTACAATAATATTGTTTCATATGAAACAATATTATTGTCGTAATTAAAAGTATGTACTTATTCATCTAAATTATTATGTTTTCTTCGGAAACAATAAGAAAGAGAGTGATTCCAAATGAAGGTTGAATCCATCATTAGGGAACGCCGGAGCATACGGAAGTTCTCCGATCAGCCCGTGCCCGATCACCTTATTCAGGATGTATTGAATCAAGCGTCTAATTTGTGCGACTCACAAATGCTGAATGCCATGACGCTTATGTTGGCCCTGTCGCACGAATCCAAAACTCGTCTTTCCCGGTATATGATGGATTCTTTTGCGGTTACCCGGTTTGGCAAGCTCACCCCTAAGCCCCTAAAGGAAACGATGGTGAAGTACTTTTCCGAGGTTCCCGGCCTCGTGGCCGTTGTTGTGGAAGATCATGGTTCACCGGAGCAACGAGACCGGCAGTATGCAAATGTTTGTTTTTACCTGCAAAACCTGCAGCTGTTAGCTTGGGAAAACGGGATCGGCATGTTTTGGCGCACAGATGAAATGTTGTATACCAGGCCTTTTTTTGAACAACTGGGCATGTCAGAACGTGAACGATTGGTCGGTATTTTGATCTTTGGTTTCATTGACAAAACACCCCGTCCCCGCAAGCGGACGCCTGCCGCAAAAAAATGGAGTCGCTGGCCGCAAACCTGAACGATTTGATGCACTCGTTCCCATCTCTGATTTATTCGTATAACAACGAACATAACCAATTATATACCAATCTTGATTTAACTTCCCCGGCTTATATCACTTAAAGAAACGGAGCAGAAGATCATGTTAATTTCGGATGTATTGCACAAAAACGATCGATTTCCTTCCTTCGAACCAAAACCGGTCGACCCTGAAGCGATTCTGCGTCTATTGGATGCAGCGGTATGGGCACCGAATGATGGTCTGCGGGAACCCTGGCGTTTCCTGTTCGTGGAAGGCAAACACCGTGAAGAAGCACTGCCTCTCCACCGTCGCGAAGCCCCGGCGCATCTTGTCGTCATTGCGAATGCCGAAGGCGCCATGCATAAACAAGCGGAAGATTTGGCCGCCGTTTACTGCTTGATTCAAAACTTAAAGCTGCTCGGGATGGACAACGGCATAGGCATTGAGGTTTGCATCGAGGGCTGGATCTATGACGAGACGGTACGCCAAAGATTGGGGATACGGGATCATGAGCGAATAGCGGCAATTCTGAATATAGGGTACGCGGATATTGGAAGCCTATCCCAAAAAGATCAACCCACCCGTCTCCGTATTCGTGAATGTTAATGACGGAACCACGATCTTGACCTGAGCTCGGGACTAGATCGTGGTTCCATTCTTTAAAGAGACAATCGCTATTTTTAGCGACTTTGCATCGTCTGTTTCTTTGTCCACGATAATATGCATCAGCTGCTTCCTCAGCATACCGGAACTATTCACCTTGTTTTTTTCGACAAACACTGATGATGGAAGAAGACGAAGGCGTGAAGGGTGTTTTATCCCAGTCCGAATACTGGCTTTCGATATGAAAGCCGTGACGGGTCAACAGATGCTTAAGCGTATCATTATCCGTAAAACGACATGCAATTCGCGAAGTTGTTTTCCTGAATCCCCAATCGCGGAAAGTGACCCAGTGCATGATTTGGTTCCTTGCATCATAGGATTGCGTTCCGGATACCTTGACTTTAATTCCATCCTGATCCGTAAATTCTCCCCAGATTGTTTCCTCTTCATCAGAAAGATCGGTCCCCACGGGGTTCCGTGTTTCAAAAACGAATCTTCCGTTCGGCTCCAAGTGTTTGTAAACTGTTCGGAGCAAGGCTATTTGGTCCTCATTGCTCAAAAATGCTTGAAATGCATTTCCGGTTAAATAAATCAAAGAAAAGCGCTTATCGGAATCGAAGGTAAGAGCATCCGCTTCAATAAACTCCACAGGCAAGCCTTGAGCCTTAAACCGCGCATACTCAAGCATCGCTGCAGAAATATCAACGCCGGTTATATGAATCCCCGATTTTGCTAAATGAATGGTTGCCAATCCTGTACCGCACGCAAGCTCTAACACTTCGCCCGGGCTCGATCTGGCAGCTTCAAGATAGAAATTGTATTTTGTTGTATCCCCGCCGAATTCAAGATCATAATTGATCGGGTCTCGATACTCTTCAAGATTATTGTGGTTGATCAACATGAATCCGTATCCCTTCTCCCCTTTGATCCCTGTCATTACAGAGATCCAACTTATGCATAACGTCAGTTTTTTGCTGAATAATACAGATTCGCGCCGATCGAGGACAGACAATGAACGACGAATATACCCGTAATGATAAAGAACGATAGAGAGACTCCTTCCATAACCATGGCGACAATCCAAGCAACGGCAAGCGTGACTGTTGTAGCATTCCATGAAAAAGCCTTTGATTTGGTAATACAATACATGTACCTTTCATCGAGTTCGTACCGCTTTTTGAGCCTGCTCCGGGATACGATGACCGTGATTATGGCTGCAAGCATCCCTGCTATGATTCCTCCGACGCCTACAATCTGGTTCATGACTTCAGGATTCAATGTTTTCGTCCCCCTCGAAAATGAATAATTCCTCAATGCTGCACCTAAAGGTTTGGGCTATCTTGTGTGCCAACACAAGCGAAGGTTTATACTTCCCTGCTTCCAGGGAAACGACCGTTTGCCTGGACACTTTGAGCAGACGAGACAATTCTTCCTGTGTCAATGACGCATCCATGCGCTTAGTGCGGATATGGTTTTGCACGTTAGTCCTCCAAAAACCAAAATGTAAAGTCAGCTTTACATAGCCCACTATACTTTACGTGTAATAATATGTCAATTATGGTTTTTTAACTCTAACCTCCTGCTCTTCGCTGCAGACTCTGAATCAACTGTTTTTTCTGCATTTTTGCCTTGATTTATTATGAAACGGTTCGATGAAGCCAATAATAAGAAATTGATTCGAATGAAATACTTCGGGGAGTGATTGCATGCATGCTGAGTAATTTTATAATCGCTTTTGTAATTCCCGTGATCATTGGCGGATGGATTCTGCGCAGAAACCTCAGCATCCTAGTTGTTTTTTATCCGCTGGGAGTGGCCGCCTCCAGCTGCGTCAACAATGTGGGTTTTAATTTTTTTTGGAATATCCTCCCGAACACCAACAATCAATCGTATGCAGCCCTCCCTATGGATTTAGGTTTATATCCGATGTTCGGATGTCTTATGATGTATGCCATTCTTGAAAAAGGGATGAAGCCTTGGCCGACAATACTGGCATCATCCTTCATTTTAACGATTCTGGAGTGGATCGCTAAACAAATGGGCAAGGTGATCTATTTCAATGATTGGAACATTTACTGGACGTTTTTGTCCTACTTTCTGCCTTTCGTTTTAGCTTACGGGTATAGCCTTGTTTTCAGAAAAATGTTTAAAGATTCTAAGTAAAATCGCACATTATGAGGTGCCGCCAAGGGGGAATATAGAAAACCCCGTATAGCGACAAGGGCAAAATAGCTTTTTAGTCTCATACGGGTGGCTAACAACGGCTGCCCCCTCAAACCCTTGCTCAGGTTCAATTAAAGAACGACTCTGCATGGCTCACTTACCCTGCAGAGATTGTTAAACGGCATGGTCATGCCGTACAGGATCAGGATGTAATGATCCGTGCTTTTCAAAGAAAACGCTTTAATTTGGGTACTGCCTGTCATGCTATAATTTGGCTAAACGTGACCAACGAAGGAGGATATCCGTGGCTACCAACGAAAATGGGGCGTTCCATACGGGAGCATACAGGAATTTGTTCCTGGAACTGGGCTATGACGAGAACGAAATTGAGGCAAAACTGGAGCAGACATGGAACGAGCTGTTCTATGGAGACGAGAATACACGAATTTATTACCCGATGGGTGAGGACAAAGGGTACTTCCTCGACACCGGTAACCACGATGTACGCTCGGAAGGCATGTCTTACGGCATGATGATGGCCGTGCAAATGGATAAGAAAGAAGAATTTGATCGACTCTGGAATTTTTCCCGTACGTATATGCAGCATACCGAAGGCAGATACAAGGATTATTTTGCTTGGCATTGCAAGCCTGACGGTACCCGCCTGTCTCAAGGTCCTGCCCCTGACGGCGAGGAGTTTTTCGCCATGGCCCTGTTCTTTGCCTCCAACCGCTGGGGTGATGGTGCTGCGCCTTACGATTACAAGGAACAAGCCCGAAAAATCCTCCGCGCCTGCATCCATCAAGGTGAAAATGGCGAGGGAGATCCGATGTGGGACCCGGATACCCGGCTGATCAAGTTTGTTCCGGAATCACCATTCAGCGATCCATCCTACCATCTCCCCCACTTCTACGAACTGTTCGCAATATATGCGGATGAGGGGGATCAAGCCTTCTGGAAGGAAGCAGCAGCGGCAAGTCGGGCTTATCTGCATACCGCCTGTCATCCTGTAACCGGGCTTTCGCCTGAATATGCGAATTACGACGGCTCACCCGCTCCGGTTCAGCCGCATGGTGATTTTAGACATTTTTACAGCGATGCTTACCGGGTTGCGGCAAATATTGCTCTGGATTGGGAATGGTTCCGCAAAGATCCGTGGCAGGTCGAACAATCCAATCGGATTCAGTCCTTCTTCAGCGGCATTGACGTATCCGAATATCGTCGATATACCATCGAAGGTGAACCCTTCGACGAACCTTCCCTGCATCCTGTAGGCTTGCTCGCCACGAACGCGATGGCTTCGCTTGCTGCGGACGGTCCGGTTGTCGAACCATTCGTTCGCCGGTTCTGGAACACGCCGCTGCGACAAGGAGAACGCCGATACTACGACAATTGCCTATATTTCTTCAGTCTGCTGGCTTTAAGCGGCAGATATCGCATATATTGATTATCCGACAATGATCATCCAACCATGAATCATCGCAAATGGAAATCACACGCATCACATTGCACCACGCAGGCCGAAATTTCAACGAAAAGAGGGCCTTTCAGGCATTACGGCCGGAAAGGTCCTCTTTTACATGGATGTTAATTGCTGACGGCAACAAATTTCCATTGTTGATGGAGCCCGCCGGTATAATCGTTTTGCTGCAGCTTTGCTCCGTCTGACGACGAAGCATTCGCCACTTCGATCGCTTTGTTGCTGTTTACGTTGATGATACTCCAGTACCCATTGCCCAGATCGTTAATTTTGAAATGCTGCGCGGTCGTGTTCAGATTGCTCATAAGCTGCACCGCTTCGCCGTTTGTGAGGGTACCGTTGCGAATATCAATCACTTTATCGGGAGAGTTCACGCTGGTCAGCGTGTAGCTTCCGCCACCGATCGAAGTCAGAACCCATTTCTGCGGATTGCCGCCCAGATCGCTCCATTGCTGGAGCTGCAGATTGTTCTGGTTTTGCCCGCCGGGAACATCGATGACCTTATTCGAATGTCTGGCTACAATTTTGTACGTTGCGCCTGATACAAGCCCGGTTGTCGGTCCACCACCATTTCCGCCGCCGGGATACGTTTGTGCACGTTCATGATACCAGTTGAACAGGAAACGGCCCATCGCGCTCCGCGAAGCATCCCCATCCCATTTCAGTCCTGCCGTAGGGTCGGCAAAAGAACTGCGTTGACCCGGCTCCAGAATGAAGCCGTTCATATGGGCAGCGATGCTGACATTACCTGCCGCATTGAAGATCGTTTTCGTATTGGTGCCGAAACCTTCGTTGCTGCCATTAAACAAGTTCCAGTATGCTGAGTCGCCGGGTTTATTCTTAAACCAGGTTACTTCGGTAATGTTGATCGGATATTTGTCTGCGGCCGCCTTGACGTTCGTATTCCATTGATCCTGCAAGATCGAAAAGTTATCATATGCGCCGTAACCAGGATACCAGTGCACGGCATATCCGTAGTTGTTCAGCGGGTCGGTCAAAGGATGGCTTGCCGTCAGACTATAGAATTGGTTGTAGCCCAGACCTGCCGCCCAGATCACATTATCCGCGCCTTGGCTGCGAATCGTCGAGATGATGGAGTTCTGAAAGTTACGCAAGTCGTTCCAGTGATCGACAAAGTCGTTTTCCCCGTTGTAGCCGCCCCAATGTCCATTGGCGTATGACTTCACCGGCTCGTTAATCAGCTCGAAGTGAACGTTGTCCGCACTTTTAATCTCTGGACGGGAAGCGAGATAACCCCAGATTTGATTGAACTTTTGCAGATTGGCAGCGGTCGTTGCCTGATCATCCTTCAACGTGAAGTCAAGACCCAGGACAACGTATACACCTTTTGTCTTGGCATACTGAATATACGGAATAATGACGTTCTGCGTAACGGTCTGCACACCAGCAAAATTGTATGTACCCGCCGCCACATCACCCATGTCCTGACGATCAATGAACAGACGAACCTGATTCATATTCCAGCCATGATTGCTGCCGTATTTCGGACTTGTGTCCGCAAACGTATCGGTAATGTCCTTCAGGTAGGCCAGTGTAGCCGCATGACGGTTGTTGCCGTGCAGATTAAGATAGTAATTGCTGTCCTGATACGTCCAGTAGGCACCTGACGGTTGATGCCAGCCGTTCAGAAGCACAGGCTGATTGTTGCTGTTCACCAGATGTTTGCCGCTGACGTGAAGCTTGCCCATAGGCATGCCCACCCATGCCTCGGCACGGCCGCCTCCCCATGGAGCAATCGTGATCAGTAAAGCCATAACGAGTAAAAGTTTACAAGACATCCACATCTTCTTCACTTTGGATCCTCCTCTCATGATCGATGGCTTTCCCTTATTCGATATGTGTTGAATTCAAGCACAGCTTTCACGAGCCGTTCATATCCGTTGGTGCCCGCTCCCGCACCCCGTTCCATCCGTGCAGCTGCATGAATTTCCCTCCTTCCACGGTTTATTTTTAAGTCTCCGGTTTTACTGTACCGGCCAAACGTTAGCCAACGATCCCCGTACGTTCCACACTTTCCACGAAATAACGCTGCACGAACAGATAGATGACGATCAAAGGCAGAATGGCAAGCAATATCCCCGTATCCTGGATCATGCTGAGATAGAAAGGGTCTGCCTTGGAGGCGCCATCACTCACTTGCTGCGCCAGATTGTATGGAAGCGATGACAGTTGGGTCGACATGACTTTGCTTGATGTCAGATACGTGGTCGTGTAGAAACTGTCATTCCACTGCCATACAAAGGAAAACAGCATGACGGTCACCATGGACGGAATCGCATTCGGCAGCATGATTCGGGCAAAGGTTCTCCCGATGCCTGCACCGTCCACGTAGGCAGCCTCCTCCACTTCCTTCGGGATGCCGCGGAAGAACTGCCGGAAGATGAAAATATACAATCCGGCTTTAAGCGAATTGGCCGTAATGGCGGTCAGAATGAACGGCCAGTAGGTGTTCAGCAGATTCACCGGTTTGCCGGCAATAAGTGTCATCAGGCCCATCAGGTCAAAGCTTTTCAGATTCAGATACACCGGAATCAGGATGGTCGTTGGCGGAACGAGAATCGTGAGAATGACGCCCGCGAACAGCAAGTTGCTCCCCTTGAACTTCAATCGTGCGAAACCATATCCGGCAAGAGCACAGGACGCTGTCGTCAAGAGCGTTGTCGAGGCTGACAGCGCGAAGGTATTAAACAGCGTCGCCCAGTAATCCATCACCCGAATGGCCTGCTGGAAGTTATCCAGCGAGAAATTTTGGGGTATCCATACCACCACCGCGGAATACAGATCACCCTTGTCTTTGATGGACGTTGAGATTTTCTGGAATATCGGAAAGAGGATAACAAAGGAAAGTCCGGTAATCAGTACAAATCGAACGACAGACCAGAGCCAGCCTTTCCAATGTTCCAGCGATAATAATCGTGAAGTGGTCACGCTGAACGTCCTCCTTTCTAATCTTGATAGAAGACTCGTTTCGAGAAAATGATGGATACAATCACGAGAATGATCGCAATGGCCAGGAAATACACCCATGCCATGGCAGAGCTTAGGCCGAAGTCGAACTTCACGAATCCGGTATCCCGGATCAGTTCAGTCATGGCGTTATTGGCAAACGAGTCGATAATCGTATAGATGGCGTTGACAAAGATCAGCGGGCTGACCATCGGGAACGTAATTTTCCAGAAGGCTTCGTATCCGGTGGCCCCCTCCATTTTGGATGCCTCGTAGAGCTGAGGCGAGATCGTCTGAATGCCTGCCAAAAAGATCAAAATTTGCACGCCTGACTGGCTGACGATCTGATAGATCCGATCGACGGCACTGCTCAGATACGTCACGATCCATTCGCTCACCCCGGCATCCAGCATCAGATATTCCAGCTCAAATGTACCCAGTGCGCTTCCACCGGTGCTGTTTTGATTAACGGCATCAATCAAGCTGGTGCTCTCCAGCGACATGATGACTCCCGAAGCCAGAATAACGGGCAGGAAAAAGATGGAGCGTGCCACGGCCCGGCCTCTGAACTTCTGGTTCAAGATGACGGCGAGAAACAGGCTGAATATGACGATGAGAGGCACATTGACGAGCACATCGGTAACGGACTCGATCAGCGCGCGGTTAAAGCTTGTATTGACGGTGAGTGCCTGAATATAGTTGGCGACACCAGTGAATTGAATGGCAATGCCTTCCGCATTCGCCTGAATCGCACTCATGCTGTAACGCAGAGACGCCAGCAGCGGGATAAAGAAAAACAAAACAAATCCGACCAGCCACGGAAGCACGTAGATGACGCCCCACATGGCTTTCTGTTGAGCATACGTACGACTTCCCCATTTCCATTTCAGGAGCGTCTTCAGAGCTGCTCACCACCAGTCATATAGCTTTGAGCTTCCACGGTTTGGTTCTCAACCTTTACAGGAAAGTCATTATAATTCACGATCACGAAGCCACCGCCGTCATAAGTTGTTCGATACACACCTTCCGCCAATGATTCATGCGATTTCATGGAACGCCCGGCAAATGGCTGATTGATCTGATTGACCTCGTTGTACATCTCGGCAGCCAGATCTACCCATTGCTCGTAGTTTGCCGCGTACAGATCGTCATAGTCGGTCTGTTTGACCACATGGTTCGGCGCATTAAACCAGGCGAAGTACGGGCTCGCACCATATTCAATCAGCTTCAATACATACTGTCTCGGGTTCGTATAGGTCGAGAGATTGTATGGAGAGCCGGTGTAACTGATATTTCCGTGAACGACCAATTGGAAGAACGGAACCTCTTCATCCTCCAGTTTGAATTGGCTGCTGCTCATCGGAGCATCCGTCAACCCAGTAACATAAGGCAGTGCGTAGCCATTGCCACCTTCGGCTAAAACGGAGCCTGCCTGCTGTTTGATCCGTTCCAGCGCTTCGGTGACCACGCCCAACGCTTCCGTTCGATCCAGCAGCTTCTTCGGGTTCATGTCGCTATTCAGCTGCTCAGCCAGATCTTTCAGGCTCAGTGATTGCGAGTGCTCCTCTTTTTGAATAGACTTCATCTCTTCCAGCATCTCTTCCGTCAGCTGATTCAGCTTGTTGGGCGAGAGTACATAGGATGGAGATCGGTCCCGATCCCGTTGCTGCAAAGCCTGGTTCATCGGATATACCACAGCCGGTTCTTGGGTTAACGTTCGAGATGCCTCTCTGGACGGTTTGAACCCTTTCTTGGATTGCACATTCAGCAGAGCCACATCCGGATAAAACCCGATTCGCGCTTCCCTTGCATAATCGCTAAAATCACGCATGCCCTTCTTCCCGCCAATCGCGCCGTCCACCGAGATGGAATCCGGCAGACGGTGATGCAGCCCATCGTTGAACCATCCGGCGTAGCGAACCTGAATGTTCGACACGTTCTTCTCCTTCAGCGTGGACAGGATCTGCTTGGCTTCCTCAAAGGTCGTAAGTGCCTCTGTAGAATCGTAAGGAATCCCCAGCATATGCTGCCGGGTTGTCATGCCTCCAATCAATTTCAGATAAAATGGAATGCCCGGCTGCTCTTCGCCTGCTTGCTGTTCGGGAAGTCCGCCGGTTTGCAGCAGATAATTCCGATACAATGCGGCGAGTCCCGAGTACGAAGCCTTCTCCGCACCAACGAAAGCGTATCTGACAACAAAGTCCGAGGCTGTCGGCCTCTTCTGAAATTTCGGAAGCGTACGCACCATATCGCTGGCCTGAAGCGTCACATCGCTCTTGTTCACGACATAGAAGCTGGGATAAACGTTGTTGTAGCTGTTCAGCTTGCCGCTGATATCCGCATTCACCACGGCCACAGCGTCACCTTCCTCGATGATTCCCAAAAAAGCTCCCTCTTCCCGAATCAGTCCAAAGACCGGCAATCTCGCTTTGGTTTCATTCGAGCCGGCTTCCCGGAGCTTCATCGTCAAGTCCTGACCGTAAATATCTTGCTGATAACCGGGATACTGGATTTTGCCATTATTAAAATGGATCAAGGCTCCCGAGCCGTCCGGTACAAATATGGAGCCTTTTTCATTCGTCCCTCCGGCTCCGAAATATTCCAGTACGGATATGGTGTTGATCGGGTATTCCTCCGGAAAATGAATGCCGGATGCAGGTACACGCACCAGCAGATTCTCGCCATCCAGTTCATATTCCAAAGTCATCATGAAGAGCCGCGGTCCGCTGCGCTCCTGATCAATCCCATGTTCGGCATTGTCCTGTGCCAGGTCTTCTTCCGTATAACCGGCCGCGTCAAAAGCCTTAAGGGCACGGGACAGCTGAAGTCCCTGCAGTGCCTTGTCGATTCGAACGTAGACACCTTCGTCCTTATCCTCCGTATAACCGATCTTCAAGGCGCGTTCCCCGGCCTTGTCGAGCTGTGCCAACAGCTTCTGCTCAAATCGTTCCTTGCTGATTTTGACCGGCAAGTCTTCAATCGAGCGCTCGGTGCTCCCGAACTGATAGTGAACCCGAACCCCGTTTGGCATCGCCTCATAGCTAACCTGCTTATGTCCGATGCTATCTGTAAACGAGTTCACCGTGCTGCTCTGGCCCTGGCTGTTGAAGAAGCTGAGCCTTGCTTGTGACGACAGGAGGTCTTTGTTGATGCCTGCCGCAACTCCGTCCTGCTCCCGGTCTGCAGGATTGCTGCGCCAGATTTGTCCGCTCTCTCTGTGCAGGACAGCAATCTCTGCAGTCTCTTCATTTATAAACAACCGTAAGGCTTCATTCCCGGCAATGCCAATCATGCCTTGAAGACGAGCATCGCTAAAGGAAGATTTCAGTTTTTCTCCGGGAGGCAGGGAGGGAAGATCGGTCTGTTCTACAGCGGCCGCCTCGCGAGCTTGCGGTGATGGCGAGAACTGGCAACCGCTTAGAAGCAGACTGCCAATGAGCAGCATTCCGGTTATTTTTTTCGCTACAGCATATTTCACTGGATGTCCTCCTTCCTTAGCCCCGAAGCACGAATTCCTGATAGATGGTGAAGACAAACGATACGATCTGCTGCACGAGACTGAAAAATAGCAGGCACAGAAAGGCCATAAAAGCCATGGCAGCCAGTGTAAGCAGCATCGTAAGCGCCGTCTTCGCCGGCGTGTACTGGTGAACGGTCATGTTGCCCACGAATAACAGATACACCGTCCAGGCAACGGCAAGCGCATTGGAGAAATAATAAAAGGCTGCTTCCTGCGCGGAAATGACGAGACTCAGCCAGATCCACGGAAAATGAATCAGGAGCAGCGGCACCAATGCAAAACACGTCGACATAAAAATTTCCGAAAACTTGCCTTCTCCGTCCATCAGGGTGGTTAACGACCAGTTGGCCACACACCAGAACAGGATCGGGATCACGACATACAACACTTCAAGCAGACTATTCAAATACTTGGGATTGTTAAAATTAATGAGAAAGCCGCTGTACTGGGCATGCAAAATTTTGGTAACCACCAGCAGCAGCATGATCATGCAGGCTATCAGCAATGTCGTTCGTTGATTGCGTTCATATTTCAGTTCCCAATATCCGTCGAAAGGGTGAAAGATGAGATGCAGCGGATACTGGTAAAGCTGCTTACTTGGCGCTTGCATTCGTTATCCTCCTTTTATGCCTGCGAACGATGACGACGGTGACAAACGCAGCTGCAGCCAGGAATAAACCGGACATCATCCACGAGAAATGCTCGCGCATCAGTTCTTTGCGGAACAGAAGAAATGCTTTCGAATACCCCTGCCGCTCCATGCTCCGTTTAAAATATTGCGCTGATTCGGCATACTCCTTCTGGCGAAGCAGCGATTTGCCAATGCCCGCATAGGCATACTCCAGATTCGCATTCATTTCGGCAGCCTTGGCGAAGAGCATCGAGGATTGGTCCTCGTCGCCGTTGTAATAACTGCGTACCGCTTCATGCAACGTGCGACCGTACTCCGTTGTCTGGAATACCGTAATCTCACCGAGCGCCTTATCCAGCACAAGCATCCGGTCTCCTGCACGTTCCAATGCGACCGGCGTGTTAAACTGTCCCAACCGATTGCCAATGCCGCCAAAAATATGGAGCAGGTATCCGTCGCCGTTATAAGTGAAAATTCGTCCTCTGCTGGAGTCGAGCACGGAATACATGTCGCTGTCTCCTACATCTACATCAACCAGGCGCGAAGGCCCTGCTTCGTTCGTGTACATCAGATCGCCTTGGGGGTAATGATACCCTTGTCTGCGCAAAATATCGGTGCCCTGGGCGTTCAGCTTCTTGATCGGATCTTTGCCGCGGTCGCCGCTTGTGGCGTAGATGAACCCCTCTTCATCCAGATCCAGGTTGGTGAATTCCGTCGGCGTGAACATCACCATCTGACTGCGCTGCTCGCGCGTGGCCAACCGTTTCCACAAATACTCCACCGGATCAACCTGAACCCTGTTCGCTCCGATAAAGGAGGAAAATGTGCCGTCCGCACTGAACTCCATGAATCCGTCGAATACACCCGCCGCCATGACGTAAATCCGTTCTCCCTGATCCATGACAACCCGCACGGGTTTGAATTGAAAATCCGCTTGTAACAGATCCGATTTTGGTTCAGCCACAATTTTGACCAGATGGCCTTGTTCATCCAGATGAACGACCCGGTGATTGTCGGTGTCCGCAACGAGGAGATCTCCTTTTTTACTGACATAGATCCCTTGCGGATTGTTGAACTGCTCCTCCTTGCCCGCCCGTTCAAAGGAATCAATCGTCCGCACCAGCTTCAGATCGCGATCCAGCTCCACGATGCGGCCATTGCCGGAATCCAGTACGAACACACGCTGATCCGCTGTGACATGCATGTCGCTCGGTTCTTTGAACGCACCGGTGTCCAGTTTATTGCCCGTGATGATGGACGTGGCCTCATACGCCGCCGGCGCCGGAACGGAATCGCCCCAGTAGGAGTATTGGTAAGCATCCTGCTTGCCGTCTGCACTTGCCGGTGCAGCCGCTTGGCTGAACAACAGGAGGCAGACCATGCCCATCATGATCCAGCTGCGCTTGTTCCATGTGCTTTTCCGCACCTCGCTGCCTCCTCTCTACTCTTTCATGCCCGATGTAGCCATCGTCTGCATAACGCTGCTCTGGGAGATGATGAACAGGGTGATCGGCACGATCATGAGCAGCAGCGCAACCGCAGCACCCACCCCTGCTCTCGCAATCCCTCCCTGAACAATCTGGCTGAGCGCATAATGCAATGTTTTGAGGTTTTCACTGTAAATAAAACTTCCGCCGTCCGTTCCCCAGAGGGCCGGAAACTGCAAAATCATCAGTGTGAGCCAGGCCGGCTTTACATTAGGCATCACGATGCTCCAAAATATCCGGTATTCATTGGCCCCGTCGATTTTGGCTGCCTCCAGCAGCGCATCGGGAATTTGCTCCATGAACTGCTTCATCAGGAAGAGCCCCAGCGAGAACGCAAGCGACGGCACGATAATGGAGGCATGCGTATTGATCCAGCCGAGCCAGGACATGACCATGTAGTTCGGGATCGCTGTGACATGGGGCGAGAACATGAGCGACAAAATGATAATGGTGAACAACACTCTGGAGCCGGGAAAGCGATATTTCGCCAGCGGATAAGCGGCCGCTGAGGCCAGAAGAATATGCCCTGCCGTTCCCAATATCGTAATAAGTAATGTATTGGCAATATAGCGGGATAACGGTACCCACGAATTGCCCATCAGATTGATCAGATCCGCGAAATTCTCCGTTGTCGGATTGTTCACCCAGAAGCGCGGCGGAAAAATAAACAGCTCATCCAATGGCTTGAATGCATTGTTAACGGCATAGATGAGCGGCAGCACCATAAATGATCCAAACACGGCCAGCAGTGCAAACAGCATCAGGCTGACGGCAAATGACCGATTCAGTCTTTTTGGCATGCCTAACGCGGCACGTACTTTGCTGGTCATCGTCATTCACCTATCCTTCTCAGCATTTTTTGCGTCAGAACGTTCGTGCCAAGCATCAGTGCAAACAGCACCGTTGCGATGGCCGAGGCATAACCCATCTCGAAGCGAATGGTGCCGAAGTCCATCAAGTGGGTAACGATCGTATGCGCCGCATAGTTGACGCTTGGGAAGCCGGCCAGGGCGATCGAAATTTCGGCTACGGCGAACGAAGCCGTAATCTGCATCACGGCACCGAACATGAGCTGGGGTCTCATCGATGGCAGCGTAATGTACCAGAGCTCCTGCCAGCGGTTTTTGATCCCGTCTACCGTGCCGGCTTCCACCAGAGATCGGTCAATCGTCTGCAGACCTGCGATAAACGCCAGAAAGCTGGTTCCCAGACTAAGCCACAGCTGAACAATAATGACGATGGCCAGCACGTATTTCTCGTTTGCGAGCCATTGCACGGGTTCCAGGATGACGCCCAGGCGCATCAGGAAACCATTCATGTACCCGTAGCTGTCACCGGAGAAGATGATCAGCCAGATGAAGAACACGTTGCCTGATATGGACGGTGCGTAGAAAACCAGCGTCATGACCGCCCGGATTTTGGGCGACAATTCGTTGATGATCCATGCAAACAAAAAACAGGCAATATAACTGACAGGGCCAGTGATAACGGCGAACAGCAGCGTATTTTTCAGCGCAATCAAAAAGACGTCGTCGCCCAGAAAAAGACGTGAATAGTTCTGCCAGCCGATAAAACGCGGCACCTCCAGCATATTGAAGTGGAAAAAGCTGAGGCCTAGCGAAATGCCGACTGGAATGACAGTGAACAGGAAAAAGATCAACATAAACGGCGCCATCAATACGTAATAGTGCCTGCTGAGGTACAGATCCCGTTTCAAAAGGGACCACCAGCCCGCCGGACGCGTATGGACGGCAGGAGCGGCTGCTGTCTTGGTTGTTTTGGCTTGCAACCGTTACCCTCCCTTCCTTCTACTTCAGATTGAATTCCTTGCGCTTCAACTCAATTTCATCATCGATATACAGGACATAGTCCGATAGGGCCTCACGCGGATTTTCGTTGGCGTTGACGACCTTGCGGAACGCATTATCCAGATGCCTGCCTGTGAAATAACCTCCCGGAAGCTGCGGGATACCTTGTACCCATTCCCATTGCTTCTCCAAATTCCGATAATCTTTCACAGGCCAAGGCAGCTGCTCCAGCGCCTTGATATTGGCTGTCGGGTAGCGGGCCGCCGCGCCCATGAGACCTTCCATTTCTCTTCCGTATTCCATCTGGGTCTGCTCATCGGTCCACCATTTCATAAACTTCCAGGCGGCTTCCTTGTTGGCCGCGTTTTCGAGCATCATCACAGCGCTGGTCGCACTGGCTACCTCATGCCTTACAGAGCCGTCGGGGAGCTGAGTGCCTGGTACAATGGTAAAATCCCACAGGTTGCGAATTTCCGGAGCCATGACCGTAAGCATGTTGTACGTAGTGTAATCGGCGATGCCGATCGGCATCTCCCCGGTGCGGAAACGGTTTGGAAAGTCGGCCTTGAGCGGAAATTTGTAATTGGTATAGAACTGGGTCCAGCGTTTGAACGCATCCATCGAAATTTCCGAATCCAGCGCGCTCTTCTTCTGATCTTCCGTATAGAAGGTGCCGTCATTCTGATACAACAGCATCGCAAAAGTCGAGTTCGGAACCAGATTGGCATTGTTCAGCGTATCCTCGATGGGCAGATAGAACTCCATGTTGTGCTTTTGCAGGACAGCGATAGCGTTATAGACGTCCTCCCACGTCTTCGGCGGTTCGAGACCCAGCTCGTTCAGAATATCTTTGCGGTAAAAAAGCATCGGAAAATGCTGCTGCTCCGGCAGCGCATAGACTCCTCCGTTATAACGGTAGGGCGTCAGCCCGCTTTCGCGGAATCTGCCCGAGATTTCCTCAAAATCCGGGAATTTGCTCAGATCGGCTGCCGCATTCCTCATCGCATAGTTCACGGGGATATCTTCGCCCATTTGCATCGCTACGTCCGGACCTTCCCCAGCGAGCGTGGCAGGCAGCAAAATATTAGGTGGAACGAGCCGCAATTGCACGGACACATCCGTATCCGGGGTAAACGAATCGTCGATCAAACCCTTAAGCACCTGGGCCTGATCCCGTCCGGTCGTAATCCAGACGGTAATCGCGTCCTTCTTTTGCTCCACATTGCCGATGCTGTCGTAATCTTCGGTATAGGATGCGACATATGCACCCAGTTCGTGCTTCACCTGCTGGATCGCCGTCGCTTCCGCCTTCGGCAATGGCTCGCCCGGCGGGGATACGAGAAGGTAATCCAGCGTAATCGGCTGTTCGCGTACGGACAAAATCCAGGTACCGAGGCCGCCTACGTTAATCTTGAACGTATCGAGCCGTTTCGGAACCGTCTCCGGTCTGGCTGCCATATCTTTAAGCTGGACCACCATCGCATTCAGAACGGCGACTTTATCGCTCTGCTCTCCGGTTGCTTGTTCCAGATACGCGGCTACAGAGCTAAGCGTTGCCGCCTGCCGTTCAAAGACCTCCGTCATCTCCGGAATGCGGCGTTCCAGCTGGTAATCCCGGAGCGGATCGGGCTTATTGGAGGTGATCATCAATATTTTGCGATACATTCCATTCAGTTCCAGTACGCTGGATTCCACGGTGCGCAGAAGCGGAGCGATGTCGCCGAGCGTGACCGTCATCCGTATGCGATGTGTTCCTTTTTCGAGATGGAATTGATAGGGCTGGTCTTCTCCGGCTCCCAGTACTTGCGTTTGCCAGGATGGACTGTAATTAAAACGAATGCGTTTCATTTCCTTGAACGGCACTTTGCCGTCAATCGTCAGACTGCGGGTCGCATAGATGCCGCGAAGTTGATCCTGCTTTACTTTTAGCGCGATTTGATACAATCCGTCCTCCGGCACGTCGATCTCCCATTCGATCCATTCACCGGGCAGCTTCCAGTTGATGCCGCCGATGGCGTTGATGCGAATTTTGGATACGTCATACGGCTCCAGCGAAGGGCTGGAACGATCCGAGATCGGTGCAAGCGTAGGCGAAGATTTGCTTGCAGCCTGTTCTGCCTGGACCTTCAGCATGACCGGACCGGCCGGTTTCAAGCCGCGCGTTTCATAACTCGCCCGCAAGTCTGCATAGGACGGAACATCCTCCTCCTGATACAGCTCGATATAATCGATCGCCATGCTCTCCCGGAGCGAAGTGAGCGATAGCTGCTGTTTGCCCTTTTCAAAATAAAACTGGAACGGTTCCTCGAAGTAACCTGCGCTGTCCCTGAAGGAAGCGAGCTGCCACTCCGGCTGTTCCACTTGCCTCGGTCTGAGATCGTTGCCGCGATCGTCCCGGCGAACGTTATCTTCGCGATTGCCCCACACCCTGTCGAACAGCAGGACGTCAGCACCCCTGAACGGAACCTGTCCGTTTATCTCCAGTCTGCGTTCGATGCCAGAACTCTTGCCCTCCACCGGATAATAATGGATGCGAACGTGGTACAAACCACTCCATTGAACGGGAACATCCCAGCGAATGGTTCCGGTTTCGGGTGTAATGACGGCACTGCCGTCCAATCCGGCATATCCCTGCACCACTTCAAACGTTCCACCCTCCGCCCGAACATAAGACTCGCCTTCAATCCGCACCACGTTATCCGGTTTGGGAGTGTTCTGATGACCCGCCAGATAATGTTCATAGCTGCTTTCATCGTCCGTGTTGGAGATCGCTTCAAAATCTTCAAGCGCATGAGCCGTGCCCGGAGTACGATCCCGCGATGGATAGATGGTCCATATCGAGAACACCAAGGCCAGGACAAGCACCAGGATTAGTCCCTTTTTCTTACGTGACCGCATGTCTGAATGTATCCCCTTTCCTCTAGGCGTAGCGACAATGGGACGATGGACTGATCCGGACAGACCGCGCCATGACTGGTGCGTTCTGCCCGTGATTTAGTAAAATGGTTTATTTATATACCTCATCAATCGCGGCCTGGAAAGGAGCCTTGTATTTCTCGATCAGAGTGGATACGGATACCCCTTCTTTGAGCTCCGCATCAAAATCCCAGTAAGGCAAGGACGGGAAGGTGTTATGGTCGAGAACAAGCATGCCCTCAGCGACCTTTCTGGCGTTGTTGATGTCTGCTTCGTTGGTCAGATGCGTCTCCAGCGTGGACTGACCCGGATACTCGTAGATCGAATCGATCTCGTTGATTTTTTCCCAGATGTACATCAGTTGTTCCGGATTCTCCACCGCTTTAGGGATGGTGATCGCTTGGTAACGCGATTCGCCGGAGTGATACGCCGATGCGCTTGGTCCTTTTGGAAACGGCACAAAACCGATATCATAATCCTTCATGTCTGTCATAATGCCTTCGACTTCGTACATCGCACCTGCATACATCAAGGTATTGCCTTGACGGAAGAAGGTGGAAGGTTCTGTCCAGTCGCCACCCTCAGTTGGTCTGCCAACCTTTTCTGTTGCCAGCTTGGACAGGAAGTTCAGTGCTTCTTTCGTCTTGGGATCCTCCAGGTTCTGCTTATCCTCTTTGGTCAGAGAAGCTTCGTTGGAGTACAGAATGGGTTCAAGCAGACCCGTTTGAGCGAGTCCCCACGTGTCCAGCTTGCCATCATTGTTACGATCCTTGTTCGCTTGTTTCGCAACGCTGAGGAACGTATCCCAGTTCCATTCATCGGCATCCACATATTCCTGCAGCGGCTTCAAACCAAGTTCCTGCATAAGCGTTCGGTTATAGAAAATCCCGTTGATAAAGGAGGATTGATCTTCGGTAAAACCGTAGCCTCTGCCTTCATATTGCATATACTCGTTGGTCGTTTTTTGATTGAACACCTTATCGTTCTTGGTATACTCATCCACCGGCCATAACAGATCCTGTTTGGTCAATGCCGGAATGGCATAGTTTTTGCCCAGCCTCACCAAATCGCCCAGCGGTTCCCCTGCCATCAGCGAAGCAACCACTTTTTCCTGGTATTCTCCGAAATCGATGGAGATGTATTCAATATTGAAGTTATGTTTTTTCTTCAGTGCTTCAAGGTTCTCCAGGCGCTGAATGTTATCCGGGTTGTTACCCTGGATCTCCATATCCCACCAAGCAACAACCTTGATGGTTCTGCCACCCATGTCAAAGTCCATCTCCGGCGTTGAATTTTCATTTTTGGGCTCGGTTTCCGCGGTGTTTTGTTCCTCCTGCGGTGCCGGCTTTTCCGGCTCCGGTTGTGCGGTCGGAGCAGAACTGCATGCAGCAATCATCAGCATGACCGCAAATACAAGGCTCAGCAGCATAAACTTGTTGTTTCTCATCGTCTTCCCCCCTGATTGTCGTTTGCTCCCACAGTGTATCCCTCATATGAAAACGCAAACAACCGGCCGAAATGCAGGTATTCACCCGGTCAAATTATAGAAAGGCATGCTATTGAAGGATTACGAACTCATTTCAATAGAAATTGGTAAAGAAATGCATTGTCTGCAAAAAAATGCACATTGTATGCGCTTTCTTTTATTCTCATAATGAAAGTAAGCCTTATGGATTGGAATCCGGACCGGAAATTCAGAAGAAGGTGAGGTTATGCTTTATGTACAACATATTACTTGTTGATTACAGCCGGCGTTTGTGCAAAGAACTTGGACCGTTGCTGAGTCGTTCTACCTCTCCATTTACAATTGGGGAATCGGCCTTCTCTTCCTCCGATGCACTGATCGCCCTGTCGAAACAGGAATTCGCGGTAGTGCTCATCCATACTGAGCGATGTGATACGGCCGGTTTATGGTTATGCCATCGCATTCGCCAAATAAGCGACATTCCGATTCTGCTGGTGGGTGGAAGAGACCATTTCAGACTTGTGCGCAAAGCGTTAACTTATCAAGTGAATGATTATCTGCCCTCTCCTGTCAGCGCTTCAGCTTTACTGCAAAGTTTGCAGGCACTTCAGACGCGACTGGGACCGGAACCTGTTAAAGAAAGATTGCCTGTGAAACCACTCGTTCAGCTCAATGGCAAAGCGATGGAGTCCAGTCATGTCATCCGAATTGTCAAAGCTTACGTGAGAGATCATCTAAGCGACGAAATTACGCTCCGGAAAATTTCCGACATGCTCCATTTTAACTGTGCATATCTTGGACAAAAATTTAAACTGGAGGAGAAAGTATCCTTCAACGATTACATGCTGCAGCAGCGAATGGAAAAAGCGAAGCATCTGCTGTTAACTACCGATATGAGGATATATGAAATCGCTTTGGAGGTAGGTTATAAAGACATCGATTGGTTTTACAAAAAATTCAAGGCCTATGCAGGCTCAAGTCCTAACGCCTATCGCAGACAAAAGAATCACTCTGCCTAGGCATGACTGATCAGCTGCCTCCTCGGCAGCCTTTCTGGCGGGTGATCAAACCATAAAACGCAGGCCAGCAGCGCCTGCGTTTTTACGTGTTATCCTTTTCCATTTACTTCTGATGAAGGTGTCCATAACAACGGTTCTAACGCACGAGCACAGATTCCCGATATTCCTGGGGCGTCATGCCCGTCAGCTTCTTGAACAGGCGGGTAAACGAATGTGCCGACTCATATCCGACTTGAAGCGCTACTTCTCGCACCATCAGATCGCTGTTGCTCAGCAGCTCCTTGGCTCTTCGGATACGGGTGTCGTCGATAAACTCCGACAAGTTGATCCCCGTCTCCTGCTTGAAGAAGCGGGATAGATAGGACGGGTTGAAATGATTCAACTCGGCGAGTCTGACCAGCGAAAGGTCCTTTTCCAGATTGTCCCTGATATAGCCGCATAGAGTATGGATGACCTGGTTCACACGTTCCTCTTCATTGGAACGCTTGAAATGAACCAGTTCATCCGCAGCGCGGTACAGGTGGTGCACTGCTTCCTTCATGCATGTAAAGTCACTCAGTTGAAGCAAACTTGGCTGATCAGGGACGTTCTGCCGGAGCCCCCAGCGATTACATGTGGAATACAGCATCAGAGCCAGATAATAGTAGGTTTCCATAGCCCGCTCCATGGTCAGGTCCTGCTGCTGCAGTTCCGTTACAAGCTCTTCAAAAACATCGTAAAAGGGCTGAAAGCGTCCGGTTTCCAAGAAACCAGACATCACGTCAATCCGGCTTGAGATCCGAACGGATTCCTTGGATGTTCCTCCTGCAGTGCCTTCGGTTTTATCCGTCAATACCATGGAGACCCCATCGCCAATTTTCATCCACTGTAACAACCGCAGCCGTTCATACTGCCTTGGAATTCGGGACCAAGGGCAACCGCGTCCGCTCAATGTAAAGGCAATGGACACGTCCAACGACGCCATGCAGGCTTCCTGAACCAGCTCCAATGTGCCTTCGATATAAGTGGAAAAGTGCTCTTCTGCATTGTTTTTCCCTGTTTTAGGCTGAAGCAGCCAGACCACATCGCCATAGTGATCTGTGACACTGATATATATCGCATGTTCACTCAATAGTGAAGATCCGATAATCCGGACCGACTCCTGCAAACGATTCGGTCCTTCTTCGATTCCAGGCGGCGTATTGAATCGTCCAAGGACCAGATACACCGGGGAGTCCGCTTGCAAGCCTATGTTTCTTGACACCAGTTCGGCTTGAAGCTCCATCGAAGAGGAGTGAGCGGACGGGCTATCCTGAAGAAGCTTGCGCACATATTCCTCCTGGTGCAGCGCAGCCAGCCGGGAAGTCATTTGGCGGGACTTTTCCAACACTTCATGCATGCTGTGACTTTGCCGAATCTCTTCCATGACCTGCTCAATGACCGTCATCACCTTGTCGTAACCTTCCGTTTTGAGCAAATAACGCACATTGGGCATCTGGAGGGCTCGGTATGCATAATCAAAATCACTGTGTCCCGTGAGAAAAATAACGCGGCATTGAGGCCAGCGTGTCTGGATCTCCTCGGTCAGTTCGAGACCACTTATGCCAGGCATGCGAATATCCGTCAGAACGATGTCAATTCTGGATCGCCGCATCCAGTCCAGGGCCTCTGCAGCGGAATAGGCTTTGCAAACATCAAGCCGGTCCGGCATATGTCCGGCAAACGTCTCATACAGGCTGTCCGTTATAATTTCCTCGTCATCCACAATCAGAAGTCGGTACATGCGCTCTCCCCTCTCTTCCATCGGATTCGAATCGCGACTTTCAATCCCTGCAGATCGCTCCGAGAGAGAGAAAGCCCGCTTCCTTCCCCATAGGTCAACACCAGACGTCGATGAATATTCATTAAACCGGTCACTTCATCCGTATCGGCATCATTGTGCAGACGTGCCTGAAGCATATCGATCTCCTCCGTCTGCAACCCCTCCCCATTGTCCTCCACCGTAATTTCAAGGTAGGCTGACTTCATATGGAATTGAACCCGCAGGAGTCCCGTACCCGTGTTCTTCTCCAGACTATGCTCATAAGCATTCTCTATGATCGGCTGAATGATCAATCTGGGGACCTGAAGCTGCTCCATTCCGGATGGCAGCTGCCCGAAGTCTACTTTGATCCGCCGTGAAAAGCGTAATTGCTGAATCTCCATATAGATTCGCGAATGCTCCACTTCGTCTTTCAAAGGCACATGATCCGTCCCGTTTCGGGTGATAAAACGAAAATATTCGCCGAGCATGTTCGTAAACTGTTCAATGCGCTCCGTTTCTCCAGTTCTGGCAAGCGAGTTCAGAATGAAAAAGCTATTATACAAAAAATGTGGATTAATCTGGGACTGAAGCTGCTTCAATTCAGCCCGCTGCATCATCATCGTCTGTTTGAAATCCCGATCGATCAGTTGCTGCAGATTTTCAATCATATGATTGAAGCGTGCATATAGAAAACCGAACTCGTCCTTGCGATGGTGTACGATCGGAATATCGAGCACGCCTCCCTCCATTTTTTTAAACCTTTTGACAAGCAGCAGCAGCGGAATATGGATCAGCTTGTAGCTGGAATAGAGATAGGCCGTAATGGCAATGAAAGACGTGATGGCAAATATCCAGGCCCATGTATAAAATTTGCTGAGCGGTTTGGTTACCATTTTCTCCGGCAGATACGTTGCAGCCGATAAGCCCAGAGCATCCATGTGCAGCTGATTGACGTGATAATTAACGCCCTCAATCTTGACCTGAAAGCTGTCATGCGGATTTTTCCGACGATGCTCGCGGTAACTGGACAGAATGACATCTCGCTGCTGGTGATCCGAGATTACATTCCCGGTCTTCTCTTCGATCAGGAGTGTGGCACTTTCAGGGTACAGGTTTAGCTGCGATAATTCATTCTGAAACTGAGCGTTATCCAGTTCTACCTGTACAACAAACAGAGGACCTTCCCCTTTTTTTCCCGTGAGCCGGACAGCGCTCAGGTTCAGCGTGTCTCCTTTTACAGTAAAACGGATATCCTTTCCTTCCATAGCTGAACTGAAATAGTCAAAGGACGCCTGATCATAATCATCGATGCCTTGCATTGCCGATATGCTCTTGTTGACTGCAGGGATATGTACATAAACGTTCTTGATATAAGCACTGCTGTTCTTAAAGGCGGCCAGTCGCTCAGATAAATAATTCAGCGTTTCACGCCTTTCCACCTGGTCCATGATGTTCCAGAGGATCGCAAGCCGATTCAGTTTGCGGTCCTCGGCAATATCAAACTGCTGCAGCTCCATCCATTCAATCTCCCTGTTCAGTTCCATCGCAAATTGGTTCAATCGCCTTTCCGTCGACAGGGAAATTTCCTGGCTTGCCGTGTCGTAACTCCAGTGATATAAATACACACCCAGAAGAATCAGAGGAATCACAAAGATCAGATAGGTCATGATTAGCCGTGCAAATATGCTGTTAAGCCAGGACTGCGCAGGAATCTTCAACAATGCATTCACCTCCCGTCTCCCTGGTTGAATCGGGACACCTGTGTTAATAGGATAAGGCGAACGATTGGTGACCCCGTGCGGCATTGGTTCTGAACCACGCATTCACCTCCGATGTGATCTCATCTCCACCCAATTTGCGCCAATTCTCGACGAACTGATCGAACTCTTCTATCGGCGATCCAAGAATGATATTCATGTATGCCTCGAGCTGAAGATCCCGAAGAATGATCTGCCGATCGATCATCGTTTCGGTGATGCCGCCGGTGAATTCGTCATATAGAAGCTGGCCGTTCCGCTCATAGGCATCCGCAATGCTGAAGGCTCCTGTCGGTCCATAGGTTTGTTTCCAACCCCATCCGCTCTTCAAGCCTTCTGTTTCATACGCAGCAATCCGCTTGTGAATCGCAAGCGCCTCGTTCTCCAGGGTAGAGAAATCCCCTGTCTTTCTGGCGTCGCGGATGTCTCTGTAGGCATCCATGTTTTTCATGCCGGGAAAAGGCGTTACCGGCGAGAGCATCCATACGGCACGCGAATCGTCATTGTAGTACGTTTCATACTCGGCTTGTTCTCCCCAGTTTTTGTCCAGATGCAGGTTCATGAGCTTTACGACAACCTCCGGACTCGCAAATCCCTTCCTTACTGCAAAATAATGTCCTGTATTGGAACGAAGAGGGACAAACACGCTTCGGCCAGATTCAGCTACCAAGGGGTACGCTTGCCATTCCGCATCCGGATCCGTGTCCCGGGTAGTCTGAATCATGAAAGGAGTCCACTGTTCACCATAGAGCATGCCTATTTTACCGTCCTGAATCAGGCGGTACTCCTTGCTTCCGTTTTTGTAGGCGAACTCGGGATCAAGCTGGCCTTCAAGGTACAAGGTCTGCAACGCTTCCAGCGCTTTTCGCACCTCGGGTTGTATGCCGCCGTATGCAAGATTGCCCTCCTTGTCCTTGATCCATATATTCGGGAAAGCTCCGTAACCGGCCATGAATCCTGACGCGCTCATGACGGGGTCCCACAGATAACTCGTTAACGCAAGTCCATAGGTGTCTTGTTTTCCGTTTCCATCGGGGTCTTCTTCTGTAAACGCTTTCGATGCTTGAAGCACGTCTTCCATCGTTTCAGGCGGATGCAGGCCCAGGTTATTCAGCCAATCGCTTCTGATCCACAGATACTGCGCCGTTTCGATGGAAGAGGATGATTCGGGGATCGCCATGAGTTTACCGTCAATCGTGGCGGCGTCGAACGCTCCTTTTCCCTCGGCCTCCAATATATTTTTCGTAAGTGGAGAGGCATGGGTCTGGTATACTTTGGTCAGATCTTCAATCCATCCGGCATTGCTTAATTGCCTGAGTTGATATGGATTGACTTTGACCACGTCCGGGAAACGGCCTGCTGCAAGAGACACTCCCAGTTTCTGATTATATACGTCACCGTTCGCGATCCAGTCATAGTGTATCCGAATGCCCAATTCTTCTTCATACAAACGGGTCCAGCGATTATCTACCAAACTCTCGCCCGGCAACTGATCAAGCATTCGCTGCAGGTCTTCACCAGTCTCTCGGACAAAGGTAACCCGTATAGGAGGATCGTATCTCCCTGCACTTCCGGAAGGTTGTACCTGCTGCCCGGCAGACGTCGAAGGCGGCTGCCCTGAATTTCCTTGCGTATGGCCGGCAGGTATGCTCACCGCAAGGAGGATAATGAAGGCCCATCTTGATCTGTACATCCATCTCTTGTGCATGGCGACATGCCCCCCGGTTCAATTGGAATGAATATAGTCGTAAGATCATATTGCTCTGACGCGTTTACGATATTGTAAAGATAGGTTTAGATAGTAAGCGTTTGCAAAATAAACCACTTCATGGTAGGATGATTACATTTTAAGGTAATCTGAACACAATTTCATTGCGTTATTTGTTCCATTTATTGCGCGAAATGACGGGAGGTGCTGTATGAGCGGATCCTCTGACTTTTTCTATGACCCCATTCAGCCGGAGCTTTTGTACCTGCATCGAATCACGACTTACAAGCTGGAAACGAGCTATCATCGGCATAATGCCTACGAGATCTATCTGTTCCTTCGCGGTCATGTGCACTTTTATGTAGAAAATCGGTGTTATCATATGCAGCGGGGCGATTTGCTCGTGATGTCCCCCAAAGAAATGCATCGTGCGTTTATATTGGATGAAACGGAGTATGAACGGATTACGATCAATCTCAAAAAAACATACCTGTACCAATTGTCCACGGCCTCAACGAACCTATCTTCCTGTTTTGATTGCCGCCGCAAAGGCGAAGGCAACATGATACACCTGGACGACGATCGTTTGGACCAGATCACATATTGGACGAACCGGATCGAAGAATCGCTCTCTTCGGATGCTTATGGGGCAGACGTCAAAACCAATGCTGCAATCGCGCAATTATTGGTGTTGATCAACGTATGGTTTCGCAACAATTCTTTTGAGCCTCATGATATCATGCCCGATCTGGTGCGAAAGACAATGGATTACATCGACGAACATATCACGCAAGATATTACGCTTGGCAAACTTGCCGAAGCGTTCTACATGAACAGCACTTCGATCAGCCGCCAGTTCAAAAAGCATACCGGGCTGACCCTTCGTTCCTATATTCTCAGTCGTCGTATCGAACTTGCCAAATTTCTTCTGTCTGACGGGATGAGCATCACCGATGCTTGCTTTCAATCGGGCTTTGGCGATTACGCCAATTTTATACGAAGCTTCACCAAGATGGTTGGCATTTCTCCAGGAAAGTATATTAAACAGCGACGTGAAGCCATTGAGTGATCACTGATTGTGTGTTCTTTACACACTCCCTACACCCATACCTTTTTATTCTTCCGTCATATGATAATCCATATATTAAAAGTATAGAGATGAGCAAAGTAATTATCCGAGGGATGTTGTCATATGAAACCTTATCACGTCGTTTGGAAGGGCCCTGTACACAAAGCAAGCGGGCTTGGCCGTGCCAGCAGAGCGTATGCCCAGTCACTAAAGCGGCAAGGCGTAGCCGTTAGTATAGGACCGGCAAAACAGCGCAAAAACGGCAGCCGATACACACGGGTGCTGATTTATCACCACCTCCCCAATAGCATTCAATGGAAAAAAGAGCGCCGTCTGTATGATCTTATTATTTTGAATACAGTTTGGGAAACAAGCAAGCTCCCCAAGGCTTGGCTTCCCCATATGAATCAGTTTGATGCCGTTTGTGTGCCCTCCCAGCATAATAAAAGAACACTAAGGAACAGCGGCGTGAATGTCCCGATTTTTGTCGTTCCTCATGGTGTAAATGCAAAGGAGTTTCATCCGAATAACAAGAAAATGTCCGTGCCGGGTGCGGCCGGCAAGTTTACGTTCGTGTCCGTCTTCGGCTTCCAGCACCGTAAAAATCCGGAGGGCCTGCTGCGGGCATATTGGGAAGAGTTTTCCTCTAAAGATAACGTCGTGCTTGTGATCAAAACAAACGGATATGCGCCGCATGAGAACGAAAAATGGATCCAGGCCAAAATAACGCAATACAAAAAAAAGCTGGGTATCCAAAAAGATACGGCACCCGTTGTCGTGATCGGCCGTCATCTTCGTGAAAGCAGATTAAAAGGTTTGTATACGCTCGGCGATGCTTTCGTCCTCCCGACTCGCGGCGAGGGGGTTGGACTGCCCTTTCTAGAATCGCTTGCGAGCGGCGTACCGGTCATCACTACAAGTTGGGGCGGGCAAATGGATTTTCTGACGCACAGCAACTCGTTCCTGATTCCGTACCAGCTGCGCAGCCCGTCAAGCAGTATGAACAGAGCCATTTCTAAAAAATTCAGCAACCTGTTTGCGCAAAAGGGACAACGATGGGCGGAACCGAATCTGGGCTATTTAAAAAAACGGATGAGGGAAGCGTACCAAAACCCCGGACTATGCAAACAAAAAGGACAACAAGGCAGAAAGGATATACTTCGCTTATCCTGGGACCGGTCCGGGGTATTCATGAAGCATGCGATTGAAGAAATCATTCGATCGAAGAAATAAGAATGGAGGGCGATATCCCCAAGAAAGGAGGAATCGGCTTGCGTATCATCCTGTTATGCGGGGGATCCGGAAAAAGGCTGTGGCCTTTGTCCAATGAGATTCGCTCCAAGGTGTTCCTTAAGCTTTTGAAATCCGATGCCGGGGCCAGAGAATCGATGATTGAGCGAATATGCCGGCAATTAAATGAGGCGGGGCTGCTTCAATCCACATGCATCGTTACCCATCACAGTCAAGTGGAAATTACCCGTTCCTATGTTGGCGAGCATATCCCGATCCTGGCCGAACCCTTTAAAAGAGGAACCTTCACAGCCATTGCTTATGCGGTAAGTTATCTTCATGAAAAGCTGCAAATGGATCCAAATGAAACCATCTGCGTTCTTCCAGTCGACACATACGCAGATACCGCTTTTTTTCGACTGCTCCTTCGCGTTCCTGATGTTCTGATGCATTCTAAAGCAGATCTCGCTCTCCTCGGAACCAAACCTACCCATCCTTCCGATCAGTTCGGCTATATCGTTCCTGCTCAGCCCAATGGAAATGACGACTTTTCTTTCATTCACCAATTCATCGAAAAGCCCGATGAGCCGACAGCCTGTCGCCTCATCGAACATCAAGCGATGTGGAATTGCGGCGTATTCGCATTCTCCTTGAAGTTCATGCTGACATTTTTGAAAGACAAGGGGCATCCGATCCAAGTTGAGCATTGGCTGGAAAATTACGAACAGCTTGCAAACACCAGTTTCGACCGGGAAGTCGCGGAACACGCATTGTCTGCTGTTGTCATGAGATATGACGGCTATTGGAATGATCTCGGGAGTTGGATGGCGTTAAGCGATCATTTCGAGAGCCATGTCATCGGGTCAGGGCGAATATCGGACGACTCCTCTAACAGCCATATCATTAACGAGCTTTCCTATCCGATCGAAATGATCGGCGTTTCTGATCTCATCGTAGCGGCCAGTTCCGATGGCATCCTCATTGCTAACAAGGGCAAAGCAAATCAAATCAAGGATAAGCTCGAACATATGCCGCGATTTGCGAAGTATGAAGAGAAAAGATGGGGCTCCTACCGGGTTCTGAACGATTGGAACGATGAAACGGGAAATGGAGTGATGATCAGGCAGGTGAAGCTGATCCACGGAAAATATACGAGCTACCATCAGCATCTCGAGCGGCAAGAAATCGTGACGATTGTGACGGGCAGCGCGGAAATCCTTATGGAGGGTAAACGACGCCAGCTAAAGGCGGGCGATGTTCTGCAAATTCCGGCTGGAACCAGGCATGGAATTAAGGCACTTACCGATCTTGAACTAATGGAAGTTGTGCTGGGTAAGGACCTGGCGAAAGAAGATGTTATTCGTATTGAGATGGTGTGGTAAACGTTGCGGGCTATCTATATAGGCTGAACCAATCATTTTTACACAGAGTCACTACGTGGTCAGAACCATCTTCCGATCGCTATTATCCCCAGATTTTTTTTGGTCCCCTTTTTCAAAGGGAAAATCCGGTGATAAACACGAAGCGTATGCTTTCGATGGAGCTTTCTTACAGAAAGCTTTTAGCTCCGCTTCTGCAGATTCTTTCTGCCCCCTCCGTTTTCGTGTAAATTTCTTGTTCAACCTATATAGAGGTTTTTTAACATAAGAATGAAAGGAACCAGGCCGCGAAGGACTTGGTTCCTTACGTTCTATTGGACTGGTCCCATGTTGATGAGCCTCACATCGGACAACGTAATGCTTGTATTCCCGTCTTCGGCACCGCTGATGCTGCCCATATCAAATACAATACGGCTGTTCGCATAGCTGTGCTCGGTTGTGTCGAACGTGAAGGTGTATTCTTGCTCATCGGTGGACAAGTCCACTCGCTCACCGAAAAATCCATGCCATGCGTATCCTGCGGGAACGTCAACCCAGCCGACGCCAAGGCCCATTTTGCGTGCTTTATCCGCTTTGGCCTTGAACGTTAGTTTGTATTTGTAACCCTGCTGCATCGCGAAACCTTCATTAATCACTTGCCGATCCCACGGATTATTCCCCGCCTGACCAATACGAGCCTGCAGCTTCCGATTCTCGACGGTAAATACCAGTTCCGAGTTATTCCCGTCAGAATGACTAAACCAGCCGTCGCTTCCTTTGGCAAAGTCACCGTTCGATATCAGATTGACGTGTACCGGCTGTCCGCCCTGATCCGCATCGGGATTCACTTCGAACAGCATCACATTGTGAATGGATACGCTGTGCTCACCCGCTGGAGCAGTACCAAAACCAAAGTTCAACAAGGCAGCCGCACCCGCAGTGTCCCCCGTTGTAAATGTATAAGTGTATCGCTGTTTGGTTTCAGTCAGGTTTACCGTTTCATCCATATACCTGTCTCCGCTTCCCTCCTGCGAGACTACCGCTTGCACGGATGTTGGAGCGGATGCAGAGGCATCAAAACTCAAGCGATACGTCTTGCCCGACTCCAAGGAAAGCTGACCTTGCTGCAATAACGCTTCCCGTCCATTTTCACTTGCACCCGACAAAGTAATGCGAATGCCCTCATCTTCCCTATGTGAAGCCACGAGATCATCAGGAATCAGTTCCCAACCGCTTCGATCATGCGTCAACTCGCCGTTCTGCAGCTTATTCTGAGAAACGTCCAGCCAGCGTGTATTATATTCGTTCCCTTCAAAATTAACATAATACGAGTTTCCCGCTTTCAGGGAAACCGCTGGCAGATACACGGTTTTGTAGGTTTGCCACCCGCCCGTATCTCCAAGCAGAAGCTCCGAGCTTGCAACCCTATTGCCTTGTTCATCTTTGACGCTGAATCGGATTTTTGAATCCGCTTTGGCACTCGCCATCCGGGTGGAAAAGGCATATGCCCCATCGTTTGCTGCATCGATTTTAAATTGCAGCAGATCGCCTTCGTCCATGTAGCTGACATGTTGGCCGCCTTCATCGGAATTTTCGAGCTGCAAACCTTGCATCATCCATGCCTCAGTTGCAGGAATATGGGCATAGCCCTGAACCGAAACCGGTTTTCCGCGCTTGGTCAGCCTTACATTATCGACGTAGGCCTTGCCTGAAGTACTGCCGAATAAAAGCTTCAATTCGGCTGTTGCTGTTGTTGCTGTCGTTCCGCTCTGTCCGATCACGATTTCACCGGTGTAGTTTCTCATCTCTTGCCCGAGCTGGATCTGCTGTCCTTGATGGATTTGCACGTCATGTCCCTCTGCGGTTGACAAGCCGATGTCCATCGTACGAGGCGCATCCGCCTTTGCATCAAAAGAGAATCCATAGGTGGTGCCAGCTTCCAGCTTCATATCCGGCTGTACCACAGCTACTTGATCAGGCTGACCATCGGTTTGCTTCACATCAACCACGAGCTGCCGTTCCATGATCGGGAACTTCAGGAAGTTATTCACGGAAATATGGGCTTCGGCACCGGATTCAATCCGATTGGACCAAAAACCAAGCCGCCCCTTGCCTTGATCAAATGTACCGTTATACACCAAATTTCCATCCGGCAGTGCTTTTCTTTCCACAGGTACAGCGTCAGCCTCACCGATATCGATCAGTCTGACATTGGATACCATGACTGCAGCGTCATCCAGCCCCAGATTGAATTCAAATCGGGCATTATTGTCTGAGCCATTCCGCATGTTAAAGGTGTATTCATAGGGCTGCCAATCCGTAGTCAACGAAAAGCTGTGTTCCTCCGAGTAATTCGTCCAGCTTTTCTCGAATTGCGTCACTTTCGAACGAATGACACGGTCGGCAGATGCTTTGGCATCAAACTGCACTCTGTATTTTCTGTTTTTCTTCACGTACATCGGCATTTGTGTCAGCTGTATGGAATAACCCTCGGTTCCGGGCTGTGAGACGGTCACCTTCGCCGCTTTGCCCTTCTGTTCATCGTCAACAACCTCCACTTTACCAGCTCCGCCTGCATTCGTAATGAACTTCCATTCATTCGGTACACCGGCTGCATCGACGCCTTCGGTAAAGCGTTCATTATATATCTGGTTGCCATCTGCTCGCGGATCCCGCTTCCGTTCAGGCTCGATTGGATTCGAAGTGACGTCGGGCCATTCGTTCATTTTTTTATAGGAATATACCCGAACAAAATCCACATTCATCTTCTCGGACACAAATCCGTTTTCAGGTGATCCCGGCCAGTCTCCGCCTACCGCAAGGTTAAGAATCAGATAGAACGGCCGGTCGAACGGTGCAGGGAAAGTGTAGCTCTCCGGCTGTCCTGCCGCGGTTGTTTGCCAGTTATTCACTTGATGATGCAGCTTGCCATCCACGTAGAAACGAATCATGCCAGGCAGCCATTCCACCTGAAAATCATGATATTCATCTGCAAAGGACTCTCCGGCGGGCAATGTAAACTTGCCTTGGTCATGCCCGTGCGAGCCATCAGGCTTCACGGCATCATAGTGGATCGTGCTGTACACTTCGTGGTCTTTGTTTTTGCCGCCGATCAGCTCCATAATATCGATTTCGCCGGAAGCCGGCCATCCACCGTAATGCGATTCATCCGTAGGCATCATCCAGATGGCCGGCCACATGCCCTGCTGCACCGGAAGCTTCGCCCGAACGACAACTTTGCCGTAGGTCCAGTCTCCTTTCCCCATCGTGATCAGTTTGCCTGAAGTATAGGGTTTGCCACTTTTTTGCTCCCGCTTCGCCTCAATTTGAAGTACACTCCGAGCGCCATCTTTGACGATGCGTGTATTGTCCGGACTGTAATATTGCAATTCATTGTTATAGACAAATCCGGTATCCTGAACCGTCCATTTGGAATCATCCACGGCAGCACCGTCGAATTCGTCATTCCAGATCATTTCCCAATCCTCGTCCGGGATCGTTGTTGCCGGAATCGGCTTCTCCCCCGCCGGATTACCTGGAACGGAAGGTGTCTCTCCAGCCGGAGAGGACGGTGATGAAACGGTTGAACCGCTGCCAGGCGTGGAAGGTTTCGGTTGTGCAGACTGCTCGTTGTCTGACGTCATATTAACGCTGTGCCGCCCCTTTGTAACCGTTTTCCCGTTGACAAGCACGCTGCCAGCCTCCACATCGAGCAGCTTGATCTTGCCTTTGGCATCAATACGGGTATGTCGAGCTTTGCTGTTCACGCTCAACGTATCAATCACGCTCTCGTCAGACAGTTCAACCGTTGCTTTGCGTATGACGGTCATTGCTTCCACCAAGCTGTTTCCAGCGATGTTCACATGCACCAAGCCGGAACCGGAAGCTTTATCGACGACAACCTGCTTCAGTTTGGAGCTGCGAATGTCGATGGAGTGGCTTCCTCCACCTTTTATAATGACACTTCCCGTAACCGTCACACCATCCAGCGTCACTCTGCCTTCGCCAATACCTTCGGTGAGCAGCAAATTGCCGCTAACGGTCATATCCTTGAGCGTGACGTCAGATGATCGGATAACCAGATTGCCATCAACACTTGATTCATACGTACCGGGAGCACTTTTCACATCCGTGATCATGTCGGACATCAACGTTGCTGCCTGTGCTCTTGTAATATCCGACTGTGGAGCCAGTTTTCCATTGTATCCGTTTACAATTTTCTCCTGAATCAAATAACTGAACGCTTTTTTGGCGTAGTCTGCCACTTCTTTCTCATCTTTGAAACCGGTTAGCGCTTGCTCGTCCTCTTTGCCTGTCGATAGTTGGAACGCCCGATCTGCCATGACTGCGGCATCCTGCCTTGTGATAGGCAGGTCTGGTGACAGATGTGCAGCATCGGTTCCCTGAATGATTCCCGATCCATTCGCTCGAACCAGGGCATCATAGTACCACTCCTTTTCGCTCATGTCTGAAAATGCTGCTGACGCTGATTGCTGCCCGCCGGCAAAACCAAATATCCGGTCCAGCATCACAACAAACTCGGCGCGGCTGATGCGTTCATTCGGTTTGAACGTGCCGTCGGTATACCCTTTGATCAAAGCCAGATTCTGCATCCGCGTCACGGCATTTTCTGCCCAGTGTCCCGTCATATCCCGATATGGGGCGGAATGCAGGCTGCCCGCCTGCACCTGTCCCGCCTCCGCTTGCTTCGATGTGCTTTCTGCTCCGGCAACCGCCGGACAGACCAGGGAAACCATCATGCTTCCTGCCACGAGACAAGCCAATCCTTTTTTCACTCGTATTCCTCCCCTAATGTATGTTGACATGCAGGGCAGTGCTATTCCTTCACTGCCCCGATGACGATGCCTTTTACGAAAAAGCGTTGCAAAAATGGATAGATCACCAGGATGGGCAGTGCCCCGATAAAGATCTGAGCGGCCCGAACCGTACGCTGGGAAACGTTCTCCAGCATGGACGGATCTACATTGATTTTGCTGAGATCCTGCTGCACAATGATCGTCTGAAGCAGCGAGGCAAGCGGATAATTTTTAACGTCCGACATATAGATCATGCCGTCAAACCAGGAGTTCCATTGACCTACCATGGTGAAAAGTGACAGCGTGGCAATGGCCGGAAGAGACAGCGGCACGTAGACCAGCGCCAGCGTTTTGATATGACCTGCACCATCCAGATAGGCAGCTTCCTCCAGTTCCTTGGGCAGGCCCCGGAAGAAGTTCATCATCAGGATGACATTCCACACAGACAGTGCTCCCGGCAGAACCAGCGCCCAAATGGTATCCATCAGACCAAGTTTTTGAATCAGGATATAACTTGGAATCAGGCCGCCGCTGAACAAAATGGTAAATACGAAGAACCATGTGTAGATCGAACGGCCCCTAAAGTTGATATCCTCCTTCGATAACGGAAATGCCGTAATCAGCATGATCACCATACCGAGGATGGTAGCGATGACGGTCCGTTTCACCGAGACCCAGAGGGAGTCAATAAAGTTCGAATTGCCAAACGTCTTTACGTAGGCGTCCGTCGTAAAGCCGACCGGCCAGAAGCTGACCAGATTCGAAGAGGCTGGAGCCATGCTGCTGAACGAAACGGCCAAAATATGAATGATAGGCAATATGCAGAGCAGCGATAATACGCCGAGAAAAATATAATTGGCAACGCTGAATATTCGATATCCTTTTGTTTTGTAATACAAGCCCTATTCTCCTCTCTAGAACACGCGATAGTTAGCCAGTTTGTAAGCGAGTCGGTATGAGATAACGATCAGAATGGTCGCAACCACGGATTTGAACAAACCTACCGCTGTGGCAAAACTCATCTTGCCGTTCAAGATACCGAGTCGATATACGAAAGTATCGATAATGTCTCCTTTGTCGTAAACGAGCGGATTGTACAGGTTGAATACCTGATCGAATCCTGCATTCAGAATGTTTCCGATGGAGAGTGTCATAAGTACGATCGTAATTGGCATCAGCGCAGGGATGGTGATGTGCAGCGTCTGCTTGAATCGGTTGGCTCCATCCACTTCGGCCGCTTCGTACAACGCCGGATTGATGCCCGAGAGAGAAGCCAGAAATACGATCGTGCCGAAACCAAATTCCTTCCAGACATCACTGACAATCAGTGTTATACGAAACCAAGTTCCATCCCCCAGGAAAAATATGGGGTCCCCGCCCAGCGCAACGATAAGTTTGTTCACCATGCCTCCTTGCGGAGACAGGATATCCAGCAAAATTCCGCCGAGAATGACCCATGAGAGAAAGTGCGGCAGATATACGAGCGTTTGGCTGACCCTTTTAAAAGCGACCAAGCGAACCTCGTTTAACAAGATGGCGAACAAAAATGGAGCGATCAGCCCTGCAATGATTTTGAAAAAAGCAATCACCAGGGTGTTCCAGATCACTTGCCCAACATCCGGATACAAGAACAAATATTTGAAATTATCCCAACCAACCCATTTGGATTCAGTAAATCCCAAGTAAGGCTTGAAATCCTGAAAAGCGATGACGATGCCGCCCATTGGTATGTACTGAAAAATGATCGCCAGCAAAACAGCCGGTACAAGCATCATATGCAAGGACCAGTTTCGCCGCATATTCCAGCGTTTTTTCGTCTTGGCGGCACGCCGTTTATGCGGCGTTTCCAACGTATGTTCCTTCACCCCAACATCCCCCATGTTCTAAATTTTGTATTTTACAAGTCCGCATGAACTTGTATATTAAAATTATAGCAACGGCCATTTGCGATCTATATCCTAATATTGCAACAACGATAACAATATTTAAATGAGTTGAGGAGGTTGAACGTTGTTCGCCCGTCTGAATGTCTTTACCAAAATCACCCTGCTGTTCATCGTATTGCTGGTACTGGTGCTGTTTCTGTACACGTACTCGAACAGGGAGAGCGTACGCGTGATCGAACATGAAATCCAGAATAATTCGATGAATCATCTATCGACTTTTGCCGATTCGGTAGAATCCAATATTTACCAATTGTCTCTTTACGGCATGTCCATTGGCCAGGATTCCAGCATTCAGGAATACCAGCGTCCGGACTATAAAGATAACCCTTATGAACGTGTCAAGGTAGGCAGCGCCATTCTTGAAAAGTTGAACCTGTACAATGCGGCCAGCAAATGGCATTCAACGATTACGTTGTATTTTCCGCGTTTGCAAAAAGTCATCTCGACGGATTATTACGCTTCTATTCCGTACCGGGAAGACGAATTCACGAAACCGCTCTCGAAATCATGGACGTATACGCTTAACCAGTTTGAATGGTACACCACGGACCCGACCACAGCGAGCATCAAACCGGACAAAGCCAGATTAATCACAAAGATCAGCTTCCCTGTTCGTCATTTGACGGCGATGCTGGATCAGAACAAGTTAAATAACAAGGGCGATCCCTTCATGTTTCATCCAGAACTCGGCCTGATCAGCAACAGCAGCGGTAATGACACCTTGAAAGCGGTTCAAAGCAAACTGCGGGAGATGGACTTGCAAGGCAAAGGCGGCTTTACTACCAACCTGGATCATACCGAATACTATGTTTCCTATATTCAATCCGGCAGCCTGGGATGGTATTATGTCGATTATGTTCCCATGCAGCAAATTCTGAGACCGATTACGAGCAGCCGCAATCTCTTTTTTGCTTCCATCACGGTACTGATCGCCATGAGCGTTGTTGTGTTGTATGTCTTGTACCGGAGCGTTCAACTCCCGCTTCTTCAACTGGTGAAAGGTACGAATCGCTTGTCGACCGGGGACTTTTCCGTTCGTTTGCAGCATTCGTCACGGAACGAGTTCAGTCTGCTGTTTGCACGATTTAACATCATGGCCCAGCGCATTCAGGAATTGATCGAGAATGTGTACGAGGAGCAGCTGAGAAGACGCGAAGCTACGCTGAAGCAATTGCAGTCGCAGATTAATCCGCATTTTCTTTATAACTGCCTCTTCTACATCAAAAACATGGCCAGGATGAAAAACGAAAAAGCCGTGGTCGCCATGGCTCTGAATCTGGGTGAGTATTATCGATACATAACAAGGTCGGAGAAGGATCAAGCCACGGTCAAGGAAGAACTGACAATGGTCAAAAATTATTTGGAAATCCAGTCGTTGAGACTGGAACGGATGCATTTTACGATCGACGTACCTGATGATATTTTGGACAAAACCGTTCCAAGACTCACGCTTCAGCCTATCGTAGAGAACGCTATCATTCATGGCATTGAGCCTCGATCCGAGGACGGCCATATTACCATTTTTGCAGATTGCAAGGATGACAATTACAAGATTACCGTTGAAGACAGCGGACTTGGCATGACGGATGAACAGCTGAATCAATTGAAGAGCAATCTGTTGAAACCACTGGATGAACATATGGGTTGCGGCACCTGGAACGTTCATCAACGTTTGTACTTTTTGTATGGTGACGGGGCCGGACTACATTATGAACATTCGCCAACCGGCGGCGTTAAAGTAAGCATCACATGGCACGACAATATCAAGGAGTAGGTGATACGCATGTTACAGATTTTATTGGTTGACGATGAAAAATCGGTCGTGGAAACGTTAGCCGAAACGATTCCATGGGAGAGTTGCGGAATCGGCACGGTTCACGAAGCCTTGTCCGGCGCGGTGGCGCTTGAAATCATGGAAAATCACGATATTGATATCGTTATTACAGACATTCGCATGCCGGAGATGTCCGGCATTGCGCTGATTTCAGCCATTCACGAACGCTGGCCGCATGTGCAGACCGTTCTTTTATCGGGATATGCCGATTTTGAATATGCCAAACAGGCGATGGCGCTGGAAAGTTTCGACTATTTGCTCAAGCCTGTTAGTGATGAAGACCTGATCGAGACCGTGCAGCGACTCGTGGACCGGATCAAGCAAAAATGGGAAACTGCTGCGTCATATCAACGTGCCTTGCATGCTTTTCAGGAGAACCTGCCTCTATTGCAATCGACCATGCTTCATGAACTCCTCACAGGCAAAACCTATTCTCCGCAAGCCCTGTCAGACAAGCTTGAATTGCTGGAGCTGCCCTACTCGATCGGTGAAGAACTGGGCATGCTGGTGATCCGTATGGAGGAGCATTTATCCGAGATGGGCCAGCATGATCTTTCTCTAATGGAATACGCGATATGCAATATCATCAGTGAAGTGATGCAGCATCATTTTCATATCTGGCACACACGGGATGTCCACGATTATCTCGTTGTACTGGCCAGCGTTAAACACGGCGCATCAACAGGGTTGACCAAGGATGAGAAACCGCAAGCCCTGCTGGAGCAGTATGCAGCCCAGATTCAAACGAATGTACAGCTCTACTTGAAAGGCGCCATCTCCATCTCGGTCTCCCATTGGGGCAAGTTTCCTTACGAGATCGGTGAAATTTACGAGGGAGCCGTACGTTCCATGCGCAAGCGGATGGGTCAGGTACGAGGCCTGTTCGTTACGGCTTCAGATGATCCGGATGTGCATCCGGTGCCGGCGATCCGTTCCTTGTACAAACCACCTACGCTGATCAGTTTGCTGGAAGCCGGACGTTTTGACGAAGTGGAGCAGAAAATCGAGGTAATCTTTGATGAACTGCTGCATTCAGGCGAGCATCATGACATTGCGGAAACGACCATCGAAGTGTATCATGCCTTGGCGGGGGCGTTTGCTTACATCATTCACAAGAACGGCAAACAGATCTCTTCTGTGCTTCCTGCCGAAACGTATCGATACTTTCATGCACCGAGTTATGCCACCGCGCAGCAGCTGAAAGACTGGTCCATCCGGACGCTTCATTCGATCAGTGAGGATGCGGAACAAGAGCTGAAGGACAATCACAGCACGATCGTGCGCAGTGTCAAAAGCTTTGTAGACCATCACCTCGCTGGTGACGTTTCCTTGCCCGCTATAGCAGAGCATGTTCACCTTCATCCGGTGTATTTGTCCAAGGTATACAAGGCAGAGACAGGAGAAGCTCTTACCGCCTATGTGTATCGGTTGCGTATGGAAAAAGCAGCGTATTACCTGCGTTCATCCAGTGCAAAAGTATTTGAGATTGCCGAGCTTGTCGGGTACAACAATACCGCCTATTTTATCCGGGTGTTCAAAAAATTCTATGACGTGACCCCGCAAGAGTACAGGGAGAATCTGCCCGTGTGATACAACGCGGAATCCAAAGGCTGGCTGTTCGATTGCCCGAACCTAGAGATGTGAGACGCGCTTGTTCCAACGCCCGTACAGCCAAAAGGCATTGCCGGAATGATCTCCGACAATGCCTTTTCAATTTCGTTTGCTTCTTGGTCCAGTTGTTCACACGACTTAGTCTATTCATACGAACAAGACTGCTCATGCAGCTGTTGTAATTAATCTTTCGCTTTATTTTCCGCTTGTTACGGATTGATACCACTCGTTTACTTCCTGCGTAATCTGATCCCCGCCGGAAGATTTCCACTTCTCGACAAAGCCGTCGAACGCGTCTACCGGAGCTTTGCCATAAACGATCTGCGAGAACAAATCCTTCTCCATCTTCGACAGAATATCGTTGTTCATTTGCATCGTCATGGTTGGAGCGCCTGTGAACATTTGGTTATAGACGATATCTTTTTGATCCATAACAATTTTGGCTGCTGCAAGCATCGGTTCCGGCACGCCGGATTTCATTTTTTTCTCGAAAGGCGTTGTTGCTTCTTCCCCGCTTGCAAGCTTCGCGAGTGTGGTCATGCTCAGACTTGGAATCCGTGCACCGTCAAATGTCAACGTGTACTTCTCAGGCAAATAACCACCGGTCGCACCGGCATCTGTAGAAGGTTTGCCGTCAACCATAGCCCAGTCATATCCTTCAGCGAAGCCGTGTTCGAATTCATCGCCTTCTGTTGGATTCGCATAGTGGTCAAAGAGATAGTTCTGGTAGGTGAAGAAGGCTTCCGGGTTCTTCATGTCCTTGTTAATCAGGATCACGCCATTACCGTTCGATGTACCACGTCTGCCTGCTTTGCCATCTGGTCCGGCCGGAATGGGATAAGCTTTGTATTCAGCTTCCGGATTATTTTTCTTCACATCCTCCAGCGGCCATGACGGCATCCAGTGAGGTCCTACAACAATGCCTGCTTTACCTGCCGTAAATTCTTCCGCAGCTTTGGTCTCGTCATAAACGCCCGCTTCTTCCGGGATATACCCTTTGCTCATCCAGTCCTGCAATGTGGCAAGAGCCTGTTTTGCACCAGGTGTGACGGAGCCATATTCAAGCTTGCCATCTGCATTCAGGTTCCATTGATTCGGCATCGTGCCATACGCTCCGAAAATCCAGCCTGCATCAGACATCCAGGTGTTCAACCAATTTTTGAATCCGATCGTCAGACCATACGTATCTTTTTTGCCGTTTCCATCCGGATCTTTGTTTGTAAACGTTTCCATGATTACTTCAAGATCACTTAATGTTTCCGGTGCTTTCAGATTGAATTTTTTCATCCAGTCTTCCCGAATCCACATCACCGGATCTCCGTTATAGGCATAGTCGAGAATCGGAATGCCGATTCGTTTGCCGTCCTGCATGTACGGGTACCATACGGAAGGATCTTCATTAACGGCTGCTTTCCACGTATCACTCGCATATTGATCAAACAATTCGCCAGCATCTGCAAATTTGCCAGTTTCGATCAACTCGCGCACCAGATTGAACTCCCCGCGATACGAGATAATGTCTGGCATCTCTGCATTGGAAGCAAGCGAGAGGCGCAGCTTGGTTTCGAATGCATTATTGGTGGATGGTGAAACCCACTGATTTTTCAATTCAATGCCGAGCTTGTCTTTTGCCCATTTGGTGTGTACGTTGTTGTCCTGGTCCTCACCTGATTTGAACTTCACATCCGGACCCCATGGCCGCAAATACGTGATGCTGACAGGCGGATCATATTTACCATCCTTCATCTCCAGTGCAGCACTTGGTGTACTCGACGCAGCTTCTTTACTCTGTCCACTGCTGCCGCACCCGCTGAGTACAGCGGAAAGCGCGAACACTCCGGCGAGTGCCAAACTGCCTATTTTTCTTTTTTTGCTCATGTCCAACCTTTGTTCCCCCTGTCTATGTAATAATGTTGTTTACAGAGTCCATCATAATGAATGATCCGTATGTATGCCCATACTAATATTACAACATTTATTGCATTAATTTAGGATATTGGAAAATGGATATGAATGTTGTATTAGTGCAATGTTCCTTGTAAAAATGCAAAAAAACAGCCTTTTTTTCGTTTAATCATCTGTATTTTTCGCTTCCGGACTCCCTTTTTCATGCAATTAAAAAGAGGGAAAGCGGAGAGCATGCCTCTCCACTTTCCCTTTCATGATTTTACTTTATTGTGCTTTGGCCATTTTAGTTGCTTGTATACTTCACCCAGTCGTATTCGGCATACAGCGGATTGGCTCCATTGTACGGTCCAAGCCAGTGATCCACGCCAGTTCCGTTCCACAGGTTCATCATAATTTTACCCGGCGTCTTCGGAATGTTCGTTGTGGCCGTATGTTTCAGAACACCGTCGACATACCACTTGATATAACCGGGCTGCCAGTCGAATGCATACGTATGAAAGCCTTGGGACGCATCAAAGCCCAGATTGATGATTTTTTCATGACCGCCGACGCCGTTCGTGTAATAATTGAATTGCACTTTCGTCGTGTCTTTTCCCAAAAATTCAATATCAATCTCATCCCACTGCGTCCCGTCCGCAGGCCCTGTATAGGTGAAGAAGGAAGACACGACTCCCGTATTTTTGGCAGGCTTCATGCTCACCTCGTACAGACCATACCCATGTTTGTTGGTTGTTCGGTATTCCCCGCAATCGAATTTGTTGTATGCAGAACTTGTCAAACCCAGCCTCAGTTTGCCGTCACTCGTAAAATTAACATTATTCGCCCTCCAGGTGCAGTTAAACATCGAACCATTGGAATAACCATCAGCCTTTTGCCATGTGCTCGGGTTGTGGTACGTTAGCGGCTCCCAAAATACATACCCCGCGAAAGCGCTTACCGAAAATAATAATGAAACCACTCCCGAAACCATTAACGCAACCCATGTCTTTCTTTTCATCATACACCTCCATTCAAATTCACCCATTTAATTTAAAGCGCTTACATGGGTGTTGTCCCCATTTTATACACTTCTCCTTATTGGAACTATAACAAACTTGAAAGAACAGATATTCATTTTTAAAGATGATTGGTTCAAAATGATCTTTTTAGTTTCAAAGGAAAGAGCCCTTCTCTATTGAAGGGGCCCCCTTTATTTTCCTCGTACAACCCTCAAACCCTGATCGGGCCCTAAGCCATTAGCATCGAATTTGCCTGGAAAAGAGATCTCCAAATTGTTCATCCCGCTGACCCAGCCTCCGCCCTTGGTTACTCGCCAAGTATTCTCCGGGCTTTCCGGGTGGCTGTGCCATTCCCAGCACCATTCTCTTACATTGCCGGACATATCATGAATGCCCAACTCATTGGCCTTCTGTGTACCGACAGGTTTCGTTTGTGTGCGGTTGTTCTCAATGACCGGCCAGCTCCATTCTCCGGTTAACGGCTTGTCCCCCGCATTCATCCAGTACCAGGCCACTTCATCAGCATTGTTGCTGCCGCTATACGTATAATTCTTGCTTTTCTGCCCTCCGCTTGCAGCATATTCCCACTCCGCCGCTGTAGGCAGGCGATAACCGTTTGATTCTTCGTTGATGGTAACGGTCCATTTCAGGTTATCATATTCATTTTTATTATTTGGATCGGTTGTATTCTTATCAATTGTATAATAAGGTTTCAAACCTTCTTTGATGCTGCGCTTGTTGCAATATTCCACCGCGTCATACCAGCTTACCCTCTCAACCGGCCGGTCTTCTCCTTTGAAGCCGGACGGGTTATTGTCCATGACCTCCATCCATTGCTTCTGAGTCACTTCGGTTTTCCCGATATAGAAATCAGACAGGGTAACGTCCTTGCCGCTATATGCGGACTTACTGCTCTTAAACGTACCACCCTCAACCAGAATAAGATCATCACTCACCGTGGAGTCGGCGGTTGAACAAGCACTCAAAGCAGCAACAGCTAGAATTGAAAGCAATATCATCCACTTTCCCATTCAACGACCTCCTTCGAAACTGAAGCTGAGAGCAAGACAGATCGTGGACCTGTCCTGCCTAGGTTCAGGAATTCAGGATACGCCTGCTTCCGACTGCCTTCACAAGGAAAACGATTACCAGACGGTTACGTTTGAGCTTCCGCTACTTTGATATCCTTCGGTTGCCATAACCTGATAAGACCAGCTGCTGCCCAAGTACATGCCTTTGCTTGCCCATGCATTCACGTGATTGCTGAACGTGATCGTGGAGTTGACTCCGATGGGACGTTTGGACTGTCTGACACTCCAGTATTGCGGGAACGTTTGATAGCCGTCAATCGAAGGAGCATTGTATCTCATCGTGGTATAGATGTCGTACGTGCCGCCATCGCTGTTTACGGTGCCTTTATACGTACCTGTCGGACGGTATGTTCCCCAGTTATCTACCACGTAGTACTCGATCAGCGAATTTCGGGTCCAGCCATAAAAAGTCAGGTATCCGTTACCCGAAGGTGAGAATACACCAGCGTTATAATTTACTACACGATTAGGCGTCCCGTACGTCCAGCCTTTACCCACAACGAAATTCCCCGTATTCTGCCAGGTTACGCTGTAGTTTCCACCTGAACCGTTCACGGCATTGACCGTACCTCCACCATCTGTCCAGTTTTGCCAATAATCCGTCGCGGCTCCGGAAGTTGCGGCGAAGACACCAAAGCTCATGGAAGCTGCAAGAACAACGGTCATCAATTTTTTCCCAAATTTAAACATATCGGAATACCTCCAGATATTTTGATGGATTCTGATTTAACATCGTCACAGCAACCTTTACGGACTTCTTTGAACGAGTGATTGAATGCGGGCAATCATTTGAAAAGGCGTTTCGAAAACAGATACAGATCGTTCTTCCACACCGGCCAGTCATGCCCTCCGCTCTCTTCATACCAAATGTGAGGTACTTCTTGCTGCTCCAGGTATTGATGTACGCCGATGCTGATCTGGATGAGATTGTCCTGATCGCCGCAGGAAAGCCATAACAACGAGAGCAGCGAAGACGCTTTGGCCGGATCTGGCACGAGCAGCTCCGGGGCTTTGGTATTCGGAGCTGCCGAAAAGGCGCCGACCCAAGCAAAATGGTCAAGATGGCTGAGTCCGATGTTCAAGGACTGTCCTCCCCCCATGGACAAGCCGGCGATTGCCCTGTTTTCCCTGGCTGTGCTTGTAGGATAACTGGACTCGATATAAGGGATAAGGTCATGAAGCAGATCGGATTCAAACCGTTCGAAAGCTCTTATTTTCTCGGGATCAAAAAGGTCTCCCTCCGCGCGATCATTAGGCATGGCGCGGCCGTTGGGAAATACCACAATCATCGGTTCAAGCAGACTGTCGTTGTAGAGATTGTCGAGAATGGTCTGTGGAGCGCCATGGTTGTGCCACTCCGTTTCGTCCCCGCCAATCCCGTGCAGAAGATAAAGGACAGGGTACGTAAGTGCCGAAGAAAATCCTGGCGGCTTGTACACCAATGCTTTACGTACATTGCCGACCGTTGCGGAGTCATACTCCACCGTCTCGACCACGCCGCGCGGTATGTTATCGCGGTATTGGTCAAATCCTTCAGGTGCCGAAGTTATCATGTACAGTGCTCCCTTCAAGGTTTGCGTTCTTCGATCGAACAGCTTTACAATGACAACATTATTCCTTCTCCCTCTGAATTTCGCTTGCAGCAGATCCCCGGTTTCCAGTTACTCCCCTGCATCGCCAAGCATGTTACGACACCACCTTCCTTTCTGCGTGAATTTACATTCCAAGAAAAGCAGACTAAAGGAGCATGAAACTCGAATGGCCTTGGTTTCGATTCGCTCCTTCTCTCCGAGTGTAGCGCTTACATATTTTAACAGCAACCGGATAAAGTATAGGACTTGGCTGTATCGTTGCAAAACCGGTATGATGATGCCGAGTCCCTGCAACTTGACCCATGATTATAAACCATGTTAAGTTTTCTCTATTGAAATACAGAACTTTTAAAGGGGGGACCAGAGGATGACCGAATTAGAGGTTGTAGATGTTTATGTGGGCCTGTCGCTGAGGATGAACATTGACATGGTCCACCATACGGTTAAATCGGAACTCTGATTAGAAAGCTTATTCAGATTATCAAAAAAGGGATCCATGTCATGGTCATTTCCTCTATCATTTAGCCATCTAAATTAAATGAAAAGGATGATCCCTTGTGTCATTAATAAACGTCTCTAACCTGACTTTTGCCTATGAAGGCAGTTACGATAACATATTCGAGAATGTAAGCTTTCAATTGGATACGGATTGGAAATTGGGCTTTACGGGAAGGAACGGCAGAGGAAAAACGACGTTTCTTAACCTGCTGCTCGGCAAATACGAATATAGTGGTACGATATCTGCGAACGTTAGTTTCGAATATTTTCCTTTCCACGTCGAAAATAAAGATGCGATGACGATCGAGGTCGTCGAGGACGTTTATCCAGAGTACCTGCATTGGAAACTTGTACGAGAACTGAACCTGCTAAAGGTTTCGGAAGATGTATTGTATCGGCCTTTCAGTTCACTGTCGAACGGGGAGCAAACGAAAATATTGCTGGCTGCCTTGTTTATGAAGGAAAATCGGTTTTTGCTCATTGACGAGCCTACCAATCATTTGGACATTCATGCCAGAAAACTCGTCAGCAATTACATCAGCAGCAAAAGCGGTTTTATTTTGGTATCCCACGATCGCTCCTTCCTGGATCATTGCGTAGACCATATCCTTTCCATCAACAAAACCAATATCGAGATTCAGAAAGGGAATTTTTCCGCTTGGTGGGAAAACAAACAAAGACAAGATCAATTCGAGCTCGCAAGCAACGATAAATTAAGAAAAGACATTAAACGTTTATCCGATTCCGCCAAACGCACGGGAGGCTGGTCGCATGAAGTCGAACGGACGAAAAACGGCACCCGAAATTCAGGTTCCAAGGTGGACAAAGGATATATCGGACATAAGGCTGCCAAAATGATGAAACGCTCCAAAAACTTGGAGCAAAGACAGCAAGCAGCCATCCGCGAAAAATCCAAACTCCTCAAAAATATCGAGAGTGCGGAACGTCTGCAGATCCATCCATTGGATTTTCACAAAGATGAACTTGTGCAGTTGGAACATGTATCGATATCGTATGGCTCCAAGACGGTTTGTAAAGATGTGAATTTCACGGTCAAACAGGGGGATCGCATCGCTCTTTTCGGCAAAAACGGATCTGGAAAATCAAGCATCCTGAAACTGATCTGTGATGAACGGATCACGTATACAGGCCATCTCCGAAAAGATCCCCAAGTTAAAATTTCGTACGTATCCCAGGACACGTCAGGCCTTGAAGGAAGCTTATCCGAATTTGCCGCCGCCCGGCACATTGATGAAAGTCTGTTCAAATCCATATTAAGAAAGCTTGATTTTTCAAGGCTGCAATTGGAGAAGGACATTTCGACGTTTAGCGCAGGCCAAAAAAAGAAAGTGCTGATCGCCAAAAGCCTCAGTGAGCAGGCTCATTTGTACGTTTGGGATGAACCGCTCAATTTTGTGGATGTCATTTCCCGAATGCAAATCGAAGAATTGCTGCTCGAGCACGCCCCTACCCTTCTTTTTGTGGAGCATGACAGCGAATTTTGCGAAAATATCGCCACGGATATCGTTGAGCTGTGAGCGCGCAAGACACTTGACATACAGGAAAAAGTCGCTAATTTAGCGGCTTTTTTTGCTTTTGAAATTCCAAGTCATAACACACGTACTGATTTTCCAGCTCATCACATATTGTATAATCGGACATTTTTCAAACCGAATTTTTTGACTTCAATGTCCGGTAACTCTTGGCGATTCAGCATCGCAGCTTTCTTATACATCAGCTTATACAAACTTTAACCATTTACGTGGAGAGGATGAATGAAATGAGTCAAGAGGTATTCAACATCGAAGCCGCAGGAGGCAACAATGTTCTGGCTTTCGTGGATTTGACGATTCTGAACTGTAGTCTCAAAGGCGTCTATCAGTATGAGGTGACCAAGGACGAAAAGAAAACGAAAATCCTCGTCATGCCTACCGATCCTGAAGCCCAGAGCATGACGCTGACGGAGCTGGTCACCGAAATCAATAACATTATCCAGTCGTTCGGCGGCGGTCAGAAGGTCAACGAAGAGAGCATGAAGTCTACGTTGGAATCGCTGGGCCTGAAAAACCTCGCGGATATTCAAGTGCAAATCCGCCAGCTCTTCGTTTACGTCGATTCGTCCAGCATCCAGGCCAATTCCAAGCCTTGCGAGTATGCATTTAACTTTGTCATCTTAAATCCGGTTCATCCCGATGAAAGCTTGAAGCTCTTTAATATCAAATCTCTCGGCATTGCCGTTTATAACACCAACCGCCAAAAAATTATAGAGCGCATGCAGCTTGAAGATATTAACCAGCTCTTAACTTAGACTAAGGAGCCGTCAATAAAATGAAAGCTTACGATGCTGAATCCGTCAAATCACTGACCGCCGTGCTTCACAGCGAGTTTTACATCGGGGAAGCCCTCTTTCAAATTGTTTTTCTCAAGAAAAAAGAAGGCCTTGTCGTTGCAGGGAAATGGGTCAACCCGGACATCTCTTTTGAAATGAGTGAGGTGGCCGATAATTTTGGCATCCTGCTTCCGGAGTTTTTGAACTTCGAATTGGTTATCGAATCCATCGGAATCGATTATTTATCCGACGAAAACAAAATCGTCTTCGATGGTGGCATACGTCATTTTGGCCATTTGTTGCTGGAAGCATGGAAAAGTCCGAATAAACCGGCAGATAGTTATAAGCTGGCTTTGGACTTTGACCGGAAACTGGAGCTCACCAGCATCCCGATCATCGGCCGGTTCTGTAATCCCGGAGACGGCTTTATCTTTAAAGGGTTGAATTTGAGTTACACGGAAAATGTGGAATTTAAATTTACTTTTCTTGCCCGGCTAGTCATTAAACAGCTGGCCGTTAACCTCGATATAGATTATATCCAATCCTTGAAAAACAAGCTTGCACTTCCTCAGCTACCGGGGAATGCTTCGGAGCTTCCGACAAACACCATCCATTGGCTTGACATCCATAAAGGCTTCGGCGTCCTGTACTTCTCCAAAATCGGAGTCAGTCTGATCGAATCCGAGCTTACGTTATATCTCGACGCAAGCTTTACGATCTCGTTCATCCGGCTGGACTTTTTTGAACTTAACGTGTCGACTTCTTTAAAAGACCTGAGCGACTTCGATTTTGGACTGAGCGGTTTGATGGTCACGCTGGAGAAGCCCGGGTTCAGCCTGACGGGCGGATTATATAAATCACCCGAAGAAAAGACGCTTTACAATGGGGTTTTAGGCTTAAAAATCGGCCAATACAGCCTGCAGGCCCTTGGCTCCTACGGCGAGATGCCCGGCAGCGGAGAAATGACCTTTTTTGCTTACCTGATGCTTGGCTTGCCGCTCGGCGGACCGCCCTTCTTCTTTGTTAACGGCCTGGCATTTGGGCTCGGGGTGAATCGGTCCTTAAAGCTGCCCGACTTGACCCAGGTCCGGTCCTTCCCTTTGGTGGAAGCGGCTATGGGAGACAACACGGGACTTCGGCCGGACACACCGCCGATGGTGGCCTTAAGCGCTTTGAGCAAGTCGATCGTTCCCGCCTCGGGCCAATATTTCATATCGGCAGGGGTTCGATTTACGACGTATGGCGTGTTGGAAAGCTTTGCGCTGCTCAATATCGAAATGGGTAATCGACTGGTCATTTCCCTGCTCGGTTTATCCAATGCATCGATGCCGCCAAAATTAACCGGAGTAAGCCCGATTATGCGGGCTGAACTTGCGCTGAAAGCCGTATTCGATCCGGGAAATGGCCAACTGCTGGTCATGGCAGCTTTGACAGACCGTTCTTTCCTGTTTGACCCGGCTTGTAAGCTCCAGGGAGGCTTTGCGATCGGGTTTTGGTTCAGCGGAACCTATCAAGGAGACTTCATCATCACCCTGGGCGGATGCCACCATCCGGCATTCCATAACATCCATTATCCATTCATCCCGGCGCTCGGTGTTTCCTGGATCATCAATCGCAATATTTCAATTAAAGGGAACGCCTATTTTGCCGTAACCCCTTCCTGTATGATGGCCGGCGTCAGCCTGCAGCTGCTGTTTGAGTCGGGAAATCTGAAAGCCTGGTTCTATGCTGCAGCCGATTTTATTTTGAAATGGAAGCCGTTCTTTTATCAAGCCAGAGTTCGGGTATCCGTCGGCGTATCCTACCGCATCAAAATATTCGGCATCGGCAAAACGTTCAAGGTAGAGATGGGAGCAGATTTGTCGCTTTGGGGGCCCAAATTTTCAGGAAAAGTTAGAATCAATTGGACCATTATCTCCTTTACCATCGGTTTCGGGGATGACAATCCGCATGAGACCCGAACCATCGGCTGGGATGAATTCGCGGACAGTTTTATTCCCGGATCCTTCGGAGACGGTAAAGCCAGGCTTGCAGCGTCGGCTTCTGCGGCAGCCGGAGCAGCCAGACTGGGCAGCATCTCCATTACCAGCGGACTTCTCACCCAATATCAAAAAGCGGATGGCAGCGTCGTTTATATCGTCGACGGTTTTAGAGCCGGAATTATGATCGAGCAGAAAACGCCCTGCTCCGATTTGTACTTTAACGGACAAAGGCTGCTGCAGAACAAAACGAAATTCGGGATCGTGCCCATGGGTCTGAGCGATGTTCGAATGGAACAGCACGTCACCATCAAAAGACTGGAAGATGATCAAGCTGTTCCGTTTCTGCAAGCCGTTCCCGAAGTAAGAAACATGCCGTCCGCCTTATGGGGAAACCAGGCGCCGGGACCGGATGCTTCTTTGATGAGGGATATGCCCGTAGGCATGTCCATTACCGTTCAAAATCCGGTTTCGTTAATTCATATCCTTCCCCGGGAAGGCAGCTATGCAGAATCGGTTCTAAGCTCATCAGAGCTGATCATCAGAACTGCCGTTTATCACCCTCCCGTATATGAACCGGCAAAGGTGTATCCCGCCGAGCCTGAAACCGTATTGAATATCGTAAAAACCACGATTGGCAGCAATCCCAGACGAGACCGTCTTCTAATGGATACAGCGGAAGCCTTTGGAACTTGGAATCAGGTACAGACGCGAGCTTTGGCCGATAATCCGCAGGCCGTGCTTTTCGCGGTTCCCGTTCTTCGTACCACAGGCAGCCAGGGAAGCTAGATCATACCAAGAAACAAAGAAAGGAGCCTGTCCATGGGAGAATCCATCCGCTTCGCGCAAAGAAGTGAACCGCCGCTGAAGGCCGGAACCTACCGGGTTCAGGTTGAGCAGGTTACCAATATCAACTGCCGGCTCTCTAGTGAAACGACCGACTTCAAGGTTTCATCCGAAAGATTTTACTTGTCTCCGGATCAAATCTACTCCGTCTATCCCCCTAGGGAAGCTGTGGGCAACTATGCGGAATGTCTTCCCCATATCGTGCTGAACCGCAGAACCCTTCCCTGGGAAAGGGCTTTGCTGAAGGGCCAGTCCCATATGCCCTGGCTCGCCCTCCTTGTGTTCGATGAGACGGAAAGCATCCAGCTCCACGAAAGCACGGTGGGAAACGCGCTGCAGCCGGAAGCCGGCGTTTTTGTTCCTTCTCTCCCGCTGGAAGACCATGAGAAGCCGGAAGATCCGTGCACCTATGTACATATTCCGGCGAATCTTCTAGCAGAAATATTACCTTACCCTGAAGCATTATCGCTGCTGGCTCACGGAAAAGGCGTAAGCCTGGATCGGAAGGTGACCGACGCTTCCGTCAATGACGACTGGTTTGCAACGGTCGTCTCAAACCGGTTCTGCCTGGCCCCCGGCGACGACAGCCGAGCCATTCGGCACACCGCCTGCCTCGTATCTTTGGAAGGATACGAGGTCTGTCTCAGCAGCCAGCAAAGCCGCCGTGACGCATTGGCACATGTCCAAATGGCCAGAATGATCGTGCTGGCGAGCTGGAGCTTCTCCATGGCAAAAGCCGCCTTTGATTTCGGATCGGCATTCGCATCCCTGGATGCCGACATGCTGTCTACCCCTTACCAGGGAAGCAGCGAGCAAATTCAGAAGCTGTGCAAGCTCGGGTACTTTCCGATGAATCATGTTGTACGGGACGGAAGTCAGGTTGTTTCCTGGTACCAGTCTCCGCTGATTCCTTATGAGGATCCGAGGACCCCAGTCAAGTGCGCGCGCTTCGCCGACCAGCTGCTGGCTTATGATCCCGATACAGGAATGATGGATATTCGCTATTCCAGCGCATGGCAGATCGGCAAATCGATGGCGCTGGCGGATCAGTCTTTTGCCCAAAAGCTGTATTCGTGGCGCCAGAGCAATGAAGCACTGGCCAGGACTTCGGTCTATCAAGGGCTCTTAAGCCTTCACCTTTCTTCACCGTCCAATGAAAAACGGGTTCATGATTGGAACGATGAGAGCTCCATCGGATATTCTTTTGTCAAAACAGCCCGGTCACCAGAAGGAACTGACCCTCAACCCGGATCCAGCGGAAAACAAATCCTGCTGGAACAGTTGAACGATCGATACAAAACTTTGCTGAATGAGGTGATTTCGGATGCAAGCCCGGATGGATTGGGATAATTCGCCTCAGGTCGTCCGCACGCATATTCGCCGTGTGTTTGGCGAGCTTGCTGCGCTCACGAAAAATCAGCCTGTAAGCCTAGAACATCAGGACGACGAATTGATCGGCTGGCTGAGTCAATTAGGTCTGCTGGTGAACCTGCCTTTTCATTACCTGATCCCTACGGAATCGATGCTGCCGTCAGACTCTATCCGTCTGTTTTATGTGAATCCCAACTGGCTTCAAGCGTTGATTGACGGAGCTTGCAGCCTGGGAAGAAACGCTTCCCTGGATCTGACCCATGATCAGGAATTAATCGATGCGGTCATATCCCAAATCGGCAAACGAATGAAGGCTGTCCGCCCCCTGCTTCAAAACAAGTCCGTTACGGCAAAGGAATTGGACGATGAGGTACAAGCCATCGGGGGATTTCTCCTTCGTTCGCCTTTGGTCCGCGGCTGGCGAGGACTGGAGTTTAGAGCACTTTCCTCTCAGGGCACCCCCCTGCGGGCACTCCGGATTGAAACTTTGTCCGATGATGTGTTAATCGGTTTGTTTGAGGGGGTCCCGTATACGCTTGAAATGGCTCAACCGCCGGAAGGATTTTTTTTCGGGTTTAATCAGATCAGCGGCAGGTACATGAAACGGATGAGAAATTTGGACAGCGGCGAGCTGCTCCCTGAATCGGATTCGATTGAAGTCGCCGTGCAGAACGAGAATTTGCGAACCATTGATGTATATCAAACAGCAAAGCATATGGAGGCTTATTTTCAAAAGGAGATCACATCCGCCGAGTTTGCACTTCAGATGATCAAAACTCCATATATCGGAAGAGTTATAAGAACCGACGAATAAAACGAATAACTTTCGCGGTGTTGAACATGGAATGAGGGCGAGGTGTCAGGGAATGGAAATCCCACGTTTACCTAAAAATAAAACATTGTGCGTTCCAATCCAGGTCCAGGCGATGATGGTCGGAACAACTCCGTCGCCCACCGTTTTTGCCGATATCACCGATAATTTCTCCAAAATCGGCAGAGATCCGCTGGGCGATCAGGTTCCCGCTCCGATAATGAGTGAAAAGAATCAGGAAAAACCGGGAATCCATCTGAGCTGGATTTTGCCTGAGGGCCTCAGACAGGGATATCAAACCCACGAAGAGCTTGAGCCCGAATATCCAAGGGCGCCTAACCGGTGGATCGTCTCCCGGCTGTGGTCATCGAAAAAGCAACCCGATCGGGTATCCTGCAAACACTGGATTGTGGAAAGCGATGCGATGGAAAAAGAAAAAGGCCCGGTTTTCTGGAATGAAGACAGCTTGACGTTTCCCAAGCTTGATGATCCCGATTTCCCATACCGGATCTTGGGCCGGTCCTTCCCGATCGACACGAACGTGAATGAGCCTTTGGAGAGACTTCAACATCTTCACGCGCTTGGGCCCGGTAATCCCGCTTTCTCTGTCATGTATCCGTATCATGTCAATGTATTCGGCTTTTATGATGATTTATTGGCGGGCGACAAATTCGGGAATCGTCTTAAAGATGTCAGAGTCAGCTACGTGATACGGGGTTATTATCAAAATCAGCCGGCTTTGATCGAATCGGAGGAAATTTGCAGGTACCGGTTCGGATGGAAGCCTCCGGAAGGCTTGGCCTACCCCGCCTATCCGGTGCTGCACGGAGTTGTAACCGGCCTTCATTGGGGGGATGACGAACAGGATTACAACGGCCACTTCATCAGCAATCTTCCGATGCCCAAACTGGCCGTTGGCAATTCATCCGTTGAAGCGGTTGCCGCTTTAAATGCGGCAAATCATATGTCGAACGAGCGCTTAATGCGGGTGTTACTAAATGATCAAAGTCATAAACTGATGAACCTGGACGGGATTTATCAGGCAGACTATACGGACCATAAAAAACGGTTTCAAATCGTTGCGGAACAGAACAGTTATTCACTTCAGAGCAAAATCAGCAACAGCGACAGTGATCATCAGGAGCTGCCGGAACTCACCCCGGACGAGGAGCGTTTGTTCAGGAGCTTGCAGCAGGGGCTTGAAGAACTTTATAAGCAGCGATTTGAAGCCGATGCCAAACGATCGTTAATCTATGATCTTTGGTGCAAATATATCATTACAGGCTACACCGTCGAACCGTTAGGAAATGACCAGGCAAGAATAAATATGAGGGAATATGAGGAGGCTCTGGCAAAGGAAATCCAGGCGCTGGACCTTACGGAGTCCGGCTTGGAGCAGCTCGCCGAACACCTCAAGATCCTTGAACAACAACTGCTCGGTTCTATTCACAGCTTCTATGATCTGGAGCAAACGGCGGACCACCGGTTCTACGAGCCGAATTCGCCGGTTCTTCTTCTCTCGGGCGCAAGCCGGGGAAATCTCTTTGATTCAAACGGATCCCCGGGAGAGCTTTTAAAATGCAGACTGCTTGGAGAGACGATCCGCTCCTTTACGATTGACTTTAAATTCAGAGAAAACGCCTATTCGGTATCCTGTCACACCGATCAGCTGCTTGCCCAGAAGCAGGTTAAAGGAAATTATCCTGAACTGCTGCTTGAGGCGGTACTGTTTACATCGAACTGCGCGGATCTCTTGGTTAACGTCATTGCGCAGCAGCTGGATCTCTTGCCGTTGTCGGAAAATGAATATGACGATTTGCTAAAAGTCTTTAATCAGGCACTGGAGGACATTACGAAAAAAGGCATATTGGATAAAGGGCAGCAGCTGCCCGACTCGCTGTTTTTAAATGTATGGAGTGAACCTTGGAATCCTGTGCTCCTTAGCTGGCGGGCCCTCTACTATCCGGACAAAAAACTTGTCAGCAGTCATCCGCAGCTGGATCACTGGAATTTTCAAGGCACGGACTATGTATATCACAATTCGGAACCGGATACCCATGAGTCTGTGGTGATCGAGGGCAGCATTTTTTTGACCCCCCATATCGCGGAGCAGCTTTATGCGATGACGCTCAAGCAATTGGGCGCAGAGGAAACGAAGAAATTTGGGGACCTGACCCAGCTGGACTATCTCTCTCAGATCCTGGAAGGCTTTAATGAACGATTTTTAATGAGTCAGCTTGCGCTGCGTTTCCCTGTCATGGTGTTTAATATTGGAAGTGCGGAACTGGCAGCGCGGGTCAGGGAGGCATTAGGAGAGTTTGCCGTAGAAAAGCCGCTGTTCAATACGTTCTTTTCTCCTTTAAGGGGAGGTTGGTGTAAACTGGATAAACTCAGATTGATCGATACCTTCGGTCAATTCCAGGAGGTTCAATGCAGCCAATATGCCATCGCTGAAGATATGAGAATGCTGCCTTTCCCGATTGGACAGTACATGATGCTTCCTCCGCGCTTTATGCAGCCCACCCGGCTGGATTTTAACTGGATTCAGGGTCGCACCGGGGAAAACTGCGACTTTAATCTTCCGGATTCCCCCATTTGCGGCTGGATGATTCCGAATTATATGGATCAAAGCTTGTTGATTTACGATGAGGACGGCTATATGCTTGGAAGCCTGATCGTGACAGCCTACGACGGAGATCGGGTCCATTGGAGAAATGCGCCGGGCACACCGGAGAGAGAGCCGTCGGGAGGAGGATCTGCAGAACTACCTGATGGAATAAATCCGGATTTGAAGGCTTTCTTAAATGAGTTTCTGCGCCGAAGCCGTGAACATAAGGAGGATGTGCTCACCCCGTTTCTTGACCTGGTCGACTCGGCCATGTGGGAGATTCATCAGCCCGAGTCCACAGGCTCAACCGGTTTAAGCCAATATGCCGGAAAACCGCTGGCATTGGTGAAAGCACATGTCAAGCTGGTGCAGGCCGGGCCGCCTGCGGCTTATAAATTTTTTGAAACCTTCAAGGGCCCGGATTCCCCTCCGGATATCTCCATTAGCCAGTTTAAGATGCCGTTATGGATTGGCGAAACCCATCATACGGGGGATGGTATGATCGGCTTTTTTGTTCTTGACGACCAGACTGGTTATAAGCAGTTCAACAGCGCTTTTGCCGATACAGGGTACACCTCCGATTATTTCAGGCATAATCATCGGGTCGATGTTCCCGCTGGCGACCGTACGGACGGGACGGCCTTGTCCCTGATTATGGACCCTTATGCAACGATACATCTCATAAGCGGCATGCTGCCTGTCGCTGAACACCGCCTCCCGCCGGATCGAATTGAAGCTGCATTAAACAGGCTCTATCTGACCTTTTATTTAGGCCCACTGCTGGCAGGAGGAGAAAGCTATGTTCTACCGCTCACGCAGCTGCCTAACCGGGAATGGGAATTTATCACGCCCGGAGAGGATGGGGCATGGGTCGAAACTTCGAATCTCCATCCATCCAATGGAAATGCCTTTCTGGTTCCACCTCCATTTCGTGCAGTAGAAGGCTGGCTGAAATTAAAATTGGGAGAATCGCCTGACTCAGAATCTCAATAAAGAAACCGTTTGGTATCAAGAACTCCCTCCTCCGATAACCATCTATCGGAGGAGGGGGTTCTTGGTAACACTAACCGTTTGCTGCTTTTACCGTTTCGATTTGTAAAGCGATTTATTGAAATGAGCGCTACTTCTCCTTTGGAATTTTTTAAGAAGTTATGCAAAAAAATATCAAATAAATCCCGTCACAACAGGCAACAGTAAACACGCAACCCAATTCCGCTAATTCCGAGGAGGAAAAATTCATAAAAAAATCAAGCATCACAGCGATTGCTGCTTGTATGTTGTTTGCTGCCACTGCACAAGACAGAGCACAAAATGAAAACAAAAGCGCACGAAAAAGCACACAAGCTGCATCAGAAATCGGCTGGCGGACAGCATAAGCTGCATTCGAAAAGCGTTAAAGAGGAACACAAACTGCGTGCAAAAAGCGTTAAGCCACATGCACTTCCGAAATCCGGTTACGGCGGAGTAGCGAGAAACAGCCGACGAAAGGACCAAGGGAATCCATTTTGCCTTTGTCCTTTCAAACATTGAGGATGGGAACAATGACAAAACGATATCTTTTATGGTTTCTGTTTCTCGTGATTTGTCTTAGCCCTAGCATTGGGTTATGGTCAACAAGCCAGGGCCAATTTCAGGCTCACCATGAAGCATTTCAGGCAAAGCCTGATCCCATCATGAGCAAGAAAACATGGATTCTACATCATGGTCTGCACTTAAACCTGTACGATTGTGTATCCCCTCGGTTAACCTTAGTGCACCAGTCGTTCCTGTCGACGTTCAAAAAGACGGCCGGCTCGGTGTTCCCAAATCAAGCGAGATTGCCGGATATTTTGCGGGAGGCGTGCTGCCAGGAGAAGCAGGCAATGCGTTAATTTCCGGACATGTGGATGATTATAAAGGTCCAGGCGTCTTCTATCCGCTCAAAAAACTGAAACCCGGCGCTTTTGTGCTTTTGTTTGATGAAAGCAATCGTTCTCTGGTATATCAAGTGGAATCCGTTGAATCCTATTTTACGGATGAAGCTCCCTTGGATCGGATTTTTGGTGAAACGTCCGACTTTCGTTTAAACCTGATTACTTGTACCGGGATATACAACCGTGCCAAAAAAGAGCATGAACAGCGCTTGATTGTTTATACGCGGCTGATCCAATAATTTATGGAAAAGGGAGCAGGCAAATGCAGTTACGTCACATCATTGGTTGGATTGCCATGTTGTTGATCTCAACATCTTTTTCATTTGCAGACTACCCGTCGTCCGCAAATGCCCAAGATGCATCCGACATGGAGACAAAAGAAGTAGAAGTGTTCCTGAACGATCTTTTTCACACGCGTTCCAAGCATCTGGCCGGAACAAGCGTCAATCTGGAGAAGGATTACGACCTCGATTCCAGTTCTGGACGGCACGCCCTCAACATTCAGAAAATCAGAGCCACCTATTTGCATGCTTGGGCCGACCACCGCAGCATGGCCGTCGTCGATGCGCAATCGAAGGTTCGGATTGGCAGGATGAAATTTACGGGCAACCAGGTCAAATTAACTTTGGGACATTCACAACAAATCGCATATACGTATCATGATACTCCTTCCAAGATGAATTGGTTTGGTCTGGGGACTTGGCATGTAATGACACTGACCAAAAAAGACAACCGCTGGGTTGTGGCCAAGGAATGGTTTCTTGATCCATTGGAGGAAAACCCCAAGAAAATTCCTGCAGGCGTGTTACCACCCTCTCCATCCGACCGGAGCATCCCTTCAGGCAAACAGTATAATCGCCAACGTGCAGTCGACTATGCGAATAAGTATGCCGGCTTGGCATGGGGAGCCGGAAACGAAGGAAAATATAACCGGAAATATAAAAATTATAATCATTTGGGTGGAGACTGCACCAACTTTGCATCCCAGGCTTTGGGTGATCCCGAAGAAGGAGGCGGCTTAAAGATGAGGGGACCATGGAGATATCATTATCCGAATGGAGGTACCCGTACCTGGGTGCAAACCGATTCATTCAAGCATTTTCTTCTAAACAGCGGGTATGGAACGGTTATCGCCAGAGGGCATTTCGGTGATCTTACACAGCGAACAGACAAGCGTCCATACGGAGCCATCGGTGAGCTGGTTTCAGGTGATTTGATTGCCCACGTTATGCACAACGATGTGGATCATTTCTCGATCGTCACCGGCTTTGACGATCACGGCTATCCGCTCGTTAACTCGCATACGGCCGACCGATACAAGGCTCCCTTTGATCTGGGATGGGATGACGAAACCCAGTATCTGTTCATTCATATTCGGGACTAGGTGACGCATTCCCTATGTTCTTACTTGTTCATAAAGTTCATATATTTGAACGGACAAGTTAGAACAGGAGGACCAGAGCAATGGACAAGTCGTCGCTCATGATGCAAACGGGAATGCGGCTTGGCGCCATCGCGTTGACCAAAGCCATAGGGTTTACAGGCAGAGTAGCGTTAACAAGGATGATCGGTGCTGAAGGGATCGGCCTCTTTCAGATTGCTTATGCTTATTTCGGATTTGTGCTTATGCTGATCACAGGCGGCTTCCCTACATCGCTAGCGTTATACACTGCCAGAACGAAACATCAAGGATGGACATGGTTTAAGCGGCTGGCGGTTCTGCTTATGATCGGCGGAGCCCTCGCCTTCTTGCTGACCCTTGCGTTTACAGCAGAGCTTTCGCATGTTATGGGAAGCGCAGACAGCTACTTTTTTATTCGCGCATTGGCGCCAGCTTTTGTTGTTGTTCCGCCCCTTGCCCTGCTGCGGGGATATCTCCAGGGTATGGAACATTATCAAGCGGTAGCCTTTTCCGAGGTAGCTGAGCAGTTGGTCAGAATAGCAATGATGTTAACATTATGCTTTCTCCTGTTACCTAAAGGTGCGCACTATGCCGGCGGGATGAGTATGATGGGGACGACATTGGGGGGAATTGCCGCTTTTGTCATTCTGCTTGCCTTTACTGCAAGGAATACTGCTGAAATCGGCTCTCCGTTCTCCCCGTCGGGGACGGATAAAAAATGGTTCCTTCAGAGTTCTTTCGCGATTTGTCTGACTCGTCTGCTCATACCGTTTTCAGACATGATCGATGCCATTATTATACCTGCAAGGCTTCAGAGCGCCGGGTATTCCGTCAACCAAGCTACCGCCCTTTTTGGTTTGCTGACAGGTATGGCCCTTCTTGTCGCTTATATGCCGACTATTGTTACAGCGGCGATCTCCCATACTATGACCATGAAACTTTCGGCAAGCTGGGAAAAACAACAGGAAAACCTCTTTCAGGCATACAGTTTCAAAGCCATCCGATATGCATGGAATTGGGGCTTGGTATCCAGCCTCTTTTTTTGGATATATTCAAGAGAGCTTTCATTGTTATTGTTTAATTCTACAGATGCCGCCCAGTTGATCCAATGGCTGTCCCCAATCCCGTTAATTGTCGGCCTAAGAGAAATCACGACCAGCATTCTATGGGCTCAGGACCGAAGAAAAATCACGTTCATCAGCACAGCAGTCAGCATCGCTTTTGCCGTATGCTGCCACTACATACTTATTCCCTACCTGCATTTGAACGGAGCCGTGGTTGGCATTCTGCTTATGGAGCTGATCGTCCTCTCAGCCAATGTCTTTGCGCTCAGAAGGCTGCTGAAATGCACATTCTGGAGCAAAATGGCTGTATGGGGCTTCGTCATATTATTCATCGGCATACCGCTGGGCTATTCGTCCCGGATGGCCGCACATACCTTTTTCCCGGGTACTCCCGGGGAAGTAACAGCAATGGTATTGTATGGTGTCTGCCTCCTCGTTTTGCTGCAAATGGTTAAACCGTTAGGATGAACCATAGGATGAACCAAATGAAAAGGAGCCGACGCATAAAGTTGGCTCCTGCTTGGGCGTTAACCCAAATAAATGATATCCAATTCATTACAAGCCCATATCATCGGCAAGCGTTTCAACTCCGGTGAAGATGGAATCTCCATAGCCCCAGAAATTGTTGAAATCAATAACGTAAATTTTCTTGTTTTTGACTGCATTAACGCTTTGTACCTGCTTGTTGGCTAACAGTTTTTCAATCGTTTGCTGCGGGTCGATGCCACCGGCATATTTAGAAATAATCATGACATCCGGATTAATTTCGATTAATTTCTCCAAGCTGAGCGTGCCTGTTTCGTTAATAAGCATATTATGCATATTTATTAATGACATCGCACTCTCAATAAACGTATCTCCGTTTCCATTGTAAATGCCGATGGTTCCATCCCCATTATCAAAGAAAGATGCATAGTTGATCGGTTCGGCGCTTGCTCTCGCTTTGAGTGCATTCTCGCGAACTTTAAGCTTCTCAACATATGCTGCTGCATTTGCCTGTACGTTAAAGATTTCGCCTAGCTGAGCAATATCCTCATATAGACTATCTAGCGATGCATCCGTCACGCTGGTCCGCTGCACATACGTTTTGATACCCATTTCATTCAAGCTGCTTACCGTGCCAACGCCCCAGTCGGCATCCTCAAACAATCCGCCACGTCCCATGACCAGATCGGGGGAAGCGCCGATCGTTACTTCCTTGCCAACATAACTATCAGCCAATACAGGGATTTTCTTAAACTCCTCAGCAATGTCTTCAGGGACACTACCGAACAGCGCTGCCACGCCGACAATCTTGTCGGTCAAACCGAGGCGAATCAACAGTTCGGCAGCACCTTGCGTATTCGCAACAACTCGTTCGGGTGCCTTTTCAAAGATTTGTTCGTTGGCCACCCATGCACCGTTCTCTGTTTTATAGTTTGAAACGGTTAGCGGGTACGCTGTTTGGGCCGCATCCGAACCATTCCCGCTCGTTTTTTCCTCATCCGCTGCAGCTTTTGCAGAGCTATTCGTCGATGCTTGCTGTGAGCTGCTGCTTTCAGCATCGCTGCTGCCATTATTGCTGGAGCAGGCTGCAAGCACAAAAACCATTACAGCCATTAAACTAATGAACATTCCTTGTTTGATCCTTCCCGACATTTCAATCCTCTCCTCTTTTATTTACCGACATTATGTATAGCAATCATTGTCAGTATACCGTAAATGTCGAAGTTCGTAAATGAGAATTATAATCATTCTCAAGGTTGAATAAGTGACTTACTTTTGATATGTTAAATCAAAGCGAGGCGTTCTACCTTCAACCTCCTTAAATAAAAACGTAAAGGTGATCAGGATGTCAGTAATTATTGCAACAGACGATTTAGAGCTCCCCTGCCCTAACTGTAACGGAGAAAAATATGTTGTTCTCAATGACGAAAAAGAACCTTGTTCTAAATGTGACGGCAAAGGCGTCATTTTAACAGCGTTGGGACAAACATTGCTTCATTTTATCAAAAAACACGCTTAGCTTTGGTTAAGGCAACCAATAATTTGGATAGAACGTACAGCTTGTACTTGGTAAGCAATTAACAACAATGAAGGAGTCCATTTATACTTACTACAACGGAATATTACACCTAAAATCACTTGGAGATGTGGACTTTTGTGGAGACAAATCTCCATTTTCGCCACACAAAGGCCTTATACAGGACATTTGTGTGTTTTTTTTGCATTCAAAAACAGGAGAAGACGCTGAAGGTGTAGTTGCGGTACTTCGCCCTGACTAAACGAAATCCGATGAAACCCTCATTAACTTGTCACCCCGTCATATGTTAGAACCCAGTACTTCTCCCCCGGCTTTCCTTCTTCAACAACTTTCCTCCAACCGCATTTTTCATAAAAATTCATCGCTTTGTGATTTTCGGACACACATTTCAATGTTACAGGCGTACCCATTTTCTCTATGGCCTTCTTGAGCAACTGAGCGCCAACCCCTTTGCCGGCAAAATCGGGGTGTACAAACAAATTATGAATAAAACGATCAGGCAAATATAAGGAAGCAAATCCAAGAATTTGCGAATGTTCCTCAGCTAACAGGATATGTTCTTCGACGGTATCCCGATCGAAATCATTTAATCCCATCTCTTCTGCATTCGCCCAGTGAAAGCTTTTGCGACGTGATTCAAGATATATTCGTCTTAACTGCGGATAGTCTGTGTTACTCGCTTCTCTGATAATAATAAGATTCATCCCCTAACCCAAAATAAGTTGTTAACGACAGAGCTTTTCAGCTTTTTTCCATCATGACATAGTTAAAGCAAATTTCCAACAGGGTTACTGTAATTCACATCGCTTCTCATAGAGGCAAACACATTGCTCGCCGCTTTATCAACCGGCAAAAACACCCCGATTTATGCAGTGACACGGTAATCGAGTATAAAAAAGAAAAAACAAGCTGTCTTGAGGCAGCTTGTTTCTGTGATGATCGAATATACCTAAAAATCAAGATCAGACTGGGCATGTTGAGGGACATCCTGCGAAACCTTTTTAACGAGTACAAAATAAGTGATGATTGCAACAATACTGGTCCCCAATAAAGTCAGACCCAACGGAACCGCAGTGTCCTCGCCTGCCACCCCAACCAAAGGAGCGACCAATGCACCTAACAGGAAAGGAACGACCCCAAGCAATGCTGCAGCGCTTCCGGCACTTTTGGCTTGGCTTTCCATAGCCAGCGGGAATGCCGCAGTTGACGTAATACCAATCGAACACACAAAGCAGAACAATGGAATGACCAAAGCGAAAAGCGGGCCATGAACGATGGTTACGACCAGTGCGGCAACGCTTGACGCCAGGGCAACCCACAGTCCGGATAGCAGCAAAGTCTGCTCTGGTATACGTTGTGACATCCGCCCCACGATTTGCGAGCCGATCATCAAGCTGATGCCGTTCGATGCGAATAATATGGCAAATACAGTGGGCGTAACGCCATAAATATTTTGATATATAAAAGGCGTTCCCGCTACATAGGCAAAGACTCCGGCCGTCATGATGCCTTGAGCCAGCATGTAGCCGACAAACTTGCGATCACGCAGAAGCTGTCCGTAACTACGCAGCTGTTGTTTGAAGTTGGGGGCCACACGTCGTTCGGGTGGATTCGACTCCTTCAAAGCCCATTTGGTCATCGCTAATAAGAAAATGCCTAGAATAGCCAGTGAAATAAACACGCCCACCCAAGTCGTAAATGAAAGAACTCCACTGCCGGCGATCGGGGCAGCCAACGGCCCCAGATTGCCTACAAGCACAAGCAAAGAAAAGAATTTGGTGAGTTCATGTCCGCTGTACAAGTCACGAGCGATTGCGCGAGAAATGACGATACCAGCCGAAGCTGAAAATCCCTGAGTAAAACGAAACAGAATCAACAGCCCGATATTCGGGGAATAGGCGCACGCTACGGAACAAATGATGTAGGCAGCCATGCAAATCAGCAGCGGTGTACGTCTGCCATAAGCATCGCTCAAAGGACCCATAACAAGCTGTCCCACAGCCAGGCCCAATAAACAGGCAGTAAGACTGAACTGAACCAGAGAAGCGCTTGTATTAAGATTTTCGGCAATCTCGGGAAATGCCGGTAAATACATATCGATGGTAAACGGGCCTAACGTCGAAAATAAACCCAGCAGCAATGCCAGGCCAGCCACATTCCATTTATGGTTGGTTGTCATTAATGATTAAATCTCCAATTCCTCTTATGTTTTTAATAACTGCAGCTAATTTGTTCGGAATTCTAGGATGACTGACCTCCTTCTGCTCCTCGGCTTTCTATTGAAATTGAAATTTTGCAGCTCTCTATGCCCCTTCTTGCCAAGCTCCATCATAATCGCCAAATGATCATGAATCAAGTACAAATCCAATATGATTATCCTCCTTTTAAATTGAAGCGTGCTTTGGAACAGCCTCGATCTGACGGCAAGTGTTAAGAAAATGTATATATCCATCAACTATACTTAAAGGATCATTGTCTCTGGGGAAGGTTTGTTGTTCTCTTGGACGTGTCTGTTACATGAAAGTATGTTTATCCTGGAGGTGCTTTTCGAATGCACACAATGTATGTCAGAGATTTTAATGCTCCACCCAAAAATGACACCAAATGCCTGGACCTGCAATCTTTTAAGGAAGTAGATACCCGCGGAATCGATGGCAATGCATTCATCCGTGGCTTTTATATGAATTTCGAGAACGGCTTTACCGGCATTGTTGGCACGAAGGACGGACCGATGTATTTCTGGAGGGAAAAGTTTTACCTTCTAAGGAAGGGAAATTTTTCGTTCGGTTTGGAAAACAAAGGAATAAAGCAGCGTTTTACGTTCGAATGGAAGAACATGTATCAACATAGTGTCATGTACTCCTACTCGATCGGCAAAAACAGGCTTAGCAATGACTTTTTTTATTGGCTTGCACAGGCAGCACTGCAGGATAAATTCTTTCGCTTTTATGCCCCGCGTGCCAGTCAAAAATATGAGCAGATTATTGAGTCGCTCTCTGTCGATTATAAAAAAGTGTATACCTGAGTCCAACTGCATAAAGAAAAAGGCATTGCAGATTCATATGGGGGTCTATTAGAGTGAACATGGAAGAAGTTTTGAAAAGGCGGCTGGAAAAACAGAAGCAGCTGTTCAAGCAATTAGGCATAGGCATGGACGCCCAGCATATTCACGAAAAACAGTTTGATTATAAGCTGCGCGGTTATGATACCGAGGCGGTAGACCGGTTCCTTGACGAAGTCGTCAAGGATTATGAGCGTTTCTATGCACACATCGCGGACCTGATGGATAAACAAAAAGAGCATGAAGAGCAGATTCGATCTTTGAAGGAATCCGGAGAGCAGGAATGGCGTCAACATTTCATTGAGCGGAAGCAGCTTGAAGATGTCATTGAACAGCTCGAATTCAGTGTTCGCCAGTTGAGTCGATTAACGAAATCATAACGACGATCACCCTTTGAAAAGGGTGTTTTTTTATTTTCAGCCCCTTTTCCCTGATCTTGTAGAAATCCAAGTGAAAGCTGTAATATACTTATCACCGAAATACGATGGTACGGCACGTACAGGAGGAATTTATGCAGCATTATTATAGATCGCTTCACAATGCGGCTGTTCAAGGAGGCATCTCGCCCCGAGAGTGGGAATGGTTCGTGCAGCGGACTACGATCAGACATATCCCTAGCGGCTTCACCATCATTCAAGCTGATGAAGAAGTGAATGATGCCTATTATTGCGTGCAGGGATTATTTCGGCTGTACTATGCGCTGCGTGACGGAAAGGATTTCAACGTTGCCTTTACGTTGGAGGACGACTATGCCACATCCTATGGTGCAATGGTGACGGGCTCGAAATCACTATTCAACATCGAGGCCTTGGAGGATTCTGTAGTTATTGAAATTCCCTATGATACGTTAAAGCTGCTTATGGATCGAAGTCACATGTGGGAAAGATTTATTAGAAAGGCCGTGGAACGGTTGTACATTCGCAAAGAAGAGCGGGAGAAGGAACTGTTATGTCTGTCAGCGTTGGAACGGTACCATGCTTTTTTGGCAAAGTATCCCGGCTTGGAACACAGAATCCCCCAATATCATATTGCCTCTTATATCGGCGTCTCCCCCGTATCTCTCAGCCGCTTGCTTCATGGATAAACTGGATTAACCTATGTTAATGCCGAACGAATCGGGTCAGGGTACAATGGGTTGGCAGCAAAGCGAAAACATAGTTGAGCGAGGAGAATGAATATGCGACAAATGATGATTGTATTATTGGAGTTCTACCCAACCTGGTTGGCGCTGCCGCGGGAGGAGCGAAGAACATTTGCGGGTGGCTTGCAAGAGATCATATCCAAGTACAGTCCATCTGTGCAAGTGAGGTTTTTTGATGCGGAAGCTCTGCCTGGCAAGGATTTTACTGATTTTGTAGTGTGCGAGACCGAGGACTTGAAGCAATATCACTATATGTGGGAGGAAATTCGGGATTCGGAGCCGTATACCAAAGGATATATGAAAATTAAAGACGTTATTATGGGCATAGAGAATGCGTATCAGGCCTATGAAACGGAAGCACTGCAACTGCCAGAGACGGAAGTCTGAACTGCAGGTAATCGTTGATATTCGGCACACGTACTGGCCCTCATCTAGGGTTAAGTACGTGTCCGCAACATCAGAAAGCTGCTCCATCAGCCATCTTTAATCCGAGATCCCACTCAACAGACTAAGATGTTGATTTTTTGATATGAGAAACAATTCGTTCTGCATCGTATTTTACCCAGCCTATAAGTGCTGATCCCCTGGCTGTTTGCCAAGGTAATCCGACAAAGTAAAGGCCATCGATCGGTGATACTCCCTCGTTATGTACAGCCTCACCATTGGAGTTAAGTGCTCCCTCAATATCCATCCATGAGGCGTAATTTTGTTTAAATCCCGTAGCCCAAATCACATTATCCACAACGAGTTCGTTCCGGTCCTCGAAAATGACGCGTTGTCCTTCAACATGCAATGTCCGAGGGTACACACGGACTTTCCCCTTATGCACGAGTTTTTTTAAATCGTATCCATAAACGTATTCAGGTTGTTTGCGCAACCACGCTCCCCTAAAGGTATCCGCACCCGCTCGGAGAATCCCGAGTTTTTCAAAATACCAGAATATGCTTCGTTTCATAATATAAAGAGGTTTGTACTTTATTGTTCCGGAAATCGATATGGCCACGGATTGTTTGGCATGCAATGCAATCTCTGCCGCGATTTGTGCTCCTGAATTACCGCCGCCTACAACGAGTGTGCTGCCTGGTGATAGCTGTAAAGGATTTTTGTACTCAGAGGAGTGGAATTGAATTACATTTTCGGGTAACTGTTTTGAAAAATCAGGGATGTTTGCCCTATGAAAAGGTCCTGTGGCAATGACGATACTCCGGGCCTCAAACAGGCCTTTTGTTGTTTCAAGGTAAAAAATGCCGTCTTTTTTCCACAACCGTCTGGCGAGAACATTCAAAACGACGGGAAGTTTAAAAAAAGCTGCATAATCTTCCAGATAGTCCGCTATTTCATTTTTGCTTGGGAGCGTATTTTTATGGCCATGAAGCGGCAGTCCCGGTAACGCGTCATATGCTCTCGGAGTAAACAATTGCAAAGATTCGTACCGATTACGCCAAGAATCGCCTATGGAGGATCCTGCATCGATCATTAAATAATTCAGCCCGGCCTCCTTTAAATAGTAGCCGGTTGCTAAACCCGCCTGCCCTGCTCCAACAACCAATACATCATACATCATCATCATCCTTTTTCATAAATATATGATCAACTATTCATATATTATAAAATCTTGCTCCTCATTTGACAACACCATCGGTTGTGCAATCAGGTAATGCTTCATGCTCTTGAAACTCTTGTTGATTAAGGATGGGAAATAGTGAACATAATATCCGGATGGCAGCAAATTAATTTATTAATTTCCAAATGGAGGTAGATCGTTTGAAAGGGGCAAATGTTGCGTTTCTGTCTGTCCTGAGCAACGCCTTTGTCGTTTTATCCAAATTCGTTGTTGGACTTTTGACGGGGTCGGTGGCCATTATTTCCGAGGCGATCCATTCTGCTTTGGATTTGGCGGCTTCCCTCATTGCATTTTTTTCGATCCGTATTTCCGGACGCACCGCAGATCAACAGCATCCCTATGGACATGGCAAAGTAGAGAACGTCTCAGGAACCATCGAAACCATACTCATTTTTGTGGCTGGCATCTGGATCATCTATGAGTGTGTTCATAAAATCATCCATCCGAGTCCCGTAGAACTTCCCTATTTAGGAATCATTGTTATGCTAATTGGAGCCGGCATCAATTATTGGGTTTCGCGAAAGCTCAAAAAAACAGCGGCAGAAATGAATTCAGTCGCCATGAAATCAAATGCACTGCACTTACTTACGGATGTTTTCACCTCCCTAGGAGTAGCGTTTAGCTTATTGCTCGTTACGATCACAGGCTGGCATATATTGGATCCGGTCATTGGGATTATTCTGGCGTTCTATATCATGCGAGAAGCTTACAAATTGATGAAAGAATCCTTCCCACCACTGATCGATGCCCGATTGTCCGAAGAGGAGGAAGAGAACATCCTTCACATTATTCAATCGTTCGAGGAAAAATACATCGAGGTTCATAACTTTCGTACCCGGCGATCCGGTCCGGAGGAGATTATTGATTTTCACCTTGTCGTCCCGTCTACCATGAGCGTGATCACTTCCCATCAACTTTCCGATGAAATGGAGCAGGCCATTAAACAAGTTTTTCATCGTGCCCAAATTTTGATTCATATTGAACCCGAGCATGAACGGATGAAGAAAAAACAGAGTCATTGAAAAAATTCGGATAATCCGGAAACGATACGAATGGTCACATTCCCAAGTTTTCACCATATACTATCGTAATCTTTCTCACCAGAAAAAGCTGAATCAGGATACTCACCCGTTTACCTCCAGTTCCAAGCAATTTGGAGGCTGGAACATTTATACTGTCGTTATTTTTAACTGATTATGTTCCGGACAGAACTTCCTCTTGCTTATGTATCTTGTCCAGCTTGAACGTGACCACGGTTTCAGTAACCTTCATATCTTCAGTAGTTGCCGGCACCGGGATATTCTTACCAGACTTTGAGGGTTTGGCTTCGGTAACGGAGAGAGCAGCGGGCGATATGTTCTAGCTTTTTCGCCCCGCCGCTCTCCAGCCCCCGATCATTCAGACTATCTTTTCGAATAAATAGACTTATTGACCGGATAAAAGACATAATCTTTTATTTTTATGCAGACATAAACTATATTGAGAATCGGAATTAAGGAGTCAGTTTCAGAATGGTCACAGTGGTATTTAGATTGTTATGCAACTGTACAGGAGTTGCATTCGCATTTACCAGCTGGATCGTCGTCGGAACCGTTGTGACCGTAATAATAACTTCAGCAGATATAGGGCCTCCTCCATCACCTGTGAAAGGCACGGGGGTTACGGGCGTTCCATTCACTGTGAGGTTGAAATCAGCATCGCCCTGATTATGAATGGTGAAAGAGATCAGGTAGCTTCCTGTTTCGTTGATGGTGATCGTCGGGGATGGCGGCACGAAGGTAAATGCACCTCCAACATTAGCCAAAACGCCGGTTAAAGTTATGGGCGAGTTTCCTGGAACGGTGTCTGTACCTGTGCCCGGATCTGCCCGGAAAACGCTCAGGAAATCGGATATTCCGGCTCCAGTAGGGCCGGCAGGACCGGCAGGGCCTGTTGCTCCGGCAGGGCCGGCGGGGCCTGTTGCTCCAGCAGGGCCGACGGGGCCGACAGGACCGACGGGGCCAGGAAGTCCTTGCGGGCCGGCAGGGCCTGGTATCCCTTGTGCGCCAGTGGCCCCGATTGGACCTATCGGACCTATAGGTCCTTGCGGGCCAGGAACCCCTTGTGCGCCTTGCGGTGCATTAACAACAATTTTTGGTCTAACTTTTACCACCTTAACCTTAGCACAATGCACATGTTTTTTTAATTTACGTTTACCAATAAATTTCCCATGACGTTTTATCAATGAACTCACCTCCGTGATATTTCTCCACATACTATGTGTAAAAATCACGGGGGGGCATAGACAATTAACTATAATTCTGATAATTACAGGCCCATTATGGGAATAGTTGTCTATATTAAACCACCCCCGCCTTCTAGGCGGGGGCTTTTTGGTAACAACCCGGACTTATCCCGGATGGGGTACGTCGAGGCAGCGGTTTGGGCTTATGAACCAAAAGCCTCCGCTTCCCTGCAGTTTGACGTTTCTTTAGACGGTTCTCGGTCAACAAATTTAAAAAGCAGGTGATTCAATCCGTTTGCACCGGCAGCACCCCGGTCGCTTCCAGTTGGCCAAGCAAGACTTTCGTTCCGGCTGCCGTATTCGGCTCCTGCTTCCCGTAAACGGCAAGCGCGGAGCGCACGTTTTGCAAATAGACCATCTCGTATGGGTTCCCTAGCGATAACAACGTGTAACGCTTATTCCGCTTGTTCATCTCGTCGATCAAGGATTGAACCTCATTCCATCCGAACTGACTGGCCACATTGCGGAATTGGTAGGAGGCCAGAATAACGTAATCAGCCTTATTGATCGCTTGCATGGCAGCGTTGGTTTGTCCTTGGTCGATCACGGAAATTTCCGTTTTGAAGGACAAGTCATCTGTGGCTTGCTTCAGTTGTTTCTCCAGCTGTTTTGCCTGCTCTTCCTCGGCTGCAACGATCACAACGCGGTCGCCCTGATGGATCGGGTCCGGATGTAAACCGTCGCGGCTCGCCAATAAGGTGACAGCTTTTTCTGCAATTTTCCGCTCCACCGTGCGATGCTCCTCTGTTCCGATGACCTGTTTAAGGTCGGCTAACTTTTGGGCAAGGCTTGGGCCAGGTTCGAACAAACCATATTTCGATTTCAGCTCCAAAATTCGTTTAACGGACGCATGGATGGTTTGGGTCGGGATCGTCCCGTCCTTCACCGCGTTCACCAGCGTCTGATGAGCGGCTTCCGAATCTTGCGGCATCAGGATGATATCCACGCCTGCAGAGACGGCGCGTTCCACCGCTTTATTTTCCCCGAAATGCGCTGCAATGGCCTTCATGGTGAAGGCATCGGAAATGATGAGACCCTCATATCCCATCTCTTCGCGAAGTAACCCGGTGAGCACTTTTTTTGGATAATGTGGCAGGGATCGGCACACGGCTTCCGTCTTTGAGCGAAGTGACCTGTTCATTATCGATCGCAGGAAAAGCAATATGCGCAGTCATGATCAAATCCACCCCATTCTCGATCGCAGCCTGGAACGGTTTCAGTTCCACCGCATCAAGCCGTTCCCGATGATGCGTCAACACAGGCATTCCGAGATGGGAATCCACCGTTGTATCGCCATGGCCCGGAAAATGCTTGACTGCCGCGATCACGCCCGATTGACGCAGTCCCTTGATCGTTGCGAGACCAAACCGCGTCACCAAATCCGCACTCGAGCCGAACGAACGCATGCCGATGATCGGATTGTCCGGGTTGCTGTTTATGTCGAGCACGGGCGCAAAGTTGAGGTTCAGTCCGAGCGCCTTCAGCTCTTCTCCTGTCAGCTGTCCGGCCGCTTCGGCCAGTGCCGCATCCCCTGTGGCGCCAAGGGCCATTTGCCCCGGCAGATTCGTCCCGCCAGGAATTCGTTTTATGACGCCGCCTTCTTGGTCGATACCTAGAAACAACGGAATGTCGCCTGCTTCGTTTTGCAGATTGTGCGTGAATGTTGTGACCTGTTTAGCGTCTACAATATTTTTATCGAAAAGTATCAAACCGCCCAAATCTTGGTCGTGGATGGTGTGTTCCAGCCCTTCATTCACGCTCGTCGTTGCTTTGTCATTCCATTGCCGAACGTCAGGCATGAGCATTTGGCCGACCTGCTCGCTCACGGTCATATATGAAATCAACTTGTCCCAATCTTGTGCCCGAATAGCTGCTTCACGTTCAAACCGAATCACGCGCGACATAAATACGGCAAACTCCGCACGCGTGACCGTACGATTCGGACGATAGGTTCCATCCGCATATCCGCCGACCAAACCGTTCGAGCTCATGATGAGAATCGGCGCTGCGGCCCAGTGCTTTTCCGTATCCGACCAATTGGCAGGCTGCTTGCCTTCGACGAGTAAATATGCGCGTGTAAGGAATGCCGCCGTCTCTGCGCGGCTAAGAGGTGCATCCGGATGGAAGGTTCCGTCTGGAAACCCGCTGGCAAGCCCGTTTTTGGCCGCGATGGCGATTTCCCGGTAAAAGGGGTGTGTTGGCGGAACATCTCCATATGTCGTACTCTGCACCGGCTTCTCAAGCTGCTGCGAATAAAGCTCCCGTACCATAAAAGTGACCGCTTGCGCCCTTGTCACAGGCGCTGCGGGCTTGAATTTCCCATTGCCGTATCCGGCCACGGTTCCCCGTTTAGCCATATATTCAATACCGTCTTCGGCCCACTTCGAATGCTGCAGATCGGTAAAGCGCTCGTTCGCAGCCACGCTTCCTGCCCATAAAAACATGGAGCCGAGTACGGCACCGATGATCGTCAACCGTTTGATATGCATCTGTTTCACTCCCGTTGATGTTCTCTATTTATGCTCAATAGACGCTGTTGAACCGATTTTGTTGCGTTCAGCCATTTTGCCATTCCGAACACTTGACTGTGGCGGCGGCTTCAAAGATAATTAAAGTTTCACTATAAATATCCAAATAGGATGATTTTCATTTGGAAAAGAGGTGATCGTTATGAATTGGTTAAATGAACTCTATACTTCACAGAAGCGGGAGCCGAAAAAGGACCTCGAGCGCTCGTTGGTTGAAGCCATCTTCCGAGTGTATGACCGGTTTCCCCGAATGGGCCTCCGAGAGCGGGTCGGGCAGCAGGATATGTCACTGGATATAGCTGATGCTTATATTAATGGACGCAACGCCATGATTGAAGCCGGGGTTGGTATCGGCAAGTCCTTCGGATATCTCATTCCCGGCCTGCTCATTAATCAGGTATCGCGCCAACCGATTATTATCGCAACATCCTCCATTCAGCTTTCGGAACAGATACATAAAGACCTTAGGATCATCGGCAGCCGGTTAGGCTTTACAACGGTTCGCTCTGTCGTAGGGAAAGGCATGGGCCAGTATGCCTGCCGAAACAGGGCAGCGGAATTATTCAACCCTGATGATCCAGGCTCCCCCTTCTCTACCCTTGCACAGCGTGTATTAAATTTTGAGATTGACGAAAGAGCGGATATAAAGGGCGGCATTCGTGATGCCGAATGGTCCAATGTTTCCGTGAACGATTGCAAATTCGAACGCTGCCATCATAAAAATGGCTGCTTATTTTACGATATGCGTGCCAAAATCAATGCAAGGGTAAATGAAATCGATTTTATAATCGTGAATCAGGACCTGCTCATCCGGGATTTGATGAAGAAAAAAGAAGGAACCCGAGGCCTTATTACGGAACGGCCGGCTCTGATTGTCATTGATGAAGCTCATAATCTGGAAGCCAAAGTTAGAGACGCACGAACTCTGGAGTTCACTTTTCGAGGAATCTGCCGCATTCTGGACGATACTGTGCAATTGCTCATGAAGAAATCCGGGGATAAAAGCCTTCTTTCGCAATCCAAATTTCTGAAAAAATGCGTTGAACGCATTTTCAAACAGATCGGCACGGACTTGCTCCGTGCGGCCAAACAGGACAGCGACCGGATCAAAGTATCCGAGATCAAAGAAACGCCGTTGACTCGAGTCTCGCATGTGTTGAAAGACCTGAGTCTCAGCCTATCGGTTTTGACCTCCCGCAACGAACGTGAGATCGATGACGTTTATGAAGCCATGAACGGGCTTATCTCCCTCATCGATGTTCTGGCTGGAGCGGAGGACAACTATCTCATATGGGCAAGCAAACCTCTGCAGGAAGCCACGGTCAGCATCTGTCCCAAAGATATTAGCCAGTTTCTGAAACATACTTTATTTCACGGCAAAACTTCAGTGATCCTCACGTCTGCAACGATGTGCCAGGGCGGGGAAACGCTGGAAGAACAATACTCTTATTTGACGCAATCGCTTGGTTACAGGGGGGATTATATGGACCGCAAACCATCCCCTTTCGATTACACCAATCATGCCATAATGTACATTTCGAACCATGTTCCGCACTATCATTATGATCGGCGTGAAATTTACCTTGAATCAGCCTACAAAGAAATGGTCAAACTCTGTAATCTGACGCAAGGACGAACATTGGTCCTTTTTTCAGCCAAGGAAGACATGAAGTATATTCACAAGAAACTGATGTCGAGTGCCAATACGCATGCATGGGCAGTGCATGTTCAAAAAGAGGGATCTTCCCAGGACGGCGTGATCGCTGAATTTCGGGCAAGCAAAGGTGTGCTTCTGAGTACCGGTGTTTTCTGGGAAGGCGTGAATATCGAAGGCTCCGACCTGTCGCAGGTCATTATTTTCCGGCTGCCCTTTCCCGTTCCGTCGGATCCCATTTATGAATATAAGTCATTGGTGGCGGAGAATCCGTTCATGGACGTATTTGTGCCGGACATGCTTCTTCGGTTACGGCAAGGAAGTGGACGTTTGATTCGCAGCGAAACGGATCTTGGCGTACTTAGCATCCTCGATTCGCGTCTCAGCGGAGCGGCAAAAAAAAATTACCGGGAACAGGTGCTGGAAACGTTGCCGTTTAAGAACGTGACCGAGGATTTTTCGGTTCTGAAGAGGTTTGTCCAACAAAAGGGCATAAAACGCCGTGTTTGAGATGGGAACAAACCTGCTAAATTTGCCTGTATCGTTATACGCCGGAGGGTTCTGACTTGCAAACGTTGAAAATACCGCCAAGCAGGCGATGGCATAGCGAAGATAAAGATCATCCTCGGAGGGCGACCACAATTGGGGGAATTGAGAAAAGACACATGATAAAGAGGGCCGCTTTAGAGAGCAACCCTCTTGTTTTTCCGGTCCACCTCGAATGGTAAGATTGGCTATTCCTTCGTTGTGCCGATCGTAATCTGCTCATCCGCGGCAAAATTTTCAACATAACCGCTTTTCTCGTAAAAATGGATGGCATTCTGCTGGACGCCTGCTCGCGTGTAGAACGGATCGCCAGCAACGAGTGGAAGCTTGACATTCTCTCCGGTGCTCGCCGATTTGTAAATGGCCATAATCAGTTCCAACGTACTGCGGCCGCTACTGCCGTCAATCAAAGGCGGTTCCCCTGACTCGATGGCATGCAAGACATTGTCGATTTGGGCGGAATGCCCCTCGTACGGCAAATTCGGTAAACGGTCGTATGCTTGTTGAAGCTGCTCTTCGAGTTCGGCATTCTTTTCCGGAAAACCATTGGGTCTGGACAATGAAGCGGTGATTTTCCAAGGCGCAGAGATTCGGGCATCCCGTCCTTGGAAGATGAACTGCTGCTGTTCGCCATGATGGATGACCGAACTCGTAATTTGTCCCAATGCACCATTCGGATAACGAAGCATCGCAATGGATAAATCTTCGACTTCCGCATTGTCGTGCGCCACATTGCTCATGAACGCTTGAACTTGATCGGGGCGTCCCATCATCCATAGCAAAGCATCAATATGATGCACCGCATGGTTCAGCGTGCAACCTCCTCCTTCTTTTTCCCATGTACCACGCCACCAGAGATCGTAGTAGCAATGACCGCGCCACCAGAAGGAATCGACCTGAGCATGCAGGATCGGACCGGCAAGTCCGGTATCCAGCATTTGTTTCAGTTTCATGATCGGATTGGTGAACCGATTCTGCGCCACAACCGACAGTATTTTGCCGCTTTTCTGCGCTGCTTCGATCATGAGATCGCATTCCTCCAGGGAAGATGCCATCGGCTTTTCCACCAGGACATGACTGCCTGCATTCAGAAAATCCACCGTAACCGGTGCATGCGCATAAGGAGGTAAACAGACCGAAATCAGATCGATTTCCTTATCAAGCAGTTCTCTGTAATCGCTAACAACTTTGGCGTTCAATCCAAACTCGTTTTTCTTCGCTTCGGCCTTTTCAGGATACATATCGCACAGGGCCACAATTTCGCATCGTTCCTTAAATTGCAAATAACTGTTGATATGCGCGTTGGCAATGGCTCCTGCGCCTATAATCGCAATCTTTAACATGGTGAATCCCTCCTCTTACCCCATTGATGTCTTCAACAAAATAGTACCTTAGGGAGAGGGTTCATTGTGATCCTGTAATGTGGATAAAATAACGCTATATTGCTGTTTTTGGAACGCTTCGTTATAGTGAACTCATGGAAATATAAACCGTGCAAAGCGAGGTAATCCGATGTGCGATATGATCTCTACGATTTCAATAAACACTCCATTCATTTCGCGTATAGACGCAAAAGCGCAAACAACGAAACGTTCCATTCCCATTTAGGTATTGAATTGTTACTTATCCATGAAGGAAGCGGAACAATGATCGTGAATAACCGAAGCTATGAGATTAAACCGGGCATGCTTTGCATTTTTCAGCCTTTTCAGCTTCATCATCTCAAATTGGACTACTCGAATAACCGATGTTTTGAACGGTCTTTGGCCGTTTTCGAACCCTCCATGTTTGAAGCCTACTTCGAGAAATGGCCTGTTTTACATGCTTTCTTTAAGCATATTTATTTAGGGAAACTCCCCTCCCCCTGCCTCTACGACCTGAGCGATCAGCATATCTTGGTGCATCAATTTAAAAACTTTCAGGAGCGTATACCTTATTTGGACGAATCGAATCGTACGGAGGAAATTTCACTGTTTCTTGTAAATTTCTTTCATCATCTCAAACCGTTATGGAATGACTTTGAGGGAAATTCGGCAGCTTCTCCTGCGGGACGCAAAAACCACCAGGTCGAGCGCATCCTGAACTGGATCGAAAAAAACTACCATGTACCCTATCGCTTGCACGATCTGGCTCAATCGCTGCACCTTTCTTCCTATCACCTTTCGCATTTATTCAAAGAAGCAACCGGAGTCAGCATATCGCAATATATTGCTGCTCGCAGGATTCATCAGTCTGTTCAATTGCTGACGACGACAAACAAACCGATCGCGCTCATTGCCGAGGAAATCGGTTTGACCAATGTGTCGTATTTCTGCAAATTATTCAAAGAACAGATGGACGTCACGCCCCATCAGTACCGTAAAAGGTGGGTCGACCATTCGTTTCGTCTGGAATAAACGTAACCCCGTTACTTCCCATCGTAACTGTTCAACGTATTTGAAGTGTTCTGTTTGGTTTGCTTTCTCCAAACAATCTGCTTTCGTCCGATCAAAAATGCGATGACGATGCACCACCCCAATGTCATGAGCAGAAAAGTCAACAGGGATGCAGCGACCTCTCCCTGGCTGATGATTGAGCCGATCATGACAAAGAAAACAATTTTAGGCAGCGAACCGAGCGTGGAAGCGATGATGTACGGTTTATACTTCGCCCCGGCAGCTCCTAACAATAAACTGATTGCTTCAATCGAGAACGGAGTAAGCCTTGCCCAGAACATGCCTGAGAATTCATGTTGTTTGTAGGTATTGAACCATTTGCTCCATTTGTTTTCCTTCGATATGAAGCGAGCAACCGTTTTTCTCCCAGCCTTGATGCCTATAAAATAAGTGATCGTCATCTCCAGCACCAGGCCCAGCAGGCAAAGAAGTGCTGCCGTTTCCATAGGAAAATATATTCCAGAAGTAACGTAAACCAGTTGAATGGGCAAGAAAAAAAGGATGGATTTAACGAGAGACAGTCCCCACAGGACGGCCCAAACGATCCACCACTCCTTGGGTTCCAACAGCCACCCTTTAAGATCAATATGCTGGAATGATTCCCAAGAATAAAAAAGTACAATGAGTCCGATCAATAGGAAACCAAACTTGACTAAACGGGAGTTCAGCATCCATTTAAACATGGGGTACACCATGCCTTCTCTTCACGTGAGTCACCTCCAACAATGATGCGCGGTCCCTTTTTAATAATCCATGTACCATACCGACACTGGCATACAATGAAATTTTCTTAAGATGTCGATGGTTTCCTTTCTATTCTATGCGAAATTTAAAGGGAATGCATACAAACTGTGCTGTTGACCTGACTAAGGCATCTATCTCATCAATAGAGTCACCCAAAGGATCGCGATGAACAAACATAGCGGGGAATAAAGTCGTGTATCCCAATGGGCAAACAACGTTCCTTTTTTCTTTTTAAAGAAACCGACCCAATGAAAGTCTCCAATCGTTCTGATGAAAAACACGAGCGCGATGATCCAGCCGCCGGTGCTGACCATCCATTCTGCCAGAATGAAGGTATGAACAACCTCCCCAAGAGCTAATGCAATGTATCCTGAAAAAATTAATGCTCCTGCCACAAAGGCGGTGCCTGCTTTCTTCGGTTTGAACAACAATTCCGAGCCATTGCTTGGAATAGCCGCCAAAGCTCCGAATTTCCCGCCTACGATCCAATAGATATGTAGACCGCCGAGTAAAAATAAAATCGTTCCCAGCATCCATGCCATCACATTCATTGTCATCCCTCCAAAGATGAACTCAACAATTGAGCTTTCAGCGTGTCGATATGCTGTTGCAATTCGTACTTTTCCACCTGTCTGTTTTTGAAGCGCTCATACCAGCCTAAATAATAGTGGTATAGGATAAAGGCTTTTTGTTGGGCGTTTAAGGTCGTCATCCCCATGCTTTCTAAAACTTGCACAGCGTAATCGATCCTTGTTTGCTCAATCTTCTCCAGCATCTCTTGGAAGTTTGCATGGTTACTCCCCAGCTTTCGGAAGAAAAACAAAAAGTCACCTTTACCCGTTGCAGAGAACATTTGCTGGAGCAAATAAGTTAATCGATCCTCCGGATTTATGGCCAAGGAGGACTGAAGGATGACCTCATTGGTCGATAGCTCGACCCATCGTTCCACCAGTTTGGTGATATACTCGTTCCGATTTCTGAAGTACCAATAAAAACTGCTCTTGCTGCAGCCCAATTCCGATGACATTCTCTCGATGACCAGGCCATCCAGCCCGGATTGCGAAAATTTCTCGATTCCGAGCTGGATCCATTGCTCTTCTGTAACTAGCACCTTTGGCAAGAAGTTCCTCTCCTTTTTCTGTACGGTATCGTACAGAAATTTTGGGATTATTATACAACGAATCCATCTTACTGTCCAACTGCTCCATGAGCATGGTGTTCTTTTAAACGAGAATACGCCGCGACCACAGTAAAAAAAGCCGCTAAATTAGCGACTTTCAATGGAATCACGAAGCTCTCTCTTACATCATGCTGATCAATTTTTCTTCCGTTTTTTTGTCAGGCGTGTAAATGCTGCAGCGCAAATCATGTTCACCGTACACTTGAAGGGACGTTAGCTCAAATATCATTTTTCCTGCTTTGGCATGCCTGAACTCCAGGTGCACATCCGGGGCATAATTGACAGGGCTCTGCTTCCACATTTCATCGAATTCGGGATGACGCTCTTTCATGTTATTCAGAAACTGTTCATACCACTCATCTTCAACATGCTGGCCATAATACGAACGAAACATCGCAAGAAATTCATTGGCAAATTGCTCCCAATTCACGGCCAAACGTTTAAATTCCCGGCGGGAGAACAGCAAGGATATCATATTCCGTTCTTCATCGGGAAGCTGATCAAAGTCCAGAAATACATAGGCGGCGGCCCGATTCCATCCTACAATTCGACACTTTCGATCCGAAATGATGGCCGGACAATAGCTTAACTCCGTAATGATTTTTTCCAAAGAAGGACTTACGATTGGCGGCCGTTCTTTCATGGGAGAAGAAGCTGTACTCCCCGCCTCCAATGATAAGGAGTATACATATCTCCGCTCATCGGCAGTTAATTGGAGCGCGTTAGCCACACTGTCCAGCACGGAAGAAGAAACCTTGATCTCTCGCCCTTGTTCAAGCCAGGTATACCACGTCGTGCTCACCCCTGCCAGTTGGGCGACTTCCTCTCTTCGCAGCCCTGGCGTTCTTCTTCGCTGACCTTCCGGAAAACCTGCGGATTCGGGAGAAATCCGGGCACGTTTTGCTTTTAAAAATGTCGATAGTTCCTGCAGTCTGACTTGACGGTTCATTACTGGCCTCCTTGTACGCTTTTATACGGAAATGATGATAGTAGTAATTATACTAGGATAAACTACAACTTGTAATAGGATACATACCATGACATGATATCCGTAAATCACAAATTTATTTGCGTTCAGGAGGATCTGATTTATGGAAAGAGTCGTAATTACAGGAATGGGCGTAATCTCCCCTCTCGGCAACAATGTAGAACAATTTTGGTCTAATCTTATTAAGGGTAAATCGGGGATTTCTGCATTGGATATATTGGATTCATCCGATCATAAAGTGAAGATTGCCGGTGTCGTTCGTGATTTTGATCCGACGTTGCTCTTTGGCATCAAAGAAGCCCGCAAAATGGATCGATTCTGTCAATTCGCCCTTGCAGCTGCGGAAGAAGCCATACAGCATTCGGGTCTGGATCTGGATACGGTGGATAGAAATCGAATGGGCGTCTATGTAGGATCAGGCGTCGGAGGAATTCAAACGTTGATGGATCAAAGCCATGTCCTTAAACAGCGGGGACCGGGGCGAATTAGCCCCACCCTTGTGCCCATGATGATTTCAAATATGGCGGCGGCATTCATCAGCATTCGATACGGAGCGAAAGGCTCCACCATGTCGCCTGTAACCGCGTGTTCGATTGGAAATACCGCGATCGGAGAAGCCTTTTACAATATCCAATCCGGACGTTCGGACGTCATTATCGCAGGTGGAGCGGAAGCGGCCGTGACCGATATTGCTTTGGCCAGTTTTGCCAATGCAACCGCATTGTCCACGCGAAATACGGAACCGGAACGGGCGAGCCGTCCATTCGATGCCAATCGGGATGGGTTTGTGATGGCAGAAGGCTCCGGCATCCTGATTATCGAATCCCTCACGCATGCTCTGCGAAGAAAGGCCAATATCCTTGCGGAAGTCATCGGTTATGGAGCTAGTTCAGATGCCTATCACATGGTTGCTACGCCGCCTGACGGCGAAGGTGCAGCAAGAGCGATGAGTTCTGCTTTGTCGGAAGCACAGCTTTCCCCCGAGCAGGTAGATGTCATCAGTGCCCACGCAACGAGTACAGTGGTTGGAGACCGCTCTGAAACAGCAGCGTTAAAACAGGTTTTTGGCAAACAGGCTTATCACATCCCCGTGACTGCCAATAAATCGATGACAGGCCATATGTTTGGCGCTTCGGGGGCGGTAGAAGCCATTGCCCTCGTAAAAACCTTGCAACAGGGTGTCATCCCGCCGACGATTAACCTGGAATCGCCAGATTCCGAATGCGACTTGGATTATGTTCCGAATCGCGCCAGAACGGCAAATGTAAAGATCGGTATGTCAAATTCCTTTGGGTTTGGCGGGCATAATGCCTCCATCTTGTTAAAAACCGTTGATGATCTTATGATTTAAAGAAACTGCAGCCGGTTCCGCCTTGCCTTTCCGTTAACGTGCGTATGTTTCTTGCGGATTATATCATTGCAAAATTTCATAACAACCGCCCATCCGATCGCCGGATGAGCGGTTTTTTTACGTTCTATTTCTTTTCATGCTCCTTAATCACCTGCTCGATTCCCAGCAGAATCAGCTTCAGGCCGAATTCAAACGCCTGATCGGTCCCCATCACCTCAAACAGCCCGCTCTTGTACATCCCACGGAACAATCCCGCTTCTGCTTCGCTCATCGAGTCCAGAAGAGCGGTCATCTGCCCGCCCGGAACAACTCCCTCGTCCTCCAGCATCACGGTAATATTGCGCTGATGCTGATAATCATCCAGAACGAAGTAGAACACATAGTTCGTAAGCGTAATCACGGCTTGCAATTTCTGCTCTTGCTCAAGTGGCGTCGATTCGATGCAGAGCAGCATCCTGTTGGTGAATCGGATCATGTCCGGCTCATGAGGCAGCGTCATCATCATGAGCTGTGTGGAGCAGGGATACCGGCTGAGCACATTTCGTATCGTGACGGCAATTCCCTCCATCTGCTCTTTCCAATCCCCATCGGAGTGGAACTCCTCCAGAATGATTTTCGATATCTGGTTGGCCAGACGTTGGTAGAGATTCTGCTTGCTCTTAAAGTACCAGTATATGGACGGAGCCTGTATTCCCAAACGGTCGGCCAATCGTCGCATGCTGAATTTCTCGATGCCCTCCTCCCCCAGAAGCGCCCACGAAGCTTCCAATATTTTATCTTCCGAGATTTGAGGCTGTTGTTTTTTCATCCATTACCCGCCCTTTTATCTAACAGTGTAAGTTTTACTTTACAGGTTCATACGTTCATGATATCATCTTACACCGTAAGGTACAATCTAACACTGTTAGATTGCCATAAGAACAAAATACATGAAGAAAGTAGTGATCCGCATGGATGCAGAACATCTCCATTACTTTGAAAAAGCACCGATCACCAAAGCCGTAGCTCATTTTGCGATTCCCATGATGCTCGGCACATCAATGAATGTCATATACTCCATCTTGAATGCCTATTTCCTGGGGACGCTGGGCAATACGGCCATGTTAACCGCCCTTGCGCTTACCTTGCCTTTATTCGCCGCCATTATGGCATTAGGCAGCTTGATTGGCATGGGCAGCGGTACCTTCATCTCCCGTCTATTGGGTGAACACAAGTATGATGACGTAAAACATGTGTCTTCCTTTGCCTTTTATAGCAGTTTAGTTCTCGGTTTGATCGTGATGGCCGTCGGCCTTCCGTTAATCGATCCGATCGTTCATGGTTTGGGAGCAACGCCGGAAGCTTTTGAATTCACGAAACAATATGTCACCGTGATGCTCATCGGCTCACCCTTCGTGATTTTATTTTTCACGCTGGAAAATATCGTGCGCTCGGAGGGAGCAGCCATCACATCAATGGCTGGGATGATCCTTAGCGTGGTCGTAAATATCATTCTGGATGCCGTGGTCATCTACGTCTTTCATTGGGGCATCATCGGCGTGGCATCGGCCACGGTCATCTCCAACCTGGTTGCGAGTGCGTTCTACGCCTTCCATATGGGAACAAAAAGCCGTTTCCTGACCATCTCGTCCAAATGGTTCAAGGTCAGCAAGGACATTCTCGGCAATGTGCTCAAAATCGGCGTTCCCGTGTTTATTATGAGTATCTTCCTGGGTGCCATGTCACTCGTGCTCAACCATTTTCTTGCCGATTACGGAGATCAAGCCGTGGCGGGGTACGGAATATCATCACGTTTGCTGCAATTCCCCGAGTTTATTTTGATGGGTTTATGCGAGGGAGTCGTGCCGCTCATCGCTTTCACTTTTACGGCGAATAAACTGCGGATGAAACAAACGATAGGATTTACGATCAAAACCATGGTTGCGTTAGCCGTCGGCTTCGGCGTCATCGTTTATCTGATCTCCGATCATTTAATCGGATTGTTTACGAGTGATCCGCAGCTCATTGAAATGGGCAGCTACATTCTTCACGTAACGTTTTTATCCCTGTTCATCTCAGGAATGACGACGCTGTTCACGGGTATTTTCCAGGCAACAGCACAAGGAACCGCCGCATTTATCATGTCCATTATTCAAGGCGTTACCTTGATTCCGGTGCTCTATATCGCCAATCATATGAACGGTTTCCACGGCGTGGTCTGGTCGCTCGTCATTGCCGATGCTGTGGCATTCCTTGTGGGTGCGATCATGATGTTTCTTCTGCGAAACAAATTGCAGCCGGAATTTGAAGCTATTGCGCAGTAAAATTTCCATCGGTAAAGGCGAACGCTTCGCTTCTCCAGATTGGTACTGCCTTTCCGTTTAACGTGTGTTTGTTTTATTTTGGCTTATATCATTGAAACAAGTTCTTGTCCCCAATTGGGGATTGGAGCTTGTTTTTATACATACACACAAGTGTAGTCCGTAAAGAAAAGTATGGAAAAAGTAAAAAAATTGCATGCTCCCCTATTTGTATTGTTCCACGTCAGATCAACAGGTAAAAAAAGTTGTGGATATCCGTCAATAACTTTTATACCACTCTGTCCCTTCCACCTTTACAATGTGTTCAAGCAAGTCTTCACTGAAATCATTTCATAGGGGGAACGAGCATGGCCAAGAAAACGAAATCCTTGATTTTGACTTTATGCATGTCCACCATTCTTATGACCGCGTGCAGTAATGACGGCAGCACCGGCAAAAATCCGACAAGTTCAGACTCGGGTAACGCTGAATCAGGAACGGTAACTATTCACACGGTAACCTCCGAGTACACGTCCGCAAAGTATCCGAAGGGCGATGATATTACCAACAATGTTTGGATCCGGCGATACAAAGAGAAACTGGGTGTTGAAGTCAAAACAGACTGGGTGAGCGATGAGTATAATACCAAATTGAACTTGGCCATTTCCTCGAACGATCTGCCCGATGTATTTCGAGTTAATCCATCCCAACTGCAGCAGTTAATTGAAGCGGATATGATCATGGATCTTACGGATGTCTTTGAGCAAAATGCTTCGGAACGTCTTAAAGGGTATATGGAGGCGGATGCTGACAGTTTCGAGTCGGGGAAAAAGGACGGCAAGTTATATGGAATCCCACAAATGCACTGGGGATTGATCGAACAGCCCGACTTTATCTGGATACGGAATGATTGGAAGGAAGAACTTGGTTTGGAAGATCCGAAAAATATGGACGACGTCAAAAACATTGCGCTGAAATTGATGGAGAAACACGGCGGGTATGGCATGGCGGTTGACCAATCGTTGGATTACCTTAACTTGCTCGCCATTGGCTGGAACGCCCATCCGGATCTGTGGATCGAAGACCAGAGCGGGAGCTTGGTATACGGTTCGATCCAACCTGAAATGAAAGCGGCGTTAGCCGAATGGGCAGAATGGTACAAACTCGGCATTATCGATCCGGAATTCGCGATCAAAGACTTCAACGCCATGAACGCAGATATCGTCGCCGGCAAGGTTGGCATGCAGCCGTATTATCAATGGTGGGGGTACAATCCTGGTGTAGATACGGTGGCCAATTTGGGCAAGGACGCCATCTTTTACCCTTATACCATTCCTACCGTCGACGGAAAAGAAGCCAAACAATCGATTTTCTTTGCAAATAACAATTATGTGGTCATGAAAAAAGGCTTCGCGAATCCAAAAGAGGTCATCGACATCTTGAACGATTATGCCTATATCGTCGATGAAGGTCAGGGCAAGGAATCCAAGGAAACGTTATCCGCCCTGCTGGACAACGATATCGCTCATGTCGTCGGTGCCTTCCGTGTGCTCAACCCGAACTCCGACTACGAGCAATACGAGGCCGTATCCGCGGCACTTCAATCCGAAGACACCAGCGGCCTAACCACTTCGGGCATGTGGCAGAAATATAACAATAGCGTCGAGTTCATGAAGAATGCAACGCCAGGAGCCGTCGGCGATTATTTGCAGCAAGGTGCTCCAAAGAACGCGTACGGTCTTGCCAAGAAAGTCCTTGACGACCAAAACTACATTAAGACGGCACTGTGGGGAGTAACCCCCGAAGTGCTGGCAAGCTACGGCACAACTCTGGATGACCTTTTGACGGAAGGGTTTACCAAGATCATCATGGGTACGGAAAGCATTGACTATTTCGATGTGCTCGTCCAGAACTGGAGAGCAGCTGGCGGTGACGAGGCTACCAAGGCCGTGAATGAAGCCTACGGAAAATAACGAGCCATACTCCAAACGGGATGAGCCTGTTCTCGTCCCGTTCTCTATTTGAAGGACAGAAGCTCATCACATCAGAAACGGAGGAATTCGAATGCTGAGAAAATGGAGACAGCAAAGCTCCTACCATCTCATGCTCATCCCAAGCTTGGTCTTGGTGTTCATTTTTAGCTACATCCCTTTCTACGGACTAATCATTGCGTTTCAGAAATACAATCCGGGCCTTGGATTCAATTCACCTTGGGTGGGCTGGGACAACTTTACACATGTGTTTAGTCAACCGAATTTCGTGAGAACCATCTGGAATACGCTGTACATGTCCGCGTTCAAAATCGTCGGAGGTATTGTCGTTCCCGTTATTTTCGCTTTATTGCTGAACGAAGTGATACACAGTGCCGTCAAACGTACCTTCCAAACGCTCGTATATATTCCGAACTTCCTGTCTTGGGTCATCATGGCCGGAATCATGCTGGACATCCTGAGCGCCGACGGCATTATTAACACGTTTTTGAGCATATTCGGGATTGCCCCCATCTCTTTTCTCGGCACACCCTCGATCTTTCCATGGACCATGATCGTGAGCGACATCTGGAAAGGCTTCGGCTTTGGCACCGTGGTGTACTTGGCAGCGCTGACCAGCATTGACCCGGGGCTTTATGAGGCCGCAGTGATTGACGGAGCCAAACGCTGGAAACAAACGATATATATTACACTGCCTCTCCTTATGCCTACCATTGTGTTAATGACCGTACTATCGCTCGGCAACGTGCTTAACGCCGGCTTTGATCAAATCTACAACCTGTACTCCCCTGTTGTGTATCAGACCGGTGATATTATTGATACCTATGTATATCGTCTAGGGATTCAGCAGGCACAGTATTCCATCGGCACGGCCGTCGGGTTGTTCAAGTCCGTCATTTCCAGCGTGCTCATGGCGCTCTCTTATTTTCTGGCTTACAAGGTAGCCGGCTATCGTATCTTCTAAGGAGGAACCCTCATTATGATCAACGATAAAAGCATGGGCAGGCGCTTGTTTCATGTTGTGAACTACACGATTCTGATTGTAATTTCACTCCTCTGCATTCTGCCGTTTATCAACCTGTTGGCGGTTTCGTTCAGCAGCAGCTCGGCCGTCTCGGCCGGCAGCGTTACGTTCTGGCCTGTCGATTTCTCGACAAAGGCTTATGAATTTGCATTATCCGGAGATTCGTTCTATACCTCTCTCTGGATCGCCATTAAACGCACCTTGCTCGGTACGCTGGTCAATCTCGTTTTAATGGTACTTACCGCGTATCCACTCTCGAAATCGAAACAAAAGTTGATGGGACGCAACATGTATATGGGATTCTTTATCATCACGATGTTATTTAACGGAGGGTTGATTCCAACCTATCTGGTTGTGGTCAAAATGGGCTTGATCGACTCCATCTGGTCCCTGATTCTGCCCGGAGCCCTTCCGGTATTCAGCATGGTCATTCTGATGAACTTTATTAGAGGTTTGCCGGAGGAAATTGAAGAATCGGCCATTATCGACGGTGCGGGACCGATGCAGGTCCTGGTTCGGATTTTACTCCCCCTGCTCAAACCTGCCCTTGCAACCGTCGGTTTGTTTAGCATCGTCGGCCATTGGAATTCATGGTTCGATGGCATCATTTATATGAACAATCCGGATAACTACCCGTTACAGAGCTACCTGCAGACCCTTCTGCAGAGCTTTGAGCAGATCATGTTGAAATCGGGAAGCGATTACACTCAGCTCCTTTCCATGATGAATGCTAGAACCGGACGCGCTGCTCAAATGTTTCTCGGCGCCATTCCGATTTTGCTCGTTTATCCGTTCCTTCAGAAATACTTTACCAAAGGGTTGGTGCTTGGCAGCGTCAAAGGGTAGGCAAAAAAGCTTGCAGCATGGTCTGCAAGCTTTTTTTCAAATTCAATATTACCCAGCCTGCCGATCCATCTTCGGATTCCATCCACAGGCTCATGATTTCGTTTCCGGCAATTCTGGTATGGCAGGCAGCAAAATGGTAAAAACCGTACCTTCGCCAAGCTTGCTGTTCACCTGCACTCCATAGGGCCTGCCAAAGTGAAGCTGAATGCGCCGATGCACATTATGCAGGCCGATCCCCCTCGCTCCCGTATCCCTATCCTCCCTTTCGTCCATCACGTTCCGGATCGTATGATGGTCCATACCGACACCGTTATCGCAAACTTCGACGGCAATATCGCTGCCCTGCGCTTGGATTCGAATGGTGATCACCCCATCCTCTTCAAGATCGGCAAGGCCATGGAAAATCGCGTTTTCGATCAGCGGCTGCAAAATCATTTTGGGCATATAATACGCCGACAATCCATGTTCGATCTCGTATTTCATTTGAATGCTGCCATAGTACCGCACGTTCTGAATGGTGGCGTAATTGGCGATGTTATCCAACTCTTCACGTATCGTTACCAAGGTCCCGTCAGACCTTGTCGCGTACCGAAGCATCGAAATCAGCGCATCCGTCATGTCCACGATTTTGTCAGCCTGCTGCATGGAGGCGATCCATTTCACCGAACCAAGCGTATTATACAAAAAATGAGGGTTGATCTGGGCATGCAGCGCCCGCATCTCGGCTGCCGCCTTCTCCATTTCTTCCTGCTGAACCCTCTCAATCATGCGCTTCAATTCATACGACATTTTGTTAAAACGAATGGACAGGTGTCCAATTTCATCCCGGGAACGGATTTGTTCGACTTGATCGAAATGTCCCTGTTCAACCAAGGTGATATTACGCATTAGTTTCTTTATGGGACGTGTTATGACATGGGATAAAGAGATGGAAATAATCGCAGCAAAGAGGGACATGACCATGGCCAGCATGATCAGATTGCGGCCCAGTATTTTGCCGTCGGCAGTCAACTCATCCAGAGGCATGTACAAGTAGGTCGTCCATTTCTGCTGGCTCAGCGGACTGGTCACTACGACATTTAATGCTTCATCTGGCCGAACATTGTCTCGGAACAACGTGCCGATCAACCTCTCATTGACGTTATATACAATTTTGTCGTCCGCGTCGACGATCATGAACCTTGAACGCAGACCTTCCTGCAAGTTGCGATTGACAATTTCGATAAACTTGATGTCGATGCTCACAACGATGACGCCAAGCAGCCTTCCGGTAGTCACATCATGAATTTTCCGAGCATGCGAGACGGCTAATATTTTATTTTTCAACTGTTGATCGATTCGGGTCGTTAGCGTAATGGTTCGATCTTTGGTATGCATGAATTTTTTGAACCACAGCTCGTTCTGCATGTTGAAGTTTCGGTCGATCGGCTGATTCGGGCTGACGAACAAATCTTGCCCCCCATTCAGGTTGTACAGGTAAATCGAGAATACACGGTCCTTCATCATGATGTAATTCATCAAAATGTCATAAGCGGCATTTTCATTCTGCTCACCCCCGTCCCTCAAAAAATCCTGAATCGGAAAACTTCCTTCATGGGTCGCAGATAAACTGCCGCTAAGTCCGTTGCTGGCCAGCAGCGAAATTTTCTCAATCTCTTTAAGAAACTCGTCAATGCGAATGTTCGTCTGCTTGGTCAGATCGCTGAGCAGCGTGGTATAATTTTGCGCGAGCAGCCGTTCGGAAGAGTAATACGAATTAATCGTCATGACGAATACCGGAAGAATAATGACCGTTATGCAAATCACCATAATTTTGTATTTAATTTGAACCAGCCGGACATGCTTCCTCACGATGCACCTCTATTCGCGAATCACATGGGAGCCTTGCTGCATTTCTCGATACTCCTCTGGACTGACGCCTACCGTTTTTTTGAATATTTTGCTGAAGTAGGTGTAGTTGTGGTACCCTACCTTGTCTGCAATCTCATAAACTCTCCATTCCCTGCTCATGAGATAGCTCTTTGCGCATTCGATTCGAACCCGGGTTAAATAAGAGATAAAGTTCTCCCCTTTCTCCTGTTTGAACATTCGGCTGAGATACGACGGGTTGACGTTGATTTGGTTGGCTACGCTGTGCAAAGAAATGTCCTCGGCATAGTATTTGTCGATGATCTCGATCGCGAGGTCCGCGTAGGTACGCTCCTGCATGACCCGGGAATCGGCCTTGAAATAAATTCCGATCTGAGCCAGCAAAGCTTGATGAATATCATCCCAGCACTCCCCTTTCAGGACGGTTTCGTAGGGCGACTTCTCTGCAAAAGCAGGTTGTGTCCGTTGTGCAGTCCGGGATACATGTGCGTGTATCATTTCCATAACCAGGATGTAGTTTTCACGAATGCTATTTTCATCCGCATGCAGCGCCTCCAGCTCCGAACGGACGGCTTCAAGAAAGGCCCCCGCCTTTTTCTCGTCTTTGCTTATCCATATTTTCAAAAAATCTTGTTCCTGCTGCGCGTTCAGGATCGCATTCACTTCTTTCCGGGGCGGAGCATGGACCACATCTTCATAAAACAGTACCTGTTTGCTGCCTGCGTAGAATCCCTGGCGGAGAGCAGATTCCGCCTCCTGATACGCCTTTCTGATGCTGCCGAAACCCGTTACGGCAGTGCTTACGCCAGCCGTGAGCGTTACATTCATCAAATCTTTGATGGAAGAAAGCAGCTTGTCGCACAGTTTCCTGATATCGGCGCCTACTGATGCACGATCCGGAGGAATGTTGACGATGACCCAATATTCAGATGAACTATCAACGACGATCTCCTTCTCCCATCTGGATGGAATGATCTCCTCCATAATATTTAGAATGGAAAAACGGAGCAGCTTTTCCCCCTTCTCGACATATTTCTTCTTTGTATCCTCGTAATAGTTTACGATAAACTTGATGACCACCAACTTGTCCGATCTCACGCGTACACGCAGCTCTTCGGCCTTCGCGGCAATATCCCCCTCCTCTATGAATCCGCTTACAAGATCATGAAAAAACGTATCCTTTAAATGGTTGAGACTCTGCGTGTACGTATGTGGATTGACGGGCATCCCGGCTTGGCTTCCAAACTCCTTCCGCAGCTTCTGACGAATCGAAGCAAGCAGTTCTGCGAGCGTGGTCTCCGTGATCTCGCTTTTGATCAAATAATCGGAGGCACCTAACTTCAATGCCTCTTTCACATAATGAAGCTCGTCAAAATTGCTCAAAATGACATACTTGCAGGTTTTTAAAGCGTCAGCGGCCCTTTGAATAAGCTGCAGCCCGTCCATGACAGGCATTTTGATATCCGTAATGATGAGATCGGGCGAAACGTCCAGCGCAAGTTCCAGCGCTTCCTTTCCATTCGCCGCTTCACCAACGACATAAAATCCGTGTTCCTCCCAATCAAGCATGGAACGAATGCCAACTCGCATCAGCAATTCGTCATCGACGATCATCAATTTATACATGAAAATCCTCCGATTTCCGTTTTCATAGATTATACTGCACTATACAAAGTGGAGAATTTGGAGCTGGAACAATCAATCCATTATATGCATATTTCAAAATACTAATCCAGACATGGAGCCAAATCCGTTTTCTGCAATCGAGGCAATAGTTGCAATCCAATGGAAAAAAGCCGCTAATTTAGCGACTTTTGACCGTTACGCTGTGCGTGTCCCTCTATTTCTTTTCCATGACGGCGAAGTAGTTCTGCTCTTGATCTGCAAAGTTAAAGACTCTGCCTGCGGGAAGCTCCACGATTTCGCCAACGGTTACGTTTTTGTCTGCCAAGTCACGGTACAACTGGTCGAATTGTTCCGTGTAAAACATGAGAGAAGGCGTTCCCAGATTCATCTCGGGGTTCATTTCGGCAACGAATTCTTTATTATGAAGAACAATGCTGGTTGCCGCCCCCTTCGGAGCCACTTCAATCCATCTCATGGGGCCGCTAACTTCTTCGGAGATGACCTCGAACCCCAGTTTTTCGGTCCAAAATGCTTTGCATTCATCCTGATTGTTGACATATAACATCACTTGCCCAAGTTGAGTAATCATTTATTTAAGCTCTCCTTCCAACAATTCGCTCAAGCGATCCCATGTTTCCGTGATTCCTTGCAGCATGCCCATATCCATCACGATTTGGAGCGCCTCTGGGGACACGTATTCAGAACGGTTCACCAGCTTGGTTTTGCCGCCCAAATCGATAAATTCCATCGTAATCAAGGAAGATGGCAGGTCGTCGTTAACATTGCCCTCGGCATCCGAGAAATAATCGTTGTAGATGATTCGCTCTGGTTCAACGATTTCCTTATAAACGGCTTTACCCCAGGACTCCATGCCGTAAAATTCACCTTGATTCGGATCAACGCACTTCATGCAGTAATGCCACACGCCGCCGGGACGGAAATCGACGGTGCAAACCGGTATTTCCCAGCCTTTCGGCCCCCACCAGCGTTTGAGATGTTCCGGCTCTTTGAACATTTGGAATACGAGTTCACGCGGCGCATCGAATACGCGTTCCAGCACCAGGATGCGTCCACTCTCTACGTTTGAAACCATTTTGTTGTCGGGCATGTTCAATACTCCTCCTTAGGAAAGGAAATTAGTCTTCTTTTTTCTTGTTTTGAATTTCGCGCAAATAGTTGTCCAAATTATCCAAACGTTCTTCCATAATATGCCGGAAGGACTGTACCCAAAAATCCATCGCTTGAAAAGGTTCCGATCGAAGCGCATAGATCCTTCGGTTTCCATCGGCACGCACTTCCACGATTCCGCTATCGCTTAACACTTTCAAATGTTTCGAAGCTTGTGGTTGGCGAATACCCAGACGATCAGCGATTTCGCCAACTGGCAGCGGACCATTGCGCAACAATTGGACAATATTCAACCGATTCGCTTCAGCTAACGCAGTCAATGTTGCTATGTCCATTCCCGGGCTATTTCCGGACATGTTGCTCACCTCTGTTAGTATGGTTTCCCGTCGAATCATCTCCTTGATCCAGGATCATTTCAACTTCTGAGAAGAATATACTTCATCAAGTATATTCCTGTCAAGGAATATTGATACTTTACTTTTTCTGCAGCCTATTCTTGTGCTTCCACGATCTGTGAGAGGCGTATTTTCCCGCTTCATTCTCTTCTTCTCCTAAAGAGCAGCAAATCGCCAACTTTTTATACCATATATTTACAAAGTTTGATGCATATGCTATGTTTACTTTGAAAGCGCATCCATGAGTGGGTTTATTGATCTTTCTTTATCTTATTTCATTTATGGAAAGGGAGATGAGAATGAAAAATCGGCTCAAAAAGGCAAGCGCAATGATGTTGGCCATTACCCTGTTGTTTGGATGGATGACCGTGCCTGTTCATGCAGATGATCCTCCACTCTTCACGATTGAAAGTGAAAACGCTCAGCTCACGTCCGATCTGCAAGTCGTCACTGAAATTTACGGACAACCCAAACCCGGATTCTCCGGGACGGGATTTGTCTGGATGCAAAATTCCGGCACGATCACCTTTACCGTGACTGTTCCGGAAACAGGCATGTACGCGATCTCCACTCGATACATGCAGGAATTGAGTCCTGACGGCAGGCTCCAATATTTGACCGTTAACGGTATCACCAAAGGATCTTACATGCTGCCCTACACGACTGCATGGTCGAATTACGATTTTGGGTTTCACAAGCTGAATAAGGGAAGCAATACCATACAAGTCAAGGCAGGCTGGGGCTTTGCTTATTTTGACACTTTCACTGTGGATCATGCCGATCTTGATCCGCTGGATGTGCAGCCTGTCCTCACCGATCCTGCGGCCACACCTGAAACCCAGCTTCTGATGAATTATTTGACAGAGGTGTACGGCAACCATATCATTTCAGGCCAACAAGAGATTTACGGGGGCGGAAATGACGGAAATACCGAGCTGGAGTTCGAATGGATCCACAATCTTTCCGGAAAGTATCCGGCCATTCGCGGCTTCGATTTCATGAACTACAATCCATTGTATGGCTGGGAAGACGGCACAACCGCTCGCATGATCGATTGGGTGAATACCCGCGGCGGGATCGCGACAGCTTCATGGCATATCAATGTCCCCCGCAAATTCGACACCTATCAACTCGGGGATTTCGTGGATTGGAAAGAAGCGACCTACAAACCGACCGAAACCAATTTTAATACGGCCAATGCGGTTATTCCCGGAACGAAAGAATATCAATATGTGATGCTGACCATTGAAGATTTGGCGGAACAGCTGCAGATTTTGCAGGACAACGGCGTGCCCGTAATTTTCCGTCCCTACCATGAGGCCGAGGGCAATGGCGGGTTGAACGGCGAAGGCGCGTGGTTCTGGTGGGCTTCGGCAGGCGCCGACGTATATAAACAGCTGTGGGACCTTCTCTATACCGAGCTTACGGAGACGTATGACTTGCACAACTTGATCTGGACCTACAACAGCTACGTGTACAGCACTTCTCCCGCATGGTATCCCGGCGACGACAAGGTGGATCTCGTCGGTTATGATAAATACAATACGATCTACAATCGTTATGACGGTTTGTCCGGCGTACCCAACGAAGATGCCATTACTTCGATTTTCTATCAGCTTGTTGATTTGACGGACGGCAAAAAAATGGTGGCCATGACGGAGAACGACACCGTACCGAGCGTACAGAATCTGACGGAGGAAAAGTCAGGATGGCTCTACTTCTGTCCATGGTACGGCGAGCATTTGATGAGCCCTGCCTTTAACGATCCGGCCACGCTGAAAACGCTTTATCAAAGTGACTATGTCATTACGCTGGATGAGCTGCCCGATTTAAAGGTTGACGCAGGAACGCCAAGCGCTTCCATCACTCCTGCACATGTTGAATTTGATAAATACGCGCCCCACCAGAGTGACCAAACCATTACCGTGAATGCCAACGGCAATACGTTGACCGCTCTCCGGTCAGGTACTAATGCATTGACGGCAGCGCAGGATTATACGTTAAGTGGCAGCACGCTGCTGCTAAAAAAAGAGTTTTTGTCCCAATTGCCGGTTGGCCAGCATTCAATCATTTTGGATTTTAATCAAGGGCAAGATCCTGTATTAAAAGTCAGCATTATCGATTCAACGCCAAGCGCTTCGCTTTCGCTCACGAATGCGACATTTGATCAAGCCGTGAACTTGCAGCAGGATATTCCCCTTACCCTGACGTTAAACGGGCATCAACTGACAAGCATCACGAACGGTAATTATACGCTTATACCGGGACAGGATTATACGGCATCCAACGCTTCCGTCGTTCTGAACAAAGGTTACCTTTCCTCATTGCCGCTGAGTCAAAATACGATCACCTTTCATTTTAGCGGTGGAAATGATGCCATTCTTACCGTGAATGTGGTAGACAGCAGTGTTCCTGCGGCCACAGGAGATTTAACGATTCAAGCCTTTAACGGCAACACAAGTGCCTCTACGAACGGGATCTCTCCCAAATTCAAACTCATTAACTCCGGGAATTCAGCGATTTCATTGAATGACGTGAAGCTGCGGTACTATTACACGATTGACGGCGAAGAAGATCAGAACTTCTGGAGCGACTGGGCCAGTATCGGAAGCGCAAACGTGACGAGCAAATTCGTCAAACTGGCAGCTCCGGCGGCCGGGGCAGACCACTATCTGGAAGTTGGTTTCACAACTGCGGCCGGGACGCTGGCTCCTGGCCAGAGTGCCGAAATTCAAACCCGGTTCTCCAAAACCGATTGGTCCAATTACAATCAGGCTGACGACTACTCGTTCCAGGCATCCGGCAGTCAGTTCGCAAACCATGAGCAGGTTACCGGATATCTGAACGACCAGCTTGTATGGGGCATTGAGCCGTAGAAGGAAAATTGAAAACAAGGGGGAGTTGGGGATTTGCGCCTTCTCCCCTTTTTTGGTTTGGGGATACTGCGACGGCCTGTAAAAAGTCCATTGCATTTCTCTATCCCGCTCACTTGAGGCTGAGAACGGGAATGCCTACAAGTTCGAAGGCGTAAAATTTTGGGGTTAACCGGAATTTATGGCGGAAACAAAATCCAAACATTGGACTTAAAAATCGGAGAATATGGTGGTATTTTTCTGAAGACTTGATTTGTAGCGATATCTTAGTACAATGGTTTTATGACTACTCAAAAAATAATAAATGATGAACTCAGAGTCAAAATATTCAAGGCATTAGCCGATGAAACAAGATTGGACATCATACGAGCTCTATACACCAGCAGGAAGGAGATGAATTGTGGAGAAGTAGGAGACATTCGCGATACTACGAAATCGAATACTTCGTATCACTTGCGTGCTTTAAAGGAGGCGAAATTGATCAAGGTACGAAAAGAAGCCCAAACGAAGTATATGAGCATCGATTTGGAGACATTTCAAACTTACTTACCCGGATTTCTGGATACATTGTAGAAAGAAATTCTTTTTTTAATCATTAGTTCAATAATCTTTGAACTATAGAACTAACTATAAAGGGTGAATATAGAATGATCAAATTAACTGCTTTATTTTTCCTGATCATGTTTGTTATCGGTACGGATACGTTTTTGATTTCTCCGCTCATCCCCACTCTTCAGGACTTGTTTCATATCCCGACCGAATATTCGGGTTGGATGGTGGGGTCTTATGCTTTAGGTTATGCCATTTTTGCACTAATTGCTGGACCGCTTTCCGATGGTTGGGATCGTAAAAAAGTCATGCTTTCCGGCATGGTCTGCTTCTCGGTTTCAACGATATTATGCGGCTTTGCCACAGGTTTTTGGTCGATGTTCTTCTTCCGTTTTTTAGCCGGAGTCAGCGCAGCTTTTACGGCGCCTCAAGTCTGGGCCTCCATCCCCGCTCTGTTTCCAACCTCAAAAATCGCCAAAGTATCGGGAATCGTCATGGCAGGCTTGGCTTCATCCCAAGCGTTCGGCATCCCTATTGGAAGCCTGCTTGCCTCCAGCCATTGGTCTTATCCTTTTTTTACGATCGGAGCATGTGCATTACTGGTTGCGGTATTTATCTTCTATGCTTTACCCGAAATGAAGCCGAATCAAAGCCCAAAAACAAAGACTCCGATGTTCAGCAGATACGTCCCGCTATTGAATAGCCGCATGGCGAGAAGGGCTTTCCTCGCTCATTTCTTATTTCAATGTGGATTTTTTGCTGCCTTTTCTTTCATTGGAAAATGGGTGACGGATCGCTTTCACCTTTCCATTGATCAAGCAGGGTACGTGATGTTTTTTCTTGGTCTCGGGAATATCGTCGGGAGCTTCGGCGGTGCCTATGTGATCAAAACGTTAAACCGTTTCAATACGCTGGTTGTGGGCTTTCTTGTCTCTATCGCATGTTTTATGGTTTTGCCTCACTTGCCATCGGTTGCGGTTTTCGAAAGTGTTTACTTTTTCATATTCGTTAATATGGGGATCGCTTTTCCCCTAATATTGGGAATGCTGAATTCATTAAATCCGACCATCCGCGGCACGATCTCCAGCTTGGCCAATTCAATCATGTACGCTGCGACCACGCTCGGTTCTTGGATCGCAGGCCTGATTTACGCGACTTTTAACGGTTTTTCCGCCGTAGGCATGTTTGCGGCCATATGCTTTGCCGGTTCGTTGTTATCTTTCATATTCAGCGGTATTCTGACCAGTCATACGAAAACAAAGAAGGAGTTTGCATCATAAATGATAGAAGAAATTCATATGGATCGTCTGAATCTTTCAAAATTCAACATCCTGAGTATTAGTGAGAATGAATTTGATATTCTAATACAAGTGGTGACGAACTCTCCGCCTTTGGCTTGCCCTCATTGTGGATGTATAGCCAACCTCTACAAACACGATAGCAGGGAACAGGTCTGCATGGACCTACCTATTCACGGCAAGCGTGTAGGCCTTCTTATAAAACGTCAAAGATATCGCTGTAGAGACTGCAATCGAACCTTTTGGGAACACTTAGACCACACCATAGACGAAAAGCGAAACTGCACCAAACGATTATTGTCTTATATAGAGAAGCACAGCCTTAAACGCACGTTTGTCAGCATATCCGAAGAGGTTGGATTGCATGAAAAAACGATACGTAACATCTTTCGTGATTACATCAATCGTCTTAAAGAAACGCATCGATATGAAACTCCTCATTGGCTTGGGATTGGCGAAATACACATCATTAAGCCAAGATGTGTTTTAACCAACATTGAGGAACGTACTTTGTTGGATGTTTTGCCCAATCGTAACAAGGAGACCGTTGTAGATTACCTCTTGCGTCTTCCAAATATAGGGGAAATCCGATACGTCACAATGAATATGTGGCGACCTTATAAGGATGCCGTGAGGGCTATATTGCCAAAAGCTCTTGTCATCGTAGATAAATTTCACGTCGTCCGTTTGGCAAACCAAGCGTTAGAAACCATACGTAAGCAGATCCTTGAAGGATTATCGCCAAAAGCACGCCGCAAGCTGATGCACGACCGTTTTATCCTCCTCAAACGCCATATAGAGCTTACAGAGACGGATAAAATTACGCTTGACCTTTGGACAAAAAATCACCCTCCTCTTGGCACTGCTTATGACTTAAAGGAATCATTTTTGGATATTTGGGATTGTGATAACAGACAGACGGCATTTCTTAAATACAACGAATGGAAAGTTAAAATACCAACTGAACTGCAATCCGCTTTTGAACCACTTACAATGGCTATGAAGTACTGGGAAGAGGAAATATTCGCCTGCTTCGAACATCGCATTTCAGATGCTTATACGGAATCTCTAAATAGCCTTATTCGAGTCATTAATCGTTTAGGCAGAGGATACTCTTTTGAAGCCCTGCGAGCCAAAATACTTTTTACAGAGGAACTTAAAAAGCAGCGTATGCCTAAGAACCAGAGACGGTTTGACAGCTACGATCTACGGGAGGATAACTTCCCGATGTTTAATATGCCGCCTATTGAAGTTGTTCGAGAGCCAGAAGAAATAATCTTCCTGGGCGTCGATTTTTCCACCTTGATCGAGAAATTGGAGAAGGACCAGCTATAAGCCCTTCTCCCTTATATCTCCTTGCAGGAACTATGAAGTGAAGCCCGAGTAATCTCCATTTTGAGTACACCCCCCAATCATCGAGTTTCGCGCATCACGCCATTCTCATAAAAGCGTATCTTTTTTCTGGATCGTTCGGATGACGATATCTTGATTGTGGTTTCCGAAACCGGCCCCATACAATGTCAACCCGCCGACATTAGCGGCATGCTCCTCGACGGAAAAACGAAGCGTCCAGAATAACTCTTCGAGCTTGACGTCTCTGATCGTTATGTTGGACATCCACTCGCCATCCATATACGTTCCCGCATGATCGATTCGAATCGTTTTCAACAATCCGTACTGGTTCACGTTTCTATGCCACCATGGGGGCGTATATTTCCCGCGGGCAGCTCTGCCGAAATCGGCAGGACTGGTCCAGGTTCCAAGTCGCACTCCATTAAACGCAAACGTAATGTCGGATGGCCAATCATCCCTCAATCCCGGCGCCTCGGAAGCGATTTCCATCGAAATTTCAATGGCGTCGGCCGTCTCCGCGGGCAGCAAGTAATTAGGCGTTTTATATTCGACATATCCTCTGCCAAACCATAAAATGGCCGCGTGAACACGTTCGGGATCAAGGAAGTACCGGGGATCGTCCCATACTCCGATTTCCTTCTCATGAGTCCCGAGCCCGCAAGTCGGATGCACCTCAAAAGCCGTATAATGCCCTACCGAAATCGTCTGTTCCTTCACGATATCCCTGACTGATCTGGCTGACGGCAGTTCGATCTCGATCGATTTCTGCTTCAGGAAACACATTTTATGCGTTCCGCCGTTGAGCCGAATTCTTCGGCTGCCGACCAGTTCAGCTTGCTCCAGTTTCCGTACGTGCATTGTCACGATGGAAGGACTAAGCTCCAGCCTGTCGGCGATATCCTTCACATTCATTTCGCCATCGGAGATGAGGTCCATGATCCTCCACCGCACTTCGCTTGCCAAGGCTTCATATAACAGCATGTATTTCAAATCTCCGTTTGCTTTCATTATTCGAAACTCTCCTTGTTCTCGTTGTTGAAATCTCATTTATATGAATCCAATGGATTTTAGTTGCAGATTCCATCACGGATTATTGTAAATTCACACGCTTTGTTGTTTAATTTTGATGATACCAATGGTTTGAATTCTTATCAACGTGAATTTAGTGAGGTGCATATTTAACATGAACTACAATAATCCTGTAATTAAAGGATTTTATCCGGACCCAAGCGTCTGCAAAGTAGGCGACACGTATTATCTCGTATGCAGTTCGTTTCAGTTTTTCCCTGGCGTCCCCCTTTTTGAAAGTAAAGATCTGCTCAATTGGACGCAAATCGGGCATTGCCTGACTCGGACAAGCCAGGTGCAATTGGCAACGGTAAGCAGCTCCGGCGGCGTTTTTGCCCCGACGATCCGTCATAACAACGGGCGGTTCTACATGACAACGACCAATGACACGACCCGGCAAAATTTCTATGTGTGGACAGACGATATTTACGGTGAATGGTCGGACCCTGTTTACGTCGATCAAGGCGGGATTGATCCCGATTTGTATTTCGAAGACGGAAAAGCATTCTTCATGAGCAACGGCACGGATGAGCATGGCGTGGGCGGCATCATTCAGTGTGAAATCGATATCGAAACCGGCCGCAAGCTGACCCCAGGCCGCGTGATTTGGAGCGGAACGGGTGGTCGTTATTTGGAAAGCCCTCATTTGTATAAAATCAACGGAACGTATTATCTCATGGCTTCCGAAGGGGGTACGGAGTACGGTCATATGGTCACATATGCGAGAGGAGACTCCCCTTCTGGTCCGTTTGAAGCCTATCCGCACAACCCTGTGCTGACCAATCGCAATTTGGGTGGTTACGAGCTGCAGGGCGCCGGTCACGGGGACCTGGTTCAGGATGATCGCGGAAATTGGTGGATGCTGCATCTGGGCTTCCGCCAGATCGGACGCTGGCTGACTTATCACCATCTGGGACGGGAAGTGTTTCTTACTCCGGTTACTTTTGGTGAAGATGGGTGGTTTACGGCAGGACAGGATGGCACTACGCTGACCAGCTTCGAAACCGACCGGATTCCGGACGCCGTCGTGCAACAGGAGAAAACGGTATATACGTTTGAAAATACGGATTGGAACCTGGATTGGTGTTACCTTCGTCACCCCGATCCTGAACAATATGAACTTGCGTCCAACAAAGTTACGCTTAAAGGTACAGATATTACGTTGGATACGCCGCTATCCCCTACCTTCATCGGCTTACGTCAGAGAGATTTCAATGCGGTCATCACTTGCGACGTGACTTTGACGGACGGAGAAGCCGGCATTACGCTTTACATGGATGAAAATCACCATTATGACCTGGCCTTCCGCAAAGTCGGGAACGAGTACAAAGTGGCCAGACGGTTGAATGTCGGCGACATCAAATCCGTGGAGTCGGAGGAAAGCATAGGGACAAGCAATCACGCGACGCTGATTATCCGGGCAAGCGCTGAACGGTACGCCTTCCTGTTCAATTCGGACGGCAAAAATGTCGTTCTGGGGACGGCCCAAACCAGATACCTTTCTTCTGAGGTTGCCGGAGGATTTACAGGCGTACTTATCGGTCTATATGCAAACGGGAAAGGGTCGGCGGCAACGTTCACGAATTTTCAATGCGAGTATCATTGAATTCATATCGGTGATTTTCCGAGTTCCTACATCCAGCTAAGTTGTTAAGGTTAAAGCTAAAAAGAGGGCTGCCATGGCATTGGCAGTCCTCTTTTTGAAATCGACTTTATGGTGCAGCAATTGCATGAATTACGCTAACATTCTAAACCAACTGAGCGAGATCGGACCTTGCAGTAACAGATATACATCGTGCCGTCCGGAAGGCAGGATCAATTCGCACGAAAAATCCCTCCATTCCTGATACCCTCCGGCAGAAATGTCGCATCTGCCAACGAGCGGTCCGTCCAATGCGTCAAGTCTGACCTCAAGCGTTGCCTTTTCCGGACTTGCGGCCCGCAGTTCCATTATGCTAATACCTTCCTCCCACGATGCGTCCGCAAACAACAACCAACCCGTGTTTTCTATAACCTCGGTCGAACTTCCTCCCTCCCGGCATTCGCCGATCAAAACGCCGCGACATGCATCATAGTTGACGATCCTTGTCAAAGACATCAGGTCGCGCGGAGGAATGGTCTCGGCAACGACCGTGAGCTGTTCTTCCAGTCGCAGGTCAGCGGAAGAAGAACCGATGATCAAGGAATATCGACCGCTTTCGATGCAGAACCGCTCCCGAGTGACATCCCAAATACGCAGTGATTCCAACGGCAGGCGGAATGTGACCTCTCTCGTTTCGCCAGGCAGCAACGAAATGCGCTGAAAATCGGCCAATTGCAGAAGCGGTCGTTTCACCCGCGAAGTACCTGCCCTCACATATAACTGCACAACTTCTTCGCCTGTTCGCGAGCTGGTATTAGTCAGACGGAAAGATAGTTCAACCGCCGTGTCTTGCCCAAGCTCGACTTGATTTACGGACATCCGCAGCGCTTCATAGTGAAAGGCACTGTAGGAAAAACCATGCCCAAACGGGTACAGCGGCGTGCCTTCAAAGTATTGATAAGTCCGTCCACCCTGAATAATGTCATAGTCCATGAACGGCGGCAATTGCTCAACAGAGGAATACCACGTCATGTTCAGGCGCCCGGCAGGATTGACGTCGCCGAACAGCACATCTGCAACGACCCGCCCAAGGTCCTGTCCCGCATGGGAAGTATATAGAATCGCAGGGACCTTGGCCTGCAATTCGTTCAACGCGAACGGATAACTGCCGACGACAACCACGATTGTATTCGGGTTGGCCTTCAGCACCTCCAGCACCAATGTTTCCTGCGAGGCAGGAAGCGTGATGTCAGGTCGGTCCATCGTTTCCTTGCCATTGATCAGCGGATGGTTCCCGACAAAAACAATGGCCGCGTCTGCTCCACTGGCAGCACGAACGGCTTCCTCTACGCCGACGCCTGCATACTCCAGCTCAAACGGTTCGGCGGTCGCTGCATTGGTTTTGGCCACTTCCGCCGCGCCGCCAACATTGATTTCGTTCGTTGTTTCGGCAGCGGTTCCGTCACCAACGACGAGTAATTCGGTTTGTTCGTCCACGTTAAGTGCGGTATCATTCCATGTGGAGATGGTAGCCAATGACTTGTTTGGATTCAACGGATGAATCAGGAACACTTCCTTGGTGAACCATTCCCAGATCCGGTCGGCTGAAGCGTAAACATGTCTGTCGTCCGTCGTTAAATACCGGCCATTTCGTTCCGCCCGTAAGGTATGGCTCCCCCATCCCCAATCGGTGGTTTCAAAGATATCGGCTTCTTCCTTGGTAACGCCGGAAGCCGCGAGCGTTTCCTTCCCGTCCCTGACGCTCCGTACATATTTTCCGCTTCGCGTCGACTTGAATCTAATGCGGTCCGAGCCGCCTGAGAAACGGACCTCTGCTTCGTTTCCTTCTGTGGCCAGGCGATCCTTGATGCCCTGCAGCGGGCTGACCTCGTATGGAATCGTACCGCTGTACCAATCGCTGTAAACGGCATCGGCAAGTGGACCGATGACGGCGATTTTGCTGAGTTTGCTTGCTTGAAGCGGCAAGGTCTCTTTATCGTTTTTGAGCAGAACGATGGCTTTTTGCGCAGCTTCACGCGCCAGTTCGGCATGCGAGGATTTCAAAATATGCGACTCCCCCACCGCGGCATACGGATTTCGTTCCTCGGGATCGAATTCTCCCAGCCTGAATCGCACGCGGAACGTGTTCTGCAATGCCGTGTCGAGATCGTTTTCGGTCAGCAGCCCATCCTCAAGCGCCAAGCGGATCGCCTCTGTCACGACATTGGCCTCATCCGTTATACTGTCGATACCGCCTTCCCGAATCGACCGTGCCACGGCCTCTTTGACGGTGTCGACGTAATGATGATCCCTCATCGTCCCCGTTACATCAAATGCATCGCTCACCACGAAGCCGTTCATCCCCCACTCGCCCTTCACGACGTCGTTAACCAAGGGGCTAAGATTCGCAGGCACGCCGTTGATCGCGTTATACGCCGTCATCATCGACAGAGCTCCGCCTTCCTTAAACGGAATCTCGAACGCTTTCAAATAATATTCGCGCAAATTCCGCGGATCAAGGCTAACGGAGGCCTCTCCCCGATCAACCTCGTTATTGTTGCCGATAAAATGTTTCAACGTTGCGACCGATTTCAAATAAAAGGGATGGTCGCCCTGCATGCCTTTCACCAACGCTGCGGCTAATTTGCCGGCAAGCACGGGATCTTCCCCGTATGCCTCCTCGGTTCTGCCCCAACGCGGGTCCCGCTCCATGTCCACCGTCGGCGCCCATAACGTTAATCCGTTATGCTCCGGATTCCGCTGATAAAAACCTCTCGCTTCATCTCCGATCGCGCTTCCGATCCGTTGCAGCAAGTCCTTGTCCCAGGTGCACGCCAAACCGATCGGCTGGGGATAATTGGTCGACTCGCCAAGCCAGGCTATACCGTGAGCGGCTTCCGTGCCGTGCTTGTACGGCTTGATGCCAAGCCTTTCTACGCCTGCTTGATATTGCGGCATCAACTCGATTTTTTCTTGCAACGTCAAACGCGAAACCAGATCGTTCACCCGCTCTTCGAGGGCAAGATCCGGATTCCAATACGGAAATGTTTTGTCCAAGTCTGTGTGCATGCCGTCACTCCTTCATTTCTGTCTGAATCACTGTTTCACTCGTTCAAAAGCCCATTCCATTTCAGCATGATTTGAACGGGTGTACACCGATTTTTGGATAGGCTCGAATATTCATTATACTTCACATCCGAGCCGCTCTTCTGGATTTTAAGGTCGTGAATTAGCATGATCTGGACAGCATTTCGTTAGAACATGATGTAAGCCGACTTTTCGCCTTACAGGATGATAGCTTTTTCGAACGTGATAGATTCGAACACGTCAAAGCTGATCCCCATCTTGAAAGTCCGGCTTCGTTTGAAGCAGTTGTTGCAGGTCCGCTGTGGCGGCCGAATTGTTCGGCTGAAAAGCATCGCCGCTCATGTAGGAAACAATGCTTCGGCGCAGCTGCTTTGCCGCGGGCCTTGCGTCTAAATCGTTAACGATGTCGATTCCGCAGACCATAAGCTTGCCCGAGCCAACCCGGCATTCAAACAGATTGGTCAGCTTGCGGTTATGATAAAAATTCGGAATCACCTGTACGATCAGCTCTGCGCTGCCAGGAAATTCATCGAGACACAACGACACGGAGCGATCCAGCAGCTCCTTCCAGTGATGTTCGGCATACGATTTCGTCGGGAACGAAGCAAAGACGGGATGGTGTTCATCGACATAAATGCCGCATGGATCTTCAGTGGCGAAATGCACAGGACTCCAAAAGACGGGAATAAATTTCCCTGGAAAGGTATGATGAGCCTCGGCATTTACGGTATATAATACCGATCCGCCGTCTCCAAGCCTTTGCTCGGTTTCTTCGTTCCAAACGTCCGTTATCCATATGTTCGTTTGATCACGGGCAGTTTCTTCTTCCGAATCGCTGAATACCCAGATCGGCCACTCGTTCCGTATCGTTCCACCTTTGGATTGAATGAGAACGGTTAATCTTACGCTTGTTTTCACTTTATGAAAAGCGTTTGAAGAGATCGAGCCGATCGGAATGCCTGATCCTTGTCCGATATCCGATGTATGGATTACACCGTGGTCCAACACTTCGCCCTGCTCGTTCGCGATGCTCCATATCCAATCGCATGACCGCAAAACTTGCGGACCGAAATGGGCAATACACACTTGGGCGGAAAACGCTTCTCCGTTTGTGAAAATACGCTTCGGCATCTTCAGCAGCAGCACCGTTTCATTGCAAAATGTCCGGAATTGTTCCGGTTCAATCAACCCTTTGGACTCCCAAAACGCATTCAAAACACCGACCGTTGCCGTGCTCTGACCCGGAAAATCGTGCAGATCCAGCAGTTGAAACCCGCCTTGGCCCGGCGTTCGCAGCGCTGCTTCGATTTCTTCGCGATACAGTTGAAGGGCAAGCATCCCCGAGCCGTAGACGAACTTCTTAATGTCGCCCAGCATCCCTTTGCGCTCCAGATCGGCTCTAATCGCTTCCAGGTTAACCGGTCTGAGCACGCCCGTATATTTGTGGATTTCCTCCACGTCGGGATATACCGCATATTGGCCGATTTCGTGACTCAGCAGCGGCACGTTTCGCTGCGCAACGGCCTCTCTGAAATCGAGCATTGTAGCGTCCGACAGTGCATCCGGAAAATATTGCCCCCTCGCACCGATTCCGTCGACCGTTTGTGCGCAAAACAAATCATCCGCCGGGTCCAGCGGCCGGTCCCAGTTCGAGGTCAGCGTGTATACGCGCCGATCGTCATTTGCTTTCAACTCCGCAATGATGCGATGAAGAAGATGGAAATCCCCGTTTAGTTCATTGCCGTTGCTGAACAAACAAAACGATGGATGATTTCCATATTCATGAATAATGCGCCCAGCTTCCTTCGGCAAATAGTCGTAGTGTTCCGGGTGGGCACCAACGGGCGTATTCCACGTGTCCAACCATGCCGGCCCTTCGGCCTGCACATAGATGCCGAGCTGATCCGCTGCATCAAATGCGGCTTCGGGCGGGCACCATGAATGGAAACGGACATGGTTTAACCCATAGTCCTTCACGATTTGGAAAAGGCGCAGCCAGACCGAAAGGTCTGTTGGCGGATAGCCTGTCAGCGGAAAGATACAGCATTCCAGCGTTCCCCGCAGGAAGGCTGGGCGTCCATTTATTGCGAAATGGGTCCCCACGGCAGTAAACGAGCGCATGCCGAAACGCTGCTTTTGCTCTATTTTCGTGGATTCCGCTGGCGTTGTCACCGTCGACTCGACATTCATTTCATAGAGATGGGGACTGAATTCATCCCACGGCTGGACATGATCTTCCTGCATATCCCAGAACCATTCGAAAGGAACCGAGCTATAAGGAGGAAGCGTTGACTCATACGGATCGCTGTTCGTTTGAAGCCATTCGGAACACTCCAGGGACCGTACAGACAGCCGTGATGATACTTCCGCATGGCTTGCTGTCGTATTCGTCCACATTCCCGTTACCTTGATCCTGCTGTTGTCCATATCCGGAAAGATCCGCATTTCTTGCAGATAGATCGGATGCATCGCTTGCATTTCGATGCGGCCGATCATGCCGTTCCAGATCGTTTGCGTTTCATCGGTGTAGGCGCTTGGATGCTGGCCTAACCGATGAATATCCCGGTTATCGATACAGATCATGATTCTGTTGGTCCCGCCTGGCAGGATGAACGGAGTTACATCGAAACGATGCGGAACCGAAAGACTGTCCTGCTCACCTGCAAGATGACCGTTGACCCATAGGGTGGATTGGACCATAACCCGTTCGATAAAAAGAACCATGTGCCGCCCCGCCCACGTTTCCGGAACAAGAACCTCTTTTGCATACCAGGCCTTGCCTACATAGCTATAGCGCGGCCTCAGGGAACGCACGGTTTCGCGATTCATCTCGTCGCCCCAAACCCTCTCTTCACCGATGCCGTTCTCCGCCAATGTGCCCGGAAGCTGCACCGTCCCCTCCTCATAGGGAGTGAGATCGCCGGACCACCCCTCCTGATGACCGATATCATTCGGATCCAACGCATATCCCCATGCTCCTGCCAAATTCAAACACGTCATTTCCTGCTGACCTTTTATCATTGTTCTACCTCCACACCAAGATGGCGAATGACTTGAACACACAAATCTTTATACTGGACATCCGGTGTTTATTGTAAGATAGAGCATATGGGAAAGGAATGATGATATGGCTGAAAACCCTAACAATCCTGCTATGGCAAAAAACGATGAACAATATACGCACCCACCGGGCATTCTCGTATCGGATTATTATCGCATGCCTTACGGTTACACGTGTTATCGACCAAACGGAACGAAAGACTGGCTGATTATGTATACGCTTTCTGGTAAAGGTGTGGTCAACCATGAAGACCATGGGTTTCTTGAGTGTGCGGAGGGGACGGTTACCATTATTCCGCCCGGGGTTAAACATCACTTTTATACAGAACAACATGAAGTCTGGGAGAAAATGTGGGCCCACTATACTCCCCGCATGGCTTGGTCGGACTGGTTGCCGGCAAGCCAAACAGACGGGGCGATTTACCACCTGCAGATCGACAGCACTCAGACTCGTGCATCCATTGAACATGCATTCCGCCGCATCCTCTCGTATCGCGTCGAGCCCGTAATCGCCTTTCAAGAGGAGCTTATGTTAAACGCCCTGGAAGAGATCATTTTGATTTTGGCCAGCCAGCATGCCGATCGAAAGCTTCTCGATCCCAGAGTGAAAGAAGTGCTGAATATTCTTGCGCTCCATTTTGCAGAAAACCATCTGATCGAAGATTTGGCGAATCAAGTATTCCTTTCTCCTTCCCGGCTGTCCCACCTGTTTAAAGAGCAGGTCGGAGATTCCATCGTCGCAACGCTGAACAAATATCGGCTGAAGCAGGCGGAGAAGCTGCTGCGTTATACGCAGCGCCCAATTACGGAGATTGCGCTGAGCGTGGGCTTTCACTCGCCCGATTACTTTACTCGAATGTTCACTCAATATTACGGCGTCAAACCGTCGCAATATCGTAAACAGCGCGCGGCATCCCTATAAACGGAACGTCATCTTTTGAAAAATGCTCCAGCCGAAATAAAAAACCGCTGAAACGCGGTTTTCTGTCCAAATAAAGAGCTGCGGTTGGTTATGCGATATCCTTGGGGATGACTCCGTCTTTTTCCTGCCCAAAGGGAGTATTCGGTTCATCGCTGGGTCTGGCCCACCGGATCAATGATCCCGAGATCATAACTCCGATAAGCACTGCAATCATTGCATTTAATAATCCAAAATGCTCTCCAAGGAACCCCAAAGCGGGCGGCCCCACCAACGACGCGATATAACCCGAAGTTGCTACAGCGCCTACTCTTGCCGCTGCCCCTTCAGGTTCATCCCCTGCTGCAGACAGACCCACCGGAAAACCTAACGAGGCTCCAAGCCCCCAAAGAACGACACCCATCGCAGACAGAATATAATGTTGACCCCAGATCACGAGCACCAAACCGAGAACGGCTGAAATGGCACATCCCGCGAGTACCCGCACTCTTCCATACCGATCCAGGATCCAACCGCCTGCAAAGCGCCCAATGGTCATAGCTGCAACAAACAACCCATAGATAAATGAGCCTGTTAGTGCACTAACACCATAACCATCGACCATAATGAGCGGTAACCAATCGTTCGCAGAGCCCTCGGCAAATGCCATGCCCAGAACCATGACCCCGATCAACAACGTTCGTTTTTCCGTCCAAACCTTAAGCTGTTTTTTGAGCGCGCCCCCTTTGTGACCGACCGTCTGTGCAGGTTCCTTGCCTGTCGCCTCCGGAAGATATCGAAAGCAGTACCATAACGTAACGGCAATCAACAAGGCAAGCACGGAAAAGTGTACGATAATCGGAAGTTGAATCGCTTCTGCACCTACTCCAATGGCTGCACCCGCTAATGTACCTACGCTAAAGAAGCCATGAAAAGCAGGCAGCAAAATCTTGTTCAATGCCTTTTCGACCGCCGAACCTTCCATATTCAGCCCTACTTCAGCCGCACCGAACCCGCACCCAAATATAAATAGGCCGACCATGACGATCGCCGTAACTTTTACGCTCGCGCCGATGCCAATAGCAACAAACCCGATGACGATCATCAAAGAACTTATCATAATGACCAAACGCGCACCTTTGCGGGCAATGACGGATCCAGCCGTAAGCAATCCGGTGAGCGAACCGATGGCCAAAGCGAAAATAATGATTCCCATTCCTGCCGTAGACACGTTCAACGCATCCCGGACGGCGGGAGTTCGCGCTACCCAGGAAGCGAAAGATAACCCTGGCAAGGCAAACAACAGAAATAATATATTACGAATCATGCGCTGCTGATGTAATGCTGTCGTCATTTGTGTTACCCTCCTATTCTTCGAATGTGGTCATGCGTACACCGACATTCTTTCTTTTTATATTTTTATAATACTTTTAATAAGTATTAATTTATATGAGATTACTCTGGATGTCTACCTGTTTTTTCCGCAACTCATTGTTCGCAATCGGCGAGAATATGCCTGCCTCAAAGCAAAAAAGCCGCTAATTCAGCGACTTTCCACAGCAACACGTTCCCCGAAAAGATCGTTCTCCGATGGCGATAACGCTTGAACGAAGGATCGAAGGGTGTTGGTATAAAAAATATCTTTCCTGCGGATGAATACGGTGGACACATTGTTAAACGGTTCAGGAATGCAGTATGCATGCAGCTTGCCATCATTGATCCATGGACTGACGGACGATTTCGGAACGATTGTAATTCCGATGCCGGCCGCGACGCTTCCGATGATCGTTTCCAATGTGCCGAACTGCATTACTTTCCGAGGAATGATGCCCTCGGCTTTTAACCAACCTTCCAGCCTTTCGCGATAACTGCATCCTTTATTGAATAACAATAGCGGTATCGTTGCGGCATCTTCGATCACAAAGGAATCACTCTTTGCCACGATGATGAGTTCTTCGCCAAAAACTTCATGGGATTCGATCAAAGGATGTTTGACCGGTCCGGTAATAAAAGCGCCATCCAGCTTCAAATTCAGCACATCCTGAAACAATTTCTCGCTGACGTCTGCATTTAAGGAGAGATCCACATGGGGATATTTTTCGATATATGAAAATAGGATCCCGGGCAAACTGATCAGTGACTCCACGATTCCGATGTTAAGAATGCCCGAAGGAGCTTCATCGCTTTGAAATGCACGTTTGATCTCGTCAAACTTGCTCAGAACCTCTTCGGCGTACTCCAGTAATCGTTTGCCCTCCGAGTTGAGCATCATTCCACGTTTATGTCTTATAAATAATTCTGTCTGCAGTTCATGTTCCAGCTGTTTGATTCTGGCGGTTACATTGGACTGGACATAATTTAATTCAACCGCAGCTTGGCTTACGCTGCCGATTTCGGCAACCGTTTTGAAAATTCGCAAATCATTGACGTCCATTGCTCTTCCCCCGCGTCATAGCCCTCAATCAGAATATATCCATGTTGAGCGTTCATCTTTTCTATCATTTTAAATGATGATAATGAACATTTTCAATCATTTTACTCTACATTTGATCTCACGTATGCTAAATCACGTTGAATTGATTGAATTGGAGAGATTAGGTATGAGCAAGAAGGTTGGCTTGGGCACGCTGCTATGTTTGATTGCCAGCGTGTCGTGGGGGGCCATGTTTCCGGTGGCACACAGCGCATTGCAGTCCATGGATCCCCTGTATTTTTCGTTTTATCGTTATTTCTTTGTGACGATTCTTCTCGTCGCGCTGCTTTATTTTAAAGAGGGAAAAACCGCTTTTCGATTCGAGGGCCAAGGCGGAAAGCTGTTGTTTTACGGAACGATGGGGTTTACGTTGTACAATTTCATGATTTTCTCCGGACAACATCTGATGGGAAATTCGGGCACGATTGTGGCCTCGATTATGGAAGCATTGATGCCCATGATTACGATTGTCATCCTTTGGTTCAGAAGCAAAGCGAAACCGGCTAACATGACGTTGATCAGCATAACCATTGCTCTCGTTGGTGCCCTGCTTGTGATCACCAATGGAAGCCTTTCGTTTTTTATCATGGCCAGAGAGCACCTACTCCCTGTATTTCTTATCTTTATGGGAGCTGTAGGCTGGGTCGTCTACTCATTGGGGGGAAGCGTGTTTCATCAGTGGTCCGTACTCAGGTATTCTGCGCTGACTTGTTTGCTCGGAACCATCGTTTCTTTCGTCATTGTTTCATGCGCGTCTCTGCTGCACCTGCTTCCCGTCCCTCACTGGAATGATTTGCTTTCAATCAAGTACCATATGCTGTTTATGGTCGTGTTCCCGGGAACGATCGCTTTGCTAAGCTGGAATGTGGGCATGAAATGGCTTTCGCCTGTCAATGGCATTCTGTTCATCAGTTTGGTGCCTGTAACAACATTCATTGTCATGGCGTTTCAGGGATATTCCATCAGCATAAATGAATTTTACGGTGCCCTGCTCGTCATTTTTGCTTTGATCCAGAATAATGTATATCAGCGCAAACCTTTGAAAATAAGCAGGTCAATTGACGCATAGCGGAAAGTTCCGTTCATTTTTATGCAAGAAGATTGCACCAGGTTTTCCCTGTACAAAAAGCAAAAAAGAGCCGCAAACGCTTGCTGCTCTTTTTCCGCATCGTCGATAAGATTAATATTCTCCCTTGATCACAAAAAACGAACCGCGGATCGTTCCGGCCAATTTGGACTTTTGCCGCGCAAACTTAAATTTCCCTTCCAGCTCTTGGGGAATCTCCATGCCATCCGAAAGCTTCAAACCGACGGCCCGCTTCTTGGGGTCATCCACCGTATACATCACATTAAGTCCAAGGCCGTCTTCATAGAACACGTAAGTAAATAAAATATTGTCTACTTGGAAGCGCGACGTCTCCAGCGGTTTGGCTGCAAACGTCAAATCACGCTCCTCCTTTAAAATGCGGTTCACGTAATCCAGCACGTCCTGACTTTCGCTTGCAGGCACAACCGTAAATTCATGCTTGTACTTGTTCATGAAATACCTGGCTTCATTGGCGCGCAAGCCCGCAAGAGCGGCAGCCACTGGCGACGATTCCAAACCAACGGTGGACACCTCTTTAAAATCAACGATATATGACATCTGCGTCTCTCCTTAAAATGTTTTCTCTTATTTATTTTCTGACGACCGGAATCCACATTTCGCCAAAGACCGTTCCGTCCCGCTGCCCCATCTCTACCGTTGTATTCGGTCCGCCGACATAGGCCACATGATCTGCTTCAGGCAGCGCATGACCAAAGGCAATGCCGGTGAGCAGCTGGTTCAACTCCTCCGCCGTCTTCGCTTCCCCTTTGACGACGAGGTATTCCCCTTTCGGAAACTGGATGACTCTCGTAATATCCGGCATGGATGCATCGGTCATGACACCCGCATAATGCATCATCTTGTTGTTTACTGCTTCGTTTACTGCAAAAATATAGTCGTTCGTGGCAATGGATTTTAACGCTTCAAGCTTCCCATTGTCTTCGATCGCCGTCCAGAAATCGGACTTCTCTTTGTTTATGCCGACATAGTCCGTATAGTCGCTTTTCAGCTCCACGCCGATCCCCGATACCGTAAAACTTTCTTTTTGCTCCAACGTATAATTTGCCATTTTTATAACCTGCCTTTGTTTGGGTTTGATCAGGGCTTTGTCTTATCCCTTGATAGGTTTATAATAACCTTAAATCATGTCAGAAAATGAAACTGTTTAGGAGGCTGCATGAAAAAAGTTGAACGGATTAATACGATGATGCGGTATATCAACAATCGTTCCCGCTTTACCATCTCGGAAATCATGCGGGAATTCGATATTTCCCGTTCGACGGCCATCCGGGACATCAAGGAAATTGAATCCATGGGCATGCCGCTTGTGGCTGAGGTTGGGCGGGACGGCGGATATTTTGTCATGAACAACTCGGTCCTGCCAGCAGCCCGCTTTACCGACAATGAGATCAAAGCGCTGTTCATCGCCTTTATGGCGACAAGAAATCAACAGCTGCCTTATCTTCAGAGCCGCCAGTCTTTGGCGGAAAAGCTGCTTGGCCTTATTTCGCAAAATCAGCAGGACGACCTTGTCCTGTTGAATCAACTGCTGCTTTTTGAAGGAACGAACCCCCATCATCCCGATCTGCTTGACCTTTCGGATCTTCCCCATCCGATGCTGGAGCAAATCATTCACATGCTGCTTTCGGATCGCTGTTTGACGGTTGCCGTCCAGGAAGGCCAGCAAATAAAAACGGTTCAGCTGTACCTTTTGCATCTTCATCGCGAAAACAGTCTTTGGCTGATGGAGGGCTTTGATTTAATGGAGGAACAGCGTCGGATTATCCCTGTCGATCACGTTGTAGAGGCCGAACCGTTTCAACCTAAAAAAAGGGTCAGCGCAAAAAAGATCATGGAAGCCTTACACGAGCAGAAACAAAAAAGCAACCTGACCCTTGAGCTCGGCCCCAAAGCCATTGCGCAGTTTCGCAAATACCATCCCTTGAAAGCTTCGCTTGCTTATACCAATCCGTTCCAGACCACGGCGCTGCTCAAAATGTATGTGCAAGTCGATCATCCCGAGGAGCTAACCGAAATCGCGAACTGGCTGTTATTTTTAGGCGAAGACATCCAATTCAAGGAAGTGCCTGAAGAAGTGTTGTACAGCCTAAAAAACAGGCTGGGGTCATTCTGCAACGCAGCTCCCTAGCCTTCATCTTCGCCAGTATCGATTCGTTTATTCAGCGGCATGTGTACGGTGAACGTCGCGCCTTTACCCGGTACACTGGAAACAGCGACCGTACCGTCATGCATGTCCACGATTTTATGCACGATCGACAGGCCCAGCCCGCTGCCGCCCAAGGCACGGGTCCGCGATTCGTCCGCTTTGTAGAAACGCTCAAAAATCCGAAGCTGGTCCTGAAGGGCGATACCGGGTCCGCTATCCGTAATACGGACCGATACGTTTTCTTCGCTTTGCGTAAGTAAAACATCGATTTTTCCGCCCGGTGGCGTAAACTTGATTGCATTATGGAGAAGGTTGACCCACACCTGAATCATCAAATCCTCATCAGCGGTGATTTCAAGCTCTTCCAGCTCCACGTTCATATCGATTTTTTTGTCGTCCCATTGTGGCTCGCAGGCCAGAATCAGCGTAACCAATTGTCGGTCCAAACGGTACGTGGTTTGATGTGATGCGTGTTCCGAGGCGTCCAGGACGGCAAGCTTCATTAAGTTATCGCTGAGTCTGGACAGACGGACGCACTCCGTTTCAATGATCGTCAAATACTGGTCACGCTGCTCCTGGTCCATCTTTTTGTCCTTCAGTGCTCTTGCAAACCCGATGATAGAGGTCAGTGGCGATCCAATTTCATGGGACACGTTCGAAATGAACTCCTGACGCAAATCCTCCATCGCTTTGAGATTCGCCGCCATGTCATTGATGCTTTCCACCAATTGGGCATAAGGATGTGTATGTCCCTGTCTCCCGCCTCGACGGGCAAACGCCGCATCCAGATTCACGCGAAAATCCCCCCGGGAAATACTCTTCAGTGCCTGAATCAATTCATTAAAATGCTCATTATCCCTACCCTTAACCAGTGGACCGATGCAAGTAATGCCTATACCAAAGAGGATGAACCCGAGCATGGCATTGATCAGAAAAGCGATGAGCTCATGCGGTTCCCACGGAATCAGGGAATATACGCTTCTCGTAATATAGAAGGCCGCGGTCCAACAGGCAAACAGCGCCAGGGATACCAGAATGATGTTTCTGGCCATATGAAGAAATCCGGGTTCCCGCTTCATGTCCTGATCTCCAAGCGATACCCTAGCCCTCGCATCGTACGAATGACGAAAGCATGCTCTTCCTCGGGAAACCGTTCACGAAGCCGCTTGATATGCACATCAACCGTTCGTTCGTCCCCTTCGTAATCATACCCCCAAATTTTTTCGATTAACTGATCGCGTGTAAACGTTTTGCCTGGATAACTTGCCAGGGTAAACAGTAATTCAAATTCCTTACGCGGGAGAACCATATCCTGTTCGCCATTTTTGCATTCAAACGTATCTCCCCGCATGACCAGCCTGCCGAGAACGATCACTTGTGAAGTCATGATATGATATCGTTTCAGCAGCGCCTTCACCCGTGCGACGAGCACCAGCGGATCAAAAGGCTTCACCAGGTAATCATCCGTACCCAGCGAAAATCCTTTGACGATCTGCGAGGTTTCCCCCTTGGCCGTTAACATCAGGAGAGGCAGGTCCGTCTGCTGCCGCAGCTGGCGGCATAACTCCCATCCGTCCATGCCCGGCATCATGATGTCGAGAACGACCAAATCAACCTTGTGATCATCGAGCACACGCAGCGCATCCAGGCCATCCACGGCCTCGATGACGTGCAAACCTTCTTGTTGCAAAAAATGCTTAACGAGTTCCCTGATATGCGGGTCGTCGTCTACGACCAGTATGCTTGCCAATGTGAGCACCTCCATTTCCAACCTTGCCCTATGCCACAAATCCTGTCAAGAAAGAGACGCCATGCCGAGAAGACATCACCTCTCATTCCTGACATCAAACCGCTGCTTAAATGATATTCCCTTCCCAATTATGTTCTACGCATATATGCCCGTACGGTTAATGGTGCAAAAATGGCTACAATAACCGCCGCTCCAGCAAGGGTGGTCATAAGATCTGTTCCCATCGTTCCTTGGTTCGCCAGTTCGCGAACGGCGGAGACCAGGTGGGAGATCGGATTGACGTTGACCACCCATTGCAGCCAATTCGGCATCGTCTCTACAGGTACGAAAGCGTTCGAGGCAAAGGTGAGCGGAAACAGGACGAGCATGGAAATCCCTTGTACGCTGGATGCCGTGCGCGCGATAACACCAAGAAAAGCAAAAATCCAACTGATGGCCCAAGAGCAGACGATAACCAGCAAACCAGCCAAAGCAACATGGCCGAGTCCACCTGCCGGGCTATAACCCAATATATATCCAATGGCAAAGGTAAGCACCGTCGCGATCGTGTATCGGATCGTATCGGCCAGCAAAGCTCCCGCCAGCGGTGCAATACGCGCAATAGGCAGTGATTTGAATCGGTCGAATACCCCTTTGTCCATTTCCTCTCGCAATTGCACGCCGGTAACGACCGAACTCGTAATCACGGTCTGCACAAGGATCCCCGGAATGATGACCAATAAATACGCTTGAATATTTCCCGAAATCGCTCCGCCAAAAATATACGTAAACATCAATGTGAAAATGATCGGCTGCAGCGTAACATCGAACAATTGCTCCGGAGTACGTTTCACCTTTAATATTCCGCGATAAGCCATCGTTAACGAATTTCGGACGGTTTGCCCCAAACTGGTGTGTTTCCTCAACTTCCGACCTGCGCTTTGTTTCAATAGTGTACTGTTCATGCTTGCAACTCCTTCACTGCATTGGTTTCCGGAGATGGATGGGACTCATTGCCGCGAGCATCCTGGCCAGTAATGGCGAGAAACACTTCGTCCAGCGTAGGCTTCTGCACGCTCATCTCTGCCAAATCAATGCCTGCGGCACGAAAGGCAATCAACAGATCTGCCGCGATATTGGCATCCGCCATGGGCGCAGTAATCTTCCCCGCTTCCGCCGTGACGTTGGATTCGGTCCGAAGGATCTGCTCGACAATCTGACGTGCCTGTTCGAGCTGCGTCATCTCCTGAATGCGCAGCTGAAGAGATGCCGTGCCCACCGATGCTTTCAAATCGTCCACCGTGCCCTCGGCAACCACGTGTCCTTGATCGATCACGGCGACGCGATCGGCCAGTTGATCCGCTTCATCGAGGTATTGAGTGGTCAGCAGGACCGTCGAACCTGATTGGACCAGCTGCCGGATCGTGTTCCACATCTGTGCGCGGGTCCGCGGATCGAGCCCTGTCGTCGGTTCGTCCAGAAAGATCAGCGGCGGTTGTGCGATCAAGCTTGCTGCCAGATCCAGACGGCGGCGCATGCCTCCCGAGAAACCTTTAATCGGGCGTTTCGCCGCATCCGTCAACCCGAACTCTTCCAGCAGGTCTGCCGTCTTGCGCTTTGCTTCAGCACGTCCAAGACCGAGAAGGCGGGAAAAGATCATCAAATTTTCGTTCGCACTCAGCGATTCGTCAACAGAGGCATATTGGCCGGTCAGTCCGATCAGCTGGCGTACGATGTGTGACTCTTTTACCACATCATGTCCAAAGATTTGGGCTGATCCCATATCCGGACGCAGCAAGGTGCCCAGCATGCGGATCGTCGTTGTTTTGCCTGCCCCGTTGGGACCCAGCACACCGTAGATCGTACCTGCCTTTACGTTCAGATTGACACCGTCTACCGCCCGCTTATCTCCAAACGTTTTTACGAGCCCTTGCGCTTCAATAGCCCAACCTCCAGAGGCATGATGCGCTGCTCTTTCCAATGGTTTGATCAATTGTGGTTCCTCCCATATCGTTGATAGGGGAAGAATATCGTACTTTTATGAACTAAATGTGAATGGAAAGAAGGCAGCTGGTGAGTTCCTCATCCAGCCGCAAGGATCGATCTCATGCTGCTGGCATTTTAGGATGAGTGCCTCAATGTTTTTTTCATTTCATTGCTTCATTGTGCGACTTAATAATGGGAGCCTAAACTAATATGTACTTTAATCATTTTTGAAAATAAAAAATACATGCTCTAAAGAACATGATCACGAACGTAAACGTTTAATTTACGCTGAGAACAAACCTTACCCTTAATCTAGATAAGATTTGTCCTCAGATAATTTTACAACTGCCTATGTTGCTAAAAACAGAACGTTTTCAATACAATAACCAATAGGATATAAAGTACCAATATAGTCGCAGTGGAAGTAAACATTGAATGACATCCTTTATCGTAGCTCACAAGTAACACCTCCTTTGACGTACCACAATATACTCTAAAACCTGCTCGGGTGTATGTTCGTTCACCTATAGTGGGAACTATGCCGGAATCGGAGAACAATTGAAGGAAACAATTTGACCCAATGCAATTGAATAATTATTCCATCACCCACCAAAAAATCTGTAGCCGTAAACTCTTGATTCACCAACCTGAATCCATGCATCCTTCCCGCTTTTAATCACACTTCTTCGCTTTACCGCGAGCATTTGCCATTCTGAAACTGGCCCCGCATCCGCAGGACGCTTTTGCATTTGGATTATTCATGGTGAACCCCCCGATCATCCCGCCTTCTTCAATACCGACTCTTAAAGACGCATTAGGCAGGTTGGCGCTAGCGATGATGTCGGCAATTTTTCGTGATGCTGTTTCGGTGACCTGAATCATTTTCATATCCCTCCATAGAATCGTTTTGTAAATCGTAATGGTTATAAAAAGCAGCCAGGGCAGTCAAGGCGACTACTCTTCTTTATACGCAACCCAGTCCGTCAAACCGGGAATGAATGCAGCAAGCGCAGACCCTTTGGGGGTCAGTGCATACATGATTTGATGTGGTTGCTTCAAACAGGTTCTTGTAACCAAATCCTCCGTTTGGAGTTCCCTTTACTTTGTCAACATTATTGTTTAAAATGTACACATTCCCTTAGATATCATGGTTTATAGCGGAGGTCTACATGAGTCGAAACCAAACGAAAAAAGATGCCTCCACGAGTACTCGGAGGGCCATCATCAATCAATTAAAAGAACACGCGGGAATGGATGTCGTAGCCCTTTCTGCTCATTTTTCGTTATCAGGAATGGCGATTCGCCAACATTTGAATGCCTTGCAGGAAGAAGGATTGGTTACATACGAAGAAGAGGCTCGTCCGATGGGCCGGCCAACCAAGCTATGGAGATTAACGCCTGCAGCGGATCGTTTTTTCCCAAGCGGCTATTCAGATTTATCGCTCAGTCTGATCCATTCGATGAAAGAGGCTTTCGGAAGCGAAGGCATGGATAAACTGCTGACCGTTCGGAATAAAAAAATGCAAGAAAAATATTTGGAGTACATCGGCGACACTTCTATCATCGAAGAGAGACTGGAGAAACTGGCGGAAGTTCGAACCAATGAAGGGTATATGGCGGAGATCAAGCAAGAAGACGATGGCAGTCTATTGTTTATCGAGAAGCACTGCCCGATTTGTGAAGCAGCGGCGGCCTGCACCGGATTATGCAAGAACGAGCTGCAATTGTTTCATCACGTTCTCGGAAATGACGTTGCCGTTGAGCGGGTAGAGTATATTTTAGCGGGAGGAAGAAGCTGCGTTTATAGGATTCAACAAAAGGGTTGAGTCCGATGACTCCTGTCACGAAGCCGCTCTTCTTCAAGACTTTGAATTGCATGGTTTGGCAGACATAGACAAAAAGCCGCTAAATGGGATTAGCGGCTTTTCATTTCAATGCGAGTGAAGCATTTTTATGCCATGTAAATCTTACTTTTTGACCGTTACCGTAACGGAAGATCTCGTTTTGTTCCCTGCATGATCCGCTGCCTCGTAAGTGATCGTGTAAATGCGGTCTTCTCCTTTGCCTTTCCCCGATCGTTCGGCACGAAGCTTGAATTCATAATCGGGCGTGCCATACTTGGCTCCTACAATATCAGGCGAGGAGTTTCCCTTCCCTTTCCCCTGCTTAGGCTGATTGCTTGTAATCGATACAAGGACGATGGAAGCAACGCCAGATCCTTCATCCTCGGCATTTGCAGTGACCCGGATTGTTTCCAGCTTGTTCCCCTTGGCCTTTAGGACCGGTTTGTTCACCTTCAGACGCAGGGTTGGCGGTGTTGTATCCTGCTCTTCCCCACCCGTAAAATGAATGACATATTCCGACTCGCCGCCGTCTTGCCCCGTAACCCGGATCGTCGCTTGGCCAGGCATGGAATCGGCCTGCTCAATGTGCACTTTGGCCTTCGCAGAAGCGGCTTCCGCCGTCACGACAGGCAGCACACCTGCATCTGCAACCACCAACGAATACTCCTTGCGAGTCGGATCGAAATCCGCTACAGGCTCGCCATCCACGAATACCTTCGACAACTCTCTGTTGGCGTCAACCCATGAAAGTTTAGAAGCAGGATTCCAGCCGTCGTCTCCGGCTAAATGCCGGGCAGGAAGATATTCGGCCGCTTCTTCTGCCGTCAGCTGGCTGGACCAGTTGTAACGGCTTTTGGCCGCCGCACCCGGACCATAACTGGCGTATTCGGCGAAACGGGCCGTCCGTTCGTTATCTGTATTGCCCCAATTGTTCCAACCTGACGGACTGATATGATCATCCATGTAGTTGTTGATGTAGACGACGTTGGCATTAGGCCGCCATGGTCTTCCAAGAGCCACTTTGCCGGTTAGGCCCGGCTCGGCCGTGATTCGGCTGCCCAGGAACACATAACCGGGTTTTCCTTCAGCCGTCGAAGCTGCCGTCACATAGCCGCTGCTCAGGCTGTGAATGATGCTGTTCTCGAACATTGCCGCTGCGTTGCCGAAAATGAAATCGACGTCGCCTTCGATGTAACTATCCACATAGTATTGTCTGCCGTCGTTGACGTAGAGCGTATCCTGCCATCCCTTCAGGCTGACATCCCGGAACACGAGACGGTCGCCGCGGGCGAAGAGGGCCACGGCCTGCCCGGCATTGTCGCCGGCATCATTCTGGATCGTCAGATGTTCGGCCGTAAAATCGTTCGTTTGCACCCGGAAGCTGTAGCTGTTCGAAGTACCCAGCGGGTTGCCGGCCGCATCCAGCGTGCTGGCCGAATCGCCGTAGACCAGGACGGTTCCCTCACGGCTCTCGCCAATCATCCGCAAATTCGTCTTGCTGGAAGGCACGTTCAGCTTCTCGCGGTATGTTCCATCCTGAATCCGGATGATGGTCGGCGTCGGACTTTGATCCGGCACCGCATCGATGGCATCCTGAACCCGTTCGAATTGCGCGCTGCCATCGGAAGCCATGGTCAGTACGGGCGCAGGAATTTCCGATACCGGAACGGACGACATGCTTTCCCCTGCCTCATTGTGCGCCGTGACGACATAGTAGTACGTGCTGCCATTGTCCAGCTCTAAATCGGTATACGTTGTCCCGTTCAAATCCGAGGCAATCGGTACGAACGGTCCTTCCGGCAAATGACTGCGTTTAACGGCATAACCGTCTGCCCCCTCTGCTTCGTTCCAACGGAGAACAACGCCGCCGTCCTGCGCTTCGGCCCTGAGTCCGGACGGGATTTGAGGCGTGCCGTCATTCGCGGCGGGGCGGGTTCCCGCCGCTGTTGAATCCAAGCTGTGTGTATGACCGCTCACCGCAACTACTTTATAGTAGTATGGCTTGCCATTTCGAAGGCCGGTGTCTGTGTAGGAGGTTCCTGTTTCGCCTTCAGCGATGATTTCATATGGCCCCTCCACTGAATCTGCCCGCTTAATGAGATACGCTGCCGCTCCTTCCACCGGTTCCCATACAAGACGGACCGCATTCGGCAGCGACTCTACTGCTGCTGTTGGCGTGGACAACGCTGCCGTCGGCGTCACGGCGACCGGGACGGCATCAGCTCCCTCTCCTCCGATGCCGGTCGCAGACACGACGTAATAATATGTCGTGCCATTCTCCAATCCGCCATCCCGATAGAAAGGCCGCGTCGTGCGGGAAGCCACGGTGACAAAAGGGCCTTCTTCCCGGGTACCGCGTTTAACCGTGTAGTAACTCGCCTGGTCCACCCCCTGCCATGTCAGCTCTGCTTGAGAATCTCTCTCCAAGGCTTGCAAGTTTTCGGGGGCATCCGGTCTTACGGCATCTTCCGATGGCGTCACTTGGACCTGGTTGGAAGGTCCGCTCTCGCCTAACGGGCCTGTTGCAGTGATCACATAAGAATAGGTCGTGCCATTGACGACGGTTTCGTCGATGTAATGGGTTTCGGCCACGTTCGAAGCGACAAGTTCATGCTCGGAACCTTGTTGATCGCTGCGTTTGACATTGTACGTCGAAGCACCCTCCGTTTCTTCCCAATCCAGCCGGACCATGCCGTTCCCGGGCTGGGCCACAAGTCCCTTGGGCGTGGCAACGGGTTCAACATAGAGGCGAATGTTGTCGTAATAAATGGTTCCTTTGCCCGTGCCCGGCGTTCTTGCCGAAATCCGGCCAATTCCTTCGCCGGTTACGTCGGCCTGGAAAGGAACGTTGTCCGCAACGCGTACGTTGTCGATATAAATATCGGCTTTCTGAGAGGCGGCATTGACCGTGATTTTCAGGTTGTACCATTGATTGGCGGCAGGCACATCCATCAATTTGTGATCTGCTCCGTCTTTTTTGTACACCAACGTATACTGATCTTCGGCCACGGGAGCGGACGGTTTGCGGATTTCGATGGATAGCGCCGTACGACTTCCCGAGCTGTTCTGCAGCTGCAGGAGATATGAAGTTCCCGGCCATCCCGGCGACATGATATCCGTTTCGAAAACAAAGTTTCCCTGCTGAGGCTGGAACGCGCGAATGAATTGCGTTGTGCCCGGCGCATTGTCGTAGAGCATCAACGCTTTGGCCGATGAGTTGCCGCTTGTTCCGGAAGGAACGCCTGCGATGACCACTTTGTGGTCTGCATCCTGCGGATCCGGCGACACTACATATCCCGTTGGCGTCGTATCGGTCTCCTGCTCCTCAAAGTCCTCGTCGATATAATAGATCGTTTCCAAATCCCCTTCGGGCACGGCGCTGGCTTCGCTCGAATCCAGGCTGATGCCCTTGTCATTCTCGGCTTTGACGACATAGTAATACGTTTTGCCCACCGTCAAATTTGAATCTGTGTATGAATTGGAGCCGAGGCCCTGCTGCAATTTCGTATAAGGTCCGCCGGAAATTTCGGAGCGGAATACCGAGTACGAGCTTGCGTTTTCCACCTCATCCCATGTTAATACCACGGATTTGGGACCGGGTACTGCAGAAAGATGGCTCGGTGGCAATGGGAAATCGGCAGGTAGCTCATGGACTGCAGCATTCGAAAACACCGACGTATTCAGTTTATCCACCTCGTCGTCCGGCTTGGACGCGTCTGCGGCCAGACCGATGTATACCGGTTCATCCTTGGAGAAATAGACGGAATCCGTGACAGACCAATCATTGCCGTCTTTGGATACCGACGAGGTCACCCGATCCCCGAGCCGAACGAGCTTTACCCAGTAAGGGAGGCTGATAAAGGTATCCGTTTCTTTGTAGATAACATCTTCTCCCGCGTTTTCACGCGTCAATCCAACCGCTTTTTGCCCGCCTTTGGCATAAGAGACCATGAGTGCGGCAAATGGAGCAGACGGTTCCAGCCCGCCACGGATCATCACGCCGGCTTCCGCTCCGTCATCCGTGGCTGTTACGCGTTCCACCTTGGCTACAATCTCGCCGTTGCCTTCCAGAGTTTGATAAGCATAATGAAAATGATCAGCATCTCCATGAATATCGCCTGCCGATTTGACGGTGATATCGGTCACGCTTGAACCGATCTGCGTATGTCCGGCAATGCCCGGCGTCCCGATATCCGTGGATTGCCATGGGGCAATGTCGCTTTCTTTATGGACATGAACCGTGACATTGTTGGATTGGGTCGCCGTTCCTGTGTCGTCGATGGCGCGAACCGTCAGATAGTGCGTTCCGTCCTGAACATTTTCCCATGTAAAGGTATACGGAGCCGTATCATCTTCACCTAATTTGACGTCGTTTTGGTAAAACTCCACCTTGGACACCGTACCGTCTGAATCGGATGCCGAAGCTGTGATCTCGACAGAAGCTCCTTGCGTCGTGATGGTATGGTTGGCAGGCGAATCGATCGTCACTGCCGGGTTGGCCGAGCCGTTGCCGACAATGCCGTTCAGGTAAACTTCAAGATAGGTATAACCGGATTCGTGTATTCCGTTCCGGTCGTTCGGATCATCGGGATTCAGTCCCATGCTGATTTCCCAATCATCCGGCATGCCGTCGCGGTCACGATCAGCCAACGTGGATACGGCTTCCTCGAATTCGAGGTATCCTCCGACTTCTTTTTGCGAATTGATGTGCTGCCCGGTGCGGTTTTTGACGTCGTTCACGATTCTGGCATCGATGGCATCCCTGCGGGGTAGAACGGCTCCCGCTTCGGCAAGGACGCGTTCATATGCGGTTTCTGCATCGTCAACAGGCGAAGGATGGGCCATCTCCACCGGAGAGGACAATTTGGACTCCGGGTTTGCCAGTTCGCCGACGCCAAGCCAGTTGTCTGCCGTGACTTCAGGGAAACCGTCCACGACATTGGCTCCGACATAGAGGCGTGTATTGGGGCTCACATCGAGAAAAACCTGATCCCGAGCCGAACGATACGTGTTTGGCCCGTATTTGTAATAATTGTTCATCAAATTATAATTGCCTTCTTCACCGCCATAGGCTGAGAAAAATCCCCAGTTATAAACGACGTTGTTGTACGATTCGGTGTTGAAACCGGGGGAACCGGCGAATCTCGGGTTACGGCTTACGTTGTGGGCGATGATGTTGTGATGGAAAGAAGCGTTGTTGCCGCCCCAGATGCCCGCGTAGCCATGTCTTCCCTTCTGGTGGGTAGTCATCAGCATGCTTTCGGCAATGACGGACCATTGTACGGTCGTATTTTCGTTGACGTACATGCTGAGTACTTCATCGACAGACCAAGCGAACGAGCAATGGTCGATGATAATGTTTTTGTGGTAACGCCCACCGAACACGTCATCCTCGCTGGGATGTTTGTCTCCAAGGCGAAAACGCATATGTCTCACGATAATGTTATCGGCTTGAAACGTGGTCCAATAATCCGAAACGGTGATGCCTTCGCCGGGAGCCGTCTGGCCCGCAAGAGTAAGGTTGGAGCCCGTGATGGCCAGCGGGGATTCAAGATAAATCGTGCCGCCGACCCGGAACACCACTGTAGTGTCATTTTGACTGACCGCTTCGCGCAGGGAACCGGGGCCCGAATCCGCCAAGGTCGTTACTTCGTACACCGCGCCTCCCCTGCCGCCGGTTACATATTTTCCGCCGCCTTCAGCTCCGGGAAAGGCAGGCAATGAACCGGCCTCGTTCGCTTCTTCCGCAGCAGCCATCGCTGGAAGCAGACTGAATAGCATGGATATGACCAAAACGAGTGACACAATCCTTTTCAAAAGAATCTTCCTCCTCCGGTATCGTCTATTCGGTTCAATGCCGTGTTTGCCGAGAGGCAGCTAACCTTTCAGCAGGCCAAACATCACCTCCTTAGCGAATGAAGGCACAGCCAATGAACAAGATATGAACTCGCTGCATCTTTAAAAAAGCCCGTTTCGTCAATCCTCCTTTGAACGTACGATCCGGGCCGTTGACTCTCCTTATTGTTTTGCTTTACTTGCTCCCCTGCACGGCTTGGTATGCCGCCTCGTATTCCGCAATGATTTTGTCGCCGCCTGATGATCTCCAAGTGTTCACCGCGTCACGGAAGCCGTTCAGGTCAGTCTTGCCCAGAATGTATTTATAGGTGGCATCCGTAATAATCTTTTGCAATTCAGAGCCTTGCTCCGAAAACGTCGGCGATTCCAGTGAGTACATCGGATTGAGCACGGCATACTTGGTGTTTTCCTCGATCAAACGCGTGGATTCGATGCGCAGCGGGTCTGCATCTTGAATGCTGTATCCGTTCTCGTTGGGCCGAGATGATGAAAAGGGTTGAACCTCTTGTTCCCAGAGCTTGGTGTCAATGATGGTCGCTCCATTGTTGGCATCGAGGCTGTAATGCACGTCTTTGATGCCATACGTCATCAACGTGTAGATTTCTTCGCTCATGAGATCATCCATAAATTTCAGCACCCGCTTTAATTCGGCTTCGTCCTTCACCTCCGATTTCGGGAACGCAAGCAGTCCGCCTACGCCGTTGGATGTGGACCAAATGGCCCGATCGCTTTCGTTGCCCGTGGACGTGATATCGTTCACCATAACGAGTTCCATGTCATCTTGAACGCCTTTGGCCAGATTAAGCAGTCCTTTGCTATCAAATAAAGCGCCTACGTAAATGCCGGCTTTGCCTTGCGCGAAGCCCTCTTGTTGATCCTTTTTCGCCGTGACCGCGAAATCCTGATTGATGTAGCCATTGTCATACAGCTCCTTCATGAAATCCATCGCCTGGATGTACCCCTCCGATTCGAATTCGGGCGTCACTTTGCCATCCTCGCTGACGGCCCAGCTGCTAGGCGTTCCGAAGTAGGAACCCAGCGTTTTGAATGCTCCAAACACGAGATCGCTGCGGTCCATGAACCCTGTCGTGTCTTTGACCCCATTGCCGTCAGGATCTTGTTCGGTAAACGCTTTGGCTACCTGCATCAGTTCTGCCGTCGTTTTGGGCACAGGCAATCCGAGTCGGTCCAGCCAATCTTTGCGAATGATGACGCCGTTGCGCGCAACCTGTTTTTGCATCGGGATCCCGTACAGCTTTCCTTCAATGGAAGCGGAATTTCGCATGTCTTGGGAGATTCCTTTCAAGTTCGGGAATTCATCCAGATAGGGTCCAACTTCCCAGAAAACTCCCGCTTTTAGCGCGTTTCGAACCGACGAGTTTTCCAGAATCGTCAGCGAAACGATATCAGCCAGGGAACCCGAAGCCAGCGAGGTATTCAGGCGCTCTTCCTTTGAAGCATCCGGTATCCAGGAAAACTGGATATCCGCATTCGTCAGCTCTTCGATTTTGTCAAGCACCGTATCCGTTGGCGGCGAAGCCGTATGCATGATGTTCAGCCAAGTAATGGTCGTTTTGCCATCGGCACTGGTTCCTGTTTCACTTTTCCCTCCGGAGCACGCGGAGAGCATCAGACTGCTGCAAATCGTAAGCGCTATCAACTTTGCATAGCCAAATTTCATGGTTCATTCCCCTTTTCGTGATTGTAGTTAGATGGGCGAGATCCCCCCAATTAGTAGACACCGTCTTCGCCGAATTTTTTGGCGAGCCGGTTTGCAAACATGACAAGAACGAGCCCTACCAACCCTTTGAACAGCCCTACCGTTGTGCTGAAGCTTAGTTGTCCGTTTTTTAAACCTGCCGTGAAGATGTACGTATCGAAAATCTCTCCCACTTCCCGGTTCAGCGAATTCAACAGCAAATACATATGCTCAAAGCCGAGTTCAAGCGTATTTCCGATTTTGAGAATGAGCAGCGTGATAATGACCGGACGAATGGCCGGCAAGGTTACATGCCACATTTTGCGCAAGCGTGATGCACCATCCATCTCTGCCGCCTCATAAAGCTGCGTATCCACGACGGTAATCGCCGCCAAGTAAATGATCGTGGACCATCCGGCTTCCTTCCATATAATCTGCAAAATGTACATCGGGCGGAGCCATTCGGGCGATGTCAGGAAGCTGATTTTGGTGCCTCCGAAGGCAGCAATCAGTTCATTGACAACGCCGCCATCCACGCTCAAGAACACGTACGTAATCGAAACGATGATGACCCAAGACATGAAATGCGGAATGTAGACGATGGTTTGCACGGAATTTCTGAACAGCTTATGTCTTACTTCATTCATCATCAAAGCCAGAATGATCGGAATCGGAAAGAAAATGATCAGTTCCAGTGCAAACAAAATCAACGTATTGCTAAGCAGCAGGGCAAAGGTGGGCTCCGTGAACAGGCGGATAAAATGTTTGAAGCCTACCCACGGGCTGTCCTTGATCCCGAGAAACGGCTGATAATCCTGGAACGAAATGATGAGGCCGCCCATCGGAAAATACTTGAAGATGACGAAGTACACAAAGCCGGGAAGAATCATTAAATAAAGAAGTTTGTTGGATGCCGCGTTTCTTAAATAATGGTTTAGGCCGGACTTTCCGTATACCTTGCGTTGCAATGGAACGACTGTGGAATCTGGCTCTTTCACTGCTTGCTGACCTCCTTGATCTGGATTCGTGGTTGATTGCTTCCCAAGCATATGTCATGGAGGCTATTCCGTACATAATCATTAGCTACTGCGGTTGCAGGATTCCTCATAACACGGGCTTTTTTCCGATTTTTATCGAAGTCGATCGTAGCTCATGATTATTATTCAACTCCCGGATTATCGTCGATGTTTTCTGTCCGGATTCGGTATTAAGGCCTGTTCCAATGTCCGTAGGTGATGATTATATACGGAATCTTTCACCGTTGTTATGGTGGGCATACACCACTATCCATCAAGGAGGAACAACCATGTTGTCCAAATCCGCACTCCGAAAAGAAAGCATCGGCAGCATCGTATTCAATGTTATGAATTATACGCTGCTGCTCCTTTTTTCCCTGGCATGCCTGCTGCCCTTCGTCAATGTCGTTGCCAGCTCCTTCGCATCTACGCAAGAAATCGTGCAAAAGAAATTCATTTTATTCCCGACGACCTTCTCGCTGGATGCCTATCGCTACATCTTCTCTACACCTACCATCTTCAAAGGGCTCGGCGTATCGGTTTTCATTACGGTTGCGGGGACCATCGTGAGCATGACGCTGACGGCACTCATGGCATACGGACTTTCCCGCCGCTATCTTCTGGGCAGAAACTTCATTAACTTTCTGATCGTCTTCTCCATGTTGTTCAGTGGGGGCATGATCCCGACGTTTCTGGTCGTTAAAGCCGTTGGATTGATCGATTCCTACTGGTCGATGATCATTCCGACTGCGATCAATGCGTTCAATCTGATCATCATGCGCAATTTCTTTCAGGCTCTCCCCGACAGTCTGGAAGAATCGGCGAAGATGGACGGGGCCAATGATTTTCGCGTACTGCTGCAGATCATGCTTCCGCTTGCCCTGCCGTCGATCGCCACGCTTTCCTTGTTCTACGGCGTGTCCTATTGGAACACGTATATGAATGCCATTCTGTATCTGAACGAATCCAAAATGTGGCCGCTGCAGGTGCTGCTTCGTCAGATCGTCATCGTCTCCAGCGGCATGGAAGGCAACAGCTCGGCCGTGGACATCGTGCCGCCGTCCCAAACGATCAAGATGAGCGTCATCGTTGTGGCTACCATACCGATGCTCATCGCCTATCCTTTCGTGCAAAAGCACTTCACGAAGGGTGCCCTCCTTGGTTCGGTGAAAGGATGAGCCGTTCATATGTTTCGTTTCATGTCGCTCCGTTTCGAGCCGGCAGACAACAATCCCCTCGGGTATGCAACCTGAGGGGATTTCAAATAAATCGCACTAAACAATCACACAGGGCACTGCGAGTGCAGTACCATCTTCCGATCGCTGTTATCCCCGGATTTTCCCTTTTTCAAAGGGAAAATCCGGGGATAAGCCTATGCTTCCGACGCAGCTTTCTTTCAGAAAGCTTTTAGACCGCTTCGCTTCTCCAGATTGGTTCTGCCTCTCCGTTAACGTGTGTATGTTTTTTTGCGGATGAATATAGCAATATAAATCTGGTCAGCTTTCCATCTTCATCCGCCGGTATGCACCGGGGGTCAGATTCTCTTTCTTGCGAAAAGAGCGGATGAAATTTTGGGAATTCTGATAGCCCAAACGTTCCGCGATGTCTTTTACGGGCATGTTGGTATCCACCAGCCATTTGCGGGCAACTTCCAGTCTGAAGTTCATGAGATATTCGCTAAAGGTTGTGCCGTATTCCTTGCGAAAGATGCTGCTTAGATAGTTGGGCGTGTAATGCAAACGCTCACTGATGGATTCAAGCGACAAGTCCTGGTCATATTCCGTACGAACGATGGATGCCATGCGGTCCGCGATGGAACGGAATTGCTGGTTGGCTCTCTCCTGCATGCTCGCGACCATCGGATAGATGACTTCATGAACGAGAATATGTTCGATCTCTTCCGGATTCAGCGTATTCAACAGCCTGTGATACAACGTGGAATTGGTTTGCGTAAGCAATATCTCGGCCCCGATCAGCTGCTCCAGCTGAATCAAATTGTTCACAAAGCGGATCAGCGTGATCTCCAGATTCATCGGGTTCGGACTATGTTTCATCATGTCGGCCAAGAACGGATATAACGTGCGCGACACTTCTTCTTTGTCCCCTAACCGAATGGCGTCGAACAGACGGGTTTCCAGCTCCGTAGGGTAATGCAGCAATGTCGGCCCACCGCTGCGGGAAATGTCCTCGTAGAAAATAACGGACTCTTTGCCCAGCTTCAGGCGTTGATAAAGCGCTTCAAGGCTCATATCCGATGCCTCGCGGCTGTTCATCAGATCTTCGTAAGGAGCACTGATGCCTACACTCACGGAAGCCGACCAATATTCGCGGGCCAGCATGATCACTTGTTTGGCGTACGCCATCATGACATCGCGCATCTCTTGGGCTCGTTCGGCATCGAAGTAGAGCAGCGTTGCCTGCGTTCGTTCATTAAGCACTACCGGCAGCATTCGTTCGGATTCCGGCACGATCTCCTGTACAAGTTGGTTTACTGCGAGAAGCAGCGTATCTTTGTCAGCCAAGGGACCTTCCCCGCGGCGATCGATCTGAATCAGCATGGTGACGAACAGAACATCGGTGGTGATGCGGTAACCGAACCGCTCCAGATTATCCGCCACTTCTTCGCGGGTCAGCCGATTTTGCAGCACATTAAGCACAAACTGCGTTTCCAGCTTCGGCTTCTCCAGATGCATCAGCTGTTCCAAACTTTGGTTTTCGGACACGATGGAATCGATCGATTGAATAATCCAGTCGACTTCGTCCTTGATCGTTCTCTCGGAACGGTTCCCGAGACTATGCCGGATTTTGCGAAAAGGCTTGGCAAGATAAAGCGAGATGATGTAGGCAAGAACAACCATCAAGCCCAAAATCACGACGCCCATGACAATGAGGCCGACACGGGTCGTCGTTAAAGCCTGGCTGACTTCCTTCTGATCCAGAAGTGTGACATAGGTCCAACCATTATAGGCCGAGCGGGCATACAATCCGATCAAGGTTCCCCCGGACGGGTCGGGAATTTCCATTTGCCCTGCACGCAGTTCGCTCACTGTCTGACTGCTTATCCACCCCATCTGCTCGCTCGACAGCGCCTTTTGCTCCGTCTGGCTTGCGTATAACAGCTCTCCTTGTTTGTCTAATATGTAGATGGCGGCATCAGGTTGGGTCTGCAGCGAAAGATTCAACGTACGGAGCGAAATATCCGACATGGCGATCGCTTCTTTTTCCTTGGAATATACGGGTAAGGCATGTAATAACCGAATACCGTCTTCGGTTTTGGTCCAATACAGCCCTTTGCCGTCGGCATCGGCGAATAGGTGCTGCAATCCTTCTTTTTCCGTGTCTGTCATCCGGCTTAAGGATCCGTTGGACAGACTCCAGTTTTGCTTTAGGCTTACCAGCGTATATTGGATACCATCCAGGCCCATCGTTGCGATATAACCCAATTGGGAGTTCAATTCCCGATAGGCTTCGTAATCCTGTCCGGTCAGCGGACTGTCGATCACCGTGCGGAACGATGGCGTTGTGCTGTATGTGGCGAAAGCATACTCGATCGTCTGAATTTTTTGCTCCAATGTATTGCGGACCTGCATGATGAGACTTTGGCGTCCCTCTCCGAGCCGTTCGATCACGGACTTCGTGGTGGAAATATAAATATAACTTCCGAAACAAACAACGATGCCCACGCTGAGGAGCAGAATTGGAACAAAGATATTGTAAAACGTTTTGCTTTTTCGCACGGAACGCCCCTCCACTCTTGAGTTCGTTAAATGCAAGTTATCGCTTTCGCTGCTCCAGATTGATTCTGCCTCTCTTTTGTAATCGCTTGCATGCGTCATACACTTGAATTTTACCATGGCGGAGGATGGCAGTGTAGACATAACACATAAAAAATCAGCCAAAAATTGCACAGAGAGGAAATAAAGATGAACTTTCGGAACTACCTGTGCAAATGCGGGATTTGACAGCCAGCGTACGGTCAATCGGGTGTTACGATCGATTTACGGCATGACTCCGAGGGATTTCAAAAATAACGTCAACCGCTATTTGATGTAAAGGTATGACTTGGACTTCGTTAAGCGATGACTGTTTACAGTCGGAAGATTATCAATTATAGTTATTAAGGAGTTTATATATCTATAATAATGCAAACATCTCATAACTTACGAATGATACGAAAGGAGATCAACGCATCATGGAATTTTGGGAAACCAGCTTTATTGAGAAACAAACGATGTGGGGATTTGAACCTGCAGATTCGGCCATGTTGACTAAAGATTTTTTTCTTGCGGAACATGTGAAGCATGTGCTGATTCCGGGTGTTGGGTATGGTAGAAACGCGAAGGTTTTTATGGATGCGGGCATCGCTGTCACCGGCATTGAAATTTCACAAACAGCCATCGATTTGGCGAGGCAAAACGGGATTGACATCGATATCGTACATGGCTCGGTAACCGGCATGCCGTTTGATGACAAACGTTACGACGGCATATTCAGCCACGCCCTGATCCACTTATTGAACCAAGGTGAAAGAGAAAAATTCATTCAAGATTGCTATGCTCAGCTAAAGCCAGGCGGTTATATGGTCTTTACCACGATTTCCAAAAAAGCTCCGATGTTCGGTACAGGCAAGCTTTTGGATCAAAACTATTTCGAGACCAAGGATGGCGTCAAACTGTTCTTCTATGACACGGATTCCATTACGGATCAATTCGGTAAATTCGGGCTGGTCGAGATTTCGGAAATAAACGAACCGAACAAAAGCATGGCCAGTAAACCTTCGATGCCATTTTTAATGATTACATGCAAGAAAGCATCATAAACGTTTGTCAGATCAAAAAACCGTTAATCCGAAACGATCAACGGTTTTTTGGGGTCTGTTTTGAACCGACTCTGGATGTTACAACACCTCGATATATCCTTCCGTACCATGCAAGCGAATCCGCTGCCCATCTTTGATTCGCTCGGTAGCTTTCTCCACGCCGACGATGGCCGGCAAGCCATATTCACGTGCAATAACGGCTCCATGGGTCATCAGGCCGCCAACTTCGGTAACCAGTCCTGCGATGGAAACAAAGCATGGCGTCCAGCTTGGATCCGTGAAAGGCGTGACCAGAATATCCCCTGGCTCCAAATGGGCATCTTCCATGTTAAAAACGACGCGAGCCCTCCCTTCAATGACTCCGGAAGAAACGGGCAAACCAACGATCGCTCCGCCAGGCAGGTTTTCACGCTTATACTCGCCTGCAATAATTTCGCCATCCGACGTGATCACCCGCGGCGGCTTTAGTTTTTCATACGTTTTGTATTCCGCTTTTCGCTGGCTAATGATCCGTTCATCCAACGTATTTGTGCGAACGACTTCATGAAGCTCCTGAAAAGTGAGATAGAAGATATCTTCTTTTTCGCGGATCACTTCTGCCTGTACAAGCTGCTCGGCTACTTTCAACAATGTTTGTTTATAAATGAAATAGCGATGAATCATGCCGTATTTCGGATATTCCCGATAACCGCTGAGATTTCGGATCAGGTCGATCTTGCGTTTGGTTTCTTCGGCTTTTTGCTCCCCGTCCGGTAGTTCTTTCAGTCGTTCCAATAACTCTTGTTCTTTGTTCAAAGCTTCCTGCCGTCCGAGCTCAAACTTGCGCTTCCCCGCATGCGGTTCGAAGTTTTTGATATTGTTGACGATTAGCGGAACCAGTGTGATCGGTTTCTCGCTCCAGCGTGTTCGCGTAATATCGATTTCTCCGGCACACCGCATGCCGTATTGATCGAGGTACGCCTGGATTGCATGTTGAGCCTCTCGTCCACCTTCCACGTGGGCCAATCCGTCCAAAAAGTGGTCCTCTTTGACCTGTTCCAAATAGTCGATCACTTCCGGATAAGGACGAATGACGTCCGCAACGTCCAGCAGGGCGAGGCCCATTTCCGAAGTAATATTACCTGTTACGGATTGTGATAACGTGTCTGCTGCGTTTTTCTCCCCCAGCCACTCGTTCATTTTTTCATTGATCCAAGTAGAAGCATTCATCGCTGTCATAATGACGGCCGAGCTTTGCGGGTCAAATAGAAGTTTCTTTAATTGCTGGATATCTTCCAGAATGAAATCCATGGCATCTAAACCCGATTTCGATTGGATGTCATGTTTTAACTGTTCTATGGAGGCTTGATTTTTCTTGATCAAATGGGAAACGATGTCCGGATCGTTCGCCAACTGGGCTTCATGACCTGCATGCGGCACCTTTGGTCTGCCCTTACCCGAACCTTGTTCGTTCGCTTCTTGGGGTAACGTAGGAATGAAATCCCTTCGCTCCACAATCGTCATAAGAGCGTCCTTGACCAGCGGATCGTATTGGCCCAGGCCGTTCAGGAGGGTGTCCCTGCCGGCGGCAGAAGCGAGCATGGGAGTAGCGTCAACGAACAGTCTTCCTCCTGCTGTACGCATGGGTGCCGGCGTGGTTAACAGATAAAAGGACAGGCCCAACGGTTTCATGGGATCCGTCATCATTTGTTGGTGACCGACGGATATATAAACATGATTTTCTTGATCGTTCACTTCAGGGATCGGGTATAACGTTGTGATCGGCCGACTCTGGACCACATAAAACGTTTGATCAGCCAAACACCATTCAATATCTTGCGGACAGCCGAAATATGCTTCGATCTGCCTTCCGATCCGTGCCAATTGCACAATTTGCTGATCCGTAAGCGTTTGGGCCATCTGCTGCTCAGGACCGAGCTGCCGCGTTTCTGTGCCTCCGCCTTGACGTGCATAGATCGCCAGTTTTTTATCCGAAATTCTCTTCTCGACGATTTCTCCTTCACGTACTTTATAACCGTCAGCGGATACCAGCCCGGAGACCAGTGCTTCTCCAAGGCCATAACCCGCATCGATCGATACCATTTTCCGATTGGAGGTCATCGGATCGGCGGTAAATAAAATACCTGAAGCCTCGGGAAAAACCATCCTTTGTATGATGACGGATAAATAAACGTGTCTGTGGTCGAATCCGTTCTGTATCCGGTAAATGACGGCGCGATCCGTAAACAAGGACGCCCAGCATTTCCGGATATGCTGCAAAATGTCTTCTGTGCCGATGATGTTCAAATATGTGTCTTGTTGGCCGGCAAAAGAGGCATGCGGCAAATCTTCGGCAGTTGCACTGGAACGTACCGCATAAGCCTCTTCTTCGCCAAACTGTGATACGTAGTCCGTGACTGCTTTCGCAACGTCTGTAGGGATCTCACTTGTCATGATGGATTGCCGAACTTTGTGGCTGATTTCCCCGATTTGGTCCCGATCCTCTGCTTGGATCAGAGCGAGCTGCTCCAGTAATGCATCATAAATTGGATTGTGTTCAACCGCTTTTTGGTAGCTCAATGTTGTCACGCAAAATCCATCCGGCACATGTATGCCTTGAATCTTCGATAATTCCCCGAGATTCAGCCCTTTTCCGCCAACAAGCAAAAGCTGGTCATTGTTCATTTCGTGAAAACCGAGTACCAAAGGGTTCATTCCATGTCACTCCTTATTCATGAATTCAGAAAAAATCATTTGACAAGAGTTCATCAGCGTACTATAATTAAATTATAAGATGAACTACTTATGCAAAATTTACAATATAGAATCGCATTCCGATTGTAACATTGTAGTTCTGTATATGCAATACTAAAGGACCCGATACATGTTATCAGGTTCTTTTTTTGATGCCGCAGTACCGATAATGATGCAAAAAAAAAGAATGGTACCCGCGAAACCTGGCACCACCAGCAGAACAGAATTTATTCTTTCTTTAGCTTCTTACGCGCTTTTTATACACTTGCATCGCCAATCCATACGCTACGAGCATAATTCCGACACACCATACAAGAGCCACCCACAGATTACTACCCACCGGCTGACCTGACAGTAGCGCCCGAATGGATTCAACGATCGCGGTCACCGGCTGATTTTCGGCAAAGGCACGCACAATCGATGGCATTGAATCAGTCGGGACAAACGCCGAGCTGATAAACGGCAGGAATATCATCGGATAGGAAAAAGCGGTTGCACCATCCACCGATTTCGCGGACAGCCCGGCAATCGTCGCAACCCAGGTTAACGCGAGTGTAAACAATATGAGTATGCCTGCTACGGCAAGCCATGACAGCATTCCCGCTGACGAACGAAACCCCATAATAAGCGCTGCGAGAATAATGATGACAACCGATATGGCGTTGGATACCAGTGATGTCAGCACATGCCCCCACAACAAGGTGGAACGTGAAATGGGCATGGTGTGAAACCGCTCAAATATACCTCGTTGTACATCAATAAACAGGCGATAAGCCGTGTAAGATACGCCGCTGGCGATGGCTATAAGCAGAATGCCTGGCAGCAGATAGTTCACATAGTTATCCGTTCCGGATTCAATTGCACCTCCGAATACATAGACGAACAGCAGCATGAATGCGATCGGCATGACGGTGACTGTAATGATGGTGTCCATACTGCGAGAAATGTGGAGCATTGAGCGTCCGAGCATGACACCCAGATCGTTAAAAAAATGTTTTTTTGTCGTCTCCATTTACGCTCCCTCCTTTTTGCCAACGATGGCGAGAAAAATCTCTTCCAACGTCGGCTGCTTTTCAACATACTCCACCTTTGTGGATGGAAGCCGTTTTTTCAGCTCCGCGAGCGAGCCGTTTGCGATAATTTTGCCTTCATGCAAGATGGCTATTTTGTCGGCAAGCTGCTCTGCTTCCTCCAAATACTGCGTCGTAAGAAGAATCGTCGTACCGCCGTCGGCAAGCTCTTTGATAATTTTCCAAACCTCAATGCGCGATTCCGGGTCCAGCCCGGTCGTCGGCTCATCAAGGAAAATCACCCGAGGACTTCCCACAAGGCTTAAGGCGATATCGAGCCTGCGGCGCATCCCTCCGGAATAGGTGGAAGCTCTGCGATCGGCGGCGTCTGTCAAATTGAAGCGTTTAAGCATGTGATCCGCCACTTGACGCGGATTTTTGAGGTATCGCAGTTTGGCAATCATGATCAGATTTTCCCTTCCGGTCAAAATCTCGTCTACAGCGGAGAATTGTCCGGTCAGGCTGATCGCCTGTCGCACATTGTCGGGGCTTGATGCAACATCGAATCCGTTTACGGAAGCTGTTCCCCCGTCCTGTTTCAACAACGTGGTGAGTATTTTGACAATCGTCGTCTTGCCCGCGCCGTTAGAACCAAGCAGGGCAAAAATACTCCCTTGATCCACTTCGAAATCTACACCTTTGAGGATGTGAAGCTGTTTGTAGGACTTTTGCAGTCCTTTCACTTGAATTGCAGCGTTTTGCATATTCCTTCCTCCTCGAACTGTTTTTAAATAACAGTAACTTTCGACAAGTCCGCCTCCATGCCTTTAAGAGCCGCGTATGTCAACTTATCCATCATAGCGTCATCAAAGCAGACGGTTTTGATGGCACGATAGTATTTCTTGGACAAAGTAAAACCGGAAACAAACGAAACATTTTTGAGTATCGCGCCTTTAAACGAAGCTTCGTTAAGTGCCGACTTGTCAAACTTGACCCCGATGAAAGTCTGCCCGTCAAATCGCTGCCCCCGCAGATCCGAATATCTGAAATCTACACCGGTAAAGCTACAGCGATCAAAGACCGTTTTTCTAAGATCGGCCATATTTAACATCACATCCGTTAACTTCACATCCGTGAATTTTGCCCGATCCAGACCCGACTTGCTGATGTTGGTACGTACAAGGATGGATTTATAGAAACTTGAATTCGTAAGGTCGATGGCAGATAGGTTGCAATCCGTCAGATTCGCATGGTCAAAAATGGAATCTCTCACATCACTGCTTGCGAATGTGCTGCCGGTTAAGTCAGCACCGGTAAAATCGGAGCCTCGCAGCGCGCTTCCCGAAAATTTCCCTTGATGCGCGGTGACGCCGGCAAAATCGCTTTTGGCCAGATTACTTGCACTAAAGTTTGTCACTACCTGTCGTTCCAATGAGCGGGAAAGATTAGCCACTTCTCGTACCGTTTGCTCAATGTCACCGATGCTGTCAATGGTCATCGCAAAGGCCGTTTCATCGTCCTTGCCTTCGGCTTTGAGTTCACGGAATCGCTCCTGCAAGTCGGAAAGCAGATCGGTTTTTAATTCAGCAACGCTTTTCACCCCATCATACGGTGCGAACACGCCATTTAAATAATGGTTCAATCTTTCAGTCATCACATCAAGCCCCCTATAACAGGTTTTCGAGCACGCGTTTTGCATACTCCCAATTGCTTTTGTTGTTGGCGTAAGTCTCCTTGCCCTTTTCGGTAATTCGGAAATATTTACGCCGTCCGCCCTGAGACTCATCGCCCCAATACCACTCGATATCACCGTCTGCCTCGAGCCGGCGGACGCTGGAGTACATCGTGGCTTCTTTTAATTCATACTTGCCACCCGAGCGCTCGGCAATCAGCTTCACAATTTCATAGCCATAGCGGTCAGCTTCGAACAAGAGCCGTAAGATCATCGTATCCGTATGTCCGCGCAGCAGGTCGGATGTGATTTTGTTTTCGCTCATACAATCACCTCCACAATTGCATAATACGATACATTACTGTGACTGTCAAGGTACTGTTTTTGTAGTATTACTTTACCTGAACAATCTTATGCTCTTGTGTTGACAAAAAAAAGAACCCCCATTACTTCATGGAAGTTCTTCTTAGGCGGCTTTCAACTGAACTCGGCCCTACGTTATGCAGTTAGAAGAAGGATCATTCAAAAGATCATCTATGGCTTGCACCGCGAGATCCAGCGATTTCATTCTTCGTTCCAGCAGCGTTCTTTGAGGGCTGCCTTCTTTCGACTTGGCATATGCGCGCTCTAGGGACGGAAACAAACCAGTAAGAATATGGCGAGCTTCCGTCAAATCTTCCCGGGGAAACGAATGCGTTCTCTGATCCCAAGTGTGATTCAGGATCGCCAAGCCTATGTACAGCGCATGCAGCCTTTTCTTGATTAAGGTGGTATTTGCGCCTTTCTCCGTCATTTGCGCCAATGCATTTTCGCACTTGTTTATGGTCGATTGAAAAGATGTTATGGATTCCTGCTTTACTGCATCGGATACACGTTCCATGATCGTCCCCCCTCTTATCATATATTTTGCTTGTCATGCTGATGTCGTCAATCCCCGATATAGAAAATGCTTTGGAACAGTGCCACGAAAAATCCCGGCTCTTGTATGGGACAATCGGCTTCAATCTCCAATCTTACCTTAAACCATTCGCTTGGTTTCATTTGCCATTTTGCCAATACTTCGCCCGACTGCATGAACTTGGCCCAATCAAACAGATCTTTTTTTACCACATACTCTTGATCTCGATGGGTGACCTTAAACTCTGGAGCAACCTTTTGCCATGTGGTGTAGGTTACACGGAAAGTATCTTGAGTACGATTGTTTTTAACGAAGTATTCCGGTTTACCGATCCACGGCGTCTTTTTTGAGCATTGAAATATCGGTTGACCTTCTGAAGAATACACTTCAACACTCGCAGACCAATCGATATCAAAAATGACATTGCCCCACTTTACTAGAGCATTCGGATAAATTCGTCGGAATGTACAGGATACATTTCCCTGTTCATCCTTTACCTCAATCCGTTGGGTCGAAGCTTTCAGCTTTGGTGGAGTATAATAAAACGTCTTCATCGATACCTCCCTTTCATGATAAATTTTATCACATCCCCTTTTGTTTATAATCCTTTTGTACGCAAAAAAAAGCCGCTAGCAGCGGCCTCCTGGCTTTCATGGGTAAAAATCTGGTTTTTCCCTTCAGATATGATTCTAGTGGTTGATCTTCACGTTTATTTTATTTGTTCAAATGTTTGGTAATGGTCGGTCGTTTTATAGATCAGTCCGTCATTGGAGTATAAAATCCGGTCGCTTCCCCGCGTGCCGCCTGAATAATTTATGTCAGCCTCGTACCAGGTCCGCCCTTTCTTTTTGGGCAGCAACCCTTCCCGGTTCTGAAATACGTCACCGCCAATGCTTTTGCCGGGAGCAACTTTGTCCAAATTACCCTCGCTTGGCTTCCATCCAAGCTCCCTGGCCTCTTTCTTGGTAATATAATAATCCGGAAGTTCATGATGTTCGCTGATGTACTCGGCAACTTCATCAAATTGCGTCTGCGCCGCCCCTGCTTGCGATGAACCGATATCGGGCAATGATTGGAGGGAACAGCCTGCGAACAATAATGTAGATAGAATAATAAGTAAGGTGGATATCCATTTTTTTAAAGCCACTGCGGTTTGCTCCTTTTACGTCGTATGATTAGCAATCAATAACAATTCATTATACTTATGAACCAAACTGGCGTCAAAAGGTTTAGAAGTCTTCAGGCCAATCTGATTATATAAAATGGTTGTCCAATGTAAGCAATCTTTCCGAAAACACTTCATTTGCTCTGGAAGGAACTTGACCCGTGCGGCGAACGAATGAAAAGTTCCGTTCGAGACGGATTCCAGGAATGGATATTTCCTTCAACAATCCGGCGGTGAGTTCCCTTTTTACGACCCAGCGAGACAACATGGCCATGCCTAATCCGGAGAACACGGCTTCTTTGACGCCCTGACTGCTGTTAAATACATATGAACGCTCAATCCTTAAACCCGTCTGAGCCAAGAACCGATCGCTGGCAGCCCTTGTTCCAGAACCGCTCTCGCGAAGAACCCATACCTGATCCTGTAATCGCTCTACGTCAACCACATCCGACAGCGTCAGTGGGTGTCCTTCAGCCGCCACGATAATCAACTCGTCCTTCATGAAAGGTGTCACCGCCAGATCATCGGCCTCGATATCCTCTTCGATCAAGCCCATATCCATATTGTTATCCCGAATAGCCTCAACAACTTGAGCGGAATTTCCGATAAACACACCCATTTCGACTTCGGGGTATTGCTTCGCAAACGATGCAAACAGACGAGGCAGCACATATTCACCGATCGTAAAACTGGCTCCGATCTCTAAAGTTCCGCTTACGTCATCATGCAATCGAGCAATATCCAATTTTACCGACTCGTACACATTCAGCATTTCCTTGGCACGAACATAGAGCAGCTCACCTGCTTCGGTCAACTTTACCCACTTCGGTGAACGATGCAGCAACTTTGCATTAAATTCCTTTTCCAGATTGCGAATGTGCAAACTGACGCCAGGCTGCGATAAATGCAATATTTCCGCGGCCCGAGAGAAATTGCGCTGCTCCACCACGGTTATGTATACTTTCAACGTTTCGACAATCATGATTTCCCTCCCCTTAATATCCATATACATTTCGATCAATCATTATGTTTTGTTATGATAAGCATTTCAACCTCATATTTCTCTTTGTAATCATAACTCATTATAGTTATACATGAAAATGAACAACTAAAAATGGATGTGATAACAATGATTCAAACCTCTGCCTTGCAACAAGTAAAAACGAATAAATGGGGGTTTACGCTGGGGATTGGTCTTACTTTGAGTCTTGCGCTTGCCGCCAAATATGCAGCCGGCTTTCCTTTTCTTAGCATTATGGGACAACTCGTGCTTGCCATCCTGTTCGGCATGCTCTGGAGAATGGTTATGGGAGTACCGCAACGTATCGCAAACGGAATTTCATTTTCAGCAAAAAAACTGCTGCGTTACGGAATCATCTTGCTTGGCATGCGGCTGAATATGCGGGATATTGTTCACGCCGGACCGAAGGTCGCCCTGATCTCCATCCTGAACATAACGATAACGATATGTGCCGTGTACGGCATTGCAAAACTGTTCAAAGTAGAGAAACGATTGGGACTGTTAACGGCATGCGGAACAGCCATTTGCGGAGCCGCGGCGGTGGTTGCCATTTCCCCGCAAATGAAAGCCAAAGACGAAGAAACAGCTATCGCTGCCGCCGCCGTTGCGATTCTGGGCACTATTTTTACACTCGGCTATACGCTGCTATATCCTATGCTCCATTTATCCCCTTCGGGATACGGCATTTTCGCCGGAGCTACTTTACATGAAATCGCACATGCCATCGCAGCCGCCGAACCTGTTGGCAAAGAGGCTGTCGATCTGGCCGTCATCGTTAAACTAACCCGTGTAGCGATGCTGGTGCCCGTTGCGCTCCTGATCGGATTTTGGACTCATCGCAAGGAAGGCTGCAAACATGCAGAAACGGGCGTTCCGGATAAGAAAGGTTGGAAATCTATTCCCATCCCTTGGTTCATTTTTGGTTTCCTTGCGATGAGTGCGGTGAATACGTTGCAGATCATCCCTGCAGCGGCAGCAAACCAGATCGTTTTCGCGGCTTATTTGCTCATTGCGATGGCGATGGCTGGCCTGGGACTCAATGTAGATACAGGTACATTTCGACGAATGGGTTTAAACGCTTTGGCCGCCGGTTTTATCGGTTCGGTGCTGCTTGCATTTATGGGATATATATTGGTGAACATGTTAGGCCTAGGTCGATCCTGAGCCATTTGGCAAGCTTCCAAAATGCAAAAGACTGCCGGTAAAATACCGACAGCCTTCCACCTATAACGTAGTATGCTTCTCGTCATATTCGCTTGATAATTCTTTGAGCGATTTGATTTTGCCATGAGGATGCTGTTCTTGCTTTCGTGACTTCCAAGCAGCTTCCTGCCTTCTTTTCTGGCGTGCCATAAAAGGAGACCTCCTCTGGAAAATAGAAGTATACCACTTTTTTATGTTGCCATTCGTAGGCTGCTTTTATTCATGTTTCAAAAGCACGAATCCAGGCTTTCATTTAAAATGTGACCAAACCCATCGCCTGTTTGGCGCGTTTTAGGGTGTCATATGCTTTCTCGGATGCTTTTTGCGCACCTCGCTTCAGAATATCGTCCAACTCCCGGGAATCTACGATTTCCTTGAATTTTTCCTGAATGGGTACTAATTTGTCAACCACGACCTCTGCCAAATCCTTTTTGAACGTGCCGTAACCCTCACCGGCGTATCTCTTCTCGATGATTTCCACGGGTTCGTTGGCAAACACCGAATAGATTTCGATCAGATTGCTGACGGCAGGCTTGGTGTCCCAGTCACAGCGTACGCTGCCCTCCGAATCGGTGACGGCGCGGGCAAATTTCTTCCGGATCGTGTCAGGAGGATCGAGCATCAACACATAACTGCTGAGGTTCGGATTGCTCTTGCTCATTTTCTTGGTGGGATCATCTAATCCCATGATTCGACTGCCAATGTCCTGGATCAGCGGTTCAGGTACAACGAACGTCTCCCCGAAACGATGATTGAAGCGTTCCGCCAGATTGCGCGTTAGTTCCAGATGCTGTTTCTGGTCTTCGCCGACAGGTACATGGGTCGCTTGATAGAGCAGGATATCGGCTGCCATAAGGACCGGATACGTGAACAAGGCCGAGCTTACCGATTCTTTCCCGTTCGATTTGTCTTTGAACTGGGTCATTCTGCCCAATTCGCCAAAGCTTGCTTGGGTTTCAAGCAACCAGGCAAGCTCCGTGTGAGCGGGCACCTGCGATTGCAGGAAAATGGCGGATTTCGCCGGGTCAATGCCGGCCGCAATATAGAACGCCGCGATTTCTCTGGTCCGCCGTGCCAATTGTTGCGGATCCTGCGGCACAGTGATGGCATGCAAATCAGGAACGAAGAAAAAACACTCAAAATCATGTTGATACTGGACGAATTGACTGAGTGCCCCGCCATAACCTCCAATATTCAAGTCGCCGCTAGGCTTAATGCCTGACAAAATTTGTTTGTTCATTGTTATTCCTCCTCTTTTACGCGTCCTTCATCCCGAGGCTTCCAAAACAAAAAAAACACTTCATCCCGTAAAGGGACGAAGTGTTTGGCTCCGCGTTACCACCCGAATTCGGCCAAAGGCCGCACTCTAACCTGTCAAAACGACTAACAGGGCTCCCTGGAATAACGGTGGGATGCCGTCAACGCCTACTGTTCGCAGTACGAAGTTCGGATTGAAGCGAATGGACCCATTCATTGCGCTGCCTCGTGCCGGACCTCTCACCAATCGCCGGCTCGCTTGGACGAATTCGCACAACTACTCTTTCCATTCATCGCCTAAATATCATTGTTGGTTAATTGTTAAAGAGTTTACATGAACAAACGAAGGAATGTCAACCTTTAAATGTTGATGGCCAGGCCATCGCCCCGTTGAACGTTTTCCTGGTGGATGAACCGGAACCTCAAACTCTGCCTATGTCGGACAAAGAACGTGATTTTATCATTTTTGATTACAAGCGGCGGCCATTTGTGATATGGTCAGAAGGATGTGTTATTCGAACATATACATATACAATGTGCGAGGAGAAGATTGAACGTGCACGGAGAATCGGCAATCGAGAATAAACACCCATTTAGCAAACCTTTATTTGTAACCGTAGTTGCCAGCCTATGCTGCCTGTTGTGGGGAAGTGCTTTCCCGTCCATTAAACTAGGATATATCGCTTTTGAGATCGCCCCGGAAGACATTGCGTCCAAATTTGTTTTTGCCGGGTATCGGTTCATATTGGCAGGGCTGCTGCTCCTCATTTTATTTCGTGTCTTTCGAAAACGGAAATTCGAATTGTCCGGGCGTCAATGGACAAGCCTCGCCATGCTTGGCGTATTGCAAACAGGCTTGCAATATATGTTTTTCTATATAGGCGTTTCAAATACGACCGGTGTCAAAGGATCGATCATGAATGCAACGGCGACCTTTTTCAGCGTTGTCCTGGCCCATTTCCTATATCAAAACGATAAGCTCAGCAAAAATAAAGTCTTCGGTTGTTTACTCGGATTTGTCGGCGTAATCATCGTCAATTTTCACTCAGACCTGCTGACGTTCTCCGTCTCATTTACAGGGGAAGGGTTCATTATTATCGCTGCACTCATTTTTTCCATTACGGCCATTTATGCCAAACATTTGACAGGCTCCATCGATGTGTTGATTGTAACGGGGTTCAGCCTGTTCGTCGGCGGATTGGCACTTGCCCTGCTAGGTGTTTTGCTTGGGGGCAGCGTGACGCACTTTACGCCGGGGTCTACTGGCAACCTGCTGTATTTGGTTGTGCTGTCCTCAGCTGCGTTTGGTTTGTGGAATTTGCTTCTGAAATACAACAAGGTGGGCAGAATCTCCGTCTTTAACTTTCTTATTCCCGTTTTCGGCGCATTGTTATCGGCGTTATTTCTGGGGGAAACCATTTTCGAACTGAAAAACCTGATTGCCCTGCTGTTCGTGTCGGTCGGAATTTATATGGTCAATCGTGTACAACGCGTAACCTCAACTTAGAATTGCGCCCGCCTAAAAATGACCCACCAAAAAAAGCCGCTATATAAACCGCATGAATCAATCACACAAGGCATTGCGAGTGCAGTACCATCTTCCGATCGCTGTTATCCCCGGATTTTTTTGATTCCCCTTTCTAAGGGAAAATCCGGGGATAAGCCTATGCTTCCGATGCAGTTTTCTTTCAGAAAACTTTTAGGCGAACGCTTTGCTTCTCCAGATTGGTACTACCTCTCCGTTAACGTGTGTTTTTTTGCGGTTTATATGTTTAGCGGCTTTTTTCAATACACTCTATTTTTGTCTACACTGAAACTAATAAATATTCGTGAAATCAATCAGATCATGTTCTTCTTCATAATTGAAAACGATCGTATGCTTCCCTACGTTGTATACCATCTCATAGCCTCCAGCGGCTTCATTATAATATTCAGACGAAGGTTTTCCCATCCATTGCTTGACATTCAGCGGGGAGAGGTATCGTTTTTCGTTGTTCAACTCGAACATGGCAATGCGGGATTTATTGTTAAGCTCATGCATATAACCATCCAAACCCAGGCCGAATTGGGTGTAATAGTAGATTGCTCCCCACTCTCCATTTGATTTGGACTTCGGTTTGCCCAGCTTTTTTTGAGCGGATTGGATCGTCATTCCAAGCTTGATATCGGTGCGGCCAGGCAATACGCCTTTTACGGCCGCATTCTTAAGGCTTTTCAAATAAGCACGATCTCCAGTACCTGAATTCGGCCAAGCTTTCGTACGGGTATTCCGTGTATCTTCCAGTCGCAGTTCCAATTTGCTTGCATTTAATTTGAACGTATCCACGCCGTAAACGAATTGCAGGTTGTTATAATTTTTGAACTGCACTCTGGCCCCAGACAGAGTACGTATACCATCGCCTCGGATGGCCGAATAGCGATCACCGATTTTTTTGCCATTGTTGTCTACGAAGTTCACGCGGCGCAGTTCGCCTGAGCGAACAATATACGTTTTTACTTCATTGAAGTTGGACGTTCCCCAATCTGAAATGATCAGCATATCGGGAGTTCCGGACTCTTTGCTTTTCACGACGAAATTCCAGGTTTGCGGTAAAATGATTGTACTCAAATCCAGTTTGGCTGCTTGAACGACTCCGTACTTTGCTCCCTTTTTCAACAGTGCTGCGCGATATGTACCTGAATAACTAGCATCGCCCTTCTTATTGTTGGTCCAATTGTTCGGTTCGGTCAATGTGCTCTTCTGCTCATCGTCAGCGAAGATATACACCGTATAAGGGGTCTGATTGGCGTCGCGGACCGTGAACGACAGGCGACTCATGCTCTTGAGCTGTTCCGCAGAAATTTGCTCTCCTTTTGCAGCTGCTTTAACTGGATGCAGCAACAATGCGCTGAAAACAAAACATACCAGGGTCAGTATTACCAGGTAAGCCGTTCTGGCATTGTACTTGGGGTGAATCATCTCCAACTCTCCTTTACTAATTTATTTTCAATCTAAAGCTATGACATTATATCACCGAAGGTATTGTACGAACAGTAGATCGTTTCCAATATTTATTGGAGTCATAAATGCAGGGGTCCGGTCATTCGGAACAGGAACATGTTGCTTAAAGTTGACGTAGACTTTCCGTAAAAGAGAAAAACCCTTGGGATTGCTCCCAAGGGTTTAACAAACGATAAATATGCGCGTGGAGGGACTTGAACCCCCACGTCAAAGACGCTAGATCCTAAGTCTAGTGCGTCTGCCAATTCCGCCACACGCGCATCATGGTGCCGGCGAGAGGACTTGAACCCCCAACCTACTGATTACAAGTCAGTTGCTCTACCAATTGAGCTACACCGGCAAATATGGTAGCGGCGAAGGGGATCGAACCCCCGACCTCACGGGTATGAACCGTACGCTCTAGCCAGCTGAGCTACACCGCCATATTAGTGAATCATAAAGTATTGTAATGACCCGTAGGGGATACTCTCACTTCGTTCGAGACTGCGAAGCCTGCACTTGCGAAGCTGATCCTCCGACGAACCTTTGGGGTTCTCACCCCGTATGCTGCAATAAAATTGCGATGACCCGTAGGGGATTCGAACCCCTGTTACCTCCGTGAAAGGGAGGTGTCTTAACCCCTTGACCAACGGGCCTTATGGCTCCCCGAACAGGACTCGAACCTGTGACAACTCGATTAACAGTCGAGTGCTCTACCAACTGAGCTATCAGGGAAAATTAAAAAATATTCATCTCACATCAATCAACAACTGTCTTCTATGTATGATGCAGAGTTTGTTTACCGGAGTCCTATCAATTTTGCTCCCGGAATTAGAATATATCATAGACATCATCTCTTGTAAAGATAAAATTCAAAATATTTCTGTTACTCGTTTTTACATCTCCCTAAGGCAAAGAAAAAAAGTCGCTATATAAACCGCAAAAAACATACTCACGTTAACGGAGAGGCAGAACCAATCTGGAGAAGCGAAGTGTTCGCTTAAAAGCTTTCTGAAAGAAAGCTGCATCGGAAGCATAAGCTTCACCGGATTTTCCCCTTAGAAAGGGGAATCCAAAAAATCTGGGGATAACAGCGATCGGAAGATGGTCTGCACTCGCAGTGGCCTTGTGTGATTGACTCATGCGGTTTATATACATTAGCGACCTTTTGAAAGAATCCAACCATCTTGTCCAGATCACAGATTGTTACTTGTCATTCATCCCTTTGCCATTCAAGATATGCACCATATATTTTTCAATTCTGGCTTCGCGGGTTTTGGACTGCTTGGGTGAAGAAAAATGCAGAAGATACGCCCTTTGCCGCCCCGGCGTCAGAGCCTCGAATGCTGCCTTCAAGTCGGGAATTTCCACGAATTTGTTTTCCAATTCTTCGGGTACGGCATACTCTTCCTTCTTTTTGAACTCCACCTGCAAACCGGACTTCTCAGCCTCGATCGCTTCGGCAATATATGCCTTCAAGATCAACTGCATGTCTTCGATCTTCTCCGCCTCGGTAAATCGGATCTGGCGCGCGGACTGTACGTTTTCCGTTTGCTGTACCAAAATCCCGTGCGGGTCCTTCAGCAATGCTCCTTTGTGGAATAAAAGGGCGCAATAATTTTTGAAGCCATGAATCAACACGATGTTTTTGCCTTCAAACGTGTAGCACGGGTGCATCCATTTGAACTCCTCGGTCAAACCGCAGTCCAGAATGATTTCCCTCAGCAGATGGAACTCTTCCTTCCACTGTTTGAGTTTATTGAAGTATGGATCGATCTTTGTATTTCGTTCGCCTTGCATGATTGATAGCAACCCCTTTCAATTATAAATTGTTTCAATGACGATCCGGCTTTAATCGTTTGATTATAAACCGTTTTCAATTTTATCGGTACCATTTGGCGTGAAATTGATTATAGACCACCGGAGGGCACTCTTTCAATCCTGAATGTATCATGCCTGGAGTCGGCAGCGTAATCCTTGCCGTGGAGGAACAAAAAAGCCGCTAAAATAGCGGCTGTTCAAATATGATGTTCACTTTTCCAACAACGGCGCAGGCCATTAATGGATGTCTTTCTTTTTGAAATTGCCGCCCTTCACTTCTGCTACATCGTATACGACAACAAAAGCACCGGGATCAATCTCGTGGATGATCTCTTTGATTTTGCTCTCTTCCATCCGGTTGATGACGCAAGTGATTTCTTTGAACTGTTCATTGGTGTAGCCGCCGTAAGCATCGGTGTATGTTGCTCCCCGTCCTAACCGGTCACGGATGGTCTCCACCATGATTTCGGGTTGGTTCGTAATGATTTTGAACGTTTTGGAGCCGCTCAAACCTTCTTCAACGATATGTATGACTTTGGAAGCAATGAAATAAGCAAGTCCGGAGAGAATGGCTCCCTGAAGACCGAATACGCTCGAAACGACAATAAAGACAAACATGTTCAAAAACAAAATCAGATCACTGGTTCCGAAAGGCAGTTTGCGCGAAAGCAATACGGCCAGCATGTCGATTCCGTCCAACGCCCCGCCATTACGCAGCGCAAGACCCATACCGAAACCGATGATAATCCCGCCGACAACGGTGATCAACAGCGTATCACCTTCAATAATGGTTGGAACATGGTGCATTAAACTGGTGCCGACGGCCAGAGAGGCAATGCCGATCACCGAATATATGGCAAAGCTTTTGCCGATTTGTTTGTATCCGAGCCAAACGAAAGGAATGTTAATGATGCCGATTAACAGCCCCAGCGGCAGCCCGAACAGCTTGGAACCAACGATGCTGAGACCCGTCACCCCTCCGTCGGATACATTGTTGGGTATCAATACGGCTTCCAGGCCGTATGCGGTAATAAAAGCCCCGATCATAATCAGCAATACTTTGGAAACGATTCTTACTTTGTTCGATTTCTGCACTCTGCCTTTGCTTTGAATCACTCAATTTCCCCCTTGGACAATGATGAATAAAATAAGTCTATAATAATTTTCACTAATTTGGCAAACCATTCGACTCTTTTCGATATTGCGCTGCAACCGTCCGGGGACGGGCCAGCGAATCATTTTTTTATTTCATTGATGGATCACGAGAGGCTGCGTTTTTTCTTCTTTTCAAGACCACAATGATATAAAGCAGTACCGGAAAGACGATTTGAAAGACGGGAGAAATATAATTTACCGTAAACCCGCGCCCCACCTCGATGTGTTGAGTATACGTGGGCGACAAGAAAGACACGCCGTACAGAGCCAGTCCAACCGGCAGAACCCAGCGCCTGTAAGTCACGCGTGTTATTCGTTCAAGCCCGATGACCGCACCGTGGAAAAACGCCGCCAGCTTGATACCCAGCCCTAAAAAAAGAAGCAGCGTAAACAAGGCGTCCATGCGCTCAAACACCTCGCTTATGTCAATCAGCTGGACGGTCTGCAGAAGCGGAAGCGTGCTGAATGCTGCAATTTGCGGACCCATGACGAAAATGACAAGCTGATTGATAAACGTTAACGCAAGAGCGGTTATGGTATAGGCGATGATGACCACCTTGTTCAAGTTTCCGCCTTGACGCACATAGGGGTAAAAAACCAGGAACAACACAACTTGCCCAAAAGGAAAAGAAACGATTTCCGGAAATGCGGCGCTGAAGATGCTTCCCCATCCCTGGTCCAGAACCGGCAAGCTAAGCTCTAAGTGGAACAGACCCGTAGCAGGTATTAGAATGCTGATCAACACATAACCCAGCAGCATGGCGGGGAACAAGATCATGCACATAAGAAACAACACGCGATATCCGTATCGCACGGTGTTGGACACCACCACGATCGTGATTATGCTGATGAGCCACATGGGCGTTTTGTTTAGCAGCGTCAACTCGGTGACCTCGCTAAGATCGCGCAAATTCCGGGATGCTTCGTAAGCGAAATAGCCGATGAACAACACGTTTAAACACGTTCCCCACCCTTTCCCCATGTAGCGCCGAAACAGCATAAACAAATCCAAATCAGGCGCTTCGCGGTGGATTCCCAGGTACAGAAGCAATAGCAGCAAGCCGGCAAAGGCCCCGGCCAGCATGGCCATCCATGCATCCTGCTTGGCTTCTCCGCCGATAAGAAACAAGGTCGTGCTCCCTACTTCAAACAGGGAAAGGCATACCGCCAGTTCGGATACCCGCAGCGTCTTGGCCAAAGCCATGTTGTACATCCCCTTTTGGTTTTAGTGCTCCTCTTGCTCTTTCGATTTGAGCAACTTGCTGAACGAATCCTGCAGAAGTCCGACCCGTTTGAGGCTGACGCCTACGTCCACCTCTACGTCCATTTGAGCCAACTCTTGGGGCCAGTTTTCCTGAATCGCTTTCCAGTCCTTCGGATGTCTTTGATGAATTTTGTTTGCGAGGCCCAGCAAATCGACGCGAAGCCGCTGATTCGCGGTCCACCCCTGTACAACCTGTGCTTTAATGACTTGTTCGGCTTGTCGCTGCAAGATGCGAATATCGCTGGCGCTTGTGATCTCCTTTTGGGAGGTGCTCTCGCTTAATTCGGCGTTGACCTTTACATCGACATGAACAATATAATGTAAACCGGACTTCAGGGGTTTCACGTTAACAACTGCTTTTCGGACAAGAAAAGAGTTGATCTCTCCGTTATCACCCGAAAACGTCAGGTTGGCGATTTTGATCCGATTCGTCAGCCAAGAGATGCCCAAGCTTTCGCTCTCGCTTAGTTCTCCGATTTTTTTGTCTTTGGAGAATACGCTTAATCCCGCTAATCTCAATTTGACTGGCGGAGAAGTTTGTTTGAAGATATCGGTGGATTCCAATTCGCTGCGCTCTTTTCCCTTAACCGTTATTGTAGGTATTCCGACTGCCCCGCTGTCCGAGGTCATTTTCAGTGCGATTTCGTGAAGAGTCATCACGGGGTAAAAAGAGCCCATTTCCGTATTTCGATTCAGAATTCCCGATAACGCCCGACCAGGTTGTTTCTCTGGAGGAACTTGAAATTTTAAATACTCTTTGGCTTGCCCGTCCGCAACGAGCACTTTAACCGATTCCCGCGCATCTATACTGCGATAGTACTCATCCATGACTTCCGCAATGCCGCGACGTGCAGCTTCTTCACCGATCAGAAGGACATGGGTATGGGCAAAATATAATTTTTTGGAATTTTCCAAGCTGCTTTTGGAGACGGCTTCGTTTATGGTTTTGCCTTCCGATGTGAAAGTATTTACGGATGTTTGGGACCCCCCTGATGAAGATTTCCCCGCACTCGCGGGGGGAACGATCGTTTGACAGGTCACCAGCCATTTTCCGTTCTGCCTGTCAATCCCTGTTGCCGTCGTAATGCCCAAATCGTTCATTTCCGTGAGATTGCCGCACCCGGCCACAACCATGGACAAAGCCAGCATCAGGACGCTGAACCAGCGTTTAATCATAGCTTTTTGCTCCTTTATTCGTCCGTTTCGGAATCAGGGATACTGTTTATGGCATTGTTTGATCCCGAAGGAAATTGATGAGCCGCTTGCCTTGTTTTGTTTGCGCCTGCCTTTTCATCCGGCCTTGTTTTCATGGCCCACCAAGGAACCCGCAGCAATTGGTCTTTCATATTGGACTTGTAGAACGGACTGTATGGCATTAAATAATCAATGCCGAAGGACCTCAGCGAAACCAAATGAGCCAACAAAGGCACGGCCCCGGCCAATATTCCGAATATGCCCAGCGTGCCCGCCAGCAGCATGAACGGGAACCGCAGCAAACGAACGGCTGTCGCCATGCTGAAGTATGGAATGACAAAATTGGCGATCGCGGTAAAAGACACGACGATCACCATGGCTCCCGAAACTAATCCTGCTTCGACCGCAGCCTGTCCGATCACTAATGCGCCAACGATGGATATTGCCGGTCCGATGGCCCGAGGCATTCGAACTCCCGCTTCGCGAATGACTTCAAACGTAATTTCCATGAGCAGTGCTTCGAGCAAAGCTGGAAATGGAACACCTTCCCGTTGGGCTGCAAGGGTGACCAATAAGGTCGTAGGTATCATTTCTTGCTGAAAGGTCGTTAATGCGATGAACGTGGATGGCAGCAAAAGCGAAATGAAGAAACACAGCATGCGGATGACTCTGAGAAATGTAGAAATATCATACCGCTGGTAGTAATCCTCGGTCGTTTGAAAGAAATTAAAAAAGCTTACGGGAGCAACGAGCGCAAACGGGGTTCCATCCACGAGAATGGCGATTTGACCATCTAAAAGACTGCCTGCGACCGTATCCGGCCGCTCTGTGTTAAGCATCGTCGGGAAAGGCGTCAAGGGCGCATCCTGAATAAATTCTTCAATATATCCACTCTCAAGAATGCTGTCGGTGCAAATGGCATTAAGCCTCCTTGTCGCTTCTTCCACGACTTCAGGCTTCGCGATGTTTTGAATATAAACCAGCGCAACCGACGTTTGAGAAACCGAACCGATATGGTGCATTTGAAACTTCAGATCCGCTGTCCGGAGTTTTCTCCGGATCAGGGTCATATTGGTGCTCAATTCTTCCGTGAAACCTTCTTTCGGACCCCTGACCACCGTCTGCGAGGTAGGCTCTTCCACCGACCTCCTTGCTCCTCCGCTCACGGGAACGGACAACACATGCTGTACGCCGTCCATACAAATAATGACATGGCCAGTTAGCATGGCCTCATAAACCTTGGAATACGTATGCAAATTTTGAATTTTTCCAGAAGGTAGAAGTCTCCTAACCGATGCATCGATAGATTGTTCTTCGGCCGAGGAAATGGAGTCGACCATTCGAAGAACGGAATCCATCATTTCAATGATCAAGGCGGGGTCTGTCAATCCTTCAAGGTAACAGATCGCCAAAACGGAATCATCTGGAGACGATGCGGAAAATTCCCGAACAACCAAATCGGGACTTTGATCAAACGCCTTTTGAATCGCCTCCACTTTATCTCGAAACGATATTCCCATGCTCTCGGAAGGATGATTTTGTACTGCCTGTGGAGCATTCTCTTTAGGCTTTGCAAATGCCTTTTTCATCCAACGGGTCAGCACAATTCCACCTCCTTTATTTTCCGGTTAATATGTCTACCTATTTCTGAAAATATGCATAACAGCCTGGAATGACAGAGTGTTTTCCACCTTCAAGATCTGTGCCCCCGCCCCCAACTTTTACTGAATATTTTCCAATTGCCTATTCCATACTACAGTTGTTATTCAAATGACCATTGGAGGGATTCGACATGAACCAATTTTCACAGTCTCAGCAAATTACTCAGCTTGCACAACAGCTCACGCAGCAAACGCAGCAAGCATCCATGCAGTATCAACAGCTTTTGAGACAAGAGCAAAGCAACGCGCAGCAGCTTGAACAACTCGCTCAGCGCGAACAGCAGGCGGCACATATCATTCAAACCGCGCTGCAAGGCCATCAAACAGCGATCCAACAGCTGCAACAAATCGCTAACCTTGCACAACAACTGGCCAATACGACTTCTCAACATGTCAATTCATTTGAGCAGCCGTATAATACCAACCACGGCATCGGAATGCCTTCCCAGTCATTCGGGAGCTTCCCGAACCAGCAGCGACAATAAGTTTGCCAAAGAGCCTCGCCTACAAGGTTCGTTTTTGATGCCCATGAATACGAAACAGCAAAAAGGCTAACCGATGAGTCGGGAAACTCATTGGTTAGCCTTTTTTACGCAAAGCTTGATATAACCATCACTTGAGAAGTGTTATTCTTTGCTTCGATAATGCAACGGGGCATTGCCCGTGACCGACCGGAACACCCTTCCGAAGTGTGTAACGCTCCCGAAGCCAACCTTCCTTGCGATCAGGTTCACTTTCATGGACGTAGTCTCAAGCAGCTTCTTTGCTTCTTTGATCCGCACGCTGTTCACGTATTCGACAAACGCAAACCCCGTCGCTTCTTTGAAGGATCGGCTTAAATAATAAGGACTGATATAGAACCTGTCTGCCAGCAAGTGAAGCGATAGTTCTTCCATGTAATGCTCGTTAATATGGCGGACAATCTCCGACACTCGTTCGTGCATGGGGCTCGGTGAGGCCATCGGCTCCGCATCGTGCTGCATGAAATGCCTGCAGCATGTAACGAGGAGCTGCTGCGCAAGTGTCTGGGCAAACAACTCAAAGCCCTTTCTGCGTTCCTGCATTTCCTGGATCATCGCACCGACAAGCGTTTCAATGGGTTGCCTGCTGCGCAAGGAATGTTTCAAGACCAGATAATCCCGTTCGAGTAAAGGCCGAAACACGTCCTGATGGGAACCGTCCGGCGAGAAAAGCCGTTCATGCATATTGATGATGAGCCGTTCATGCTTCGGCCGTTCCGCATTGGTGGTACGGTGCAAAATGTTGGGCGCGATCACAACGAGATCGCCTTCGTTAATCGTAATCGTCCGATCTTGGATAAAAAACGCCCGATGACCGGACATCAAATAATAAATTTCGTAGGTGCTGTGAAAATGGCTTTCCGGCATATGGTGGCTTAACGCTTTGCGGTGGGATACCAGGAAAGTGCCAGCATTGTTCTCAAAATAAAGATTCCCCAACCTCGATCTCCCTCCCATCCCTGTAGTTCATTATACCGCAAGAAATAAGAAGAAATGGAGTTTTTCCGCAAAACATGTACATATTCTGATGCTAAAATGAGAGTACAAATAACCCAAGGAGGAAGGATACGCATGCAAACTGCTTCATCTCTAACCACCCCGATCCAATGGGCACTTAAAGCTTGTGAAGCCTTAATGAACAAATTCGAGCCGGAGAACCTTCCGCCGGACCGTTTCCATTACCATCAAGGCGTCTTCCTGTCCGGCATGGAAAAGTGCTGGCGGCAGACCGGAGAACAGAAATTATATGACTATATGAAGGGTTGGGTCGACAGCCAGGTCCTTGAGGACGGGAGCATCAGAAAATTCAAGCCTGATGAACTGGACGACATCCAGCCTGGCGTGCTTCTTTTCACCCTTTACGAACAAACCGGAGACGAGCGGTACAAAAAAGCGCTGTATACACTTGTTCCATTGTTGAAATCATGGCCAACGAACGAATCCGGCGGATTCTGGCACAAAGGGCATTACCCGAACCAAATGTGGCTCGACGGCTTGTACATGGCCGGACCGATTGCGGTGCAATTTGCCCACACGTTTGGTGAAAGCGAATACATCGACATGATGACCTTTCAAGCGCTGCTTATGGAGAAACATACGAAAGACCCGGTTACCGGTTTGCTGTATCATGGCTGGGACGAAACGAAGGAAGCCAAATGGGCCGATCCGGTCACTGGCCTTGCGCCGGAATTCTGGGGCCGCGCCATCGGCTGGTATCCGGTCGCGCTGCTCGAAATGTTCGAATACATGCCGAAGGATCATCCCGACAAAGAAAAGCTTGTAGCGATTGTACAGGATCTATTGATCGCGCTGACGAACTATCAGGACCCTGCCACCGGATTGTGGTATCAAGTGGTGGATAAAGGCGACCGCGCAGACAATTGGCACGAAAACTCCTGCACCGCGCTGTATGTGCACGCCATCGCCAAAGCCGTTCGGTTCGGATATTTGGACCCGCAATACTTGAAGTATGCCTGGAAGGGCTACCAAGGCGTGATTGATACGTTGAAATTTGACGACGACGGCAACGTTGTCATCGGCAACATATGCATCGGTACAGGGATTGGCGACTATGACCATTACATTGCTCGTCCTACGAGCGAAAACGACCTTCATGGAGCAGGCGCATTCATCTTGATGTGTGCGGAAATGAACTTGGCTGCCAAAGCGGCCGACTAAGAAAAGAGCCCGAAGACGGAACGTTCTTACGTCTTCGGGCTTCTTTTTATGTTTATATTTTTCACCGTTTGGCTGGATCGTCGTTTTCGATGGTTTTCAATAAGGTGGTTCACTCAACGGATCTTGGACTTTTCTTGGTCGTGGAACTACTTTGTTTGCGTTTATCGATATGCGTTTAATAGTGTATCAACACAACCGAATCGCCAAACCATAGCAGCTTGATTGCTGAACAGAGTATTTTTCATTGAATAGGTGGGAGGGAACCAAAATGGGACATTACGTACAGACTGAGGACAACGTCAACATTTATGTTGAAGATATCGGTGAAGGCGTTCCGGTCATCTTTCTGCACGGCTGGCCGGCCAATCATCTGATGTTCGAGTATCAATACACGCTGCTCGCGGAGCAAGGTTACCGCTGCATCGGCGTTGATCTCCGCGGTTTTGGCAAATCCGATGCGCCGTGGGAACATTATTCGTATGACCGCATGGCGGATGACCTCCGCAGCATCATTGATGAGCTTCGCCTCGAAAACGCGGCTTTGGTCGGTTTTTCCATGGGCGGAGCGATCGCGGTTCGATATATGGCTCGCCATCAGGGTTATGGCATTCATCGGTTGTTGCTGGCCGGTGCCGCGACGCCGGTGTTTACACGGCGTCCCGGGATCGATTATGGCATGGAGCCGGACGATGTCACTTCGCAGCTTATCGATGCTGCTTACGAGAACAGGCCGGCGATGCTCAATAAATTAGGTTTGAAATTCACCCGGACCAAAACGCAGCCTGGCATGATGGTATGGCTCGAGTCTCTCTGTTATCAAGCATCCCATCATGGAACGATCAAAGCCGCCGCTTCGCTAAGGGACGAGGATCTCCGAAACGATCTGACGGCCATCAACGTTCCGACCGTTGTGTTCCACGGGCGGAAAGACAAAATCGTGCAGCCGGAATTGGGTGAACTGACAGCACAGAGCATACCGAATGCCCGCTTGGTGATGTTTGAACATAGCGGCCATGCCATGTTATTCGATGAACCGGAGAAATTCAATCGGGAATTGTTGACTTTCCTTGACGGTTCGGCAACAGACGGTCAACTGCTGCAAGCAGCAGAAGCACAGCGAAACTTGTAATTCGGCTTATTCGTCCGATGAATAGCAAAAGTCGCCTCTGGCGACTTTTTTGATTTCTATTTAAACACGACCAATTGCACGGGCCCAAGAAGGCCGCTCGGTTCCTGCTGCGCAAACGACGATAAATTGTCCCGCTGCTCTTTCACGAGCGTATTCGTCACTTCAACGATTAGACAATTGTTCCCCTTTATGAGGAATCTGCTAACGTCTAGTTGATACGGAGGGCAGATTCGGACCCCTACATGCTCCCCATTCACCCATACTTCGGCCGTTTCGTACACCTCGCCTAAGTTCAGCAGAACCCGATCTGAGGTTTCACCCCATTCAACATCCGTTTCGTAGCGGAACGTTCCCGAAAATCGCGGCAAAACGTCCGGACCGCTCATGCTGCATAAGTCTTTTAACGATCCCCATGCTTCGAAATGCGGATACTTTTCCGCTCGGGACGTAGACACCGTCCATACCCTGTTAAGCTCAACAGCGATAGTAGATTCGGTTGCAGGGCAAGGCATCGCCTCAACGCTCTCTTCAACGATAGCCCCGTTTAACCAAACGACGGATTCATAGGGGGAAAGCGCGATCTCAGCCATGCTGCCGCCGTCCATATCCTGACTGGCATCTACCCTTGTTAGCCGATTAAGAAACCCGTCATAAGCATATAACTTTCCCGACACCGGCAAATGAATCTTCGTTTGAACAGGTTGATGCGGGGATTCGTTAAAAAACATGAACACATGCAAATCGTCATGCACATAATGGTAATTCCGAAGGTATGGCAAGTCTCCCTCTGCCCGAATGTCGAAAAGTCCTTCTTTGATGAGCGAAGCTGCCAGCCCTTTCAGGCTTGAGACGTTTACGCTCGGATCGCTGGCGAGCTGTGACAGTTCAGCCAACACTTGAACTCCCTCGCTCGATCGTCGAGGCAGCCCGTCGATAAAATGGACCGGCAACCCTTGCTCGGCCATTTGCGCCAAACGCTGAATCATTGCAACCGGAAGCGCTTCTGCATAGGGTATGATCAGGCACCCGTAATCCTCCTGATGGATGTGCAGTTTTCCGCTGGTAACGCTGGCTCCTTCCAATAGAACGTCAACGGGAACGACATCGCAATCGATTTGATGCTGCATCAGCTCCTTGACCGGCTTATGAAAATACATCGATTCCCCGGACCATTCCGCTTCGGCATGATACAGTACGGCCGCAGTGGCCACATGCCTGCCTCCCGAGATCAGATGGCTGATGCGGTTGATATATTGATTCAGCACTTTATAGTAGCGATATTGCGGATTTTTCCCGCTGGCATACATATGCGGCGGATGATCCGGGTCCGGGAATGCTTTCTGGGTAAACGCATGCGGAACAAAGTGGTTAACCCCCCTCACAAGCATATGGTCGGTAAGCCATTTCATCAATTTCAAACCTTCCGTCCAGCCGTATGCCCCATATAGTTCACACATCGTCCGGCCTTTTTTTTTCGGGTCCATATGACTGAGTGACACACCGAGCTTGCCGAGACCATAGTGGAAAAACTCGCTGTCCGTCTCTCCTGCCTTCCATCGGAATGGCAGTTCGTCGAAACCGGGAACGATCTGCCATAACACAACGTCAAGGCCTGACATATCCTGTCCCCACATCGAGCGAAAAAAGTGTCCGGCACCTGCTGCCAATCGCGCATGAATGTTGTTGTCCTCCAGCACGTGTCCGATGTATTCCACGCCCCGCTCCCGGCACCAATCTCCGATCTGGCTGCAGAAATGGTCCGCGTACAGCTGACTGACCGCATTCATATAGGCATACCTTACCTTGCTGGACGCTTCTCCGGCATCATGCCACAACAAATGCAGCTGCTGCTGGTAATCGGGACCCAACGACCGCTTGAGCAAACCGGGCATGTCGCGGCTCCAGGGCAGCGGCACTCCCGGTTTCCCCGGCTTCGAGTCGAAATCGAACGTTTCCGGATCGTTATAAAATCCGGGCTCGTCGGAAAAAAAGCCCGCCAGCGTTTGTCCGAAATCTTCACGATATCGTTCGAAGAACGCCTCATACACCGTGTCGATCAAAATACGGGTCGAATCCCGGTCCAGCGGATTCAAGTAATGCTCTTGTTTTTTGCTGCCGCCATCCGGATTCACCGAAATGACAAACACACGCCAGAATCCTGCAGGAATGTCCCAGTACAAAATTCCATCCTGAACGAATTCGGTAAGATCAACCGCAGCACCGCATAGCCCCCCGTTTATGGAGTCCCTTTGCACGGCCACGGCGGATATCAATTCATGCTTTCCGTTCGCCAATATCGGTTCCAGCAGCAGCGAAGCCCCTGTTGCCGGTCCCAACGTGTCGATGTGCCTCTCCGCCAGAAACTTGCGATGCAGTTCCGCGGGAGCCTGTTTGACCCTCCCTCCTGCGTGTCCCGTAGGAAAGTGATCGTCATCAAGAATCCATACCTTCATGCCTCGATTTCGGGCTTCGTCCATAATGACATTCATATCCTCCCACCATTTCGGTCCTAGAAAATCCGGATGGGGTCGGGATTCGACGCATACCGCTCCGATCCCGGCTTCATGCACACGAGCGATCTCTTGCCGAATCGTCTGTTCATCCTCTCCGTGCTGCCATAGAAAAGGAAGAATATAATTGCTTTCCCGACCATCAAGCACATCTTGTAATCGATGGTTCATCGCTTTTCCCCCTGTTCGAAGGTTACTTTTTCACTTTGGCATGCCATTCCCTGGCCCGTTTCGTCACTTCTTCCCCACCTGACTGATACCATTTTTCGACAAACTCATCGAACTTGCTGATCGGGTACTGTCCCAAAATGATTTTGGTAGCGTATTCCACATACAATGTGCGGTTGTTGATGTCAGGGAAACCGTCGTAAATACTGGCCGGCATGCCGTCTCCCGCAATGACTTTGGCATACTTTTGCGCTTCCTTCATATTTCGTGTGACTTGATCAATGGCCCATTTGCTTTCCTCGGAGGCCGTGCTGTTGAGCAATTCCATCGTAAAATCAAGCGTTGCTAACGATGATGAAGTATTCAAAATCATATTTTCCTGGCTGCTCTTGTCGTCGGGGAGTCTGACGGCTTTGCCGTCCTTCATTTCGTAATGCATACCTTCCACGCCGAGGAACAAGTCCTTCCAAATTTCTTTGTTATACATGTTGTTGAGCAGCTTTAACGTCGCCATAAGTTTGTCCTCGTCCTTGTTGTTCTTCACGACCCACTGCGGCGGCGCAAACCTTTTCATCGTGTAGAACCCTTCATAGCCCTCGACTTTCGGTACAGGCAGCACGGTAAAGTCGGCCTTCACGCCCGTATTCTTGTTCAGATTCTCCAAAACCAAATTTCCGCTCTCGACCCAATGAAAATAGTTCCCTGCCTTGTCCGATTGAATCTTGCCGTCCCATTTGTCTTTGCTGTTTAACAACGATTCTTTGTCGATCAGTCCTTCTTGATAGAGCTTGGCGATAAATTCCAAGGCGGCTTTCATATTCGGCGTTACTGCGGCATACGTCAATTCGCCGTCATAGATATCCCACTCCGGATAACCTTCGAACATCGCTACGCCATACATGGCAAACAAATGGTCCATCCAGCGCGCCTGTTCGCGGCCACCGGTCGGAAGTTCATCCTTTTGGCCGTTGCCGTTCGGGTCCATATCCCGAAATGCTTTCAGCACATTGACGTATTCGTCTTGAGTCGTCGGCATGGACAGACCGAGCTTGTCGAGCCAATCCTGGCGGATCAGGCCGGCATAACGTCCGTATTCCACGACACCAGGAATATAATAAATTTTGCCCTGGCCGGTCGGATCGTTTGCTTTCACCACATCCCACATTTCCTGGGGAATAGCTTCCCATACGTTAGGCGCATGCTTTGGCAAAAGTTCCGTCAAATCGGCAATCGCGCCGTTTTTGGCCAAGCTGTCCTCTATGCCTTGCTGCGGGATAAAAAGATCGGGCATTTCGTTCGCGGCGATCTTCAGGTTCAGCTGATTCAGGTAATTGGTGCCGCCGTTCCACTCTACGTACGGATTAATTACGCCAACGCCAAGTTTTTCTTTGTAAAACTCGTAGAGCTTGCTGCCTTTGGTCACCGCTTTGTACCCGATGTTCGTTCCCCATACCTCCAAGTCGATCACGCCATCCCCGCTGCCGGAAGCTGGAGCCTCGGAAGAAGTACTGCTCCCGCTGCAAGCCGTAACCGTAGAGATCGCAAGCACGCTTGCCGCAAGCACCATACAGAACTTTTTAAGATTCATGCTGTATTCCCCCTATTCATAGATTTATAGTTTAGGTGTAGCCAACCGCAGACTTTGCTTCAGCCTTTCACGGAGCCGATCATGGCGCCTTTGACAAAGTATTTTTGCAGGAAAGGATAGACCACAATGATCGGGAGAATCGCAAAGATGACGGTAGTCGCTCTTAGGGTCCGTTCATTGTAGTTCAGGTCCACCGTGGAGGCAGCTCCGGCCATAATGACGCTGTCATCCGTAATGAATTGCCGAATCTTGATCTGAAGCGGAAACCAGTTGGCGTCTTGCAGAAAAAACAATGGATGCTGGAACTGATTCCATAACACCACGCCATAGAACAGGGCAAGCGTTGCAAGTACGGCTTTGGATAACGGGAGCACGAATTGGAACAGCATGCGGAAATATCCGCAGCCTTCCAAGAAGGCCGCTTCCTCCAACTCTTTGGAAAATTGCTTGAAGAACGTTCTCATGATGATTAGGTTGAACGGGTTCAGGATGTGAGGCAAGATCAGCACCAATGGATTATCGTACAGGCCGATGCTGCGAACCGTCAGGAAATAAGGCACGATCGGCGCTTTGAAGATCATCGCAATGACCACGGCCACCATCAGGAATGAACCCCAGCGGAACTCCGACTTGGAGAGCGGGTATGCAAACAAAGCAGTCATGATCAATGCCAGCACGGTTCCGATTAACGTTGAGCCGAGCGTAATGAAGAAAGATTTCCACAGATCGGGACGGTCGAAAATGTACTTCCACGAATCCAGCGTAAACTGCTTGGGCCACAAGGTGACCAGATTCATGTCCACAACGCTTTTCGAGCTGAATGAGGTCGCGATCACGGATAGAAGCGGGATGATGGCCACAATGGAAAATAGAATGAGAAAGACGGTAATCGACGTGGTGAACACTTTTTCGCTTCTCGATTCGAGCATGTTACCAGAGCCCCCCGTCCGATACTTTTTTCGACAGCCTGTTGAAGACGTATACCATCATGAATCCAATGACTGACTGAAACAGGCCGACCGCCGTCGCAAAACTGTACTGAGCCTGCTGAATGCCCGTTCGGAATACGTACGTGTCCAGAATATCTCCCACGTTATAGGTCATCGGCGTGAGCAGGTTATACACCTGATCGAAGCCAAGGTCCAGGAAATTCCCGATTTCGAGCAAAAACAGCACCGTCACGGTTGGCAAAAGGAGCGGGAACGTAATGTGGCGAATCTGTTTGAACTTGGATGCCCCGTCGATCATCGCCGATTCATACAGCTGCGGATCGATCGCACTGATGGCCGCCATATACACCACGGTCCCCCACCCGGCATCCCTCCATATCGAAGACAGGGCATAAATCGGCCGGAAATAGGCGCTCTCCTGCATGGCCAAAACCGCTTCTCCCCCAAACCAGCCGATGACCGTATTGAATAATCCGCTTAACGAAAAGAAATCGAACAGAATGCCCCCCACGATAACCCATGATAAAAAGTGCGGGATGTACAGCGCGGTCTGGATTCCTTTCTTCAATGCTGATTTTCGGATTTCATTGATCATCAACGCGAGGATCACCGGGACCGGAAACACGATGACCAGCTTAAGCAGCCCCAGCATCAGTGTGTTGCCGAATACACGAGCGAAGTCAGGATGGTGAAGCAGCGTGTTAAAATGCTTGAGTCCTACCCAAGGGCTATCCACAAATCCTTGGAAAACCGAGTAGTCTTTGAAGGCAATGACCGCGCCGCCCAAGGGAATGAATTTGAAAACGATAAGAAAAACGATTCCCGGAATGGCCATCACATACAAGGGCCAATAGACTTTCATACGATGGAACGCAATAGACTTCAAGTCCTTCCTCCTCCCTGGCATCTCTTGGATGAATCCGCTTACATGCTAACTATACAATTCGAATGAACGTCTCTCAATTGGGCATTTTTAAGTTTAAACACGCTATTTTTAAGGTGAAAAAACCACCCCTTTCGGGGTGGCAAGTGAACATTCGCTTAATTCGTCGGCAAGTTTTTGCGATATTCCCGCGGTTTGCAGCCGGTCAGCTTTTCGAACATCCGGGCAAAGTGCTGCGCATCGGAATAACCTACCTTATGGCAAATTTCGTATATCTTCAAATCGGTATTCTCCAGCAGCTCCCTGGCTTTGTCGATCCGGATACGGGTCAAAAAATTCAGGTAAGTCTCCCCCGTCTTTTGTTTAAAAAACTGGCTCAGGTAATACGGATTCATATAAAAACGTGCGGCCAATTCCGCAAGGCCAAGCGGTTGATTGTAGTGCTCCGCGATATATTCCTGCATCTCCGTAATCATGTCTTTCTTTTTGGGCACATGGTGTTCCAGCTTGAACCCGATGATGCCGCGAAAGGTTTGAATCATCCACGTTTCCAGCTCTGCCAGCGTTCGAAACCGCGAAATGCCCTCCAATGAAAGAATATGGCGTCCCAAAGACTCATTCTGCTGCAGCTGCTGGAAAGACATCTTGCGCGTGCTTGCCACAAGGATGTGCAGACACTTTAACTGCAAATCCTGCAGTCCCATGTTGGACCCTGCCTCCATCCATCGAAAAATCTCGCGGATCACGCCTGTGCATTCCGCCTCCTCCATGTTATCGAGCGCACTTTCCAGTTTATTGATAAAATGCTCGGGTACCGGCTGGCTGCTTTCTCCCGAGTTAACGATCTCCGTGAACGGAATGACGGCGCTCCCGCCTTTGATGACTTTATAACTCAGTGCCATCCGGGCTTCCTCAAACGATTGACCGATGCCTTCTGCACGTTCCTGCACGGAACCGATGCCAATAGCGATGGATAAGTTCAAATTCCGATGCACATCCTCTCTCAGATTGCGCATCGAACGCACCAGTTCACCATAGCCAATCGCTCCGCCATGCGCAATCAACACAGCAATTTGGGGACCCGAATATCGGAACCGGTAGACGCCCTCGTACCTCTTTAAAGCCAGATCAATGCGCTGATACAACGGTTCCAAACCCGACTCTTTCAGAACCTCGACAGGCCCGTGGAATTCGATCATCATCGACGTGAAAACCTTGTTGTCTCTAGGGATTTGGGCGATCTGAAGCAGTTCCTGTACAAGTTCCGCATGACCGCCGCCAAGTTCAAGGATGTTCCGCAAAGCTTCTTCCTGATTCCTGCCGTGAACTTCCTGTTTCAGCTGTTTCATTTCCTGCAGGGAGGCATTGTCCGCACGGATTTCTTCCATGGCCTGGCGGACGCAATCGCGCAGCTCCTCTTCCTCAACCGGTTTGTTCATATAGAACCTTACGCCGAGCCGCATGCCTGTCCTTGCATATTCAAAGTCGGCATATCCGCTGAGCAAAATAAACTTTGCCGTGCAGCTGCTTTGCTTCAGGGCTTGGATCATCTCCAGGCCGCCCGCCTGCGGCATGCGTATGTCTGTTATGACGATATCCGGCTTCCTTTTCTGAATGATATCCATGCCTTCCAACCCGTTATAGGCGGTCCCCACAATTTCGCATTCCGGAATGTATCGATGGATCATTTTTTTAAGACCTTCCACAATGCCTTTTTCGTCGTCCACCACGATAATTTTCATCCAAGCACACCACCTTCGGTCATTTCAAACCAACTTACGAATTATGTTTTGGGATCAGAATCTCGACGGTTGTTCCATTCATGCTTTCCGACATCATCGTTAATTCGTACGCATCGCCATAATTGAGCTTGATTCGCTCCGAAATGTTTTGCAATCCCAGCCCTTTTTCTGCAGATTCCTCCTCCTGCTCCAACTTGGATTTGTTCGTACCGGCTTCCTTCAACGACTGTTGAATCTCCATCCATTTGTCCGAAGTCATGCCGCTCCCGTTGTCCGAAATCCGGAACAGGAGGTCCCCATCTTTCGTCCAGCTTCCCGTAATGGTGATCGTCAATTTGCGGCTGTAGTCGATAAATCCGTGGTTGATGCTATTTTCAACGATGGGCTGAAAAATCAATGGAATGATGCTGCACTCCAACATTTCGTCCGGGATATCAATCACCCATTCGAACGTATGATCGAAACGCATGTTCTGAAGCTGCAAATAATTGATCGTATAATCCAGTTCATTTTTCACGGAATGGCGTTTTCCTTCTTTGCCCAAGGTCAAACGAAACATGCGAGCCAAAATTTTAATCATTCCGGCAGTTTCTTCATCATCGTTCACCAGCGCTTTCATGCGGATGGATTCCAGGGTGTTGTACAGCATGTGGGGATTGATCTGATTTTGAAGTGCGGTGAGCTTCGCTTGACGCTGCTTGATTTCGGCCATGTACACGTCTTCGATCAATGCCTTGATCGTGCGGATCATTTTGTTGTAGCTGTGCACCAGGCCGCCGATTTCGTCGTTGGTATGCTCTTTTTCGATCGGATGATAATTTCCCATTTCCGCTCGTTTCATACTTCTGCGCAGACGAATGATCGGCCGGGTAATTCTATGGCTTAACCAAAATGAGATGAGGACAACAATCAGGCAGCTGACCAGAATCACGATGGTGCTCATGCCTTTGATCTGATTGATCTTTTGCAGGAGCTTTGACCGTGGAATATCGGTTTGGATGTTTAGTTCCCCCCCGGCAGTGCTGCCGGATAAGCGGATCTGGTCTTTGCTGCCGCTTTCGCCAATAAGCTCCGATTTCAATCCGATCCATTCTTCCCACGGAATTTGGCCGCTGGCCGCGTCGGAATGGTACACGATTTCTCCTTGCCGGTTGTAAATGACGACATTGATGCCATATTTATCCCTGGTCGTGATAAATTCGTGATCGAGCTGCAGCAATGCAAAGGGATCGAGGTCGATCAGCAGCAAGCCTGCATACGCACCATTAGAGTTATATAACACTCTTCCCAACGTCACGACGGCTCCCGCTCCTTGATCTTCATAATAGGAACGGTCATGCAAACCGGTAATGAAGAAGGTTTCGTTCAAGCTCTGGATTCCTTGGTACCACGCTTGGGAAAGCAGCCTCTTTTCGTTCACCCTGCTTGTTGTCGTTGTGTACTGATACACGTGGTGATCCCGGCTGATCAGCATCACCGTGCCAATCTCGGATTTGAGCATCGCGACCCGCATCAGCAGTTGCTGTACGGCGACCCTTTGATTGACCACCTCGTCCATGGGCATGTTCCGCTCTTCTCCGAGGTTGTAAATCAGCTGGTTGTCGACCAGCACCGACTTCGTGACTTTATCATATTCCTTGATGAATTCGTTCAACGAAGACTTGATTTGTGACGTGTACAGCGAAGCGAACTCTTCCGAGGAATCTTCGAGCGTAGCAGCGGAGTATCGAAAAATGAATACGCTTACAATTAATAACGGAACAATGCATGCCAGCAAATAACTGATCAGCAATTTGTTTTGAAACCGCAAGTTTCCAATCCATGACCCCGACCTTTTGATCCGGTGATTGCGCTCCATCCGCAGACCATCCTTTGTTTAAATTGTGGAGTTTCTGAACCATCCTCTTCAATGTCGTTACTTTACCGTTTACTGCTATATCTTGTAAAGCTTTTTATCATGCCATAGGTTAGCGATGGGAGAATGGGGTGAGAAAGCGTCTGTTAAAACACGTAAAAATAGGGCACGCCAATGCGTACCCCATTACACTATTACTCTACTACCCTATTGATCCAACGAGGAACTAAACGAGGTTTTTGGTCATAATCAAATCCGTTTGTTCTTCATCTCCCATGTAGAAAGCGTGCGCCCCCGTTTGAATAAACCCCATTTTTTCATAAAAAGCGATCGCGTTTTCATTTTTCTCCCATACGCCCAGCCAAATTTTCCTTTTATCCTGTTTCCTGGCGATCTCGATCGCTTGGTTCAGCAGGTATTTGCCAAGCCCATGTTTTTGAAAATCGCGCTTAATATAGATTCTTTCGACCTCAAGCGAATCGTTCCCCATATTTTCGGTTTGCGCGTCACTTGTATTCATCTTCATATATCCCGCAAGTTCCTCATTGAAATAGATGAAATAAAAGTCCGACGAGTCGTTGGCCATCTCCTTCTCCAACTGCTTCAGATTAAACGCTTTATCCAGATAAGCTTTCATGTTTTCAGGGGAATTCTGATCTTTAAATGTCTCGTTGAACGTTTGAATGCTCAGTTCCTGAAGCAATTGTACATCGTTGAGGTTGGCTTTTGTCCACTGTATCGTCATGGTATCGGTTCACTCCTAGATCATTCAAAGTCTTTGGTGTTTTTCCGTTCTATATTTTTGTTGCAAATGCAACGAGCAATGGAATATATTTAATGTATATTATTTTTGTTGAGTTTGCAACAAAATTTTAGAGTGATGGGGTCGAGTCAATATGAAGTTTGTATTTTACGTCATCGGTATTTTCGTGTTAACGCTGGGCATCGCTCTCACCATCCAATCGGATCTTGGAACGTCGCCTTTTGATGCCCTTTTGGTCGGACTTTCCGAAAATGTTGGACTTACGGTAGGCAGTTGGGAGATCATCGTTGCTTTGATGTTAATAGGCTGCAATGCACTGTTAAGCCAACGAAGACCGGAAATATTAGGATTGCTGACAGCCATGATCACAGGCTTCGGGATCGATCTGTGGCTTTTTCTGCTGCAGGGCTGGCCGGGGTCTGAGTTGTGGCCTGGTCAATGGGTTTGTTTTGCATTCGGCCTCATCGTTATCGGGCTGGGCACGGCTACGTATTTATACACCAACTTTGCGCCGATTCCGGTAGACCGGTTAACGTTGATTATTCGGGATTTGATGAAAACCAACCTGTTTTTCGCGAGAACTTTGGTTTACCTGGCCTTTTTGCTGGTTGCAGTCCTTTTAAAAGGGCCGATCGGAATCGGAACGATATTAACGGTATGTTTCGGAGGATTGATTCTGAACTTTTTTATGCCCATCATTCGCAAAGGTTTGGGTGGCATATGTTCTCGATCGGTCACGCCGACCTTCCGGGAATCCGATGATAAATGCGAACGCTCCGCTTCTCCAGATTCTTTCTGACCTCTCCGTTATCGTGTAAATGTTTAGTTCAACCTATATAGCAAGTTTGCTTGTGGTAGTAAAAATTGGCCCAGTTATTTATCTCATTATTGGTACTGTGAATCAGTCCATTTTGTTTATACAATTTGTCGAGATTCAAGATATAAGGAGTGTGGCTTGATGTTCCATGGATTATCCGCTTTTCCGCTTACCCCGTTAAACGAGGCAGGCATTCATGACAACGAATTTGCGGGATTGGTTCAGCGATTGGTTGCCGCTGGCGTCGATTCGATCGGCGCGCTTGGTTCGACGGGAAACTATGCCTATTTGAACCGGGAAGAACGTTTGCGGGTCCTTAAACTTGCCGTCAAGACGGCTGAAGGCATTCCCGTAATGACAAGCATAAGCGCGCTTCGGACGCTTGACGTGCTTCGCTTGGCGGAGGACGCACAAGAAGCAGGAGCAAAGGGAGTGCTGCTGGCGCCCGTCTCTTATCAAGCGCTTACGGATGAAGAGGTTTATTTGTTGTATGAACAGGTCACGAATGCGTTATCCATTCCCTTGTGCGTTTACGATAATCCGTCAACGACGCATTTTCACTTTAGCGACGAACTCCACGGAAGAATTTCCAGGTTGCCGTTTGTTCGTTCGATCAAAATTCCCGGCGTCCCCTCTGAGCCTGAAAAGGCCAAGGCGCGCATTGATCAATTGAGGTCCATCATCCCTTCCCATGTTTCGATCGGCGTAAGTGGCGATCCGTTTGCTGCCACCGGCTTGAATGCAGGATGCGACGCATGGTACTCGGTTCTCGGAGGTTTGTTTCCAAAAACATGCCTCAGCATCACTCGATTGGCCCTGAGCAGCCGTGCGGACGAAGCCAAGCTCAGCTCAGCGCGGCTTGAACCGATTTGGGCGCTATTTCGTCAATACGGCAGTCTTCGCGTCGCTGCGGCATCGGCAGAAATTCTCGGCCTGATCTCAAGCCCTAGTCTCCCGCTTCCGCTGCAACCATTGAATTCTTCAGCACGGGAGAGATTAAAGTCGACTCTTAAAGACCTTCAATCCTATGAAGAAGCACATGAGTGAGTCGGATCGAAAAAGCGGTATTTGACCAATGAGAAGATTGGAATCACAGCGTTAAACCGAAACATGCAGAAGACCCGAATTCGTTGGAATTCGGGTCTTCTTTCGCCTTCATTTGACTGCACGGATCGCCGTTGCGATTATATTTTCGCCATTATACCATGTCCTTCTTGCGAATGGGCATACATCAGTCTGGATACAACGATTCTTAACCACGAAAAATGGGTTATACCGTTCTGCCGGTTCGCTTCCACAGCGTCCTGCCTTTTCCTCTCCGGGCCATCAGATTGGCCGAAAGCAGCATGCCCACGATGACGATCACGCCGCCGACGATTTGTGAAATCAGCAGCTGCTGGCCAAGAATCACGGAAAGAATCGCGGTAAAGATGGGCATCAAATTCATCGTAATGCTGGCTTTGCCCGGTCCAAGTTCCTTAACGCCTTGGTTCCAGAACAGAAATGAACCAATGGAAGGGAACAAGCCCAAATAGATGACGCCCGTGATGCCCGAAGACGTGATGTGCTCCGTAGACAATGGTTGTAGAAACAGGAGCGGCACCATGCATATGACGCCTATAAACGCCGTAAACGCCACAAACGTGATCGGCGGAAGATGCTGGGCCCGTTTGCCGATCAGCGAATACATGGCCCACAGAAATACGGCCGCGAACATGATGCCGTCCCCCTGGTTATAATGCGTGTTGAATACACCCAGCAAATGTCCTTTGGTCAACACCGTCAGCACGCCCAAAAAAGACAACACCAGCCCCATTCCCTGCCACCCGGTAATGTTCTCTTTGAGAAATAACAGCGAAAGGATAATCATGACGGCCGGAGTCAAACTGTTGATCAAACTTCCGTTCGTCGACGAAGTGTACCGGAGTGCTGTATAGGTGAGAAGGGTATAGAGAACAACGCCCACCACTGAAAGGAATAGCAGCACTCCCCAGTTGTTCTTCCATACCTTCACCCAATTCGGCTTCTCCGCCAGCTGCGCCAGCGGAATCAACACCAAAGCCGCGATGCCCCACCGCAAAAAGGACGCCCAGACCGGCGGGAAATCAGACGTTACCGCTTTGCCGAAAATCAGGTTTCCGGCCCAAAACAGATTCGCCAGTATTAAAAATAGCCAAGCTTTTGCTTTCATTTGATCCTGCTCCCATCCATGTAATATTACAGATCCTGGCATTACAGTGCCGGGTTTAGCCACTGGCAATGCTGTGTTTTGCTTCTTCCCTCTTGCTTGATAAACATGATACAATACGCTGTAGCATAAATAAAATGAATATAAATCATGAAGGGGATACCATTTTTGATATGAACAGATCATTGCTGCAGCTCATCGTCTCCATTTCGGAGACACGCAGTTTCACGATTGCCGGCGAGAAAATGAATATGACCCAACCTGCCGTTAGCCGTGCGGTCACTACGCTGGAACGCGAGCTTGGCGTCACGCTGTTGATTAGGGATCGGCGAAACGGCGTTGCGCTCACGCCGGTCGGCGAACGGATCGTCCGCATTTTTCGGGAAATTCTTCAAGGTTACGATAAAGTCGATCAGGAAATATCCAGCGAAAAAGGGGTGGAGACCGGCTCAGTGCGCATCGGCGCTTTCCCCGTAGCCTCGTCCTACTTTGTCCCGAAGCTGATCAGCCGGATCAAAAAGCTTTATCCAAAGCTGGAGTTCAGCATCGTGGAAGGTACCATTACCGAAGTTCAGTCCTGGTTGGACAATCGGCAAATCGATGTCGGTCTGTTGATTCCTTCGGATCAAACCTCCCATTCTTTTCCGCTTTACAGAGAAGGTATCTATGCCGTGATGAGAGACGACCATCCACTGGCGAAGAAGGATGTGATTACCCCCCAAGATTTACGAGGGGAACCCATGCTGCTGTGGAAAGCAGGATATGAACCGCCTGTCCTGAAGTGGTTTGAAAGCGCCGGAGAAACGCCCCGAGTGGAATACATCCTCTATAATTACAGAACCTCGCTGCAAATGATCCTGGCAGGCGAAGGTCTGGCGGTCATGTCGGAGCTTTCCCTTCTGGACCTGCCGCAGGGCATTACGGTCAAACGGCTCTCTCCCTCGGCCTATCGTGACATCCATATGGCCACCGGTCCCGTGGAGGATTGTACCATTGCCGTAAAGACGTTTATCGACGTTGCGCGAAAATCATTCCCTTTTCAAGCGGAACACGCGCCCTTGATTGATGTATGAACGCTCTGAACATTCTGAGCGTGGAAAAAGGCAACAAAAAGAAGCATGCACCGAAAAGGATGCATGCTTTTTCTTATACCAACATTTTCAAGGTGAAGGCACTGCCCTTCCAAACGCTATGCGTTAATTTCTCCGCTCACGGACCCGCTTCCGTTCTTCACCGTTTGCACTTCATACATGTTCACCGTCGTACTGATCAGATACGCCGGTTTTTCCTGATTTCTTTTTTCCCGGTGTCCCTTGATGTGTGCATCGCTCTTCTCCCAATTTTTCCAGGCCTCCTCCGATTCCCAGCGGATGATGATCAGGACTTCTTCTTGTTCTTTGCTCTTCTTGTTGACCATCACGCTGAAATCAATCAGGCCTGGCATGTCCACAACAGGGGTTGGACCGCTGAAACGTTCTACGACTTGGTTACTGTACCCTTTCTCGACAAGGATGCTTCGGGTTTGGATTAACATTCGATATTCCTCCTGGATGCCATGGCTTGCCCGTGCTTTCGTTCGAGGTTTGCCGGCACAATGATATAGTCTCTGTTAACTATATTAACCCAATTGAAAATGATTATCAATGAGAGAGCGGATTGTTGTCCACAGCGTTGTCTCACACCCGTTCACTGCAAGCGCTGTACCACCTTTCGATCTTTGTTATCTTACGGCTTATATAAAAGGTTTTCGAAAACAAGAAAATGATCGAAACATATATTTAAATTATTGTCATTTATGTAATATAATTCTTTTTAGGTTTCTATTAACGCTGCAGCCGCTCCACTTATGCTAACGAACCTTTTACGAAAAGAGGAATTACACAACGATGCCGAAACCTAGCATGGAGAATCCGCTGGATGCCGATATGCCGCTTATGATTACAGGGCAAATCCAGTTGACCGTAAATGAATTCATGCACTGGAGCGACCGTTCGCGGGATTACACCATAGTGAAATGCATCGAGGGAACCGGGCGAATCGCAGCCAGCGACGACGAATTTCTGATCCGCGAAGGAACCGCTCTTATTATGTTTCCGGAGGTTGCCTACCGTTACCGCAATCTTAGCGAATCGCTATTGTTCGATGGTTTGACGTTCAATGGCTATTTATTGCCCCGTTTCCTGCAATCCTTGAAAATCGGGAAACTGCGTGCCTTCAAGCCGGACGGTTTGCTTCAAATCCTGCTGCATGAAATAACGCTGGCGCAGGAGTCCAGGCACAAGAACCAGATCTGGCACGTGTCCGCACTGCTGTACATGCTGCTGGTCAGGTTGAACATCGAGGGCGACCATTTGGGCACGTTTGAACGTTCCGAAGCCCGATTAAAGCTGGCTGAACTCATTGCTTTTATCGAGCAGAACTATCACCAGGATCTCTCGTTGTCAACCTTGGCCCAGCAGATGAACATCACCGAGCAGCATTTGAACCGGATTTTCAAAAAAGAGTTTCATATGACGCCGCTAGATTACCTGCTTCGATACCGTTTGCTGAAAGCCAAGGAAATGCTTATCCATGATCATGCCGCCCCGGCCCACGAAATTGCCAAAGCGGTCGGTTTCAACAGCGCGAGTTACTTCGGGGCCGTTTTCAAAAAACATGAAGGCATCTCCCCGATCGAATTGCGCAAGCAATACCTCGGTTAGAGTTTTTCCAATTGGAACTCGATCAGCGACGACAGCCTCAGGTCATGAAGTTGAAATTGCAAATTGCGCGTTACTTCATTCGGCACGATGACGCAGCGAATGCCTGCTGCTTTGGCGGCTTTCAGCCCGTTAGGCGAATCTTCGAACACAACCGCTTCGGACGCCTCGATGCCGAGGCTCTTCAGGGCCAGCAGGTACAGCTCCGGGTCCGGTTTGACCCGTTTAACGTCCTCGGCCGTGTGAATGACCGCAAATTGGTCGAAAATGCCGAGGGTTTGCAAATAACCATGCACCCAGTCCCGGGTGGAACTGGAGGCTACGGCTAGACGAATCCCTTGCTCTCTGGCCGATTGGAGCAATTCTAGAACGCCCGGGAGAATGGCTGCCTGCCCCAGATAGGCGGCGTATTTCTGCTCCGAGAGTCGCTTGATGTGATCGTGGTCGATCGATCTTTGCAGCGTTTCCTCCAGATAAAGATAAGGATGGAAGTCTTCAAAATCGGTGCCCACGTTACGGGACCACAATTCCAGGCCCAGCTCAAGCCCATGCTCTTGATAAATATCGCGAAAGGCATAGTACCAAGGGGTTTCGGTATCCACAATAAGTCCATCAAAATCCAATATGAACGCTTTGACCATGAAGCATTCTCCCTCCTCTGATCGGCAGGGGGGCGGCTCAGAAACGTGCAGCCAAATCCGGACGAGTCACCTGCAAGCTTAGAAAATGGCAGGTACAGCCTGTTCCCGTAGGCGACTGAGCAACGACCCCGCCCCGGAGTTCCCCTTTCACCGGCATGCCGAAATATCGAATAAGTTTCCACTCTTCTCCATCAGGCGAATAAAAAAACGAGATGCAGTGCTCTACTTTGCGAATGCGCAAAAAGGGATGGGATACGGTCACTTCAACCGAGTTGCAGTCGTCGGACAAACCGTCTCTGGTAACGACCGACACGATGGTTGGCACGCTGCCGTCGAATTCGAAACAAAGCTTGCACCAGTTCCGTTCATCGGCCATGAGCATCAGGCAGCCGGAATCGTATTGGTGTTTCATGTCTACGGTCAATTGCGCGGTCATCTCGAAGTCGCCCGGCAGGGGCATGCCCAGGAAAGGCGCGGATGCCCGGACGTTTATGCCAGCGGGGTCTTGAAAGAAATCCGTATCCGGCTGGGCTTCCACGGTTAGGCTTCCTTGATCCGTATAAGACCAGGCCTTCGGCTCATTGATCCAGCTCAATTGTTCCCGCGTATTGCTGTCGAATGCGTTTATCATGTTTTTGCCTCCCAAGTTCGTTTTCCGTATTATATAGGTTGAACAAATAATCTTTACACGGAGTCACTACGTGGTCAGAACCATCTTCCGATCGCTGTTATCCCCAGATTTTTTTGATCCCCTTATTAAGAGGAAAATCCGGTGATAAGCCTATGCTTACGATGCAGCTTTCTTTCAGAAAGCTTTTAGAACGCTCCGCTTCTCCAGATTCTTTCTGACCTCTCCGTTATCGTGTAAATGTCCAGTCCAGTTCAACCTATATAGTTATTCTTTTTATATACAGAAAACCCCTTCTTCTACATATTCTTGTAAGTCTCAATCGCTTGAGCAGGTTGGTTTTTGGGATCAGGCAGGAACAGCATGATAACCATCAGTATGACATATAACGCAAGAATGACACCGAACAACAGAACGGGATTGTGGTGATAAAGCAAACCGGTCAAATACCCCGATGGAATGGCCGTCAAAGTCATGACCGTTTGCACGGCTGAATACATGTCGGCTTTTTCATGGGTGCCCAGACGGTTCATGAGCAGCGAATCCCGATAAGTTTGCAGAATGAAATTGCCTGCTGCGAGCACGATTAGCGTCATGAACAGCATCGACACATTTCCGACGGGAATGAGCAGAAAAAGCACCGAACCGACCGTACTCAACATAATGGAGAAGCTCACGTACTTTTCCTCCGACCGGCGTTTCAGGCGCGGGAAGATCACCAGATAGAGGAGCATGACCGTAAGGGCGGTCACCACCGGGATAAACGAGATGACGCGATCGTCAAACTTCAACTGCTCCTTGAAAAAAACGACCTGGAAAAAATTCAGCTGCAAAATCAGATTGGAGATGACCGTGATCAATATGATCGGCAGCAGACTGCGCTTGTAGAACGATTTGCCGAACAATCGCAAACTGGAAGCAAGCCCCCCAAGCACCCGGGTTTGGCTGTGCAATCCCATGAGTTCCTTCCCCACCTCGGTTTCATCCGTGTAGCGGTTGCGAATGAAAAACATCGCTGTCATAAGGATGCCTCCGATAAAATAAATGCTCGCCAGGGTCGGCACGATGCCGACATCCGTGATGACGATCCCCGCAATCGGGGTCAATACGCCAGCCGCCGTAATGATCATGTTCAGGATGCCGAAAACCTTGGATCGTTTGTGCTCCTCCACATCCTCGATGATGAGGCAATTGAAGGAAACCGTCACGAATTTGGACGTTGCGTTGAGCAGGTAAGCGATCAGGAACAACCAGAAGTTTTGCGAAAACGCCCAAATGAACATCGGAACGCTCCAGGCAAGCAGGTCAAAAATCAACGTTGTCCGTTTGCGTCCCAGCTTGTTCGTTACGGAACCGGCAAACAATTGAAAAATGAAAGCAAAATAAAGATTTACCGAATTGATCAAGCCGATCTCGATATCCGAAAGGCCAACTTCCTTCATGTACAAAGGCGCGTAAAAAAGAACAATCGTTCCGGGTATGGCCCACACCGGTTCGAGCAATATGGAGTACCGTGGATTTCTCGGCAAATCTTGCAGCAGCTTCAACCTTTATCCCCCTCTTTCTGCGGTTGTTAGCCGCTGCGATCACCATTCGTCGCAGCGGCGCAACCGCGAAGGCTTATGTCCTTGTGTGTCAGTTATCTATATGATCAGCGCAGTTTTAACCGAATTCATCGGCAGCGGTTCTCCTGTCCGCAGGTGGTACCCCATTGTACCGTTAAAGGCTTGCTCGTAATCGCTCAGCAATTCCGTGGACGTAACCATTCGTTCCAGTTCCGGAATGCTCTGCGCAAACTTCAGGGCGGTGCTGATCATGGAGTGGGAAGCGACCGCACCGATGACGCTGAGGCCTTCATTGATGACGTCGGTCGGTTTGAACGTCACCTGGTAGCTGTCGTCATACCCCATCGGAATGATTTTCCCGCCTTTGGCGACCAGCTCGAATCCGACGTGAAGCTGGTTCCCCACAGCATCCACCACGATATCGAACTTGTGGTTGTTGTTGATTTCGTATACCTTGTCCAATGTCAGCTCCTGCGGGTGGAACACATGGTCGGCAATGGTAGAAGCGAATTGAATGCGATACGGATCGACCTCCGTGCCGACCGTCAGCCTGGCCAATCGTTTGCTGACGAGCTGGCACAGGGAACCGATGGCGCCGGAACCGAGGACCAGAACCGAATCGCTCGGTTTGACCCCTGCTTTCATGAACGTTTGCAGAACGCAGCCGAGCGGCTCGACCATCATCGCGGTTTCCCAGCTCATGGAGTCCGGGATCGGATAAATATACTTCTCGTCGCCGACATAATATTCTGCAAACGTACCATGAATGGTCATGCCCACCTGGTGGTCTTCAAAGTTTTCGCAATAGATGAACTGGCCTTCGCGGCAATACGAGCAAATTCCGCAAGACTGGGTAGGGTCGATCAACACCCGATCCCCGACGCGAAGGCTTCGAACCTCCGGTCCGACCTCAACCACCGTGCCAACGCCCTCGTGTCCGATCACCGTTCCCCGGTTGGCAGGAATTTTATCTTTCACGATGTTCAGATCCGTGCCGCAAATGCCCGAACCGTAAATTTTGACTTTGACCTGGTTTGCCTTTTCGATGCGCGGCTCTTCAATGTCCAGCAGGGCTACCTCTTTGCGGTCTTGATATACGAGTGCTTTCAAATGTTGTTCCTCCTTCGTCGATTTCCCGATCCGGGTTACGCTTTGATTTTTTTGGTTATGGTTACGCGAGAAAGGTATTGCTGTCTTTGAACCTCTTTCCAATCCGACAACGTTTGCAGGAGAGCTTCCTCTACCCAAAGCATTTCTTCCCGGGTATGCATGTCCGAGAACAAGAAATAACCTTTGGTGAAAATGCCGAAGTGGGCCATTTTTTTCACCATAAATTCACGGAACGGGTCTGCCTGGAAATTGTCTTCCGAAATGGATTGGATGTAGAAACTCGCATAGGTTCCTTTCAGTGCCAACTGCTCGGTTAATCCGAGCAAAACCAGTTCGGACTCGATCCGGTCCATGATCCGAGCAGCGGGCTCTCTCCAGCTCGGCCACGTCTTTGCATTTTCCATCAACTTTTCGCAGGCGATCGCTGCCGCGAGCGCGGTCGTTTCGCTGGAATGAGCATTGCTGAATTTGACCTGTCCCGACAAAGACATCAGATGCTCTGGTCCAAGCACGGCACCAAGGGGCAATCCGTTCGCCATGCCTTTGGAAATGCAGAGCAGGTCAGGCCAGATGCCATACTCCCCCGCTGTGGCCTGCTTGCCCATGCGAATGCCGGAGGTGACTTCGTCAAAGATGACGATGATGTCCTGCGATCGGCAGAGCGACACGACCCGCTCCAGGGCATCGCGTTTCCATTCGTTAGGGCACAGCACAATGCAGGCAATATCTTCGGCCGAAGATGCAATCAAAGGTTCGATGCGTTCAGGCGAGGGTTTGTCCACCCAGATGGTCGTGCGTTCGATATCCACCGGAATGCCGCGGCCTTTGGTTTCGCGGCCATAGTAGCCGTAAGCAGACCAATCATGCCACCCATGGTACGCCGTCGCGATCACTTTGCTTTTGCCGCTCCCTGCGCGTGCAAGCCTCACTGCCCCGCTGACGGCATCGGCACCGCTTTTGGTAAATCGGAGCGAGGCATATCGGCCTTCGAACCGCTTCAAAATCAATTCGGCGCATTGCAGCTCGATCTCGGCCGGAATGGAATAACTGGTTCCTTTTTTCAACTGATGGATGACGGCCAGCTGAATCTCATGCCGGGCATGTCCCCACGAGGCAGTTCCCATGGCCATTTCGCAATCCAGCCACTCGTTCCCGTCAATGTCCGTAAAGCGGGAATGGCGAGCCTCCGCGCAGCAGACGGGGGTGTGACCGGGAAACAATCGTTCCGGCGCCTTGGCAAGCGTGCTGCATCCGCTCGGGATGACTTTTTCGACCTGTTCCAACCACTCCAGATTCCGGTTAAACCTGACGGCACGCTCCAGCGCGCTCTCTTTTGTATTCACAGACAGTACCTCCCTGTTTGCTTGGTTTTTTCGATTAGCGTACTTTCGTTCCAGGCCAGCACCCGTCGTAGATGCGATCCATCGTAATGACATTTCCATACAAGTCGATGATCAGGTCTTTGGCCCTTTGGGCATGCCTCATCTCGATCCAATACCGGTTTTCCAGCAGCCGGGCGAAATTGTCCACCAAAAACAGCAGCCGGTTCTCGGTATGGATCAGTTCCTTGCCGAGTACCTGCGGCAGCCAGATGGCTCCATTCGAATGGAAACGGTTGGAATAGTCCCGAACTTCGGCAACAGGCGCAATGTCCGCTTCTTCCAGCTTCGTCCAGAACGTTTCCGCATCGCTGCGCACCTCGGCGAGATCAATGCCTACGATCGGCAGATGTCGGTCTTCGCCTTGGCCTTCAAGCTGTGACTTCAAGTGACCGAATACGAACGGCCAGATATCGGCTTCGATTTCGTTGCCCCATTTCTTCCAAAACCGCGCCAGATTGTTTTTGCGGTTGAAGTTCCGGTGGATTCCGCTGCTTCTTTCCCAGTGGTAAGCAAGGATGTCGGGATTGATGACCGTATCGTAACCTGCGGCCCGTGCCCGCATTTGATAATCGAAGTCTTCGTATCCATTAAAGAACTTTTCGTCGAGCAAGCCGATCGTCTCGTACACTTCTCTCTTCATGCCAAACATGGCGAAGACGACGAGTTGAACCGAAAAGGTCTCTTTCGGGATATCTTCGGGAGACGCGTTCAGGAAGAGATGGCGGCCGATCGTGTCCGCAAAAGCGATGCCGCAGTGCTGTACGCCGCCGGTTTGCGGATATAACAGCACGCCGCCGGTCATGCCGATCGTAATATCCCTGTCCAGCGTCTCTTTCATCATCCATTGCCAGTTGGGCTGAAGAATCGTGTCGGAGTCCAGGAAGAAAATATAGTCGCCTTTGGCGATGCGCAGCGCGCTATTGATGGATACGGCACATCCGAGCGGAAAATCATGCTGCAAAATTTCGATGGTTACGCCTTCTCTGACTTCCTGCTTCAATTTTTCCAAATGCTGCAGGACGGCCGCACCCGAGCCATCGTTAATGAAGATGATTTCGCTGGACGGGCTAACCGTCCGAAGCAGCGAATCGGTGAAGAGGTTCAGAATGTTATAGTCCTGGTTAACTGGCAAGATAATGGTATAAAGCATGGAATCCCTCCTGTAGGATAATGTGGAACGACTGACTCTAACCGATTCAAACCTGCGGGAAATGACTAAACAACCCACCTCCTGTCCGAATCCCCTGTCTTAACTTGGCAAAGATTTGAATCTAATAGAAATTTATATCAATTTTTGGGATTTTTAAATCTTAAATTCTGAACTCTATCAAAATCTGAATCTCTCACTGAAACACCTTTGTTGCAGCCAGTTTGCAGCCAGATCGCCTGGTCTTCATGTCGACTCAGGGTTATCGTGTTAAATATGCAGCATTGTTGATTAAGGAAGTTACAAATGCGTCCAACAAAAAAGACAGACCTGTTTGGCCTGCCCCCATGGCATTCTCTTTACTATATTTCGCCGCTGCATGCCCGAAACGATTCCCCCGGCAGTCCAATGCCGCGCCAACCGCTTACATCGCATTGACCGTACTCGTTATCTCCCACAGCGACCATGATGCCGTTCTGTTGAAGGCCCAGGGTATGCGTGCAGCCTGCCGCTACCGCCACGATATCCCTCCAGCTGTCTACATCGCATTGGCTGTACTTGTTCCAACCCGCTGCCTTTACAGTGCCGTCGGCTCCAAGACCGATCGTATGATTACTGCCCGCCGCTATGGCGACGATCCCGTTCCAATGGCTTACGTCACATTGGCCTTCGTGATTACGCCCTGCAGCAACTACGGTGCCATCCGACTTTAGTCCAATAGTATGGAGGTAACCTGCCGCCACCGCTACGATATTGTCCCAGTCGTTTACATTGCATTGGCCATACCGATTATTGCCCGCAGCCATTACGGTACCGTCCGATTGAAGCCCGACAGTATGCCAGTCACCCGCGGAGATCGCTATAATATCGCGCCAATGGCTAACATTGCATTGGCCTTCATGATTTCGACCCGCAGCAACCACCTTCCCATCGGCTCCAAGCCCAATCGTGTACCGCCAACCCGCTGCTACAGCTGCAATATCTTGCCAATCGTTTACATCGCATTGATGATGCTTGTTCCAACCTGCGGCAACCACCGTGCCGTTCGATATAAGGCCAATCGTATGGGCATTTCCCGTATTGGTCGCCATATGAACATTACCGGCAGCAACCGCCACCACATCACGCCAGTCCCCGACATCACATTGACCGTGTTTGTTATCGCCTACAGCCATCACGGTGCCGTCCGCTGCAATTCCAACGGAATGACGGCGTCCTGCTGCAATCGTATCTCTAGGCCATGGTTTTACTTTTAAAGCAGCTTCCATCGGTGAATAATAATCCATGCTTCGCCTCCTTCAACAACTAGGCTTTTGAATGCAGCTTCACATTCGGAAATTGACCCTATCCGTTACACCACTCCCCCGTTTAAAAAGGGGCCATTTCGTCATAATAACACCAGCTTGAGGCTGCATCGCTTGACCTTAGTATTATACCAAGGTTTATCGTGGTGAATATCCAAAGATGATGATTACATTCAGGGGTGGTTGTATGATGCTGCAAAAACAGTTCGATCAAGTATACGACATTATGAAACAATCTTTTCCGGAGGCTGAGTATCGTGAATATTCGCAGCAATTGAAGCTGTTGTCCAATTCGAGATATCTGCTTCTCACCGAGAAGAATGAACAGAACGAAGTCATTGCCTTTCTCGCAGGCTGGGAATTCGAGACGTTTCGGTACGTTGAAAATATCGCCGTTTCCCCGGGCATTCGCGGTGGAGGCATCGGCAAGCGGCTGATGGAACGTTTCATGAAGAGGTCTGCTCTGCCGATCGTATTGGAGGTGGAATTGCCCGAGGATTCGCTGAAGCGAAGAAGGATCGGATTTTACGAGCGTTTGGGATTCCATTTAGAGGAGGCTGCCTATGTTCAACCGCCGCTGCGCCCAGGACAGCAGCCTTTGTCACTCCGGATCATGAGTTATCCGGAGCAATTGACCCCTTCACAGTTTGAAGAAGTGAGGGATGTGCTCTATCGGGAAGTGTACGGCGTATCTCCGGCAAGCACGGTCGCCCGGAATCGCTGATGTTATCCGGTTGGCAAGACAACGCGCCGTATTTTTCCCAGCTGTTCAAGAACCTAAGGGGATCGCCCCCAAGTCGTATAGATTGGCAATCAAACAAACGTATCAATAAAGAGATTGGAATACATCATGAAGAACAAGGCTCTGCTAGAGGTACATAACCCCGCAGAGCCTTTATCGATTATTGTGAATGCCTAATTGAACTTTCGAATTGAACTTTCGCTTACTTATCAAGAAAACAAATTTGTTCCAGTTTCTTTCCATTCCATCAAGTATTCCTCATGACCGGTTTGCTCATCCAGAAGCTCTTCCACGATATGAAAGCCGTTTTTCTCGTAAAAACGTACGGCCGAGGCATTTTCTTTGTACACTTTTAGCGTGATTTTTGATTTCTTGCTTTTGACAAAACGAAGCAGCTCTTTGCCGTATCCCTTATTCTGACGCGATGGATCGACAAAAAGCGCTGCCAAATAGTCATCTACCATCGAAACGAATCCGGCGATTTCTTCTTGATCGTAGATGACATAGGTTTCCGACATCGGAATATACTTGTCTCTCATTTCGGTTTTGTTGGAAAGCCAATAAGTCTCCTCGATAAAATCATGGGCTTGAACCGAGCCTTTGTACCAAATTTCAGTTAAAATATCGACATCGCTCTGCTTATGTAATGTTATTTTCACTATGATCTCACCTCTATATTTTTTTCCCAATCACTTATGTATCCTAACATAACCTTCAGCTCCCAAGCAAAATGGAGTCTCCTCATACAAAATTAGCCGCCCCCCTCGTTCCACCGCTCCCGACTGCGAAGCTTCCTCCCTTCCTCCTTACGCTTCCTCACCGAATCACGCAATCGATCGATCAGGAATACAATGTTATTCAGGACAACGGGTTCATCCTTCTCCCATTTTCACACATATTTGATTCCATGCACCCTCATCGCTATTTTGAAAGAGTTCACCTTATATTCATTGACAAATCTATATATTGATATAGAATTAGAAAAGAAATCTACATATAGCGTATTTATAGATAGCTTTTACGTTTAAGGAGGTTAATGATATTGCTGATCGTGTATGATTCCATCACTGGCAATGTGAAGAGATTCATCTCCAAGCTTCACATGCCGGCCATCCAGATCAATAGTCAAATGACGATCGACGAACCGTACGTACTCGTGACATATACAACAGGTTTTGGACAGATACCTGACAAGGTGTCTTCTTTTTTGCAAAAAAACTCCAAACATTTGATTGGCGTTGCCGCGAGCGGCAACCGCAACTGGGGCGAACGTTTCGCCAAAAGCGCGGATTTGATTTCCGCATCCTATAACGTGCCTGTAATCAGCAAATTCGAGCTGTCCGGCACCAAAAAAGACGTAGAGCATTTTGAACAGGAGGTAAGCCGCCTTGAAACATATTGAATTGAACAACATGCTGCTGCAGCGCGACTCCGATGGCTTTTTCCAGTTACATAAGGATCAGGAAGCTGTAGCCGAGTTCATGAAAGAGATCGAAGAAAAGAGCATGCGTTTTGCCACCATCGACGATCAAGTCAGCTATATGATTGAGAATGATTATTACGAGGACTTCTATGCTTCCTACACTGCCGATGAAGTGAGACGAATCTTTGAAATCACGCGCAGTTACCAGCATCGCTTCCCTTCCTACATGGCAGCTTCGAAATTTTATACCGATTACGCGCTGAGAAGCTATGATCGCAAAACGGTGCTGGAGCAATATCCGGATCGCGTGGCAGCCGTAGCGCTGCATTTGGGTCGCGGAAACTTCGACACAGCTTCTTTGTTGTCCCGTTCCATGATGGAACAGCGCCTGCAGCCTGCCACTCCGACATTTTTGAACGCGGGCAAAAGCCGGCGCGGGGAGCTGGTATCCTGCTTCCTGCTCGAAATGGACGATTCCTTGAACTCGATCAACTATGTGCTGAATACATGCATGCAGTTGTCCAAAATCGGCGGCGGCGTTGCCGTGAATTTGTCCAAGCTGCGCGCCCGGGGCGAAGCCATCAAAGGCGTGGAAGGTGCTGCCAAAGGCATCACGCCCGTGCTCAAGCTGATGGAAGACGGCTTCTCCTACGCGGACCAGATGGGTCAACGCAAAGGCTCCGGTGCGGCTTATTACAATATTTTCGGTTGGGACGTCATGGAACTGCTCGATAGCAAAAAAATTAATGCCGATGAGAAAATTCGCCTGAAAACCCTCTCCATCGGGTTGATCGTTCCGAATCGTTTTTATAAGCTGGCCCAGGATAATGAGCCTCTTTACCTCTTTGCACCATATAGCGTATACCAAAATTACGGAATTCACCTGGATGATATGGATCTGGACGAGATGTACGACACCTTGGTCGCCGACGAACGCGTGAAAAAGAAAAAATCGTTGATGGCGCGGGATATGCTCACCAAAATCGCCATGGTTCAACTGGAATCCGGCTATCCATACATCATTAACAAAACGAATGCCAATCAGGCACACCCTTTGAAAAACGTGGGACAAATCAAAATGTCGAACCTGTGCACGGAGATCTTCCAGCTCCAGGAAACCTCTGAAATTACGGACTACGGCCAGCCCGATATCATTCGCAGAGACATCAGCTGCAATCTGGCATCCCTCAATATCGTGAATGTCATGGAAAGCGGCAAAATCAAAGAATCCGTTCACGAGGGCATGATCGCGCTGACTTCCGTCAGCGACATGACCCATGTCGCCAATGCTCCCGGCGTAGCCAAGGCCAATTCGGAAATGCATTCGGTCGGCCTCGGCGCCATGAATTTGCACGGGTATTTGGCCAAAAACAAAATTGCTTACGAAAGCTTGGAAGCCAAGGATTTTGCACGCACGTTCTTCATGACGATGAATTTTCACTCCTTGGAAAAAAGCATGGAAATTGCGAAAGAAAAGGGCCAACGTTTCCACGGATTTGAAGCATCCGATTATGCGACAGGAGTTTATTTCGATCGGTACCTGTCTACGGACTACTCGCCTAGCACGCCAAAAGTGCAGGAGCTGTTCAAGGGGATATTCGTTCCGACAACGGATGATTGGAATTGGCTGAAGTCCAAAGTGCAGGAACACGGCCTATATCATGCCTACAGAATGGCCATCGCGCCGACGGCAAGCATTTCTTACATTCAAAACGCGACCTCCAGCGTCATGCCGATCGTGGAACAGATCGAAACGCGAACCTATGCGAATTCGACGACGTACTACCCGATGCCTTACCTGCAGAAGGATAATGTGTTCTATTACAAATCGGCGTATCAAATGGACCAGTTCAAAGTGATTGATCTGATTGCGGAAATTCAGCCTCATGTGGACCAAGGGATCTCGACGATTCTCCACGTCAACAGCGACGTGTCTACCCGGGACCTGGCCCGCTGTTACCTGTATGCCGCTCATAAAGGGTTAAAATCCCTGTATTATACACGCACGAACAAGCTGACGATGGAAGAGTGCATCGCTTGTTCGATTTAAACTAATTTACCTGCGGGTATGACGATTGGAGTTTGATATAAAATGCAGCCTATTCAAGCCGTGAACTGGAATCGCCCGGATGATGATTTCACGCTGATGTTCTGGAATCAAAATATTATGCAATTTTGGATCGATGATGAAATCCCTCTATCCGATGACAAGATGACATGGGTAACGCTCAGCGATGAGGAAAAAGAAGCTTACATGAAAGTCCTTGGGGGATTAACCCTCCTGGACACCATTCAGGGCGGCGTGGGCATGCCGCAAATCATGGAACATGTCGATGGACTCCAACGCAAGGCCGTGCTTGGCTTTATGGCGATGATGGAGCAAATTCACGCCAAGTCGTACAGCAGCATTTTCACGACGCTGGCAACGACCGAGGAAATCGACGGAATTTTCCGGTGGGTCGAACAAAATCCGTATTTGCAAAAGAAAGCTTCGATCATCCGCCAGTACTACACCAGCATTGAAACGTCCAAAGACTTATACATGGCCATGGCCGCTTCCGTGCTTCTGGAAAGTTATTTGTTTTATAGCGGGTTCTTCTATCCGCTCTATTTGGCCGGGCAGGGCAAACTGACGTGCAGCGGTGAAATCATCGACCTGATCCTGCGGGATGAAAGCATTCATGGCGTATACGTGGGCGTGCTGGCCCAAGAAATATACGCCGGTTTGGACGAAGCGGAACAGAACGAGCTTTATCAGCACCTGGTCGATTTAATTCAGACCCTACATCAGAATGAATTGCGTTACACCGAAGAATTGTATACGCCGATTCATTTAACCGATGACGTGGAAGCTTTCCTTCGTTACAATGCCAACAAAGCGATGATGAACCTGGGCTTTGAGCCATTGTTCGAAGACGCGGAAGTAAACCCGATCGTATTGAACGGAATCAGCACCCACACCAAACAGCATGATTTCTTCTCCAAAAAAGGCAACGGATACGTTCGTGCGTTGAATGTAGAACCGCTGACGGATGACGATTTCCGCTTCGAGTGAACCGTATAGAGCTCTTCATGATCAACAAATCGATAAAGAAAGGCGTTTAACCGGATTGGATCAGCCGGATGTCCGCCATATCAACGAAAAAGCACCCGCAATGGGGTGCTTTTCTTTGAGTTCAATCTTAAATATGCAAAGCTGACAGGAGCTTATAGATCATGGCTGCCGCTTCGGCACGGCTTGTCATGTTTGCTGCACGCACGGTATGGTCGGCGTAACCTTCCACGATGCCTGCTTGAACCGCTGCATCCATAGCCTCCTGCGCCCAAGCTGGCGTTTGCGAAGCATCCGCGAATGCCTTGCCATTTTGGCCGCTGGTGTCAACTTGAACCTCGCTGCTGAGCTTGAGCGCGTTTGCGAGCAATACGGCCATTTCAGCCCGGGTAATCGTACGATCCGGCTTAAACGTGTTATCGCCGTATCCCTTTACAATGCCAGCCTCTACGGCAGCGGCAATATCCTCGCGAGCCCAGGACGGCAGCGTTGTTTGATCTGCAAAGGCCGCAGCCGACGCAGCAGGTTTCAATGCCAGCGCTTTGCTGAGCAATGTCACAAACTCCGCGCGCGTGACGTTCCGGGACGGTTGGAAGCTGCCGTCGCCATAACCTTGAATGACGTTCATCCCCATCAAGCGATCCACGTAGTCAGCCGCCCAATGTCCATTCAGATCAACAAGAGATTTCGGTGCATAACCGGCCACGATAAACGTGCCCAAATGATTCACATCTGCCGTGATGCTGCCTGCGGCGTGAGAGACTCCGCCGACGAATACCCAACTTTTGCGGTCTTCATGGTAATAATAGATCGCTGGGCGTTCACCGTCGGATAGTTTGGAAGAATCGTAATTTAATGTCAAGGAAGCGTCCTTATTCAGAATACGTCCTTCGTTTCTAGTAATCCGGATTCCCTCTCCCAGAACGTTAAGCGATGAAGCACCAGGCAATCCGTCTTGAGGAACCAGGGAAAGTTGCAGTGTCTCCTTTCCTGGAAATGTTCCAACGGGTGCGTCAAACTGAGCTTTGTTATCAATGCCTGTGCGTAGGGCCTGGTCCGGTCCAGTCTCTATCTTGACCTCGGTCACAGGAGCTGGTTCCGCTCCCGGATTGGCAGGATTTGTAGAGTTTGTAGGATTGGCAGGTTCAGCCGGTACAGCTGGCGAGCTGCCACCTGTGCTGCTGCCCGGGTTATCGCCTCCGCTGCTGCCGCCAGAGCCGCCGCTTCCTCCGGAACCTCCGCCGCTCGAACGAGGCTGCACAGTCACCGTGCGCGTTACCTCTTGTGCCTCATTTCCGGCAAAATCCTTCGCATGATAACGAATGGTATATATTCCGGGTATTTGCGTATTCACTGTACCTTCTATTTTCACGGAACCGTCGATGCCCACATTGTCCGCTGCCTGTGCACCAGGCTCGTTATACGTATCTCCTACATTCAGGGTCATTTGGCTGCTGCCCTGTAACATAATCACCGGAATCTCCCGATCAATTTTGACGATAAGCGGAAGTGTGTACTGCTGTTCCAGATTATCGGTAGCTCTGAACAAGAGTGAATGTTCACCAGGTTCGGTGACTTCAACCGGCGTATTTTCCTCATAGGATTCATAGCTTTCTCCCCCATCCCGGGACAACTCTATGGTCGCTGAAGCTGCCGGAGCATATACCGCACTGGTGACGCTCAACGTGACAGACTGGTTGGTCCATGTGTCCGTGCGATACGGCTGCGCATCCGCCGTGGTCATCGTTCCTTTCAGCACCAATGCCTGATTGTTCCGTCCTTCGACGATGATCTTGAACACCTTCGTATCCGTCACGCCGCCGCGGCTTACGGCTGCCGTCAGCTCCAGCTGCTCATTGTTATCCGGCTGGGTTAACAGCTTGCCTTCATCGTTTATCAGCTCCGGTCTGGAACTGGACCAACGGATCGCTGCGCCATGTTCGCCACTGACAGGAAGCGTAAGGTCGGTTGTGACCGCGTTCAGATCACCCAGATCGATGCCCTGAATGGTATCGTTAACGGCCTGCTCATCACTGTATGGCGCTGCGCTTACGAAAATCGGATTGGAATAGAACCACAGATCGCGATAATTGTTATCGTTGATTTCATTGAATCGGGCTGCAGCATCCGCCGTGGTTACTTTGGGGTCCAGCTGCGGTTCCCCGTTTACCGTTTCTCCCTGCACGTTCATGCCCAGGTTCGTTCCGCGCAAACGGAAATACTGATCTTTATCCGATGCTTTGATCTTATACGTGATGACATTGTATCCCTCCGCGTCCGTCGTCCAATCATCAGAGGTGAACGTTGCCAACACGCGGGTAGAATCATTGGTATCCTTACTGTACTCCGGTGTCCCTTTTCGGGCTTTGCCGGTCACATCGCCGGCGATCAGGTCAACGTGGTCCACGACAGGGGCTTGCCCTACCTTGATGCCGCTGTTGATCGGATTTTCATAATTGTTGGTCGACGGGCTTTTGAAGCGGATTTTGATTTCCATGTCGTCCCCTTGGGTCACTTGCAAATCCTCGCCCATTTCGGATCGGGAATCGTTGCTTGAAATCGTGAAATCCAAGGCATTGATCAAGTCTCCAAATACGGAAAATGATTTGCCGGAGCGCAGTCCGTCAAGCACCGCTTGCATGCCCGAACCCTCTACCCAAGCATAGGTTTTGGCATACTCGCCCGGGAAATAACCGCTGGAATTCGGGTCAATCGTTTTGAAATGATAGTCCGAGTTGCCATAATTCCAGAAATGGCGTCCCTCTCCAAGCAATGCATCCCATAGACCGCCCACTTTGGCAACCATGTAATCGACACCGCCATATGTGCGGTACTTGTAGCCGTCATCGGCGGTTGGATTCGATGTATTGTAAGAGGTGTTATACCCGCCGCGATCCGGTTCCATCTGGTTGCCGAGCATACCTTCAATACCGAAGACCACTTCGGGGGCCAGATCGTTGAAATCGCGGAAATCGGCGATCGTATATTTGTTTTTGCCGCGCGAAGGATGATTAATCATGGCATAACTGGTCATCGGATAATGAGTGGAGAGCCATTCAATGGCGGTAAGCGCATCCTGATGCGTCGAATAGGCACGCGCTCCTTCCGCATTCCATTTGGCTACATCCTCGGCGTCGAACATATTGGCATCACGATTCGTGAACCGATATTCAAATTCCTTGGCCGCTTCAAGTGCCTCGGTGGAATTGGGTTCATTCGTCAGAATGCCCACGCCGACATGTTCGTGTGTGGGCATGTCCCACTCAAAACCGGAGAATATTGTTTTGCCAGCGTAGTTCCCCTCTTCCTGCAGCTTTTTAATCTGCGGAACTTGATATTCATTCATGCCGAGCGACATGGGGATAGGCCCGTTCTTAATGACATTACCGTCAGCATCACGCTTGGACGTCCGCAAATGATCCGTAATCGCAATCCAGTCCAGCCCATACTTGTTCAGACCGTTGTCCAGCACATTTTTGAGCGAATTCTGTGCATCATCCGACTCAAACGTATGCACATGCAGATCTCCCGTCTGCCACGATCCTGTGACATTCGTTGTCGATACGGGGTTATTTCCCGTTACCGGATCGCCATGTGCCGTCCCTGCAGGCATGATTGTTCCTGCTACCAAGCCTGTCGTCAGCGGAACCAGCGCAAGCATGGCCAGCATTTTCTTTCCTTTACTCCCGAACAACATTGTCCACCATCCCTCTGTGTGTATGTAACGAAGTTAATATAAGGGACGTTGCGGACAAGATCAACGGAATGAAAGCGTATATCAAAATTTTGACATAGAGTTACATTTGTTAACGTTTTACTAACACTTTCTCATATGCTCATATATACGCTTTTACGCTTTTTTGCTTCAATAATAACTCGCCACAGGGTCCGCACCCCCCTTCCCCCTAAGACCGTAGGAAGTCACACAATGTTCACGACTCAGGAATATTCCACCACCCTTGTGGATCACAGGAAAAGCAAGTCCTGGGCATTCAACGATCGTTGCGTAAAATGATGTGTTCTGTAAAATGAACAGATAACTTCAACAAGATGACTTTGACCAAACAAGCCGCTGCATACGATTGCCAATAATCCCAAGGATGCGCGTCCTGCCTGTATTCCCCGCTGCTGTGGGAAGATCCGCCCCTTCATTCTATGTAAACGGAAGGCAAACGGATTGTTGCCGCATCATTAAATTGGAGATATGGGCCGCTGAAAGCTTTGACTACATTGTCCTCCTTTCAGCGTTATTTCCTAATAATATGAAAAGAGAGCCGCAAATTGCGCGACTCTCTTCGGTATTATTTTTTTATCGGCCCTGCCGGTTGACCGTTTTAAGATCAGTCGTCGTCTCCTGTTCAACAAACGTACCCCACGTTCTCCTCCTCAATAGAGGTAGCCTAATAAGTCCAGATCTGCCTCTTCCCAATCGATCTTGCCTACTTTTTTGATCATCAGTTCGTCCATGGCTTCATGGCCTAAGCCAATGGAAGTTTGAAATCCATCATCGATTTTCAACCATTTGCATTTGTTCTTCACCGGTTTGTAGCCATTTTTCAAATATAAAGTCATGTTATCCGCAAACAAAAGGATAAAGTCAATATTTCGACCTGCACAAAATTGATCCAATTCCGCCAGCAAGGACGAGCCTATTCCTTGGGAACGGGCGCTTTGTGAGACACATAAATCAATGACGCCGAGTACCCTGATCGGTTTCTTGTTTAAATTCATGACTCTGTAATCCAATCCAACATGTCCGACGAGTCGATCTTCCTGGTTGTAAACCAGAAATCGCAAATGCGGCAATTGCTTGAAATAAATCCGGTGCTCAGGGTACACATCCGGAAAACTGGCGATCAATAAATCTTGTATTTCTGATTCCAATTCATGGCTTATATCGTATTCGTATACTTTTTCTATTCGCAAAGTAAAAGTAATCTCCAATTTCATATTTATTTGGTCACTGTGCCCACGCGTTGCAACCCCAAAACATTAAACCGGCTCGCGGACGACATCTTTCTGATACGCCAGCACTTCCTCCCATTCACCGCTGAAAATCGGGATTCTATAATAACCCACCCGTTCATAGAGCGCTGCCGCTTCCGGCTGTTTCGGTCCTGTTTGCAGCTTCAGGTTGCTATAGCCGAATTCCCGCGCCAACCGCTCCGCTTCGGCCAATATCGCCTGCGCCACGCCTTTGCGCCGGAAATCCGAGCGGGTATACATCCGTTTCACTTCCACCGAATCTTCGTCAAGCGGCCTGATTGCCCCGCAACCGACGGGATATCCGTCAAGACGGGCTACGATAAAGGCCGAGCGTGGTCCCTCCACGTCGCTCGGCGAGAAACCAGCCGTACCGTCGCCGCCATATAATGCACCCAATTCGATGCTTAACTCCCGAATCAATTGTTCCGAATCCTTGCTGCGCACATCTTCAGCGGCAGCTTGCACTATATGCGTCATGTATGATACCCCCTTCATTCACATTGAAATTATTGGCTTAATATCGATGTATATAAGCTATCACCAATACCGTACGAGCGTCAATTGCCGCATATATTGAAATTTTCAATAAGAACGCAATTCGTACAAATTCGCGGGCAGTGCTTGCACAAACGGCGACCATTCACCGGTCGTATACAGATGGAGACGATGCATGGCCCGCGTACACGCGGTATAAAGAAGCTTTCGCTCGTTTTCCTGCGCGTATGTTTCGGGTGAAGCATCGTAGATCAGGACGGCATCGAACTCGACACCTTTGGCGAGATATACGGGAATCACCATGACTCCTTTATGAAATCCCAAGGTATCCTTTGTGATCAAGCGAAGCTTCTCACCTCCATGAACACGCAGCGATTCGTAAACCTCCCGGCTTTCGGATGCACTCTTCGTAATGACGGCGATCGAATCGAACCCTTCGGCCATAAGTCCATCGATGTCTGCCCAGATTTGCGAATAGCGCTGATCCGCATCTTCCAATTGCACCAGGATCGGTTTATGACCTCCGCGTTGAAATGGCATAATCCCCTCTCCGTCCGCAAGCATCAATCTTGTGAATTCGACGATTTCCCGGGTTGAACGATAACTGCGCACAAGACGAATAAGTCTGGTTTCGTTTTCCCCAAAAAGACGAAGCAGCGGCGAATCATCTGCGTCCAGACTTGTCGCCTGCAAGAAGATCGCTTGCCCGAAGTCGCCCAGCACCGTCATCCTGGCACGCGGGAAAAGCTTTTTCAAATATTCATATTGCAGGGGTGAATAATCCTGGCCCTCATCAACAAAGACATGCCGAATATCCGTGTTCGTTCGGACTCCTTCGATCATTTCCTTGACATACAGATACGGCGTCGCGTCTTCATGAAACAATTCGTTCCTCATCAGCTTTTCCTTGGTCTGTTTGCATATTTCCAACCAAAGCGGAGGCGTTGCAGCGCCATTCGTTCTCTCCCGATAAACGGACTCGTCAGCAAACAATTGGGCATATATGCGTTGAACATTCACAAACTTAAATTTCCTTACGCTTCTTCTCAGCGGTGCAAAGCGTTCTTTCACGACCTTGCGGCGCAGCAACTGTTCCTCTTTTACGGCATAGTCGAAATCGCCCTCATCGCCCCGGCGCTGCTTGGTTATTTTCTCACGAACGACGGCATAGTGCTCCGTTAGATCCAACAATTCCTTTTCTTTGTGCAATGAGCGGTAAGCTTCCGCATATTGGTCATTATCGAGGTAACTCAATTCCTCCTCTACCCAAGGCGCATCCCGTTCCGCACGCTCAAGCGATGCGAGCTCTTTCAGCAGCCATTCCTGCAAAAGAGCGATGCGGTTAACCAAGGACAAGGAACGGTCATAACCGTAAAATGTCGTCTTCATTTGCTCTGCCGTAATCAGCTCACGGTCCCGGAACCGGATGCTGTTGAACTGCATGCCTTCTTGCCCCAGCCACACTCCATAGTTTTGCAGGGCTTGCATGAAAACCTCGGAAGCTTTGTATTCGATGCCTCGAATGCGGGCCTCATATCCTGCCGAACCTCGCGCAGTCAGCACATATTCAATCTGATCAAAAACATCCTCCAAACGGAGTGCGGAACCCAGCCAATAGTCCAGATACTCTTGAAACGTCGTCTGCTGCATGTTCTCCTCGCCAAGCTCCGGAAGGACGGTGGAGATATAGCTGTTAAACATCGGATTCGGCGAGAAAAGAACGATTTGATCCGCCCTGATGGTCTGACGATGTTTATAGAGCAGGTACGCCACCCGCTGCAGTGCCGCAGAAGTTTTGCCGCTGCCGGCTGCACCTTGAACGATGAGCATCCGGTGATGGTCGTCGCGGATGATGGCATTTTGTTCTTTTTGGATCGTTGCCACGATGCTCTTCATTTGCGAGTCCGCGCCTTTGCCGAGCACCTGCTGCAATAACTCGTCCCCGATCGTCTCGGTAGCGTCAAACATGTTGCGAATTTTCCCGTTCTGTATCTGAAACTGCCGCTTGAGCTCCATCGTGCCTTCGATCTTTCCGACCGGCGTGACATAGGAGGCTGGCCCTGGAGAATAGTCGTAGTACAAACTCGCGATGGGCGTACGCCAGTCATAGATCAAAAAATTCAACCCGTCTTCGTCAAGGAAGGAAGAAACCCCGATATAAACCTGTTCACTGGAGTTAAGCCCCTTCTCGTGAAAGTCGATCCGTCCAAAATACGGGGACGTTAACAAACGCTTCATATTGTTCCATTGCTGGACCAACCGCTTATGACTGCGTTCCCTTTCTGCCAGCACTGCGGATTGCTGTTTAATCGTATAGAAGGTTTCCTCGAAGTCTTCATCCGTAGCCGTATTGATCGTGACTTCTTCCCAGAAGCGTTTGCGGATGTCGCTGGCCTGATCTCCCAGCCCTGCAACCTCGGGCTCCAGTTCATCCATTCTCGCTTGCAGTTTAATTTTGACCTGTTCCAGCCGTTCCTGTTCTTGATGCCATTCATTGTTCTTGATCACGTTTAGGACACGCTCCTCTTCCAAGTTGTTGGGCGAAAAAGAGCATTGACAATCCCAAATCCAGAGTGTATAATTAAATTAGGGATAAAATTAGTAACACAATTTATTTGTTTTGTCAATGACGCTATTGAGTATATCATGGCGTTTGTTTTAGTTCAATTCTTTTTTGACATTACTGAACATACCTTGTTATTGAAAAAGGAAAAGATGCTCCTCCTGTTGAGAGGAACATCTTTTTTTTGTCCTTGATGTTCTCTTGAAAGCGATACTTCGACCTTCGTTGAATCTGGTCCTACCCTGGCTGTGATCCATGGCCGAGCTTATTGGCTGCATTAGACGGTTAACGTTGACTTTTCGGACATAGGAGCGTTATTCTTTCAGAAGATACAAGTTGTATCGAACCCCAACTTCTTCTGTTCACTTAACTTGGCTTCTCGAGGATTCGCAGCTTATGCCAATAAGGAGGCTCATACATAATGAGTTTAACGATGTCTCGTGGACAAGCATATATTCACAGATTAAATGACGATCGGAATGTGTGGTTGGACGGTGAACGTGTCAGCATTCCCCATCACCCGGCTTTTCAGGGAACGCTGCAAACGATAGAACGATTGTTCAATCTGGCGGATGAACCCGAAACGAGGGATACGGTCGCTTTTTGGGACGAGCAGACGGCAGGATATGTTCACCGCGCTTTTCAACTCCCCCTCTCCCCTAACGATATCCAACGCAGAGCGGGTGCCTTTCGGCTATGGGCTGACCGGACCCATGGCGTCATGAGCCGATTATCGGACTACGCCCGCTCCCGTCTGACTGGCTGGTATGCGACTCGCCATGACATGGCAATATACGATCCTTATTATGCAGACAAATTAGCAGCCTACTATCAGGAAGCCAAACGAAAAGACGCGTTCCTGACCATTGTGCAGCGCGATCCGCAGATCAACCGAGCCTTGCCTGTCGGCCAAGATGAGGACGCCATGCTGCGCGTTGTTAAAACAAATGCCGAAGGCATATTCCTTCGTGGCGCCAAAATGGTGGCCACTGCGGCCCCTTATGCAGATGATATCGTCGTTTATCCGGTACAGCGAATTCCGGCAGATCGTCCGGAGCTGGCCCATATGGTCATCGTGCCTGTCTCAAGTCCGGGCTTGCACCTGGTATGCCGGGAATCTTTTGCTGCGAAGACCCCCGACCCAAGTCATCCGCTCAGTGCACATTATGATGAAATGGACGCGATCCTCTTTTTCGACGACGTACTGGTCCCTTGGGAGCGTGTGCTCATACATAACAATCCGGAAGCATTGTGGCAGATCCGCAGCAATGCCGCATCGTCCAGCTTGGCTTACCACCAGAGCATCATTCGTCTGCATGCAAAACTGGAATTCATAACGGCCGTAACCTCGGCGGTTGCCAACGAAATCGGCGTGGATTCCTTCCTGAACGTTCAGGAACAGCTTGGGGAGATGATCAGTCAGATGCAAACTATCGAGGGACTGATCATCGCTTCTGAAGCCCAGGCCAAATCGGACGCGCATGGCAACTGGCTTCCTTCATTCCCATTCATCGAAACCGCCCGCAATTTGGGAAGCCGGTATTATCCGCGTGCCGTGGAAATTTTGAAAACCATCGCTGCAGGCGGGCTGATCCAGATTCCCTCCGGAAACTTCGATCGTAATGAACCGCTGAGACCTTTGCTGGACAAATACCTTGGCGGAACGACGATGCAAGCTTTAGAAAAAATTCGCCTGTTCCAGCTTGCTTGGGATATAACGGGCAGTCCGCTTGGAGCGAGGCATGATCTTTATGAACGGTTCTATGCGGGAGATCCGACCCGCAACCGGGCAAATCAATATGTGCAATACGACAAGGAAACGTTAAAAAAGAAGCTTGAACCATGGCTGAATATCCCTCTGTAACCGTGCTCTGGCCTGCCGCATTTTTTTCATAGAACAAAGCTCCTGTCCGTCACTCCGGGCAAGAGCTTTTCTTTATTGGAACTTAAAACAAACCAACGCTGCCAGATGTCTGCTCTTCAGAACGCGGCCGACGGATTGTTGCGAATGGTTTGCGGGGTAGCCCCATAAACTTGTTTAAACTTTTTATAAAAAAAACTCATGCTCTCATAGCCGACCTGTTTGAAAATCGTCTCAAACGGCAATTGGGTGTTCACGACCAAGGAATAAGCCGCGTTCAACCTGATGTTGGCAATCAGCTGCGTATACGTCAAACCGGTTACCTTTTTCAACTTGTTGCTCAAATAGGTACTGTTATAGCTAAAATGGTCGGACAATTGCTGCAGGCTCAAATTCCTGTAATGTTCCTCCATATAATTCAAAATGGCCGTGATGTTGTTCTCCTGCTCGTTCAGGCGAATGTTGTGCTCGCTTTCCAATACGCGGACCAGTTCCCCAAACACGATCTGCATGTACGCCTTCACCAATTCCATCGAATCGTCCTGCTCGGAATAGTACTCTATCAACATTCTTCGCAAAATATATTGCAGGTTGTCGTGATCCTGGGATTTGAAAATAATGAAGTGATCATGGTGCTGATGCTGAAGCACCGAGTTGGCCAGAAATTCGCCAATCAAGCTTTTTTTCTTCGACAACCGCTGCAGGAACAGCGAAGAGATCGTCTCCCTTTGCAGCAAAATATTAATAAGGATATCGTTCTCCCCGAGCGGAGCGATGCTATGAGGCACATCCTTGTCCAGCACGCACATCTGGCCTTGGCCCAGCTGAATTTCTTTACCGGCGATGATCTGATGGCACGTTCCTGAATACACATAGTTCAACTCAATGAATTCGTGCATGTGTTCCAGCATCGGAGCGAAGCGGTTATGCTTTTTAATATAAATATCGTGTTTGCCGAAGAAAAACGATGCGGGCATGCGATACATCTTCCGCTGCATGTCGAAATACCGTTCGTCTTCGGATTCTGCGGAAAGATCGTTGATGACCTCATTGTTCCGCTGCTGCAACCGTTCGATGTCCGTTTTGGTTCGCAGCAAGCGATCCAGCTCTTGAAGATCCATGAACGACACCCCCTCTTTGCTTAGATCATGGAGAAGCGGGCAGCGGACTGCCCGTGGATGGATACTACTTTCAGCGAGAAACCGTTACCCGCCCAGCACGGCTGCCTGATCCCGATTTGCCTTTCCTTTGACGGCAATTCCCAGACAGATCACCGCAGCAACCGTGAACACGACGGCAGATACGAGGAATGCGAATGATGCAGTGCCATTGCCAAACATCGTGCCGACTGCGTTGATGACGTAAGGTGAAGCAAACGCTCCCAAATTGGAGCCTACCATCGCAATTGATATGGAAATCGTTTCGCTCCCTTTGGGCACGATTTTGGTCAGCGTCGTAAAGATATAAGGGATGAACAACGCAAAGCTGAACCCAATGATCAGCATAGCGATCGTCACCATGGTTACGCTCTGGGAAACCCACAACAGCACAAAACCTGCTGCCGTCAACAAGCTTGAAATAAACGGAGCGTAACTTCTGAACCATGTATATATTTTGCCAAACAAGAACCCGGCGACCATGGACGACAAGGAAAACAATGTGAATGCGGTCCCCAAAAATCCGGCATTCGACATGCTTTTCTCGCTAATCATAATGCCCGTTTTGGTGTACACGATCATGATAAACGTCATAAACAGGAACAATGCGGCACTCAGTCCAAGCACGGGCATCGATACTCCACGGCTTTTGGTGCCCGTTTCTGCTGGAGTCTGTGAAACAGGCTCGGCGCGCTTTGGTTCAGGTACGACAAGGAAAAACAGCAACGCGATAGGCAGCGCAATGGCATAACATAAGAAAGCATACTGCCAATCGATCAAGGCAAGCTGTCCGGCTACAAAGGTAGCGAGGCTGCTTCCCAGCCCTTGAACGGCGCTTTGGAATCCCACCAGCTGGGCCCGTTCGTCTCCCTCGAAAAAGTCGCTGATCAAGCTGACGGCAAGCGAGTTGAATATGCCAAGCCCGGCGCCGAGTACCAGTCGTAACGCGAGAATCCAAGTGATATTTGTTGTGAACATCGGCAGGATTCCCCCGGCCAGCACCAGCAGGAGCCCAAGCATCACCGTATTTTTCTTGCCCAACCTTGAAGAAATCGGGCCGCTCAGCAGCACAAACAGCATCATGGAGAAGGAAGGGATCGTGACTACGCTTTCGATCAGGGAACTGGATACGTCCGATAACTGGTTCAGCATCATCGGAATAATGGCCGAAATGGCACTCGCTGACGTCAAGACCAAGGAAATGGACAGCAGGGCGGTTTTGAATAAAATGCGATTTTTCGTCTTCATGACAAGTCCCTCCTCTAGTTTACGCGATTTATCTTCTGGATGCATGCACGGGGGCAAGAGCCGGCTCGTATTTATACTGGAACGTGTATTGTCCTGAACCTGCTGTAAATGTCAATCCGTTCTCTCCATTGTTGCAGAACACCTCCGCGTTCCCCTCTATCCCCATTTTCCCGGCCAATTCCGGCGGAATGTTAACTGGCGGATTCGCAATCGAAGGATACTGCGCAGCAATGGTCCGCTGCAATACATCCGGTTCCTTTACGCCTGGCAGCGTAATTGCGGCTGTTGTATTGTGCGGGATATTCACTTTAAGCAGCATTTTCCCTTCCACGATTTGCCATTGAACCTCAAGGGCTCCATATGGCGTTTCCAGTTTGCCGCGTGCCGACGTCAGATTAACCGGGGGTTTGGGGGCGATTCGCGATTTTTTGTAACCCGCCTCCATCAGATCGATTCCCGCAATGCTGCGATACATGAAATCGCCGATCGAACCATATGAATAGTGGTTAAACGAATTCATCGCCGTACTCCAGAACGATCCGTCCTCTCTGATGCTGTCCCAATGCTCCCACATGGTCGTTGCTCCCCGTTCAACTTGATAGAGCCATGAAGGGTAATCGTTTTGGAACAATAATGTATAGGCTACATCCGCATAGCCATTGTCGGATAAAACCAGGCAAAGATATGGTGTGCCGACAAAACCGGTATCCAGATGCATGTTTTTCTTTTCAATGAGCCGAACGAGTTCCTGGATGACTTGCTTTTTATGCTCTTCTGGCACCAAATCAAAGTGCAGAGCGATGACCTGTGCAGTCTGTGTTTTGGAGGTGAGCTGGCCTGCCTCGTTGAAGTATCGGGCGGCAAATGCCGCTTTGATGCCTTCGTGCAAAGACTTGTAGGTTTTGTAGTCGGTATAACGATTGAGCAGTTTGGCCGTTTGCGCGACGATCTGCGTTGAATACGCAAAGTAGGCCGTGGCGACCAACGTTCCGTCCGTTGCCCCGAAATAACTTCCTTCCTCGCTGTCCAATGCCAGCCAGTCTCCGAGCTGCAGTCCGGTATCCCATAGACATTCTTCGTTTCCTTGTGCTCGTACGTAGTCGACCCAAGCCTTCATGCTCTCGTATTGCTGAGCCAAAATTTGCTTGTCGCCATAACACTGATAGATCGTCCACGGGCAAATGACGGCTGCATCTCCCCAAGCCGCTGTCGTTCTCCCTGTGTTATCTGCAAACGTCCCTTTAAGTACGTCCGGAACGACAAAAGGAACCGCCCCGTCTTCCATCTGGTTGTAAGCCAAATCTTTCAGCCATTTGCGAAAAAAAGAAGCCGCATTCATATTGAAACTGGCCGTTCTCGCAAAAATCTGCGCATCACCGGTCCATCCTAACCGTTCATCACGCTGCGGGCAATCGGTCGGCACATCCAGAAAGTTCCCCTTCTGTCCCCAAACGATGTTATGCTGCAGCTGATTGAGCTTGGGATCGGACGTTTCGAACGTACCGATCGACTCCATACCCGAATGCAGTACAACGCCGGTGAAATCTTCAATCGTGATCCCGTCCGGAAAACCTTCAAGCTTCACGTACTGAAAGCCCTGGAACGTAAAATGCGGCCGATACGTTTCCGTGCCATTTCCGCTGCAGATGTACGTAATCTGCTGTGCCGCATCCCGAATATTATCCCGATAAAAGTTTCCTTCCTGATCCAATACCTCGCCGTGAACCAGATTCAAGATCGTGCCCCTTGGTGCTTTGACTTTGAATTCCAGCCATCCCACCATGTTTTGCCCCAAGTTCAGCACAAGCTCCCCTTTGGGCGTTCGAATGAGTTCAACCGGTCGGAGACGATTCATGATCCGCACGGGTTCGTTCTCCTGGGCAACCAGATGGCTCAAAGGAAACGGCATGACTTTCATCATTTTGCGTTCATTCACGGTTGGATTTCCGTCTTTCGGCAACGCAAGCCTTGCATCATAAATTTCGCCGTTATAGATGTCCGACATCAGAATGGCGGAGCCCGTTTCTTCCCAAGTGGCATCGGAGCAGATCAGCTCGGTGCGGCCGTCTTCATAGCTAATTTTCATTTGCAGCAGCAAGGCATTGGTATCCCCATACGTGTCCTTGCGCTTTTGCCATCCTAGATAACCGCTGTACCAGCCTTCACCCACCGTTGCTGTAATGGAATTATGCTGCTGGCCAATAAGATCGGTGACGTCATAGGTCTGTACCTGTATGCGATCGTTATAATCCGTCCATCCCGGGGTGAAGTAGGCCTCGCCTACTCTTTGCCCATTCAACTGTAATTCATACAATCCGAGACAGGTCGCATAAATAACGGCTTTGCTAACCTTGCCCCCTACCGAGAAAGTTTTGGTGGTCGCAAATGGTGCCCGCGCCTGAAAGCCTTCGTGGATGCTTCGCTTCTGGACAGTGATCCATTGCGCTTTCCAATCCTGTTCATGCAGCAGCCCCATTTCCCAAAATGCCGGCTCGCTCCACGCGGACTCTTGCGGCTCCGCATCCCCTGCCCCTTGGGCCCATACTTTGACCCGATAATAATATCGTTGGCCCGATTCCAACGGCGGCCCTTCGTATGGAACAAGAACGGATTGCTCCGAGTAAGCGAAATGGTTCCAGATCAGCGAATCGAATGCCGCATTCAAAGCGACCTGCAGTTGGACCCGTTTCTGCGTGACATACATGCTGTCGGATTCGATGTGCCAGCTTAACCGCGGCTTCGGGCACCCCAGCCCAATCGGATTGTTGAAATGTTCGCATCGAAGCGTTTTCACTTTCAGCATCATATGATGACCTCCCCTTGATCCTCTTGCGTAACTACTATAATTAAAACGCTTCCAAGGAAGGAGCGTCAATGTTGGATCCTTTCATGTTGAGTGCTTGATTTACAGGTGTTGATGGTTGGGCAGGCAGTTTACTCAAGTTAATCTAAGCAAGAAACAACAGAAAAAGCCGCTCCAAGGCGGCTTATGAACGGCTTAAAGAACGGTTGTATTCCTTCTGATCGTGAACATCATTCCAACCATGAATCAAAACGCATGACGGGTTGCAGGCTCATATCGTTATTCGACCCGTTCCAGTCTATCGTTGAAATGAGTTCTTCCACCCGCTTCAGCCTGAAACGTCGTTTTAAACCCTTGCGTACACACGGTAAACGTTCCTGTCGATAATGTGCGAATGGTTGCCGACGCTAGCTTGCCGCTCTCCCAAGTCATATCCACCTCGGCATTGCCTTTGACCCGAAGACCGGATACGGTTCCCGTGCTCCATGCTTGCGGCAGCGCAGGCAACAAACGGATCTCTCCTTGATCGCCCTGCAGCAGCATTTCCGCAATGGCAGCGGTACCTCCCATATTCCCGTCAATGACAAATATGTTGCTCTCCGCCCCCGCGATCCCCGACTTCGAATAGGTTAGCAGGTTATCAAAGCAAAGTCCGCTTATTAAATGGCGGATATGTCTGTATGCCGTCTCACCGTCATGCAGCCTGGCAAAGCACATACCGAACAAGGCGGCCGTAAATTCGACATCCTCCAATTCTTCCTGGGACATCCGGTTCTCCAGCGTCACACGCGCTGCCTTGCTCAGCTCCGGTGTCCGCTCAGGCGTGATTCGGTTCCGCGGATACAAGGCAACCATGTGCGACAAATGCCGATGCTCCGGCTGTGCTTCTTCATAATCCTCCAACCACTCCTGAAGCTGACCTTTCCGGCCGATTTGCAGCGGCGGCAAGATGGCAGTGGCTTCCTCCAGCCTGGTTCTAAGCCCTTCATCCCGATTCAGCAGCTTCGCCGCTGTCAGGCAAAACTCGAATAACTCGCGCACCAGCATTTGATCCATCGTTGGACCCATGGACAACTGGTGAACGGTACATCCGGCATTATCGGCATAGAAATGATTTTCCGGGGAGTTCGACGGGCCTGTCACCAGCCAGCCATATTTCGGATGGACTGTCATATAATCCAGAAAAAAAACGGCCGCTTCCTTTAGCACCGGATAGGCCGTGCTTTCCAGAAATTCGCGATCCTGATGGTACTCATAGTGCTCGATCAAGTGGGATGCGAGCCACAATCCCCCCGTAACATTCAGCCCCCATGACGTTTCCCAGCCGGGAAGCGTGAAGCCCCACACATTGGAGAAAACATGGGCCACCCAGCCGTCGCTGCCGTATAATTGTCGAGCCGTCGATCGGCCTGCCTCCGCCAAGTCTTCGATATAATTGAACAAAGGAAGGAGGCTTTCCCCCAGATTCGCGATCTCCGTCGGGTAATAATTCATCTGGGTATTGATATCCAGATGATAATCGCAGCTCCAACCCATGCGGCATGCCTCGCCGTCATTCCAAACCCCTTGGAGATGCATCGGCAGCGGGGAATCACTGCGTGAGCCCGCAATGGTCAAATAACGGCCGTATTGCAGGAACAATGCAAACAGCTGCGGGTCGTCATCCCCGTCCTGCGCCAGTGACCGGATGCGTTGGTCGGTAGGCAGGTCGGCATGCACCGGGCCGTTCAGCTGAATGCGCACCTTGCCGAATGGCTCGGCGTAATCGTCGATATGGTCCTGTCGCAAACGCGCATATCCTTTCCTCAGCGCCTGATCCAGCGTGAAACGGCTCTCCTTTTTCCAATCGGAACCTATACGGCGGTAGTCTGTGCTGACCGTAAAATAGATGATTGCCTCATCTGCACCCATCACCGTCATTCGCCCATTTTGCTCACTCACCGTGCCGCCTGAAACAACTACCTTTACGCAGCCTTCGGCCCCTACCCCGCAAGTCCCGTCGCTATGCACGGTTTCTGTTGCCTGTCCGTTGAAACCCAGCGTACTGTCATCAATGGCGATCGCCTGAAACGACTCCGTACTTCCTTCCAGCCAAAGGGTAAACGATACGTTTCCCGAGACGTTGCTCCACACTCTTGAGGCGACAAGGTCATCCGCATGTGTGGCAAAAACCTCGCGAGACAACGTAGTGCCCTTGCTCACCCACTCTGCCTTTGCTATCGCTTCGCCTAGATCGAGTTCCCGCCTGAAGCTTGCATATTCATAGCTGTCCACGTCGGTATCGCTGAATTCGATCACCACTTCGCACAATCCAAGATTTGTGCCGTAATTCCGCTTTGGCGGCTGCAGATGCTGCTTGGCCAAACGATCGCCTTCATCGATATTGCCGGAGAAAAAATGATGCCTCATCTCATCCAGCGCTGCTCTGCCTCCCGTTGAAGCAAACGCGGGGTCCTCGTCCGCTTGGCCGGACCAGTACGTAAGCTCGCTCATGCTCCACACCTCGCGATGCACATCGGCCATAACCACCGCACCGATTCTTCCATTGCCCAGCGGCAGACCTTGAGCCCACGTAACCGCAGGGGTAGAGTACCATAATTTGAAATCGTCCATTTCGTCCTCCCATCAGAGAAATCGCTTCGTAAGCCCCTCGTCCAGTGCTATGAATGTGCCGAACCGAACAAACGGCCTCCTGTTCATAGACAAAGCACACTCAGGTGCCCTTTTTGCGGCAGCACCCGAGTGTACCGGCTTTATCCCAAATTACTTGGAAGCCTCATACGCCTTTTGCAAAATCTCGAGATAACGGTCCAGCTTCAGATCCTGCAATCCTTTGACGTATGCGTCCCAGTCTTTGTCCAGATCCTTGTTGCCCGTAATGAACTGGAGCGTATTTTGTTCGATGTAATTTTTGATGTTGGTTTGCAGCAAGCTGGCCTCATCGATCTCAGCCGGATCGATCCAGACCGACCAGATCGGGAACAGCTCTTTCGGTTCATGTCCTTCATACAGCAGCGTTGCATCGTAAAGTCTGCGTTCGTAACCGTCGGATGCGTAAATATCGGTTCCTTGCACAAACGTGTCGCGATATTCTTTCGGCATGTAGAAGTGAGCCATGCCGCTCCAGCCTGCATTCCGCGGTGCCTCTCCCTCGGCCATCGGGATCAGTTTGACGACCGCCTTGGAATCCTTGCCCAGTGCGACGTCTGCCTCTCCGGGATCGGTCCAGTCGATCCCTTTCAAGCCGCTAGCCCCGTTCGTCTGGCCTTCGGGAGTGAACATATAGTCCACCATTTTGATCAAGGCGATCTGCGCTTCTTCGCTGGCTTTGTTCGTGATGACGAATTTGGCTCCAGGCTGCACGCCTCCTCCGTCATGCGTCGCATAGGACACGCCATGAGGACCTGTAATCGGTGGCACAGCATTGTAATGAGCCGATCGCGTGTTGCCCGGATCGATGTTCACGAAGATCGCCGGATGCATGCCCGCGCCTGCGCCCAAAATTTCGGCATCCGCGTTTTCCCCGATTTTTTTGAACGCTTCGGCATTCTGCGTAAAGGCACCCGGATCGATCAATCCTTCATCGAACAAAGACTTGATGTACGTCAATCCTTCTTTCCACTCGGGCGTGATCGCCGCGGATTGCACCTTGCCTCCGGACATTTGCAGGTAATTCCGGTCATCGTCGTATACAAAGGCGTTCATGAGAAACGGAACGACGCGTACGCCGAATTCCTCGATCGAACCGCTGAGCGGCACTTCATCCGCTTTGCCGTTGCCGTTCGGGTCCTGCGTTTTGAACGCTTTCAATACGTTTTTGAATTCTTCCGTCGTCTTGGGCATCTCCAGGTTCAGCTTCTTCAACCACTCGGTATTGATCCACATCTTGCTTGAATACGAGCAGTGGAAACACTCGGTATAGGCAACCAGACCATAAATATTGCCATCCGGCGCGGTGTTCAACGTTCTCAGGTTCTCGTTGCTTTCCATCGCGGCTTTGATATTGGGTGCATACTTGTCGATCAGATCGTTCAGAGGCACCAAAACCCCTTGTTTGCCGTATTTCAGAAGGTCTGCTTGTGAAAATTGGTCGATGTAATGCGTCAGCAGATAAGCATCGGGGTAGTCGCCGCTCGCCAGCGAGATTTGCCGTTTTTCCTTGGCTCCGTCAGACGGATTGATCTGCCAGTTGAATTTGATGTTGAATTTGTCTTCCACGAATTTCGTGAATTGGTTGGTCGGAATGTCGATTCCGGATTCCTGCACGGAAAATACGCTAATATTCACCGGACCATTCCCCGTTGACGATCCCCCGGACTCCGGTGCGGAAGCATTATCGCTTGAACATCCACTCAGCGCAAGCGTGAACAGCATCAACAGCATAAGCATCATGATGAGGCCTTTTTTCAAATCCGATCACTCCCTTTAGTTTTTGGCCGCCGGAATTATCCCTTAACCGAACCGACCAGCATTCCCTGTACGAAATGGCGCTGCACGAACGGATAAATAACCAGCACGGGCAGCGTGGCAACTACGATCAAAGCATATTTCAGCAGTTCGGCCAGCTGCTGCCGCTCCACCATTTTCGCTGCATCCATCGCCCCTGCGCTGTTGTTCTGGATGATGATGCTGCGCAGAATCAGCTGCAATGGGAACAAATCCGCCGATTTCAGATAAATCAGAGCATCGAAATACGCATTCCACTGCCCTACCGCATACATGAGGACCAGAACCGCAATGATCGGTTTGGATAAAGGAAGCACGATGCTCCATATGAAGCGCATGTCGCTGCAGCCGTCCATTTCGCTCGCTTCCAGCAGCTCCTCGGGAATGGAGGATTTGAAGAACGAACGGGCGATGATGACCTGCCAGACCCAGATCGCATTCGGGATCAGAAGCGCCCAGCGGGTATCGATCAGATGGAGCTGCTTGACGACCATGTACGTCGGAATCAAACCGCCGCTGAAGATCATCGTAAAGGTAATGACCATCATCAAAGCATTTCGGCCAAAGAAGCTTCTCCGCGATAACGGGTAGGCAATCATGATGGTCAGCACCACGCTGATGATGGTTCCTGCTGCGGTATAAAAGATCGAATTCCCATAGCCCGTCAAAATTTCGGGCGTGTGGAACAAGGCTTTATATCCACTGAGCGAAACGTCGACCGGCCATAACCATACACGACCGGACGTGACGGCTGCCGGGCTGCTGAACGAACTGCTGATAATGAAAATGAGCGGATAGATGACGGCCAACGCGACAAGACTGAGCACGATGTAAATCGCAATCAGGAATGTCCTGTCGGCGGCGGATTCTTGAATCCGTTTCTGCACGGGTACTGCCATGGGAAACCTCCTTTCCTACCAGATGCTGTGGTTGGTCGCTTTTTTGGCCAAACCGTTCACGGTCAGCAGCAAAACGAGATTGATCAGCGAGTTGAACAGGCCGACTGCCGTCGCAAAGCTATAGTTGGCGTTCAGCAGGCCGATCCGGTAAACATAGGTTGCAATGATTTCCGAGTTAGCAAGATTGAGCGGATTTTGCAGCAGGTACACCTTCTCGAAGCCGATGGCCATGACATTGCCTACATTGAGGATCAGAATGATCACGATGGTCGGCACAATTCCCGGCAGGTCGACGTGGCGGATTTTTTGAAACCGCGAGGCACCGTCGACTTTGGCCGCTTCGTAGAGCGTCGGATCGATGCCGGCGAGCGCAGCCAAATAAATGACGGCACTATAACCCGCAGTCTGCCAAATGTCGGACCACACGTAGATCGAACGGAACATGCCGGGTTCGCCAAGGAAATTGACCGATTCAAGCCCGAAGAAATGAAGGGCAATGTTGGCAAATCCGAGCCGTGGCGCCAGAAACAGCATAATGATCGAAACCATCACCACCGTTGAAATGAAATAGGGCGCGAACGAGACGAGCTGCACGAATTTTTTGAACTTCGTCCCCCTCACTTCATTGATCATCAGTGCCAATAGGATGGGGATCGGAAATCCGGCCAGCAGCAAATACCCGCTGAGCAAGATCGTGTTCTTAACCAGTGTCCAGAATAACGGATTTTCGAAAAAGAGTCGGAAATGTTGGAATCCAACCCACGGACTTCCCCATATTCCTTTGATGACGTTATAATCCTTGAAGGCAAGGACCGTATTGATCATCGGGTAATACTTGAATATGAGAAAAAACAGCAAGGGCGGAATAACCAGCAGATGCAATTGCCAGTGTTTCTTCATTTTTTTGCGGGCATCGATCCAAAAGCTCGTTTCTGCTCTCTGCGGCAATGACCTGCGATTTACGGTGACTTCTTCCTTCAGAACAACCCCCCCTAACGACAGTCTGTGGAACAGGAAAATGATAGCGCTTTCCACAAATTGATCATAGAGGAAACGGCCATCCCATAAACAGGTACAATTGCGCCGTTCGGCGTACAGTTATCCTGTGATCAGGGGCACAAAACAGCGCCAGAACGGCCATTTTTCCGTTTGCACCGGTACATCTGCCCCTAAAAAGGCCGCTCTGTCCCATACATGCCAAAGCCGGTTCAAGAACCCGCAGCGTTTAACCGCCACCCGATTGTCTGTACACGCTTGGGGATATGCCATTCAGTCTTTTAAAGGCACGCCTGAAAGAGTGCGAGCTGTTGTATCCGACTCTGGACGCAATTTCATCCACCGTGTATTTGCTCTCATTTAACAGAACCATCGCTTGATCCATGCGGACCTTGATCAAATAATCGGAGAAATTGATGCCTGTATATTCCTTGAACAATTGCGAAATATACTTCTCCGGACGTTCGACATGTTCGGCAACTCTGTACAGTGTAAGCTCGGTATCCGAATACATTTCGGCCGTGTATGCTTTGATTTGCTTGACGATTTGGCCGTGGACGTCTTTCTTTTTGTTGGCAATGAATCCGCACAGCTCTTTCATGATTGCAAACAAGGTGGTTTTGATGCTTTCCAGCGGCTCTGAAAGCGAGATATCGATAACAAGCCGTTTAATATCCTCGGCAGCGTCGTATTCGGTGAATACTTTCTGATCCAGCAGTTTGATGAATGTTCCCTTCATCTCACCGATCAGCTGATGCTTCATTTCGATGGACAGCTCCCGCTGCTGCATGTTTTGCGCGATGATGCCCTCAACGATCCGCTCGGCTGCTTCCAGCTCTCCGGCCCGAATCGTCGTGATCAGGCGCTGCTCGGAATCCAGCGGATAATAATAGGTCGTATGTTCGATATGGGCTTCGTTGTTCCAAACCATGCCCTTTCGGTTCGTGTGGATGGCATATTCCAGCGCTTGATGGGCTTGCTCGAAAGAAAGGCTCACTTCGGTCAAGGAGGCAAAAAGCTGACCAAAGCCCGACTGGATGGTTATTCGATATTCATTAAAGAGGTATTCCGCCAGACTCTCCATCGTATGCGTGATCTCGTTCACGGCACGATCTGATTCTTCATCCTCCTCGGCAGAGAAAAACAGGATGGCGACTTTGTCCGAATCCCAATCCGTCATTAATGCATCTGCGCCAAGGGCCGCCATCGCCTGTTTCAGCAGCAGACGGGATGCGTTCAGCTCATTCAGGACCTCGACATTGTCCATGCTGCCATAGCCTTTAATCTGGACGATGCCTGCATACCCCGTACTTTGCCGCAAACGAACTCCCGCTTGCTCCGAAGCGGAGTGAATCTCCTCCCTGGATTTGAATTCGCCGGAGAACATCCTTTTCAGGAATGCATCCCTCACCAGCGGAAGCTGGCGGTTCAGCTCGGATTCGAGCTGCTTGTTTTTCGTAATCATGTCGGCGATATTCCCGCTCAGAAAGTCGAACTCGTTTCTGGACGAGCGCTCATCCTTCCCGAATTGTTCTTTCATGACGCTCAGCAGCCGGTTGATGGGTACGCTGTGGCGGTAAGCCAGCACTAACCCCACCACAAGTCCGATAAGCAGCGTGCCGCCGGTGATGAGCATGCTCGTTTTCTTGATTTTGTTGGCATTCTCGAGCAGCAGGTCGCGCGGGATTCCCGCTTGATACACCCACCCGTTGGTTTTGGATTGCGTGGTAATGACCAGATCGTCCCCATAAAACTGGCTGGCCTTGCTCGGGTCGAACTTCGGATCAAGGGACATGTTGGCCATCTCCGCTTCTTCGCTTCCCTTTAGCGCAATGGTTTTTCCCTGCGAATCGCTGATCCGAACCCAACCGCCGTAGCGCTCCGTCATGCCGGACAGCAGTCCCGTAATCAGCTTTTCGTCAATCAAAACGACGGCGACCGCCGGCGATGAATCGTTAAAGCTGTCCAACGGCAACGACTGCATGTACGTGATGACCGACGTTTGCTGGCCTCTCGTCATAAACGGGCTGAGCGGCTTGATTTCGCTGCGGTGGTGGGTATCCAATATTTCCTTTGTCCATTCCTCCAATGACAGGTCGTTATAATGGAAATCGGCATAATAATGATTCGGCCTGTATGACGAACCCGGCGTCAGAATCAGATTGTAGTTCGCGAGGTAAATATAATAATTTTGCAAAAAATCGTTGCTGCGGCCAAACGAAAGCACGTTCTCCATCGTTCTCCAAATGCCGTACACATTGGTTTCGTTGTCCCGTTCGTTCATGAGCACGTTCAATTCCCGATTGACCGCAAGCTGTCTGGTGAACGCCTCCACCTCAGCCATGCGGCGCTCCAAAATGTCTTGGCCCTTCTGGAGCTGGATAACCCCGTTTTCGATGGAGATCGACCGGGTAACGGATATGGAGGTCAAATAGGACATATATCCGCCGATGCTGGGAATCACCAAAATGATCACGTAGGAAATTAAAAACTTCCGAAACACGCTGGAATTTCTAATGGGTAGACCCTCCCCTTGCAGAGATGTTGGTAGCGTTATCATAAACACAGATTATACCACTTTCGCGTTTCATCCAATGTTTTTTTCCACGATGCTCACCCCTATGTGACTGCATCTCCTGCGACATATGAATTGACCTGCGCCCACTTCCTTTATTCAGAAAAAAGGGACCACCGCGTGGTCCCCAAAGACAATCTCTATAAATCGCACTAATCATCACACTAGGGCACTGCAAGTACAGTACCATCTTCCGATCGCTGTTATCCCCAGATTTTTTGATCCCCCTTTTCTAAGGGGAAAATCCGGTGATAAAGGCGAACGCTTCGCTTCTCCAAATTGCTTCTGCCTCTCCGTTAACGTGTGTGTTTGTTTTGCGGTTTATTTCGCTTTCTATTTTTGCTGCGTTTCATCCACCCATTGTTCTCCACCTGTTGCACCTGGCTTCGCCGCATGATCGGTCGATGCCTCCTCAATATCTCCGAAAGCCCAATGCGAAGCCGGAACATCGCCCCATCTTGGCTGCGAAATGCCGGATAACGGCCCTCTGCCCAGCGCACGATTGATCACAGCAACGGCTTCGGCTCGCGTCAACAGCGCTTTGGGACGGAATGTTCCATCTTTGTAGCCATTCAACATGCCTGCGCCTTGCGCCGCGAGGATCGCCTCTTCTGCCCAGTGGCCGCGGATATCGGTAAATCCGCTTCCTGACACCGGTGATTTCGACGCGGCTGCAGCAACAGCAAGGATGGCCATTTCTGCGCGGGTTAACGGTTGATCCGGCTTGAACGTACCGTCCTTGTACCCTTTCATCAGTCCCGTTTTGGCAACCTTGGCAATCGCCTCCGCTCCCCAATGGTCGGAAGGTACGTCGCTGAATGCAGCATTGGTTTCTGCTGCTTCTTGATCGTAAACCTTGGCCAAAATGCTCGCCATTTCCGCACGGGTAATCTGGCGATTCGGTCTGAACCATCCGTCGGCATAGCCATGGATATAAGCCCGATGACGAAGAAGCTCCTGATCCGTGCTGCCTGCGGTTTCCTCATGGGTGCCTGTTCCCGGAGTAGGTGCAGCCGTTGACGGTCCGCTTGGGCCGGATGGTACCGATGGATCCGATGGGTTTGTCGGATTGGTTGGGTTTGTCGGGTTTGTCGGGTTTGTTGGGTTTGTTGGGTTCGTAGGCCCCTCGTTGCCAGACGCAATCGTGAATTTCAACTGATCCGTGAACATCAGTTCCCCGGATTTCTTGACGGCCTTGAGTTTATGCGCCCCTGCTGTTAATCCGGATACGCTGAATATCTCCTGCATGTTTTTACGGCCTGCGCTGTATGCGTCTACCGTTTGAACCCATTGTCCGTCAACGTAAATGTCGACCTCTCCCTGTTCCGGACCGGTCGGCGTAATCATGCGAATGCCGGTGCCTTTGAAGACATATTCAAAATAATCGCCGTTCTCTGCCGAATAGTGCACATCATTGAGGTAGTCGCCGCTAAAAACAAAGGTGAGGTTTAACGTACCGAGCGGCTGGGCGGCAAGATATGATTTTTTCAAGGTGATCAGATCGCCTGAAACTTCATAGTCGGTTCCTTTCACCAACTCACTGGACCCGTTTTTGATTTTGCTGAAACTTGCCGGCTCCTGCAGCAGCCTCACTTCGATGTCTGCCTGAGCGGCTTCCGCTTTGTCAAACACGGCGCTTACCGGTTGGATGCTATTCGGAATCTCCACCTTAAGCATGTCAAGCAGCATGAAGCGTCCCGATTTCTTCACTGCCTTCAGCGTGTGCAATCCGTTCGTCAGACCCGAGATGCTGTAGAGGTTCTGTTGTGCCAGTCGATCGGTGCGGTACGCGCTGACCGTTTCCTTAAACTCGCCGTCCACGTAGATATCCATGTCCCCCTGTGACGGGTCGACTTCCGTGAACAATTGAATGCCCGTTCCTCTGAACTCGTATTCAAAATATTCGCCGTTCTGCTCGGCATAGTGCACATCGTCCTTGTAGTCGCCAAACCCTCTACCCGTGCTGCGGTTCCAGTTCCCGTTATATTTGATGGCCGGGTCATCGTTGTTGATCGTCACGAAGCGCACGCCTGTCGTATCGCTGACCTTCACCGTCAGGACCTGTGGGCTGCCGCTGCTAAAAGTGACGCTCAGCGTCGTTGTGCCCACGGGAAGCTGCGCAAGATATGCTTTCTTGATGGTCAGCGTGTTTTCAGCCACCTCAACATCATTCTCGCCCAGAAGAACGCCGTCTCGTTCGACACCTACGAAGGTATTGCCGTTCAAGTTCAGCGTAATCGAGATATCCTTCTGCTGTTCCACCGCTTTGTCGAAGTTGGTGACGGTCGGTTGAATCGTACTGTCCTGCTCGCCTGTCGGCACTTCCTTGGTTACTGTAAGTGCATCCAGGAGCATGTACTGCCCGGAATCTTTCACAGCCTTTAGAGTATGTGTGCCATTAGGCAAATCCCGTTTGCTGTACAGGATCTGCTGTACTTCCCGGTCACCGTCGGTATATGCACTCACCTTCTCTGGCTCTCCGCCATCAAGCGTGATGATCATGTCCCCTTGTTCCCCATGCTTTTCCGTCAGCAGCTCAATCCCCGTACCCGTAAACGTGTATTCGAAATAATCGCCGTTCTTTTCCGTAAAATGCACATCATCGTTATGGTCGCCCAAACCACGCCCCGAATTGTGGCTCCATGTTCCCGTGTATTGAATGTCACTGCTGTCATCGTTAACGTAAACCACATCGGTTACGGCAGCGTTGTCTTCCAATACGGCGGCGGGTTCATCGTTCGTCGCATTTGCACCTTCAGGCAAATCTGCAATCGCGGATTCCGAACCAGCGGTTGCAGAGTCTCGAATTGTAAGGGACAGGTCCTGCGTGCCTTCGGATTGTTCTTTGCCCCCGTTGCGCTTCCATTCGCCGTGATACCGCATGCCTGTGTCATCGTTGTTCACCGTCGACGTGCCGCTTAGCGCCGTCACTTTCAGCATTCGCGAAGCATGGGGTTCCAACAAACCTCCGCTGAAGCCCTCGTTGAAGGTGCCCAGCTCCGAATGGCTCCACAGATCGCGAACCGAAGCGGGACCTTCCAACCCGATATCGCTCCATTTGACGTTGACCTCGGCGCTCCGGTTAGCCAGGTTAAACAAGGCTACGCTGTATGTTCCATCCCCGTTGTTGGCGTACCATACCTGCTGCTTAGTATCCATTGATACGGGATGAGCCGGGCGGCCCGCCTGATTAACGGCAATGACCTCGTCATTCGTCAACAGCTCCAAGCCATAGCTGTCCAGTCTGGTCAAATCATTTCCCGTATACAATGGCGCAGAGGAAATCGCCCAGAACGTCATGGCCGTTTTGCGCTCGTCCTTCGTGAGTCCATCCATTGAACCATTGCCGACATTCAAGGAATCGAAGTCGTTCCATCCTCCGGGCCCCGCATCCCGCCACCACAATGCCGCGATCGGGAACAAGCGGGCGATATTCGCCCATTGCGTCAGCCCTACGCTGCTGTCGTATGCCTCGACGTCCCAATCGATGCGCCATCCATTGGCGTGCTTTTTCCAAAAGTCTACGTAATTATGGTCCAACGCCCAGGAAAGCTCGAACCAGATGTCATGCCGCGCCAGCGCCTTCGACCACGCTTCTACGTCCCCGCGCGCATCCCGGCTCAGGTTGTTTATCCCCGATCCCGGAGTTACGCTGTCGAACTTGACGAAGTTGATTCCCCATTCACCTAACATATCCGCAATGGAATCCACGTATTTCTGGGAACACGGATTCGAAAAGTCGATCTTGTACGTATAAGAATTCCAATAATCCATTACGGTTAATGGTTGGTACACGATATCCTGCATGCGACAGGCGCCATCCGTTCCGTAAATTTCGAGATTCTGGTTATATGCATCGATGGACAATCCAGGGATCAGATAGATACCGATCTTCTGTCCATTGTTGTGCACGTAATCGATCACTTCCTGAAACCCGTTCGGATACAGCTTTTCGCTCGGAATGGGCCTCCCGTATTCATCCATGTCTCCATTCCAGCCTGCATCGATGTTGATGTATTCATAGCCGTGGGCTTGCAGTTTCTCACGCATGGCATCGGATTGCTTCTTGATGCTCTCTGCGGATGTCCACTGACCGGAGGGCTCATACACTTGCATGCTGTAACTGCTCCAGCCCATGTACGGTTTCTCGGCCAAACTGGCATCCGCCGCCTCAGCCACGTTGCGTGTCGTTCCAATAAAGCCGAATTGCACTGCCGTCATGATTAGCACCAACAGCCCCGTCGCCAACCTGTTCCCCATTCGTTTCAAATTCATTCCTACCTCCTCTGTAAATGAAATTCAGTCGATAAATGGTAGCGCTTTCCTTACGAGAAAAGAATAGTGTAATTTGAAGTCTCCGGGGTAGGTACAATTGGGGAATTTGCGTACATTTCATCGCCCAAGCAGGGGCATAGCGGTCATAGAACAGCCATTTTTCCTCATGGGCTTATCGTTCGGGATCCATAGATTCAGCAGAAGTAGTCTGGTCGTACATTCCTGACGGATAAACTCCTCCGATGTATGGGTTGTATAAAGCATCAGCCGTTCGTAATCTAGTTTACATAAGTATAACTACGTTTTCACCCTTACTCTCTTTCCAATAAAAAAAAGCACGTTCTCGCCTTTTCCATCAGACAAGTCCGTGCTTCCTAAATTATTCGATGACGCGACAATCGGCCAATATCTCCGGTTTATGGCGCATGCTGTCCGCCTCCGTAATGGGGCGAATCACTCGGCAAGGCACGCCCGCGGCTATTGTGTTTGCCGGTATGTCTTGGGTCACGACGCTCCCTGCGCCGATGACGGCACCGTCCCCGATCGTCACGCCGCCACATACCGTGACGTTGGCTGCAAGCCATACGTCATTTCCGATCGTGACGGGTTTGGCGTAACATAAAGACTTGGGTTCTCCGTCATGATGAATCATTTGCCTGCGCTCAGCGGCAATAAGCGGATGAACAGGCGTAACGATCGTGACATTCGGCCCAAAACTGACATGGTTGCCGATGGTCACTTTGGCGTCGTCCTGTACGGTCAAATTGTAGTTGGCAAAGAAATGGTCGCCAATCTTGGTGTGCACGCCATAGTGAAAGAAAATCGGGCCTTGCATGAAGCAATGCTTCCCTTTGCCGCCAAGCAGCTGCGCCAGCAATGCTTCGCGTTCCTCGGTTTGATCCTCGAATGTGCGGCTGTATTCACTGCTCAGATTGTGGGCACGCCGCTTTACTGCTCTCAGTTCCGAGTCCGCGGGACTGAATAAAATGCCGTTAAAAATCCGCTCTTCTTCCAGCAATACGTCCATCTCCTTCGTTTCGTCTAAACAAGCGGAACACGCGAATTCACGGTTCGTACGCACTTTATAAAGAATGTTTATAAAGTATGCAAAAAAATTGCAACTGGGATGGCTGCTCATTAACATCAGGAACCATCTGTTGCAATTTCATTGTAAATCATGGTAAGGGGTGCATGTCAACGCCAGTATGCACCGATGTTAGAACAAATCCTTGGAAGGATCCTCCACGTGCACCCGCCGCGCAAAATCGACGAATTGGAATTTGTCCAGCCGATGCCGCGATTCCGTAAACTGAAACAGCATCGTGTCTTCAAGATATACATAGTTGCGGACGACGACGATGTGTCGGTAATCGCCCAGATCCAGCAGCCTTCGATCTTCGGCCGTGACCTCTTCGACGGAGATTTCCTTTTTGGCGTAACTGATTTTTAATTGGAGCTCTCCTTCGAGATAAGCATAGATCGAACGAGCGGCAATGTCCTCCGTCAACTGCTCGACAACGGACGTAAGAAAGTAATCTTTATCCAAAATAATCCGTTCGCCTTCGATTTCCCTTGCCCGAATCACTTTCCAGACCGGCTCGTTCGCGGGAACTTGCAGATGTCTGGCCACCGCGGCATTGGCAGAGATCCGAGCGACTTCTTCCACATGGGTTTGCGTATCCCTGCCCAACTTCTCCGACATTTCTTTGAATGAAATGAGTCCGGTAATCGGGAAGTCCATGCGTCCCATGTCCAGCACGAAAGAACCTTTTCCCCTTACTTTATGGATGTATCCATTCTGTGCAAGCAGGTTCAAGGCCTTTCGCACCGTTTCCCTGGAAGTGCCATACTCGGCCGTAAAATCGTTTTCCGAAGGCAATTTGGACCCCGGTGCCAGGCGGCCATTCTGGATTTTTTCGGAATAATCATTGTAAATTTGCAAATAAATATTTTTGTTCAACGTAATCACCATACTCATTCTAACACGGAATCGGCATAAATCCATAAAAGCCGCTCTGAATACGGATTCGTCATATCATGAATATGCTGTGCAGGAAACGTTATGCCTTCAAATGCACCCGCAAAATAACGTCACCTTGATGCTGCACAAGACCCAGCTTCGTCTCTTCGACCACATCTACCCGATCCTGCCCATCCGGCAAAATAATCGGCGTAACCAATGAGTATCCTGCATCGGCGATCAGTTCACGGTCGAATTCCAACAGAAGCTGGCCTGCTTTGACGCGATCGCCGGTCTGTACATGCGGCGTATATCCGCTTCCTTTAAGGGCAACGGTGTTGATGCCGACATGGATCAGAATTTGAACGCCGCTCTCATGCTCCAGAATGATTGCATGCTTGCTCTTGATTACATGAGACACCGTTCCGTCGAATGGGGCAAAAACTTTCCCTTCTTCCGGTTCGATGGCAATCCCTTGCCCCATCGCCCCGCTGGCAAAAGCCGGGTCAGGCACGTTATCAAGCGCGACTGCATTTCCTTTGATGGGAGCCTGAATCTCCAATACCGATAGATTTGGCTTCGTTCTGTCCGCGGATAAGACTTTGCCCCCGGCTTCGCCTACGGCTACTTCGGCAGAAGCCTGTTGTACTCCGGAAGCACGGCTGTCACGAACATCCGCTGGATCGCCGTCTGCCAACGCCGCATTGCCTTTCCATTTGCCGTAAACCACAGTCGCAACGAATGGAACCACCAATACGATGGCCATACCGATGAAAAATACGCCCCATTGGTTCGGGAAGATGGACAGGAATCCTGGAATCCCGCCCACTCCGATCGAGGATGCGAGGACATGATTCATGGTCAGCAGCACACCTGCCAATGCCGAACCGATCATACCGAACACAAACGGAAACTTGTGGCGCAAGTTCACCCCGAACATCGCCGGCTCCGTGACGCCTAGAAATGCCGAGACCGAAGACGTGACGGCCAAACCTTTGCTTTTCTGCTGTTTGAACACAAACATCATGGCAAGCGCGGCCGCGCCTTGCGCGATGTTTGAGAGAGCCAGCATCGGCCAAAGGAATGTTCCGCCTTGAGATCCGATGAGTTGAACGTCAACGGCGAGGAACGTATGATGCATACCCGTGATAACGAGAAGCGCATACAATCCGCCGTAAATCAATCCGCCCAGTGCAGGTACGGTATCAAATACATACACCAATCCGGATGTGATCGCATTACCGAGCGCAAACGTAATCGGCCCGATCAGCGTAAATGCGAGGAATCCGGTGATCAGCAGGGTAACAGGCGCGACAACCAGCAGTTTGATGGAGTCGGCTACCCTTTTGTTCAGGAACGTTTCAATCTTGGCGAGAATATAAGCGGATACAAGGACCGGAAGCACCTGACCCTGATATCCGAGTTTGTTGACTTCCCAGCCGAACAGGTTCCACACCGGAACGGCATTGTTCGTCTTGGCTTCGGCATACCCGTAAGCGCTTAACAGATCGGGATGAACAAGGATCAATCCGAGTACGATACCGAGCAGCGGACTGCCCCCGAACCGTACGACGGCTGACCATCCGATCAATGCAGGCAAAAACGTAAACGCCGTGCTGGCAATGGTGTTGATAATCGATGCAAAGTCCTTCCATTGCGGATAAACCTGAATTAAGGATTGCCCTTCAAAAAAGATGCCGGGACCTGTCAAAATGTTGTTGATCCCGAGCAGCAGACCGGCGGTAACGATCGCCGGCAAGATCGGGATAAAGATATCCGCCAGCGTTTTGATCGCACGCTGAATCGGATTTTGTTTTTTGCCGGCGATGTTTTTTACGTCGTCCTTGGATACACGCTCAACACCGGTGAGTTGAATCACTTCTTCATATACTTTGTCGACCAGACCTGGTCCGATAATGACTTGAAATTGGCCTTGCGTGGAGAAATGACCCTTGACCAAATCATTCTTCTCCAATGACGCCTCATCGACCTTGCTCTCGTCACGCAGCGCAAACCGCAGGCGGGTCACGCAGTGCGTGGCCGCTTCAATATTCGCAGAACCGCCAATCGCTTCAATGATCTTTTCCACGTTTTTACGATCCACTGACATATACCTCACTCCTCCTCATTTCTCATACTCCCCAATCGTTAGCGAACGATCCACATGTAAGATGCGTACGGACCAAGTTCGAGCTGTTTCCGGAGTTCCATTTCTTCCCCCGTGTTTCCGACCAACAGCTCAAATGTCTTCCCTTCTAGGTGCTGCCACGACGCATCCGGCAATTCAAACGCTGCCGCTTCTCCGCTGAAATTGGAGATGACAATCAATGTTTCGTCCCCGTTACTGCGACTGTAGCCGTAAATTTGGGGATGGGCCTGATCCAAACGTTCGTACGTGCCATCGGTGAACACACGAATCGTTTTGCGGAACGAAATCAATTTGCGGTAATGATGGAACACGGAATCCGGATCTGAAAGCTGCTGCTCCACATTCCATTCGGGATAACGTTCATCCACCTTGATCCACGGCGTTCCTGTGGTAAATCCGGCGTGCGGGCTGTTTTCCCATAACATCGGCGTGCGGGAATTGTCCCTTGAGCGTTCTTTGATGATGGCAAAGGCCTCTTCCGCCGTTTTTCCGCGTTCCAGCAAGATCCGGTACATGTTCGTTGATTCGATATCCCGAAACTCGCTCATATCGTTCCATTTCGGGTTGGGCATGCCAATCTCCTCGCCCTGGTAAACGTACGGCGTGCCTTGCAAACCGTGAAGCGTCGTTGCCAGCAGTTTTGCACTCTCGGCCAAATAAACATCGTCATTCAAAAAACGGGAAATCGCTCTTGGCTGGTCATGATTGTTAAAGAATAGCGCATTCCATCCCCCGCCTTGCTGCATGCCGGTCTGCCATTCGGACAACAGGCTTTTGAGCTGCTCGAAATCGTAAGGCATGAGCTCCCATTTGTTGTTGTTCGGGTAATCCACTTTCAGGTGGTGAAAATTAAACGTCATCGAGAACTCGTTTTCCGCCGGATTGGAATAGCGGATACAATGTTCAAGCGTCGTTGACGACATCTCTCCTACCGTGACGAGGTTATATGGTGCGAAAACCTTTTCGTGCAATTCCTTCAGATATTCATGAACGCGCGGGCCGTCCGTATAATGGATGCGCCCGTCACCCGGCGCAACTGATCCGTCATCATTCGGGAAGTCCTGATTTTTGGAAATGAGGTTGATCACGTCCATTCGGAATCCACTGACGCCTTTTTCCGCCCAGAACGTCAGCAATTTCACGACTTCCTCTCTGACCTTTTCATTCTCCCAATTCAGGTCGGCCTGCGTTTTATCGAACAAGGTGAGGAAATATTGACCTGTCGCTTCGTCATACTGCCATGCCGGACCACCGAATTTGGATTGCCAGTTGTTTGGTACGCCGCCATCCGGTGCCGGGTCTCGCCAAATGTAGTAATCCCGGTACGGATTGTCCTTGGATGAACGCGAAGCCTTGAACCACTCATGCTCGGTCGAGGAATGGTTTACCACGATATCGATCATGAGATGCATGTCGCGGCGTTTCAATTCCCGGACCAGCTCGTCAAAGTCGGCCATGGTGCCGAATTCAGGAGCGATGCGGTAATAGTCGGCTACGTCGTAACCGTTATCATTTTGGGGACTGACATAAACCGGCTGAAGCCATACGATGTCAATGCCCAACTGTTTGAGGTAATCGAGTTTATTCGTTAATCCCCGGATGTCCCCCAATCCCGAACCTGACGTATCGTTAAAGCTCTTTGGATAGACTTGGTAAACGGTAGATGTTCTCCACCAATCGTTTAAATTCCGCTTGTTCACAGTGAACCCCCTCCGATGCTACTTGAATAATCCTGTATATACAAGCAAGACCGATTTTACACCTGTATATACATGTTGTCAATGCATTTGATAACAAAAGGGGTACTGTGAACTCAAGGGCCTTCGCCCTATTTTCAGAACTGAGGAACCCATCGCACTAAATATATGCACCGACACTCCGATTCAAGCATGACCAAAATGTCAAGAAGAATCCAACAAAGCAACAAGAGCAAAGACAGGTTCATTCAATCGCCGTATGTATCTTCAAGTATAAAAAATGACGCAAGCAGGAAATATCCACATTTACATGGAATAAATATACATCTATATATTATGAGGAGGTCGTTAAATGGCGTTTCCAACACATATTGTATCGGCAGGCGGAATCGTAGAAGATGGGCATGGCAATATTCTTTTGGTTAAAGCACATGACGATGGTTGGGTGTATCCTGGCGGGATCACTGAAGTTGGAGAAAATCTGATCGATGGCGTCATTCGTGAAATTAAAGAGGAAAGCGGCATCGATGCTACGGTTAGCCACATGATAAGTGTTGTGTCGAATACAGCAATACATAAGTGGTATGATGGCGTGACTGACGTACCTACGAAGGTCATGTTTGATTTCGTGTGCAAAGCTGTAGGTGGGGAATTAGCCACTTCTGATGAAACCAGCGATTGCAGGTGGGTTCCCAAGGAACATGTCCTGGATCTGATCACTTTACCTGCCATTCGTATGCGTTACGAGGCTTATTTGAATTTTAATGGTTCCGTAAATTACATGGAGTACGTCACGGCGACAACGTCCGAATGTGATGTCAAGATTCAAAGGCATCTGTAATCGTTCAACATAGCCCCTTAACCAAAAAAATGGCTATATAAACCGCACTAATCACTCACACAAGGCACTGCGAGTGAAGCACCATCCTCCGTCGCTGTTATTCCCCGGATTGGTTCTGCCCCTCCGTTTAACGTGTGGATGCTTTGCGGTTTATATAGCTGATGATTTTAAGGAGGAATGCATAGTGAGAAGCATAAAGTCGCCCGGTGGCTCGTTATTTCCTTATTATTACAAAGGAGGGGAATTGCACTGCCTCAAGTATGGAAGTTTTCACACTAATGCGGATGCGTTATTTATGTTAATGAAAGCAGAAGAAGATTTTATTACAAGCCGAAACCGCCAGCTCAATATATGGGTTGATTTTTACGAAACGAAGCTGACGACTTCTGTCTTGATCAAATTTGCGGAGAATATCGGTCATCTCCAAAACTACACGAAAAAACTGGCGATTGTAGGCTTCACGTTCTGGGACAAGCTGCGTTTGCGCCAAGAGATGAAGAAAATTCCCCATCCCATTTCGTTCCCGATTAAATATTTTGATGATCCGGAGGTCGCCAAAGCTTGGCTTGTAAGCGAATGAGCCTTAACCAGAATTTGTCTTCAACGAGTTGTTTAATGCGATCTTGTCCAAAATTCCCCATAACAGCATCTTGGAATTCTCGCTATGTACCATGCCATCTCGAATCTCCGTTTCACGCTGAATGAAAGGCAAATCCGTAAGTTCATGAGTCCAGTCGGACAACATTTGCTCAATGCAGCTTGGCGTGGATTCCAGGTGAAACTGTAAACCAAGAACATGATTCCCGTACGCAAACGCTTGCCGCTCGCAAGCTTCGGAATACATCAGATGCCGAGCCCCTTCAGGCAGCGTAAAAGTATCTCCATGCCAAGCAAATGACATGAATTGTTCGGGTACGTGCGTGAGCCACGGATGACGTTCCTTCGTTCTTTGCATCCGGTGCCAGCCGATCTCCTTCTTGTCCCCATTGGAGGTTACCGTTCCCCCCAGAATTTCCGAAATCATTTGAGCTCCCAAGCAAATGCCCAGCACCTTTTTTCCCATGTCGATGGCACGTTTTACAAACGCCTTTTCCTGGATGAGCCACGGGTGTTCATTCTCTTGGTAAACGCTCATCGGTCCACCCAGCACCACAAGAAGGTCCATCGTTTGGAGCCACTCTTGCGGAATGTCTTGAGCAGGATCATGCAAAAGCAATTCGTGCCCGGCATGTTCGGACCATGACACGATCACGGATGGATCATCGAATGCAAAATGACGAAAAGCAATAATTTTCATAAGCTCACCTCGACTTCAAAGAATAATCATAATCATATCTCATTTTTCAATATGAGCAATGCAGTTATCCCGAATAATGAGATAATGGCAAAATAATTTGATATAGGTTTATCCCCTTTCCCGAATACCGGGATGAATTCGATGTTACACTCCCTTATGCTCTTCCGGAATGGATCGTAAACCTGCTGAAAATGATGCAGGGAGCACATTACTGGAAGTGAAAACGCGGCAATTACAGCAGAAGGCCCTCCGTCATTGATTGACAGAAGGCCTCATGTATTGATGGTTATATTCCATTGGAATATGATGGTCGAACCTTTGCGAAGAACCTCATCCATGTCGGCTTTTGCCGCGATATCCCAGTTCATTGGATATGAGATTGGCATATTTAATGGCCAAATTGGCGTATTTTTCAACGTTTTCTTCATCAAACCGAATGGAAGGACCTGCTACGTTCAACGAACCGATGACCGTATTCTCGTAAGAGAAGATCGGCGCACCGATGCCGGTGGTGCCTTCCGTTGCCTCGCTGGACGTGATGGCGTAACCGTTCTGTTTGATCTTCGCAAGTTCCTGCTCGATATATTCGCGGGAAAGCGGCTTAAGCGAAGGAATGTCATTCCAGTCGAACGAGTCTAACAATGTTTTTTGCAACCCCGAATTCAGGAAAGCAAGAATCACCCGATTGGAGGCTCCGATGAACAAAGGCAGGCGCAGGCCAATCGGCTCGGAAATTTTCAATACTTGCGGCGAATCCACCGAATCGATGTAGATCCCTTCTGCATTTTCGCGAACGGACAAATATACGGTCTCTTTCGTTCGTTTCGACAATTCCTCCATAACCGGCCTTGCGACCGTACGCAGCATCAGGCTATCCCACATCAGGAAACCGTATTTCATCAGGGACAGGCCGAGCTTGTACCGTTTGGTCTTTGTGTTTTGCGTGACAAAACCATGCTCCGCAAGCGAGGAAAGCAAACGATGCACGCTCTGCACCGGCATGTTCAGCGCCTTGCTGATTTCCGTAACGCTCATGTCCTTTTCCGTGCCCTGGGGCAGCAGCAGATCCAATATTTGCACTGCTTTTGAAATAACGCCAGACAATCCGATCCCCCTCCTTGTCTCTACTTTGCAACCATTATATCAAATGGCAAAGAATTATATTGCACCCACGCTTACTCTATCTATGAAAAGGAATTTGTAGAACATGCGTCCCCTATTGTATCATTATGTATTGTGAGTCTTGTCGTCAGCTTCTATTTTCTGGAGTTCCATCGATAGATTCATAAATTGAATACACCATTGGGAGGGAATCATGGCAGACCTGGTAACTTGGCTGAAATATTTGCTGCTGGGTATCGTGCAAGGGGTGACGGAGCCCATACCAGTCTCCTCAAGCGGACACCTGATCATTGTGCAGCGACTGCTCGGCATGGAACAGAACGGATTATCCTTTGAAATTTTGACAAACACAGCGTCATTGATCGCAATCATTTTCATTTTCCGCAAAGACATCAAGGACTTAATCGTCGGTGCAGTACGTTATTTGCAGACGCGCAAAACCGAGTATCGGACCGACTTCATGTTTTGCGTCTACATCATCGTCGGCACCATACCCGCGGCCGTTGCTGCGGTATTTTTCAAAGACACCATTGAACGAATCTTCACCTCCGTACATACCGTTGCCATTAGTTTATTGCTTACAAGCGTTGCTCTTTGGCTGATTCGCAATTTGCGCGGGCAAAAGAGAGACGGCAATCTCTCGATTCGCGACGCGATATTGGTAGGTTTGGCACAGGCCGTCGCGCTGATTCCGGGCATCAGCCGCTCGGGGTCGACGGTGATCGCTTCCATCGCGGTCGGAATGAAGCAGGAAACGGCACTGAAATTTTCATTTATGCTTTACATTCCAATCAGCATCGGCGGCTTAATTTTGGGTGCATCCGATATTGCCCACGATCCGAATCGTTCCCAGCTGGCCTTTCCGTATCTGATTGCTTTCATTACCACGCTTGTTGCAACTTATTTCGCCATGCGGTGGTTCATGGGCATTATGGCCAAGGGCAACCTGATCTACTTCTCGTATTACTGCTTTGTTGCAGGTATACTTCTTTTAATCCTTTTGTAAATTCAAACATTCAAACAAGTACCGCCCGATTTGGATTTTATGTACTTGTTATGTGCTGCATTTATCAACTGAAAATGGCGCCGACAATCACTGTCAGCGCCATTGTTGTTTTTTATCTTTTTATTAAAACCCATACCCCAAAAGGCTCCAATGTGGTGTTCCCCTCAAGCGTTTGACCTGTCAGCAATTCCTCAGCCTGCTCATGAAAATAGACCGTCGCCTGTTCGCTGCTGTAGTTCAACAAAAATACGAGCTCTTCCGCGGCATCGGCTCGAACGGCAACCTCCACCGTTTCAGGCACCTCACACCAATCATGCAGCGGAGAAGTTAACGGCAAACGTTTCAGAAGTTCCTTCGCCACAGGAAGATCAAAGGACGCTCCCCAATAATAAACGCTCCCTTTGCCAATCCGATTCACCGTCAATGCTGGTTTTCCTTTGTAATAGCTTGACTCATATGTGGCGAGAACTTCAACCGTGTCAGCCTGCACGCTTAGAATATCGTTAAAACGAGGCGCATCGATCTCTGTCCCCTCATCTGTGAATCTCACCGCTACGGGGGCCGCAGTGCCATTCACCATCGTAAAGTCTTCGACGACAATGCCGCTGAGCGCCGCAGCCGGTCCCGGCAATGGCTGCATCCGGCAGTGGCCTGCTTCGTCTTTGTAACCTGTGCGACATCCAAAGACCACGGTCCCGCCATGTTCCGCATATTGCTGCAGCATCCCAGCCGTGCTTTCCCGCAAAATGGCTCCATGAGGATAAATCAATACATCGTATTTCCCGAGCTCCCTTCCCTGCTCTTCTTCGGCTCCCGGTCGGATGGTGACCACGTCAACAGGAATGTGCCCGTACTGTAACGCCTTAAACCAGCCAAGCTCGCTGGGTCTGGCCAAAGAACCGTGCCATTGGTCCAATTCCCCATCCCACTCGTTGTCGTAATCGCGAAGTATGGCAGCTTGGGCCAAGTAACGTTTGCCGATAATGCGTTCTCCTGCCTTTTGCAGCTCCTGACCTACGCGGCCTGCTTCGGCTACGCGACGATTGGGCTGGTTGTGGTAGTCATTGATGCCATGCCAGTAAATTTCCGTGCCAAAGATGGCTGTTCGCCAGCGGAAATAAAGAACCATGTCCGCTCCGTGAGCGATGCTCTGGTATGTCCACAAACGCATTTGTCCCGGTTGCGGCGCCGGCATCTCCATCCGGTTTACCCATCCGCCCGGACCGGCTTGTTGTTCCATGATCGCGAAATTCGGGGATATGTCCCTTACATTGCTCAGGGAAAGACTCCATTTTCGATCAAGGAGCGGCTGTTCGCCGGTGTCAGGATAGATGCTGCTGAACTGTGGATAGGAATCATAGGACATGAAATCCAGGTTTTCATCCGACAACCGGTGGCTGTCCAGGTGCCCAAACAAACCGTTGGTCGTGATCCACTGGTTTGGCGCTTCAGCTCTGAGGATGTCGGCTTGCGCTTTGGCAAACGAAATGGCGTTATCCGAGATAAAACGTTTCTCATCCAGCGCCTGATGTGGATTCGGCGATCCAGAGACGGTTGGACGGGGCAGATGAACCTGATCCCAGCGATCATAGGTTTGATTCCAGAAAACGGTGCCCCATGCTTGATTAAGCCGTTCCAGCGTGCCGTACTTCGTTTGCAGCCAACGACGGAATTGCACATGATCCGCTTCGGCATAGAACACGTTCATTTCGCAGTTCAACTCGTTATCAATCTGCCAACCTATAATGGCAGGGTGATCTTTGTAATGTTGCGCCATTTCCCTCGTAATACGGGCGCAGAGCTCTAAATACACGGGACTGCTGTAATTGTAGTGCCTCCGCTGCCCATGATGATATGTAACCCCTTCCATAGATACGTTCAGTACTTCCGGATATTTATGCGTAAGCCAGGCCGGCGGCGTAGCCGTAGGCGTACCCATGATCACGCTGATCCCGAATGTAACCGCTTGCTCCAAAAAGCGATCAAACAGCCCGAATTCGAATCTCCCTTCTTCCGGCTCAAAAATGCTCCAGGCAAACTCTCCTATTCGGATAATGTTGAATCCCAGTTCCTTCATTCTTCGCAGATCATCCGCCCATAGCGATTCATCCCAATGTTCGGGATAATAACAAGCTCCCAAATAAAACTGATTGACCGTCAAAGCATTTCCCACATTCGCACTCCCTTTCATCGATGGCCTCATTGCAGCCTCTCGTCTCGTCATGAACTTAATGTAATTCTCGTGTATAACCGCGGAGATTTCAAGAACTTTCAACATTCATTGCCCAATAAAGAATGGATGTCCATTTTGTAAAAAATCAGTGTTATAAATGATATGTACATGTAACTATATGTAACAACTGCTATGTTGACAGTCTGCATGCTGCTTTCTATCATGGAGAGGATGGAAAGCATTCGCCGTGAAGGAGGCTAAGACGTGATAGAAACCAACACTTCAAGACGTAATGAATCGCTTTTACAAATACTGAATACGAAACACGGTGTAATTACCAATAACATTGCCAATGCGGACACGCCCAACTACAAAAGGAAATCGGTTGCGTTCGAGGATGAGCTTCGCCGGATGATCGAAAACGGCAACACTACCGAGCTGGATTTGAAACAGACACATCCGAAACATCTGTCCGCCAAGGATGCCAATCCGTCGGTAGTCCCTTACCGGATCATTGAACATACCGATACAACGATGAACAACAATCGCAACAACGTCGATATCGATATCGAAATGGCAGATCTCGCCGAGAACCAGCTATTGTATAACTACATGGTCGATCGCGTCAGCGGACATTACAAGAAAATGAAAAATCTTTTGCAGGATCTGAAGTGACGAACCAAGGCAGCCTTGTGCAGGTTGCTTTTTTTGTTTTTTTGGCTATGTTAATCCTTAATATTGATATTTAGACGAACATCTTTCTTGTACTAAGTTCACAGAGCATGTACTATAAATTGTATTTTTAGCAAGCATCTCAATAGGAGGTATATATTTAATGGAGGTTTCATTATGCAAAGCAGATGTAAAAGATGCAGTGACCATTCATGACATGAAAGTCAAAGCATTTATGCCCTTATTGGAAAAATATCAGGATTTTGAAACAAGCCCCGCCAATGAAACCGTAGAAAGAATGATTACTCAAATCAATCAATCTTTTACAGATTATTTCATCATTCATCATCTTGAGGTTGCTGTTGGTGGAATTAGAGTTGTGAAAAAAGAAAATCAAATCTATAGTGTTAGCCCAATTTTTATACTGCCAGAACATCAAGGAAAAGGAATTGCTCAAAAAGTCTTTACAATAGTTGAGCAGATCTATGATGATGCAAAGTCATGGAAATTGGGTACCATCTTACAAGAGAAAGGAAACTGTTATTTGTATGAAAAGATAGGCTATAAAAAAACGGGTTCAACAAAAGTAATTAACGACAAAATGACGATGGTATTTTATGAAAAGCACTTATAGATGAATAGTCATTGGTTTAAGTTAACCGCCATTCAGTGGGCGGTTAACTTTTGTAATGCAAATCAACAAGTAAGTCTAATACAGCCTTCTTTTTAAGGAATATGAATTCTTGGGACAAAAAAGTCCCCGATGCTGGGGACTTCTTGGCCTGGCGTAAGACATTCTGTACTACCATCGTCAATTATCGCTTTCTTCTTCGTCCACGTATTCCAGAATATCTCCAGGCTGGCACTGGAGCGCCTTGCATATCGCATCCAACGTTGATAGACGTATGGCTTTCGCCTTGCCGGTCTTCAGAATGGACATGTTGGCTAACGTGATATCCACCTTTTCGGACAGCTCCGTGACACTCATTTTTCGCTTCGCCAGCATGACGTCAATATTGATTATAATGGCCATATGCTTTCACCTCAAATAACGAAGTCATTCTCTGATTTGATGTCTGCAGCTTCCTGCAAGAGTCGCTGAAGAACGGCCGCAAAGACTGCTATGACCAGTGAAGCAAAGATCGGGATCATTCCGATCAAAATGAGGCCTGGCGCATCGTCTTTCTCTGCAACGAGATACACAAAGGGCATCATGAGGACATACAGGATGCTGATCGCAACGGCGCATTGTTTGATTTTCTTCAAGGCCCTCACCGAAACCTCGGAGAACGCTTGGTTCGCATCAATGTAACCCAGAAGCCGGAACGCCTGTACCAGCGCCATGAAGAAAGGGATTATCGAGACATAGGCAATCAACAACGCGGGATACAGCATGTGAGCATATTCAGGATTTGCCGGATGATTCATGAACCAATACAGTCCAAAAACGCCCAAAACCAGAACCGGAATCCCAATCAACAGGACGGCTGCCTTCAGAAAAATGGTTGAACCTCGTTTCACTTTTAAACACCTCGCTTGTTTTCGTGAAATGAATGTATCATGAAATTTATCGTTTTACAATAAATTATTGTTGTTTAACAAAATATTATTATTCTTTTAAAATAAAAAAACAGCTGCGGAATGTTTGTTACATTCCTGCAGCTGCTTTAATTTGTTGTCTTTGTGACATGATCAACCTCTTTAATTTTTCCGTCCCAAACGCTCCGTCCGTAAAGGCATTTGCTTTTGGATAAAACACCATCCTGAATGATGTGCCGTCCTGCAGGTGCACGCGCAAAAAAACGCCGGACTCATGTTTTGCTTTTTTATAAACCTCATCGAACCCGACATATTTCAAAGGAATCAGTTCGCTAATGAAGTCCGCTGCCGCATCTTTAGAGAAGTCGCCGATCCTACTGCCGTCAATGCCGCTTTCGAGGCTAACTTTCTGTACTTTGCCTTCAATATCCAAAAGGTCACCCAGCGTGCTGGCATTAGGGTTATCGTCGGCCTGGTAAATCTTACCTTCTGCGACAACGCGGAATTGCGATTGATACCCTTTTAATTCACGCACTTCCGTTCCGATGGGCAGAAATGCAGCATCCCCGTTTTGGGATACGTGGTCTGAGCAAGCATGACCGCTCAACGTGTAATTGACCTCCCCTACCTTATCCCCGATTTGCTCCGGCTTGATGACCATCGTTTCATCGCTGTTTCGGACATAGGTAATCTCGTTGATGATCATAAAATCAACCCAGTCAACCACTTCCTTGCATGCTGACTTCGACGTCTCCTGCCCTTTTTCCGCAGTATTGCAACCAACGAGAAACATCAGAACTAAAAATACCGTCATTAGCAATCGACCATATTTCATCGTTTTTATGTAAATCACCTCAACCAATAAACGAGTGGCGGAAGCAGAATGTTACCACTTCATGTCTATTTTTTGTTCGCTGAGGCAAAGCTCGTTTCCCAAGCCCCAATTCTTGAAAACGAAAAAGGTCGCCATCATCGCGACTTTTCCTGGAATGACATCTGTTGTTCTACTCATTGGTACTGGGATTGAGGTAACACCTTTGGTGTACTTTTGTCGTCTTCAGGTTTCAATTGAATCGAGCTTTGACATACTCTCGTAATGACAAATGCCAGCAAAGCCAGGATCACGGCAACCGGAGGCACCCAGTTGACGCCGCCCAGATTAACGGCAAGTCCGCCGACACCGGAGCCGAGCGCGATGCCCACGTTAGCAGCAACAGGCAGCAGCGTCGAAGCAAACGGCTTGGAGTTCGGAGCGATCGCTCCGGTTACCTCGAACAGGTACAGCTGGGATGCCGCGCTCATTGAGGAGGATAAGCAGCCGATCAGGAACAAGCACGCCAAGCCGAGCCAAAGTTGGGACACGGCGAAGCTGAGCCCAAGAAAGACGGCAGCCTGGATGACAAACAGCCACTTGAGCTTGGTCATAAAATCGCCCTTGGCGATTTTTGCGCCGATCCAGTTACTCAGAATGCTGCAGGCTCCATAGATGAGAAGCACGGCGCTGATCCAGCGTTCAGGCACGCCCATGGACTGTCCCAGCAGCGGCGTGATATACGTAAATGTCACGAAAATACAGCTGTTTCCAAGCACCGGAATCAAGCAGGCCAGCAAAATGCGCGGTTTCATAAAGAGCGTCATCTGATCGCTGAACGAACCGACGATCGTCGTCGTTTGGCGCGGAAGCACGCGAAACATCAACGCAAACGGCAGAGCGCCGATACATGCCGTAACCACGAAGGTCATGGACCAGTTCAAATGCTGGCCGATGAAGGTACCCAGCGGAACGCCAAGCACGTTGGCGATGGAAAAGCCGCCCAAGATCCACGCGATGGCTTCCCCTCTGCGTTCCCGGCTGACCGCATCGTTGGCAATCGAGATCGAAAGCGATATCGTAAGCCCGCAAGCGATGGCCGAAACGATGCGAATCGCCATCAAGGAAGCAAATGACGTCGAAAACACGGTCAGCAAATTCAAGGCAAGCACAATCGCAAAGCCAATCAATATGGAGCTTCTTCTCGATATTTTGGCCAGAAACGCAACCGCAAACGGCGTTCCGATCGCATAGGCGATGGCAAAACCGGACACCAGCGTTCCTGCGGCTGCCAGCGACACTTGCATGTAACTTTCTATTTCCTTCAGCACGCCAACGATCACATATTCGGTCGTCCCCAATACAAAGCTGACGAGCGTGAGTATTAAAATAAGTAAATTTTCACTTTTTCTGGTCATTTATAAACCCTCACTATTCCTTTCTAATGTTGCAAGCGCTTTATTTTCTTGAACAGACCTCTTTTTATAATAATTTTGCTTTCCCTTCCTTTCAGTTTCAATATATATTACTTATTGGATAGTGAAATTGTACTGTCAGACATGAAAAGCGACAATCAAGGTTGTTGTGATGTTGTCTCAAAACATTATATATGTTGTCATTTCAATTCAGATTGTTGAAGGGAAGACATTAATCATTAATGAATACACGCCATGAATCCGCCCATCGGCATGAGGATCAGGATTGCATCATTATTTATGTAGGCAAGCTGGCCGACCATCCTCATTGGAGTTTTCCAACGCATAAGCATGACGATTTGCACGAGATCATCTACGTCAATGACGGCAAAGGTTCGTTTACCATCAATGGGATCAATCATTTGGCCCAAAAGGGAGATCTGCTCATTTACAACAGAGGGACGCTGCACGAAGAAAAGTCGAACCCGGATTTCCCGTTATCGACGCTGTATTGCGGCTTCCGTTTCAAAGAAGGTACCCGCGTAAATCATGATTGGGTCGTTCCCCCCGGCAGTGAACCCATCCTTCGCGCGAACCGTTATTCGGAAGAAATCCGCTCCTTGATGCAAACCTTGTTTAATGAATTTTCGATTCGTGAAGACGGTTACGAGGTGGTGTCTCAGCATGTACTGAAAGCACTGTTAATGATCATTGAACGCATGTCACGTCATCAGCTTGCCACCGGAGAAATTGTTCGCGGCAACACGCTCGCCGAAAGCATCAAAGATTATCTGGACACGAACTATCGGCAAAACATCAAGCTGAAGGACCTGGCGGAACAGTTCCATATCGACTTCTATTATTTGATCCATATGTACAAAAATCGTTACGGGACTTCCCCCTATCATTACTTAATTCAGCGGCGGATGGGCGAAGCGACCCGTCTTCTCGTTTCGACCAATAAAAAGATATGGGAAATTGCTAAGCTGGTCGGCTACGACAACCCGAACTACTTCACGATTCTTTTTACGAAAACGGTTGGCGAATCCCCGCGCAGTTTCCGCAAACAAAATCAAAAGGACATGTTTGGCGATCATGCATCCGATTAACCAAAAAAAGCAGCCTTCCTTGGATCAATGTCATTAAGTTTAGAACTTATCTTAAGGACATTGATCTTTGGATGGCTGCTTTTGGTTAACGTTCAAATGTTACATGCAATGTTCAGTCAACATCGGTCAAGCGCGTTACTCCGTTCTTAAAGCAATGACCGGGTCTTTTTTGGTTGCCGATCTAGCCGGAATCATCCCCGCGATCAGGGTCAAAAGCATGCTGCCAATGATTAGTATGGCGGAATGGGTTACCGTCAATTGGGCAATCCCCTCAATGCTCAGCAGATTAGCGATCACGCTGTTGATGACCAAAGTCAACAGGTAAGAAATGACAATTCCCAGCATTCCGGCCACAAGACCAACGATTAACGTCTCCGCGTTAAACAAGCGGGAAATGTCTTTTTTTCTTGCTCCGATGCTGCGCAATATACCGATTTCCTTGGTGCGCTCCAATACGGAGACATACGTGATGATTCCGATCATGATGGTCGAGACGACGAGAGAAATTGCGGCAAAACCGATCAATACATAGGATACCGTATCCAGCACGGTCTGAATAGCCGATCCGATCATCTCGGACATGTCCGTGTATACGATCCGGTCCTCTTCCGATTTGCCTTCATTATACGCATCCAGATACTGTTTGATTTCATCCTTGCCACCAAAGTCTTTTGGATAAATGCTAATGCTTGAAGGTGTCGTGACCGCACCCAGCGCTCTCAGGCGAGCATCCTTGGCCTGTTCATTGGCAAAAGGAGTATTCAAAACGACATCCCGATCGGAAGCCTGCTGCGCCAGGGCAATCGCTGATTTTCCGGAATCGTTCACAATATAGTCCGTCAGCTTCGGCGTGTATACGATTCCTTCGGACAAGTATCCGCTGGATGATGCATTTCCGTCTTTCAATCTCAAAATGCCTGTGATCGTCAACTCCATCCCATCTGCATCCTCATACAATTCGGGATACGACTCAGCTGTTGCCGGAGCAAAAATGCCGTTCTCCTTTTCTGTATAAAATTGATCGTTCGGAACGATCTTCAATATTTTTTTGCCGATAAAGTCGCTAAGTTTATACTCTTCATTCTCTGTGAAGATACCCAATTTCTCAAAAAACGCTTGATCCAATCGGTTGTAAGAATCAACGACGAGGGCAACTTCATTTTCAGCCGTCGGATAACGGCTGCCCTCTCCAATGAAATCATAGAGGGAAGTAATGAATTCTTCATTGTCCGGAAGCTCCTGCCAATAGGTCGGGGCGGCCCCGAATCCCGGGGACATGTCAGACGAAGCGTTCACCGTAGTCTCAAATCTCACGACATCCTTGTCGCCTTTAGCGAGTATGTTCATATCAACGTCACGGCCGTAGGTTACCGCATTTACAGCACCGGGTAGTTCTTGTCCTATTTTGGAGACATAATCGAAATAACTCGCAGTCAATACGTTGGTATGCTGTTGCGTGTTCGCCGCGCTGTCGTGCGAATAAAGAACATCCCCGTTTGGAAATTCATCGTCTTCCCCACCGCTATTTCCTGTGAGTATGCCTGCTGCCGAATCCGGCGGTCCTTCGATTTGCTGCACATTCTCGGATATGGTCAGCGGGAATCCCGCCAGCGTTTCGGATTGCATTTTGGATATGTAATTGGATAAACCGGTGGATAGGGCTAATACAAGGGCAACGCCGATAATGCCGATGCTGCCTGCAAACGAGGTGATGAGCGTCCGCCCTTTTTTCGTCAGCAAGTTTTTGAAAGACAACGAGGCAGCTGTCACCAGGGACATTGAGGTTTTGCCCAAGCTAAGTTTCTCAGCTCCGGACGAGCTCTGCTGCTCATATCCTGTTTTGTCGTTCAACATCGGATTGCTGTCCGACTGCACTTCTCCATCCCGCAAATGAATGATTCTGCTGCTGTATTCCTCAGCCAAGTCGGCGTTGTGGGTAACCATAATAACCAATTTCGTTTTGGAGATGTCTTTGAGGATCTCCATGACTTGAACGCTGGTTTGACTATCGAGTGCTCCCGTCGGTTCGTCAGCCAAAATGATGTCCGGATCGTTGACCAGCGCCCTGGCAATGGCAACCCGCTGCATCTGTCCGCCCGACAATTGATTCGGTCTTTTATCCAGCTTGCTGCCGAGGCCCACGGATTCCAAAGCCGCTTTGGCTTTTTGTTTCCGTTCCGAAACAGGTACTCCCGACAATGTCATGGCAATTTCCACGTTTTGTAGAATCGTTTGATGAGCGATCAGATTATAATTTTGAAATACAAATCCGATGGAATGATTGCGGTAAGCATCCCAATCCCGATCCTTGAAATGTTTGGTCGATCGCCCGCCAAGCGAAAGGTCTCCCTCATCATAACGGTCCAGTCCGCCCACGATGTTAAGCAGCGTTGTTTTGCCGCAACCTGAAGGTCCCAGGATCGAAACGAATTCGCTTTCCCTGAATTCCAGGGATATCCCCTTTAACGCCTGCACTGTTTCACCGCTATGGTATGATTTCTTGATGTCTGTCAGCCTTAACTTGCTCAATATGACTTCCCCCTTCATTTGATGTCTGAGCTCATCATAACAGCAGAATTTAAACTGACAGGGGGAAAGTGTTTAATAAAAGGTAAACCAATGTTCAAATCTCTTATAACCTGAATCGATAACCTGCACCCCAAATGGTCTGAATGTAAGTCGGATTCTGAGGGTCCTGTTCGATCTTCTCGCGCAACCGATTAATGTGTACGGCAACCGTCTTGAGATCACCGATCGCGTCCATCCCCCATATCCGTTCGTACAACTGCTCTTTGCTAAACACGATGTCCGGATTCGAGACCAAGAACAATAACAATTCAAATTCTTTATTTTTGAACTCAACCTCCTGCTGATAGACGAAAACCCGATGGGTTAACCTGTTGATGCGAATGGGACCGGCTTCGACTTCGCGAGAGTGCTTGGCTCCACCATTGGTTAAGCGGTCGTATTGCGACAAGTTGGCCTTCACGCGGGCAATCAACTCCGTTGGTGAAAACGGCTTGGCGATGTAATCGTCCGCACCCAGACCGAGCCCGCGAACCTTGTCCGACACTTCATTTTTGGCCGTAACCATAATAATGGGAATATTCGTCTTCTCGCGGATAGCTCTGCACAGGTCATATCCAGACATACCGGGCAGCATGAGATCAAGAAGAATCAGGTCATACTCTCCGAAAGCCAAAAGCAAGCCCTCATGTCCGTCCGTCGCAATGCTCGTTTCGAAACCTTCGATCTCCAAAAAGTCCCGTTCAATTTCGGCGATGGCCGTATCGTCTTCAATGATTAAGATTCTCTTCATCGTCTTCTCCTTTTACGCCCTTGTATTTGGGAATCGTTATAATAATCGAAAGTCCAGCCCTTGGCTCCAGTTCCGCATGAATGCGTCCGCCCAGCCGTTCAATCACTTTGCTGGAAATGGCCAATCCCAGACCGCTGCCCAGATCAGGCCTCTTCCGTGATGCATCACTGCGGTAGAACACGTCAAATAACTTGCCCAATTCTTCAGGAGATACCCCTGGACCATTGTCCGTTAAACGCATTTCTACCCATTGTTCATTTTCCATCCATGTGATGGTTACGTCGACGCGCTCTTTGTCTTTATACTTTAGACTATTTTCCAGAACATTTTGAATCACATTGCGGAATTGCACCACATCGATCAGCGTCTCGGCTTGCGGAAATTGCTGTTCATAGTGAAGATTCAGCCCTTTGGGGCTGTACTCTACTTCGAAAGCAGCCATGGTTCTCTTCATTTCAGCACCGATGTCTACAAGCTCCATGTACAGCGGGAAATCGCCGATATCCAGTTTGGAGAACAAGAAAAGCTGATTAATGATGTGTTCCAGGCTTGCCGTTTTGGCTTTAATCGTATCAAAATATTTCATTCGCATCTGTGGCGTGGTCGCCACACCTTTCTCCAGCCCTTCCAAGTACGCTTTGATGGAAGTTAACGGTGTGCGCAAGTCATGGGAAATACCCGCGATCAGCTCCCGGCGATTAATTTCGTTCTTTTTTCGCTCTTCGACCATGTTGGATAACTGTTCTGCCATGTCATTGAATTCCACACACACGGAAGCAAACTCATCCTGTTTATCGTAATGAATCCGATACTTCAAATTCCCGTCCCGAAGCTGATGCACGCCGTCCACGATGATCTGAATCGGATCCATGATGCTGCGGAAAACAAACTTCGTCAATGCCCTGTTCGTCACGATGGCCACGACTATGAGGATCGTCAGCATCAAAGCTCCTCCATATATCCGTTTCTCGAATGTGTCATGGTTATTGACCGTAAAATTAGAATCACTCAGTACAAGCGCATAATCCCCCGCTTCGGCCCGGTAAACAGCGAGCTGGTCGGTCACGATAATCACGTTGGATTGGGAATGATTCATGTCAGGCATTTCAACGTTAGTCGATGAAACCGGATAAATCCGATGTTGCCCCTGATACAGTGACAAGTTCATCCCCGTTCCCTCGTTCTGACGGTTGAATTCGTCTATATCGGACTGAATGGGTTCCTTGCTGGTGACGGATTTTTGCTTTGCGGCCAGCTCTTCGACCTTTTCCATGCGTTTCGAAAACAGTTCTCCATAATTCAAAGGAGGTTTCTCGCGAATTCCCGTGATCCCTGTGTAGATTAACATCAGGCAAATACTCGTCAAGATCAAAAGCAAAACCGGCATGACCAGCATCAGGAAGTTGGAGATGTAGAGTCGGCGTTTTACGCTCATGGTTATACGTCTTCCTCTCAAGGTAGTTAGAACCATTATAATGTAAAATGGTAAACCATCCGGGAACGAAACGTAAACTAATGGTAAACCGCCGCTGTTCTTACGACTATATAGGTTGAACCAATGATTTTTACACAGAGACACTACGCGGTCAGAACCATCTTTCGATCGCTGTTATCCCCAGATTTCTTTGATCCCCTTGTTCAAGGGGAAAATCCGGTGATCAGCCTATGCTTCCGATGCAGCTTTCTTACAGAAAGCTTTTAAGCGACCGCTTCGCTTCTCCAGATTCTTTCTGCCCTCTTGTTATCGTGTAAATTTCCGGTTCAATCTATATAGCATACTTTTGTTCCTGATAAACTGAAAACCAAAAAAGACGCTTAATAAGCGTTCAGATTGTCGAGAAGCCCTGTACTTTTTTCAAAGTACGGGGTTTCTCCTATTTTAAGTGGTCGGTTGAAAACGGAAATAGGGGAGATTACCCCCGTTTTTCCAGGCGATCCAGGTGGATCGCCATCTTCTTCATGTTCTGCACAGCTGCCGTCATCAGGGCCTGTTCCCTGACGTTTTGCAGTCCGCGCATACAGCAATAGCGAAACCCATGGAGCTCTTTGGCATCCGCGAAGCTTCGCTCAATCGTCTCTTTTCGTTTTCGGTAGAGATATTTCCCGGATCGACTGAGCCGGTTGCCTCGTACCCACTCTTTGCTGTCCTCCCAGACATGACGGGTTACCACTTTTCGGTGGTTGCGAGATCGTGTGCATTCGTTTAATAACGGGCAGTTCTTGCAATGCTGTGGATCAGAGGCGTACTGCCGGTATCCCTCAAGTTTGGTCGTCCTATACGGTAATTCGTGCTTTGCTGAACAAACATAAATATTGCGCTGTGCATCATATGTGAACTTCCATTTTGGGAATAAACCTTGGGTCAGGTGAAATCTTCGGTGAGCAATAACAGCAAAAATATTTCGGCTTTGCAGCCCTTTGCAGATGGGTGAAGTCAAGTACCCGGAGTCCAGAGCAACGGCTTCTACTTTAAATCCAAATCGTTGTTGTTGACGATCCAAACGGGACAAATACGGTATCGAATCATGGACGTTTCCAGCGGTGACATGTACATCCGTAATCATGCTGTATTTCAGATCCACCGTACGGTGGTCTAAGTAGAAAAATCCTTCCGGTTTCCCATCACGGATCATATAACCACTGTCAGGATCGGTTGTGCTCACTTTGATTCCTTTTCGTCGATGAAAGAAAAATCGATATACTTGTCCACTTTACGGAGCAAATGATCTTGAGGAACCAGTTCTTCAATGGAAACAAATTCGTAAGCCTGTTGTTTTTCTCGATTCGAACGCAACATATTTATACACCTTTCCGAACGTTTATTTACTAATATTATACAATATTAACGCGGTGTCGTGTTGAATTATATGTACAAAAAAAATAGCTGTCGAGACTTTCTCGACAGCCTGAGGCAGCCATCCCTGGATTCCTGCCTGTCCCTTGGCTCAATGCTTACATGTGTTCGTCTTTTTGAAAGATTGAACGGACAAAAGATTTGTCACTGCATTCCGACTTGGATCGCTGAATCTATAAATGCCCGGGTTTAGTTCAAGCTTGCTGTCCAATGGAACGTTCTTGTACGTATCCACATGCGTTTTTGTAGTGGCCATGCCTTTGGACCGAATTTCGGGTACCACTTCTCGGCCATCTATCCGTAACGTCGTTTGGCTGATTCCTTTGAAATTAGGATCATCCGAGGTGGCCTCGACGATCAGATCTGGCCCTTCTCTATAATAGGAGAACTGTATGGCCATACCCTGTACGTTCACTTTTGCATCCTGTTTTTCGTCGGAGGGATCGTTTAGAGCGACCCAATTATCTGATTTCATAGTATCGCGCTTCTCTACGACAGCATCTTCCAATCGGAGCTCCATGACCTCGTCGGCCCAGTCCTCATACCAGGTTGGCGATTCAAACAGAAACATATGCTGAATGTTCCCGGAATTATCTCCTTTGATTGTAGTTATCCCTTCAATCGTTTTGTCGCCAATGACCAACTGCGGTTTGTCGTAATGAACAATCCCTTCTCTTAACGAACCCTCTTCGTTGATCTCAATTTGAATTTCCAACGGCGTAACCACTAAGCGATTCAAAGTCATGCCCGTTTTTTCCCGGAACTCTTCACTTGTTCCCAGTATGGTGTTGTATATGAACTCGCTCGCTTTTTCACCATTTGCCTCGAAATGGAAAGCCCAGGTTCCCGAAATCCGTTTCGCTTGTTCGATGTAGCTGAACTGAAGCTCGGATTTCTCCCAATCAGTCTGATTGATGTTAAATACTTGCTCGATGTATATATCGGAACCTTCATTAGCCAGCACCGTTGGAATTGCATCCAAAGGCTGACCTGCGCTGATAACGGTCAAATGGGGGTTCCCTTCGTATGAAAGCGCCTTCGATGCATCCACTTTATAGCGAATTATCGTCTGATCTGCGTCATGCCTTACGGATTCGATCCGGATCGTCGGATACTGTTCAACGCCGCTAAAAATGGGATTGCCTTCTTGTTTGCCCATCGTTACCGGGATATGTTGATCACGATAGAAAACGAGATTTTGTGCCTCTAAGCTGAAATCCTTTGTATCATCCCTCAACGTATCCGGTGTTTCATAAATTCCGATTAGTTTCCGGCTCCCTGGATCGTAACCCAAATACCCGGACACCTCCTCTTTGTTACCTGATCCTTCCTTCAACGTATTGGTTTCGGTAGCGAAACCGGTATATTGAGACAAATCCTCATTAGGCGCATCAACCGATAGGAGCATTTTCATCTTTTCACCATCGGTAACGACCCCGCTTAAATTCATCGTCACTCCCGAATCCGATGCACTAAGGTCATACTGTTGTCCTACGCAGTTACGTATTGCATTATTCACGCTGCTGCCGCCAACCAGATCCCAGTTCAACGCGAGTTTGGCAACTGCAGGAATGGCGGCAAACGTAAAACAAATGAACGCAATGCCAATAGTAATCGGCTTAATACGGCCAGCAACTTTTGGAGTTTTCAGCCGATAAGTCCGGCGGCGGTTGGCTTCTTTTTCAATAACAGCCCACATCACATCATAATCCGGCTGAGGCACGTCTTTATCCTTTTCCAAATAACGATTCACCGTGATTCATCTCCTTTAATTGAGGTTCAATCATACCATTCAGCAGTTTCATGCCTTTATGCAGCCTGGATTTAACCGTACCTTCCGGGATGTTCATTACGCTTGCAATTTCGGGGATCGTCAATTCGTTAATGAATCGCAATACAACGACCATCCTGACCTTATCCGGCAGCTTGCGGTAATATCCTTGAAACTCTTCTTGGGTTTCCTTGCGAACCCATTGCGCTTCAACAGAGTTTGTATTTGAAGACTTGGACAGCAAAAAGTTGCGTACTTCCTTCATCCAGCCTGTTCTCCGCCTCTTCAGAGCGGAATTACACTCATTCGAAGCGATTCGTAATATCCACGATTTCATGTTCCTGACCTTCGATTTATCCGCCAAAATGACCTTTACGAATACTTCCTGGCAGATATCCTCTGCATCATCCGGATTTTTCATTAAGTAGTAGCAAAAATAATAGACTTGCTCTTTATAGAGCTCGAATATTTCCCGGTCCGTCATTCCCTTGCACCCCCTTTATTCGCAGTTTCACCCATAAGACAAATAATGCCAGGAAATCGTTCATTTCAGATTGTAATGGAACTAGGAAGTACAAAAGTCGCCTAGAAGGCGACTTTTCAAGTTACTCGATAACCTTACTGCGTATCCGAATTAAGTACTATGGACCAGTCCGTATCCTTGTAGCGTTTATCCACGATTTCTCTTACAAGCGTGAGCCTCTCAGGGATATGATCAAGCAGCGTGATCCGGTACTCATATGGCTGCTTCATGCTGCGATCGCCCATTTCGATCACACCGTCCTTCCAGTTATTATCTTGTGAATTCTTATAAAGCCTGGAAGCCCCTCTCTTGCTCACATCGTACGAATGTCCTGCGGAATCGTATGCCTTCCATTTCTCATGCGTGGTTTCATTCTCCATCTCACCGTAGAATGAAACAGCCAGCTCTTTTGAACCTTTATTGAGATCCGATTCCACTATAGAAGTGTCCAACACTTCAATGTGATCATTTAACAATATGAACTTTAGGGTCTCGTCCTGTTCCCCTGGTGCAAACGCCATTTGGCTTCCGTCCGTTTCAGAAATAGCGTATCCATCCAGAACAAAACGGAAAGGTTCATCATCAGGCAAGTATTTGAAAATATAACTCCACCGTATTTTCCCATGCCCGATGACCGTATAATCCGATGCCATCAGACTGTCCATATACCCACTTTTTCTCGGATTGACCGAATGAATCTCTTCATGGTCCATGGTCTCAAAATGAAAGCTAAGCATCTGTTTAATCCACAGATCACCAGGGGACCTGTTCATCGCCGTTTCATCCAGTTCAGTCTCCAATTCAAAACGAACGCCCTGCACCATTCTGGTCATCTGTTTGAGGGTAATCGTCATGCCATGTGGCGTTGTGTAACTGCCGGACAGTGCTTCGGTTCTGGTCATCTTATTTGCCTCAGTCATATCCATGTCAAAACTAAAATCCCAGTTACCCTCAACCCTATCTTTGTCCCTTTTTCCAAGCGAATCGATATTCCCCTCAATGGTTATCTTGTCCGTCTGCAAGGGTTCTTTGAAAAACACAACCATATAATAGAAGTCACTCGTATACCCCATGTCATACATGTTATCCACAATGTTTCCGTCCGCATCTTTAATGATAATCTGGTTGGATTCATCGAGTAACAACTTTTCGCGAACATGGTGCCCCTTTTTATCAAAAAGTTGAAGGGCCATCGTCACACGGGTAGGATCAGCTACCACCTCTTCAATAACTAGTGTATACCCCTTATCCTTCACTCGAATATGGGGATTGTGAACCAATCCCAACTCCTGAGCGCGCAAAAGTCCAACATCCGGGTTATCCTTGGCAAATAAAGATCGGAATACTTCGGCCACCGTCGGCACCGTCAAAAAAGTAATCGTTCCTAAGGTACAGCACAGCAGCACAACGGCCGCAGCCCATCTCATTCGTTTACGGAACGTTTTTCTTTTGATCTCTTGTCCGGAAAGGGAGGACAGTGCGTTCTCTACAGCGAGCTGAACGGGATCAGGAATGATGAGCTCTTGACTTTTGGCCTTCAAAAATTGTTGGATTTTCTGATCATCCTGATCATGATAGTTCATACTTCTGTTCTCCTTTCCCTAGGACGATTTCGGACAATTGCCGCCTCGCCCTGAATAAACGTGATTTTATCGTTCCTTCGGAAACCTCCAGCATGGTGGATATTTCTTTAATTGACAGATCCTCGACATAATAAAGCGTTACGATGATTTGCAACTGCTCGTCCAGCCCGTCAATCACTTCGAATAGCTCAATTTGTTCATAATCGCTCGTGTAAGATGCCTTTCTCATGTCATAGGGAACCGGAAATACGCGCCTTTTCTTTCGAATGATCCGATTACACTCATTGATCAAAATCCGAATCATCCATGTTTTGAAATAAGCAGGTTCATTCAAGGTATGTATGTTCGAAAACGCTTTGGCAATAGTCTCCTGTATGGCATCCGCGCAATCCTCATCGTTTTTGACGATAGACCGAGCTACGGTGTACAAACTCTGTTTGGTCGCCCGAATTAAGTGTACGAACGCTTCCTTATCGCCTTTTCTTGCCGATTTTGCATGCTCTAACAAATCCACGTATGATCCTCCTTCCTTACAAGTTCATATATATATTAGATCGCTCAACCATGGAGTTGGTTCACAAACGAGTAAAATAATTTCAACGTAAAATCAAAAAAAGACGCTAATCTAGCGTCTCAAAAGGGTCCATGCTTTACATTTTGTATATGACCACACCGGATCACAAGCCCTTCTCCCCGTTATAATCGGATTTAAAAGGAATGATCGATTCCAGCAAATGATTGACGTAATCGCTCTCCGCGCACGTAAAATGATTGCAGTCCAATTCTTCGATGATGCGTCCATCCCGCAAAAAAGCCAAACGGTTGCAAAGATAGGCTACCGCTTGAAGGTCATGGGCGATAAACAAATAACTTAATCGAAATTCGGACTGCAGGTCCTTCAGCAACGTTAGAATCTGAGCTTGTACCGACACATCCAGGGAGCTGATCGCTTCATCCAGAACGACGTATTTCGGGCGGGTCGTCAATGCACGGGCAATGCAAACCCGCTGCAGTTGTCCTCCGCTCAATTCATGCGGATGCCTGCTTAAGACGTCGGCAGGAAGCTGTACTTTTCCAACCAGCGATGCAATCCACTGCGTTCGTTCAACCTGGTTTGTTTTCATGTCGCCCAACATGTTCAGCGGTTCCTCTATGATCTGTCCGATCGTCCAGTTCGGATTGACCGATGTGCGGTAGTCCTGGAACACCACGCTAATCTTGCCTTTATTCTGTCTGATCCATTTCTTGTGCGGCACACCGTCGATTTGGATTTCGCCTCCATCATGCTGTTCCAAACCAAGCAGCATGCGGGATAACGTGCTTTTGCCGCTGCCGCTTTCTCCGATGATTCCGAGGCAGTCGCCCTCGTTCAGATGAAAACTGACATCTGTCAGCACATTTTTTTGGACGGGACGAAGGAATTTTCCGGGCATTTTATACCTTTTCTTGACGTGCTTTACGGATATCATGGTTTAGCTTTCACTCCACTCAGCAAAGAATCGTTAAAGCTGTTCGTCAGCTGCAGGCGGGTATTCACCAAATACTGCGTGTACGCATGTTTCGGATCATTGAAAACGGTTGATGTTACGCCTTGTTCGACGATCTCCCCATCCTTCATGACGATCACGTTGTCCGCCAATCGCTGTACGACGCCCAAATCATGCGAGATCAGGATCATCGTTGTGCCCGTCAGCTCCTTCAAGGAACGGAATTGCTTGACGACCTCCAGCTGATTGATGGAATCCAGTGCGGTCGTCGGTTCATCCGCGATGATCACGTCGGGTTTCATGACAAGGGCAATGGCAATCATGCATCGCTGAAGCATGCCTCCCGAAAGCTCATGGGGATAGCTGCCATAAACGGTACGCGGTTCCTGGAAATTCATCATTTCAAGGCTTTCCAGACTCAGCCGCTCCGCTTCTCTCTTCGGAACCTTGAGCAATTGTACGAATGTTTGGTTCATCTGGGCTCCGATTTTTTCAATCGGATTGAAGGCCGTCATGGCGTCCTGCAAAATCATGCTGATTTTTTTGCCGCGAATCGATCTTCTGCGCTTGTCGTTATCCTCCAGGAGGTTGCGATTCTCGAAAAGGACTTCACCTTCCGAACGGATCCAGCGCGGATTCACGCCCATGATTTCCCGAACCGTCATGGACTTCCCGCTGCCGCTCTCCCCCACGATCCCCAGGCATGTTTGCTGTTCCACCGTAAAAGAAGCATCCTTGACAATGACCTTGTTGGTTTTGGTATCTATGATATTAAGATGGTTTACGGTCAAGATGGACATCATTGATCTTCCTTTCTCTGCCGAATCGGAACAGCTTTCGTTGTCGTTGGCGGCCAGTGACGTAAGATTGGGCGTTCAGCGCATGCTGCATGCTGTCCCCCAGGAAATTCAGCGCGGCAACGACAAACAGGATCGTAACGCCCGCAGGTATCATTTGCCATGGATTCGTGAACAAAACGTTTTTCGCTTCATTCAGCATCATGCCCCATTCCGGCACGGGTGCCTGTACGCCCAATCCAAGGAATGACAGTGAAGAAATGCTCAGGATGACCCAGCCCATTTCCAGCGTCGAATGCGTGGTGACTTCGCCGGAGATGCCCGGGAGAATGTGTTTTCTCATGATATATAAAGAGGAGCCTTGGTGAACCTGGGCAAACTTCACGTAATTTTTGGCACGGTACTGCTGCACGCTGCTGTAGATCATCCGCGTGTACCAGGCCCATTTGGACAAGATGTTGGCGATGACGATATTGACGATCCCCGGACCCAGTATGCCGACAATGGACAAGATCATAACCTCGGACGGAAAGGATAACATCACGTCGCAGAACCGCAGAATGACCTCGCGCACTTTTCCGTTGGAATACCCGGCCATCAAGCCAAAGATCAATCCCGACACAATGGTCACGATCATGGCCAGGAATGCGTAGAAAAAGGTTGTACGAATGCCGAACAACAAACGCGACAGCAAATCCCGACCCAAATGATCGGTGCCGAGCCAATAATCCGCGCTTGGCGGGGAGAGCTTTACGGCGACATTGACCAAGGTTGGATCATAGGGTGCAAGGAGAGGGGCACACAGGCCGGCCAGCGTAACCATGGACAGAAATGCAAGGCACACCATGCCCAGTCGATCACCGCGCAAACGTTTGAAAAAACTCATTTTGCTTCCCTCCGTAATCTCGGGTCGATCAGCACGATCAGGATGTCCACAATCAGGTTGCACACGATGAACAGCACAGCCATCATGAAGATGTACGCCTGGATCACGGGAACATCGGAATTGAATATCGCTTTGACGCACAATCTGCCGATTCCCGGCCAGGCGAATATGTTTTCGACGACGACCGTACCCGCGATTAACCGCGGAACGGACATACCGAATGCCGTCAAGGAGGACTGGATCGAATTCGTGAAGATTTTCCATGTGATCGTGCTTTGCTTCAAACCGCGCACCTTGGCGTAAAGGACGAAATTTTCATGTTTGTTCTGAACCATGTTATTGCGTATCAAACGCACATACGTCGATAGAAACGTAAGCGACAGCGTGACCGCAGGAAGAATGATCGATGTCGGTCCCTCCATACCGCTGGTCGGCAGGAGTCCCAGGTGCACCGAGAAATACCACATCAGCAGCAAACCGATCCAGAAACTCGGCATGGCGGCAAGCACGAATACGATGCCCCTCAGGAAACGATCCTGCCACCGGTTCTCGAACACGCTGCACAATATGCCGATCGACATGCTGAAGATGACGATGATCGCCAGCGTTGCTGCTGCCAGCTGCAAGGTTGGCGGAATCGCCTGCCGCAATTCCTCCAATACGGGTTTGTTGTTGACATAACTCGTGCCGAACTCCCCGTTAAAACTGTCAACGATCCAGTTCTTGTACCGCACGAGGAACGGCTGATCCAGGCCCAGCTCCTCGCGCATGCTCTGCACCATCTCGTCCGTCGGCGTAATCTGGTTGACGCGCAAGGCAATTTCCGCCGGATCGCTTGTCCTTAAGTTGATCAGGATGAATGCCAGGAAGGTAACCAGCACAAGCAGCGGGATGGCGCCGATGATTCGTTTGCTCAGGTATGCTTTCATCGTTCGACTCGCTCTCTGTTATTGAAAATACATCTTTTCAAACGGAATTTCGTATTGCGACACATTGAAATCCACGCCCTGCAAACGATCCGAGTGAATGGCTTTCACGACCGAATACGTCAGAGGCAAATACACGGCTTCGTCATGCACGTAAGTAAAGATTTCTTTGTATTTTTCCGCTCGCGCGGACTCGTCCTGTTCAAGCAAAACTTCGCTAATGGTTTGATCCAACCAAGCTTTCTTTTCCAATCCCGCTTGGGCTTGGTAATCGCCGTGGGAAGGTACGCGCCATGTGGAGACGTACGTTTGCGGGTCATACGGCAGTCCCCAAGACAGGGAATATTGCAAATCAAAATCGCCGGATTTTTGGCGGTCAAAGTAAGCTTGCTTTTCTTCACCCAAAATTTCGAGTTCCACCCCGATCGCTTTCAGATCGCTTTGCATGGATTCGCCGATCGTTTTTTCTTGCGCATTGTCCGAGTTATACGAGAGCAGCAGATGAAGCTTCTGCCCGTTTTTGTAGCGGTAACCGTCATCCGATTTTACCCATCCTGCTTGATCGAGCAATTGCTCGGCCTGGTTGGCGTCGTAAGAACGGATGCTCAAATCGATGTTCGCATACGGCGTGGCCTTGGACATTAACGTATCCGCGATCTGTTCCGTATCGTTCAAAATGCCTGTAGCGATCGTCCGTTTGTTGATGGCATATTGCAGTGCTTCGCGTACGAGCTTGTCCTTCGTGAACGCGCGATTGCTGTTCAGCAGGATCGAGCGCGATCCGGACGGATGACTGATTTTCGTCGCGTATTTTCCACCCTCTTGCAGTGCGCTGAACGCATTGGCGTCCAGCATGTCGCCGTCGGCTCCGAAGATCAGGTCCACTTCGCCGTTTTGCAATCCAAGCAGGATCGTTTGATGATCCGGCATGACCTTCCAACGCACTTGTTTGATTTTGGGCTGCTCTCCCCAGTAGCGTTCATTGGAAGCAAACAAGGCATATTGATTGTCTTTGTGCTCCGTCAGTATGTATGGTCCGGTCCCGGCATAACCGTTTACCCCGTTCGCGGTCGTGCCGTCGATGAAGCTTTTGGGGGAGATCATGCGGAACGGTCTTGTCAGCCCCAGCTCTTCCAAAGTCGGATAATAAGGGTGCTTTAACGTCAATGCCAATGTGTGCTCGTCCACCACTTTCGTGTTGTCGATTTCCTGCACCAGATTGAGCCAGGCGTTCTTATCGTAATTGGACACGACAGCATCGATATTTTTCTTTACGGCCTCGGCATTGAAGGCTTCGCCATCGCTAAATACAACGTTTTTGCGCAAATGAAAGGTATATGTCAAACCATCCGGGGAGATTTCCCAGCTTTCGGCCAATTTAGGCTGCACGCCGTCCGCAGTATTCACGACGAGTGATTCAAAAACCATATTTTGCGCCGCCAATTCTCCGCCCGTCAGATGCGGATTAATGTCGCGAATATCTTTGGTGCTGGCAAAAACCAATTCGTCCTTGGCGGCTCCAGCTTCGTCATCCTGGTTAACCTGCTGTCCACAACCGGTTAACACCACCAGCAAAAGCACCATTCCCATCAAAAATGTAGACTTCATGTTTTCCTCCTGAAAATTAATCGTAATAATAACGATTAAGATCGTAGCACAAACTTTGCTCATTCACAATGCATTTTTTGAAAATAAATGTGTACTTCCATTTTATTGTGAAACTATATTCATATAAAATTTGTATATTATCCCTATACGTCTATATGATTCAATTTAATTAAAGATTATCTCTGATGAACAATATATTCAAAATATACACCCATATGGTATGTGCAAAGATTGATATTTTTTAAAGTTTTGCATAAAATGAGCTTGTCCATATCCACAAATTGGAATGGACATGATGAAAATGGTTATCCAGAATCAAAAAAAGGAGGCTGTAGCAGCGGTAATCGATATTTTGGAACCGTTATCATTTTAAACTTAGGAGGGTATACGAGATGTTGAACGCGAAAAAAACGGTGACTTCTTTGATGATGGCCTGTGCCCTGGCACTTCCTGTTGTCGGAACGGCAATTCTACCTGCGGGGCAAGTCTATGCGGCGGATGCATCCGGAACGACGGCGAGCATTTCCGATATTTTGAAAAACCAGCGTCCTGACGGAGGATGGAGAAAAGATTACAAAGAAACGAGCGGAGAATGGGCAAAATCCACGATCGATAACAAAGCTACATATTCTGAAATCCGAAGACTTGCCAGCGAATTTAAAAAGACCAACAATCCCCAATATTCCGCTGCAGCGATCAAAGGCATCAACTTTTTGCTGAACATGCAGTATGCCAACGGCGGATGGCCTCAAATTTACCAAAGCTCGGGTTACCACAAACACATCACGTATAATGACGACGCGATGATCAATGTCATGTACCTGCTGGATGAAGTCGCTAACCGCAAGGGAGATTTCTCCTTTATTGACAGTTCCCTGGCCGATCGCAGCCGCAATGCTGTTAACAAAGGCGTAGATGCCATTCTGAATACACAGGTCGTCGTTGGCGGCAAGCTGACGGCTTGGGGACAGCAGCATGATTCCAGCACGTTGAAACCAGCGGGAGCACGGATATACGAAGTTCCCTCCCTCTCCGCCGCAGAGAGCAGCACTATCGTAAAATTCCTGAAAACACGACCGGCCAATGCCAAGATTACCGCGTCCATTAACGGTGCCCAGGCTTGGTTTGACAAGGTCAAGATGACGGGCATCAAATTCGTGAGAGAAAACGGGGACGGCAAAGTCATTAAAGACTCCAGCATCACAACGCCGCTGTGGGCACGTTTCTATGAAATCGGCACGGACAAGCCGATCTTTGTCGGCCGCGACGGGATTGTCAGATACAATCTCAGCGAGATCGACCAAGAGAGACGGGCCGGCTACGCCTGGTACGGCAACTGGCCATCCAAAATCTAAGTTGAATGCACGGGATCGCCTCGCGGTCTGAACCATCTTCCGGTCCCTGTGTCAATATGACCAAAACAGCTGCGCACGAAGCAAATCCCAACGCTTCGGGCGCAGCCCTCCTTTACAACTTGATGATTCCGGCTCTCATTCTCCCGGTTTCCAAAAGAGCCCGTGCCCTGCTCAAGATCAAAGCTCAGCCAGCCATCGGTCGATCGGCATGTCCTCATGCAGTTCGCCAAGAAGGATATGATCGAACGTTCCGTTCCGATCGACGATCATCGTTGCAGGCAATCCCGGCACATGGTAGGATCCTGCGATTTTGCCGGTCGCATCAATCACGACGTCAAGTTCAAAGCCGTTCTCGGCGAGATATTCGCGGACGGTTGCTTTGGACTCCCCCACATTGACGAAAATCGTCTTTACATTTTCATTATGGGATTGGGATAAACGGTTCAATAATGGCATTTCCCTGACACAGGGAGCACACCAGGAAGCCCAAAAGTGAAGGAGCACAATCTGCCCGCGATACTGCGAAAGTTGTACTTGTTCCCCTGACAAATCGACAGCTGCAAAATCGAGAGCCGTCTCTCCCACGGCAATAATCCCCTTTTCGGCCTTCTGTCGTGAATCTGCAAATGGTTGCAATACAACCGCAACCGCGCATACAACTGCTGCAGTGATGATCGTCCAAGCCAGTGCGCGCCGCATGATTATGGATAGAAATCGCAATACGCTAACCTCACTTTAATCCCAAACTGTGGCGAAACGCAGCATGCAGCGTGCCGAATCGTTCCCGGAACCGGGACGTCGGGCCGAAGTCCGCCTGCTGGCCTTGGTTCAGAAACACCACCTCATCGGCAACGTCCTCCGCAATCTCCAATTGGTGCGTCGAGAAAACGACCATCTGCCCCTCGGCCCGGATGCCTTTCATCAACTGAGCGAATTCTTGCATCCAGTACGGGTCTAGTCCGTTCGTCGGCTCATCCATAATGAGCAGCGGCGGTTTGGACAGAACGGCTTGGGCGAAAAGCAATCTTTGCCGCATCCCTTTGGAGAACGTCGTGACGCGTTGCTTTTTGTGATTCCCGAGCCCAACCATTTCTAAAACGTCGGTCACTCTGTCCGTACCGACATTTTTCAAGTCTGCCCAGAACTGAAGCGTCTCCTCGGCGGAAAGGCTGTGGCTGAAGCGAAAATCGTCGGGCATGTATCCGATTTGCTCGGCGAAGCGTGTTCGTTTCGACTTTGGGCTTTGGCCGTTAACGTTCACTTCTCCCGAAGTGGGGAGCATAATGCCTGCTATCATGCGCAGCACGGTGCTTTTGCCTGCCCCGTTTCCGCCGCATAACGCCAGAATCTGTCCGGCATGGATGGTGAATGAAACGTTCTGCACAAGTGCCTTTCCTTTCATTACCTTGCATAACTTGTTGACGTGCACTACATAGGGCATAACGTGGTCAGCCAAGGTATCGCCTCCTTTCCCATATCCGATGAACGATCAGCATGGACAAGGCAATCCAAATGCATAAGGCAATCATGAACATTGCTGTTCCGCCGGGTTTTTGTATCCAGAAAACCCACCGATAATATTCGGGTCCGAGGATCGAACCGCCGCCAAGCTTAATGACGACGAACAGTCGGACGAGCTCTGCCGGATTCAACATTGTCAAAACGGACAAAAGCGGCTGCACCCATGCGTAAGGAACGAAACCCAGGATCGCAATAAGCAGGGCTGGCCAGGCAATGACCAGGAAGAACCAGACGGAAACCGAAATGGTGAGTGCTTGCCACCGATTGCTGCAGATCGAACCAATCAATAAAGCCACCCCTACGAACATACATACCAACCCTGCTGAAAACATCGTAAACAGCCCATACGTCAACAGGTCCAATGCGTTGCCCATGAATCCGCTGACGACCCCCATCAGTCCGTAACCAAAGAAGACGATCGTAATCAGCACGCAGCACAAACCCAGGTATTTCCCGATCACGAAGGAAGACGTACGCAAAGGATAGGTGGACAACAATTGCCAAGCGCCGTCTTCCCTCTCCGACGTCAACGAAAACGATCCGATGAAGAGGGCCATCAACGGCAGCAGATAGAGAATTAAATTTAGCAAGGAACCCGTCGTACCCGAAAAACCTTCAACAACATTTTGAGCATTCAGCACCAGCAGGCTCAAACCGAACATGCAGAACAATATCAGGAACGAATAAGCCCAAGGGTTGCGGAAACCCAGTTTGATTTCCCGGTTGGCGACGTAAATCAGGTTCGAGATCATGGCATTCCACCGACTTTCGGATTAATGATGACCGGCATCTCCTGCTTTTTCGTTAGCATGATTCGTTTCCTCACTCCCTGCTTCCTGTTCATGACTGTGGGTATGTCCCTGACCTTCCCCATGCATGTCCATGCCCTCCGTATTTTGCTTCCAGTCGTGGGATGCGAGTTCTTCGGCAGTCATGATTCGGCCGACGCCCTGTTCCTGAACGAAGGCTTCGGCGGACGGCTTGTCCTTGAAGCTAACGATGCCGTAAGCCATTGGCGTTCTTAGGGAAGCATCGTAGACATAAGTCGCTTTGCCGTATTCGATCCATTCTTTGTCATTATAATCACGGACAAAATCCATGCCGATTTGATCCGTCCCGTTCTGTTGTTTCCATTCATTCATGCAGCCGATGTCGTCGAATTTGTACGTTTGGCCATCCTTTGTCGTCAGTTGGGTGGCAAAAGCATCGTCTTTAACCTGCATATTGCAAATCACGCATACATCGACGTCCTCATTGATCGGCACAGCCGCATATTTCGCGCCGCAGCCCGATAACAGAAAGATGGACCACAACATGATTAAAGTGAATGTCCAGTGTTTCATTTTCGTTTTCCTCCCAAATAGAACATATATCCTGCAGCAAGTAATAACAGTCCCCCAAGCCATGGCACGAACCGATTGTTCTCGTTATCTCCTGCGTAAGCCCGGGAAGCAGCATCCAGTTTCATTCGCGGCGAAAGATCGGTGAGCCATTCGCTTCTGCCTTCCGTATGCAGGTCGCTCAGAAACGTCATGCCCGGGGATTGAAAAAACAATTGAAAGGCCGAGTTGCGTTGTATCAAACGCTGATAAAACGGGTTGATGGCATAAGCCGCCTCACTTCCCCCGTCCCCATTGAGGTCAAGGCCCTGAAACGAATCCCAGTAGTTGTGGCGGATGACGTTGTTTCGGCTTTCCACCGCTTGCGCTTCGATCACATTCGATACGAATCGGTTGGAGTGAAGCTCGTTTCCCTCCGCATGGTTGAATTGCACGCCAACGAAATTTCGCAAAAGATCGTTTCGGCTGATCTCGTTTTCGGAAGACTCCTGGATATACAATCCGACACGGTTTCCCTCAAGTACATTATCCGCGACGATCGAACGCTGCACGTCATAGAGCAGAATGCCTTGGGAATGAACATTTTCGCTTTGTTTGCGGAACGTATTTCCCGTAACTACAGCTTTATTGGCACCCATGACCATGGCTCCGGTTACATTTCCCTCGCCCAGATTTCCCGTAATGCTCGAAAGGTGGACATACATTAAGTGAATGGCATATCTGTTGCCGAATAACCTATTATTGGCGACTTCGATGCTGCGGCTGTTTTCCATGTAAATGCCATCGCGCACATCGTGAATTTCGTTATCCGTGATCCGGATTTCCTGCGATGCATACAGGTCGATCCCATTTCCCTTCAGCGCATTCTTCGTGCTCGACGGCCCCGTCCAACGAATGAGATTATGCTGCAGGGTTCCTTGGCTGGCTTTTCTAAGAATGATGCCGTAACCTTGGCTCTCTATATCAAGATCGGACAGAACGACCTGATTTGCCGTCACGTGAATTGCTGCATGCTCGCCGAGATGTTCTTGCCGCACGCGAAACCCTGTTAATCTCACCTCGTCGGATTGAACCGAAATGGCGGGAGCTGCCTTTGGATTGATCAGCACGACGGAATCATCGCCCTGAATCGTAACGCTTTTGTCGATGACGATCGGTCCCGAATATGTACCTGGTGCCAATGTAATGACTTCGCCATTAACAGCGCGGTCGATCCGTGGCTGCAAGGGGATCGGGCCGCTGCTATTTTCAGCAAAGGCAATGCCGTAAAAAGACAACATGCTCATTAGTCCCAAAGCAAGCATGCTGACAAGCCATCGAAATAACAGCTTTTCATCAAACAAGAACAGCGAACGCGTTGATCCGGCTGCTTTTGGAATGGAATTTCCCTCCTTTCATCATGGATTTCGTCATTGCCACGAAAGGATTGCAACGTCATCGATAACAACAAACTGTGTTTAGTGTACAAACATTTGCCTCTTTCCCATATAGCTCGACGTAGCTATACCCATTTGGAAATTGTGTCCAATTTGTGATGGAATTCATGATATGCAGTGCACAAAAAGACGTTGACCACAAAAGTCAACGCCTTCTCGTTTATTGGATTTGTATACATGGATTCGTGTTTGCAACGTATCGCTATTCGTTCAATGCTGTTTTTAATGCTTCAAGGTTGCTGCGCATCACGCGCACATAGTCGTTTCCTGCGGCAAGCTCTTCTTCCGTAAGTCCCTCAATGGGATTCAAAACATCTGTTTTCGCTCCGATCTCTTTAGCGATCGTGTCGGCCACTTTGGAAGAGACCAGTGTTTCGAAGAAGATCGTTTTAACGTTGTTCTCCTTGGCAAACTGCACGATGTCTGCCATTTGGGCCGGAGATGGCTCCTGATCGGGGGACAATCCAGCGATCGGTACCTGCGTCAACCCGTATTGTTTGGCCAAATAACCAAAGGCCGCGTGCTGCGTAATGAAATCTTTGCGTTTGCTATCCTTCAAACCTTCCGTAAATTCGTTGTCCAGCGCTTCGAGTTCGGTGACGTATGCATCGGCATTGGCTTTAAACTGTTCTTTGTATTCCGGGGCAACTTCGGATAATCCTTTTTCAATATTACGAACCTCTTGAATCGCCAGCTGCGGCGACAACCATACGTGAGGGTCCAGACCGCCGTGATTGTGAACATGCCCGCTTTCATCATGCGAGTGTTCCTCATGTGCATGCTCGCCATGTTCATGGTCATGGTCATGCTCTTCTTCGGAACGCGCTTCCTCTCCATGGTCGTGATCATGATCATCGGCATGAGCCTCATCGCCGTGAGAATGAGAATGGCCTTCTTCTTCCGAGCCTTCCATAATGTCGATTCCTTGGCTTGCTTCAATGGCTTTCAGATTCGAGCCTGTGGCGCTATCCAATGCTTGGCCTACCCAGCTTTCCAAACCGGCACCGTTATATACCAGCACGTCGGCTTCGGTCAGCTTTGCCATGTCCTGTGCGGTCGGCTCCCAGTCATGCGGCTCCATGCCTGCTGGCACCAAATTTTCGACATTGGCCAAATCTCCGGCAACGTGACGAGTGAATTCGTACATCGGATAGAAGCTGGTCTTGATCTCCAGCTTTTTCTGTGCAGCATCGTCAGTGGATGTTTCGGTCGTTGAAGACGCTGCGTTATCGGATGCTGAAGAGCCCGCACTGTTCGATTTCGTGCCGCATCCGGCCAGAACCAATACAAGCGACAAAGCTAAAAAGATAAAACTGCGATTCCAAAATTTCATATTCATGCACTCCTTTTGTTCATTCGTTCTTTGGCATATTTCACGCTTCGCCGACTGCGGCGCTGCAGCAGCTTTTGGAAAAGCATCGTGACAAGCAGGAAAACGAGCAAAACCAATGCGATCGTACCGCCAGGCGGTGTGTCGATGTAGTAGGACAAGCTCAAACCGGAAAAAATACCGGCCAGACCGGTGCCAATCGCGATATGTATCGCGGCTGCAAACCCTGGCGCAATCCTTAACGCAAGCGAGGCGGGCAGCACGATCAATGCCGACACCAAAAGCACGCCCACAACCGGCATCGCTGCCGCTACGGTCATGCCGGTCAGTACGGCAAAGGAAAAGGACAGCAGCTTCACCTTTGCGCCCGAAATCGTGGCTGTCTCTTCGTCAAAGGTCAGGTTGTATAACGGACGTCTTAAGATAATAAAGTACACCAGTCCTGTAAGCAGCACCGCAGCAATCAGCAGCAGTTGGGTGTCGTTTACGGCAACGATGGAACCAAACAAGTAGGAACTCAAGCTTTTGCTCCAATTTTGCTTAAGACTCATCAGGACAACGGCGAGTGCCAGGCCGGAGATCATGATAATCGCTACCGGGAGCTCGCTGTAGGTGCGATAAGAGCGCCGAAGCTGCTCGATCAGTATGCCTCCAAGGATCGCTACGGCAAATCCGCTGAGCGAAGGATTAAGCGACAAGGCCGATCCCAACGCCACGCCGGCAAGGGAGACATGCGAGAGCGTGTCGGCCATCAGCGCTTGTCGGCGCAGCATCAAATACACTCCCAGAATCGGGGCAATGATGCCGATCATTGCGCCTGCCCAGAAAGCACGCTGCATGAATTCGTAACCAAACATCGCCATCCCTCATCCTCCCTTCTTTCCAGTTCGATGACCGTGTCAAGATACTGTGCCAATTCCTCCAGGCCGTGGGTAACCATAATTACCGTTTTCCCATGCGCTGTCACGTTATCCTTCAAAAATCGATACAGCTCGATCCGGCTCTTGGCATCCAAACCGGTCACCGGTTCGTCCAGCACGAGTACATCCGGTTCCTGGGCAAGCGCCCGTGCGATGCATACGCGTTGTTTCTGGCCACCCGACAGCTCGCCGACTTTGCGATGACGGTATTCCCACATGCCGACCTGCCGTAAGCTTTGCTCAACCACGTCATGCATATGTTTGCTGAATCGGCCGAAACACCCCAAGCGCGCATAACAACCTGAACGCACCAGCTCGATGACACTGCTTGGGAAGCCGGCATTGAAGGAAGATACTTGCTGCGGCACGTATCCCACGATCACCTTCGTTCCGTCTTCCCGCACATTATTGAACGACACCGTACCGCTCCAAGGTTTGAGCAATCCAAGCATCAGTTTGAGCAAGGTCGTTTTGGCAGCTCCGTTAGCCCCCGTGATTCCGATGAACCGTCCGGTAGCAATGTCTAGCGAGAGTTGTTCGATGACCGGTTCATGGCCATAGCCAAATACAACATCCCGCAAAGAGGATAAGATCATGTCTGGCACTCCTGTTAATCGTAATAATTACGTTTTGCAAAAGCTAGTTTATCGTAATTATTACGATTTGTAAACCGGATCTATTCCTTTTTTTCTATAAAACGCCCTCCTTTCCTCCATTCTTCGTACGTGCTAAAACGCCAAAAAAGCCGCCATAAAGCGACTTCTCACGGTTCTGTAATCGTTCCTTGTCAACGAAGGTTGGCAAGGTTTTTTTGTTGCCTTTTTATCCACTCCGTATCGCTATATAAACCGCAGTGGCCTGGTGTGATTAATTAGTGCGGTTTATATAGCAACGAATTCTTTAGAATTTCTTTAGAAATATCCCCGGTGGTTCCTAAGTTATGTTCATTAAGATAGCCATGAAGCCGATCATCGAAAAATTGCCCTGCTTCCAACCACGAGTGCGTGATGTTGGACCATTACCTTTTTTGCAGCAGGTACGTATGCTGGTTAGCATATATCTTGGCTTCGCTTCTATTTTTGCAATGTTAACGGAAATGGAGGTGGAAACGTTGACTCTGAATGAAAATCTAATATTTTTGAGAAGCTTCATTCAAAGCCCGAAACGGGTCGGAAGCCTCATGCCGAGCTCCCGCTTTTTGGCGAACACCATGGTGAAACATGCGCCATGGCATGAAATGAAGGCCGCCGCGGAGCTTGGGTCGGGAACGGGAGCAATCACCCGCCAAATTCAAGCCCGGGCAACCGAAGCGACAAAGGTGTTTTTGTTCGAAATGGACGCGACCATGAGAAACAATTTGCAGGCCGAATATCCGCGTTTCACCTGTCATGCCGATGCGACCCACCTGGTGGAAACGATCCAACAAGCGAATGTCGAGCAATTGGACTGCATTTTTAGCGGACTTCCCTTTTTCAATTTCGAGCGCAAACTGAGGGATGCATTGGTCGAACAGATTCATTCGGCTCTGAAACCTGGCGGGCAGTTCATTGCTTTCCAGTATTCGCTTCAAATGAAAAAGCAATTGACCGAAACATTTGTCATCGATAAAGTGGAATTCGTTCCGCTCAACTTCCCTCCGGCTTTCGTTTATGTCTGTCGTAAAAGGGAAATAAATGAGTTGCAATGATGAGGATAGCGCCTGTTCCATGTCATGCTCATTCTGCGGGTAATGACAAATCGTTAAGCTCATTGCGCAAAAACGGATCAAGATGATCGGCAGCAAGCAGCTCGTGAACGAGGTCCTGATTGACCAACCTTTTATTGGACTGCAAATACTGAAACAACATATCGCCTTTCGTTCCGCGATCCATTAATCTGTAAGCAATATACCAGACTTCTGGATGGGAAACATGGACTCCGTCCCAGAAGCTCATACGCCGGATGGGCAATTTAACCACACCCTTGCCTGAATATATAGCAAAGCCCCCGATGATATCCACGTTCAATGAAGGCAAACTCAATCGGTATTCGCTGGCAAACGGGTGGTCTCCACTCGGCTGTTCTTTGTAGTCGAATCCATGGATGGCTTCCAGCAGCTCGACTTTGGAGCATTCAACCGTCAAGTCCCAATCGTTTACGCTTTGAATCAAGTTCAGATAACGCAGTAATCCGCTGCCGCCTAAAGCGTAAGGGATGCCTCTCGCATCCAGCCGTTCGACCAAAGGAAGCAGCTGCCGGTGGTCCATACGTTTCCCTCCATTCCATACCCTTTGGTAGTCTCGATGTTCATCATATTTATTCCATTTCAGCCCATTATATCATGATTCAGCCTATCTAACCCGTTACAGGCATTACAACGTGGTTCTTCACGCCAATAGAACAGCAATATTTTACAACCTGAGCAATACTTTATGATTGTCCCTTATCCTTCGTTCCCATAAAATGAAGCCAGAACATACTTTATCAACGAAAGATGGGATCTGGACATGAATCATCACCAATTTGCACTTACCCCGCCTATGGGCTGGAATAGCTGGGATTGTTATGGTGCTGCCGTGCGTGAAGAAGAGATTCGCGGAAATGCGGAGTATATGGCAGAGCACTTGAAGGCGTATGGATGGGAATACGTGGTCGTCGATATCCAATGGTACGAACCGGGAGCAATATCTTCGCAGTATCGGCCGTTTGTGCCTCTGGAAATGGACGAATACTCTCGGCTGATGCCAGCCGTTAACCGCTTCCCTTCTGCCGCCGGGGGCAAAGGATTCAAACCATTGGCGGATTACGTGCACAGTTTGGGCCTGAAGTTCGGCATCCACATCATGCGCGGCATCCCTCGTCAAGCTGCCCATGCGGCAACGCCGATTCTGGGCACCTCGGCCACGGCTCGGGACATCGCCCACCCGAATTCGATCTGCCCTTGGAACACGGACATGTACGGCGTAGATGCAGCCAAAGAAGGTGCTCAGGCCTATTACGATTCATTGTTTGAACTGTATGCATCCTGGGGCGTCGACTTCGTTAAAGTGGATGACATTGCTGCATCCCGCCTGTATCAAGCCCATTTGCCTGAAATCGAAATGATTCGCAAAGCCATTGACCGCAGCGGCAGAGAGATGGTTCTCAGCCTTTCACCGGGGCCAGCCCCTCTGGAGCACGCCGAGGAATTCAAAGCCAATGCCAACATGTGGCGCATGACCGACGATTTCTGGGATCTGTGGCCCCTGCTGCTCGGCATGTTCGAACGCTGCGAGAAGTGGGCCGAACATGTGGAGCCAGGCCAGTGGCCTGATTGCGACATGCTGCCGCTCGGCCATCTCGGCATTCGTTCCGTGGACGGCGGAGGCAGCGATCGGTGGACGCGGTTTACCAAGGACGAACAATTGACGATGATGACCTTGTGGTCCATTTTCCGTTCGCCACTCATGTTTGGCGGAGAAATGCGGGACAACGACGATTGGACGCTATCCCTCTTGACCAACCGGGACGTGCTTGATCTGCACAGAAACGGCTTTGGCGCACGCCAGGTATCCCGTGAGGATAACAAGGTTGTATGGCAAGCCAATCATACGGACGGCTCCGTGTACGTCGCATTGTTTAATGTTGGTGACGATGCGGCCACCGTCTCCGTTCGATTGCAGCAAATCGGCGTAACCCGCTTCTCTGGCGCGAAAGAGCTTTGGACAGGACAGCACGTTAACGTCAATGACGGGACGTTGTCTGCCGAGATTGCTCCGCATGGAGCCGCATTGTATAGACTCGAACCGTAAACTTCCATATACTTAGAAGATGACTAAACCAAAATTGAATCAGCCTGAATATTCAACGATCGGGTTCCGCTTTTCCGAAGCGGCAGCCATGGGCCTTTATGAATTATATGCCGTCGGTCGCGACCAGGTCTCGTCCCCCCTCTATTCCTGGGACGGTTTGAAGCGGTCCGACGGCCCCCTTTTTCTTTTTCAATATACGTTATCCGGACAAGGACGCCTACGTGTAGGCAGCAAAGAGTACCTCGTTCCGGAGGAGACGGCATTGCTCGTGGAAATCCCGGACGATCACTGTTATCGCTTCGATGACCGTGACGAATCCTGGGAATTCCTTTTTTTGCTGTTTCGTCCTACAGGGCTGCAGGACCACTGGCATGCTGTCAAAAAAAAGTACGGCCCGATCGTTCCCATTCCGCGTCACCATTCGGTGATCCATACATTGGAGCATATTTTTCTCGATGCCAGGGATGGTCAGCTATCGGATGCATTCCGTGCTTCGTCATCCGTCTACCGATTCATGATGGAATTGAGACGTTATACCAGTCATACAGACGGAGACGGCGACCATCCGGAAGCGATTCGCAAGGCTTTGGCCTGGATGGAGGAGCATTATCCGGTTATTTCAGGCGTTGATGCTTGTGCACAGGCGGCAGGTTTGTCCAAGTTTCATTTTATCCGAAGATTTACGGCAGCCATAGGAATGTCCCCGCTGCAGTATTTGACCAAGATCCGGCTCGGCCATGCGGTGCGATTGCTGCGCGAAACCGATCTTAGCATTGAGGAAATTGCCCAACAAGTGGGCTTCTCGGGAAGCAGTTATTTTATCAAAGTCTTTCATGGCATTGTCGGATGTTCGCCAGGCGAATTCCGCAAGGCAAAAAGCCATTTGGCGTTCCATCGTTTGTTTTTTGACTGATTACTTATTGAAGAAGGATTGGATCGAGGCATGAAAAGTGTTTTTAAAATCAATGAAATATCCAAACTGTATCAAATCGGCGCGGACTCCTTGCGTTATTACGAGAAATTGGGCGTGCTCCAGCCACGACGGGACACCAATGGATATAGGCTCTATGGCTTGCATGACATATACAAATTGAACATTATTCGCGATTTGCGCCAATTGGATTTCTCCATGCAGCAGATCAAAGAGTACTTGGACCATCAAAGCATTGATAGTACGCTTTCGTTGTTCCATACGGAGGAGGCGCTGATCAGCGAACAGATCGAAAGGCTGCGTTTCAAGCAACAACTTATCCAGGAACGAATCCATGTCTTGTCTGCAGCAAAGAACATTGAAACTGGAGTATTCACGATCAAATCCTATCCCGATCGGCCTTGCTTACAGCTAAAGATGCGGATCACGAGGGATGAGGAAATGGACTTGGCGATCAAAAAGCTGCATCAAAAGCATGAAAGCAAAATCCGTGATTTTGGCAATCAATTATTCGGAGCATCCGTGGCTGTCGAGGAATTGCAGGCAGGCATGAAGGAGGTGTTCGACTCCATCTTTTTCATTTTGGATCGAAACGCCCGCGACTACGATGATCTGCTTCCCGCCGGGGAGTACCTTTCACTTTGTTACCGAGGGGATTATACTCAGAGTGCAAAGCGGATCATGGACGTCATGGACCATGCCAGTGAAAACGGATATGCATTGCTGGATGCCCCTTTCGAAATCTATGAAATCGACAACCGGGAAACGATCCATACCGATGAATTTCTGACGGAGATTCAGGTTCGCATCGCGAAATAGCGGCTTTTGTGGGTCATTTCCATGGTAAAGATGAATTCAAGAATCTGATGGGCATACTCCCTCGTTACCGATCTCCAATGATGTTCGATTCTCGACGAGTTATGCCCCATTTTGACCAATAAATCATTCATCCATTTTTCGTTCTCTGCTTCCCTTTTTTCTATTCCATACGTGACTCTCCCAACATTTCTGGTGGATATCAGCTTTTTAAAAGCTTCGTCATCTAGTACCACGGATCATTTCCTCCCTGTATCATAACTTGTAACAATCGCTGATACGACGAATACCCCGAAGCAAGCTCCCAGCATACACCCTCAAATATTCTGTATTTCTCGATGTATCCCTTCTCTTCGAACGTTATATCCTATTTAAATAGACGTGAAATAAAACGAGTACTCCTGAACCTCCGCTAGGAAGCCTTTCAGGAATACTCGTTTTTATGGTTAAACGTTATGGACGGATAAGGATTTATTTGGCGGAAAGCAAGCTATCGGTAATAAACTTCAACTGGCCTTCCAAAGAAATGGGATCATTGTACGTGTCCGAGGTAGGGTCAAGCTGGAATACATGTCCGGCCTTCACCGCAGGCAGATTAGCCCAGATCTTGTTCTCGTAAACAATCTGCGGATCACTTGTATCGCCCGACCATGGACTCGTAAAGATGATGTCACCCGCGTATTCCGGCAGCACTTCCATTGAAATGGAAGCCCAGCCTGTTCCGCTGTCGATCGCTTCGGCTTGAGCCTTGGCTGGCGCTTTAAGGCCAAATTCCCCATAGATGATCTCCCCGCCGCGGCCGAAATTATGGCCGAATACATATAGCCCCTTCGAATACGGGTTGAGGATCGAAACCGTGCGGTCGCCTACCGCGGCCTTCACCTGCGGCTTCAGTTCGTTAATCTTGGCTTCCCAGTTCGCGACCCATGCTTTGGCCGCATCTTCCCGATTGGTCAGTTTGCCCAGCTCCAGCATGAGGTCTTTGTAGTTTAGCGCACCATACTTGAGCTGTACGACGGGAGCAATCTGGGATAATTGATCAATTCCCTCGGTTCCTGTATAAGCGATGATCAAGTCCGGCTGCAGGCTGACGATTTGCTCGGCTGTCGGCTGCTCGCCCAGGTCCGTCGTACCTTGGCCGGCCAATTGATCTTTAATGTATTTGTTGTTCATCGCGCCCGAGAGCGCTCCGACGACCGGTGCATCCAGCGCAACGAAATAACCTGTCGAGAATGCCGTCAGATCGACGATGCGCTGCGGATTTTTAGGCACTTGTATCTCACCTGCATCGGATTGATACGTCACCGTTTCCTCTTCTGCTGTTGAACCGGATGAACCTGAACCGGTTGGTGTCTCCGTTCCCGCAGACACCTGATTGGTTGTCTCGTTCGTTGTATTTGTTGTTGCTTTTTGACCGCATGCACTCAATACAAGCATCATGGCCAGTACAAGCATAAGCCAGATTGAAGTTGTCCGTTTCAACAAATGAATCCACCCTTTTTTAATGATATTGATAATCGTTATCAACTTTATCATGCGGGTACACTTTTGACAAGACTATTTGTTGGCCCAGCCCGTATGAATTCATGCCCCATGTCATTCAACGCAAAAAGCCGCGATATCGCGGCTTTTCGAGACTTGAATCTTTCATTCAAGTCGATTCACGGACAATCAATTGGAATTCCAAATTCCGATATTCGAAAGGCTTGCACTGAAGCTTGTTCATGAAAATCCGAAACATGTCCTGTCCAATGTTTTTGAGCGGATTCGTGATATTCGTGAGCTGCATGGCGTCGGCCACCTGACTTTCGTCAGCTTCAAATCCTACCACGGCGATATCTTCAGGCACCCGAAAACCGCTCGAACGTGCCGAAGATAGAATACCACTTGCAACGAAATCGTTGGTGGTTACGATCGCATGGGGTTTATCGGCAAGCCTCTCCAGTTTCTTGAATGCCGCAATTCCGTCTTCCACCGTGCGGACGCCGTAGAGCATCCACTCTTCTTTATGCGGTAACCCGTATTTCTCCAATACATCCATGTATGCCTGAATTCTTCGCTTGCTGTTGGTGCTATGTTTCCTTCCGATCGTACAGGCGATATGGTGATATCCTCTCTCTACCAGATGCTCTATCCCCAATCGAAATCCTTCATAATGGTCCATGTATACCGAAGGTATTTTGCCGCTGTTCAAAGGTTCGCATGTCACAATCGGTCCGTATTCCGTATATTTCTCGATCGTTTTCCAGCTCATCAACCGCCTTAACACGATCAGCCCGTCTACCTTTTTTTGGCGCAGCAATTCCAGTGCTGCCTGCTCCTGGTCAGCTTGTTCGTCCGTTTGGTAAATGAGAACCTGATATCCCTCTTTCTTGCCTTCAAGAGCGATTCCATTGATATATTGCATGTAATAATTGTTGATCGTCGGCGTCATGACACCGATAATTTTGGTTCGGCCTACCTTTAGCTGAACGGCATTGATGTTCGGAATATAGTCGAATTCCTTCATAATTTTCATCACGTGTTCCCGGGTCGTTTCATTAACGTGAGGATGATTATTCAATACGCGAGAAACCGTACTTCTCGAAACTCCGGCAATTTCTGCGATTTTTGTGATGTTGATCATGTGAGCCACCCCGCGAAATTTGTGCTTGACCTGGAATGCATTCCAGCGTTTAGCATGAGCCTATGAGGATTGTTCATGAATCCTTCAGACTACTAAATTCTATCACTTATACTACTTCGGAGGTCAAGTCATGGAACATGTGAAAAAAGGTTTCCCTAAAAATTTCCTGTGGGGCGGAGCGGCTGCGGCCATGCAAACAGAAGGCGCTTATGATGCGGATGGCCGGGGGTTGTCCGTAAGTGACGTATTTACGTTCGATTCCAAGCAGGATAAAAAATATTGGCTGGACCAATGGCATATGATGACACATCGTCAGGTCCAGGAAGCTCTCGATCCAGCAATTCAAAAAAACTATCCGAAACGCCGCGGTAATGATTTCTACCATCGCTATGAAGAAGATATCGAGCTTTTTGCGGAGATGGGTTTCAGCACCTACCGGACGTCCATCGCATGGACCCGCATTTTTCCGAACGGCGATGAACTGGAGCCAAATGAACTAGGGCTTGCTTTCTATGACAAAGTATTCGACAAGTTACTTGAGCACCAGATCGAACCTGTCATTTCCTTGACGCATTACGATATGCCATTACATCTCGTTAATGCTTACGGCGGTTGGACCAACCGCAAATGCATCGATTTTTTCGTTCGTTTTGCAGAAACCGTATTCCGTCGCTACAAAGACAAAGTGAAATATTGGATCACCTTTAACGAAATGAACTGCCTCAAACATCATCCTTTCGTCAGTGCAGGAATTATTGAGGAAGGCCACCCTAATCTCGAACAAGCCAAGTATCAAGCAGCTCATCATCAATTTCTTGCAAGCGCTTTGTCCGTCAAAGCAGCGCATGAGATCATTCCCGGTTCTATGGTCGGCTCCATGATCAGTTATCTGTTATTATATCCAAACACCTGTAATCCGGATGACGTCTTGGAAACCCAACATGAAGAACGTGTCTCCTTTTTCTTCAGTGACGTTCAAGTTAGAGGGTACTATCCCTCTTATTCCGCAAGAATGTTCGAAGAAAAAGGCGTTGTGTTGCAAACCGAGCCAGGTGATGATGCGATCCTTCGCGAAAACATCGTCGATTACATTGCGATCAGCTATTATATGTCCAACAATGCAAGTGCCACGGCAGAGCAGCACGAAAAAGCAAGCGGCAATCTGATTGGCGGCGTAAAAAACCCATATCTCGAGCAAAACGAATGGGGATGGCAGATCGATCCAAAGGGGTTGCGGTATGCGCTGAACAATCTGTACGATCGCTATCAGAAACCTTTGTTCATTGCGGAAAACGGCATAGGCGCCATCGATACGATCCGAGAAGACGGCACCATTCAGGATGATTATCGCATCGATTACCTGAAAAAACATATCGAGCAAATGCGTGAAGCCATCCATGATGGCGTCGATCTGATCGGTTACACGGCCTGGGGACCCATCGATATGATCAGCGCTTCGACGTCGCAAATGTCCAAACGGTACGGTTTTGTATACGTCGATCAGGACGATGAAGGTAATGGCTCTCTTAAACGCATCAAAAAGAAAAGCTTTGACTGGTACAAGCAAGTCATTGCAAGTAACGGCGAAACGTTGTAATACCAACGATTTACCGTTCAGCACTTACTTCAAGGCCGGTTTTCAAGGGAGACGGGGATGATCGATCCCCTATTCCATTCCCTTGATTGCCGGAAAACGAACACGATACATTACAGTTATGTAAGTGTTTACAATTGAGAATATGACTCAAAGGGAGTTATGATCCATGGACAAAAAGCAACTTGCTAAAGAAATTTTGGAAAGCGTCGGCGGAGAGAAAAACATCAAAATGGCCACGCATTGCATTACACGCATTCGTTTTAATTTGCACGACGATCGGCGGGCCGACTCCGAAAGGCTGAAAAACATGGCCGGAGTCATGGGCGTTGCCCAAAGCGGCGGCCAATACCAGGTCATTATCGGCAACGAAGTGGGCTCGGTGTTCAACCAGCTGATTCAGATTGCCGACATCAAAACCGATGACGAAGATGAAGAGCAACTTACTGCGGATAACAAGGATAAAAAGAACATATTCAGCCGATTGTTCGAAGTCATCTCCAGCATCTTCACCCCTGCCATTCCGGTGATCATCGGTGCCGGCATGCTGAAGGGGCTGCTTTCCCTGCTCACGGTATGGAATTTGGTCCAGCCGGAAAGCGGTGTGTTCGTTGTGCTGACTGTACTATCCACAACCGCCTTTTATTTCTTGCCCATCCTCTTGGCCATTACGGCGGCTAACAAATTTAAGACGAATCCTTACTTCGCCGTCGTTGTAGCAGGTGTGCTCCTTCATCCCAATTTCGCCGCGCTGCGTGCGGATGGCGTGACAGAGCTAAGCCTCCTTGGCGCCCCCATGCGCCTGATCGACTACTCGTCTTCCGTACTGCCGATCCTGTTGTCCGTCATTTTGCTGGCTTACATCGAGAAATATGTTAAAAGAATCGTGCCCGGTTCGCTGAAAATCGTATTCGAACCGATGATTATTTTGCTCATCGCCATTCCAATCGTATTGATTGTATTGGGTCCACTCGGTTCGTATGCGGGTAACGCACTCGCCGTTGGTTTCTCTTGGCTCTATTCCACGTCAGGCTTGTTTGCAGGGATCGTTCTGGGCGGCACGTTCTCGCTGATTGTCATCACTGGCATGCACTACGGATTGGTTCCGCTCATCGTGCAATCCGTATCACAATATGGATACGATTACATCAAACCACTCATGACCGTAGCCAATATCGGCCAGGCAGGCGCATCCTTCGCTGTGTTCCTGAAAACGAAAAATAAAGCCCTCAAATCTGTCGCGGGTGCAGCTACGTTCAGCGCATTGATGGGTGTCACCGAGCCGGCAATCTACGGCGTAACGATGCGGCTCAAAAAACCGTTCATCGGCGCAGCTACAGGCGGTGCGGTCGGAGGAGCCATTTCCGGTTTCTATGGAGCCAAAGCGTACGGTTACACGTTGGCAGGTCTTCCGGGCATTCCGCTCTTTTTAGGAGAAACGTTCATCTATCTGGCCATCGCCATGGCTGCTTCGTTTATTGTTGCTGCCGTGGTCACTTGGGTCATCGGATTCCAAGACATTCCAAACCCTGAAAGCACAGTTGAAATACCCGTGAATGCCTCTGCTCCAACTCCTAAAAGTGTCTTAAATCATGCTGGTGGACAAACGGAAGTGCCGGAAGGTGTCATTTTGAGCCCAATGCAAGGTTCGCTCCATCCTCTCCGCGTTGTTCCGGATGAAACCTTCAGCCAGGAGATGATGGGCAAAGGCGTTGCCATCGTGCCTGCAGCAGGCAGGGTTGTATCTCCTGTCCATGGCGTAGTGGCCAAACTGTTCAAAACCAAGCATGCTATAATGATCGTAAGTGATGACGGGGCGGAAATTTTGATTCATGTCGGTATCGACACCGTCAAATTGAAAGGAAAACACTTCACCTCCCATATTAACGAAGGCGACCGGTTGAATGCCGGGGACCTGTTGTTGGAATTCGATATACAAGCCATCCAATCCGAGGGCTATAACACAATTACGCCAATCATTATTACGAACTCGGACCAATACGCTTCCGTCACTCCGTATGATTCGGATGCTGTTCGAGAAAAGGATATTCTGTTGTCCCTGGTGTCAAAGCATATTCCTGGCAGCCTGTCATCCTAAACAAAACGTACCGAAGGGATATGACTTGAAAATGCAACTTCTGAGTTTGGTTCTGTGTTTAATCTGGGGATTCAATTTCGTGATCATGAAGCTGGGGAACGGCCTGTTCCCCCCTGTTTTATTCGCCGCTTTTCGCTTTTTGGTCGGGTCCGGTTTTCTTTTTCTGATCGTGTTTTTCAAACGGATCCCCCTTCCGAAACGGGAACATTTCAAATGGTTCGTGATCTGCGGCATTTTGCAAACGACCTATTTTAACATTGCGATTCAGGTATCCCTGAATTACATCAGTGCCGGCTTAACGTCCGTGCTGACCTACAGCATGCCCTTGTTTCTCTCCTTAATGGCACATTACGTCATTCCAAGCGACCGGTTAACGACCCGCAAATCCATTGGAATCATCGTTGGCATTCTGGGATTGGGACTCGCGATGGACATTCGTTTCTCCGGGAATCCTTGGATTTTGCTGCTGGCTCTTTCGTCCGCAATCTCTTGGGCAATCTCCAACCTGATCATCAAACAAAAGCTTCAGGACTGTGACAAAGTGCAGTTCACGACCTGGCAGATGGCATTCGGAACGATCGGTCTGTTCATTTGCTCCCTGCTGTTCGAACATGGAACAACCCACTGGAATCTGAACGCTGTGTTGTACTTGCTGTTTTCCGGCATTGTTGCGTCCGCGCTTGCGTTTGTATTATGGACCAACATTCTGTCCAAACTTGAGGCCAGCAAAGCATCGATTACATTGTTGACTGTTCCCATCATCGGGGTGTTGTCCGGTTGGCTCTTCCTACATGAATCCTTCAAGATCGCCACGCTTGGAGGCATCGCCCTCGTCCTGTTCGGCATTTGGATCGTAAACAGCAAACCTGCGGCGCCCAAAGCCGCTTGATGATCCTCTCATGCTCTTTTTTGATCCAACTAAACATTTTACTTTTCCCTAGAACATTTTCCAATTGGTCAGCATTATACGAAGGACTTCCTAAACCTCGTTTTAGGAAGTCCTGTTTTTTCATTTTATTAAAAATTGAAAAATATTTTTGTTTTTTTGAATGTAAGTTTTTAGTAATATATAGGTTGATACTATTTTTAAACGAAATCAACAAGAAGACCCGGACACCCGGTCTTGAATACATATTTCACAGCGATAACCTGATCGTCTGCAACTATATATATTTGATATTAAGGAGAGTTACATTATGAGTCAGCCCATCAAAGAATTTCCTTTTTATACAAATTTCAACGAGGTCACGCACGATATTTTGGAAATGGCCAATCAGATTCTCCGGGATAAGTTTTTATTCCTGAGTTCCCTCACCGACACAGAGCAAGTCATCCTGAAAGTGTTGGACAATGATAAAACGATCGGAATCCATGAAGGGATGACGATTCAAGTCGACTCCACCGTATGCAACCGGATTGATTTCTCATGCGATGCGCCGTTGGTCTATGAAGATATCACCCAAGACTCGGCATTGGATGATCTGCTGCCTGCTTTAAGGGAAGCCAGGATCGGTTCCTACCTAGGGGTTCCCATAATCCTGAGAAACGGGGATGTATTCGGCACGTTATGCGCCGTGAATTCCTCGGCTTCGGTATTTGACCGCACAAGCGTGAATTTGTTTCAAAAAGTGGCGAGGCTGTTTTCATATTATTTGGATTTGGAAAAATTGGCCTTCAGGGATTCGTTAACGGGGGCTTATAACAGACAGTTCCTGCATAAATACTTTGATGAACATCCAACAGCATATGGAGCTTTGTTGTTCCTTGATCTGGATGGCTTCAAAAATGTAAACGACTTGTTCGGCCATCATGCGGGAGATTTGGTATTGAAGGAAGTGGCCCTTCGTTTGGAAGAGCTGATGCTGCACAATGACGGGTTTGTCGTTCGGCTTGGCGGGGATGAATTCGTGGTTTATTATCATCATTTGTTGGATCAGCATCAGATTGTGAACCAGGCAGAGTTGATTCTGGGCCGGTTATCCTCCTGGGACAGTCTCAGGGATAAGGAGAAATTCCAATTATCGGTGAGCATTGGCATCATTCCTTATACCGAACAAATGAATATCGATCTGTCCACGCTGCTTGAGCATGCGGATGCCGCATTATATCAAGCCAAATCAAGCGGCAAAAACAAGTATCAGTTTTATGAAGGCGTGGGTCTTGAAGCCTGAAATCATTGCTTATCGGAGCAATCGAAGATATTGAACGGAGCAAGCTTGTCCGAATTCTTGCTCCGTCATGATTGCTTTCAGCCTACGATTTACGCGCTTTTTCAGAGAACGGATCAGGCCAGGTTAAGCTGCCACGTCACGCCGAATTTGTCTCCGACCCAGCCGAATTTGGAACTGAATGGATAAGCGCCAAGCGGCATGTACACGGTTCCTCCATCCAGCAATTTGGCAAACGTGCGTTCAATTTCCTCATCCGATTCACACTCAACAAACAGGGAAATGGCAGGCGTAAACGAAAAAGCATGCTTCACGTAGCTGTCGATACACATGAACGTTTGCCCGGCCAGCTTGAATGTTGCTTGATGCAAAGAACCTTCCGGACCATCTTCATTCGGGCCGTATCGTTGAATGCTTGTGATTTCAGAGTCTTCGAACAGACTCACGTAGAAGTTCATCGCCTCTTCTGCCTGACCTTCAAACATCAAAAACGTTTTGATTTTAGGGCCGATTTTTGCCATGACGGGATCTCCCTTTTTATTTTTGTAGTGTGCTTCGAGCTTGCTTACTATTTTCTCCAAAACGTAGTGCACTCAGCCTTGTCCAATATATTGAACTCGATCAGTTTCGCAAGCAAACCAAAATCGACTTCATTTTTCCACGGCATACGAATCAGTTCCTTGGTATGGGTGTACCCTGCTTGGGTAATGTCATCCGCAAAACGTTCAATGACCACCTTCTCGGGAGCTACGGCGATGTGCTGTTTGGACACGCTAAACCCGATAATAAACGTATCGTGATCGGTAAACATCGGCTGATTCCATGCAATTTTGGGCGATAAGACTGGATAAGACTCCTTTACCCAATTCAATACTTCTTCCATTCGGGCACGGTGCTCCGGATGATCGATGCGCGTTAAATATTCCGCAAAAAATTCCATAATCCCCCTCCTCAAGAGCAATATTTTCAGTTGACGATGATCATCGCCATCCCATTTTACCATGAATCCAAACCGTACACGGATGAACATATTTACTTTAAAAAGCTCGGAGATGCCAGCACGACCGACGTTTCAATCTGCCTTTCCGGCACGTCCCAATATCGCTGCAGCAGCTCCGCTTTCTTCTCCGGCGGAACTAGGGCGAAGCCGTTTTTCTCATAAAACGCGATGGCCCACGATGCCGCTTCCCATGTGCCGATCAGGATCGGTTTGTCGGTAAATCCAACGATGTGATTCAGCAGCATGGTGCCAATGCCGCCCTGGCGGCTTGTCGTTTGTACGTAAGCATGACGGATTAACGCCACATCCCCTTTGTCTTGGATACCCATGACGCCGACAAGTTGTCCGCCAAGCTCGACGCCCCAGAAGTTTACGCCACTGTTCATCTCCTGCTTCAGCTCTTCCAGGCTCATATACGGCACATGATACCGATCTTCCGGAATAACCCCTTGATAGGCGATAGCTGCATCGTTAATAATGCGGAAAATGGCAGGTTCATCGCTCTCCGCACATGGTCGAATGACGGGTGTCGTATGTACGATTTCTTGCAGCCGTTCCTTCACATGATTCGTGACGGCGCCGCCATGATAAGCGATCACTGCATCCACGTCGAGCTCCAGCAATTTCGCGATCGACTGCAAAGCGGTGGATGGATCTAACGTATGTTGGGGGGCAAAGGAGAGAAGATTGCCTTCTTGCGAAGTCAATGCATCACCGGCGATCAGCGTTTTGCTCGGAATATGGTACAGTGACATGTGATCCGGCGTGTGCCCCGGGGTATAGACGACCTGAATGCCGCCGGCCAACGGGAGAATGTCGCCATCCTGAAGTGCCGAATGCACCTGCACGGACGGTGCAAAAACCTTGCTTTTGATGAGCGGGATCGCTGCGGTCAAATAAGGGACGGCCTCCTCATGCGCCAGCACCGCGACCTGGCCTTCCCTGGCTTGCACCACTTCCGGCAGACTGCCGATATGGTCGCGGTCTTGATGCGTGATGATGACATGCGTCAAATCGTCCAAAGCAAACCCTTCCTTTTCCAGCATCGTACGGATCAGGTCCAATTGCCCGGAAATGCCGGTATCGACAAGAACGACATGCTGCTCGTCCCACAACAATGTCGGATGTACGACGAACGCTTCCCCATTCACGTCCATCCGAAGCTCCATTGCTTGTATTCCTGCAGGGGTCAGTGGCATCACTTCATCTTCCTTTCTTCTTGCGGATATGCCTTATTGTATAAGGTTTGGTGTTTTATTAAAAGTGTAAGTCGTTCCTTCGGCATTTCCCCTTTTCGTACAGTTGCCCTGCGTAAAAAGAAGAAGCACCACTCCATAAAGAGTGGTGCTTTCTTGACCTATAGTCCTCCACGGTCACACACCGTGGTCTTGATGATCTTACCAGCCGCGGTCCGACATGCGCTCCGACGGTGCAAGCGTGGCAATGTCGATGCCTTTCATCGGCGTACCCAGGTTTTTGGATACTTCGGCGATCAATTTGTAATCCGTGTAGTGCGTCGTTGCTTCCACGATCGCACGCGCAAACTTCTCAGGGCTGTCCGATTTGAAAATGCCTGATCCTACGAATACGCCGTCTGCGCCCAGGTGCATCATCAACGCCGCATCCGCCGGGGTGGCTACACCGCCTGCCGCAAAGTTGACGACCGGCAGTTTGCCGTTTTCGTGTACATCCAGCAGCTGCTCATAAGGAACGCCGAGCAATTTGGCTTCATGATACAGCTCGTCTTTGGACATGCCCGCCACTTTCTTGATCTGGCTGTTGATCAAACGCATATGACGGACCGCTTCAACGATATTTCCGGTTCCCGGCTCGCCTTTGGTACGGATCATCGAAGCGCCCTCTCCGATCCGGCGCAGCGCTTCACCCAGATCCTTCGCGCCGCAAACAAACGGAACGACGAATTCGCGTTTGTCGATATGGTACACCTCATCGGCTGGTGTCAACACTTCACTCTCGTCCAGGTAATCCACGCCCAGGGATTCCAGCACTTTGGCTTCCACGTAGTGGCCAATGCGTGCTTTGGCCATAACCGGGATCGTCACCACTTTCATGACTTCTTCCACGATCGTTGGATCTGCCATCCGAGCAACGCCGCCTGCGGCACGGATATCCGATGGCACGCGCTCCAGCGCCATGACTGCCGTTGCCCCGGCCGCTTCTGCGATCTTTGCCTGTTCGGCGTTCATGACGTCCATGATGACGCCGCCTTTTTGCATTTCTGCCATGCCTCTTTTCACACGATCGGTACCTGTATTCATCTGTAGTCCCCCTATCCGAATTCGAACGAACCATCCAAGCATTGCATGCTTTTATTTCGTCTCTGTTAACTGGCTCTTATAAATTAAACCATTCCGGGAGTAATGGGTAGGGCCAGATTTTAAATTTTATATAGGACCACAACGCGTTACCGTGCAAAACCGGGACAAATTATCGTCCACGAAACCAAGCCTCGCAGAGCAGAGAAACGCCTTCGCGGATCCGTTCCTCATTCAATCCTCCGAAACCAAGCAGGACCTGCGCGTTTCCCGAATGATGCTTTTTCTCATAAAAAGCAGACATCGGATAGATCAAAACGCCATTATGCTGCGCGGCGGCGATAAGTTCTTCCTCGGTCATGCCGTTGCGCGGCTCCAGCACCAGGTGCAGCCCTGAAGCCGAACCGATGATTTGAACGCTGTCCTTCATGTAATCCTTGATTGCCGTCAATAACGCATGATGTCTTTTTTTATAAATGTTTCTGGCTTTGTTGAGATGTTTGCTCCATTCGCCGCTTTCCATGAACATCTCCAGCGTATGCTGATCCAGTTTGGACACGGTTTGTTTGTAACCCGCGTACCGCTCGTTGTACGTTCCTAGCAGTTTTTCCGGCAGCACCATGAAGCTGATTCGTATGGAAGGCATCAACAGTTTGGAAAACGTGCCTAAATACACGGTGTTTCCATGCATATCCAAACTATGCAGTGAGGGAATAGGCCTGCCTTCATACCTGAATTCGCTGTCGTAATCGTCTTCGATGACGTACCCGTCGTTATTTTTTGCCCATTCGATCAGCTCCAACCGCCTGGAGATCGGCATGACGGTACCTGTCGGGAACTGATGCGAAGGCGTAACGTATACGGCCTTTACGTCCGTGTTCATCAGCTCGACCACGCTCAGGCCGTGTTTGTCGAGAGGGATCGGTTCCACTTGTTTTGCGTAATCCTTGATGACCAGAAGGGCCTGATCGTACCCGGGATCTTCCACCCCGAAACCATGCTCCCTGCCGATGATCTTGCATAGCATGCTTAACAGATACTGCGTGCCCGCACCAATAACGATTTGTTCTTCCCGGCAATTTACGCCGCGGGATTGATAGATGTACTCCGAAATTTGCTTGCGCAGTCCAAGTTCTCCTTGCGGTTCCCCGGCCAAAATCACGCTATTTTGTTCGGCCATGATGCTTTTCATCATCATTTGACGCCATAGCTTGAAGGGGAAATGAGTCAGGTCCACTTCCCCATATTTAAAATCGAATGCGTACTTTTGCGCCGGTCCCTCGAGTCCGGCAGCTTCACCTTCGCTTCCGGACTGCAGTGCATCATGCGGAAGGCCGGCCAGCAGAAACGTATCCTGCATCTCGGCGACGAACAGCCCCCGGCGTTCTTCGCTGATGACGTACCCTTCGGCAACGAGCTGCTGGTATGCCGCGTCTACCGTATTGCGGCTGATGTTCAAATACGAGGACAAGCGCCGTTGCGAAGGCAATTTGCCGTTAGCCGGAATTCTTTTTTTCTGTATTTCGTCTTTCAGGTATTCATATAGCTGCAAATACATCGGCTCATCCGAGGCCGGATCAAGATTAGGGGTAATTTCGAGCATACGTTCCATCTCCCAAAGATCATAAAATCAAAATTCTGGCCCCCCTCATTTCTGTCTTTGTCATTATTTCAACGAGGCCAAACCATATTCATCTTAAATGGGATCGGGGTGGATGTAAAGATCCGTAAGTGAGAAAAAACCGCCATGGATGGTGGCCTTGCCGAATACATTCAAGCAAAAAAAAGCTGCCTGTGATCAGTCGACTTAAAACGTCGGCTGGACAGTCACCATTTTCCTTCTGGGCGATATCCTATAGGGAAAAGGAGGACTGTTCATGTCGCTGCTGTTCGAACATACGGAGATCGAGCGTGAAGAGCTTTCACTGGATGACTGGAAAAAAGACGCCTGTAAGCGATTCGCTTCCAAAATGGGCGATCGGGAACACCGGTTTCCCTGCATTCCGGCAACGCATGCCTTCGCACTGGGCCACCTCCGTTATGGGTTCGTGTCCAATTCGGGCAATGGGTCTGCAGGCAGCCAACTGGCAGCCATCATTGCAGAATATGGACAATATTCACGCTCTTTCGGCGATTATTCTTCCCTGGTCGTTTTTTTCGAACCCGGGGATAAAGTTGAAGACGTATTGAGTTATGAAACGTTTTTCTGGAATCTGTTAAGCGAGGTCAGCGGTCACGACGATGCATCCTGGCCGTCCGACATTCCGGAAGATCCGGAAAATGCCATGTGGGAGTACTGTTATGACGGGGAACGTTATTTTGTCTATTGCGGCACGCCGGCGCACGTCCTTCGCCAAAGCCGCAGCTTCCCTTATTTCATGTTAGCCTTAACGCCCCGTTGGGTGCTTGATCGCTGGAATGCCCATCCCCAAAAGGCGGCTGCCATTGCTCCGAGAATCCGCGAGCGCTTGGTCAAATACGATGCTGCTCCCGCCCACCCGGAATTGAAACCGTACGGATCGCAAGGAAACCTTGAATACAAGCAGTATTATCTGCGGGATGACGAGACTTCTTTATCCAAGTGCCCGTTTCATCGCGCCCTGCAAAAAGGACAGCGGCAGGAGTGATTCGAAACGTGCTTGTCAACGAATTAACAGAACCTTGTCCTAGAAGGACCCTCCTTCGAATAGGATGTTAAAAGCAGTCCTTTCGAAAGAGGGCTTTTGTCATGCCTTCATCATTTCAGTTTGTTTCTTCGCTTCGCAAATGTCGGCATCCGTTCGGAATAATGCATCGCATCGGCATTCCCTGGATGGGGCTCTGACCGACGCGCCCTCTTTTTGCGGACATGCTGGACCATGAAGTCGCTTGCACCAATCAGTGCAACAAGCAGCAGGCTGACGAAAAATCCGGGGCGGCTGAGCGGATGGAACAAGCTTCCCGTAACGGCCGCTCCGATGAGCAGCAATCCGACCCAGCGCTTGATTTTTCCGAAAGCAGTCGCCTTAACCAACTTGCCCGAAGACATCAAAATAAAGGACCAGTTGTACAGCAACATTAATCCGGCTGCCGTCGTAACGTACTCATACACTTTTTCCGGCAGCATTATGGAAACGGCAATGGTTCCGATCAAGCCGCAGCCGATGAGGGTTAACGCAAACAGCGGATATTTTTTCTTCCATTTTCGCGAAAAAAGCTTAGGCGCATCCCCCTCCTGTGCTAGGGTGATCATCATCGACGTAACGGCGTACAGGGATGCAGTCATGGTGGAAAATCCGGCAATGATCAACACTCCATTGAACACGTGGGGGATGAATTTCAGATGATCGCTGCTCAGCGCCAACACAAACGGGCTTTCCTTCGGATTAAACGCGCTTAATGGAACCATGCTTACGGCAAGTCCGATGGATAAGGCGTAAACTGCCGCAAGGGTGATCAACATGACTTTCCCGGCTCTGGGCGCCTGTTTGGGGTCTTTTAGCCGATAGGACAAGATACCTAACACTTCAATGCCGCCATAAGCATAGAACGCAAACAGAAAAGACGACCACAGTCCGTTCCATCCTTTGGGCAGAACCTCTGCAGCATCGAGGGGCATATCGGCATTGAATTTCGCTCCCCCGATCCATCCGGCCAGAAGTGAACATGCCAGTATCAAAAACATCGCAATGGCAGCAATCTTGATGATCGCCAACACGTGCTCGACCCGGTCGAATCCTTTATTGCCGAAAAAGACGATGCACATGCCTGCCAGTCCGAAACCAGCAGCGAATATCCACAACGGAACTGCAGGAAACCAGAATCGCGAGAAAATAGCTAATGCGGTCAGTTGGCTTCCCATGATGAGCAGCTCCGAAAACCAGTAGATCCATCCGCTCGCAAACCCTGCCCAGCTGCCATACGCGTTCTTCGCGTAGGAACGAAAGGAGCCTTGCTCGGGATGACCGGCCGTCATTCGAGCCAGGGCATCGAACACTACATAGGTCCCCAGCGCCGCCAAAACATAAGCAAACAATACCGCCGGTCCGCCGATGGAGATGGCCAGTCCCGATCCCAAAAAATAACCCGTACCGATCGTGCCAGCAACGCCCAGCAGGCTTAGCTGCCACCATTTCAGTTTTTTCTCCTTGTCTGACGCACTTGATGCAGTACCCATGGATTCATTCCTTTTTCATATGAGTGAGTGATGTTGCTTTCTAAGTAGCTTTGCCCATGCCGTCTTTTTTCATGTCTCCACGTGGATTCCCGATAGTGAAAGGAGCTTTTTTATGGAAATTTACATCAAATATGTTTTAATCGGTCTCGCCATAGCCATGCCTGTCGGCGCTATTACGGTCGAGATGACGAAGCAAGGATTAAAAAACGGGTTCGTTCACGGGTGGGCCGTGGGTCTGGGCGGCATGACGGTCGATGTTTCGCTGATCCTGGCGATGTATTTCGGGTTTGCTTCCTTGCTTGCATTGCCTTATGTGCAAATTCCGCTTTGGCTTGCGGGCGCAGCCGTTCTGGCCTACCTGGGCTATGATTCGATCCGGAACGCAGACCAGGACATCACCCCGGCAGATGAAAAAACGAAAAAATCGTTCTGGAGCACATTCTTCAGCGGACTGCTGGTTGCTGTATCCCCCGGAAATCTGATCTTCTGGATCTCCGTTTTCGGAGCCGTGTTATCGGCTTCTTACAATTCGGGCAAAGAAAGCTTTGCCATCGCGGCCATCGGCGTGTTATGCGGCATTGTGATTCATGACTTGGGCTTGATGTCCATCGTTTCCGTTTCGCGCAAAGTGATGAGCCGGGCCATGATTCGTTTTGTCTCCGTCATTGCAGGCATACTTTTATTGGGATTTTCATTCTATTTCTCCTATCAGTTCATATTGGCACTCTGGCACATGTTCAGTGACTGATGGATTGCACATAACGTATCCCGGGGATGCAAAAAACACTCTAGAGAATTTCCTCGCTGTCTCTCGGGCAAGGAATGTTCTCGAAGGTGTTTTTGGTGATCCGCCGATCAAAGTGCCGGCATAAGCGATCAGCAGCCATGCCGCAAAAAAACCTTCCAGACTTTAGTTCCGGAAGGTTTTGATAAGAGTTTTCGCAGATTACAGCACTTTATCCAAAAAGGTGATGGTACGTTCATTTTTTGGATTCACAAAAATATCTTCAGGTTTGCCTTGCTCCAAAATATAGCCGCCATCCATGAAAATGACGCGATCGGCTACTTCGCGCGCGAATCCCATCTCATGCGTTACGATCATCATGGTCATGCCTTCACGGGCAAGATCCTTCATGACGCCAAGCACCTCGCCGACCATTTCGGGATCAAGCGCGGATGTCGGTTCGTCGAACAGCATCACGTCCGGGTTCATCGCAAGCGCGCGGGCAATCGCTACCCGCTGCTTTTGTCCACCCGAAAGCTGGCTCGGGAAGCTGTCTGCTTTATCCTTCAATCCCACTCTCTCCAGCAAACGAAGCGCGGTATCACGGGCCTTTTCTTGGCTGAGCTTACCGAGTTCCATCGGCGCAAACATGATGTTTTTCAGTACGCTGAAATGCGGGAACAGATTGAAATGCTGGAAGACCATGCCGATATTTTCGCGTGCTTTGTTAATGTCCGTTTTTGGATCGCTCAAGTCTTGGTCATCCACGATGACCCTTCCTTCGGTGATCTCTTCCAGTTTGTTGATGCAGCGCAAAAACGTGCTTTTTCCGGAGCCGGACGGCCCGATGACGCAAACCACTTCGCCTTCGTTGACCGTCATGTCGATGCCTCTCAACACCTGATTCGATCCGTAACTTTTTTTCAATCCTTCGACTTTGATTTTACCCACGGCGAAGCTTCACCTCCAGATAGCCTGACAATTTGGTTAGTATGGTGATCACGATCAAATACATAATGGCAACCGTCAACCAGATATCGAACGAAGCAAAGGTTCTGGCAATGATGATTTTACCGGATTGCGTCAGCTCGACCAGACCGATGACACTCAGAATAGACGTATCCTTTAAGGTGATCACGAGTTGGTTGACAAATGCCGGAATCATAACGCGAATCGCCTGAGGAATAACGATCTTGATCATTGCCTTACGGTAAGGCAGACCCAGGGAGCGAGCCGCTTCCAATTGTCCGCGATCCACCGACTGAATTCCCCCGCGAATGATTTCGGTGACGTAAGCCCCAGCATTCAAGCTGAGTGTCAGAATCGCAGCCAGGAACAACGGCATCGTAAATCCTAATGCCTGCGGAATGCCGAAATAAATAAAGAAAGCCAATACAATTAACGGCACACCACGGAACAAATCGACAAACACCGTAGCTACGCCCCGCAGAAATTTATTCTGGCCAACCTTCATGAAACCGAAGATCAGTCCCAGAATGAACGCAAAGAACAACGATACGATCGTGTATAATAACGTCTTGCCCATGCCCTTAATCAGCGCAGGCAGCGATTTCTGGATCAATTCCCAGCGGCCGAGCGCAGCCGTGGAGGAACCTTCGCCCAGGTATTTTGCGAGGATGGCGTCATATTCGCCACTTGCTTGAATGTTGGTCAGACCTGCATTGAACTTCGCCAGCAGCTCTTTATTCTGTCCTTTACTGACCGCAAAGCCATAAGAACCGCCCGGTTCTTTATCCGTCACGATCTTTAATCCGTTATTTTGGGTGACTCCATAAGCCATAACGGGATAGTCTTCAAAACACGCGATCGAATTTCCGGTTTTGACATCATCGTACATTTGCGAAGAGTCGTCGAACGGAACGATCGTAAATCCGTATTTCGAAGCAATCGATTCTGCAAACGTGTAACCTTCCGTCCCTGTTTTTACAGCGACTTTTTGGCCACGCAAATCCTCATAGCTTTTCACGGTATCATTGTTGGCACTTACGCCCATAACAACGCCCGATTGGAAATAGGCTTCGGAAAAATCGAATTTTTGCTTGCGCTCATCGGTAATGCTCATACCCGCAATCACGCCATCGACCTGATTGGATTCCAGTGCCTGAACGGCTGCGTTAAATCCAAGCGGTTTAACTTGTACCTTGAAGTTTTGATCTTTGGCGATCGCATTCAACAGGTCCATATCGATGCCGACGAAATCACCGTTCAAATCCTGGAATTCAAACGGAGCAAACGTAATATCCGTACCGATGACGTACGTTTTAACTTCATTGGATTGTGCGGCAGTGGTACCTGCCCATCCGGTTAATCCCGCCACCAGAAACAGCAGCATGGATAGTAATGCAAATGAGACCTTTGTTGTTTTCATGTGTCCTCCTTCTTCTCGGTCCTCACCGGATAACATTTCTTTCCCGCTTTAACGTGACATGTTTGTTCACGTGTATTGCCCATTATACATTCCAATTCATTGCATGAAAATGAAAAATTTCAAATTTTAATATTAGGATTTGCAGCACCGGACTTATTGATTCGTTTTTTGTTATGATTTTGGCAGAAAAACAAATAACTTGCTTATTATTTCTTGAAAATGGAAATCCAATTTCCTGAGTTCAAAGCCTTTCTTATTAATCCTATATACATTGCCTCTCCATTAACGTGTGTATGTTTTTTGCAGTTTATATCGTATTAAATCATTATTATTGATGCGAAACGAAATACATAATATAATCAATATGTAAAATTAAGGACAAAACAAAGGATGGTGACCTATTTTGAAAAGGCTTTCAATTTTATTGCTCGCCGCTGTGCTGTTTTTGTTGAACTTCCCCTCAAGTTCACCCTCTTATGGTGCAGCCAGTTTTCCGAACACCGGCACAACGGGACTTACCGGTTTCGCCGGGAACGCCAAAAACGAAAATGGCGTTTCCAAGTCGGCCGTCACCGGCGGCAAAAACGGTCAGATCGTCTATATCAGTACCTTGAGCGACCTGCGAACCCAAGTTGCAGATACTACGCCGAAAATTATTGTCATTGAAAAAAACATTTCTTCATCCACATTGCAAAAAGTGAACTTTGGCGCCAACAAAACCATTGTTGGTTCGTACAACAACCACACGCTCACCAATATTCATTTCCGCTCCACCTCCAGCTCAAGCAACGTCATTTTCCAGAACCTCACGTTTGAACATTCTGCCAGTATAAACGGAAATGACGACATCCAGATGTACATTACCTCCGGCACGAACTACTGGATTGACCATGTCACCTTCTCGGGGCATGCGTACAGTTCCAGCGGCAGTGATTTGGACAAGCTGCTTTACATCGGCGATCGTGCCGACTACATTACGATCAGCAACTCCAAATTCGCGAATCACAAATACGGAATCATTCTGGGGCACCCTAATGATGGTAACAGTGCTTATAATGGCGTGCCTCACGTCACGATGGCCAACAATTACTTCGAGAACCTGTACGTTCGCGGACCCGGACTTATGAGATACGGATACTTTCACATCAAAAATAACTACGCCAACAACTTCAACCAGGCGATGACCATCGGCGAAAAAGCTCGCATTTACTCGGAAAACAATTATTTCGGAGCAGGTGCCGAAAAAGGCGGCATTCTCGATGACAAGGGCAATGGCGAATTCACCGATACAGGCAGTACGCCAGCCTTGACCGCTCCCAAATCACCCAAAACCAATTGGAGACCCAGCAGCAATTACAGCTACGAAGTGCGGGATGCCAGCTATGCCCGCGAATTCGTGACCAAATACGCCGGATCATCCAATACCACGCTCGTTTTTGGCAAATAAACGTTGGATCAAGTTCTTGTCCGCTTGTTTTTGGCAAGAACTTGATTCCGTTTCGATGCAAGCTCAAGCTGCCTAACAAAAAAGAGCCGCTATAAAGCGACTCCCGGGTTTAACTTTTAAAGACCAACAGCTGGACTTCAACATATCTGCCCGTGGGCAGCAACGATGTCGCTCGGATGCAAGATGGCCGCGCGAATGCCTGCTTCCACTCCTTTCAGGATCATCTCCATACCCATGCTCGGTCCGCTGCGCGATACCGCTTGTTCCGGAAGCATCGGGATGTGGATGAAGCCTCCCCGAACGCGGCCTCCGCATGGTTCGAGTTTATGCATTAAACCGTAAAAAACATGATTGCACACAAACGTTCCTGCCGTATTGGATACCGAAGCCGGGATGCCCTGCTCGTTCATCGCATTCACCATAGCTTTAATGGGAAGCGTCGACCAATAAGCGGCCGGACCGTCCGGAAAGATGGGCTGGCCCGGAGGCTGATTGCCTTCATTGTCCGGAATGCGTGCATCATCCACATTGATGGCGATCCGTTCCACCGTAATGTCAGGTCGGCCCGCCGCCAAGCCAAGGCATATCACCAACTCCGGCTTTATTTCGTCGATCGCTTCGTAAAGCTGCTCGATCGACGAACCAAACACGGTCGGCAGTTCCTTGGCATAGATCGAATAACCCTCGATGGATCGCCCTTCAAACCATTCGAGTACCTTTTGCGCCGGATTGATTGCATCCCCGCCGAAAGGCTCAAAACCGGTTAACAGAATCGTTCTGCTCATAAGTTGATCTCCTCTGCTTGATTATGCTCGGCACAGGATAATATTAACACAAGCAGGGATCAAACGGGCGTTCTATCCTTCCTAAGCCGGTGAAGCGCTATTCACGGTGCCTATCGTGGAAACCGTTATCCGCTCTTCGTTTTATACCGGATCACTCTTGTCTTCAGCAATGCGACGACGATGGCGTCCATCACGCCTGCACAGATATTATGGAAGAAACGACGTTGTGTGCTGCTCCTCGCACGATTCCGTTCAACCGTGACCTCTATCACGGAAAATCCATGCATCCTCGCCATCACGGGCAGAAATCGATCGATGCCATTGAAGAAAAACAAACGATCGGCTACTTCCCTTTTAAAAAGCTGCAGCGGACATATCGAATCTATATTTTTATGGCCTGTAATCCAACACCGGATGCGGCTTCCCAAATCCATGGACACTTTATTCAGAAATTTGTCGTCGCATGTGCGCCATCTTCCGTTCACAAAATCTTTTCTGCGGATAAACGGCATTAATTTGAAAATATCTTTGGGATGGGTTTGCATGCTGGCATCCATCAGCGCGATGAGCGGATAGCTGGAATGCAGGATGCCTGCCTGAATGGCCGCGCTTTTCCCGTATGTCCGGTCAAGACTGATCCTTCTCACGCAAGGATCGATTTGCACAATTTCACGCAATACCCGATCGCTGCCGTCCTTGCTCCCGTCATTGACGAAAATAATTTCATAACGTTCCAGCTTCTCATGAAAAGCGTCCTTAATATCCATATACAGGTCATAAATATTTCGTTCGTCATTGCAAACAGGGATGATTAACGAAAGCTTCGTCATGGTTCGCTCACCTCCGGTAGAACGTTTTTCATTTCATGGCTGGAGACACTTGCGACTAAAGAAACCGCACTAATCAATCACACTCGATCACTGCGAGTACAGTACCGTCTTCCGATCGCCATTATCCCCGATTTTTACGAATCTCCTTCTTCGAGGGGAAAATCTGGGATTGGTTCTGCCTCTCCGTTGACGTGTGGCATATTTTTGGCGGTTTATACAGCCACCTTGTCCTTACGCCGCTTTGTCCCGTTCAAGTTCCTGCAATACGCTCTCGCCTTCAATATCAAGGTTCGGTATGAGGCGATCAAGCCACTTCGGCAAATACCAGGCAGACTTCCCAAGGATCGTCATGATGGCAGGCACCAGCATTAAACGCACGACGAATGCATCGAACAGAATGCCGAATGCAAGCGCAAACCCCATCGATTTAACGATCGGATCTTCAGCCATCATAAACCCCGTGAACACCGAGATCATGATCAGGCCGGCAGACGTCACGACAGCACCGCTATTTTTGATTCCTGCCAAAACGGCTCGTCGCGCATTCCCCGTATGTTTATACTCTTCCCTCATCCGGCTAACCAAAAACACTTCGTAGTCCATGGCGAGCCCGAAAAGAACGCCGACGACGATAATCGGCAGGAAATTCAGCACAGGCCCGGGAGCTTCGAATCCAAACCAGTGGCCCAGCTTGCCATCCTGAACGACATAAACGACGAAACCCAGGGTTGCCATAAAGGAGAGCACAAAACCCAGTACTGCCTTGATGGGTACAAGCAGGGAACGGAATACAACCATAAGCAGAACAAAGGCCAAACCGACAACAACCAACCCAAATTTCGGGATTGCATCATTCAATTTCTGTGAAATATCAATGCTGACGACCGTGCTTCCGGTCACCATGACCTGCACGTTTTGTTCTTTTTGCATCTCAGGGGCTTTGCTGCGAATCTGTTCCACAAGCTCTTTCGTTTGAACGTCATGCGCACCTGTGGAAGGAATGATGCGGATCATGCTGACTTCTCCCGACGAACCTGGGATTGCAGGGGACACACTGGCCACATTCGGGAATTTTTTAAATTCGCTTACCACCTGATTTATCTTTTCCGTATTCGAATCGTTCTCTTCATTGCCCGACGTTTTCGCCAGCACAATAATCGGATTGTGGTATCCGGCGCCAAAACCTTCGGATAACAAATCGTATGCCCGACGCTCCGTCTTGGCCGTGGACTTTTGCGCATCATCCGGCATGCCCAAATTCAAATGACTGAATGGTGAAGCAACGATGGCAAGCAGGCCGGCCCCGATCACCAGAATGGACCAAGGTCGTCTTGTCACGAAACTTCCCCAGCGGCTATCTACGCCCGTTTTTTTGGACTTGCTCACAAACAGGGATAAGAAACGGTTTTTCTTTTCCGGATCCAACCGTTTTCCAAGCAGCCCCAGAATGGCGGGCACAATAACAATTGCTGTGATGACCGCCGTGAATACGCACAATGCACCTGCAATCCCCATTGCCGTCAAAAACGAAATCTGTGCGACGGAAAGCCCAATCAGTCCGATGATGACCGTGATGCCCGCGAATACGACGGAACTACCCGCAGTAGCATTGGCAATCGCAATGGATTCATGTATGCCATATCCTTCTGCTCGTTGCTGACGAAACCGGGAAACGATGAACAACGCATAGTCGATGCCCACGGCAAGTCCAAGCATTGCTGCTAGTGAGAGGGAACTTGAAGTCATTTCCGTTACATTCGAAGCCAAAAGCACGCCCATCAGTCCAAGTACGAGCCCCACAATAGCAGTAATAATGGGCAGCATGCCTGTCAGAAACGAAGTGAAGGTAATGGATAAAATGATAAAGGCAAAGAGGATGCCGATGGCTTCGGTCGCCCCGCCGGTTTCCATCTGCACGTACCCCGTGCCGGTTAGCTCAACTTCCCAGCCTGCATCGCGCATCGCATGAGCAACCTGTTCCACCCGTTCTTTGGACTGGTCTGTAACTTCGTCACCCGCAACCTTGTAGTTAATTATCGCAACCCCTATGGTTTGGTCTTCGCTAATGGTATTGGTGTCATAAGGACTTACAGTCGATTGTACGCTTGTATCCTTGGCGATTATTTTCAAATTCTGCTGAATGAACTGCCGGGCTGAACTTGCGGACAGATCTTCATGCCAAGGCGTTTTCATCACCATTTGAATCTTTCCGCCATCATCTTTCGGTGAAGGGAACTCCTTGGACAGCAGCTCCAATGCATCCTGTGATTTCAATCCAGGCATGGACGAACCTTCACCAAACGCCGGTCCGATGGATAATGCAAAACCTGCGGTGAGCAGCAGGCTCAGTAATCCGATCCATATCACTTTCAATCGATTTTTGGCCGACCACCATCCCAGTCGATACAACATTTTAGCCATTCCGCCAACAACTCCAATCCAATAACATTAAATTTCTTGATCTGTTATTAGGTTAATGGAGATTGCGCGCAGCAGCATCGTACCATCGGGCATGTACCTTTGGGCAAAAACGGGCAAGCCCGTAACCAACCAAAAAACGATCAGATGGCCATCTGATCGTTTCGCATTCCTTTAACCCTCTATGATTTTAATATGCCGCGTTCCATGGCGATGGCAACGGCCTGTGATCTGGAATCGACGCCAAGTTTATTATAAACGCTCGTTAGATGCGCTTTGATCGTACGCTCGGATACATCCATGGCTGCAGCAATTTCTTTGCTTTTATATCCTTTGGATACAAATTGCAGAATCATAAGTTCTTTGTCAGTCAGTGCCAACTTGCTGCTTACCGTGGTGCTTTCGCTTTTGGGCTGCATCTTGGCCTGGATGACCTTCTCCAACATATCCGAGGAGAGCAGCGTTTCACCTCTCACTGCGGATTCAATGCTGCGGAACAGGCTTTCGCGGCTGGTATCCTTAAGCAGATACCCCTTGGCGCCGAGCGCAAGCCCTTTAATCATCAATTCGTCCTCATTATAAGTGGTCAAAATGATGACCGGCACTTCACAGTTTCGATCCTTGAGGATTTGCATCGCTTCCAATCCGCCCATGACCGGCATGTTCAGATCCATCAAAATGATATCCGGCAGCTGTTTCTCCAGCATTTGTACGGCTTGTTTCCCGTTTTCCGCTTCAGCGATGACCTGAAATTGCTCGCCTGTCTCCAGAATAAGCTTGAGACCTTCACGGACCACATAATGATCGTCAACGATCATGATTTTATACGTATTCATCATTCATCATGTACTCCCTCATCCAATGGGATTTCCAATGTAATGCATGTTCCGTCTTCACTGCTGGACAACGTAAGCGTTCCGCCCACTAATCTGGCCCGCTCTTGAATGCCAAGCAATCCGTAATGCCCGGAAAGTTTGCCGATGGTGTCCACGTTAAAGCCGACCCCGTTATCCTTAATCTCAATGGTTAAGGCACCATGCTGATCGGTCACCGTCAATAATACCATGTTCGCCTTGGCGTGCCGAGCAATGTTCGTAAGGCATTCTTTAACGATGTGCAGACTATGCTCCATGATGAGTCTCGTTAAAGGTCTGCTCCATCGAATAGTCGCTTCGATCGGAATGCCGGTAGCATGTTTGAAATGAATCATCTCGTCTTCGATGCTTTCCTTGAAATTCATATCAGACGTTGAGGTTGACCTCAGGTCATCGATGGCCCTTCTTGCCTCAGCCAATGTTCTTCGTGCCTGCGTCAGCGACTGCTGAACAATTTCGTGAGCCCGCTCGGTGCGTCCTTGCGCCAAATGCGCATTCGTCGCTTCCAGCCGCATGATGATTCCCGCAAGTCCTTGTGCGAGCGTATCGTGCAGATCCCTTGCCATACGCTGCCGTTCATTGGAAAGGGTCAGCTCCTCCACCTTTTTATGCGCTTCCTGCAAATCCATGAGAAAGCTTCGAATACGAAGCCGTTCATGCACTTGGCGAAAAAACAACACCGTATACGCGATGACGATAATCAGCATCATAATGAAGATGGGGATAAATAAGAAGAGCTCTTGTCGCTCTCCCACCGTTAAGGCAGAATCAAAAAAGATCATGACACTAATGATGGAAACGAACACGGCTCTTTTGACGCTAAAGGAATATCCGAGCGTTTGCGCAATCAGCGCCGGAAGCAGCCCGATCAGAACAGGCTGATACCCTTCTGGCATAATAATGGCGCAGGAGTAAATCAAAATACTTTGTAAGAAAAAGTATAACCAGAAGTTTTTTTCAAGGAAGCGATAAGAACTGAGATGAAGATAGACATGAATGATAAACAGTAAGGAAAAACACAATGACGAAACGATCATGGGTTCCTTGATCGACTGCATGATTATCGTAGCTGCGTATACCAGTCCAAGCCAGATCAGAATGGGCAGCCTGAACGCAAACAGTTCATTTGTATCCTCTTTATTTTTGAACTTGCCAAACATGAGGTTCCCCCTATAGTCGTCTTATTCCTTTATCATACAACCGATCCACATTTAATACATTGTCTGAACGGGCAAACGCGCTTCCCTTTTGGGCAAAGTGACAGTTAAATAAACGCACTAAAACGCGTGTGTATGTCTTTTTCGGTTATATATAAGCTAAAAAAGCTGCCAGCAGGCAGCTCTTTAGGAAATTCATACGATATTGTGAAAAGGATCGTTCTGTTACTAACTTCTATGGATAAATATCACTTTGTTGTCGTAAGCGGAATGCGCAGCTCATCCTGTTTCTGTCTGGTGGTATAGTTGTGCACATACAAATCCAGCTCAGCAGCATGTACGTTTTTGAACACATCTGTATGCTTGTTTTCGGCATCGTTATAAAACTGTGGCGTCGAATACTGTTTGTCGCCCCCGCTCAGGAAATAGGTTTGGTTGATCCCGCCAAAGGTACCGTCCGTGCTTTCCGAATCGACATACAGATTCCCGTCCTTGCTGTAATAGGTCCACTTGATCGGAAATCCATCATAATCCGTTGTCACCGTCCGGGGGTGTTCTGAAATATTTTGCAAACGGATGGGCACTCCGCTCCCCGCATGTTCGTCTACGCGCTCTTTCGCGATCAATGTCATCGGTTTGTTGACGAGTTCGTCCATGTCCATCAGGATGGAGTCGTTCTGTTCAAACCTCAACTCGGTCTGGTAGGGATCGGGTGTTCCCTCGACATTGACGTAACCGTCCATGATTTTTCCGCCGACCTCCAGTTGATAAGTCCGGTATGGCAATCTGAAGTATTCTTCATCATGGTTCAACGTTACGCGAATCTGCGTTGGCGTCACAACAAGTTCGTTGATGTCCACTTTGGAAGGATGGTCAAGCAGCGGTAGGTTCAGTGCCTTCTTGAAAGCCCCTGTCTCCATTTGCTGCCCCGACAAAGACAGGTCCAGGCTCCATGTCCCCTCCGTTCGTGCCTGTTCATGTGTGTATGCAAAGGTGAAACGGTTTCCCTGCTGCTGCCATTTCTGTTCATCGAATATCTGCCTGCTGAAGTATTCCCCCGTTGGGCCGTCCGTGCCATAACCCGGGCTTTCTGTTTCTTTGATGAGGCTCTGATCCTTGTCATAGGCCATAATTCTTGCCCAGGTCTGAGCCTTCAATTCGGGTTGAGCAAAGATCACGCTGGATTGAATTCTCGTCTCTCCTTCCGCATGTTTGAAGGACTGCACTTCAACCGATAAAATTCCGTCTTTCTGAATATCGAACTTCTGTGTGCCCGAATCCGCAGGGTCCAACGCAATGGATTGCTGCACATCTTGAAGATAACGTACGTTGGTAATGGAGAATTGAAGCTGTGACTGCGGCTTGTCCATCACCTGCTCTGTTTCGTAATAACCTTGATATACGCCCTGCTCCGCGTTCCACTCCTGATAATAACGTCCTCCAAGCGGCGTCCCGTTGGCGTCTTTAAGCACGATCTCGTCATATCTGACTTCTTGTCCATTCATGTGTGCTTCCGGCTTTAGCGTATACAACAGAACGGTTCTGTTTTCATCGGTAAAAGCGGTGTGAACCGTTAAAGTAACTCCATGGTTCGTCACGCTTTGTTCGATGACTTGTCCGTAACCGGCCTTTAGCGCGGATTCGATGCCCGATTTGGTGGAAAGGATGCTGCTCCAATCGTATTGGAAGGCCGCATAGACGGGAGTTGCAAGCATGGCAGCCGATAAACCAAGCACGATGGCCGTTTTCGTTTTTGACCTGTTGCGTGAGTCAACGCCCTCAATGCCCATGCGTAATTCGTCCTTTTGAATGCTGGCAAACATTTGATCAAAATCAGGATAATTGACGTGGTTTGCATGATTCATATGGTTTTTAACCTTGGTTTCAACGGAGTCCAACATAACTCTCTCCTCTCATGGTGCGTTTTTCGTAACTCTCCATCTTCTTTCGGATCAACTTCAGAGCCTTGTGCAGCCTTGAATTTACCGTCCCTTGGGGTATGCCTAGCGCTGCCGCGATCTCGGCAATGGTAAGATCACCGATAAATCGCAGCGTCATGACGCTGCGCAGCTTGTCCGGCAGCATCTGCAGTTGTTTCTCCAATTCCTCGTTCGAAAATTTGGTCATGACGATGTTGTCCACCGCATCGGTTTTTTGGCTCATCTGGTCGTGCAGTGCTTGCAATTGATTCTGCTTGTCATGTTTGACTTTGTTTTTTCGGATCACGTTCAGACACTGGTTCATCGCAATGCGCATAATCCAGCTTTTCAGATAGATCACGCTTCTCCAGTCCTGGCGGAACACGATGACGAATACGTCGTGGCAGGCGTCTTCCGCATCCTGGCTGTTCTTCAGCATGTACAGGCAGGTACGATAAACATCTTTGCTGTAAGTTTGAAACAGTTCATGCTCGTTCACCCCTGACGCTCCTTTCTGGATGAGATATCTATTAGACAAGCGAGAGCGAATTTTTCTTCACTTTTTTTATTATGCCATGACCATGGTAGAGGGTATATTTGCTTTTTTGAAAGGAGTGTGGCACATCATGCGGTTTTTCGATGGGCGTGGGAATGTGTATGGATTCGTAAATATGATGAGCGGAGATTGTTTTTTCTTTTGTGAATTTTTCATATATTGTAATAATATAAATAGCGATTAAAAAGGTGAAACCAGCCCAATTTTACGCCGGTTTCACCTTCGTTGATGGAATAATTAATTAAAACAAGGTTAAATGAAATTAATGATCGTACCTCCCAAGGCGCCAGCAACAACCACGACCCACGGCGGTACTTTCCAAAAAACGAGCATCAGAAATAAAAAGGATGCCAGTGCAAAATCAACAGGGGCCACAATCGCCGTAGTCCAAAGCGGATCATACAGCGCCGCCAACAGGATGCCTACAACGGCTGCGTTAATCCCGGTTAAAGCTCCTTGCATTTTTGAGCTTTTGCGTAAAGAATTCCAGAAGGGCAGTGCACCTACGACCAAAAGAAATGCAGGCAAAAATATAGCGAGCGTGGCAATCAAAGCGCCTGTAAACCCGCTTATCATTGTTCCCAAATATCCAGCAAAGGTGAATAGTGGCCCAGGTACAGCCTGTGCCGCACCATACCCTGCCAAAAAGTCGGACTCGCTGACCAGACCTGTAGGGACGACTTCACGTTCCAACAGCGGAAGAACGACGTGACCACCGCCAAACACAAGCGCTCCCGATCGGTAGAAGCGATCAAAGAAAGACAGCCAGCCCGAGCGATCCAACGGGCTAAGCCACGGGAGAAGAATAAGAAGTCCGACAAAGGCAGCTATACAGAAAAGGGCGAATTTACGGCTAACGGGTACGGACAAGTCTGTCATCTCAGAAGCTGCTGTTTTACGATATTGCATCATTCCAAGGATGCCTGCAATAACAATCATCAGGATTTGAGTGAAGGCCGTTTGCCACAAGAGGATTACGGAAGCGGTAACCATAGCAAGGGTTGCCCTGCTGCGGTCAGGCGTCAGTTTTTGCCCCATCCCAAGCACGGCCTGGGCGACAATGGCAACAGCAACGATTTTAAGACCATGAATCCAGCCTGCACTTCCAATATCCATCCCTTGCAAAAGGAGAGCGAACAACATCAGAGCAATGACTGATGGAAGCGTAAAACCTAGCCAGGCCGTCAATCCCCCAAGCAATCCGGCACGGATGACGCCAATGCCAATCCCTACTTGACTGCTGGCAGGGCCAGGCAAAAATTGACACAATGCTACTAAATCCGCATAGCTTCGTTCATCCATCCATTTTCGGCGGCGCACGTATTCTTCATGAAAATACCCCAGATGGGCAATCGGTCCTCCGAATGAAGTCAGGCCGAGTTTGGTGGATACGGTCAACACTTCAAGAAGGGCTTTGAGTTTGCTTTTCGGTTCATGCGGGGTTGCAGCTTTATTGTTTTCCACGCGCTTTTGATTCCTCCTGACCATTCGTTTGCACGATCTGATTCATTTCACAGTGTCAGAGAAGTAAATCTATTCCCTTTTCCCGACAATATAAAGCGCAAAAAACATACACACGTTAACGGAGAGACAGGACCGATCCGAAGAAGCAAAGCGTGCGCTAAAAGCTTTCTGAAAGAAAGCTGCATCGGAAGCATAGGCTTATTACCGGATTTTCCCTTTTGAAAAAGGGATTCGAAAAAATCTGGGGATAATGGCGCTCGGAAGATGGTACTGTACTCGCAGTGCCCTAGTGTGATTGATTAGTACGGTTTATATACCCACATTATAACGATCATTTTCGCATTCCATTTTAACTCGGGGTTAAATAAAGTGGATAAAGCTTCATAACCGCAAACAAAAAGCCCGGTTCATCACCGGACTTAAATGGCAGCCTAAATGGGATTGCATTTTTTAAAGGTCTGTCCGCGAATTCAGCAGCTCGGCAGCAATTTGCGTACGGTTCTTTAGGCCCGTCTTTTGCAGCATCGCATTCAGATGTTTCTTGACGGCCGCTTCGCTAATAAACAGCGAGCCGGCAATTTCCTTATTCGTGGACCCGCTGGCAATGCGTTCGGCTACTTCAAGCTCCCGCGGGGTTAGTCGGCTTATCAGGGAGCCCTCTGCTTTTCGTCGAGCCGAATGAGGATGTTCTTTCATTGAACCATTTTCCGTTCGTAAACTTGCCGTCTTCTCCAAAAATGCGTGCAGCTTGTTCCCACGGGTATCCAAACGGTACGCTGCGGCCTGAACGCCGCCGTTGTAAACATAAGGACATTCTATGCCGAGTAAGGGTTCAAAGCCCATGCTGATATGGGAATCCCGGTAAAAGGGCAATGCCGGAGGGCAAGCGATGAGCAAAGTCCCTGATAAAACGTGTTCCATGATCAGATTAACGCTGTCCGAACGCAATTCGCGGCTTTCCGGGTCCATCACATCTACGGCGAATATAAATTTGCATGTCTCGTTCTCCTGCGGATCATGTGCCTCCGTTAACAAACGGAAGCAAGGAGCCGAAAGCGGGTTCCGCAGTAAATACGGCAGCGTATCGGCCCGAACGGACAGCATTGCCGCCAGCCCGAGAACGTCGCCATCCGGTCCCCGCAGCAGACGGAACGAATCCAGCCCAAATGCGGTCAATTCGGCTGGATGCCATCCGGTTAACCGGAGCAGGCTCTCTTGCCCCGTCAACTCATATCGGAACCACTCATCACTGTCCGGATCGGAGCATACGATTCTGGCCGTCTTGGCCGCGGCTTTCCGCCGTTCAATATACTTCTCCATTTCCGGCAGTGTCTGCTCCGTCACCGGCTCCCAATAATTTGCCGAGCTGCGATTGTACCGAAAATGTGCGCGCAGAATCGGATGGCCGGTGTGGCTGATCAACTCGTATATATCCGCAGCGGCGCTTGACCCCCCCTCCATTTTCGAACGGATCCGTTCGTTAAGAACTGCGATCAGACGCTCAAGGTACAGCGCGAACGTATCCGGCTGCCGTTCCCGAAAACTCTGCCGGGCAGCGTCACGGACAAGGTCATGCAGCTGCCATCCTCTCGCAGAGCTTCCGACAAAGGAAAGCTTGATCAAACGTTCGAATACTTCGCGAGGCAGCTCTGCCTCCATCATCCGCTGCAGCATTTCGAGATCGAAGCTCCGTGGAACGGATGCCGCATATACCAAGGACCGGAGCGTTTCGTCAGGCACCTCCTCAAGCCAATATTGCAGCAGTTCCGCGTGCGTTTCCCGCTTAGCGCTGCTGCGGAATTGGCCGCTTCCCGTATTGACAGCGAGCAACGACAAGGAAAGCGGATGCCCTGATGAGATCAGCCACAGCCGGTCGATCAACGACTCGTCCGTGATTCCCTGCCGCCGGAGATAGGTCCTAGCCTCCTCATACTGCAATTCGGACAGCGGAAGATTAACGATCAGCCTCCTCCATAACGAAGACAGCTTCCAGGGGCCGCCCAGCGGGTACCTCCCCGCAATGACGATCAGCAGGTCGGACCGGAGAAGGGGGAAAAAGGTTTCACGGAGCCAAGAATCAATGCTTCCGGCCTCCTCGTATTGATCCAGTGCGAGCACGATCCTTTTTCCCGCCGCGCTGTTGTGGAGATGCTCGATAATTCGTTCTGCAGTCACTGTCCCCATAGGTCTTTGCCCATCCGAGTCCAGTCTGGACGCCAGATCCTGCATAAAAAGGTCCGGGCTGCCCATATAATCCTGCATGTCCATCCGCACGAACCCGGCACCGACATTGTCCGCCAAGCGGCTAAAGCGCGTCAGCAGCGTGGTTTTGCCGATTCCGCCCGTGCCGTGCACGTTTAATATTTGTGCCGTTCCCTCCCTGCCGGCTTCCAGCATCCTGCCGAAATATTGGCATTCGAAGGCTCTCCCCGTAAATTCCTCGGCACCAAGCCTGATCATGACATCCCTTATCGTTTCCATGTTCGGTATGCTCCCGGTTAAATTATTAGCCAAAAGTATACTATCAAAGTAACAGGATGGGTAGTACTCTCCTTCGTTTCCGCATGTTACCGTGTAAATGAAGGGAGTGAATGTGCATGAATCCAACGGATCGTGAACGTTTGTTAAAGAGAGACCGAATCAGCGGATCGGAGATACTGCTGCGCACCCTGCTTCTTGAAGGGGTTGAATGTGTCTTCGGGTATCCTGGGGGCGCCGTGCTGTATATATATGATGCGATGCATGGAAACCCGGATTTCAAGCATATCCTGACCAGACATGAACAAGGAGCCATTCACGCCGCAGACGGATACGCCCGCTCCACTGGCAGGACAGGAGTTTGTCTGGCAACATCGGGACCTGGTGCAACGAATCTGATCACCGGCATTGCGACCGCTCATATGGACAGCATTCCGCTGGTCGTTATAACCGGCAATGTGGCTACGTCGCTGCTCGGCACCGACGCTTTCCAAGAAGCCGATATCGTCGGTATGACCCTGCCGGTGACCAAACACAGCTATATGGTACGTACGGCGGATGAACTGCCCCGAGTGCTTCGTGAAGCGTTTCATTTGGCCAATTCCGGACGAAAAGGACCGGTGCTGGTCGATATCCCGAAAGACGTTTCCGCTGAGATGACAGAGTTTATATATCCTGAGGAAATCTCCATACGGGGCTACCAACCGCTTCCCTTTGTCCGACCGGATCAAATCGGCAGGTTGGCCGCCGTTCTGCGGAGTGCCAGGAAACCGCTCATTCTGGCGGGGGCAGGCATTATCCACGCCGGGGCTGAACAGGCGCTGTCGGAACTGGCTCGTCACTGCGGCATCCCGGTGACGACCACGCTGCTCGGAATCGGGGGATTTCCTTCCGATGATCCTCTTTCGCTCGGCATGGCAGGCATGCATGGAACGGTTACCGCCAACCGGGCTTTATTGCAGTGCGACTTGCTTGTCGCCGTTGGTTCCCGGTTTGATGACCGGGTGACCATGAGGCTTGACGGCTTTGCTCCGCAGGCAGTCATTGCCCAAATCGACATTGACGCCGCCGAGATTGGCAAGCTGGTGCCTTCGTCCATCTCGGTTACGGGGGATGCCTGCACGGTACTCCGCGCACTGCTTGATGAGCTGCGGGCAGATTCAGGTACGTACGGCCATGCCAACCAAACCGCATCGTGGGTTTCCGAGCTGAACCGGATGAAAATGCTTCACCCGCCGCGTTACCGCAAAGACGGACAGGAACTGAAGCCCCAATATGTCATCGAGATGATTGCCGAAACCACCGGGGGCGAAGCCATTATCACGACGGACGTCGGACAGCACCAAATGTGGACCGCGCTGTTCGGACGCTTTAACCACCCCCGTACGCTGATCACTTCAGGCGGCCTCGGTACGATGGGATTCGGCTTTCCCGCTGCGATTGGCGCTCAAATCGGTAATCCCGGGCGCACTGTCATATCGATCAATGGCGACGGCGGAATGCAGATGTGCGCACAGGAACTGGCGGTGTGCGCCATCCACCAAATTCCGGTGAAGATTGTTGTGATCAACAATCGCACGCTGGGCATGATCAAACAGTGGCAGGAGCTTGTCTATGAAGGACGCCACAGCCATATCGATTTGTCCGGCAGTCCGGATTTCGTCAAACTCGCGGAAGCTTACGGCATAACGGGATTAAGGGCGCAGAACCCAGAGGAAGCACAACGGGTGTGGCAGCTTGCAATGGAAACGGAAGGACCTGTTCTGATCGATTTTGTGGTCGATCGGGATGAGCTAGTATATCCTATGGTGCCGCAAGGGATGGCGCTGAGCGATATGATGACGGGGGAAGAGATAACCAATGGATAGACATACCATTTCCGTATTGACCAATGATCATCCGGGGGTGCTGCAGCGGGTCGCCAACTTATTCAGCCGCAGAGGATATAATATCGAGAGCATTACGGTAGGCGGCTGTGAGCTCGAAGGTTTGTCGCGGATGACGATCGTCGCCGCGGGCAACCGTCAAATGCGCGATCAGCTGATCTTGCAGTTGAGCAAGCTGGTCGACGTAATCCAAGTCCATTCGCTTGATCCCGCTCCCAAGCTGTCGCGGGAATTGATGCTCGTGAAGCTGAAGGCGACGCCTGGCCAGCGGCAGGAAATTGGCTCGATCGCGGAAACGTTTCGATGCACCATTGCCGACGTCGGTCTGGACGCGCTCGTTGTGCAGGTTGTCGGCGAGATGGCGCAAAACAATGCCCTGCTTCAGCTTCTCGAGCCATATGGCCTGCTTGAGCTGACACGAACCGGGGAAACCGCGATGAGCCGGCCGTAAGTTGGATGACAAAAGGCAGCCAAGGACAAGCATTTGTCCTTGACTGCCTCCTCGGCTAACAGCTATCGTCCTTTAAAGGCACGGGAACCAAGTTCCTGTCCTCAACATATAAAAATCGGCAGGACGGTCCCTTTTTTTCAAAGTGTCCATCTTGAGGGTTACCATTCACTTTTTTGCGGGGATTACTAGCAGTGGCTCCCAGGTCAATCCTTCCTCGCCCATTTTTTTGCGCTGGTCGGAAATGTTTTGCAGCGTTGCATTACGCTGCTTCTCGAGCGCCTGGATGGTTTCCAGATAAAGCTTCTGAATCTTCAGATCGGCGGATGCGACCTTTTCGGCGATCTCCTTTTTGTAAGCCGCAGTATCTCTGGAAATTTGGGCGGTATAGTCTTTATACAGTTTGCTGTATTGCTGCTGTGCTTTGGATTTGCTGATCTTTCCGATCGAATAACGATACAACGGGCTGGTGAGGTAGTCAGTGCTGGAGTTTTTCATTAAAAGATACATCGGGCTGGTGAGGTAACGATCCGATACCGTTTTTTTCAGCGCAAAAGCGGGACTGGTTAAACTGTCTGGATCAACCGCTTTTTTATATTCGGCCATGTAGCTGGTCAGTGCGTTCTCGTTGATTGCGCGGTCGTATATGCCCATCGTGCTGCTCAGGGAATTGCGGTTGGCCGCCCGGGAGTAAAGACCCATGGGGCTGCTGAGCGAGTTCGGATTGATATCGCGTTCGTACTGATTCAATGCATCCCGCAGCTCGCGGTTATCCCCGTATTTTTCCGTAAGTTTCGCCAAATCCGCCTTCAGCCATTCGTTCCACTTTTTTTGGTCTTCCAAAACAATGCTTTCCAGTTCGTCCAGGCGGCTGTTTTGTTTCTGAAGATAGGCTTTGTATGTATCCGTCGCCTTTTTCATATAAGCGTTATAATTTGAGACCGTTTTCTTGTTATACGCCTTGTATTTGTCCCATATCTGGTTGATCCATTTGCTGTCTGCAGCCTGGGCGGAACCCGCCGGCAGAAGGGCCAGGGACATCAGCAGCAAGCTTAAGGCCAGGAGCCCACCTCTTCGTAGAATGATGCCTTTCCTCTTCTCGGTACCCGTCATCTTGTATTTCTCCTTCCAAGCGAATGTGATTAGAATCAAGGATATTTTATCCAAATCTGCCTCCTGTTCCAATAGTTCTATTGAACCTTCCTAAAAAAACACCTGATTTGGCGACTTCACCTCGATCCACACGCCCCATTCAAAAAAAGCCCGGCATTACGATGATCGCAGCGACAAGCACCAGCACAACGATCAAGGTTCCCTTCCACCCCAAACCGCGCATCAGTTCAGACAGGTTGCCGCCCGAGGCCCGATCCATACCGTCCTTAAATACCACCATCGGAGAATCTTTACGTTGTTCTTCTTGAATTAAACGTTCCCTCATGTATTCCGGCGTTTCCTTGTTTTCACTCACCTTGATCCCTCCCTTTTATGCTCCTTATACTCTGTGGGCGTGAATCCCGTGTATTCTTTGAACACTTTGGAAAAATAGTGCTGATCGCTGAATGCCAGCAGGTCGGACAGCTCCCTGAACTTCATGTGCGGTTTGCTCTCCATCAGCCGGCATGCTTCTTTGATTTTCAACCCTGTATAATACTGAACAAACGTACTCTGGGTAAAGTTTTTAATGACTCTGCTAATATATGACGGACTCACGTGAAATTTTACGGCAAGGTCATTGATCGACAATGACGAGTATCGGTTCATTTTCATATATTCGTCAATCTGCTCGAACAGCACCTCTCTGCTTTTGCGGGAATGCGATTGCAGCATGTCGAAGCATTGTCCCGTCCACGCCATGAACGCAATGCCAAAATCGGCATAATTCTTTTCTTCAAGCAGCTGTTTAGCACGTGCTTCAAGACCAAGCCGAATCCCCGACCCCCGCTCCTCCAGCAAATGGGCAAACGTATCGACCAATAAACCGATGAATCGTTCCAGCTCCGCCAGCTGTACATTATGTTCCTTCCATTTCACCAGCAGCTCGGACAGCTTCAGTTGAAAACGTTCCTTCTGATTCCGTTGGATCATGCGCACAACGTCCGTTTCCGGAGCGATGCCCATGCTTCCTGTTTCCGAACGGGCAAGCGAAACGGGATTCCCCGTATCCAGCGCACATCCCTGATTGATCCGCTGCTGCTCCCCAATAATTCCGGAGATCCGATGGTATAACTCCGGCAATCTGCCGGATTCGCCGGTTAACAGCTGTCCTCCGATCATTACGTCCATGCCCTGCTTTGATAAGTGCCGCCGAACGGATTCGAGGCACTCATACACGGATGAGTAACGATCCAGAACGGCACGGTTTACGAACGCAATGATTTGTTGCGAGCTCTGCGCCGGAAACGCCTTGCAAGGATAAGGAGCCAAATATTCCGTCAGCGCATACAGGATCGTCTCTCTTCCCCACTGTTGGCCGCCGCCTGTGAAAGGCTGTCTGCGAAGAACAAACATCACCTGTCCGACCAAGGACAGGTCTTCTCCCAGCTTGAAGTTCGCGTATAACTCGGGGGCTACGATATCCTTCAACAGCTCCGCATCATTGGGCATTTGCCGGTTCAACTGGTCGATGACGCGAGCCATGACCTCTTCCAGCGCTTTGCGATCCACTGGTTTGAGCAAATAATCAAACACCTGCAGATTCAACGCTTTGCGCGTATATTCAAAATCGCTATAACCACTGATCAGCACCACTTTAAGATTCGGGTGCAGTTGTTTGACCTGTTCAATCAATGATAATCCGTCCATTTTGGGCATCCGGATATCCGTCAGCAATATATGGATGGACTCATGGCGTATCGCCTCAAGCGCCTCCTCTCCATTCGTTGCCGTGGCGACGACCCGAAGCGGCATGTCGAGCGCATCCAACAGGGTCTTAATGTTGCGCAAGATCGGTTTGCTGTCCTCTACAATGATGACGTTGTACATCTCTTCCGCCTCCTACTCTTGGTAAAAATCTTGGCTCATGGAGCCAATAATCTGTACCGTTGCGCCTTTTTCCTGATCAGAATGGTGATTGAAAATATTAAACATAAGCCGATTGGCATACATCAGCTGGAGCCGGTTGACGCTGTTGACGATCCCCATGTTGCCCAGCCCGGTATGCCGGATTTGTCTTTGACTCGCATTCGAAGCGTTCTCTCGAATATTGTTCATAATTTCCTGTATTTTCTCCGCCCTGAATCCGTCCCCGTTGTCTCTGATCTCCAAAGCCCATAAACCGTTGAATTGTTTTACGGTAATCCGGATGCTCCAAGGAGGAACCGTATTCATAAATGCATGCTCAATGCAATTTTCGACAAAGGGCTGAATCACCAGTCTCGGCAGTTGAATTTCGTTGGACAAGTCGTCCGATACGATCTCCCATTCCAAATCTTCCTCGTACTTCTGTTGAACCAACGACAAGTAATGCCTCGTATGTTCAAGCTCATCGGCTAAAGTCACATGCGCGTATGGAGAAGATACGATATAACGCAAGCTGTCCGACAAATGTTTGCACATATCGGAAACAACGTTCGTTTTGCCCTCTTGGGCTGCAATGCTGATGAGGTATAACACATTATGAATGAAATGAGGAGCGATCTGCGCCTGAAGCGCCGAATTCCGGGCCATGACTTCTTCATGCAGCGCCACTTTCTCCCGGTCGATCGATTGCTGCAGCCGCTGCATCAAATCCTGGAAGGCTTCATTCAGCAGCAGCAAATCGTTATTTTTGGGACGATCGTCAACCTTTAAATTCATATTGCTATAATTGATGCGCCAGATCTGGCTGCGAAGCTTGCGGATGGGAAGCAGCAGGTTCCGCGTCGAAACTAAAATGTACACAAAAGAAACCAGCATAAGGGAAGTAATGAGCAGGATCGAAATCAGCTGCACCGAATTCACCGATCCAAATACGGATTTTCTCGGCGTAACGATATACGTAATCCATCCCGAATGCAAAGATTGGGAATGCGTTATGTAATTGCCTTGCTCATCGACATCCAGCCCCTCGGACGACGACGGTTCAATTTGTTTCACTTGCTGGGCACCCTCATCCAAGCCGGTCATCTGCTCTCCGTATTGATTAAGGATATAGACCTCTCCAGCCGTTACTCCTTCGGTCAGCTTTTGCACGTAATCCTGGTCCATCTGAATGTTCAGATAACCGTATATTGTGCCATTCTGATCATTGATGGAGCGGATGAACGAAATGGTGTCCGCATGCCGGAGCAACACGAATCCGCTGCCTGACCACTGCCGCCCCGCCTCACTGCCCTCCAGCGTCCGCTGCAAGGACAACTCCCGATTGGTTGCTCCCAAGTACGAAGTAAGCATGACCCCTCTTGGATCATAAATGGACATGTCCTTGATATTCATGCTAGGCCCAATCGCTTGAAACATGATATCTTTTAACTTGCGAATTTGCTTTAGTCTCTCATAGCTGTTCTGGGCCTCATAGCTTTTGTCCATGGTAGCGAAAATGTCTTTATTCGACAGCAGCCGCTGTGACAGCTGGTTCTGATGATCAATATAAAGGTCAACCTGCTCCCTGACTTTGGTCGCCGTCATCAACATATCCTGAACCGTTTTTTCTTTAAGAGGCCGGATGACCACGACATTGACGTACACCAGGAAACAACCCAGCACAAACAACAGCAGTGCCAGAAACGTCAGAAACACCTTGGTTTGCAAACTGAATTGCGTTGCGCGATGCATGAACTTGGCCACTTGCAGACCGCCTCCCGTTCTGTCTTGTTGTCGAATCCGTTTGCATTCATTCCCTACTGTATCACGAGTGATCATGAAATGATAGCGATTTCAAGTTCAGAATTTTACACATCAACGCTCAACCACAGACATGTACCCTGCATGGAGGAAAACGTATAATCAGGTCTGTAAGCGGATTCAATCAAACGTTTTGGAGGGGGATTTGCATTGAAGATTCATCAAAGAAAAAAAACGGCGTCCGTTCTTCTGGCCGGATTATTGTCCATCGCGTTGACGGCATGCGGCTCGGGTAGCTCGGATTCAGGAACGTCCGCAGGCGGCGAAAGCAAAGGTGGCAAAGTCACGCTGGAGCTGGCCATCTCCAAAAGCTCTCAAGATTCGGCCTTTATCCAGCAGGACATTTTGGACGAATTCGAAAAGCAAACCAACATCGCCGTGAATTTGCAGCTTATTCCGGCCGAACAAACGACGACCGTCCTGCAAACCAAGCTGGCCGTGGATGAAACGCCGGACATTATTCAATACAACCTGGCCAGCGCCGTTACGGACTTAAACCTGGAACGCAACTTCGAAATTCTGGATAACGAGCCTTGGGCAAGCAGAATCGTGAACAAAGACGTTCTGTCTGCAGGCGGCCATATTTACAGCTTCCATGTCAGCCAAGATACGGGTATGCAAGGCGTTGTGTACAACAAACAGATCTTTGCCGACCTGGGCTTGTCGATCCCGAAAAATTTTGATCAATTCCTGGAAGTCAGCGAAAAAATCAAAGCGAGCGGCATTACGCCGGTCTTTATGCCTTATAAAGACGCTTGGGCAGCCAACATCTGGCCTGCGGCAGCCTTTGCCGATTTTGTGTCCAAAAATGATCCGACCTTCTTCGATGACTTGAACAGCAACAAAAGAAAATGGTCTGACATCCCGGAATTCAAAACCTTCCTGGAACAGCAGTACGAAGTGTATAAAAAAGGGTACACCAACGCAGACGTGCTTAGCGACAGTTACGACATGGCGGTTGGCAAGTTCCTGAACAAGGAAGTCGCCATGATGTTTATGGGTGACTGGTTGATCGAAGGCGTGGCCCAGCAAGACCCGAGCATGGAATTGGGCGTATTCCCGATCCCTTCATCCGAAGATGCTAGCCTGGGTGCAAGTCCACTCGGCGGTCAGCTGTTCATTCCGAAAAAAGCGAAACATTTGGAAGAAGCCAAAAAGTTTCTGGACTTCATCGCTTCCAAAGACGTAGCGCAGAAAATCGTAGATTCCAAAGGCTACGTATCCAATCTCAGCGACGTAACGACGCCGGAGCTGCCGGCTTACAAACAAGACATCGTAGACAACTACATTACGCCGAAGAAAACCGTGCTGACGACGGATGCATACATGCTGGTTGACCGCAGCGAGCTGTACCGTTTGCTGCAGGATCAGTTTGCCGGCGGCATGACGCCGGAAGAAGTGCTCAAGGCTTGGGACGAGAAATTCAGTCAACTGATGCAGGACAAAGGCGTAGCCGGTTTCTAAGAGAGCGAAATAAAGGGCAGCATGACATTCCAGATGTTGTGCTGCCCAAGCCATAACGGAGCGTGAGACATGAAAAGGGCAAAAAACTTATATTCGTATTACATGATACTTCCGGCAATCCTCATCTACTCCATTTTTTTCGTCATTCCGGCCCTTGCGGCCTTCTATTATTCGTTTACGGACTGGCGGCTCGACCGGATCGACCTGAAATTTATCGGCTGGGCCAATTTCGAAAAAATCTTTTCCGACAAAACGCTTATTCTCGCGCTGAAAAACACGGCCATCTTCGCCGTAGTCACGGTCGCGGGCAAAAACATCATCGGTCTTCTGCTTGCGGTAGCGCTGAACATGCGATTGAAAACGAAAAACCTGCTGCGCGCGATTTTCTACTCCCCTTCCATTCTCAGCATTCTTGTGATCAGCATTTTGTTCACGCCGATGTTGCGTACGGAAGGTACGATTAACAACGTACTTGATGCGGTCGGCCTGCATTCGCTTAGCCAAGCCTGGCTGACGAATCCTTCGCTCGTCATCTGGACGATTGCCATCGTGTCCATCTGGCAGAGCGCCGGGTTTCAAATGGCCATCTATCTGGCCGGATTGCAATCCATTTCCCAGGAATACTACGAAGCGGCCAGGATCGACGGAGCAAGCTCCTGGAAAAGCTTCTTTAAAATTACGCTGCCCCTCCTGCTGCCTGCCATCAACATCAACGTGATGCTGACGCTGATTGGCGGACTCAAAGTATTTTCCGAAGTATACGTCATGACTGGCGGTGGCCCGGGCAATGCATCGCAGGTCGTCGGTACAATTATTTTGCGTTCGTTCGGCGAAGGCAACTGGGGACTTGGTACCGCGGTCAATACGCTATTGTTCGTGGCAGTCACCATCATCGCCATTCCGCTTCTGATTTTCATGCGGCGCAAGGAGGTTACCGAATAACATGGGATACACACGCAAACTCGCCATTCGCAATTATATTGTGGAGGGCATACTGATTCTCGCTTCACTGCTTATTCTTTTGCCACTGATCATCCTGATTTTCGGTTCGTTCAAAACGAGTGCCGAAGTGCTCAGCTTCTCGCTCAGTTTCCCGAAAGAGTGGCAGTTCTCGAACTACGTTAAAGTATTTCAAGAAGGCGGATTATCCCGCGCTTTCTTGAACAGCATCTGGATTACGGGGATCTCGTCCATCATTAACATCGTTGCCTCTTCGGCAGCATCGTTCATTTTGGCACGCAGGGAAACGAAGGTTTCCGGCGCGATCTATATGTATTTCTTCATGGGATTGATCGCCCCGATGTCCATCATCACGACGATTCGCGTCGTGCAAGGACTTGGATTTTACGGCAGCATCACCAGCGTCATTCTGATCTATGCCGCGCTGAATACGGCATTCAGCGTGTTCCTGTACAGCGGTTTCATCAAAACGATTCCGAAAGCGCTGGACGAAGTGGCTTTTTTGGAAGGAGCGAGCGTCTTCGGGGTCTTTTTCAAAATCGTCACGCCGTTAATTCTGCCTGTTAACGCCACCGTTGCAATCATGGTGTTCATGTCCGTGTGGAACGATATCACGATACCGGTTTATTTCCTGACGGATAGCTCCACCTGGACGATGCCGCTTTCCATCTACAACTTTTACGGCAAGTACAGCCGGGACTGGAACCTGATTTTCGCCAACCTCGTGCTGACGTCGCTGCCCGTGTTCATTCTTTATTTGTTCGGCCAGAAATATATCGTCAGCGGCCTTACCGCCGGTGCGGTGAAAGGTTAATTCATGTGGTTGGCTATATAAACCGCATTAATCATTCACACAAGGGCACTGCGAGTGCAGTACCATCTTCCGATCGCTGTTATCCCCAGATTTTTTGATTCCCCTTTCCTAAGGGGAAAATCCGGTGATAAATGCGACCGCTTCGCTTCTCCAGATTGGTTCTGCCTCTCCGTTAACGTGTGTATGTTTTTTGCGGTTTATATATTTCAATTTATATAAACGCAACAAAGAGGTCTGTGCCTTTCGGCATGGACCTCTTTGACATTTCGTATTGCAACATACTCTGTTTCATTTAGCATCGTACTGCACATGGATTGCGTGAATATGTTTTCGCTAAATTATTTAGATTCCTTGCCAGTGCTGCTGTTGTTACTGTTACTGGTACTGGTACTCGTGCTGGTGTCGGTGGATTGTTCAGTTTGATCCTTACGCTGGCCGCCGCCAAATCCTCGTCCTCCACCTCCCATGCCATCACTCAATTTGGACAAGTCGATGGATGAAGCGTTAATCAGGGAGTTCGAATTCGCTTGCTGCTCCTGAGTCGTGGCAGGGATATCTCCGTCCAGTTGGCCTTGGATGCTTTGCGCACGCAATGTGCCCAGTTTGGACAATTCCGCTACAGCTTCTTCGTATTTGTCATACGTTACGAACGCCGTAGAATCTGCCTTCACGGATTCTGCGATCAGGTCGTTCAAACTTTGTACTTTCTCCTCAAATTTCCCATCTGCGAAGTAGCCGTCCATGATTTGTTGCAAGTATTCATGATACTTCTCCTTATACTCCGGCACCTCTAACAGTTTGCTCAGGATCGGCCGTTCTTCCATGCTGACGCCGGACACCGGCGTGTCGATCGGCTGATTGACGACATCGGACGCGCTGCCCGACTGGAAGCCACCGAACGCCATATTGTAATCCCATGGCAGCATGCTGATTTTACCGTCATTTTCATACAAATAATAGTTATGTCCCATACTGGACGTATAGCTGTCCATATTTACGACGACCGTATGCGCCGCAAAATATTTCAGTACGGCATCCACATCCACGTACTTCTCCAGATCCGTGCCTGTGCTCAAGTTTTTGAGCGCTTCAATAACGCGCTGTTCATCCTCTACCGTTGTCTTCGTCTTGGCATTGTCGAAGATCGCAGAATAACTGGAGATTTCATCATCGGTGTATTCCAGCGAAACGCCGTTGCCTCCGCCGTTCATGCCGCCTCCGCGGCCACGGTTTCCCCCCATGCCACCTTGCGGCCAACCATTCTCGCCATATCCGCTTTGCTTCCCATACATATCCGGAAATTCAGCACCATCGGGCGGTTCCATACCAGCCGCCCGTGCTTGATCCGTCTGTTGATCGCCGTCAGACGTTGTTTCGTTTGGAGTTGGCGGGTTACCTCCTGGTTGACCCATGCCGCCTCCGCCCATATCATTATCATCATTGTCCGGCTTGTATATTTCGCCTTCATCATTTTTGGCACGAGCCTTATATGATCCATCGATGTCTTCGACTGCCAGATACAGTCCCCAAGTGTTCCCGTTAACGCTAATGTTGGCGAACGAGAACAATGGTGCATCCACGCCGATATAACTCATGATGTCGTAGCTCAAATATTCTTTCATATAGCTGCTGTCCGAAATCATATTGTTAACGACAAGTTTGTCAAGCCCTTCCCACGTTTGATCCTCAACGAATTCGTCGAACTTAATTTTAAAACTGTAACGGTCCGTCGTATCGTCTGACGCCACTTGTCTAAGGCTGGAGTTACCCTTTGGACGGATACCGACATTTTTGATCGTTGTTCCGTTAATCGTGATGTCTGCAGAAATGTACTCTTCATTCGTGGCATTGTCGAGCATTTGCTGCCATGCATCTTCATCTGCGTCGATGGAGATGGACATGATCTTTGTTTTATCGATCTCCTCCGCATATGAAGCTGTTTGCGCAGTTCCGTCAGATGTACTTTGATTATCTGTACTCGCTTCATTGGTTGTGCCAGTTTCGCTTGCAGTTCCTTGGCTGCCCGAACTGCATGCTGCCAACATGGATGAACATAATATCGCCACCCCGACCAACTTGGTCCATTTGTTTACTGTCATGATTCATCCACCTCTTTGCTTTTTAATCTGTTTATTGAAATTCATCTTAAAAAACTTTTCTTAAATGAATCTGAAACAGATGACAGCATAATTGTTCCAAAAGGCCAAAAAAGCCGCCATTGTGGCGACTTCCTGGGTTAATTTTCACGATCCGAGTAATATCAACTGCTAATAATCCAACAAACGACCCTGATCATTCCACTGACCATACATGATGTTTTCTCTCGTGTTCGCAATGAAATTGTCCAATCGGCTAGTGTATATTTTTTGGCTGGCTTTTATAGCTTTGGATCGTGTTGATTATCGCTCCCTTCGAGTTAAATGGATTCACGCCAAGCCTTGATACCAATACAAAGCATAGTCATTCATCGTTGAAGCATGACCCAACTGACGCAGCATTGTGGATATGTTCCCCCTATGGTAAGTCCCATGATTAACAAGGTGCAGCACCATTTCCGATAGACGCGTTTCGCGGATGCCTGCAAACGGATTATCGAGCAAAATGGTTTGTTCCAAATCGTTTTGGCCTTGGAGCCATTGCTTCAATCGTTCCGCCAACTCGGCAAAAGCCTGGGTATATTCTTCGATGGACGGCAAAATCTGAGCGTTTAGCGGCATACCTTCCTGGAGCGCCTCTTGCATGCCCATTCCTGACAATACCTTGTACCACATCGTATCCACCGCATAAATATGGCTGAGGGCATGGGCGATCGTGGGGTACGAGCTGTTCACTTCCTGATGCAGCACCGAGGATGGCAGCTCGCCAATTCTCCCTAAGATCGTTTGGTTCGCCCAAATATGGTAATGATACATTTCCGTTGCATGATTTGTCATTCGTAGCGTCTCCTTTGAATTAGCAATGATTTTGTTTACGTTTCTGAACATGATTATAAAAAAAGAAGTTTGACAACAGCGTGTCAGCCTTCTTCATAAAGTTGGAGCGTATTTTGAAGTTGTTTTTTTAAGATGCCCCGCAATTCATAGGGTTCAAGCACCTCTGCCCTGCTGCCGAATCCGAGCAGAATGAACCAAAGCCACTTCGCTTCCATCGGTTTATACACGGGAATTCGCATCGTCATGCTGCCGTCGGCATGAAATTGCTTGTGCATGTGATGAAATTGATCCAACGCTTCTGCCAAGGCATCGGGTCCGACGCGAATCACAACATCCTCCAACTCGCCTTGCCATGCTTGGTTCGATCCCCTTGTTTCTTCCGGCTGCTCCTCATGCGGTTGAAAAGTTTCTTGAGTCAGAACCAAGTTCATCAACCTGGATAACCGAAATTCCCGGCAGTCGTCCCGAGTCCGGCAAAATCCGTAAATGTACCAATTTCGATATTTATAATGAAGCCTCATCGGTTCCAATTCGCGAAGCGTACGTTCATTGTTGGCATTGATATAGTCAAAGCGAACGACGCTTCGATTCGTTATGGCTTTACGCAAAAGCTGAAGGGCTTCGGGTGCCGTCCTGCGGGTTTCCAAATCGACCGATACATTCGGCGTCCGATGTTCAGGCCCGATCGTTTGCAACCGTTCGATGGTTCCCTGCGCACGCTCGTCGTCAAACACGGTGGACAGACTTTGGAGCACGGTGATCAAGGTACTCACGTCATACGATCCGAGCAGGCTTTTATCCATTTTGTAGCCCTCCATCATGCCGTACCCGCCCTTGGTTCCCTGGTGCGATACAACCGGGAAACCGGCAGCGCAGATCACGTCAATATCCCGATAGATCGTTCTTTGCGAGACTTGAAACTCTTGGGCTAAAGTGGAAGCCGATATCACTTCATGATTGATCAACTTATAAATGATGGAGATCAATCGTTCCAACTTCATAGACATTCCCGCCTCATTCTTTTTTCATATAGTTAGATGTTAGTACATCACGGATGCTTTCCTGCTTTTACGTTATCTTGCCTCAAGCCGGGCCGGCGGGGTACCTTTCCTTCAAAAAACGGACCGACTGTTGGATTAAAGCTTCCAATATCCCGACGTTAATATCGTCCACCTTGTTAATGTAGACGCATGCTTTTCCTGTCGTATGTTTGCCGAAATCTTTCAAAAGATGTTCCCGCTGCGGGTCTCCTGTCGCAAAATACAAGCTGATTTTTGCTTTTCTTGGGGAGAATCCCACCAGCGGCGCATGGCCTTCATGGCCGGATTCATACTTGTAATGATACGCTCCGAATCCGATGATGCTCGTGCCCCACATCTTGGCTTCATCTCCCGTAGCCTTCGTGAATATATCCAGCAATCGATAGGCATCCTCCCGTTTTTTCGGGTTGTCCACGCTTTCGATGAATTCAACGACACTGCGATCGGTTTGTTTCGTCTTTTGTTTATACATGAATGGTCCCTCGCTTCTCATCATCGATAAGCAGGCGTCCTCCTGCACCATACAACATAGCACAGGAGCGCCTATACATCTAGGAGAGAATTATTCAAAGATCCAAAGCCCTTTTTATACCAATCAAGCATGCTATACTGACAGAACTTCCCATCAAGAATGGAGGCATTGCCAAAACAAACAAAAAAAGCAGCACAAACCATTTTCGGGTTTGTACCGCTTTTCGGCTTCAAATGCTATAGATCGGGTAGTTATTGGGCCAGATATCCGCCGTCCACTAACACGGTTGTTCCTGTAACAAAATCATTTTCAGCCAGGAATACGACGGCATGAGCAATCTCTTCCGGTCTGCCCAAGCGGCCCAGCGGATGTTTCGCGACCAAACCGTCGTAGAATTCTCCCAGTGCCTCTTTGTTGACCATGCCGCTCTCGACGAATCCGGGAGCTACGGCATTAACGCGGATGTTACGATCCGCATATTCCAGAGCAAGCGATTTGGTGATCTGGTTGACGGCACCTTTACTTGCTGCATAAGGCATGGACGTGGGTTCACCCACGGAACCAAGAATCGAAGACGTGCTGATGACAGAACCTCCGCCTGTTTTCAGCATTTCGCGGATGGCATATTTTGAACCGTAGAATACGCCGTCTTGGTTGATGGAAATGACACGTTTGTATTCTTCGTCCGTCAATTCATGCGAAGGTTTCTGCACGCCAACGCCGGCATTGTTAAAGATCACGTCCAATTTTCCGAATTGTTTAACTGTTTCTGCCACCAGGTTTTCGACTTGTTTCTCATCGGCTACATTCGTTTTGATAAAAACAACATCTTTATAGGTCTGTTTCAGTTCTTGTTCCACGCTTTTTCCGTGCTCCTCGTCGTAATCGGCGATCACGACTTTCGCGCCTTTGTCCAGAAAAGCTTTTACCGTTGCCAAACCTATACCGGAAGCCCCGCCCGTAATAATGGCAACCTTGTCTTTAAGATCCGTCATGTTGATTCCTCCAGTATAAACGATTTTGACGAAAATCAAGCTACTATACACAAAATAAACGCTTGGAATATGTAACCGTTCCGTCTTAGATTTGAAACATTGATCGTATCCCCATAACTTAATTACGAAAGGTTACTAATTAAATGAATAGTAACTTAATATCGTAATCACCCCTCTATTTCGATGACTATTATGCCCCACAACCATTCGTCCATTCGTGATGCCGATCTCCCGTACATTCCCGAAGCTTCTTCAGGTTCGCTCCATGCAGTCATCGTCATTTCCACTATAGCTTTTAGCTATAGCTAGATATAATTTTCTGGAATTACATGGTGCCGGGCATTCTATGATACCTTTTCTGTAACACATTTGTAGAGGGGTTATGAGCAATGACGAAGAGCAGTGTATTGGGATATCCGCGAATCGGCGCGGACCGTGAATGGAAAAAAGCATTGGAAGCCTTTTGGGCCGGAAAACTGGAAGAAACGGAATTTTTGCAGCGGCTGCAAGACATTCGTTTAGACCATTTGCGCAAACAACAGGCCAAAGGCGTCGATCTCATTCCCGTGAATGATTTCAGTTTCTACGATCACATATTGGATACAGCCGTCATGTTTGGCATCGTTCCGAAACGCTTTTCTTACGACGGCGGCGCCGTTCCGTTATCCGTCTATTACGGCATTGCCCGCGGTACGAAAGATGCGGCAGCCAGCGAAATGACAAAATGGTTCAACACCAACTATCACTATATCGTTCCCGAGCTGGACGGCGCCGAACCGGCGCTCACCGAGAACAGACCGCTGGTCGCTTACCGCGAAGCCAAAGCACAGCTGGGGATTGAAGGCAAACCCGTGATCGTTGGTCCGCTGACTTTCCTGAAATTGTCCAAAGGGTACGACAAATCCGAAACCGATGCTTGGCTCGATCGCCTCCTTCCACTCTATTCGCAGCTTCTTAAAGAGCTTGCGGACGAAGGCGTTCAGTGGGTTCAAATCGATGAACCGATTCTGGTCACTTCCTTGGATACAGCGGATATCAGCCGGCTCAACAAAATCTACAAGACATTTGCCACAGCGGCACCAGGCCTGAACATCATGCTGCAAACCTACTTTGAATCGGTGGAACATTATGACGACATCGTGGCATTGCCCGTACAAGGCATCGGTCTTGATTTCGTTCATGGACTTTCCGGCAATCTGAAGTCCATCCAAACGTCCGGTTTCCCGGCAGACAAGGTGCTCGGTGCAGGCGTCATCGATGGGCGTGGAATCTGGAAGGCTTCCCTTCAGGACAAGCTGCTGTTGCTGGAGTCTTTGGCCAAAATCGTGCCGTCGGAACGCATCATCGTGCAGTCCTCTTGCAGCCTGCTTCATGTGCCGGTTACTACGGAGCGAGAGACGAAGCTTCCGTCCGAGTTGAACAACGCGCTCGCTTTTGCCGATGAGAAGCTCCATGAAATCGTTCTGTTGACCAAAGCCCTGTCTTCCGGGAAAGCAGAGATCGAAACCGAATTGCATGATGCAGAGCAAGCCCTTCAGGCTCTTCAGCAATCGGCAGAGCGGAATCGGGCTGCCGTTCATCAGGCGGTGGCTGCATTGAGTAAGCAAGAGCCGAAGCGTTCCCTTCCTTTTGCGGAACGTTACGTCTTGCAGCAAGCCAAATGGCAGTTGCCTCTTTTCCCAACGACGACGATCGGCAGCTTCCCTCAATCCGCCGAAGTGCGGAAAGCACGCCAATCGTGGCGCAAACGCGAGCTCAGTGATGAACGATATGCCGACTTTATCCGGAAACAGATCGATGCTTGGATTGAAATTCAGGAAAATATCGGGCTGGATGTACTCGTACACGGGGAGTTCGAACGTACCGACATGGTTGAATTTTTTGGTGAAAAACTGGCTGGCTTTGCGTTTACGCAATTCGGCTGGGTCCAGTCGTATGGTTCCCGTTGCGTAAAACCGCCTGTAATCTATGGTGATGTCGCCTTTATCGGAGAAATGACCGTTGAAGAAACCAAATACGCCCAATCCCGAACCGATCGCCCGGTCAAAGGCATGCTGACCGGACCGATCACGATCATGAACTGGTCGTTCGTGCGCGACGATATCCCGCGTGAGCAGATCGCTTATCAACTGGCTTACGCGCTTAGACAAGAAGTCGAAGCTTTGGAACAGGCAGGCATTGGCATGATTCAGGTCGATGAACCCGCAGTTCGCGAAGGTTTGCCGCTTAAGGAAGCGGAGCAGGCGAATTACCTGGATTGGGCGGTCAAAGCATTCCGAATCACGACGTGCACCGTGCAGGAAACAACGCAAATCCATACGCATATGTGCTATTGCGAATTCCATGACATGATCGACTCGATCGAAGCGATGGATGCCGACGTCATCTCGATCGAAACGTCCCGCAGCCATGGCGAGCTGATTCACAGCTTTGAGCTGAACACATACAAACTGGGCATCGGTCTCGGGGTCTATGATATCCATAGTCCGCGCGTTCCGAACGTCGAGGAAATGAGCACCATGATCGACCGCGCCTTGCGGGTGCTCGATCCGAAGCTGTTCTGGATCAATCCGGATTGCGGCTTAAAAACCCGGGGACAGGAAGAAACGATCGCCTCCCTGCGCAACATGGTCGATGCCACTAAAATTGCCCGTGCCAAGTACGTTTCAACCACTGCTGCAAATTAAGACCATGATGAAGTACACGAACATGTAATCACCGTTTAATTCACATGCGCTGCTTTTATCGCGTATTCCTCAGAAGCTGGTCCCGCCTGCAACAGGCGTGTCCGGCTTTTTTTGTGTGCGTTATGCTAAAAGCAGTCGTTCGCTTTCCTTCCTTTTCGGCTAAAACAAGAAGATGCACATCCGTTTTTTTCTCTTTTTCTCTTAAATCACATATATTATGATGAATGGGCTATGTAAATAAACCGCAAAAAACATACACACGTTAAGAGGCAGAACCAGTCTGGAGAAGCGAAGCGGTCGCATTTATCACCGGATTTTCCCCTTAGAAAGGGGATTCAAAAAAATCTGGGGATAACAGCGATCGGAAGATGGTACTGCACTCGCAGTGGCCTTGTGTGATTGATTAACGCGGTTTCTATAGACATTAAAACGAATGAATGACGTCATGTCATCCATCGCATTAGGCGGTGCATCGGAAGGAGCACAACCATTTTGAAAGCTTTCATTCAACTTCTCCATTTTGGATACCATCAGGCGATGAGCTGTATTTTCCCGGTCGCCATCTTTGGAACGCTGGCCCTGACCAGCATCATCGAGATTCCTTTCCTGCATCGTTACGATGCGATCCTGCTCATATTGCTCGGCGTGCAGTATGTTATGTACCGCAGCGGACTGGAAACCCTCGACGAAATCAAAGTCATCTGCGTCTTTCACGTCATCGGCCTGGCACTTGAATTGTATAAAGTCTGGATGGGATCTTGGTCGTACCCTGAAGAAGCGTATACCAAACTGTTCGGAGTTCCGCTCTACAGCGGGTTCATGTACGCGAGCGTGGCGAGCTTCATGTGCCAGATCTGGCGCAGGCTGCGGATGGATATGACCGGATGGCCTGGAGGCACGTCTTCCTTCCTGCTTGGCGGAGCGATATACCTCAACTTTTTCACCCATCATTTCATCCCTGATTTTCGCTGGTGGTTGACGGCGTTGGTGTTTATCGTCTTCTGGAAAACTTGGATCATCTATAGAGTGCGTACCAAAACGTATCGCATGCCGTTAACGATCGCTTTTCTCATTGTCGGATTTTTCATTTGGGCAGCCGAGAACATCGCTACCTTTTTTAATGGCTGGAAGTATCCGGACCAGCACGAAACCTGGCATCTCGTCAGTTTCAGCAAGATCAGCTCCTGGTTTTTGCTGGTCATTATCAGCGTGATCATCGTTGCGCAGCTTAAATATGTGAAAGCTGCACGGGCAACCAAGGAACCGCGTTAAATGCAAAACAACTCCCATGCATACATCATGCTGTAGAGTATCCATGTTAGACGATTAACAACCTTCAAAAGCCCTGCCAATCCATGGATTGGCAGGGCTTTTGTCATTTTCCAGAGGGCTGCGAGACGGCTTAAGTTCATTCTGCGGGTTCGTTATTGCGGTTCATTCGCGGAGGATCGCAAATGTTCGTTCAGCGGATTTTGGTCGAGCACGTCGTAATGGCCGTACACATTACAGATGTGCTGTTCCCCCCATGCGCATAACGCATCGAGAATGCTTTGCAGGCTTTGCCCGTATTCGCTCAATTCATACTCCACCTTGGGAGGAATTTCATGGTGCACGATCCGTTTGATAATGCCGTCGGCTTCAAGCTCGCGCAGCTGCTGCGTCAGCATTTTTTGCGTGATGTCTGGCATGAGCCGCTTCAACTCGCTGGTTCTTCTCCGTCCATGGGTCAGATGGCACAGAATGACGCATTTCCATTTCCCCCCGATGACGTCCAGCGTTGCCTCTACCCCGATGTTATATTTTTTGTCCTTCATCTTCATCTCTCCATTGCGTAAGGTAGGCACCAAAAAGTACCTATCGTACTTTCAGGTTCCTATAGTACAAAAAAGTACGTACTTCCAACCTTTGAATTCATCCTCCATAATAGCATTTGTCGCCGAGGAGTGCCACGCTTTACGGATTAACAAATCAAGCTGGCATCTACTTTGCATCATAACCTATACAGGAGGGAACATTCATGTCTACGGACAATAAACGCAGCCTGCTTGCGCTGTTGGCTTTGGCCATTAGCGCCTTTGCCATCGGCACCACCGAGTTCATCAGCGTCGGGCTGCTGCCCCTGATCGCGGAGGACATGCATATTTCCGTCACAACGGCAGGGCTGACCGTTTCACTATATGCGCTGGGCGTCACGTTCGGAGCGCCCGTACTGACGTCCGTCACTTCGAAAATACCACGCAAAACGTTGCTGCTGTGGATTATGGTCGTATTCATCATCGGCAACGCGCTGGCGGCGTCGGCAACCAGCATCGGCATGCTGCTGGCCGCACGCGTCGTGTCCGCGTTCTCCCACGGCGTGTTTATGTCGATCGGGTCGACGATCGCCGCGGACGTCGTGCCTGAGCATCGACGGGCGAGCGCCATTTCGATCATGTTTACCGGCCTTACCGTGGCTACGGTAACCGGAGTGCCGATCGGTACCTTTATCGGGCAGCAATTTGGATGGCGCGTCGCATTCATCATTATCGTCGCCATCGGTGCAGCAGCATTTGTCGCAAACGCCCTGCTCGTTCCGTCCGATCTGCGCAAAGGCGCGAAGGCTTCTTTCCGGGATCAGTACAAGCTGATCACGAACGGACGCTTGTTGTTGATGTTCATGATTACCGCTTTGGGATACGGCGGCACCTTCGTGGTGTACACGTACCTGTCGCCAATGCTTCAAACCATTACGGGATTTGGAGAAAGCACCGTTGCCATCATTCTTCTCGTCTACGGCGTTGCGATCGCCATCGGCAACATGGCTGGCGGCAAACTGGCTAACCGGAATACGCTGCGCGCATTATTTTTCATGTTCATCATTCAGGCCATCGTCCTGTTTGCCATGTACTTCACAGCACCGTATAAGGTTGCCGGTCTCATAACTTTAATTCTCATGGGATTGTTCGCTTTCATGAACGTTCCCGGCTTGCAGTCGCATGTCGTCGTGCTTGCAGAGCGTTATGTTCCATCAGCGGTGGATGTCGCGTCCGCGATCAACATCGCGGCATTTAATGCAGGCATCGCCATCGGCTCGTATCTCGGCGGCGTGATCACCGATTCGATCGGCTTGATCCACACCGCCTGGATCGGAGCGCTGATGGTCGCAGGCGCGGTTATTCTTACAGGCTGGAGCCGGCTGCTTGAAAAACGCGACGCCCGAGCCGATAAACCGCAACAAACACAATACCAACAAAACCATTCATTGGAGGCACAATCATGATAAAAAATCTGCAAGATACAGTCACGCTGCATAATGGAGTCAACATGCCAGGCCTGGGCCTCGGCGTATTCAAGGTGGAAGAAGGACAGGAACTCGTTCATGCGGTTCAATATGCGATTGGGCAAGGTTATCGGAGCATCGATACCGCTGCTATTTATGGCAATGAATCAGGAGTCGGCGAAGGCATTCGCCAAGGTATGAAAAATGCCGGAATAAGCCGTGACGAATTGTTCATCACTTCGAAAGTATGGAATGCCGATCTTGGATATGAGTCCACCCTTGCTGCTTATGAAACAAGTCTTCAAAAGTTGGGATTGGATTACCTGGATCTGTACCTCATTCATTGGCCTGTTGCCGGAAAATATAAAGAGGCCTGGAGAGCATTGGAGACGATCTATGCATCCGGCAAAGTGAAAGCGATCGGTGTCAGCAACTTCCAGGTTCATCATCTGCAGGATTTGATGAAGGACGCCAAAGTTGTGCCCATGGTCAATCAGGTGGAATACCATCCTCGTCTCACCCAGCAGGAAGTCGGCGACTTCTGCCGCGAGCACGGCATTCAATTGGAGGCGTGGTCACCGTTGATGCAAGGACAATTGCTTGACCATCCGCTGCTCCGGGAAATCGCGGACAAGCACAACAAGGAAGTGGCCCAAGTCATCATCCGTTGGGATCTGCAAAATGGCGTGGTGACGATTCCGAAATCCACCAAAGAGCAGCGGATCGTTTCCAACGCCGATGTGTTCGACTTTGAACTGTCCGCCGATGAAATGAAGCAAATTACGGCGATGAACGAAAATCTGCGCGTTGGACCCGACCCGGACAATTTCGATTTTTAAGCCTTGTCATTGCACCGATAAACATTGGTGATTTCAAAAAAACGGCCTTCTCCACATTAGGAGAAGGCCGTTTTTCGTTCTAATGGAATTTAAAGTTTGAAGCTAAATCTACTCTTTGGCGCCTGTCTGGATCAAAATGGCTTCTATTTCCTTAAATCCGTTGTTCCTGCGTGAGTGAGCGGCGATACGCCGCCTTGGTCCGGAATGTTCACGTCCGCTCTCTTACTCAAACGTCGTCGTTACCGAAGAACCGGCCGCCCATTCGCCGACAGGTGCCACCGTGTACGTTGTGCCAGTTACCAGCTTGCCGTCGCCAGACAGGTCAAATACGCCTGTCGCGCCTTTGCGGCTCGAATATTTGTATGTCGCCGTCAATACGTCTCCTTCCGGCGATGTCAGCGTGACGCTGCGGCCGGAGAACAGTTCATCGCCAGGATCTTGGGCCAGCGTGACTTCCACGGACGTTTCACTCAAGGCCTGCGCGCTTTCAATCTGGAGCGGTTCGAACGTTGACGCCACGAACGAAGGATTGGCAATGTTTGCCCAATCGGAAGTCACCGTATATTTCACGCCAGGTTGCAGCACCTGCCCTTCCGGCATGCGGAATTTCGGCTTTTGTTTGCCATCCGTCGATTGGGTGAACGGAACGTATTTCGCAACAATCGGCTCGCCGCCTTCCGGTGTGATCACCACTTCTCTTGCTTGCATGGAAGAGATGATCTGATACGTTTTTCCTGCTGCTTCTTCGCTGTCGTCCAGCACGAATGCGTTCGCGCCACGTCCGCCGCTGTATGCGGAAATGACGTACCCGTAGTCGACGACGCCATTCGCTTGCAGAGCTTCAAGCTCAAATGTATCGTTCGTGATCTGGGTTGCTGTCGTCATATTCAGTTTGGTGCCGCTGCCCGTGAATGTGCCTGCAGTTGTCCCTTTGTATGTAAGACGATAGAATTCGCCCTCGTTCTGAACGGACGTCGGAACGATATAGGTTGCGATCGACCCTGTTTTCAAACGAGGCATGTTGGTTAATTTCAACCCTCCGCTGATCGCCAAATCCGTTTGTGCTTTGGCAAAAACTTCATCCGCTGCTGTCAATGGTCTGTCGAACGTAACGATCAGCGTAATGGCGTTCAGCGATCGAACGCTGGTCACCTGTGCTTCTTCGGAAGGAATGGCCAAACGGGCCGTTTGCAGCAAGACCGCCGTTTCTCCCCGCGTTACTGGGCTGCTCTCCACGTAAAATGCGTTCATCCAGTGCTGAACGGATTTGATGTCCCGCTGCAGCACCGAGGAAACGGCTTCAGCGAGCTCCGCATCCGTTATGGTGGCTTGCGGATTGAACTGACCGTTGTCGGCTTTCATGATGCCGAGTTCAACAAGCTTCGATGTGTATGGCGCATACCATGCATTGGCATTGACGTCGGACAATTGCACGCCTTCACCCGACTTGTTTTCCAGTCCAAACCCTTTATATAACAATGTGGCGAGTTCGGCACGGTTGATTTCCCGCTGTTCTCCCATCGAGCCGTCTGCATATCCGTTCATGATGCCGAGATCGTTCAATTCCTTAATGGCGGCTTCAATCTGCGAGGCCAACTGCAATCCTGTCGCCGAGACGTTCACGGTGCTTGGAGCTGCGTATGCCTGATGATAAGAGGTCGGAAGTGCTGTCGTTCCTAATGCGGCTATGGTTAACAATGCGGCGAATTTTTTGGCTGTGAGTTTCATGCTGAATTTCCTCCTCTAATGGGTTGTTATTGCCTGTATTCCTAGCATAGAGGATAGAAAGAAACTCCCAAGGGCAAAAAGATTAACAAAAAATAAACTTTGGCGAATTTTTATCGAAACTCAGACCGTAAACCGGTACCCTGCTCCCCATACCGTTTCGATATACTCCGGATTCGACGGATCAGCCTCAAGCTTTCCGCGAAGCTTGCGAATGTGCACAGTCACCGTGGCGATATCCCCACTGGAATCCATGCCCCAAATGCGTTCGAACAATTCGGTTTTTCCAAATACCCTGTTAGGATGGCTGGCCAGGAAGACTAACAGATCGAACTCCTTCGTAGTGATCGCGATTTCTTCGCCATTCGCAAACACGCGGCGGGATGCCTTGTCGATGTGCAGTCCGCGAACATGAATTTCATCCTGCTCCGCGGGTTTGCTTTTGCCGAGCAGCCGCTCGTATCTCATCAAATGGGCTTTGGCTCTGGCAACCAATTCGCTTGGACTGAACGGTTTCGTGATAAAATCGTCGACGCCCAGATTGAACGTCCGGATTTTGTCGATCTCTTCCTTTTTGGCGGACACGACGAGAATGGGCACTTCCTTCACCTCGCGAATGCGCCTGCACAACTCGAAACCATCCAATCCCGGCAGCATCAGGTCAACAATGATCAGGTTATAGTCTTCCTCCAGCCCCAGCTTCAGCCCTTCGTTTCCGGTATGGCAAAGATCGACAGCGAATCCGTGAAGCTCAAAATAATCCCGCTCCAATTGCGCAATCGTCGTTTCGTCCTCAATGATCAATATGTTGGCTTTCTCCATGCCGTACCTCCTCTTCCGTCAGCCGTTTCAATTGGATGAAAATCGTCGTCCCTGCCCCCTTCTCGCTCTCTGCCCAGATCAAGCCGCCATGGCCGTCGATGATTTGACGGGCGATGGCAAGCCCTAGTCCGCTCCCTCCCGTTGCGGAATTGCGGGATGGCTCCGCACGGTAGAAACGCTCGAAAATATGGGGCAAGGCCTCTTCCGGTATGCCTTTTCCGTTATCCATGAACGCCATCGTGATCCATTCGCTGTCCGCATCCAGCGTAATGCCGAATCGCCTCTGTCCGTCGGTTTCCATATATTTCAGCGCATTGTCCACGATGTTGACCACCGTACGCTGCAGCTTGTCCAAATCCACTGATGCCATGACTGGCCCGGCCGCATGGTTGAACCAACCGAAGACGACGCCTTTGCCTTCCATGTCGTATCTTAATTCCTCGATGCTGTCTTCCAAAAAATCGACGATGTCCACCGTTTTGAACAGAAACGGTTCTTGATTCAAGTCGAGCTTGGAGTACAAGAAGAGCTCATCGACCAGCTTGTCCATGCTAACGGCTTTGGCGTGAATGATGTTGACGTAGCTTTCCATTTTCTCAGGGGTGTTGGCCACGCCGTCGCGAATGCCTTCGATGTATCCTTTAATGTTGGTGATCGGCGTACGCAAATCATGCGAAATGTTGGAAATGAGCTCCTTTCGGTTCTGTTCGTCCAGTTTCCGGAGCTCGTTCGAACGCTGCAATTGGTTGCGCATGCTCTCGAAAGCTTCGCTCAATTGTCCGACCTCGTCATTGGAATTGCGCTTGAGTTGGAACGCGAGGTTGCCCTCCTTGATTCGCTCTGCAGAGTCTTTCAGTTGATTCAACGGCTTAATGAAACTTCGAGTGATCCAGCGGTAAAGCAGCAGGTTCGTAACGATCAGCACGCCGATCAGCAAAAGCGACATAACCGGAAGCAGTTTACGCGTAAGTTCGGCAACCGGGCTTCTCTCCCGAATGACGAACACGCTCCCCCGCTCACCGTCCGAAAATGTGAAATCGAATTTGGCGTAAGCATAGAATCGTTCGCTGATGTTAAACGTGCTGCGGATTTGGTTGTTGTTCAGATCATAGGGAGGCAGCGCCCTCCCCAGTTCCGGTTGATTGAACGTCAGCGATTCGAAAATCTGATGACTCTCGCGCCTGACGAACAGCCCTGATTTCTCGACTCGCAGCTTCATGTCGTACTCGCGCAGCAAAACGACGTCCTGAAGGTCGTCCGGGCTGTTTTTGGCTGTATATTTCAATTCCTGGAAGATGGCTTCTCCTTGATCGGTTAGCGGGTTGACTTGGTAATGTACTTTATAAATATCGCGGAAGCTTTGCAGATCCCCCGTCGCTGCAATGGTATAGAGACTTGCCGTAAACAAGACAAACAACAGGCTTATGACCACCATCCCCGTAAAGGACAACAGCATTTTGATTCGAATCGACATGGGTTCACCTTCTTCATGTTGCTATGAATGCGTTAGTGCACATGTTAACACAAGTTTGATCCGGTTGCCCATATGCAACATGCCGATGCAACAATGCCGGTTTCAACGCTCGCGGGATGACCTGTCCGATATCGAATCGATCAGCAGCATGGCCGCTTTGCTCAAATAATGGCGTTTCAGCCAGACTACGGCCGAACCGGATACCGCCTTTGCATCATCGATGCGATACGTTCGCAGGCGATGATCCATATATCTCGCCAGTGACGTCTTGGGCAATATGGACGCCCCGAATCCGGAGGAAACGAGTTCCAGCAGCATGCCGATATCGGAGCATTCTCCGATAATGTCCGGCGTTAGCCCTTTGGAGCGGAATTGCTCCAGCAACAGATTGTATAGTCCGAGACCTTCCGTACTGGGGAGCAGCAGCGGATAACCCGCGATCGTTTCGTAGGATACGGCCTGAGCAAGGTTTGCTACGGATGCCGGTCCGTTCTCCCCGACAACGAATTGAAGAGGCTCTTCCCCGAGCAGCGCGTAGTCCAGTCCTTCCATATCGACGGGCATGCGGACGATGGCCATGTCGAGCATCTTTTCCCGGATCAACCGGATGAGCGTATTCGTTTCGTTCTGCTGGATCTTGAACGTCACTTTGGGATATTGCTCTCGAAAACGGCTTAGTGCACCCGGCAGCCCCGGATCGGACAACGTATTGACTCCAATGGACAATTTCCCCCGAATATCCGTGCCGGATTCGCGCACCTCTTCTTTGGCTTCCTCCATCAGGCGGGTAATCGTCAGTGCATGCTCGTACAACGTTTTCCCGGAAGCCGTCATCTCCAAATGACGCCCGTTCCGGTGAAACAGCCGTACGCCCAGCTCGCTTTCCATCAGCTTCAGCTGTTGACTGAGCGGGGGCTGGGACATATGAAGCCTGCGCGCTGCCGAAGTCACCTGCTTTTCCTCGGCAAGGGCGATGAAATAACGCAACTGTTTGATATCCATGAGTTCCTCCATACTCGGTAAATGCGTACATGAATGGTTGACGGCGTGATCAAACATACTTTTTTCATATACTTTCGCTACGAATTTAATATTTTTCATATAGATAAATCCCATGATAACATAAAAACGTTACCTATTCATGGAGGGATAATGTGAGTTATTTAACCCAAGGCCTCTTGGCTGCGATAGTTATCATTCTGGCAGGTTGTACGGTTAACACGAAAGGAGATCAAGTTATGCAAAAAGAATGGTTCGCGGCTGCCGAACAGGGCAACACCGCAAAGATCCTCGCCCTGCTTCAGGCCGGCGCCGACATTAACGCTACCGACGAACGCGGACGGACCGCAGCATTGGCTGCCACCCATGGCAACCATCCGGACACGCTAAAAGCGCTGATCGATGCGGGGGCCGACATCAACCAGCGCGATCATCGCTCCGATAACCCGCTGCTGTACTCAGGTGCAGAAGGCTTGCTGGATATCGTCAAACTGACCGTGGAGGCGGGAGCAGACACGACGCTTACGAACCGGTTCGGCGGGACCGCACTCATTCCGGCCGCCGACCGCGGACATGTGGACATCGTGCAGTACTTGCTTGAGCACTCCGACGTCAACATCGATCATATCAACAATCTGGGTTGGACCGCTCTGCTGGAAGCCGTTATTTTGGGTCATGGCGGCACCAAACACACCCGGATCGTGCAGCTGTTGACCGAGCACGGGGCCGATGTAAATCTGCCCGACAACGAAGGAGTAACGCCGTTGGCACATGCGGAAAAACGCGGATATATCGAAATGATCGCGATTCTGAAAGCGGCGGGCGGCCGCTAATACGCTTAATCAAATATGTTTATAGAAGCCGTATTGATTAGTCGGTTTGTATAGTACAGAAAGATGGGAATGAATTATGGAATTTGCACAGTCTAAACATGCCATCAGCACCCTTCTAGCAGGTGTGCAGTGGCTTTTCTTTTTGTTTACCAACACGGTGCTTGTGCCGCTGTCGATCGGCCATGCGCTTGGGCTGAACGCTCCGGATCTTGCTGCTTCGATGCAGCGTTCGTTTATTTTGACCGGCATATTATGCATCGTGCAAGCTCTCTGGGGACATCGTTTGGCACTTATGGATGGACCTGCCGGGGTTTGGTGGGGGCTTGTTTTGGGCATCATCGCTTCCGCCCCGACCATGGGCATGGATGCGGCCACCGTTGCGGCGAATTTGACAGGCGGGTTTATTTTGTCCAGCGTCCTGGCGATGGCATTGACGTTATTCGGCTTCTTGAAGCTGCTGCAGCGCATATTTACACCCATCGTTATGGGTGTTTATCTGCTCCTGCTGACCTTCCAACTGGCGAATACGTTTTTTAAAGGCCTGATCGGCTTCAACGAAGAGGGCAAATGGGATTTAAAGCTTGCGGGACTGTCGCTTTTTGTCATGGTGGTTGTATCGCTGATCCACATGAAAGGAAAGGGCAAAATCGGCCAATTTTCGCTGCTTGGCGGCTTGGTTATCGGTTGGATCGCTTATGCGGCCTTGTTCGGCCAGCATGACGGGACGGCATCGGCGAACACGGGCAGCATCGCTATATGGAACTGGATGCCTTGGGGCAAGCCTTCCTTCGAACCGGGAATTTTGCTCGTCGGCCTCGTCGCCGGCCTCGTTAACATGACCAACACCTTAACGAGCCTCACGGCAGCAGGCAAACTGTATCAGCAAAACATTGAAAACAAGCGATTTGTGCGCTCGTTATTGTTCACCAAATCGTTTTCGGTGATCGGTGCATGCTTTGGCTTGATACCGTTCGGCACGTTTGCCTCCTCCATCGGCTTTCTGGAAAATACGAAAGTGCTGCGCCGCGCCGCATTTGTGCTGGGGGCAGCCTTACTCGTGCTGGTGGGGATCGTTCCCGCCCTTAGCCACTGGCTAGCCACACTTCCGATGTCGGTGGGCAGCGCGGTGCTGTTCATTGCGTATCTGCAAATGTTCGGTACGGCAATCCGCTCATTCACGCTGACTTCGTTCAACGACAAAACGATCTATCGCGTGGCCCTTCCGGTATTGACCGGGATCGGCATCATGAACATTCCTGCCTCCGCATTTGCGGATTTTCCGCCGCTGTGGTCGCCGATTTTTTCGAACGGGCTCATCGTCGGAGTCATTGTAGCCATTGTGATGGAGGTTGCCATACGATGGGAAACCTTCGAATCCAAACCGGCAAAACAGGCCAACCATTAAATACTGGCTGGCCTGTTCAAACGAAAAGCCGCCAATGGCGGCTTTTCGTTGTGTAATCATATGGACGGATGCATGGAAATTACTCGAAACGATAGGTCCAGAATGCTTCCCGGCCGTACCTCCCGCGAATTTCTTCATCGTCCAGCTCACGGTTTCCGAAAAGCTCTGCGGCCTGGAATTGCGAACGGTGCGCACGAATCGAATTCACCTTGTTGGCCAGAAAATCACTGACGTCCACCAACACGTCCGGTTTTCCGATCGCCTCTTCATGATTGCGGGAAAACGCCACGCAGTATACGAGCGGTCTCTCTTCTGCCGGCAACCGTTGGATCGTGCGAATGACGGCGGCACCGGTCGCATCATGATCGGGGTGTACGCTGTACCCTGGATAGAAGGTAATGACAAGTGCGGGATTCAGTTCCTTGACCAGTTCCATGATCTGCCCGTCGAGCAGGTCTTTGTCTTCGAATTCGATCATTTTGTCATGGAAGCCGAGCATTCTCAAATCCTGAATGCCAATCGCCTCGACAGACTCCCTCAGTTCCTCTTTGCGAATGATCGGCAGAGTAACCCGGTTGGCGAACGGCGGAATGCCCATGTTGCGACCCATCTCGCCAAGCGTAAGGCAAGCATAAGTTACCTGCGCACCTCCGGCTATGTACTTGGCCAACGTTCCCGATGCAGCGAATGCTTCATCGTCAGGATGGGGAAACACGACAAGAATGCGTTGATTTTCATATGTTTTATTGTTCATGTTTGCTTGATCCTCCGCTTTCTTCAAAAGGGTTCCCGGCTCAACTGCAGGGCGACAACCAATTTGCCTTGGCTATCGTGCCCGGCCAGGATCAATCGCTCCTGCTCGTTTTCGTCGACGTGAGTAAGTCCTTCGGCATAGATCCAGCCTTGCGTTGTCTTCAAACCGACACGGTAAGGGTTTGTACCGGAGATGGAACCTTGCGTATATCGAATAACCGCATTGGTAATGAATGCCGAAGCCGGGTGTTTCGAGCTGTCATAATGATTGGCATATGCACCTGACGTCAGTTCCAGGTGTACGTATAGATCCTGATCGGCCAGCCGATCGATCCGGGATTGGATATCTTGGGGTTGTATCAGCTGCATGTGGGCCTCCTTATTTGCTAAAACGTAAGTACTGTTCCATTTTAACATATGTTCGCAAGAATAGACATGGAGTGCCCAGCGGCGCCAATGATAGTCACAATCCACCTTATTCGCCCTTCGATTCATTAAGCCCCATTGTATTCAATGCTACGTTCGCTTGCCTTTTACGAGGCCAGAACATAATCGGTATCAGCAATGTCGATAGTGCGCTTCCTGCAAAAGATAAGGCCGCATAACTGGTATGTGCCAGCATCATACCGGACAGCGCTCCGCCAGAGGCACCCGCAAGCGCGATCAATACATCCACAGAACCTTGCACTTTTGCACGGTTCGTCGATCTCGTTGAATCCACGATAAGTGCCGTACCACTGATGAGTCCAAAATTCCATCCGAGCCCCAAAAGCGAAAGGGCAATGATTAACAGTGTCATGGAGTCGGCTGGCGCAAGTGCTGCCGTGATTCCCGCAAGGAGTAACGTTACCCCCGATGCGATGGCCATGGTCGTTCGACCGATTTTATCCACCAAAATGCCTGTAATCAACGAAGGAAAATACATCGATCCAATATGGAAACCAATGACAATCCCTACCTCGCTTAACCCGTGCCCATGATGTTTCATATGTACCGGGGTCATCGTCATAATGGCAACCATAACGATTTGAGTCAGAATCATCACGGAAGCACCAAGAATGATTCCTCTGCGTTCAAGCAGTGTTTCCGTTTGTCCCGCAGATGTTGTATTGTGCACTGTTCGCGTAGCAGCAGCTTTCGCAACTAAAAGTGGATCGGGTCGAAGAAAGACCAGCAGTATGATCCCAGCCAAAATATAAGCGGCCGCAGCCAGAATAAAGGGTCCCGCAAGCTTAGGTACACCAATCGTAAGCGCAAATTCGCCCATAACGTCGACCAGATTAGGTCCAGCAACCGCACCAAAGGTCGTGAATACCATCGCCATGCTCGCTGCAGTTGCTCTCTGTTTCGGTGATGCCAAATCTGTTCCTGCATAACGCGCCTGCAAATTGGTTGCTGTCCCGGCACCGTATACGAGCAACGAAGGTAAGAGCAGCCAAATGCTGTTCAGGAGTGCCGCGAAAATCACCCCGATTGCGCCTATGCCCCCGATTACAAATCCCAGACCTAGGCCAAGCCTTCTCCCTTTTTTCTGAGAATACCTGCCGACCATGTAGGCTGCCGCAGCCGATCCCAACGTAAACAGTGCCGTGGGTACACCCGCGTAACTGTCCGTACCCAGCATGTCCTGAGCCAGCAAAGCGCCCACCGTGATTCCGGCGGCAAGGCCGGCACCTCCAAAAATTTGCGAGAAAATCACTGTTGCAAGTGTACGCCGATACAGCTTCCGTTGTTTCTCCGGGGACTCCGCATAGCTATTAATCAATTCTTGTTGCCTTGTGACAGAGCTTGCCATTCCCATCTTGTTAACACCTTTCCCTGAATCAGGCTGATTTTTCATATCGGTCAGACCTTGCTGATTGGTTCCAAGTTTATGAAGTGGTTGCTTCCTTACTCACGTAATCATTCCAATCATGAACACTTCGATCAAGATGGAAGGCCTCGTAACCCCGAGCCTTGAGCATTTCAATAGCTTTGATCGCCATAAGGCAATATGGTCCACGACAGTAAGCTACGATGGCGGCATCTTGCGGCAATGAGGATAATTGCTCGGCTAATTCTTCAATGGGGATTGATACCGCCCCCGGAATATGTGCCGCTTCGTATTCATCTATCGGACGCACGTCCAAAAGCACGACTTCTCCTGCATCCATACGCTTTGACAATTCATCCAGTGTGACGGCCTCCACATCCGAAAATTGCCCCATAAATTGCTCTTTAATATGTTGGACTTCGACCAGCTTTTTCTCTGAAAGTCCGTAAAGAGAATGGAGAAAATGTAATACTGCCGGATCGGAAAGCTCGTAAAACACATAATTTCCACGTTTCTTGGATACGACCAATTTAGCTTGATGTAAGGTTTGCAAGTGCTGGGAAGCGTTCGCCACAGAAATCGAAGTCATTTTGGAAATGCTTTCTACCGATTTCGGTCCCTGCGTCAGCACGTCCAAAATTTCCAACCGCTTGGGACTGGATAAACACTTACCAATCCGAGCGAATTCAATAAACAAGCCGTCTCTAAATTCTCTTTCGTCCACTCTCGACCACCTCTAAACCATTCAATTGATTTCTTTAATAGATAAAATCTATTGCATCTCTCATCACATGTCAAGAAAAAAATGAATTGCGCATCTTAAACTTCCATCGGCAACCCCAACACCATCCTGATTCATTAAAAACCAAAAAAGCCACCTTTCGGCGGCTTGGCATCTTTTATTCCTTACTTAATTACACATCCACCTTATAATCAAGATCCAATTCGTCTCCGGGTAATCCCCGTATGCCCCAGTTGGATTTCGGCGTCTCGAAGATCGTGATTTCAACATCCTGAACGGCAATAGCCAGCTCTTGCTCGATTCGTTCGAAAAGCGAACGAAACAGCTGTTTCTTCGCCGCTTCCGACCGGCCTTCGAAAATGCTCAATTCAATGATCGTATACGCTTCCGTGCGTCCGGGCGCATAATGAAAATCCTCCCGGTCCATGGGGAAAAAACGATGGAATTTTTTACTTTCAGGCAAATCGAAGCTTGCGACAACGCACTCATGGACGATGTCCGACAACCTCGCTTTCACCGGATTCAGGCGTTCCTTTATCCCGAAAATTTTGACTTGAGCCATGCTCCTCATCTCACCTTTCTCTGCTCTACTCAGCTAATGTATTAAAACCAAATTATAACATCCAGTTCCTCATTTTGACATCATGCCTGTTCAATCATAAGCCTCTCCCCGGTTTCTAGTTGCAGCTTATACTCACCCGGCGCCGTTGGACCCGAAATGCCATCCTTTCGTCCATAGGCATGAATGCCTGGAACCCATGGCGGCAATTGAAGCTTGGCAACCATCGGACGAAGGGCGCTTATTTCTGCGCGGAATGCTCCTGCTGACCGATCCCAGTGGAGAGACAGGCTTCCTTCCGGTATGCGCCAATCGCGGAAAGAACCCTTCACCCATGCGGACGGCAATGCCGGCAGCAGTTTGATCCACTGCGGCGAAACGTAAAGCAGCATTTCCTGTACCGCATTGACCCAGCCCAAATTGGCATCCAACTGCACGGGTGCAGCAGGCATCGTCATACTCACCCCCATTTGGCGCCAGTCATTATGCAGGGTAAAACCGTTATGGAGCACGCAGGAGCGCGCGAGAACGTCCAGACACTCCAGTGCCCGATCACCATCGCCCAGGCGTGCATAGACGGAAGACATATGTGCAAGCGACCAGCCGCTCTGGGCGCCGAGTCGGCGCTGATGCACCGCCGTTTCGAATGCTTTGAAAAGCTCCGGCTGCTGCTCACGGGTCACCTCCTGTCCCGGAAAAACCGGATACATATGCGAAAGATGACGATGATCCTGCCGATCCTCGAACGCGGGATGCAGCCATTCCTTCACTGCGCCGGCCGGATTGACCATATACGCAGGCAAACGACCGAGCATGGCTTCCCAGCGCGGGATGTCTTCTTTGTGAATGCCGAGCAAATGGCTGGCCTGAATCGTATGCTGAAGCAATTCCTTCACGATGGCCACATCCATGGTAGCATTCATAGCGGTGGGCATTGGATGTGCAAGCTGCTGTCCGTCTTTGGGCATGAAGTTCTGCGGCGTGTTCTCCGGAGATACCGATGGATAGATGAGATATTTCCCGTCCGGGCCCGGCACCAGAAAGTCCTCATAAAACAGCAAAGCCTCACGCATAAACGGCAAAGCTTCGTCCCGCAGAAAATGCAGGTCGCCGGTATATCTGTAATGTTCGTAATAATGCCTGGCAAGCCAGCCCGCTGCTCCGGTCCAGTTCATGATAACCGGCACGATCTGGTTCGGCACACCGATGCCCGGCGTCGTTCCGGCAGGGATATAGATGCCCCGGCAGCCGTAGAGCTTGCGTGCATTATCCCGGAAATCCTCCATTAAACCGTTATAGTAACGGAACAATGCCCGGTTCAGGCAGGACAACCCGCCCACATTGGAATGCCAATGCATCATTTGCACGTTTTCGTTGGCCATGTGATGGCCCCAGATCAGCCGGTAATCCCCGCCCCACAAGCCATAAAGACCAAAAGGCGTTTGCCCGTGCTCATGCGTTCCACTGATGAAAAGGTACCTGCCGAAAGCCCAAAGTTTGCGAACCAGCCCCGCAGGAGCGGCGCCTTCATAGGCTGCCAGAAGCATCTCTTCATTGCAGCGGCCATCATCGCCTTCATCATCCAGATCGAGTCCGACAGAGCGGAATAGCGGTTGATGCAGCGCGACATGCCTGGCGAGCAAAACATCGTAATCGGAGGCGAGCTGCGACAGTTCCTCTTTTAACCGAGACCACTGCCGCTGCCTTTCCCCGGTCGCAAACACTTTGACCAAAATCAGCCATGTGCCTGGCATCCGAAAATGGAGATGACCCGCAAGCGCTTGGCCGCTTCCTTCGTTCTGATCAGCTTTGCCTGAACCTTCTGCCTGCTTGTCACTGCCCTTTTGAGCAGTACTGCCTACATCCGTTGAATCCTTCCTTACCGTGTGCCCGCCATCTAAAGGATTTAATACAAGCACCGCGCCAAAATCTTGCCCGTCATCGTTGCGGCCGCCGTAATAAATCGTGTTGTCTTCTACTCGTACAGTGATCGAAGACGCCAAAGCCTTGAATTCGTCATCCTCCCGCACCTTGTCGCCGGGGTGAAAACGCAGCCCGATCATTCCTTCGATCCAACCTTCGAGCGAACCTTCAGACGATGCTTCAGCCCTGTATTCCGTAACCTTTATCGGGTTTGTTCTTTCCAGCTCTCTCCCTTCCACCTTATAGACGATGCAATCGTCCGCCCGGGAGACGAACAAACACCTGGAGTATTCCCGCTCGCCGTCTTGCCAGCGAACCTGAACCTCACCCGTGTCCATCTCCAGTTCCCGGCGGTAGCTGCGGAAAGCACGGTTGCCAGGCATCGTTACGGTTAGCGCCGCGAGCGGAAATCGCGAAGACAACCTGGAGGCATACCCGAGCGTCTGCAGCGTTCGCGTCAAATGCCAGCTCGCCTCCAAATAACGTTCCTCATCCATCAGGCGACGCGTCTCCGGCAGCGTATGACTGACGTCAGGCAGTTCGTGCTTTTGGCCCCAATGCCATAGATCGGCATGCTGCAATAACACAATTTCCTCCTGAACGCCTCCCTGAACGGAAGCGCCAAGTCTGCCGTTGCCCGAAGGAAGCGCTTCACGCCACATGCCTTGCCACCACGATGCAGGATATTTCAACAGCAGTTTGTTTTGGTCCGGTCTGGCGGCATTCGAATCTCCTGCCAAGCTGCTCATGGTTCTCCTGCCCCGAGCTTCTCCATTTCAATGCTTGCCAGCAGGAACGGAGCAACGCCCATCTGCGCATCACTCACGATCTCTTCGTTAATGTAATAAGCGTATGAGCCGTCCCTGTATTTCTTGCCGCCAAGGCCTGCGCCGTGGCAAATATGGTGCAGGTGTATCCCCTTTTCATCCTCGGTAACCAGCCTGTTCAAAATTCCATCATATGCACGTTCAATGACGCTGCGATCCAACTCGGCCAAATACCGAAGCCGCAGTCCCTTCGCCAGCGCATAAGTCAGCATGCAGGAAGCGGAAGCTTCCAGGTAATTGCCTTCCCTGCCGTTCTGGTCCATGACCTGATACCATAGCCCGCTGTCATGGTCCTGCGCGTGGGCAATCGCATAAGCCATCCGCTCGAAAATGCCCATGATCTGCCCTCGCTGCGAGTGATCGATCGGAAAATGCTCCAACGCATCGACCACAGCCATCGCATACCAGCCCATCGCCCGGCCCCAGACATGAAAAGACTGGCCGGTTTCCTGATCGCACCAACGCTGTTCCCGGCTCTCGTCCCAGGCATGATGCAACAGCCCCGTCTTGGAATTGCGCGTTCTCCGCTCGATCAGCAATATTTGACGTGCCGCTTCATCGAAGCTCTCAGGATGATCGAACGTACTGGCATATTCGGCCAAGAACGGAGAGGACATGTACACGCCGTCCAGCCACATTTGATACGGATAAATCTTCTTATGCCAGAACCCGCCCTCGCTCGTGCGCGGCTGTCCTTTCAACTGCGCGACCAGCCGCAATATCGCCAGGCGGTATTTCTCCTCGCCCGTTTTTCTCCACTGGGAAAAGAGGTTTTTCCCTTCATTGATCATGTCCAGGTTATAGTCTTCCAGACAGTAGGTCCGGATCGTTCCGTCGTCGTCAATCAAGCCGTCCAGGTGGTGATGGACCATCTCAGCATATTTCGCTTCTTCATTCCATACTGCCGCACGTTCCAAGGCCATCAGCGTCATTCCGGCAACGTAGCCCCATTTTCCCGCAAGCTTCGGGTGGTTCCCGTCCGTGCACTCGGACAGCAGCGTATCCGCGATTTTGGCGGACATTCTGCTTTGCCGCTGTATTGCGTTTGCCGACATTTCGCCCATATCGCTCTCCCCCTGTCGTGTTCTTCAACGATTGCCCGACAAGTGCCAGGTGTTGTTATGAATAAAGATGAAACTGGTCATCAAAGCAACGGTTTAAGCCCTTCCCACTTCACGCTCCAGCTCCCGTCTTGCGGAAACCCCGGATTCTCCCGTTCAGCGGCTCCCGTCCATCCTGCGGCCATCATCGCCACCGCCGTCAGCAATCCGCCATTTCCGGGCAGGTATGCCCATAGTCCGGGTCTTTGATAGTTGTGTCCATTTGGCAAATACGTGTTCTTCGTCGCCTCCATCAGCAGGAAATCGACGGCGAGCTCAGGTTCGTTCAGCCTGGCCGCCGTCATGGCGCACATCGGGAAATCCCACCCCCAGGCAGACTCCCAGTCCCAGCATTGCTTTACCTTGAGCAGCGTTTCTTTCATGATGCCTTTGTCGACCAAGGAGCCAGGCAGCAGGCCGAGCGCTCCGAGCATCGATGGATGATCCTGATTTTTGGCGGTAAAGGTGTTCGGGCAGTGTTCATGCGCTAGGTACACGCCTTCCTCGTGCCGCGGTTTCGCCATTTGAGAGGCCACATCGATCCATTCCGGCGGAGCTGTGATGCCCAGCCGTTCTGCCCATCGCACCGCAATGTCCAGCCCGTATTTCCAGTATTCCAGCTCATACGGCGGATTCAGGCTTTCGGCCATGGCATGGTTTTCCTGTGCCGGAATGAGCGGCGGACCCAGAACATACGCCTTCTTTTCGTCATCCCAATGAGCATAGGAAACCATAAAATCAGCCGCCTCGAACACGATGTCTTTGTATCGTTCCAGCAACGATACCTCCGGGCGTGCTGCATAACACATTTCGGCCAGTGCCGTCGGATGCGGCTGCTGCCAGATCAAACCCGGTGCGACGGGCGACGGCGATTGCTGCCCATCGTACGCGACCATCTTGGGCCAGCGGGCACCCGCATAGCCCTGGGAACGAGCCAATTTGCGAGCCTCCGGCAGGATAGCCACATACCAATCCATGCTTCTCAGCAGCAGATCAGCACGCCCCCACAGCGGAAAATGCGCCGCATGCCACCAATGCATCTCCAGATGCATTTTGCCGAACCAGCTGTTGTACATGTACCCCGTTTCCTGCGGCGGCATGCTTCCTGCGCTGTGTACAGCAGAGAGGAACTGGGATAACACGATCCGCCGTTCCAGTTCGGCAGCGCGCGGGTCCGTGCTGCCGGACAAATCGACGGCGGCCCCGCCATTCCAAAATCGCTGCCAGTGATCCGAGCTTGCTTGCATAGTGGCATGCGCCGGCTGCGGCTCCGGATTACGGGGAGCAAACGCGATGCTGCATTCCCAGCTTTCCGAGTCGGAATCCATGCGCGGCATTAGCGTAAATTCGTGAGTTCCCGTTTGCGTCAGCCGCCCTTTGTCCCACATCCATTTCACGGCATATTCGTCTTCATCCAGCAAACGTTTCCATGCAGCGGAACCATCCCTTGTTTCGATCAGCGCCGTGCTGTGCCTGTCATCCCGGTTCCATTCCGGAAAAACAGACTTCGACCAGCTGCGGTGGGTCATGTCCGGTGAAGGGAAGGCAACGAACAGCTGCAGGCGATTTTCGCGAATCAAAGCGGAGTGCACGCGAATGCCGATGCAATCCCGCTGCGGATCACAGGCCGTTTCCACCCTGACTTCCGTACCTTGCACCGCGAAGATGCTGTGAAGCACGCCTGTCCAGAGATGCATCTCCTGACGGATCGGAACAACGTCGCTCAACTCCGCCTCTTGTCCGTCTTGCCGCAGCAGCCGAAACGAGATGCGTCCAAGCTGGAGACGATGCGGATTTTGGCGCAGCCAATGATAGGCCTCGTCTTTGCCTTCCGGTTTCATCGGATATAATACTTGCCGGCCATAGGTATCGAAAGGCTGGAAGACGATATGCTCGTCACCGAATACATGGCGGCCTCCGGTTGAATGCCAACCCCAAGCGGATTGGGTTCCCAAAGGAATTTCGTAGGCTTCCGGAAAGGTCTGGAGCCCTGTGAAATCGGCGCTGAATCCAAATTCCCCGTTGCCCACTGATAAAGGGGATAGAGGTTCGATCCGCGTCAGTACCGGATGGTTTCTTGTGACGATCGATTGGCGATCCATCATATGTCCGCTCCTCCTTTTAACTCTGTACAAAACAGAGAAATACACAGCAAAATCTTCAAGGTTCCAACAGGGAATCCCTTCGGGTGCGCATCATCTCTCTGTATTTCCCCGGGGTAATGTCCTTCGTTTTGCGATATACGCGAATAAAGCTGTTCTCGTGCTGGTACCCCACCATGGAAGCGATTTCCGAGATTTTATAATCCGTGTCCACCAGCAGCCTGCATGCACGCTCCATCCGCAATTTGGTGAAATATCCATGGATGGTTTCGTTCATTTCCTGTTTGAAAAGCTGGCTGGCGAGGCTGGTACCGATCCCGGCGTGCTCGGCAATGTCCTGAATGCCTACGGGCTCCTCCAGATGTTCGTTCATGAATGCAATCATCTGCTGGCATAGAACGAAATCCTTGCTGAGCAGCATGCCGCCAAACCACGCGCACATCGCCTCGACCTGCTCTTTAAGCAGCGCCCGGACATCCTCCAGATGCATCGTGCGCAAGCTGGACAATTCAAGATCGCGGCATTCCGCGGCACGACTTAAACGAAGGTTTTCCAACGTTTCAGCCAGGGATTGCAAACAGGCCATGGCTCTCGAAGGGTGCGTATTCTCCTGCTGCAGGCGAGAGAGCATTTTATCCAACACATGGAGCGCCGCCTCCGCATGACCGGCTTCGATACTCTCCGTCAAAGGAGCCATCGTCTCCTGATCTTCACTAACACCATCGTCCAATGGCGCAGCTGCCTCCTCACGAAACGGAATCGCTTGCTCATAACCCCGATAAAGCCTATAGTCCAAGGCGAGCTCGGCTTCCTGCATCGCTTTTTGCAAGTGCATATATCCGTCGTGATTCGCGCTGACCCCTGCCGACACCTGGAATTTGAGCAGCCTGCGAATCATCGGGAGCGTCTCTCCGATGGCAGTCACTGCGTCGCCGTCACTGAAACGGCCAAGCGGCTGAAGCATCACCATCATGCGATCTCTCCCAAGATCGGCGGTCAGCACGCGCCATTGCCCGGACAGCAGCTCGGCTGCGATATTGGCGATGGCGAACTTCAACAGGGAATGATCCGGTTTATTGAATCGTTTACACCATGCCTCATAGTCGTCGATCGACAACATTGCGATGATGAGCGGCGCTGGATCCCATTCCCTGAAATATCGCTCCCACTTCTCGCTGAGTTCCCGGGTCCCGGACATATGGCCGGCATGGATGTCCATCAAAAATTTGCTCGAAGCCTCCGGCAGCGTTTGCCGCAAATTCATCGCCTGCTGGGCATGGTCCGTGAGCAGCTGGCTCGTGATTTTCTCCAGATCGATCGTGCCCGTATCCATCCGTACCCTGTCATAACCGCTGAGCAGTTGTCGCATCCGCTTCACCGGTCTGAAGGCGGATGCATTGTAGAAGGCAATGGCCGCCGCTCCGGCCGCAAGCGCAAGCAGCGATACGACAAAAACGGTATTGCGGATCTTCTGCGCGCTCGCGAGCAGGCTGTCTTGCGAAATGACGGACAAGTAGCGCCAACCGGTATACGGGGACACGATTTGCGAAGCAAGCAAGGTTTTGCCTTCGTGCTCGAATTCCCCGATCTTCTCCCCATCCAGCTGTGCGAGGACCTGATCCACCACTTCTGCCCCAACGCGATAATTTCCCAACTCGTATAACGGTTGATGATCTACATCCAGAATGAAACGGCGGCTGTCAAGGCGGGAGACCGACGATTGCAGCATATGCCTGAACATCTGCTCCGATTTGAAATTCACGGCAATGATGCCCTTGAACTGGCCCGATATCATGATTTTGCGATAAAGTGTGATTTGCCTGGCGGGTGTGCCCGAGGCCGACGGGATTTCCCGCTGTTTGACCAGCATGGGCCGGTCGTTAAAATCATCGGCAACGTCTACCCAACCGGAATCGGGAAAGTTGGCTTTGCTTGAACTGAATCCTTGGGGAAAAGCAACCATGCTTCCACGTTCCACGTCATAAATGTAAGCGCTTTTAATGAAAGACGTGCTGCTGATCAGCGTTTCCATAAACTTCAGCAGCTCCGTGATGTTTTGGTACGAAGCCTGGACGTCGCTCGTCAGAAATTGATACACGTTCCCGTTCAGCGCGATTTTGACCGCGATTTGGTCGCTTTCCCGCATCATCTCGTCGATGTCGTTCATGCCGATGCGCAGCATCTGATGTTGGGGTTCGCTAAGCTCCTGCTGCAGCACGGATTTGGAGGAATAATACGTCGTCATGCCTACGGCAATGATGATGGCGAACACCGCAATCGTCAAAATCAGCAGCAGCCGGGTTTGGGTATTGGTCAAATTAAATTTCAACCATTTCAAAAACGAAAGGGGCATGGCCGTCTCCCACCTTATTTGCGTGATAACGCCATTATACAGCGGTGATGTGACCAAGACGACCCGGCCCTACCTCCTAATTTTCCTCCCCCGTCCCGTCATCATTTCCCGCGTTTCTACGAAATTTCGCCTTTTTTGCCATCGAACTGCTCGCAAGCCATGGGGAGGTTAGCGAATGCATGTTTTTAATTTTTAACCTTCTCATACCATTCCTGCACTCGCTGGGTCACGGCTTCACCGCCGGCAGCATACCATTTGTCCACATAGTCGTCATAAGCCTCGATCGGGAGCTCACCAATGACAATTTTGGTCAAAACCTCCTGGAACAACTTATGGGACTGGATATCCGGAAATCCTTCATATACCGAGGCCGGGAGTCCGTCACCGGCAATTTGGCGCGCATCGGCGGTGCTGACGACGAACATGTCTTTGACCATCTGCTGCTGGTCTTCCGGATACGTTTCTTCGATTCGTTTGTCCATGTCCTCTGCCGTCGTCAAATTTTTCATGCCCAGGGCAAGCGGTTTGTTGTCTGCGGGCGGGAGGATCACTTTGCGTCCGTTGACGACTTCATGCTGTTCGCCCTCGAGGCCGAAGCGCCCAAATTCATCGTTTTCAGCATTGTAGAAAAAATCCAGCAGTTTCAGGGCATTGGGGGCATTGTCCTTGTTTACGGTGGGAATCATCCACTCCGGCTCACCCATGCTTTTCTGTGTGACAAACGCTTCGAACCCTTCGGCTTTCGGCAGCGGCATCGCTGCAATGTAAGCATCCGGCGCCTGCGTCAGCATGGCATTGTACCGATCGCGCACGTTCGCCGGCAGATGATACCAGCTGCCCACTTGATTGTTGTTGATTTTGGCCTGCCATACTTCCCCTTTGTTGAGGAACGTTTCGTTGTCCAGCAATTTTTCTTCGTATAACTTCCGGATGAACTTGATGGCCTCGCGCATGTTGTCCGTTACGCCTGCGTACTGGATTTTGCCGTCATATTCGTCCCATTCAGGATATCCTTCCCACATGGCTACCCCGTACATCGCAAACAGATGGTCCATCCATCGGCCGAACTCCCTGCCGCTGGTAGGCAGCTCATCCGCTTTGCCGTTGCCGTTCGGGTCTTTGTCCCGGAAAGCTCGCAGTACCTCCACATATTCATCGGTCGTTTTAGGCATCTCCAATCCAAGTTTATCCAGCCAATCCTTGCGAATGAGTGGCGCACGCTCGGGAACCAAAAATACTTTAGGCACATAGTAGATTTTGCCGTCAGGCGAAGCGGAGCGCACGATATCCCACGCTTCCTGGGGAATGCTCTCCCAGACATGGGGTGCGTACTCGGGCAGCAGTTCATCCAATGGCAGCGCACCGCCCTGCTGAATCAGCGTTTGCTCCACGCCTCCGATCGGGCGCAAAATATCCGGCAGCTCATTCGAAGCGATCAACAAATTCAAGTATTCGGACGGCTCCGATCCGGGAGGTGTCGTGATCAGTTCATATTGGACGCCGGTTTTCTCCTCGACATACTTCACGTGCGGATTATCCGCAGCAGGCAATGTGCCTACGCCCATGTGGCTTTTGAATACTTTGACTTTGGCAGCACCGGAGCTTCCTCCTCCATTCTCGCCGTCCTGCGATCCGGCATTCGGGCTGCCGCTTCCACAACCCGCGATCAGCAGCAGCACCAGACTAAGAAATGCCGGTACGATTTTACGTGTCCATTCTTGTCTCATGAAATTGTCCCCCTCAATCCTCGTTTATTCTTTGAGCGACCCCAAGAGCGATCCTTTCACGAAATATTTCTGCAAATAAGGATACACCAAAATGATGGGAACGCTTGCAAAAAGAATCGTTGCTGCCTTCAACGTCGTTGTATTGAAGTTGTAATCACCGAGAAACATGTTCACCTGAGCCAATTCCTCCGGACTGGTCAAATACGCACGCAGCTTCATTTGCAAGGGCCATAACCCTGGATCGCGGATAAAAAGCACCGCCCGCTGGAACGTATTCCAGTACCCCACCGCATAGAACAAGCTGACCGTGGCCAGTACCGGTTTGGAGAGCGGCAGGTAGATCTGGAACAAAATGCGGAAATCATGACATCCGTCGATTCGGGCGGAATCGTCCAGCTCCTTGGGCAAATTCATGAAAAACGTACGCAAAATGACCATGTTGAACGTACCGATCACCCCGGGAATGATCAAGGACCACAGCGAATTCATCATGCCAAGCTCCCTGACCGTCAGAAAAAACGGGATCATCGGAGCATTAAAAATCATCGTAATCACGATGCCAAGCATCACTTGTTTCCGGAACAGAAATTCCTTGCGGGACAGCGGGAAGGCGGTGAATACCGAAAAAAGCATGCTGAGCGCCGTACCTGCTACCGTAATGAAAACAGTTACGCCAAACGACTGCCATAATCCTGTGCTTTTCAAAATATGTTTCCAGGAATCCAGCGTAAATTCGACCGGCCACAGGAAGACGGCTTGGGAATCGGCTGCAACCGGCGAACTGAGCGAAACCGCCAACAGTTGAAGCAAAGGCAAAATCATCGTCAGGGCGGCTGCCGTAAGAAAGGCGTAGTTGAAGACCTGAAAGCTTTTTTCTCCGAACGTCTGCTTCATCACCACAATCCCTCCCCGGATTTTTTGGCCAGCCGATTGAAAATCCATAGCAGGATGAAACCGATCACCGACTGGAACAGGCCGATGGCCGTCGTTACGCTGTACTGCCCTTGCAACACCCCTGAACGGTATACATACGTTTCAATGATATCCCCTACGGAGTACGTCATCGGCGTCAACAGGTTGTAGATCTGGTCGAAGCCAAGCTCCAGGAAGTTGCCGATGTTTAACAGGAACAGGATTAGAATGGTCGGAAACAGCGCGGGCAGTGTAATATACATCGTCTGTTTCCACCGGTTCGCCCCGTCCATCACGGCCGCTTCATATTGGTTCGGATCAATGCCGCTGATGGCAGCAAGGTAAATGATCGTGCCCCAACCGACTTCTTTCCATATGGACGACAACACCACGATGGAGCGGAAATACTTTTCCTGCTGCATATACAGAATCGCTTCAAAGCCAAACCATCCTCTCACCATGTTGACGAAACCGCCGGAGGACAGCACTTCAAACACGATCCCGCCGACGACGACCCAGGATAAGAAATGCGGCAAATAAAACAAGCTTTGCAAAAATCGTTTGGCGAGCATTTTTCTCACTTCATTGAACAGGAGTGCCAGCAGAATCGGAGCAGGAAAGCCAATCACCAGCTTGTAAAAAGCAATCAATGCCGTATTGCGGAGAACGTGATAGAAATCCTGATACGTAAAAATGAACTTGAAATTATCCAGTCCCACCCACGGGCTGTTCCAGATCCCCCTCATGATTTGATAATTTTGAAAAGCGATGACGCTTCCCCCCAGCGGGATGTATTTAAAAATGATGTAAAACAAAATGCCGGGAAGGATCATGACATAGAGCATCCAGTGTTTTCTAATGTTCCTCAAGTAACCTTCACGGATGCTTGGGTTAATGCTGACTCCGGGGTGCGGCGTCGATGCTTCCGATCGGTCAGCCATACCTGTCTTTGCCCCCTTTTGCAATGGATGATGGGATTGATGAGCTGGTTCTGTGGTTCACATGTTAAGGGTCCGATACCTGCGCATCAATCGTGCAATCCTCCGCCGCATGAACCAATTCACCTGGGCACCCTGTTCTGGAAGATCGGTTCATTCGGTGGAATATCGGTTGGTTATGACACCGAGCAGGCAGACATGTAAAAAAGACATGCAAAAACACGGCTGCTTCAAGCAGCCGTGTTGGACATGGAGATTTGCGAGAGCTTTTTAACTTTAGGTGCGTAGAGTTTCAACTATTCGTTCAAAGCGGTTTTGATCAAACCGTTCACCCGCGAGTTGAACAGCAGTCCGACATGGGACACGAGGGAAACCGGAATGTTCGTAGCACCTTCCAGCCGGGAAAGCACAGGCGACACGATCGTGTCGTTCAAGGAATAGATCGAGGTCACCGAAATGCCTTGCGGCGCGGTATTGGTCGTAAGGCGATTCGCTCCGCCAAGCGTTACAAGCTTGTCCACCTTGGACGCTCCGCCGCGGTTCAATATGTAATACAGACTGTTCGCTCCGCCCATACTGTGAGCCACAATGTTCACTTTCGAATGGCCGGTTTGGCGCAGCACGTCATCAACGAATTGGCTGATCGCTGCCGAATTCAACAGTTGGTTGCCCTGTTTGCTCGGCAGATCAATGGCGAACAATTCGTCTTTCGACCAGCCTTGGCTGCGCAAATAACTTTCAATGAACGTAAAATTGCTATCCGAACCTGTTAGACCGTGGACAAAAACAACGGGCGTTCGTGCCGTTGCCGCCGCTGCCCTTTCGGTCTGGCCCAGCCCGGTGAAGGCCAAGACCAACATCATGCTCATAAAAACAAGCATAAATTTACTTTTTTTCACTTATAACACTCTCCTCCTTTATTTTTACATTTATATACTATAAGTAAATATTTGGAATTTGAATAGTTCAAACGCCTTATTTTTCAACAAGCCATCCTTCGTCTACGATCTAACTTTTTAGCTTTGCGAAACCGATCCGCTACATCGAATCAGGCACCGACTTCACAGCGGACTCCGCATGTTCGGAAGCCGCACCCGACAACTTTTTGTACTTTTCCCCCCAGATTTTCATTTCCGTAATGATCGGCACTAACGTACGACCGAATTCCGAAAGCGAATATTCCACTTTGGGAGGAACTTGCTGATACACTTCGCGATGCACGACGCCATCTTCCTCGAGCTCCCGAAGCTGAAGGGTCAACATTCTTTGGGTAATGGCAGGACAAATCCTCCGGAATTCATTAAATCGTTTGGGGCCTTCGATCATATGGTACAAAAGCACCCCTTTCCATTTGCCGCCGATGACGTCCAACGTATATTCCACCGGGCAGCCTTCTTCATTCGGGCAATAGCCGTATCCGGATTTACGGTCACGCATTTTGCAGCCTCCTCTTTTCCTGGTATACAAATGTATACTACATAACATTAATGTGCGTACTATTCATGGTAGTTGATATGCGTTATATTTACAACCATAAATCAATAATACATGCATATCCGAGGAGGAAACCATAATGTCAACCAAACAAATGAAAGCCGTTGGACTACTGAACTATTTGCCAATCGAACACCCTGAAAGCCTGCTGGACGTGGTGATCGATGCACCTGTGCCTACAGGGAGGGATTTGCTGATCCGAGTCAAAGCCATCTCCGTCAATCCCGTCGACGTTAAAGTGCGGGCACCCAAAAATCGGACCGAAGGCACGCCAAGAGTGCTCGGCTGGGACGTTGCAGGCGTGGTCGAGCAAGCCGGACCGGAAGCTTCGCTGTTCAAACCCGGCGATGAAGTCTACTACGCAGGCAGCATTGCCCGCCCTGGAGGGAATAGCGAGCTCCATCTCGTCGACGAGAGAATCGTCGGCAGCAAACCGACAACGCTGGATTTTGCGCATGCAGCCGCTCTGCCGTTAACTGCCATTACCGCATGGGAAGGACTATTCGACCGCTTGGGCATAACCGCAGACAAAGAGCGCAACGAAGGCAAAACGATTCTAATCATCGGCGCGGCGGGCGGCGTCGGTTCCATCGCAACGCAGCTGGCCAAATACGCCGGATTGACCGTGATCGGTACGGCTTCTCGTCCCGAATCGTCCGACTGGGCCAGATCGATGGGAGCCGACCATATCATCAACCATTACGAACCATTCGTTCCCCAGCTTCAAGCGATGGGCTTCGAACACGTTGACCACATTTTTTGTCTGAACAGCACGGAGAAGCATTGGGCCAACATGGCCGAGGCTATTGCCCCGCAAGGGAAGATCTGCTCCATTGTGGAGACGGATGAGCTGCTCGACCTGACCTTGCTCAAAAACAAAAGCGCAACGTTTGCCTGGGAGCTGATGTTCACCAGACCGATGTTCCAGACGGCGGATATGATAGAACAGCACAACCTGTTAAACGAAGTTTCCCGCATGGTCGACGAGGGCCGTTTGCGGACCACGGTGGCAAAAATCTACTCCCCGATCAACGCAGCCAATCTGCGAAAAGCCCATGCCATATTGGAAGAAGGCCGTATGACAGGCAAAATCGTGATTGAACGCTTCGAGTAACACTCCCTTCGTTCCTGTCCTTGTCTCTGGAGTGCATCTCCTGACCAAGGGCAGGAACGATTACACTTGACGGCAAAAAGCCGCCATCATGGCGACTCCCCAAATGGATCCTCAATTTCTTCCCATTGCCCGGTGAATACATCCAGTTTGATGGTGAATTGCCGATCGTTGTGCTTCACCCGCCCGAACAAATATCCATCACCGATGAATCCTTCGATCCATTCCCGGTTAACCGGCTGCAAATCGGCAGCTTCCAGCAAAGGCCCGGCCAACTTATACAGCTCAGCCTGATACTGTGTGCCATTCGTGATTTTCGCAAGATCTGGCGCATCCTTGTTGACAAGGCTTTTCAGCGGGCTTCCGGAAGTGCTGTCATGCACCGTGCCCGTCATCGGATTGACCTTCATCACCATGGCCTCGGCATCCTGGTCTTTTTTGACGAATGTCACGGTATACTGATCATCCGTCTGTTTGACCCTCCACTCATCGTTCGGCAGCCAGTGCTGCAGCAAGACGTTGATATCTTCCTCGTTTAGCGGCGTCTCCATAAAGTAAGCGCTATGGAGTTCTACATTCGCGATATGAAGATCATGTCCGTAATCGACCACAACCTGCAGCGGAAATTCCGAAATGGAGGCCTGGCCATCGAGTTTTGCCCGCAATCGCCCATCCACCACCTCATAATATACGATGGAGCCAAAACCGACCCTTTTTCCCCAAGCTCCCTCTTCATAGTCGTACACCTTGCTCAAATGTTTACCGTCCAGCTCTGCATGGACATACGTTTTCCCGGACTCATGCTTCACGGAAGAAATAACCCTCTTATTTAACGCTTGGATGGGGTCCTCCACCGCCAGTTCCTCCAGCGTGTTTGAATTCAAAATATGAACTTCATAAATGGAGATCCCGGTTCCCCTGCCGGCATTCATATTTACGACAATCTCCCGCTCTCCGTCCCCATTCACGTCAACTTCCTCAATCGTCGGCGGGCGATTCGCATCCATATCGGCGTTCCAGAGAAACGTTTTCTGGACATCTCCCCGCAAATCCACCGTAATTGCACGCTGCATCTTGCTCCCTTTCTTGGCCGGCGTCGTGATAACGATCCCGTTATTCTCGCCTAAAACGACCGATTCAACGGCAGCATCGTTAGGCTTTCTCGTCTCGAGCTGGGTCACCTCACGTTCTGTTTCTACCTGCACCGAAGTCGGTTTCGCATTGGACAACGAACAACCGTTTAATACCAGAGCTAGAGCAGCCGCTCCGCACAACGCCTTTTTCCATCGTTTATTCTTCGACTCGTCCACGATCATGATCAACTCCATACTAAGAAATCGACTTGCATTATATTCCATTCCTTTCTATATAATGAACGTCTCCAATCATGAAGTGGTTGTCTCTAAAGTCGGGAACATGTCGAAAAAGTCATCGGATCGGGATTTGACATCCGCCCGGGACGATGCAGAATCAAAAAAACGACAGATATCAGGCAGCTTTCATAAACAAACCCCTTCAACGTTTCAGCGTTTTTTCAAACCATGAAATCATACTGCCGCTCCAATGCACGCAAGACATCAGCGGCGATAGGCAACAGGCAGCATGACCAGACCGAGCACGGCACATACGATGAACATTTGGGCATAATTGGCGGCATCCGCCACCATTCCCATCACCATGCCGCCAAGCGAAATGCCCAAATCGGCCGTGGCGATAAATAAGCCAAGCAGCACATTCCGATCTTCTGCAGGAAGCACGAACGATAAATGCGTGGTGAGTGCAGGGTAAAGAATCGCTTGCGCGATGCCCATCGGCACTGCCCCCAAATATAAAAAGGCAGCACCGCCGCCGGCAGCGTAACTAATGCTCAAGGCCGAAAGGGAGATTAGCGTCATCATGCCCATGATCAAGGGGGCACTCCACCGTGCCCCGGAAGGCAGCTTTTTCCCCCAGAACAACCGGGCGGCAACGACGACCGCAGCCTGTATGCCGAGGTACCCACCCGCATTGGCCCCATCCACCTCTTGCGCGTATAACGGCATAAAAGCCGTGACCGCCCCGAACACGACGGATGCCGACAACATCAGCATGCCGCAAGTTCGCAGTGCAGGCTGCTTCACCAGCTGAGCGAACATGCCCCACATGCTCCGCTGTGCCATCTTTCCGCCAAACGCTTTGCTATTCTTGTCAGGGTGCTCCTGTTGGTCCGAGCAAATCGTATATCCGAATATCGCCGTCGCCACGGCAATCACGATCAGAAGCACCGAAAAAGACGGCATGCCTCCGCTTTGCCACAAGGCAATAGCCAGAAAGGGAACCATGATGCCGGGAATGTAACTGAACAGGGAATACATCGAGATGCCTTGCGCGCGATCGTTGTCAGGCAAGGCTTCGATGATGCCGATTTGCAGGGCCATGGAAAAAAAGGCCGTGCACACGCCCTGTAACGAACGGGCAGCTATATAGCCGCCAATGCCCGTAAATGTATACAAAATCAAAGCTGCTCCGTTGAGCAGCAGAATCATACGAAGTATTTTGACGGCCCCGTGCCTCTGAATGATGCGGCCTGCCCACGGGCGAAAAAACATCGTGGTCAGCATGTACGCGCCCATGATCAGGCCAACCGTCGCGCTGCTTGCGTCCCATGCGGCGCCTTGGAGCGGAATGATGACGTTCAGCACCGCATTGGCACTGAAATAGAGCAGCGTGAGCAGATACAGGCGCATGAAAGGCCAAGCTAAAGCTCCATTCACCCATGTTCCTCCTTCAAAATGGTTGACTGTGATTGCGTCATTGCGACTATGCGCAAAACTCGAAGGAAATCCCCTGCGGCCCCGCTCATAATACGATCGAGGATGCCAACAGCCGCCGGGCGTAATCGGACCGAACCTGTCCCAGCTTCGACACGTCGACCGTTTCTTCAATCCGTCCCGACTTGAGTATCACAAGCCGCTCGCACAGATAGGCCGCCGCCTGAATGTCATGTGTGATGAAAACATAACCCATGCCATACGTTTCCTTCAGTTGTTTCAACAGCTCGAGCACCTGTGCCTGAACGGATACGTCCAGCGAACTGATCGCCTCATCCATGACAACGAATTGCGGCCGGGTCAATACCGCCCGGGCGATACAGACGCGCTGGGCCTCGCCGCCGGACAGTTCATGCGCATATTTTTTGCGGTATGCCGGACTTAACCCCACCTGTTCAAGCCAGAAGTCCAGACGTTCCGGCAGCTCCTGGCGATATGCGCTTGACCGTGGAAGGGCTGCGACCGGTTCGCATAACGCTTGTTCCACCGTATAAAAAGGATGGATCGACGACGTGTAGTCCTGAAAAACGGCGCTGACCCTGCCCGCACGCACGGACCTGCGGGAGACGGGCAGTCCCTCCAGCAGCACCTTGCCCGAATCGGGGCGTTCGATGCCCAAGAGCAGGCGTCCGATCGTGGATTTGCCGCTGCCGCTCTCCCCGATTATTCCCAAGCACTCGCCTGGTGCAACGGATAGATGGATGTCCCTTAAGATGTGCTGACGCTTTCTGAATAACATTCCCCCAGCACTATAATACTTTTCGACGCCGTTCATTCTCAGCATATCCGCCCTCCTCCAACATTGCTTTGAACGGTTCCGTGAGCTGGCGCCGGGTGTGAATCAGATGCTGCGTATAAGGATGGCGCGGATGAGACAAGACATTCCCGGCATCCCCTTCCTCCACGATTCTTCCTTGTCTCATCACCAAAATCCGGTCAGCCATCGTGCGCACCACGCCCAGATCATGCGAGATCAGCAGCATCGCGCAGCCGATGCGCGCCTTCAATTGTCGGAGCTGCACCAGCACCTCGTATTGGGAAAGGGCGTCCAGTGCGGTTGTCGGTTCGTCCGCGATGATCAACTCCGGTTCCAGCAGCAGGGATAGCGCAATCATCAGACGCTGCAGCATGCCTCCCGAAAGCTCATGAGGGTATTTATTCAGAACGTCCTTGGCAGGCCGCAGTTGGACCTGCGCCAGGGCGATTTCCGCCCGTTCATCGACTTGCCTGCGCGTCCAGCCCATGTGCCGCCCCAGCGTTTCCCTGAAATGAACGCGAACTTTGCAGGACGGATCGAAGGCATTCATGCCATTCTGCATGACCAGGCTGATGCGCCTCCCCCTTTGCTCCCTCATGGCCCTCTCCGGCAGGTCAGACAAGCCTTCGCCTTGAAAACGGATCTCGCCGGATTGCCGAATAGACGGATCATGGAGCCTCAGGATCGAGCGGCAGGTCATCGACTTGCCGCTGCCGCTCTCGCCCACAATGGCCAGGCATTCTCCGGCGGCCAGCCGGAAAGAACTGTCGTGCACGATGACGTGTCCGCTCTTCGCGTCCCATACCCGCAAACGATCAACTTCCAGCATATTCATACGTTCCACGCTCCTTTTTTACTTCTTTCCTTTGCCGGGAGGAAGCCAATTTGGGATCCAAGGCCGCCTGTAATCCATCTGCCGCAAAATTGAACGCACAGACGACGAGAATGATCGCAAGTCCCGGAGCAACCATCAATTCGGGCTTCGAAAACATAACATCCCTTGCTTCACCCAGCATCATCCCCCATTCCGCCGTCGGCGCCTGTACGCCGAGCCCGAGAAACGACAGGCCCGACACTTGCAAAATCATGGAGCACATCGAACTGCTGGCGACCACGGCGATGTCGGCCAGCGCCATCGGCAGCATATGTTTGCGTAGAATGCGGAAATGCCCGATCCCCGCAGCCTTGGCGAACTTTACGTATCCCGCTTCCGAATGCTGCATGACGGATGTCCGAATTACCCGTGCGAACCAAGCCCATTTTGAAATGACAAAGGCGAGCAAAATGTTTTCCAGGCCAGGCCCGAGCAGCCCCACCACCGCCAGCGTCGTGACATAACCCGGAAAGGAAAGCATGACATCGCATGCCCGCATCACGATGCTGTCGATCCTTCCCTTGAAATAACCGGCGGCCAGACCCGCGAACGTTCCGATGCCAAGCGATATGCCCAGCGTGGCCAGCACCCCGAGCAAACTCGGCCGAATCCCGTAGATAAGCCGCGACAGCACGCATCGGCCCAGATGATCGTTGCCGAGCGGATATGCCCAGGAAGGCGGCGCGTAACGCAGGCTCATGTCGACGGCATCCGGCGCATGCGGCGATACCCACGGAGCGAGCAGTCCCGCCAGCATGACCAGGCCCAACCATGACAAACAGATGCAGGCAAGCTTGTCTTGGCTCAAACGGCGAACGATGTTCATGTTTATGATGCCTCCTTCCGCCACCGCGGATTGAGAGCGGCATGGATCAGATCGGACAGTGCGTTAAACGCGACAAAAGTGACTGCCAATACGAGCACGTAGGCCTGAATCACGGGCAAGTCCCTGCCCAATATGGCTTTGACGGCCAATCTGCCCGCTCCCGGCCAGGCAAACACGTTTTCGATGACCACGGTGCCGCCAAGGATGATGGGGACGGACATGCAGAAGATCGATACGGCCACCTGCAGCGAATTGCGAAGAACATGTTTCAGAATCGTGCCTTCGGACAATCCGCAAGCACGGCCATACCGAACGTAACCTTCATGCAGGTTGGCAAGCATGGCACTGCGGACGTTGCGAAAATACAAGCCGACGTACCCCGAGGCAATGACAAACACGGGCAATATGTAGCCAAGATATGAATCCATGCCGCTCGTCGGCAGCAAATCCAGCTTCACGGAGAAATACCAGATGCATAGCGAAGCAAGCCAGTATGAAGGCATCGCCGTCAGCAGAAACGTCACTCCCCTGACGGAAAGGTCCAGCGTTCGTCCTTCATTCAGCGCGCAAACCACGCCGAAGAACACCGACAGCAGGATGATGAGCAGGCACGATATTAACGTCAGCTTGACCGTATTCCACAGCGCTGGTCCCAGCATGGACCAGACCGGCTGCCCGGACACGTAGGATTCTCCGAAGTTGAGCCGCAAGCCGTCACCCAGCCACTGCGCATACCTGACCAACAACGGCTGGTCCATCCCCAAGCGTTCGCGCGTCTGTTCCAGCAGCGGTTCCGTAATTTCCGGAACTTCTTGCGCCCGCAGCACCATTTCCGCCGGATCCATCGGCGAAAGATTCACAAGCAGAAACGCAAGCAAAGAGATGACAAACAACAGCGGCACGGTGAGCGCCATTCGTTTAATCATATAACTCCCCATCGTCTGCGGCCTATCGTACGAACATCTGCTCAAAAGGCAGCTCGTATTGGGACTGTTTGAAAGCAATGCCTTGAAGCTCGCTTGGGGCAACGATGCTTACGCGGCCATAGGTCAGCGGAATGAATACGGCCTCGTCGTGCACGATGCCGAGAATGTCGGCGTATAGCGATTTCCGCTTCCCTTCCTCCGTGGACACCATCACATCGTCGATCTTCTGATATAGCTGTTGCGCTTCCGCGATGCCGCTGGTGGCATGTCGGTACGCAGACGCCGACGTGAATGCCGAGATCGTGCTCTGCGGATCATACGCGAGGCCCCAAGTCTGGTTGAACAACAAATCATAATCGCCGCTTGCCCTGCGGCTTGCAATGGACGATGACTCCTCGCCCACGAGTTTCAGTTCCATACCCACGCTTTTAAGACTATGCTGGATGAACTCGGACATCGCTTTCTGGGCCGGCGCATTGCTGTCATAATACAAATTCATCGTCAGCGGCGCACCTTGCTTCGTGCGGATCGTGCCGTTCGCATCGGCTTTCCATCCCGCTTGGTCCAGCAATTCCGCCGCTTTCGCTTGATCGAAGCTTCTTGCCTCCAACTCCACGTCCGCATCGTTGACATTGGGGGAGAACAGCGTATTGGCAGGCAGCTCGGTCCCTTCGGTCAGCCCCGAACTGATCGCTTCGCGGTCGATGGACAGCCAGATGGCTTGACGCACGGCCGTTTCCGCGGCGGGGCTGCCCGATTTTCCCGTGTTGGCCACGATCATGCGCGTGTTCATCGGCTCGCTGCGAACGATCTGGTACGTTCCAGACTGGATCAGCTGATCCATCGCCTGCACGTCCAAACTATCCGCTCCCCGATCGTCGGTAAAAACAAAATTGACTTCGCCCTTTTGAAGGGCAAGGAACGTGGTCTCTCCCGCCGGAAGCACCTTTGCCGTAATTTTTGGGATTTGCGGCACGTTGCCCCAATAGTTTTCGTTGGCTTCGAACACGGCATATTCATCCGGTTTATGCTCCGTGATCCGGTAAGGGCCTGTTCCATGAAATCCGTTTACGCCATCTTTCGTCCCGCCGTCCTTGAAATCGTTGGGCGACAAAAACACGTATGGACGCGTCATGGACAATTCGGCCAATGCCGGGTAATACGGTTCGCTCAATTTAATCTTGAGCGTGTGTTCGTCCACCGCTTCGATGGTTTGAATTTTGGTGGATAATTTGATCCAGCTGTGCTTCTCGGCGTTGGCCTGCACCGCATCCATGTTTTGCTTTGCGGCGTCCGCGGTGAACGGCGTGCCGTCATGGAATTGAACCCCTTTTCTCAAATGGAACGTATAGGTCAAGCCGTCCTCCGTGATGTCCCAGGACTCCGCCAGCAGCGGCTTGATGCCCTCGGAGGTGTTCTCCACGAGAGATTCATACACCATGCCCTGCGCCGACATCGACCCGGTGTACAGGTGAGGGTTCATGTCCTGGATATCCTTGGCAGTCGCGTAGACCAATTCGAATGGCCGTGCGGCATCCTCCGGCGAACTTGCCGTTTGGTTGACCGTCTCTCCTTGTCCTGAAGTTGTACCGCACCCTGCAAGAAATAGCGATGCGATGAGCAGCAATGCTGCTAATTTGGGGATATGCCTGATTGATAACACCTTGATTCCTCCTGATTCGATTTCATGATAGGTCATGGCTGCCGTGACCGGCAGCTATATGGATTGCGCGGAACCATCGTTCTTTCTGATCATCGGATCGCTGCAGATCATGTCGACGTGATCATCGAAGCTGCACGCAGCAAAGGCTCGGGATAACGGGAACGGGGCATGAATGGCCGCAGCGCGTTCCAAGGCAGATTCGTACCTTGCGATCAAACGGTCCATCACCGGACTGGCTGCGCCGAGGCGTCGGGCCATGCCGCGAATGATTTTGATGCGATAGTAATCCTCCTTCGGCATTCGGGGAATATCCAGCTTCCCTTCCTTGTTTACGTAAGTCTGGCGAATCGGCACGGCCGAGAAATCAAAGTATTTCCCCTCGGGATCGGGATCGGAAAACGGATCGATCAGCAATGAGGCATAACGGACGTACAGTAGATATTGCTGATGGATCGGCTCCAGCTCCGTAAAACGTTCGATATCTTCCCGCGCCAAGCTCTCCGGACGGACAGGATAGCTGTCCTCGTTCATGCACGCGAGCAGATTCAATTTTGGAAGCGATAAACGCTCCGTGATGTCCATGATTTCTTTCCAATACTCCAGCATTTCTTCAATCAACCGTATGGTGATCGGTCCTTCCGGAAAAAGCTTGTAGACGTATCGCCTTGGAGCGGATGCGTGAAATACGGCTTCCAAAGCGACATCGTTCATAAACAGCGGCGGATGAACGTACAGCGAAATGTTGCGCGTCTCGGCCGCAAGCGGCGTTCCTGCATCCTGCAATTGAATGCCGAGCCGCGAAAACAGCCCGGTCAAGCGTACCACGTTAGGCGATGCCGGGGCAGTCGAGCCGATGTATACCTTTTTCTTGATGCCTGCCGTCAGAACCTGGAATGAAGGGGTGCCTTCCTTCCATCGCGTATCCCCGAAATACGTGGAAAAACTGATGATCTCCACTTGATCATGGCCCCTGTTACGCATATAATGACTGACCAAACTGCCCGAACCGAATGTGGGCGACACCAGAATGACGCACCGAAGCTGGCGCAGAACAGAAGAATCCATCTGCTCAAGTACTTCGCAGTAGGCATCTGTCGTAACGGCTAGAACGAGCACATCCCACCGTTCATCAATGTCCGCATAGCGCGGATACACTTGGTCAAGCCTGCACTCTCCTTGCATTCGGCGATGCGATTCGTTCTGTGTTTCCGCTCGGACGGTCCCACGACTCTCCGCCAACGCCGCGAACAGGATCGACGAGCCTGCAGACTCCCTGCCTGCCAGTGCAACGGCGCAGCTGCCTTGCTGGTTCATGGTTACAGCCAGCTGAATGGCGGCAGGACCCGTTCCAGCGATCAACACACGTTCAAATGGATTCATTCGAAACCTCATCCATCCTTTCTTGGTCTATTTTTTCTTCCTTAACGTTACGGAACCTTTCGATACAAGGCGACATCGAACACATCGCGGGGTTGCAAAATGCAGCCTTCGAGCCTCCACGCCCGTTCATCCACTTCCTGCATCGGATAATTAAACAGGGACTTCAGCCCGTCTCCATAGCGCATTGCAACCACGATTTCCGAAGAAGTCAGCGGGTGGAGCCGATGGAGCATTTCGTATTTCTCGGGCACGGTGGAACTGAAAATAATATGCGTAATCCGGTCCATACCGGCCAGGTCATCCAAGGGCGATGACGAGAAGGAGACGTTCAGCTCCGGTCCAAGGGTATGGATGACATTTTTGCCAAGCGCAAGCGCATCTTCATCGATATCGATGCCGACGACCTCGGCTCCGGTTCGTCTCGCAATCATCAACGGGGTCATAGGAAATGCGCCCGAACCGACCATGAGCACTCTAGATTCGGACGTCAGGCGAAAACTGCCGAACTCCTTTTCGATGCAAGCTTCGATGTTTTGGAAGTAGTCGTCGATCCGCATCTCCCCACGCTCCAGCTTCCAGGCCCGATACTTTTCCATCATGCTCACGCAGCGGGCGGAAATTTGCCTGAGCTCTGCCCCCAGTCTTCTTGACGTGGCCGGCTTCTCATACAGCAGCCTGGTCCACAAAGCTTCATTTCTTTCATTGGTAATAAAGCCCGAATATTCATTGATGATGTGCTCCAACCGTACTCCATGCCCTGCGCTTCCATCGAATTCGCGGGCCAAATCGGTGAATGATTCCATGAAGGAATGCAGCTCGCGCTGAAAATCGATCATCGTTGCCATGCGATACCGACCTCCTCCTTTTCTGCTGTTTCGCCGACATGAACATATGCTTTCCCTTGTGCAACGATACCTACGCTGCCTTCGATGCGGACGGATGTGACCTCACCGTCCGTGTACGAAGCCTCCGCTTCAATGATGCCGCCAGGCTGCTTGACTTGCACGCTGACATGACTCCGAAGCTTCCATGCCAGGTACGCTCCTATGGAAGCCGTCCCGGAGCCGCATCCCCGTTCCCAGACCAGGCTGTCGAGCGTTCTGACATAGATCAACGGGGCCATTTGCCTAATGTCGGCTTGATACAGCATGATCCCGACAAGCGATTGACCCGTCGTTTTGCCCAGCAAACGAGCCAACTCTTCCGCTTGGGACCGGATTGCCTCATTGAAAGATTGGATCTCCATAATGATATGGATGGCATCGCTATAGTTTAGCTTGACCATGTGCCATATCCTGCCGCCATACGAAACGTGGAAGGCTTCAAAGCCGACAGGGACAGGCATTTCAACCCGGCAGCGGTAATTCTCGCCTTCCCTTCTGACCCGGCAAGCCACCAAGCGATCGGTTCCCGAAACTTCCAGCATCAGTTCACCTTCATTCGGCCGGTCATCGTTGTTACCGGACCACAGCCATGCCGCCAAGGCCATACAGGCATTTCCGCAAAACTCGCCACCGGCCATTCGAAGAGCCGCGCTAGCCGAAATGATGCGGGGTTTCTCGATGAATCCGACCTGTTCGGCATGAAGATGGCCATATGCCATAAGTTCTTTGGCCGTTTGCAGTCGTTCAAGATCGTCTTCATAAATCGTTGTTACAAGAATCGTCATATTTTGCGTTGGATTAAATTTGACAAAATCGACTATTTGGTTCACCATATGACCTCGATTCTCCCCGCGCTTAATCGTAATTATTACTATTAACTGGTTGTAATATAGCATAGCGGCAGCAGCCCGTCAACATAAATTTCCATATATTCTTCTTATCCCCTCAGGGCAGCATGTTGTTCCGAATCGAATTTTTCTGATCCAATGAATGAATACCGAGAAGAGTGAACTCGGGAGCATGAATCGCCGTAATAGTTTCTTGGCCCTGTATTTTAATCAAATTTCAATAAAACGTAGAAAAATATTCCTAGGTCTGATAGACTATACAAATAAATATTTCCAGGAGGACTACATAACAAAATGAAAATTGCTACAGGAATTTTATTAGCTGCCACTTTATTGACGCTTACAGCTTGTTCTTCTACTCCAAGTACAGCAACGACAAGCACGCCGTCGGCCACGACTACGGATGCTTCAACAACAAGTGAAAATCAGACAGAGAACTCGAATGCGAGCGACACCGAAGAAACGAAACCAGAAGAAGTCGTTGAACAGAAACAAGAAGAAACGGTTACCCCACTCAAGAAAGGAGAAAAAGTAACCATTGAAAAATTTGCCGACATAACGGTGAGCGGAAGCAAAATTGCAAAAAAAATAGAGCCTTCCAACCCAGGAACTTTCTATACATATTACGAATCGAAAGAGGCAGACTCCACATACTTTGCCTTGACCATCAAAGCGAAAAACCTGAACACTGAAGGAATCGGTGCAGATGAAATTGCAGAGGTCAATTTGAAATTCGACAATCAATATGATTACAGAACGTTTAGTACCATTGAAAAGGGTGGCGGTGAAGACTTTACTTACACGAACATTACTACGATTGATCCGCTCAAATCAGGCACCCTTCTTTATCTTGTAGAAATTCCTAACGAAGTCGCCAAAAGCGACAAGCCGTTGAAGGCTGAAATCAAGATCCAGGATCAACTTTTCGAATACACCGTGAGATAGTGAGCTACTGGAATCTAAAAAAAAGAATACCTAAAGCACAAAAGAGCAGCGAGGTTCTCCTCCTGCTCTTTGTTTTGCAGTACGAATGAATGAATCATCCTTACTCCCTCTTTTTTGATAATCCCATCCTTTCCCCCACAATGATGGTTCGTAATAACCACCACCCTTAACTCATCTATTCGTGGAAATGGTAGTTGATACTTCTCTTATAGTTCGTATATAATAAAACAAAGAATTTGTTCTATAAATATAGAACCAATGAAAGAGAGGGCAACCATTCGCATGAACGACAACGTCGAGTTTGACTTTGCACCGATTTATGAATGTGTCAGCAGCATGACCGCTTTTATGAACAAACAAAATCATGGGGTTCTCGATCTAGGAAAACAATGGGTGCGTGATGTGCAAGACCGATTTGCACCGACAAAACTGCAGCAAATGCGGGAAATCATGAAGGCCACCGACGATTTCAGTCTTGCGCCTTATATCTGGAGCTGCCCGGGAGATCGATCGGTAGATGGCTTTTTGAATTGGTTGGAGGATTTGTCCACAGGGCAACTGTACGATATCGCTGCAAAGCTCAAGTTAACCGTCCCTTCCAATCTGCCGGAGCTGCGCAGTCGGACGGCCGAAGCCGTACGGGAATGGGACCGGCAATATTTTTCGCAGATTGATCCTGCCATTTTGGAAGGACTTGCGCGGGAAGCAGAAACGAGACGTTCCACATTGAACGGAAGCAATGGCCTTGAGGTTTACGAACAGGTTACCGCGGGCATGAGATTGTATCCTAGCGATGCACTGAAACAAGTGGTCCTGATTCCTCAATATCATGCCCGTCCCTTTGTTATTTCGGCGTTCTATGATGAAGTGATTTTCAGCAGCTATTCTTGCGATATTATGCCACCCGAACCGGGACGGCCGACAGATGCCCTTTTACGTCTGACGCGTGCATTGTCCGACGAAACCAGATTGTATATCCTGCGCCTGCTGGCTGGACAACAGCTGACCTTTACCGAGATCGTTCGTGACGTTAAATTGTCCAAAAGCACGATACACTACCATCTTATCGCTCTGCGGGCAGCAGGACTGGTCATCGTTCATTACGACCAAAAAAATACCGCGTACAGTCTGCGCCTTGAAGCACTGCATGATCTCCCGCAGCAAATCGGTTCATACATTCAAGGCAAATAGGAAAACATCCCGCCCCTTTCTGTGCAATACAACCAACTGGAGGAACCCGCATGCTCAAGCGAAGTTATTACGGCCTTCTGGCCACCATTACTCTTAGTTCGTTCGGTGATGCATTCGGCCTCTTGGCCATGGAATGGCTTGTGTACGAATTGACGGCATCCAAACTGGCTATGGGTGCCTTGGCACTCTGTTACGGCATTCCCGAACTGGTTTTTCGGCTGATCGGCTCTCCCCTATCCGATCGTTTGCACCGTGGCCGATTCATGGCCGGACTGGCTGCTGTACAATTGTTTGCCCTGCTTCTTCCTCTCGGCTTGGGCCTTGCAGGACAATTGCAATTATGGCAGTTATTTCTTGCTGCCGTATTAAGCGGTGCTTGTTCCGCATTGTTTATGCCTACAGCCATGGCAGTCGTCCCTGGAGTGGCGCAAGAACGCAAACTTGTACGGGCATTCGCCGTGATCGATGGCTGCCGTAATGCGGCAGCATTGTTGGGGCCTTCTTTGGCAGGGGCTGCCACCGCTGCCGCTGGGGCATTGCCGACGCTGGGCATCAATGCCGTTTGTTACATGATGGCCATTGGCTTCTTGTTATGTCTGCCTGCCATGCAGAAACCAAACACAATAACAGATAAATCCTTCTCGCTGCGGTCGTATATCAAAGACATTGGAGAAGGCTTCACGTTTTATCTGCGCTTTCCTGCCATGTTATCCATCATGGGGATGGTAGCCGTCAGCAACATGTCTTCCATTGCCATTTCGACCATGATGGTTCCTTTTGTCCGGGAGGTGCTGCACCGTGACGCCGCCACCCTTGGAACGCTGAGTACAGCTTCAGCCATTGGCACATTGGCAGGGCTGACCATCATCTCTTGGATGGGCGATGTTCAAAAAAGGAGGACCGTTATGCTTGGCAGTTTGGCTGCGATCGGTTTGTTCCATGTTTTGCTTGGGCTGTTCCCGACGTATCCCTCTGCGCTTGTTCTTCTATTTGCAACGGGTGTGGCCATCCCTTTCTTCGGATCGCTTAGCTCATCGCTGCACGGTACGCTCGTCCCCAGGCAGCTGCAAGGGCGCGTCAACTCCATCCGTTTTTTGATTGGCGGAGGATTGCAGCCTATTGGTGCCCTGGCAGGCGCAGCAATAGCCGAGCGTTATGGTTTGCCTTTTTTATTCATCGCCTTTGGACTTCTTCCTTTGGTATGCGCAACTTTAGCGATATGGCTGCCGAGTCTGAAAAAACTGGATGGAGACTTAACTAACCTACAGATTGTCACAGATGACAAGATGCATATAACAAGGAGTTAATACAAATCAAATCTTCTTGTTCTGTCTTATGCCGCAAAGTCATCCCCTTCCCTTTCATAAAAAGGATCAACGACAAAAACGCCGTTCGCATGCAGGAACGACGTTTTTGGTGCTTCGGTCTTTCCCCTAATCCCAGACCACTTCCGTGCCTGCGATAAAATCGTGAATGGCACGTTTATCCTCGCGTAAACCTACCATAAAGGCACTCACAATGATTCCGATTCCAAACGTAATGGCATAAACGATCCCGGCGACCAGGACGCGCAGCAGCATCGTGCCGATGGTCGGCGGCTCATGCGAGCCGTATTTCCGAATTCGTATTCCGCATATGCGCTTTCCAATCGTCCGGCCCTGCCAAAATACCGGCAGCAGCATCGAATACAGCCCGCTAAGAAGGTTCGCCACCGGGTTGTTGCTGTCATAATCTCCCGTAAGGATGCCTGCAATGACGGCCAAAGGCAGCGTGATGATGATGCTATCCAGAATGCTTGCAGCGAGTCTGACCCAAAAACCTGCGTTATACAATGGGATTCCTCCAAACTTGAAGTACTAAGGCGTACCTGAAAACTCATCTTACAGGCAAGTTTCAGGTACGCCCTAATCATAGTATAAATTTGTATTCCGAGGAATGTATATCAATAACACCCATTTTGCAAAATCAAACATCGACGGCCCCAAAACGATTGTTTTCTGCACAGCACTTCAGCTTCATCCGCAGCATCTAAAGGTAACGCGCAATCGTACGCACCAACTTGGCCGGGAATTCCTTCAGATCCGTAATGTCCAAAAATCGTTCTTGGCCATAAATGTCGCCGATGAGCTCTTTATCATGCCCAATGGCGGCAGCCAGAAACGTAATGCCTTTTCGTTCATACTCTTCGATGGTTTGCCGCATGTCTCCCATCGCATAGCTGCCCGTGTAGTTCTCCATCGCTTTCGGTTGACCGTCGCTAATGCTGATGAGCAGCTTGGTTTGCTGCGTGGAAGCCACCAGTCGTTCGGAAATGATCCGCAACGCAAGGCCGTCCCGATTGTTGCTTCTGGCCGCGATGGTCATCAACCGAAAGCGGTCGTTATCATCTGTTCTGTCACCATCCGCGTACGCAAAAACGGACATTTGCTCCAGCCTGGATACATCCGCCGTATCCCCGTAGATCAGCACAGGCACATCGCACATGCGGCAAAATTCATACACTGCGAGGACTGCGCGCTTAGCGGCTTCCAGCCTTCCGAACGCAGACATGGAGGCCGATTCATCGACCCTGAGTCCAACGACCAGGGATGGCGATTCGGAAGGCGGACGTTTTTGGGCAAAATATCGATAATCCCCATAGGCCACGTGGTCCGCTTGAAACCTGCTGCCATAATAGCGATTCTTTGAAAAGTCAGGTGACTCTTCATGCTGGAGCAGCGGAAGCGCCTTCCTGGCGATTTCCCTGATGATCGGGAACAGCTCTTTGCTCATGCGAAGATACGCTTCCTGATCCTGGACACTGTAGTCGGGACGATGGACGATAAGCCGGATCCCTCGGTGGACCGAATCGGCAGCGGTCTGCCGTGCATCCCGGTTCAGTCTTTTGCGAATATCCCGCTCTTGCTGTTGGGACTCCTCCAGTGCTTGCCTATGATCGACCTGATGATACTGCGGTTCTGCTTCGCCCTCGGTTTCCGATCGCTCGGTGTAAGCCGCGTCATCCGGGACTTCAGTGCTTCTCCCTTCGTGGTCTGCCGACGTTTTGAACGAAGCGCCTTGCTCCCCGGAGAGTTGTTCAAGTTCATTGCTTTGCTGAAAAATATCTCCCTCCAACTGAATATCCGCCGCTTCGCTCAAATTCCGTTTTTTTTTTCGAAAACGTCATCCAGTTCCGCGAGCAGCCCGCGTTTTTCGAGCGCTTCTTCCAATAGCCTGATTTCTTCGGCATCTGTCGTCATTTTGTATATCACTTTATAGTACATTGATTCGCGGGCAGAAGCCCCTCGGGCTACGGCATCGGTCCAGTAAAAGAATGAGCGCATGCCGGCAACGCCTTTGATGGCATTGGCCCGAGCCGTCTGATCCAGCAAAATAATGATTTCCGCGAGCACGCTCAATACCGCTTCATCTTGGAATCCAACTTTCGCCCTCGCCCGTTCCACCATGACCTCTTTAGTCGGCAAATCCATTTTCTCCGAATGCTGCACCCTGTCTCGCAATGCTTCGTTCAGCGGTCTGGCGCCCGCATAGCTGCGGTTCGCGGTAATCACCGCGACAAAATCCGGATGTCTGCGGATGATCTCTGTCGGGAGATTGATGCTGCCGTCCAGCTCCAGCGCCGAATTTAATGCCATCAGCACCGCGGCATCGCGAATGACGTTAGGCTCCTGAATTTCCAGAAGATAACCGTTTCGATAAGCTCTGACGATCTCGGAGGGATAGAAGCGGTATTCGACCGTTTCACGTTTGGCGTGATCTTTAACCTGCTGTAACAACCGTTTCATTCGGGCAGAAGCCTGCTCCTGCGTCACTCCCCATGCCTCTGTCAGCACTTCGGCGATACTTCGGAACCCATCGCTCTCGTACAAAGCCTGAAGCGCTTTTTGATCCGAGGAATCGAGCTGTTCCATCTGCTCCGGCCCGATGACGGGAAGAATAGCGCCAATGATATCCGACTTATCCATATCGGCAAAACAGGTGACCTTCGTATACGGCAGCCCCAAGTTGGCCGACAGCGCCTTCGCCAATTGTGTTTTGCCCGATCCGGCATCGCCTTCCAGCAAAATATTGGCGATCTTCATCTCTCCGCGATGCCAATTGCGTTTGATTTCTTCGGTGATCCGCAGTTCCTCCTGACTCGTTTTATGGGAATCCGGTTTATGCCATACCAGCTTTTGCTCCGCTTCCGTCCATATCCTCTCCGGCGACAGCACGTAAGCTCCTTGATTGTTCATGTAAACTCACCTTCCTTTTTAAACCTGTTGAATCTTGGCCTGTTTCTCCTTCTTGCGGGGAAGGATCGGAACAAGCAATAGTGCCCCGACGATAATCAAACCTCCGCTCACCGCATAGACGGCCAGCAGCGAAAACGAATCCTTCATATATCCGGATACAAGCATGCCGACGACCATCATGCCCATAAACACAGGCGTAATGGTCCCGGATACCCGCCCGATGTAAGCCGCTTCGCTGTTTCCTACGATTAATGTTTGGATACCGCCTTGAATGCATGGGTAGACCAAACCGCTAACGACAAGCAGCAGAACCGTGAGCCAGATCAAAGTGGAGGCTCCGATGCCGATCGTGCAAACGGAAGAGACGAGCAGACCTGCCATAAGCATCGTTTGCGGACTCATCTTCCTGGCCTGGGAAATGATAACGGCACCGCCGATCAGCATCGCCGCCCCGTTCGCCATAACGAACCATTGCAAATAGGACACGTCCAGCCTTAATTGCTCGATCACGAGAAAAATTTGTAGCGGCTGCGTTAATCCCGAGGCCAATCCGACGGCGGCAAACGTCAAACTAAGCGTCCTTAACGATCGGTTGGCACCAATGTACTTCAGTCCGGCAGCCAATTCCGCCATGAATTTGCCCGTTTGACCGGAATGGTTTTCTTCTTCGTCGCGAGGCAGTGAGGACAGGATCAGCGCAGATCCCAGAAATAGAACTGCCGTCAAAACAAGGGACACTTCAATGCCGAACCGGATGAAAATAAACGTCCCGATCACCGGACCAAGCACCATGAATGTGGCCACCAGCGTTTGCGACATGGCCATCACGCCCTGAATTTGTTCTGCCGGAACATGGCGTTTGTACAGTTTCATCGCAGAAGGCTGCGAAAACTGGGACAGGCTGGCGGAAACGAATGATCCGATGAGAAGCGCGATCCATCCCCCGTTCATCACGGTCAACAATACGGCCACCACCGACAGTGCAGACCATAGATCGCTCCACACCATCGTTCGTTTCGGCTTCCAGCGGTCGGCAAACGTGCCTCCAATCAGTCCGAACAGAAAGATCGGGGCAAATTCCGCGACCGAAATCAGGGAAACGTAAACGGGGTTGTTGTTCGTCCACTGCGTCACGAACAGCAAAACCGCGTAGTTCCGAATCCATATGCCCAATTGCAGCAGCACTCGGGAAAGGATGACGGTCCGAACGTATCGATTGGAAAACATGTCAATACCCCATTTCCTTCAAAATGGCCGACAACGTACGCAGCCGTTCGCCGATCATTTCGCCGTCGTCATTCAAAATCCGGCTGAACGCCTGAATATCCTCGCGAATGCTGTCATTTTCGGTGCAGACCGCCACCGTCATGGCACTGCCTTGCAGACCAATTTTTTGGATCACCGGTTGTGCGGGATCGTACAAATGCTCGTAGCGGTAGGCTTCCTGAAAGTACTCCAACGATTGGCAAATCAGGATCGACAGGTCAAGCACCCGATGCATCAGCATCGGCTCGGATGACTCTGCAGCATCTCCACCAAGCTGGCTCCATAATATCGCGGAAATTTCTTCCCTGCCCGTGTCGGCTTCCCGACTGACGCCCAATGTGAGACGTTTGCTTGCTTTATTGCCTGCCCTTACACCATCCACCTGCTCATAACGATCCGAAGCAATGACGGGTTGATGATGGAGCTGCGTGGGTGATTTCATAGTTCTTCCCTTCTTTCACATTTACTAATTTACTAACTTAGTAATTTACTAAATTACTGCATCAGTTTATCTTGCTTTACCATGCAAGTCAACCTCATTTCTCGTTTTTCCAGAGCAGCCCAAAACGAAAAGAAGCCGAAATCCCCTTTTTCTAAAAGGAATTTCGGCTTCTTTTTTTATCATGAAATGGTACTCCGTGAACACGCAAAAATGGGCTTAGTACCCCATGTCGCGAAGAATTTTGGACAAGGTGCGCAGGCGTTCCCCGATCATCTCGTCGTTGTCGCTCAGTGCTTGGCTAAACAGCTTGATATCGTCGTTGATTTTCTCGTTATCCGTGCAGACGGCTACATTCAAGGCGTCGCCTTGCAGCCCGACGCGATCAATAACCGGGTTGTTCTCGTCATACAGGTGTTCATACTGGTAAGCTTCCCGGAAATGCTCCAATGAACGGCAGATCAAAATGGACAAATCCAGCACACGATGAAGCGGCAGCTCCTCGGATTGCCGCGACCATTTCTCTCCCGTGTATCTCCATACTTTGGCGGAAATATCCACCTTCCCGCGATCATTCCATTGGGCCAGTCCAAGGGAAAGGCCTTTAGCATCGCTGTCTGGACCAAGCCGGCCATCTACGCGCTCATAGTTTTCGGCTACAACGACCGGTTTATGTTTCAAAGTAGTTGGAATTTTCATGTTTCTCCCCACTTCTCCTTTACTAATCCACTAATTTACTAAATCAAATTATTCTATCTTGAATTATTGGACAAGTCAATTCAGCCACAAAGCTTCCTCCCTGAATACAGGGGCTATTCGTAAGCCCCCATGTTCACGCCGGACCCGCTGACTCTTGGATTGCCATCCAGATCGAAGGTCCCCAGCATGTCCCCAAGCGCTTTTCCCGTATCCATCGCCGGGGACGCAGCCCGCAGACGGAAATCGCCCTTGCCTGCATGCATGAATTGGGGATCCATGAACCGGGAGTGTGCATCGTTCCCGCTTCCAGCTTGGTACGCCGCGAATCCGTTGTACCCTTTGGTCATCCATGTCCACTCTGCGTCCTCCGGGCCTCCCTTGGCAAAATACAAATTATGATCCACCACATTCCCGGCATTTTCGGTGTAATCGTTAGAAATCAGCACACCGGAGGCGCTTGCCACGAAAATATTATTTTGGATGACATTGTTCCGGGTATCATACTGGACGAAAAGCTGTCCACTTCCCTCTTCCAACGTATCGTTGTTGTACAACGTGTTGTTCACGATCTTCGCATGGGACGTCGAGCCCCGCTCGTCGTCATATCCGCCGATGGCGATCCCGGCAAGACGGTTGTTATAAACCAGATTGCTGCGAACCGTAATATGGTCTGTCGTTCGTCCAGCATGTTCTGAGGCAATCTCGATCCCGATATCGTTATCATAGCTGTAATTTCGTTCGATCACGCTTTCTTTGCCGCCATCGACGTAGATGCCTCCCGCAGAAAAACTGCCGTTGGGCAGCTCCTTTCCGTAGGAAGGATTGTTGTTCGCTGAAATGTTGTACACATAATTCTCCTTCACCACGCCGTTCCGTACCTGGTCATACTCAGCATCTGGTGCTATGCCTTCAAAACCGATCAGGTCGATGCCGATATTGTCGTTATCGTGGATTCGGTTGCCCGATACGACAAAATGGTCCACGTTGCCGTTCAACACCAGCGATTCGCTGGAACCAAGCACGAGATGATGCAGCTCGTTGTTCGCGATGGTAATATCACGAATTGATTCCGGTGCTTTTGTACCGTAAACGGCGATTCCATGCGCATCCCGCCCATGCAGATCGTCACCCGCAGGACTGGCCGTGTTATGAATGTCGTGAATGTCGTTGTTCACTAACTGGATGAAACTGCCGGAACCATGTACGTAAATCCCCATCGGCACCACATCCCTCGATGCCGTCGAATAATTTCGAATTTCGAATCCCTGGATGGTCACATACTCTACATCGCTCAGTTCGACAAGACCTTCGCTGCCTGTGACCGAAAGCCCTGATCCGTCAATGATCGCCTTGTCCGATCCGTCGCTCACAAAAGCAATGGGGCCTTTCGATGCCGAACCGGAGCGCGTCATTTTCAGTTTTTCGTTATACACTCCTCCCCGTACATGCACCGTACCGCCTGCGGGAACCGTATCCGCTGCGCGCTGCAGCGTTTTCCACGGCTTGCTGCTCGTTCCCGGGTTGGCATCGCTGCCTTCTTTGGAAACATAATACGTCGAATCGGCCGAGCCTGCCGATGCAGCAGGTTTATTTCCCGATTCCGTTCCCATGTCCGCAGCCATGCCCAATAAGAGCAATAAACATTGGATCCATTCCATTCGTTTCCTCAACTCCTTGCCTGCAACATATAGTTATATGTAATCCCTCCATTATACCGATTTTTACGAGAAAACTCGAAAAAACCGCCCGCCGGAAGGCTACGAATCGCTATCTTTGGGTTTGTAAATGCTCGGTTCGTCTTGACTGGCTGAGGCGTACGCATGTGCGCCGTTGCTACCCATCAACGTTGGAGCGATGAAAAAAATAAACGGCCTCCGTCCGAATGATTTCAGGACCAAGGCCGTTCAACTGCTTTTTATCTTTTGCATGGTCTGCCAGAGATGGAACACATTAAATCGTGGATAACCCGTGTTTCCGAATGAACAGCCGTCAGCGGATCCCCATCTTAAGAGCTCTGTTCGCCGTTTCAGTAGCAACAAACATGATGCCGAAGAGCGCGAGCAGAATGACGGGTACCCAGGACATCCCGAATCGGCCGGCCACCATGCCCGTCATTAACGGAATAAGCGTGGAACCCGTGTATGCGCTGGCCATCTGCAGTCCAATCACGCTGGATGAAGCCTTTTCTCCAAACCGCTCCGGCGTAGCATGGACGATGCTTGGATAGATCGGCGCACCGCCCATGCCGACAATGAACAAAGCGCCTGCCGCACCCCAATGCGGGACAGGCAAAACAAGGACAAGGAGGCCGAAGCAACCGATAAGCCCGCCATATCGTATCAGGTTTTTGCTCGAAACGCTCGTCGAAAGAAATCCCGAAAAGACACGACCGATAATGATCCCGATATAGAAAAGGGACGTATAGGCAGCAGCCTTAGCGGGATCAAGCCCTTTGCTCGCGATCAAAAAGGAGGCGATCCACAATCCGGCAGCGGTCTCTGACCCGTTGTAACAAAGCATGGCCAGCATGGACGATTTCACGCCGCGAATGCGCACGGCTTCCCTGTTGCTGACCAGCTTTTGCGCACTGCCCTCTTCGATGTTGCCTTTTTCGTAAATCCGCCATAACGGCAACGATGCCAGCAGTGCGATGACGATGACCAGCAGAAGCATGCCGACTGTGAAATATCCTGCACGCCAGTTGTTTCCATGGGTCAGCCAAAAGGACATGACAAACGGACCCGTCATGGCCCCAATTCCCCAAAAACAATGCAGCCAGCTCATATGCTTTGCTTTGAAATGCAATGCGACGTAATTGCTCAATGCCGCATCTACGCACCCAGCGCCAAGTCCCAACGGAATGGCCAAGAGGATCAAAAACACAAATTCGCTGGATGCCGCAAAGCCAAGCAGCGCCATCGTTGTGAACAAAATGCTGATGAGCGTAACTTTTCCCGTGCCCAGCCTGTGCAACAATCTGCTTGCAAACAAACTGGAGATGACGGTACAGAAGGAAACGGTTAATGAGATGTAACCCGCCATTTCCGTCGTGGCGCCGATATCCTGCTTCATGACGGACCATGCGCTGCCAAGCAGCGCATCCGGAAGTCCGAGTCCGATGAATGCAAGGTAAATCAAGATGAGCAATAATGTAGCCATTTCAATTCTTTCCTCCATCTGTATCGTGATCGCTGTTAACAGTCCTGTCACCCGGGCGTGATTCTATTGTTATAACTATAAATGTAATGATATTGATATTTTCTGTTGCAATCTCTCTATATTTTGACGTATATTATCACTATTTTGATATGTGTACAAAGATGAACGCTCAAGTATGTATATCCGTCCTCACCCTAGAAACTATACGAATCAATCACACTAGGGCACTGCGAGTGCAGTAAAGCAAAAAAGAGAACTTCACGGATGGAAGTCCTCTTTCTTTGCCCGTTCTGTATCGGTTCAAGTTAAATTCCAGATGCTCCGAGCATCAATACCAAAAGGTTGGATATCTGCGCGATTTATCAAGATTGTTGATCACCAGCGCGACCAGCACGATCAGAATCGAACCCGTTAACACCGGCATGAACAGGAACGACCAGCCGGTTCCGCCCAGCATGATGGCCAGCGGATTGGCGCCTGCAGGCGGATGGGTCGTTTTGGTGAGCATCATGACAAGAATCGATAAGCCCACACTTGCGGCGATGACCCAGTTGCTGTTGCCGAACAAGTGATACATGATCAGTCCTGTTAACGTGGAAATAAAATGTCCGCCGATAATGTTTCTCGGTTGGGATAATGGCGCATCCCACAAGCCAAAAGCCAATACGCAGCTCGCACCGAACGGAGCCATGAGCCACTCGCTGGAGGTCCAGCTTGTCAGGAAAGACAAGATGCCGATCGTCACAAAACCTCCGATGCCTGCTAGAATTGCGCTTCGCGGATGTACTTTCAGCGTACTCCTCCCCGGTGCTTTCATTTTGGCAAAAAAGCCTGCTTCATCGTTGTAATTCATTCACTGCCCTCCGAGAATCATGTTTACATAATATTTTAGTTATAAGTTTGTCAGTGACTTTTGTCAATATTATTATGACAATTTTGTCATTACAAAAGAAAAACCGCTGCACTTCTTTAAAGAAGTGCAGCGGCCAATTGTTCGTCAAACTGTAAGTATGTGCGTTATTTCAATGATGCCGGAAGTTTCACGCCGAGCAGCCGGCCTTCCGCCTGAATGATGATCATTCCGTTTGTTTTCAAAGTGGATTCATGCAGGTCCGCCCCGGTTTTCACGCGGAACACAGGCTGATTCGTCAGCATGTTGATCGCCAGCAGCGTCCCGTTCCGTTCTGCCCGGTACATGCCCTTGCCGTACACGTTAACGTTAGATATCGGTGCATCCCCGTTCCATTGCACTGCCTGCCCATTCGCCAACTTGATGCCTGCCAACTCCCCGTCTCCCGATCTGAAAATTAGCCGGTCCTGCGCAACGGTGAGCAGTTCCCAGCCCTCCCCATAGGGGCGTTGGAATGTCCGCAAAGGCTTCTCCCCTTCTTTGAACGTATCCAGCGGATACTCAGCCACCTTGTTGCCCTGCTCCATGTACAATTTGTCCCCGCTGGCCAGCACGGCTCCGTACCCGTACGTGTACGGTGGTTCGCCTTCCATTTTCCAGCGATATTCACGAGTGCCTTTTAAAGCCCCTGTCTTCAGGTTGTACGCATTGATCTTCATCGCGCGATCAGGCGATGATTCGTAATCGGTTAATCTCGAAGAATAATAATCGGCAGTATAGACAAGGCCGTTTTTGATATGCAGCGCTTCCCCCTGCCCGAACTCGTCCCATAATTTTTTGCCCGTTTTTTGGTCGTAAGCGTTCAGCTGAACCGATGTGAGCGCCCCCTGAACCATGAATGTCCGAAGCACGACGCCGTCCGCGATCTCCAAATATTCGGTGCCGTTTCCTTCCGCGAGCGCTTCATCGGCCTTCCAGCGCAGTTTTCCTGTTTGATTGTCGAAGGCAAACGTCGTGCTGCCGTTGATCATATACAGCGTATCCGCAGTCGGGACCAGCTTCTCGGTCCGCAAACGAGCTTCAATCCACGTGGACGAGCCGGATACCCATTTGGCTTTGCCCGTTTTGGCATCCACCGCATATGGTTTATGGTCAGCCGTCAAGCCGTATACGACGCCATTCCTGTAAGCTACAATCGGAGTCAATTCTTTGCCATAGGCCCACAAGCGTTTGCCTGTTTTTGCATCGAGCGCAATGAGTTTTTTGCCGGAGAAAACAAATACCTTTCCGTCCTCCGCAATCGCCTGCTGTCCGTAATAAGCTTCATTTTTCAAATAGTTGTCGACTTTCGCTTCCCAGACAGGTTTCAGCTCAGGTACCTGCAATTGAGGATATCCGTACCAATGGCTTATGGACACATCGGCTTTTTCGGCGTATGCATGGGACGGCCCCATGGCGGCAATCCCGCCGGCCATAAGCACTGCCGCAATGATGCCTGACGCTGTACGCCGAACTATTCTTCTATTGGACCCTTTAAAGCCCCGTTTGGTTTCGGTATTGGACATGATCAGACCTCCGTATTGAAATCTTTTAATGGTAAACCTCTCTCTTCATTAACCAACGCTCCCAACATCTGAAAAGTTGCATGCAAGTGCTCATAGCGAAAAACCACGGCACCGAGTACGGCGCCGCAGTTCCATTCCGTTGAACGCATATTATTGATTTTGCTGCATGTACGCCTTAAATTCCCGGGCAATTTCTTTGTATTTCGTATGGTGCAGGTAATGCGAGCCTTCCATCGGGATGCATTTGCCCAGTGCGAATTGTTCGGCTTGCTCCTCATGGCAGCTTCAAGCGTTTCGAATCCGTTGTTGCAAAAAACAAACAAACGAGCTCGCGAATGTTCGCGTCGTCGTCGGCAACAAGTGTCGCAGCCATGCCATCCCTCTTCCCCTGCTGTAAAATTCCAGTGCATGAATCGTTCAACTACGATAAATCATACAACAAATGTCGCTCCATCGTGTTATAGCACGATAATTGAGCCGGAGCTGCTATCTGTTAGATATCCATGTGGTTCTCCTAACTCCATATGTCGACGATCGAAATGCCGTTTTCGATTCTTGCCCTGCTTTCTGTTATCCAGTCCTTGAACCACTGGTTATTCGAACTGCTGAAGGTTTCGTCCCCGTCCCAGTTTCGAAATGAACCGATATATACGATGATCTCCCGTAATTTCAGAAACAGCGGAAGCTTCCGCAGCCAGTATTCGTCCAGATGATGTTCCTCCCGATAGCCCTTCATAAAAGGATCCATGAATCGCCGTGCCTGCTGTGCACGTAGTTCCGCCCCTTGTTCCCCGCCATAGACATACACCAAATAATACAGTTGTACCGCGATGTCCTCCACATACCAGCTGTACTGCGCTTCATCAAAATCGAACAGCGTGATCTCCCCTTGCCCGCTTACCCTGAAGTTGCCGACATTGATATCGCCGTGGATCAGCCCATACGAATGGGCATCTTTCGGTAATGAACCGATTTCGCGGATCAATGTGCTGCATTGGCGACGCGCCTTAACATGTGATTGCGGCAGCAAATCGAGATGCTGCAGGTACCAGTTTTGATGCCACTCATGCCTTTTGAGCTGGTGTTTGGCCGGCACATATTCCCTCGACAACGCATGCATTTTTCCCGTTAACCGGCCCAACCGTTCATATAAAGCGTTATCCCCCAGACATTCCGGATACTCCACTTTTCTTCCCTGTGCTTTTTCAAATACAACACAGATCGCCCCACCTTCCATGGAGTAAACCACTTCCGTTCGTTTCCCCTGAATCGAAGGTATGGGTTTGGACAACGAAATGCCTTTGTCCGCTAAAAAAAGGAGCCAATCCAACTCACCTTGTACCATCAACTCCGAACGATTGGCGATTGGCGTCAATCTCAAGATGAGATTTCTATCGTCCTGTTTGTACTCATAGGCCTGATTCTGCGATCCCCCCAAAAATGTAAACTGAGGCAAACTCCCCGTCGTATACCGTCGCAATGCTTGTTCCACCATCGCCTGATTCTCTTGCTGTTTGTTGTTCATATCAACGACCTCCGTATGATTGGATTTTTGCATGAGATGAAGGCCTATATAACAAAACAGCCCAAACCACAGACACCAATTTCCCTGTCTGCCGGTTGGGCGTATGGATCAAATGGACATGCATGAAATTCATGAGTTCATGTTATCCAAATGTTGGAACAGTGTCAATCGTTTCATGTCGGGAATAACGCGAACGATTAGAAAATCGTCGGCACCATTCCTCCATCCATGCGAATCGGGGAACCTTTGAACGGGGTCGCGTAGGGACTGCATACAAATGCCGCAAGCCTGCCGATCTCGTTCGGTCTGATGAACCGCTGCAATTCCGATTGCGGAAGATTGGCGGCCATGAAGGTTTTTTCTTTTTCTTCGAACGTCATGTTCTCGTCCTGAATGATGCTCTCGATGATCTGCTGCACGTTCTCGGAGAGCGTCGGTCCAGGCATGATCGTGTTGACCGTTACCTCCGTGCCTGCCGTCAATTTGGACAAGCTCTTCGACAAGGAGAGCAGCATGGATTTGGTTATCGCATATTGCGGCATCTGTCCGGACGGCATCACCGCTTCTTCGCTCGCAATAAAGATGACCCGCCCAAAGCCGTTGTTCAGCATGCGGGGCATACACAATTTGGTCAGCGCGTTTGCGGCAAGCACGTTGGTCTGAATATATTTTTCCCACACGGCCTCGTCCGCATCATCGTATGACATGATCTCATAAATGCCGGCGTTGTTCACTAAAATATCTATCTGAGGGAACTTTTCGAACAAGGCTTCGCGCCCGGCGGCATTCACGATATCGGCTGCCGCATTTTGTGGGGACGTATTCGGATAGGCAGACTTGATTTCGCCGACTACGCGTTCTACCTCTTCAGAATTTCGTCCATTGATGAGTACGTTAACGCCTTCTTTGGCCAATTCAATGGCAATAGCTTTGCCGATTCCTTTCGTCGATCCTGTTACTAACGCGGTTTTGTGGTTCAATCCCATATCCATAGTGCATTTCTCCCTTTTCTGTTCTCGTCGTTTAATGGAAATCCGGTCGATCTGCAGGCGTGGATGCGTCTTCGTCATGCGTCTCTGCATGCGCGCTGCGCCAATGAGCGGGCGTATCGCCTTCCCAGGCGCGAAATGCGCGGTAAAACGAGTTCTGGTCTTCATATCCGATTAAAAAGGCTACTTCCTTGATATCGAGCGATGCGTCTGCCAAATACATCCGTGCCTGTTCATGTCTTGCTTGCGTAAGCAAATGATTGAAACTTGTGTTTTCATCGGTTAGCCGGCGCTGCAGCGTACGGTCGCTCATGCCTAATTCCTTGGCAACCGTCCGAATATCGGGACGCCCCCCGGATAGGCTGCGCTTCATGATCCATTTGGCCATGTCCGACACGGAGCGACTTCCCTGGTGTTCATCCAGCGTGCGGTCCAATGCAGGGGTCAGAATCTCCAAAAGTTGTTCATTGTAGGTCAAAAAAGGACGATCCAGATCGTTCCGGTGCAGCGTCAACCGATTGTGATCGGCATCTGTCCGGATTTGGCATCCAAAGTATGCTTCGAGCATATGCATATCCCCCATCGGCTGCGTGAATTCCACGGCGCGCGCCGTCAAAGGCTGGCCTGTGCCCCGCCGTCCCAATTCAAGCAGGAATGCCAGTGTGATGCCTACAAGCAATGGCGGGCAAGATTGGTCGGCAACGAGCCACTCCAATGTAATGGCACATTCCTCGCCGTTCTCGCTCATGCGCAAGCTTTCGGGAGGACAGAGCTGTTTATATCGGACCATCCGCTGCAAGGCATCCCGATAATCCCGGGCATGGTATGTCGCTAGCACGGTTGGCGGATATTTCGCTGTTTCATAAATCGTGGCAAGTTTGATCATGCCTTGAGCAATATCGCCTGCCAGGTCGGAATACGCCTGCCAAATTGCGTAATATTGGGCGGTGTTTACGGCTGGTTCGGAAATGATCGTGAGCGGCAATCCGGCTTTACGGGCTACGTCCTGCGGAGCAATCCCCAATTGACGCAGCCCTTCCCAGAAACCCGGCGGCATTTTGATGCGATCAAAGGAATCGGTTGTCATTTGTTTGCGCCTCCTTCTGCGGACTGACACATTCGGATGTAAAGCAGCTTGCTTATGAGCCTACGGTACTTATCATATCCTTTCCGTAATGCCATGTAACTAGCAAAGCACGACAGCATGCTTGCTAATCGCGCCGACTATCCAATTGCCTGTTGAGCCTGCACATGTAGAAAATGGGAGAGAACGAACATGCCATTACGAACAAAAAACCGCATATTATGCGGCTTTTTTAGGCGATGGCATTGAACTTTGGAATGACAATCGATCAAGATTGCGTGTCTTTAGTGTTTAATCTTTCAACAGCCACTGCTGCGCGTCGTGTTTATGTTCAAATATGCGAAATGCGCTGCTGCCGCTGGATTCAGCGGCCATTTCTTTAAAACGTCCTTGCTGGGCCAATTCCGCCGGGATGACAGCAGCCGTTTTGACGCGGTAGTTGATCCATTTTTGAATCATTTTGCCGGCCACCCCTGTTCTCAGCTTGAAGAAATCGTCGGAAAGAGCCTCGCCATGCAGCATAAGCAAGCTAATCTCTTTTTCCATGCACAACCCGATCAGGTCAAGCGCATCCTGTTCCGTGCCAAGGGGCGTTTCGGCGGATAATACTTCGATATACTTTCGTCCGTCTTGTTCAACAATGGTATGATTCATTCGGGTCATCTCCTTGCTTGTTTTGGTTTGGTGAAGTTCTTCACGAACGCTTTGGAGCCATTCCAATTCATGGTGATAGGACGACAACAGATTTTCGGAGATTTTGTTCCATATGAACGTTTCGCGTTCGCTCCGATGAGGTGCCGGGACGCCCCGGTTCAGTTTTTCCTGTTGGTACAGAAGCTCTGCCTGGATTCTGCTCTCATACTGCGACAACAACTCAAGCAATTCCTCGTCACTCAACGCTTCAGACCATGCCAATTGAATCAGGAACGTGTTTTTGAACTCGGGAAGCTCCGGTTCGGTAAGGACCCATTCTTTCAATCTGGACCATCCTGCATCCGTGATGCTGTACACTTTTTTGGATGGGGAGCTCTCCTGGTGCTGAACTTCATTGGTCACGTAGCCTTTGTCCAGCAATTGGACAAGGGAGCGGTAAATTTGATTGTTGTTGCCGGACCAATGCATGGTCGGGGACTGCTCGATGACTTTTTTTAGCTCATAGCCCGAAGCCGGTTTCCAGCTTAGCAGCCCGAGTATGGCATATTGGATGGACATCGTATCCTCTTCTCCCCATTCTTATGTTATTTGAAACTTGTGTTAACTGTAACATAGGTTACTCGTATAGTAAATATCCGATAAAGTTGTTGGATCACTTTTATGAAAAAAACAACCGCTCCCCGATCATCAATCGGAAAACGGCTGTTACACATGTGCCACTAGTTATACTTTCAGTATATCCATAAAATGCCGCAAGGCGTTCGACACCCACTTCTTGGGATGCAGAACCAGCTGAATCTCCAGCTTCAGCTCGGGATGATCGAAAGGCAGTGTCATCAGTTCCCCGCGTTCGATCTCCTCCATGGCTGCCATCTGCGGCAAGATGGATATGCCTTCCCCGGTTTTGATGCTGCGCTTGATTGCCTCGGGATTGCCCAGTTCCAACCCTACCCGATACGGAATGCCGTTCGCGCGAAGCACGCGTTCCAGCAGCTGCCGGTAGTTGCACGTATGCTCGGGCATGATCCATTCCGCATCGTTCAGGTCGTCCAGAACAATTTCTTCCTTGCTGAGCAGAGGATGGCCGGGGTGAACGATGAGCACTAGGGGTTCCTCCCTGATCCTTATCCACTGCAAAGCAGGATCGCTGGAATCGTCCGCAAGAATCAGCCCAACGTCGGCTTCCCCTTCCTTCACCTGATGCAAGATCAATTCTTCCGAATCCGTATGCAAACGAATGTTCAGTTCGGGATACTCTTTTCGGGTTGCCTGCATATAGGTTGGCAGGTAATAGGAAGCAATCGAATCCATCGTGCCGATCGTCATGGAACCTCCGCCTTGCTTGGCCATTTTCTCTTTGGACTGCTCAAATAATTCCAGCATTTGCCCTGCGAGCTTGAACAGTTCCTCCCCTGCGGAGGTCAAGCGAATTTTATTGTTGCTGTATCGTTCGAAGAGCTTGACGTCATAAGCCTTTTCGAGCTTCTGAATTTGGGTCGTCACGCTGGATTGCGCGTAGCCGAGCACTTCTGCGGCTCTTGTAAAGCTTTCGCGTATGGCCACCTCGCGAAACGTTTGAAGGTAGATGAAATCCAATCCGGGTCACCTCATCGAAAAAATTGATTAGAATCATCGTTTATTATAGATAACTCTGATATCCACTCCTATGTTACATTAGAATCAATCCAACGGGAAGGGATAACTGATCATGATGAACGAAAAACATATTCATGGGATTTTCATACCGGTGATTACACCTTTTACGAGCGATCATAAGCTGGACATCGAGTCTTACCGGAATTACGTCACTTATTTGGCAGAGCACGACATTCAAGGCCTTGTCGTAAACGGCACGACGGGCGAATCGCCGACCGTATCCTGGGACGAAGTTGCGCAACTGGTACAAACGACGCAGGATGTGCTCAAAGAGCTGAACAAAACCATTCCGATCGTCGTCGGCACGGGAACCAATGATACGTACTCTACGGTACGCCGCACGGAAATGGCTGCCGAAATCGGCGCGGACGCGGCCATGGTGGTCACTCCATATTACAACCGTCCTACGCAAGAAGGCATTGTGGAGCATTTTCGCGCCGCATCCGGCACCGGCTTGCCTGTTCTGGTATACGAAATTCCGGCACGTACCGGCAGTCGGATGACGCTCGACACGATTCGCACCGTGCTTGACCTGGATGGCGTAATCGGCCTGAAAGACAGCTCCGGCGGACTGGACCTGCTCCTCCAGTTGACGAAGCATGATACGAAACCGATTCTGTGCGGGGAGGATTCCTATTTCCACGCGATGCTCTGCCAAGGGGCTGCCGGCGGCATGCTTGCATCCGCGCACCTGAATTTGCCGAAATACGTGGACATCTACCAGCGCTTTGCAAGCGGCGACGTTACAGGCGCCCGAGACAGCTTCAAAGAGGTGGAGTCGTTGATTCGCCAGGTCTTCTCGGAACCTGCTCCCGCAGCCATCAAATGGTGGCTGTCCCAGCAAGAGATCATCGCGACCGGACAATTGCGGCTGCCGCTCATGCCCGCATCGGATCAGCTCAAGCAAAACCTCATGAATACCATCGTTTCTTATGCATAAGTTGTTCTTTTAACGCAAACGAGCGTCTCCTGGCGGAGGCGCTCGTTTATTTAATGTGTATACTATCTTGCATTGAAGGGTGTAATGCGTCCATTGCCAGCAAACGCAGTCCCGTCTCGAAATCCTGCTGAAATGTTTGCGTCAGCACGATCTCGGGATAAGACGGCATCGGTTCGCCGTTTCCATAAACTGAATGTCCGCAGCGAAGGAGTGGCACACGCAAAAGCTTGTACATCATAAAGTGTCTTGTATGGGATCGTGCCCCATCAAAATGAATTTGGGTTAACGCCCAGCTTAGCCTTTATCCATTTCGTTGTCATTCCGATTCATCGAGGTTTCCTCGATCTTTCGAATCACTCTTGCAGGATTTCCACCGACGATCACGTTGTCGGGTACATCCTTGGTGACCACCGAGCCCGAAGCGATGACGACATTGTTTCCAATGGTCACGCCCGGATTGATAACAGAGCGCCCGCCGACCCAGACATGGTTACCGATCGTTACCGGTTTGCCGTATTCCGGTCCTTGGCTTCTTTCGTACGGGTCAACGGGATGAGTCGCAGTGTACACGTGAACGCCCGGTCCGAACAAGCAGTGATGCCCGATCCTTACTTCACATACATCCAGAATAGTGCAATCGAAATTCGCGTAAAAATGATCGCCGACGTGCACATTGTATCCATAATCCACCCGCACATTCGGTTCCATGCTCAGGTTCTCGCCAGTCGAACCAAACAGTTCTTTCAGAATCTGCATACGCTTCTCCTCATCCGCTTCGGTGGTCTGATTGTACATTCGGGTCAGTCTTCTGGCATGGGTCCGATCACGCGTCAATTCCGGGTCCCAGGCTTTATAAAGTTCTCCATCCAGCATTTTTTGTTTCTCTGTCTTCATTCCGCTTACCCGCCTTCACTTCATATTATACTTTTAATAAGTATTAACATATATGAATTTAAACGGATTGTCTACCCTAAAAAATTCTTCATTTCTCTGACGCGAAAATCGTCATAAATCCAATCCATGCATACCAAATAGCGGCAGCCATGGTTTAGGGCCAAACCAAGAGCTGCCGCTATTCAGTTATCGTTTGGCACCGACGGGAATTTCCAGCGTCACTTGGGCCCCTCCGGTTTCATCCGAATTGCCGAGACGAAGCATTCCCCCGTGCATTTGCATGATGTGCTGCGAGATGTAAAGCCCCATTCCATAGTGGCCGGTGGAGCTTCTGGAGGCATCTCCCATATAGAATTGATCGGTGGCATATTTGAGCGCCTCGGCCGAAAAACCAGGGCCTTCGTCGATGATCGTCCATCGCACGCCTTGTCCCGCCGCCTCCATTCGAATCGTCATTTGTTGATGTTCTGCCATATGGTCTGAAGCGTTATGGACCACGTTCATCAACGCTCGCTCCAGCAAGTCTTCATCGGCATAAAACCTTGGAGGGAACGAAGAAGCCGCCCAAACCGCATGCTGTTTTTTGACTGCAACCAAGGCGTGGATCTGTCCTTTTACCCGTTCGACGAATTGATGCGCATCTACCTCTCTCCTGTTCAAAGACATGGATGTTTCGGTATTCGCTATATCGATCAAGGTTCGAATGTATTGCTCCATCTGGCGGACGCTATCGGTGATATAAGCGGTATATTCCTGCTGCTCTGCCGATTGCCCGGTTTCCGACAACAGTTCGACGTTTCCCCGTACAATGGTCAGCGGCGTTTTGACGTCATGGGCCAAAGCGGAAATTTGCTCGCGGCGGCTCTGTTCCAGCTTCCACTGCTGCTGAAGTGAACTGCGAAGCGCTTCCTTCATCTGATGCATCGAGTCCAGAATCTGATCGATCTCGCTTACGCCGCTCATTCGAATCTCAAAGTCCAAGTCCTGGTTCTGCACATGCTCTGCCGCCTGCCTGAGCCCCCTCAGCTTGAGCGACAACGTCCGCCCAAAAGCCGATGCAAGCCACAGAACGCCGGCGATCAGCAGGCCGAGAAAGGCAGCAAAGAAAGCAATTTCTGCGCTCGGTATAACGTTTCGCAGCCATAAAGGCTCGAATTGCGCCGAGACGGAGTAACGGAACAGCATCACCTGATCCTGATGAACGGCTTTCACGTAAACATGGGTAAGGCTTGTGTTGACCATCCGTTCCTTAAGCTCGGTCCAAGCTTGTGAAGCATCCCTTGGGGATAACGTTCCCGCTGCCCATTCCCCATCGGATGACAACAAAGCATATCGGAACAAAGCGTCATCAGAAGAAGGAACGGTTCCTTCCTGCTCGAATGAAGCGGCGGCAGCCGCCGCTTGCTTTTCCGCGTAATTGGCAGGAAGAATGGCTCCCCAGGACAGCATGGCAATGAAGAGGCCTCCCAAAAGCAATCCCAGCAATATGATCCCTGAGCAGAAAAACATGAGGTATTTCATAAACAAGGAACGCAGCCTGGTCGGTTTCCGATTCTTCGCTCGTGTCGTCATTTCCATCGGTAACCGATCCCCCACACGGTCTCGATCGGCGCTTCGCCAACCCGGTTCAGCTTGGCGCGAATGTTTTTGACGTGCTCCACGATCGTGGAAGAATCGCTCTCTCCTTCATACCCAAACACCGATTCATAGATTTGTTCCCGGGAAAACACCTGTCCCCGCTTCATCGCGAGAAATTCACAGATGGCGTATTCGCTTTTGGTTAAAGGAACGTCCTGACCCCGAACCCGTATTTCCTTTCCGGACAAATTGAAATGCATGTCGCCGATGCACAGCACGTTACGCTTTTCGCGATTTTCGCGCCTTAAATGGGCCTGGATTCTTGCTCTCAGCTCTCCGGCGCCAAACGGCTTGACGATGTAATCGTCCGCTCCTTCGGCAAGGCCGGACATGATGTCCCCTTCCATCGATTTGGCGGTAAGGAACAGAATGGGACAATCGACCTTGTCCCGAATTTGCCGGCATAATTGGAAACCGTCAATCCCGGGCATCATCACATCGAGCATGATCAAATCGAAGGTTCCAAGCTGTTGATCCTGCACGGTGGACGGGTCGGAAACGGCCGTCACCAGATGGCCGTCCTTTTGCAGAATGTTCGATAGCAGCGCGAGCACGGCAGGTTCGTCGTCAACGGCCAATAGTCGTGCCATGTTCGGACCACCCTCCTTCTTTTTCACTTCATGATATCCATGGGCAATCCAACCCGCTGATCCTATTCAAGCGCATGCTTTCCTTCCCAACGCCATACCCATGCAACTGATATTGCAATCATCAAGAGGGTCCCCGCCGCCAGACAGGCGATTCCCATGCCCAACATCGAATGCGCAGGTACGGAGCTTGCAGCCTCGCCTGCAAACCTTGACCACAAGGTGATCAATCGGGATGGCCAGGCAAACGGAACGTAAACCCAATTGGCGTCCCCCAGTCCGGTCAACAGCAGCGCAGACACCAGACTCCCCGCGATGCCCAGTCCCATGGAAGCACCTCTTCCCCATCTCAAACTAACGATAAAATGAAATACGTAAAGGAATATGCTGCTGCCGAACAAGATCAGTCCCGCCAGTATGTAAAAAGATATATCCTGCATTTCATTTTGCAAAATGAATACATTTCCAACGCCGAATCCTACGGCCGCCGTTAGGATGCTTGCCAAACCAAACACCAGGAGAAGGCTGAGCTTGCTAAGAAAAGGAATCACCTTGACGGGTGATGTCAGCAAATGTTGAAAGCCTCCTGCATTATACTCCTGTTCCGCGGCAATTGCACATACGATGCCGATGATTGCAGGCAGTGCAATGGCAACGGCCTGCAGGTATCCATCGATTTTGGAGGCATCGGAATACGGTGTGAATGCATAATACGAAAGAAACAGCACGATGCCGATGAACGGGATCGCCAGGTGAATCCATGGCAGCGATTGTCTGCGCAGCTTGATCACGTCGGCACGCATATAACGAATGAACATGCTCATTTTACTTCGACTCCTTGCCCTGGAATGCTTTGGCCGTTATGAAGGACAGCAGCACGAACCATCCGATGTTGATAAGCAATCCCGGCAGAATGACCGATTGATCCAGAAGCGGATCGCCGGCAGGCACCGGAAGCCCGTTCGGCAGCACTTGAATGATGGCGCACATCAACCGGCTGGGAATGCCGTAAGGAATCCACCATAGATCCGACGTCGGGAGAAAGATAACGCCTGCTCCGAAGTTGCCGATCATGCTTATGATCAGCGTAACGAAGGTGCCGACACGGTCTGCCAGAAAGAGGCAAAACGGAATTTGCCAGAGGAACGTGACGAAAATGGCCAGCGTCCCCAGCAAACTGTCCATGGCAGAGATGGTACCAGGCAAGAGCAATCCTACAGCGAATAAAGCGACCCACAAACACATCGACGCTCCGAAAAACAGAATGACCACTTCGCCGATTTTGCCCAGCCAACTCAGCGATGCAGGTATCGGCAGCGAAAGGATCGGACGATATCGGAGCTTCCCTCCATCCTTGCGAAGCACGCCGCTGCACATCAGCGTCAGCGCACCGGGCAAGATCATGGTATACCACCAGTTCAAGCTTCCGCTTTGAAAGAAACGCCCTCCCATTAACATGAAACATAGAAATAACGTAAGCAGCGGGGCCGTCAACATCAATTTGCGCGTAAACGTTCGTTTGAGCTTGAGATGTTCGGCCCGAAGAATACGAATATATTGGCTCATGCTCACGCTCCCTCCTTGCGATGTTTGCTGGCGATCTGCATGAACAACGGCTCCAGTTGTTGTCCGGGTTTCACGGCTTCTTGATAAGCGAGAACCCCTCCGGCCATAATGCCGATATCGTCGGCAACCTGCTCCACTTCCGAGAGGATGTGGCTGGAAACGATGACGGTAATGCCTTGTTCGGCAAAAGAGCGGATCAATGCGCGCTGCTCCTGAATGCCGATCGGATCGAGGCCATTGGTCGGTTCGTCCAGAATGAGCAGCTTGGGATGATTCAATAACGCAATCGCAATGCCGAGGCGCTGCTTCATGCCGAGGGAGAATTGGCCTGCACGTTTGCGTCCCGTTCCTGTCAGATCGACCTGTTGAAGCACTTCGTCAATCCGGGAATCAGGCAATCCGTAGAGCGTGCACCGGACCTTCAAGTTTTCGCGTGCCGTCAAATTGTCGTACAGGGGCGGCGTTTCGATCAACGCGCCGATCTGATGGAGGTCTGCCCGCGTCCAGGGCCGGCCTTCGAAACGGATCTCCCCGGAGGTCGGTTTCAGCATGCCGGTCAACATTTTGAGCATCGTCGACTTCCCGGCGCCGTTCGGTCCGAGCAGCCCGTAAACGGTGTTGCGCCGGATCGCAAGCGATACATCGTTGACCGCGATTTGTGATTTAAACGTCTTGCATAAATGCTCGGTTTGCAAAATAAATGGTTCCATTCTCGTCTTCATCCTTTTCGTATGTGTCCTTGAAAAGAATGTTATAAAACAATTCTAAGGATTTTATAAGGATCCCATTAGAAATCGAAATTTCAAACAAAAACATGCAAAAAAGGCCAGCCAGCAATAACTGGCTAACCCAATCATGCAAAACGTCTGTTCAATTGTATGCCATGTTTTACAGCCGAATTCCTTCCTTGCTTTCGATGTTTGTGTTGAAAGTTATTTTTCTTTTAAAGTCAGTTTCTCTTCAAAGTTGTTACCATTGAGATCTTTCCACTCGATGACAATAGTTTGGTCTTCATTACTACTGACTTGGGAACCTTTTGTTCGCGTTATAGGGAACTTTATAGAATTCGAGGGTGAACCATCTCCCTGATTAATTATTCTCCCTTCATTTATATCAATTTTATATCCTCTAATATCTCCCCAATTATCCTTTGTGTATAATATAGTATACTCTCCATTTTCTTCTCTTCCACTTGTTACTGTAGTATCGAACTCGCCTCTCCAATGTTCGCTCTCTCCCATGAGAATAATCCTTGTTTGAACTTTCAAACAACCAGTAAGAGACATGGTGACTACTAAAATAATTATAGATATAGGCGCCCACAACACCTTATTATTTTTCATCATTCTCCTCCATTATTCATTTAATCACTTAGTATCATTATCATAGAATTAACATCCTTAAATATAAATTTGATATGTCCATATCATTTTACTGATATTCCCTTTAATTCAGTATACCTCATTCTTTCCATTTGTTTGAAAATATCCAAAACTAATTTCAAAATATACGATTGAATCCGTAATTAGAAGGAAGACGACTAATCCACTATGTTGTCCTCTATAAGTTATAGGAAGGGAATGTTGTTGCCAACAATATTCTCTTTACATGCCAAAAACCGAAGTGCTGGTAGCCCAACCCTTCGGTTCTTGTGGAAAAATTCAAAATTCTCAATTTTCTGAGGGGAAACATTTCAGCCTTAAGCTCGCTGGCACCTGTGATCGACTTCTCTTATCTCATTGGTGCGAAATGACTGACTTGGGACAAAATTTCCTCCGTACGCGAAATGATATCCGGCGTTAGCTCCAGCTCCGTCGCTTTGATGTTCTCTCCGATTTGCGCGGGTCTGCTGGAGCCAATGATGGCCGAACTCACGGCAGGCTGACGCAGAATCCATGCCAAAGCGAATTGGGACAACGACGCCCCGATTTCTTCAGCCAGTTCGGAAAGCTGTGCGGTGCACTGGAGCACGTCGTCGCGCAAATAGCTGTTGATGACGCCATTCGTTTGATCATTCGCGGCCCGCGTGCCCTCGGGAATCTGCTGTCCAGGTTTGTATTTGCCGGTCAACACGCCTTGCGCCAGCGGAGAAAACACGATCAGCCCCAGCCCTTCCTGCTCGCATCGTTCAACAACACCCTCTCTTTCGATGTACCGCTCAAACATGTTGTAAATGGGCTGATTGGAAATAAGCGGCCGCAGATTCAGGCGTCTGCCGATGCCGGAAGCTTCCGCGATCTGTGCTGCTGTCCATTCGCTGACGCCTGCATACAAAATTTTGCCTTGCGCCTGCAGGTCATCCAGTGCCCGAAGCGTCTCGTCAACGGGAGTCTCCGCATCAAAACGATGGCATTGATACAAATCGATGTAATCCGTGCCCAGTCGCTTTAAGCTCGCCTCGCACTGCTCCATGATGTGTTTGCGGGATAACCCGCGATCGTTCGGCCCCGGACCTTGCGGAAAAAACAACTTCGTCGCCAACACGTAACTGCTGCGCGGATACTCCTTAAGGGTGCTGCCCATAACCGCCTCGGCTCCCGGATAGGAATTGGATGTGTCGAAAAAGTTGATGCCCAGCTCATATGCCTTATGCATACAGGCGCGCGCCGCTTCCTCTGATGTGGCCGAACCATAGGTCAGCCAGCTCCCCAATCCGATTTCGCTCACTTTCAGTCCGCTTCTGCCCAGTCTTCTGTATTTCAACAGAATCCCTCCTCTATTGAATGGTTTGGTTAGTCCATAGCCTCTTTCTGGTGAAAACGCTCTATTGAACAATCTTAGGATAGTGGTTAAACTTATGTTTAAGTCAAGCCCATTCAACCGATTTATTTCGAAAGGAAGATTTGCGTGGAATATACGATCAAACAAGCCGCGGAACGCACCCAACTGCCGCCTTCCACATTGCGCTTCTACGACCGGGCAGGATTGATGCCTTTATTGAAAAAGACGGAATACGGCACCCGCAAATATTCCGAGATGGATATATGCTGGCTGGAATTGGTCCGCTGCCTGAAGGACAGCGGCATGTCTCTGGAGGACATCAAAGCATTTATGCTGTTATGCCTGGAGGGTTCCTCCACCAGCGAACAGCGAAAGGAGATGCTGGAGCAGCATCGGCTGCACATTTTGAAGCAAATGGACATGCTGAACTGCAGTCTTGGCACAATCGATTATAAGCTGGAGCATTACAATGAGATTGGCATTTTTCATATCGATACAAATTAGTACATATATAAACCGTAATAATAAATCCCATCAGGGCACTGCGAGCGCAGTACCATCTTCCGATCGCCGTTATCCCCAGATTGGCTCTATCTCTCCGTTAACGTGTGGATGTTTTTTGTGGATTACATGGAATGCATCATATAGAAACGACCGTTTCCTTATATCGAAGAAACGGTCGTTTAAGCATGTCAAGATATATTAAATTAGGCCGCGAGCCGAGCCGTCCCCTTTGTCTCAGGAACGAGCTTGCCCTGCCTCCACCGCGCTTTGCAAAAACGTCTCGATTTCCTCCCGCGATTTGCGCAACTTGTTGACGAACCGGTTCAACTCGGCACCGTCTGCATAGGCAACAAAGCTGGGAATGCCCATAATGCGCTGCTCTTCGCTCACTGAACCAACCTGATCCACATCCACCTCGATCAAATTCAGCGCATCGGCGAATTTTTGCTCCACTTCCGGCATAAACGGATCGATAAATTTGCAATCACTGCACCAGTCTGCTTTAAAAACCGCAACCGTAAGTTTGGACGACTGGATCGCTGTATCGAATTCGGATTTCGAACTTATTTTTTTCATAGGAATACCTCCCTGTTTTCGTATGATCGTCATCTACCAAATATTCAATTATATAATTGAATATTACCATTCGTCAATCCGCATCTCCCCCGCTTTGCTTGACTCTCTTCCGTTTCATGTTTAAAATTCTAATAATCAATGGATTGATCAACTTATGGGACATCCCCCATAGTTCACGATACGATAAGAATCGAGGCTGATCATATGGAAGACATGCTGAAATGCGCGCGACTTTTCAAAGAAGACCTCTATAAACAATTGGCCAGAATCGGAAAAGCTTTATCCAGCGACAAGCGGCTGGAGATGTTAAACGTATTGTCCCAAGGACCCAAAACCGTCGAAAAATTGGCTGGCTGCACGGACATGAACATGGCGAACGTTTCCCGTCACCTTCAGATATTGCTTGATGCCAAGCTGGTTAAGTTCACGAAAAAAGGAACCTACGCCATTTATTCTTTGGCCGATCCCGAAATTATCGATTTTCTCGGTTCATTATGGAAAATCAGCGAAAAACAGCTGCCTGATATCGGAAAGATGAAAGAGGATTTCCTGAACAATCTCGACGACATTCGCACGCTGACGATGGACGAAGTCATGGAGAAACTGCGTTCCGAGGACATTGTACTGGTTGACCTGCGTCCTCAAGAAGAGTACGACATGGGACATATTGCAGGGGCCATCTCCATGCCTATGGAGAATTTGGACGTTCTGATGAGCGAATTGCCCAAACATACGGAGATCGTTGCCTATTGCCGCGGACCTTTGTGCGTGTATTCTGCGTTGGCGGCGAAAAAACTGCAATCCGAAGGCTTCAGAGCTTTTCGTATGGAAGAAGGATTCAATGAATGGCAGGAGCATTTTGAAGTACATTGAAAATGAAACGTTAACCCGGGAACGGATTACAACCAAGCGGCGCAGACGAACAAACCGGGGAATTTCATCGATCGCAGCATAAAAAGACTTCAAGACTATCCCAGTGAATAGCTTGAAGTCTTTTTGTGTATCATCCGGCTAAAGCGTGTTATTCGGTGCTGGATAGCAGCTCCAGCCGGCTTGTCAAATCATCGAATTGAACAAAACGTCCTTCACGAATATACTCTTTCCCATCAAGAAATACCGATATGGCAGGCGCCGAGAAAATCAAAAATTCCCCCGCAACCTCCTTTACTTTGCCAGCATCGACCCGCCCCAGCTTGGCTTCGGGAAATTCATCGTTCAATTTCAACAGTTTCGGGTAAATGGCATGGCACACCGAGCAATCTTCCTGGGTCACATATAATATGCTCAAACGGTGGTTTTGAACGAATTCATGCACTTCACCAATGGAGCCCAGTTCCAGAACATGGCCCATACTGAATTATGCTCCCAATTCTTTAATTTGGTCTTTGAGCACCTGTTTGGAAGTAATGCCTACCATCGTTTTCATCAGCTTGCCATCCTTGAACAACAGCAAGGTGGGAATGCTTCGAACGCCGTATTTGGAGGCCAGATCCAATTCCTCGTCAATGTTCACCGTAGCCATCGTCGCTTGCTCGGCCAATTCGTCAGCCAGCTCATGCACGATCGGTAGTTGAACCTGGCATGGTCCGCACCAAGGTGCCCAAAAATCGACCAGGGTTACTCCGCTCTGGATCGTTGGTTCAAACGTATCTTTATTCAGCGCTGTTGCTCCCATAAAATAAATCCCCCTTAACCATCATTATATATTCAATTGATTAATTGAATTATAGAATTAAGAGAAACTTCTGTCAACACCTCCTCTTATATTGTGTCTATTGTATCCCCTCCTCACTTCTCTCCCATTAAACGTAATGAAAATTGATGCAGCTGTCCTGGTATTCCCCGGAAAACAAACACGCCCTCGCTGACTAATTTCCAAATTCGATGGGTTATGAACGTAAGGGTTACCCTTTGCCGGATCGAATTCAAAACATGAATGACCAGATCAGCAGCCTCAACAAATGCGCCCGAATTTTCCTGGTGGCGCTGCAGTTCAACCATGGAAGATACAATAACATCATCAAGGTCTTCTTCCTCGCAACCTATGATCGACCCATTTTTCCATAAACGCAGGATATGATCCTGACCGGCCAATTCTTCCCACTCCGCTTCCAATGCGATCCTTTCGGCACGGTTCAGAGCGTACCCCTCCCCATAGTTTTTCACCATTTCAACATATGTATCACGTTCGATATGTGCCGCCGCATAGGGAGCAGCTTCCTCATCCCAATTCGTTCCCATTTCCTTGCAAGCATGTGTCACATTCGCGATATGGATTACGTTTTTGCGCTCCCTAAGCACATACAATGCAAAACGGAGTCCGGTCTGATCATGGGCGTTATCCGCGCACCAAATGATTACCTTCTTGCTTTCGGGAATATTTCGCAACGTATCCATCATCGCCCCGATTTCGTTAGCGGCATTATGTCGGACCGAGAAAAGATACTCCGGATCATTCTCCGCGATCCAGGCTTGCCGAGCCTGCTGCCCTCTTAGGGTATGCAAATCCTTGATGGGGCCCACGGAAAACATGTCATTGAATGCGAGCACACAACATTCCTGCCGTTTTCCCAGCTTGCTCAGCGTCACTTTCAAAGAACCGGCATCCGAGAGGCTGAAAATGATGTGAACCGTCGTTTGCAGCTGTTCGGCTTGAAGTCGTTCTTGTTCAATCGCATTCACTTGTGCTTCGATGCATCGATATAGTTTCTCACCAAATACTTTATGTTCCGTACTGCCTTGTTCCATATGCTGCTGCGCCTCATCCACCAGTCGATGCAACAGAGAACGATAGTCGGAAACGTTAAACTTTCTTGTTTTTTGGTAGAGCTCGTCCACGGAAAAAACCTCCCCGGATATTGAATGTTTTTTGCAGCAAGATTATCTCGTATCCAAAACATCATATCATCCGCTTAAACTTTGGGTATCCCGGCGTTCCCGTAAAATAACGCATCTCAGCGGGCGAGACCTTGGGTCCGACGCTCTCTCCCCCCGACTCCCGGGTAAAGCCATCCCCTTGAACCGCGGTGCAGTCCTTCCGCATCTTTCCCTGGTCAAGCTTCATGTCGATAAAATCGACGACCTGCTGCAGCGCCGCCATTTGGCTGACGATATTTTCCCTGTGCTGGACCAGCCGCTCCACGAGTTCAGGATAGTCCGCCGGATCGGCGTCAGCGTTCACCGTCAAAAACGGCTTCATTTCTTCGAGCGGCATGCCTGTTTTTTTGAGGCAGGAAATAAGCTGGATGGTGCTTATGGCCTCCTGCCGGTATTCGCGGTGCCCGTTTTCTTTGCGTTCCGCGCGGGGCAGCAGCCCGATTTTTTCATAATATCGGATCGTGTCTTGCGTGATACCCGTTAGCTCCGCCGTTTGTTTGATCGTATATGTCTCTCTCGTTATCATTCCGTTACCTCCCAATCCTTACCTGAGTGCATTATATATCTTGGAGCTGACTCCAAGTCAAGTTTTGAACCCTTTTAAAAAATAATTTGCCACACGCTTGACTTGGAGTCGACACCAACTTATACAATCGTCGCTATCAGAGGGAGCAACCCCTACACTAGGAGGAAACATACATGAAACAAACGACAAACGCTAAAGACCGACAACATATTGCATTGATTACCGGCGCAAGTGCCGGAATTGGATTGGAGTTGGCACGCAAACTGATTTCCGACCAATGGCAAGTCATTGCCATAAACCGTTCAAACATCCCTCAAGAAGAAACTGAGCTTCATAAGGCCATCGCAAACGGATCGCTGCGCATCTACAAAACCGCCGATCTGTCCGATTATCGCAGCTTAAGAACGACGTTGAACGAGATCAAGACCAAAGAAGAACGAATCGATGTACTGTTCAACAATGCAGGCGGCTCCTTCCCCGAACTGGCATATTCTCCGCAAGGACGGGAAAAACACTATGAGCTAATGACCGTCGTTCCGTATATCATCATGATGGAGCTCAAAGCGCTTTTGGCGAACGGGGATTTAAAAACGGTGATCAATACGTCGTCTTCCGCCTTAAAATACGTGAAGGCTATCCATGTCGACATTCTGGAGCGGCCGCAAACGTTCAAAAAATTGCTCGGTCCATACGCAGCGTCCAAGTTGGCGCTTTCCCTTTGGACCAAAAATATTGCGCCGCAGCTGGCGAAAGAAGGCATTTCCATTCGCAGCGTCGATCCCGGAAGCAACAACACGCTCCGAAAAGATAAAGATTCCGGATTGCCTTTATTGGTTAAACCGCTGATGAAGCTCTTTTTCTCGCCGCCAAGCCATGGGGCCGGCTTGCTCTATGACGGCGCGATGGGCCAACATCGCGGTGAGAGCGGCGTATTTTTGCTTAAAGGACGCATTGCCGACTTAAAATTCGAAGATCAAGCACAGAGCGTTTTGGACCGGGTGCAGGAAATCTACGAAACGGAGTACCTCGGTGTGCCCACGGCATAAGGTACGAGAGAGATCTTGTCGCGCAATGCTAACGTCGCTGCTGTTCATTAGCAGTGATCTTTGCTACTATAGATGTCACACTATTTTGTATCCTAGAGGTGAAAGCGAATGTTTCTAGCTCCTTTGTTCGAGAATGACGTGCCTGCAGGATCCTTCCGTCCTTAATGGAGCGAAGGTGATCCTCCTCTCCGTTAAGGCCTTCATAGACCTTAATCATACGGAGGGAAAATTGAAATGAACAAAACCTTATGGGGTTCTATTTATTTGGCTTTGGCTGCCAGCATCTGGGGCGGCATGTACGTTGTGGTCAAAGTGGTCGTATCCGTTGTGCCACCGCTTGAACTGGTTTGGCTGCGGTACTTGGTAGCAATCGTTGCGCTTATCATTGCCGGCGTGGCCACCAAACAGAACTGGCGGATTCGTCCGCGTGATTTCCTGCTCATTATGGCCATTGGAGTCATTGGACATGCCATTTCGATTGTGGCTCAAGAAGCCGGCACAATGCTGTCATCGGCCCAAATGGGCGCCATCATCACCTCATCAACGCCGGCATTTATGGTTATTTTCGCTTGGCTCATCCTGAAAGAACGCATGTCTTTGCGACAAGGGTTGTCCATTTTGCTTGCGACCGTTGGAGTCATACTGATTATCGGGGTAGGCGCATTGGAATATTCCAGCCAACTCGGCGGAATTTTCCTGCTCGCTGCGGCTGTGACTTGGGCGCTTATGTCCGTATTGGTGAAACGTGTTCCGACGGATTATTCCCAGATCGTGGTGATTACCTACGCCATACTGGTGGCCATTATTATTCTGACTCCGTTTGTCATTCCACGATTGCATGAGCTGGATGTATCCCAAATGGCCCATCCGACCATATGGGGCGGCATATTGTACTTGGGGATTGTTTCGACCGCAGGCGGATTCCTGCTTTGGAATCGGGGATTACAGTTGTTGAACGTTTCGGGCGGAGGCCTGTTTTTCTTCTTCCAGCCTCTTGTCGGAACGCTGCTCGGGTGGCTTCTATTGGGAGAAACGATCGGTGTTATGTTCTGGATCGGAGCTGTCCTGATCCTGTTCGGTGCTCTGCTCGTCATTACGGAAACCAGGAAAACGAAATAACCGATTGCGCGGGAAACATTCCGGCATCCATCGGCCACAAAGCAGCCTCCTGGGAGGCTGCTTTGCTGCATGCGCATGTAAGCGCTCTGCTGACATTGTACATCATCCACGATATAATGTTTTCAAGTTACGGATGTCAAAAAAATTTTTGACCCAAATCAAAGGTGATGACATGTCAAATACGAAGCATTTTTTGGCGCAGGCCCATCGGCTTCCGGTGCTCGACTGGAACCTCAATTTTTTTGGCGCCCACTCCCAACAGGTCGATCCCGGATGGCACGTGCCCCCCGACTCCCATGCCGCTTTCGAGATCATTTACGTTTTGGCAGGCAGTCAATATACGACCTTCGATCATGATATGTACCATGTGCAGACTGGCGACGTGCTCATCATTCCTCCAGGCTTCGTCCACGAAATTTCGTGTGATGACGAGAATGGCATGACATACTTTTGCGCCCACTTCAAAATTGACGATCCCGAATTCGTCAGGGACATGATTCAGCACTGCGAAATCCATTACAAGAACGGTTCCCCGGAAAATCGAGGGTTGCAGGACATTGTGCTGAAGTGGATCGGCATCATTGATGCCGGCAGCAGCAAGACTGGATTTTACACCAAAATGCAAATCCAGATCGTGCTTTCGGAGCTGCTGCTCATGCTTCACTCGATCACGAACCGAACCAATGAAGCAGCATCGGGCGCCAATGTAAACGCATCGCTCTACGCCAAGGAAATTGCCGAACGGATCAAATCCGCGTTCAAAAAACAGAGCCTTCAACCCGAATACTACGAGCTTAGCGAAACACTGCGCATTGAAAAGGTGATGCACTCCATTGGACTTAGTTCCGGTTATGGATATGAGGTGTTCAAAAATGTATATGGCATTTCGCCGCGCGAGTATTTATCCCAATTAAAGCTGAAAGAAGCCAAGGCGCTCATCAAAGATACGCAAATGTCGATCCAGATGATCAGCAAGCGGCTGGGCTACAAAAACGCGTCCCACTTCAGCCGCCAATTCAAGCGCTGGACGGGGGCATCACCGCTGCAATATCGCAATGACAAGTGATGCAGCTAGAGTTCAACAACAAAAACCATCGAAGCCTACGATTCGTAGGTTCCGATGGTTTTGTCGCTGCCGGTCTTATCCAGAATCCGGATGATCGTTTCCGGAATGATCAATAACAGAACGAGGCTGCCATACACACCGTATGTATAACTGCTCGCATAAGCCATGCCGAGGCCTTCATTGAACAGCAACGTGATCAGGTGAATCAGCATGTTCGTAAAACAGAAGGCATAACTGCGGATCATCCAATTCCGGTGCTTTACGATTCGTTTCTTTTTGATCTGCACGACGGCCGTAACCGTCATGATGGGCCAAATCAGATTAATGATATTAAATGCGATGCTGTTGATTCTGCCTCCAGTGGAATACGGCGCCATGTACCCGGACGTCAGCACGACCATCAGCACGGAAACGACATAGACGTACCCGTTGATCCGGTGAAACTTCCGCTGTTTCTCCAGCATGCGGCGCGAAAAATTGATCAGCCCTGCCGCCATCGCCAAACAGGCAAAGGCGACGTGAATGTACATGACTTTTAGCCATGCCGGGAGGTTCAACTCGCGCCCCAGCCCCATTTTGTGACTGAGAAACGCGGTGGCTTCCGGATCGAACACATAATGCCTAGCCAACGAATACAAAATGAAAGTGATGCTGACACCGGCCAAAAGGCGGTAAGCCATGTTTGTTTTTTTCATATATGAACCTTTCCGTTTCTAGTTATCGTCTAATGGCCCTATTGAAGCTCAACTCAAACCAAGCGATGGCCTGTCAGTTTAGATGCCGGCAAAAAACCGGCCTTGGCGGTTCCGCTCATAACATCCCCCTGCACAGTTACCTCGAAATGAAGCTGCAGCTTCATCGGTTTGTTTACCCGAAGGCCCCATACCAATTTGCCCTCCCGAGCGCGAGGATCGATGAGCTCCACAGTCTCGCCGTCCTGCGTAGCCGTCCCCCGAATGCGGCCGTTGTCCGTATGAATCGCAAGCCGGGATTCCAGTTTCCCGATCGGTGTTGCAATGATTACATCCCAATTTCCTTCATAGGCGGACGCGGAGTCTGGTACGCTCTCTTCAGAAACTGGCGCGAACGCTGTTCCCTCATCTTCCCCTGTCGCGTCTGTGTCCTCCGTTGGCACCATGCCTTCCATCCTCCATACCGTTCCCCGCCGTTCGAATTCAAATAACTGTTCCACGGCATGCGCGATGCGCGGACCGAGCGCACGTTCCACCAAATATAAAGCAACGTCAAGCCCGGAAGTCACACCGCCCGCACTCACCAGGCTGCCGTCATCCACGATGCGCGCCTGAACAGGAACCGCTCCGGCAGCTTCCAGAACCTTCATGCCCATATGATGTGTCACTGCATGTCTGCCTTCAAGCAAACCTGCCATGGCAAGCAAAAGCGAACCGCCGCATACGGTGGCAACCAAGACGTCTTCTCGTTCCAATGCTTGTCTGATTCGGACAGAAATATCCGTGCTTGCAGCATGATGCAGAATGACGGGAATGGAATCCGGCCCATCCCCGGAAACTTTGCCGGACGCACCCGGCACGAGGATGATGCCGCCGCGTTCAGGCTCCAGTTTCGCGGTCGCCTCGATCTTTAACCCTTGTGTGCCGCTCGCGACGTGCCTGGGCCCTTCGGCAGTAACCAACTCGACTTGCAGCGCATCTTCGGCATACATGGATGCTGCTGCAAAAACTTCATAAGGCGCAATGGCATCCAAGAGATCAAAGCCATCGAACAGCACGATTTGAACATGTAACATCAGTAACGTCCTCCCTGTTATATCTCGATTTGTCATGCAGGGCAAGATCCCCCTGTGCCTTTGAAGATCATACCAGCGATATCTCTCGAAAGAAGACGCAAACCCGCCTCAAAACCATCAACGAATCATCACAAAATGATAAACTTCCACCGGTTTTCGCTGCGATCATGCTACACTAGGTTTTGAAGGTGGGATATTCATGACTGATTCAAGCACCGTGCTTGTTGTCGACGATGACCTTAGCATTGTCGAATTGTTAAAGGACTTTTTGGAAAACGAACAATTCCGCGTCATCACTGCTTGCAACGCTGCCGAAGCCTGGGACGCGCTCCGGCAGCATGCGATCCAATGCATCGTTCTGGACATCATGATGCCTGGGCAGAACGGCTTCGATCTGTGCCGCCGCATCCGCAAAGAAAGCAGTGTGCCGATTTTGTTCCTTAGTGCCAGAAGCGATGACGTCGATAAAATTAGGGGACTCACGCTGGGCGGCGACGACTATATCGTGAAGACGGCTTCGCCTGGCGAAATCGTCGCCAGAGTGAAGGCCGTATTAAGGCGTACCTTCTCCCCTCCTCCATCCGCGGCCGAACCTATGCTGGAATATGATCGTTTGCAATTGAATCTTGCATCCAGAGAAGTATTTGTGGAGGGCAGCAAAGTCATGTTCACGCCAAAGGAATATGATTTGCTGCTCCTGTTCGCTCAGCATCCGAAGCAAGTATTTACGTATGATCAACTGCTGGACAAGTTTTGGGGCGGCATCGGCGACAGGCACACGGTACGGGTGCATTTAAGCCGTCTGCGCGAGAAAATCGAGGCAGATCCCGCGAATCCACAGCTTCTGGTCAACGTATGGGGCGTGGGATATCGCTTTGAAGGAGGATCTCGTGAGAACGCTTCGGATTCGTAAACTCATGCTGCTTTTTCTGTTGTTCATCCTGCTACTGCCCTGGCTCCTGTTTGTGACCGCACATTACATCGAATCCGGGACGTTCAGATTTTCCGTCGCCCCGCTGCCGAATGAAGAGCAGCAAAGGCAGCAGAACGAAATCGTTGAACAGATCGAAAGGAATACGGAACGGTGGAGTGCATTCGATTGGCAAGCCCAGCTGAAAGGCCTGTTGGATCACGCAAACATGAATGTTTCCCTGTTCTCGGCATCCGGCCAGGAGATCTATCGTTCCGATGCCAACCAAACCAAAAGATATGCTTCCGTTGAACGGTATACGCTGATGGAAGACGGCCGATTGAAGGGGAGGGTCGAACTGTATCTCCCCAAAACAAACCAGCTTCAAGTGTGGTCCATCTTCACGGGGTTTTTGCTGGCATTGTTCGTGATCGGCATGGAAATGCGGCGTTATTTGATCAAACCTCTTGAGAAGCTTAGCGCATCCGTGCGGCTGCTCGCCAGCGGGGAATGGGACGTGCCGATGCCTGCTTCCCGCATTAAAGAAATCGCCGATGTCAGGGATGCCTTCGATGAGATGGTGCAAGGACTGAAGAAGTCTAATCTCCAGCAAACGAAGCTCGAAGAAGAGCGCAGGTTCGTCATTGCCGCCGTGGCGCATGATCTCAGAACCCCCCTGTTCGCGCTGCGCGGGTACCTTGACGGACTGCAGCTCGGCATTGCCCAGTCGCCCGAGAAAACGGCAAAGTATGTAGCCGTCTGCAAAGAAAAAGCGTCCCAGCTGCATCGTTTGGTCGAGGATTTGTTTACGTTTGCCAAAATGGATTACGGCGAAGGCGCGATTGTCAAGGAAATCGTCAACCTGCGCACGGTCCTGCAGCAATCGGCGGATAGCGTGGAGCCGTTCGCCCGGCAAAAGAACGTAACGCTCGTGGTACGTTCCGCGGAAGCGTGCATCGTTCGCGGCGACGCTCATCTGCTGGAACGTGCGATAAGCAATTTGCTGGATAATGCCGTGAGATACACGCCTGATCATGGAAAGGTCAGCATGGAGTGCGGCTCCGCGAACGATCAGGTCTGGTTTACGATCCGGGATACCGGACCGGGGTTTGCCCCGGAGGAACTAGGTCGGCTCTTCGAGCCTTTGTTTCGGGGCGAAATGTCCCGGAACCGGGCTACCGGAGGCAGCGGCCTGGGCATGACCATTTCCGAGCGCATCATCCGGCGGCACGGAGGCGAGCTTGCGGCAGGCAACGACCCGAGCGGCGGAGCGCTGTTATCGGGCCGGCTTCCATCCGTGCAGCATGCCGAAAAAGCCACTGAACGTTAGCATTCAGTGGCTCCCTTTTTATCTCCTGACACATGAACGGTCGGCATTCGCGCCGCGACTTGTCCCTCCCTCATCTTTTCTTCGTTCTCCGTCCAGCCTCAAGCCGCGCGACCGAAACCGCCTAAAGCCCTTGAAATTCCAGCAAACCAGCCCGTTTCAGCTCTTCCATATGAATCTCCGACAATTCGGCCAACAATTCCATTCCGTGTTCCGTCAGCCGAATGAACGTGCTGCGTTTGTCCTGTTCGTTGGGGAATCGGCTTACCAGGCCAAGTTCCTCGCATCGTTTGACCAACTCGACGCAAGCGTGCGGCGTAATTTGAAGCCGTTCGGCCAGTTCTGTCGGCGTAGCATGCTCGCGATCAGGAAATCCCATAATCGAGAGCATTAATTGATGATACTGCGGGGTAAGTCCTTTGCTTCGTGCGGCCTCCTCGCTGAACCGAATGAACTTGCGAATGCGATAGCGGAACATGGCAAGCTGCTCATAAATATGTTTGGGCAATGGATTCATGGACATCGAAAAACTCCTTCAACCGAGATCATTATCTATATAAGTTGAACCGATGATTTTTACACGGAGTCACTACGTAGTCAGAACCATCTTCCGATCCCTGTTATCCCCAGATTTTTTTTGATCTCCTTTTTTCAAAGGCAAAATCCGGTGAAGCTTATGCTTCCGATGCAGCTTTCTTTCAGAAAGCTTTTAGACCGCTTCGCTTCTTCAGATTCTTTCTGCCCTCTCCGTTATCGTGTAAATGTCTAGTTCAACCTATATAGAGTTTATTTCATTTTCTTCAGTGACACAACTCAAACATAACTTATACATAACATATAATGTTATGTAATTCCACTTACACACCGCCTATCCACCCTCTCTAAACATTCATTTTTAAAAATCACAACTACCATGTCATGTAACATAACATTAATTTATTGACTTATATCGTGAAGCGATATATATTTTAGCTAAACAGTTCCGAATACATTGGATTTTCAATCAAACAACATTCATGCCACAAAAAATCCGTGTCATATACACGTCAAGTATGGTGATTTCGATGATGACTGAAAAAATAAAAAGTGTCTGCCCTTATTGCGGCGTAGGTTGTGGAATCGTTATGGAAGTATCCGGCAATCGCGTCATTAAAGTTACCGGCGACAAGGAGCATCCCGCCAATTACGGCCGCTTGTGCACCAAAGGGAACTCATGTGCCGAGGCCTTGGTTGAATCGGGCAGAATGGAGTTTGCGTACCAACGCCCTGCCCGCGGGCAAGCTCCCGTTCAGGCCGACGTGAAAGAAACCATTAAAGAAACGGCGCGACGGTTGCGCGCTATTCTTGACGAACATGGTCCTGACGCCATTTCGTTCTACGTGTCGGGCCAAATGTCGCTGGAAGCCCAGTACCTGGTCAACAAACTTTCCAAAGGTTTCATTCGCACCAACCACATCGAGTCCAATTCCCGTCTTTGCATGGCCAGCGCCGGCAGCGGATACAAGCTTTCGCTCGGCGCGGACGGTCCTCCGGGTTCTTATGAAGATATGGACCGCACGAATCTGTTTTTCGTCATCGGAGCCAACATGGCCGACTGCCATCCCATCTTGTTTCTGAGAGTCATGGATCGCGTCAAAGCCGGCGCCAAACTGATCGTCGTCGATCCACGCCGCAACGCGACCGCCGACAAGGCAGACCTCTACATGCAAATTAAGCCGGGAACGGATCTCGCCCTGCTTAACGGAATCTTGTATCTGCTCGTGCACAACGGGCACACCGATCAGGATTTCATCTCCCGATTCACGGCGGGCTGGGAGAGCATGCCCGAATTCCTTGACGATTACACGCCGGACAAAGTGGCCGCAATCACTGGCATTCCCGAAGCGGATATTCGCCTGGCAGCCCAATGGATCGGCGAATCCCCCGAATGGATGAGCTGTTGGACGATGGGCCTTAACCAGAGCACGCACGGTACGTGGCATACCAATGCGATATGCAACTTACATCTGGCTACAGGCAAAATATGCCGTCCCGGAAGCGGCCCCTTCTCCCTCACCGGGCAACCGAATGCCATGGGAGGCCGCGAAATGGGATACATGGGTCCGGGTCTTCCAGGCCAGCGATCCGTGCTTGTTGAAGCAGAACGCCATTTCATGGAAGACCTGTGGAACATCCCCCGCGGCACGATCCGTACGGAAGTGGGTACAGGCACGATTTCCATGTTCCAGAGCATGCAAGCCGGCGATATCAAAGCATGCTGGATCATTTGCACGAACCCGGTCGCCACGGTCGCAAACCGCAGCAACGTCATTGCAGCGCTTCAGGCAGCCGAATTGGTTATTACGCAGGATGCGTTCCTGAACAACGAAACCAACGCGTACGCGGATATTATGCTTCCCGGCGCGCTGTGGGCCGAAGCCGAAGGCGTGATGATCAATTCCGAGCGCAATGTGACGCTGATGAGGAAAGCGGTCGATCCTCCCGGCGAGGCGCTTCCCGATTGGAAGATCATTGCCGAGGTCGCGTGCGAGATGGGATTTTCGGATGCGTTCACCTACGCAAGTTCGGCCGATGTTTACCGCGAAATCCAGCAAGCCTGGAACCCCAAAACCGGTTACGATATCCGCGGCGCTTCATACGAGCGATTGCGCGAGGCGCCCGTACAGTGGCCCAGCGCCCCCCAATCGGATCAGACGCGTAACCCGATACGGTATCTGAACGATGGAATCAGCCAGAAGCTGCGGGAAAACGAGGACGGGAGCCTCCCCTCCCTCTCGTTCGCCACCGATAGCGGCAAAGCCGTGTTTTGGGCCCGGCCATATGCCCCGCCCGCAGAGCTGCCGGACAGCGAATTCCCTTTTGTCTTAAATACGGGACGATTGCAGCACCAATGGCACACCATGACCAAAACCGGGAAGATCGCCAAGCTGAACAAGCTGAATCCCGGCCCTTTCATCGAAATCCATCCCGAAGATGCAGCAGCGTTAGGCGTCCGCGAATCGGATCGCGTCCACATCCAATCGCGCCGCGGGCATGCGATCCTGCCTGCCGTCATTACGGATCGCGTCATGCCCGGCAGCTGTTTCGCGCCGTTTCATTGGAATGATGCATTCGGCGAACATCTCGCCATTAACGCGGTGACGAGCGATGCCATCGATCCGGTGTCTCTCCAACCCGAGTTCAAATACAGCGCGGTTTCCCTTACGGTTGTTGCGGATCAAACAACGAGTCATCCTGCTTCGCCCCGAGGCAGGGAATTCTCTCGCGATGCTGCCGACACCATGAACCATTTGCAAAAGGAGGAAAAGTATATGGCTAAGGTCGATACGCTTGCCGATCTATTAGGCATCCCCGCCTCGCCGGACATGACCTTGGATGGTCATGAGAAAATCTATCTCGCCGGTTTCATTGCCAGTTTGCGTGCGGATGAAGCCATAGCTCCCTCCGGCGTGCCGGTATTGCCCCATACCGCCCCTGTCGAGCCTTCCAAAAAGTTATGGCTGGACGGACTGCTGGCTGGCATGTTCTCGCGCACCCAGCTTCCGGAAACGAACCTGCTTCCTTTAATGAGTCCTTATGCCGAAGCCTCCGCAACTGCCACAATGCCCGAGCAAACGGGCGAGACGGATTCCGCTAAACCCAAATTGACCCTGTTATGGGCCTCCCAAACCGGCAATGCGGAGGACGTGGCGAACGAGTGCAGCCGCAAATTCCGAGCAGCAGGGCTGGATACCCGGCTTGTATGCATGAACGAATACGGGATTGCAGACTTGGCCTCCGAACAAAACGCGGTGTTCATTTCAAGCACCTTTGGAGCCGGCGACCCGCCGGATAACGGCGAAGCCTTCTGGCATGCGCTGAAGTCGGATAACGCTCCGCGTTTACACGGTTTACGCTATGCCGTCCTGGGCTTGGGCGACTCCAGCTACGATGAATTCTGCGGGTTCGCCCGGAACCTGGATGCGAGGCTGGAACAGCTCGGCGCTTCAAGGCTGACGGACCGGGTCGATTGCGATACCGATTTCGAACAGCAGATCGCACCATGGATTGGAAAGATCGAAATCAAGGTGAAGGAAGCTCCTTTGCACGAAGGCACCTTGAAAACGTACGATCGCAATCACCCTTTGCATACACGCATTGTTTCGAACCGGTTGTTAAGCGGCGAAGGCTCCGAGAAAGAAACCCGCCATTATGCATTCGATATTTCCGACACGGGCTTTCATTATGAAGCAGGCGATGCGCTCGGCGTCTGGCCCGTCAACTGCCCTTCGCTGGTCGAAGAAATTTTGCAGGCGACCGGGCTTGATTCCACAACTCTGGTGAATATTAAAGATCGGGAAATCCCGCTATCGGAGGCGCTGCTCAAACATCTTGAAATTGCGCGCATCACCCCCGGATTTTTGCAATTCGTGCAAGAGCGCTCCGGAGATGAGACCTTGAAGCGCCTTATCCGGGATGATGACAAGGAACCATTGAGGCAGTGGCTATGGGGCCGCCAGATTGCCGATGTCTTACAGCAATTTCCGATCCGGCTAAACACGGAAGAGCTGTTATCCATTCTGAAGCCTCTCCAGCCCCGTTTCTACTCTATTTCGTCAAGTTATCTGGCCGATCCCGAGACGGTGCATATTACGGTATCCACGGTTCGTTACAAATGCAACGAAGCACGAAGACACGGCGTATGTTCGGCATATTTGGCCGATCGAGCCCAGCAAGGCGGCGAGGTTCGCATATTCGTGCAAAAATCCACCCACTTCAGGCCGCCGGCAAATCCGGAAGCTCCGATGATTATGGTCGGTCCAGGCACCGGCATCGGTCCGTTCCGCGGATTTTTGCAGGAACGGCAAGCCCAGGAAGCCACGGGCAGGAACTGGCTGATCTTTGGCGAGCAGCGTGCAGCGGCCGATTTCTACTACGAGGATGAGCTGGAATCGATGAAGCGCAGCGGGTACCTCCACCGTTTGGATACGGCGTTTTCCCGGGATCAGGAGAAAAAAATCTACGTTCAGGACCGCATGCTGGAGCATGGAGCGGAATTATGGAAATGGCTTGAGGAAGGCGCCCACTTCTACGTTTGCGGGGATGCTTCCAGAATGGCCAAGGAAGTCGATGCCACGCTGCATAATATTATTCAGAAGCATGGTGGAATGAGCAGGGACGAGGCAGAATCCTACGTCAAAGACATGCTTCGTTCCAAACGATACGCCAAAGATGTCTATTAGAGCGTGATATGTAAAAAGGGAGGCTTGCGAACGACGCAAACCCTCCCTTTTCTTATTCCAACGTCATTGATTCACTGCAAACCGAACACGCGCATTCTGATATAATGATGATCAATCATCCTTATACATATGGAGGCGATCACCCATGACAAAAGACGAACTCGTCGAATATTGCCTGACCTTTCTCGGCGCTTACGAAGACCATCCTTTTGGCCCTGAATCCACTACGATGCGCCACGCCGGGAACAAAAAAATGTTTGCGCTCATTATGGAGCTGGGCGGTCGTCCATGCGTCAATCTGAAATGTGAACCTGAACGCGCGGATTTCCTGCGCGGCATGTTCAAGGACGTTACGCCGGGATATCACATGAACAAGGCACATTGGAACACGGTCTATCTGGACGGCGAATTGCCGGATGACGATATACAAGAGTTGGTCCGGCACAGTTTCGAACTGACGAGGCCCAAAATGTCCAGGAAGAGAAAGCTGGATTAGGGGATTAGCTCTCTTCTCCCTCGCCCGTGGGAAATTCAACGAAAAATCGAACCCCATCGGCCAAATTCGTTACGCCATATGCGCTGCCATGCATGTCCAAAATTTGTTTGACGATGGACAAACCTAACCCGTTGCCGCTGTTATAACCACTTCGCGATGCATCGATCCGGTGAAATCTTTCCCAGATCAGGTCCAATTGGGATTGAGGTATGGGCTGGCCCTTATTTTCTACCGTCAACCTCGTCGAAAGGGCGCTGCTTCGAATCTCCACGGTAATGATGCTATGTTCATCCGCATGCCGAACCGCGTTTACGAGCAAATTCCGGATCACTTGCTCGATCCAGTCCGGATCGGCCACGATGGGAAGCTCATTTACCGGAACGACGTCGATGGCCGACCGTTTGCCGTCCAAGGCATGAATGAGCTTGCCGGCCACCCGCTCCGTCAGTTCGCTGAGCAAAAAGGTCGTCTTTCGAAGCGCAATCGATCCCGAATCAAACCGGGCCAAGTCAAGCATGTCTTTGATCAACTTCTCCATCTTTTCCGTCTCTTCGATAATGACGGATACATAGTGGTCCTGCTTTTGCACGCTCACGGCGTCATGCAATCCTTCGGCAAAGCTTTTAATGATGCTTAACGGTGTCTTCAGCTCATGCGATGCTCCTGAGAAAAAACTTTGCTGCATCTTTTCGAGCTTTTGCTTCTGCTCCATGTCCCTTTGCAGCTTCTCGTTCGCCTTGGTCACCTCATGCAATGCCGCGTCGAGATTGACAGACATCGTATACATGCTTTGAGCCAGGCTTCCCATTTCATCACGCTGCGGCAAAGGCGGCGGTTCCATGCTGAAATCAAGCTTGACCATTCGTTTGGCCATCTGATTTAACGTAATGAGCGGGCGGGTAACGACTTTGGAGAAAAAGAGCGACAAAAACAAAATGAGCACACCTCCTCCGATTCCCCAATAGATCGAAAACCATTGGAATGCCTCGTTCGTGTCGCTTACTTCCTGCAGCGATGTGAGCGAAAACAGCAACACCAGCTCCTGATCGGGTCGCTGTACAGGTTGAATCGTAATGATGTTGCGGATACCGCTCCACGGTTCCTCCCATTCCTGTTCAACGCTTTTCATGCTGCGGAGATCTTCGATCAGGGTATCAGGCAACGGGAATTGCTCATAGATCGCCTCCATCAGAAGCCCGTGCCGGTTGTTCCAGACTTTGGGCAGGGTAAGCTCCGTTACGGTGCCCGTGACCGTTTTGGACGAATCCCCTTGTTCGCCGATGAGCGGCAGGCCTTTCTTGGATATTTGGCCGGGATACATCACGTGATCGGGATTCGCGCTCTCCATCGCTTCGATGTCTTCATCGCTCCAAACGGTTAGACGATCCCCCACCTTAATGTCCAAACGTTTGAACTCTTCCCCGTACAGATTCATGAACAGCGAAAGAGACACGTTTGTTTTTTGACCGTCATCCTCCGTTATAATCATGTGGTAGGGGTCCTCCCATACCAAGTTTCCCTTCATATCCACAACCGTGACCTGGCTTTTGTTTCGATTCATGAACTGCAGCATCTGGTTGGAAAACCTCTTGTTGTCACCCGGCGTATCCTTATAATATTCGGCCAGTCTAGCCAGATTTTGTTCAACCTTGCCGAGCTTGTGATTTTCATAAAAGCGTTCAAAGAAAAACAGCTGGGAAAAAATAACGATCCCGTAAAAGCAAACAAAAAACAATGCCGTCACCAAAAATAATTTGCGCGTGATTCCCCAATTTTTCATGCATTCTCCTTACTTTACGATGCTTTGCAATCAGTTATGAAAAGGTATGAATGCCGTTGACGGGCGCCTCCATGACCAAACGTTTCTTCAAATCATTGCGTGCCCGGAACAAATAGGTTTTGGCCGTATTTTCCGGAACTTGGTTTACAGCGCTGATTTCTTTCAATGACATGCCGAGCACATAACGCTGATAAATGTAGGGTCTCCATTTCGAGGGAATTTTCTGAATCATCGCACGGATCTTGCCTGCTTCTTCCTTGTGCACCAATTTCTCTTCCGGCGTTTGCTCATCGGAGGGGATGATGTGAATCCATTCGAGAACATCCGACTGGTCCGAGCCAAGTGAACTGACCGTTTTTCGAACCTTTCGGTATTTCAATGTGTCCAGGCAGACGTTCTTGCCGATTCGATAAATCCATGCCGTGATATTTTTTTTCTCGTCCATGCTGTCCATATTTTTATAAACCCGCAAAAACGTTTCCTGTACGATGTCATCGCAATCCTGACGTTCTTTGAAGTATTTGGAAGCCAATCGAAAAACCATGTTCCGGTAGCGCTCCATGAGCGTGGTGAACAAGTCTTCGTCGGTTCCCGCATGCCATGTCAACAAACGGCTCATTGTGTCAAACCCCATTTCTCTCCCAAATGGAACGATGATGATATTTTAAGTCATTCGGCCAAGCGCGTGGCCAATGGTTATAAAGATGGAACACCAGAGCAAAGCGCCAAGACTGGCGATCAAGAAGTAATTTCTGAACCGCATGCCGCTAATGCCTGAAAAATAACAAGTCAGGTGACGCAATCCCGGAATGAAGTAGCCGATTAGAATCGTCCATCCCCCGTAGCGCTTGAACCAACGGGCAACCCTATCCAGCTTGTCAGGTGTCAGAAAGACATATTTTCCATATCGAACCAACAATTGATGTCCAAACGTTCTGCCAAGCCAGTAACTCAGCATCATGCCGGTCATGGTTCCCAAGAAGCTGATCACAATAGAAGGCATGTAATCCAGCGTTTGAATCGAAGCCAGGTAACCTACCGTTGTCATCAAAATTTCATCAGGAATGGGCAGTCCCACGATACCTACAGCGAGCAATATGTATATGGCGGCGTATCCGTATTGGCTAACCGTTTCCATGACCCAGTTCATGTGATCCCCCTCTTCATGGTGCATTTCATGATCGAGTTATCGTGCTGGTGCTGAAGGTTTCGTCGTATACTGAATGTTCGTTCTGTTAGAATATATAAAATGTGCAGTTCAACCTGTATAAACGCGCTTTCCTTTCAGTATCCCCAGGACCGCCTTTCAACTTTCACGGTAGATGAACCTATTTTATTGATTCCGTTTGTCGTTTGTGTGTCCAAATCGCCAGAAAACGGAATATTAGCTCTATTACACAAAGAAAGACACCACGTATGGTGTCTTCCCTCACTAATTATTATTGCTCGCGATCTTTTATTTTTGAAGATCAATTAAATGGGTCAAAATCGTTACCGCTTCGGCACGGGTCGCGATTTTCCCGGGAGCAAACCGGTTATTGCCTACACCGTTCACCAATCCGGATTCAACGGCGGCCGCCACATACGGCAGCGCCCATGCCGGAATTTCGTTTGCATCCCTGAATGCAAGCTGCTTCGAACCATCCGCTGTTAAGTTCGCTGCGCGCGCGATGATTGTCACGAGTTCCGCACGGCTCAGCGGTTTGTGCGGACCAAAGGACCCATCCGGGTAACCTTGGATGATCCCGGCCTCCACGGCACTGTCGATATAAGCTTTGGCCCATGCAGGAATCCGTGACGCATCCGCGTAGCTGCCGCTTGCGCTTGCCTCTTTGAGTCCCAGAGCCCGGCTGAGCATCGCCATAAATTCGGCGCGGGTGACCTTCTGATCCGGACGGAATGTACCGTCGCCGTACCCGTTTACGAACCCTGCACTGACCGCTTTATCGATGGCTGCTTTTGCCCAATGGCTCGAAATATCCTTAAGCGCCGGCGCATTTGCCGAACTTCCGCCGGAACTCGAACCTGTCCCAGGTTGGGACCCTTGGTTCGTTCCACTGCCCGGCGTAGTGCTCGTTTTATCTTGATCTTTGTCCGTGCTGCTGCCTGGTTGAGTGGTTGTACCGTTTCCACCAGATCCGGTAGTTGCACCGTTTCCGCCCGATCCGGAACCCGTTCCCGGATTCGAACCCGAATTCCCCGGATTGCTAGGATTCGTTACAGCGGATTTCTTTACGATACCAAATTGGTCAATGACAAACGGCGCAGCGTCATGCAGATTTTGGTCGATCTCATAGGTCACTGCCGTCAGTTTGTTTCCTTCAATCGTAATGCCAACGAAATTCTGAACCTGGCTGCGCATTGGTCGACGGTTGTCTTTAGGATCCGGACCATACTTGGCCGCATGGTTCTCTTCCGCGCGATCAAAGAGACTGTAGTAAGCTTCACCCAAGTCAGTGCTCGGATTTTTGTATTGCTATTTTGATTAATTTCATACGTCAATGCGGAAAGTTTGTTCCCGTCCACCGTAAACGACACAAAGTTTTGAAGCTTTCCTCTCGCGGTACTCGTTGTGTCGCCTTCTTCACGGGCATGGTTCTCTTCGGCCCGCTCGAACAAGCCGAAGTACGCTTCCCTCAGAGCAGGTTTTTGATTTTTTGAAATATACTTTGGCACCTGCCGTGGCTGGAATCAAATAGATCGTGCCATCCGGTTCAACCGTATATTCAATGGTCTCGCCATTGAAACTTTCCGTAATTTTGGACGCCTCTTCCGCCGTTCCATCCTGCTTGATCGGCTTGGTGCGTGCTTGAACACTCCCACCACTTAGCTTTCGCTTGAAGTGGGGGGATTCTTGGGTAATCGAACCTCTGGGTTCGAAGTGGACCAAGCGATCCCTGTGGTCCCCACAGTTCTTTTCGATATGACGATCTATATGGCAACATCCTTAATGTTTCGGGCTGCATTAACATCCCGATCGTGGAGGGTCTGGCAGGATGGACACACCCATTGCCGTACCGAAAGATCTTTCACTTCTCGGTGTAGCGCTCCGCATACATGGCAGGTTTGACTTGTCGGAGCGAACGGTTCCGCAATCTTGAGGGTACGCCCGTACCATTCCGCTTTATACGTGAGCTGCCTTCTGAATTCACTCCAGGACGCATCGGCGATCCATTTGGCCAGCTTGTGATTCTTGAGCATGTTTGAAACTTTTAAGTCCTCGATACTGATCGTTTGGTTTTCACGAATCAGCTTGGTGGACAGCTTGTGCAAAAAGTCATGGCGGATATTCGCCATTCTCTCGTGGATCCGGGCGATCTTCCGTTTGGCTTTTTTCCAATTGGAGCCGTCTTTCGTGCGCCGGGCCAGCCTCCGTTGCCAACTTGCCAACTTCTTTTCATATTGGCTCCAGGCTTTCGGATGAGTAACCCGCACACCCTCGGAGGATACCGCAAACGTTTTAAGTCCTAGATCGATCCCTACCGACTTATCGTTATCCCGCAAGGGCTCGATCTCCACTTCACAAATGAGCGATACAAAATACTTCCCCGCGGCATTTCGCCGTACCGTAGCCGAGAGGATGCGTCCTTCACAGGTGCGAGAGTTTGCAAACCGCAGCCACCCCAGCTTGGGGAGCTTCAGCTTACTCCCATTCACAGCGATATTTCCATTGGTGTATCGGGTCGTGTAACTTTGCACTGGATGTTTACGGTTTTTGAAACGCGGAGCCTGTGTCTGCTTCTTGAAGAAACGATCAAAGCTATCGGCTACATGCCGAACAGCCGATTGTAGGGCAATACTATCCGTTTTTTTCAACCAAGGATGTTCTTGTTTTAGATCTGGAAGCTGCGTGGCACAAGCATGGTACGACAAGCTCTTGCCCGTAGCGTCAAACGTATCCTTCCATTGTCCCAGAAAATAGTTGAACACAAAGCGGCAACAGCCAAACATCTGATGGATCCACTGCTGCTGAGTACGATTGGGGTAGATCCGATACTTGTATGCTTTATGGAAGAGCATGCCATAAACCTCCGTTCCTTGCAGTTATTATAGCACATACGTTCGGTTTTTGATAGAAAAAAATGGCAATTCATTCCCCGCCTAAAGCTGACGCTTTTGAGGAGGGAGTCTTCTCGCCTTCAATGATAAAAAATACGACAGCCAAGAGTGTACAACCTCTCTCAACTGCCGCATTCGTTTAGAACGGGGGTCATTTTCGATTCCGCTAAGCTGCAATTCACATGGCTTGATTAGTTGGATTCGTTCAAATACACGGCCTTGCCTGTACGTGCCGATTCATAGATCGCTTCCAAAATTTGCGACACGACCAATGCCTGCCTTGGCGTAACGACCGGATCTTCGTCTTTGTCGATCGCTTCGATCCATTTGCGCATCTCGACGTCCGGAGCGCTTTCGCTTTTTCCTTCATAGAACGCGACGCCATTGGCGCTTAACTCCACGTCCTGGGTATAGAGGCGGCCCAGTTTTTCCCCGTTGATCCGCAGTCCGTTCTTCATGTCCGCGCCTGCCTCGGTACCGCTCAAGCTGCATTTGGCCTCATCGATATCCATCGAGTTGAGCGCCCAGCTGGATTCCAGCATAATGGTTGCGCCATTTTCCATGACAATCATGCCAAAGGCGGAATCTTCGACGGAAAACTGTTTGGGATCCCACGGTCCCCATGCGTTTGCGGCATTTTCCCTTTGCGAAAGCTGGTGATGGGTCGTACCCAGGACCACTTTCGGCTTATAGTTGTTCATCATCCAAAGCGTCAAGTCCAGGGCATGAGTGCCGATATCGATCAACGGACCGCCGCCTTGCTTTTCCTCATCGAGAAATACGCCCCAAGTCGGAACGGCTCTCCGGCGAATGGCATGGGCTTTGGCAAAATAGATCGAACCCAGTTCCCCGGCATCGCACAGCTGTTTCAGGTAAAGGCTGTCTTCCCGGAAACGGTTGTTGTATCCGATCGTCAGCTTTTTGCCGGTACGCTCCGCAGCTTCAAGCATGAGTTTGGCCTCGGCAGCCGTTTTGGCCATCGGTTTTTCGCACATGACGTGTTTGCCTGCCTCCAGGGCCGCAATGGAAATCTCCGCATGCGAATTGTTGGGTGTGAGCACATGCACGATATCCAACGTTTCGTCCTGAAGCAGCTCGCGATAATCCGCATATACCTTGGCATCTGAACTGCCATACTTTTGTTTCGCTTCTTCGGCACGTTCTTCGACGATATCGCAGAAAGCTGCAAGCTCAACCCGATCCAGCTTGCTCAAGCTGGGCAAATGCTTCCCTTTGGCAATGCCGCCACATCCAATGATTCCTACGCGGTATACTTTTTCCATATCCATTCTCCTCACACCGAAATAGTTTATGTTTATTTTGAACTTTGTTTCATTTTGCGATAAACCGCCGGAGTCAGACCCATGCGCTTGCGAAAGACGGCATGCAAATAATTGGCATTGGCAAACCCGGAAGCACCGGCGATCTCTTCAATGGAAAGGCTGTTTTCCTCAAGATTGCGACATACGTTGCGCAGGCGAATATCTTCCAGCACGCGGCTAAACGGCATGTTCGGCTGAACCTGGTAAAATATCCGCTGCAATTGCCTTGTGCTGATATGAAGCTTTTCTGCCACATGTTCCAGCGTCACGGCTGCGGGATGGTTGGCCTCCATGTATTGGAGCGCGTATTCATACCTGTACATGGTCATGTCCCGTATGGGCGCCTCCGCTTGGTACGGCCCATTGTCGTAAGCCTGAACCGTCCGCAGCAAAATGCTGACGACCAGCTGTTTAATCGTTGTGTAATACCCGACGCGTTTATGATCACATGCTTCGTATGCTTCCAAAAAACAGCTCATGGCCCGATGGTAATCCTGGACAGGAACAAGCGGCAGCGCGCCGAGCTTTTGCACCGTTTCTTCCGCTTCGGCCGCTTCCCAAGGATCAACATCTTCCCTCCGGCGCGGGACGATGTCCACATGCAGGCATAATTCGTCCATGTCCTGTTCGGCATCCGCTTCCTGATAATGGACCACGCCAGGGCCTGTCAAATACAGCATGCCTTCGGACAAGGAATGCGGCTGCTCCCCAAGAATTACGATTCCTTTGCCGCGGGGGATAAAGTGAAACTCGTATTCGGCATGATTGTGGAAATCGATGACCCTTCCTGCGGGAAACGAAGTCAAATGAAATCGGAGGACCCGAATTTCGTAATGCCCCCATAGGATCGAAACATCCAGTCTCTCCAGCAAATCCTGCCGTTCAAGCATTTTTCCATAGGGATATCGGCTCACAAGCTCCACCCGCCTTCCCTAGTTACGCCTGCAGCTCGTGAAGCGAAATTTTTCGCCCTTCTTTAGCTGAAATATTGGATGCCTCCATCAAACGGGTCAGCTCCACGGCCATGTCAACATTATCCACCGCCTGGGTATCGTTAAGTATATGGGAAACCCATTGATTGAATGCGCTTTCTTTTCGTTCAGGCAGTGGGATTTCCGTCCACTCCCTATAAGCTTCAGGGCCATTGTTGGTGCGAATAAGCAGCTTGGCTTCAGGTGTACCGTATAGCAGCGATCCTTCCGTGCCATGAATCTCGATCGTGAATGGGGAATGGCTGTTCACGAATCCAGCCTCGACCACGCCGATGGCGCCTGATTCCGTAAACAAGGTCACGACGGCGTTATCTTCGACTTCTTTGCCGGTCACGTATCCGAAATTCGCTTGAACTCCGGTAACTTCCTCCCCAAGGAAAAGTTTGGCCAGGTACATCGGATGACATCCGAGGTCAATCAGCGCGCCTCCCAAGCAATCTTCAAGGCTGTAGAAATGCTCTGGCAGCCATTCCCCAATCGCTCCATTATGCGATAACCTGGCCCTGACATGTGTGATCTTGCCCAGCAAACCTTGCTGGAGGATGTCCAGCGTTTTCAACGTATATCCCTCGTTCAAGCGAGGCAGCGAAACCGTCAGTTTAACACCGTGTTCCCGAACGGCCGCCAAAATTTCGTTCGTTTCCGCCAGCGTTGGAGCAAGAACCTTCTCGGTAAAAATATGTTTGCCCGCCTTGGCGGCGGCCACGATGACTTCACGGTGAAGGCGGGTTGGCGCATCCACGATTACCGCTTGCAGATCCTCCTGCGCGAGCATGGTTCCAAGCTCAGGGAAGAAAGGTACATCCAGGCGCTCAGCCGCCTCTTTGCCGCGCTCGGCGTTTTCATCCCACACGGCAGCCAGCACGGTCTCTTCATGCTGCTCGGCTTGGCGGATGTAGTCCCAGGCATGCACATGCCATAAGCTGATTTTGCCAATTCGAATGGTCACGACGTTGTACCTCCGATATATAATATTCTGACATTCCACTATAAATTATCACAGAGTTCATCTTATTTAAATCGAATCTTGCGACAATTCATATATAAAATTACGACACAATTTAAACAACCCTAACTTCTGACGTCATTCCCTTGCATGAAATGCCATATTCGCACAGATATGATCGAGACCTGACTTCGGCTGACAAAGAGCTGAACCCCCGAATTGAATCCATCGTCGCCCATCGGGTGCAATACGATCCACCAAGCATCGGAAAACGCTCTAACAGAGAATAAGTTCTTGTTTAGGATCAATTACCGTAGAAATGACGAAGCAAGGCTTGAAAAACGGATTTACTCATGGCTGGGCGGTCGGCCTTGGGGGCATGACCATTGATCTGACCTTGATTATAGCGATGTATTTAGGATTTGCCTCCCTCCTGTCGCTGCCATATATTCAACTGCCGCTTTGGCTCGTAGGTGCAGCTTTTCTGGCCTATTTGGGTTATGATTCCATCAAAAATGCGGACAAGGACATCACCCCTGCGGACGAAAAAACGCAAAAATCGTTTTGGAGCACCTACAGAAACGGATTGCTCGTGGCGGTATCGCCAGGCAATCTTATTTTTTGGGTCTCCGTATTCGGCGCCGTCCTGTCCGATTCCTACAGCTCCAGCAATGCAGGAAGTTTCGCGTTTGCGGCATGCGGCGTACTTAGCGGAATCCTGATTCATGACATCGGACTTCTATCGGTCGTTTCCGTGACCAGAAAGGTCATGAGCCGCCGAATGATTCAATGGGTTTCGGTCATTGCAGGGATCATGTTAATCGGATTCTCGATCTATTTCGTTTATGAATTTGTTGTAGGAGTCTGGAATTATATTAAATAGCATTTGCTTTATCTAAGCTCAAGAAAAAAGGAGATCGCTGCTGGCGAACTCCTTTTTCTAATCGCTGCTGCTATTGCTCCCTTGCCCTGCTGATGATTGGCGGCATTACCTTGGGACCTCACCTGGAAGGATGTGAAGCCACGTTTCCGGCTTGAGCATTGTTCCTGTCTAGGATGAAGGGTAAGATAAGGCATCGTTATGAGCTGCGCTCAGCTCCATCCGCCTTCTTTGCAGTCGCGTTGAAACGATGCACAATGTTTTGCCGCAGATCGACCTTCCACTGGTTGTGATACAGATGCAGCAAATAATCCTCATACATCCTTCTGAAAACCGCATGATGCTCGTATTCGATTAGCACGCCCAGCCTACGGATCATACATCCTTCAAACCATCGGATGAATTTAGACATGATAATACATTCTCTCCCATTCAACAGCAAATGTTCGGCAACAAAGAAACTATACCGAAAAACCATATATTGATTATCCTACAACTGGCGTTTCGGGCTCTATCTCATTCGTGCTGAATCGTTGCCTATTTCTCCTATGTTGGCTCACTCGAACCACGCCTCGCACTTGTTGCGAATACGGCTACGAAACCAACGATGGAAATAGATTGATGATCATCGTCTTTTCGTTTATGGACATTTCGATTCTATTACTTCAAGCTCACTTGAAGTCAACACCAAAAAAGCCGCAGCTACGCGGCTATTAAGCATGTATGTTCGTGTCGTCTTAACAAATCAGATGTGTACAGTTAGTATATGGATTACCTTACAATTTCTATTTTTGTAGCAGTTGTTCGTCTAATTCTACTATCTTCATACATGCCATTTGTCCACACTTTGACATGGTCGCCAACTTCAAGATTTGCTTTTATATCACGTGTTGAAACATCATAAGCTTTTGGTTCATACTGAGTGATGATTTCATTCGTTGTTTTACCTTTTACTTCTTTTTCGGATAAACCAACTATAACAGTAACTCCTGAATTATTTTTTTCAACAATAATCCCCTGAAAGTCCATTCTTTCACCTGCTTGATACTGATATTTTTCTAGCGCGGATGTTTTTGTTAAGTGATTGTTACTGCTACTGCAACCAGTAAAGACAACAATGATCAGAATCAATAATATTGAAATATATGTTTTCACAACAATCCCACCTTGTTATTTGATAATTGACTAACCATAAGACGTAAACAAGGTTGTTTTTGTTTCAAATTTAAGTGAATATTTCAAAATATTCCTTTACAGACGGCAGGGTAGGATTAATTTAATTATTTAACCACGTAACAGGTGTTATACCAAGTCGATTTTGTATATGAGTTACATGGCTATATACCCGGTAGGTTGTTCCATTCTCTGTGTAGGCGCCTTTGTGCACACCTTTTAATTCACCATTGTTGTTGTTCCAAATCGTACCACCACTGTCTCCACCATCTGATATATAATTCGCTACCCGCATCGAACTAAACCAAACTGTTCCATACACCGGATTAGTCCAATATCGGCTGCTATTTTTACTAAGAAGTGTACCGCAACTGTTCCCCCACATTCCAGATTTACAGACCCTCTCGCCCAACACATCGTTACCAGCGACTTGAACACTTGAAAATTTAATCGATTCAGAATAAACTTTACTACTCATTGAGTTGCTTGAATTTAGTCTAATCGCTGCAGCATCAGCTTCGTTTCCATAATTAACTTTACTGCTTGTGTATCCAATATAGTTATTCCCTTGATACACACCTGTTCCCGAAGCCTTCGGCCAACAATGTTCTGCAGTAACAATGTACGGATTAGATGAGGGATCAATTGCGGAGAATCCGATTGAACAATTCCCACCACCACCAGCTTTACCATCAATAACTAATCCACCTAGCATGTACGTATGAGTATCCGTTCGGGCATCTTCGGAGGTCTTATAGGTTGGATCAACTACTTCTAAATTAATGATGCTTGCATCAACATCTGTAACGGAACTAATTATATCCAAGGCAGACTCACTAATATGGTCGCGAATGCCTACAGTAATTTTCTGGTTAATAAAATCCAAATTAACATATTCTATATTAATTCCGTTCTCTCTAATTTTTGTGACACTTTCAGAAATGCGATTGGTAGCTTTATCAAGCTCCTCTTCTGTATACTCTGCTGTATAAATTCTTATTGGTAACTCGTTGTCTAGGCTCTTAGATATAAAATTTAGCTGTTTTGAGGGAATATCTTTCTTAAATCCAACGTTTATGATCCCACCCTGGTTTTGATCAATATATATTCCAAGGAAGTTCTCCTTTAACTCTTGATGAGAGCGTATTGTTTCTTTGAGAATTGGAATGAACTTATCTTGTTTATTGAATCTTTCATCCAATGCTTGTTCATTAGTTTCTCCTCCAAATTTTAATGAATGATAGAACCTTTCAAACGACACCTTTAAGACATCGTACTTTAATTTGCATTAACGCCTTGTCCACCTCCTGATTCGTTAAATCTATAAATATATACTAATAATAACAACAATTCACAGGGAAATGTTTCAATTATATATAATATATTTCTCCATATTGTCAGAAGAAAACGCTGATTTCTCTAAATATGTATTACTGGATCGATCTCAAATGACTGTCTTCTTCTAACAACTCGGAAGAGCCAAGTTCTTTCTTTAATACCTGGTATAATATAACGATGATAAAATCATCGAACCCATTATCCTAGACAGCCAGCACATTTTAGCCTATGATGCTCAAAAAAGATGACTTGTTTTATCTTACCTTAAGGGGGGCGGCTCCACATATCTGCCCGTTCGTATTGTGAGAATAACCAATTCTTTCTGGTTGATCCTTTTTGCAAGTTAACTTCAAGGATGAAGGGTATCCCGAGTAAACGTACCTCCCCGTGGGCCTAGACCCCGAGCGCAATAATGTTGACCCAACTTGTCATGACCATGATTAAGGCTGGTTGGAACACCATTGTCATTTATCCCGCCACTTTAGAAATGGAGGACTTCTGACAACTTCTTGTTAAATCACCTCAATGTCGTGTTGGCCAGGATCAGATCTGCCATGGATTCGGGCCCTCGCTTCATTATAGGTGTGAACTGCGGATGATTGTATCTCGGAAAAACACAATTGTACCGGTACAATTAAGATTTCGAACAGACAGCATCGTACCAAAGCACCCCCATCCAAAAAAAAGCAGCCATCCATTGCGGACAGCTGCTCAGCGAATATTATTATGGAATTTGCGATGCTCATCCTCAATGATTATCCTTTGACGGCCCCCAATGCCACGCTGCCAATGATCTGCCGGGAGAATACAGCGAACACGATAATAATGGGAACGATGGAAATGGCCACGCCCAAGTAGAGCAACCCATAATCCATGCCATAATATCCCTGTACTAATGCAACGAGCACCGGAAGCGGATATTTATCCAGGGAGAAGAACAGCACCAGCGGCGTCAAAAAGTTGTTCCACGAGCCGATGAAGGTAAAGATGCCGAGCGCGGAGACCGCCGGTCCCAAGATGGGCAGCACGATCTGGTTGAATGTGCGGAATTCGCCGGCGCCATCCACGCGCGAAGATTCGACGATTTCGTCCGGAATGCTGGCCTCGATGAACTGTTTGATAAAGAACACATTGAAGGCATTCGCCGCCGCAGGCAAAATGATGGCCGCATAACTGTCCAGCATGCCCAGCGTGCTAAACAACCGGTACATCCCGATCAGGGCAAGCTGCCCGGGCACCATCATCGTCGCAAGCAGGAACAGGAAGAGCCAGGTTCGGCCCTTGAATTTGAACTTGGCAAAACCGTATGCCGTAAGCGCACCCACGTACAAGGATAGTACGGTCGATGTTCCCGCAATGAAGAAGCTGTTGGCGAACCCGCGCCAAATATTGATTTTGGACGCCATGTTTACATAATTGTCGAGCAGAAACGGTCCGGGAAGGAAAGTAAACGTCGATGCAATCGTCGCATTGTTATGCGTGGAATAGATGAGCATCAAATAAAACGGGATAATGCAGATGCAAGCAAGAATGACGAGAAACAGATACACCAACACCTTGCCTACCGTCAGCCTTCTGGCTCTCGCATAGGATTGGACGGCAGTATTGGAATGCTCCAGCGTTTTCGCGGTTTGCATGAAATTTCCTCCTTCCCTATGAACGGCTTCTGCGGGTCGTCATGATGAACGAAACGACGGACAACAAAATGATGATGATGAACAAACAGAATGCAATGGCTGCACCGTATCCAAAGCGCGTACTCTGGAAAGCGACATTGTACAAGTACATGATGCTGGTCATCGCAGCCCGGTCAGGCCCGCCGTTACCATTGGTCAACGTAAACGGCTGATCAAAAATCTGGATACCGCCGATGATGGACGTAATCACCTGGAACAGGATAATCGGGCGCAGCATCGGTACGATAATATGCATGAAGATATGCCTTTTCTCCGCGCCGTCAATCTGGGCCGCTTCCTGCAGCGAAGGGTCGATCCCTTGCAAACCGGCCAAATAAATGACCATGGAATACCCGAAATATTGAAAGAACAGAATCGATGACACGATAAGCCGCATAAACCAAGGATCATTCTTCCAGTTAATAGGGTCACTAATGATTCCGGTCTGCACGAGGAAATGGTTTAGCCCTCCCGACTGCCAGTCGAAAATGAGACTCACCAACAGACCCAGCGAGGCTGCCGTAACGATATTCGGGAAAAAATAGACGGCCCGGAAGAAATCCCTTCCTTTGAGCAGCTTGTCATTAAGGATAAAGGCGAGCACAAGCGACACGGTAAGCTGCGGAATGACGGAGACGCCCCAAATAAACAGCGTGTTGAACAACGTTTTGTAGAACAGGGGGTCCTGCAGAACGGCCACGTAATTGCCAACTCCGACGAAGTCCGGCGTAGTGATGCCATCGTAATTGGTGAAGCTGATATATAGGGAGTAAAGAATCGGATACAACCCAAAAATGGTGAAAATGATGAAAAAAGGAGCAATGAAATAGTAGCCGTAATGGTCTTTGCGCAGCGACTTGGCAAACATCGTTCCAACCTCCAGTCATCGGATTCGTGAGTCTTTCAGGCCTATGCTTAGTTGACTTCTAGTTCCGGGAACCTTAACCGAACATCGCGCTTGATCCTCTCCACGGCTTCCTCTTTGGTGTTAATGTCGTTGTTGAGATACAGCTGGAGCACGTTTTTGAAAATGTCGTTGTTGATCGTGGTGTCATAACGGGTTCTCTCATACACGGGAACGCGTTTGGCCGCCTCGGAAAAAAATTCGAAATGCTTCTGTCCGCCGAGATAGTCTGATGTGGCCGTTTGCGCAAGCTCGTCGTTCACGACCATATTGCTCGTAAAATAATCCTGCTCGGTCGCCAGCTCTTCCAAGAAATCATGGTTAAAGTTATAAAACTCGATGAATTTCCAGGCGAGATCCTTTTTGTCGCTTTTGCTGTACATCGCAATATACGTCCCGCCGGCACTGAAATCGGTCGGGCCTGCTGCCAGCCCCCACAAACCGGAGGTGTCCGGCGCATTCGCCTTGAACGTATATTGGAGCGCCCAAGTTGCACCGGGATAGAACATGACCTGTCCCTTTTGCATGGATGCGGCATAACCGGCGCTGCCTTCTTCGAACTCTGCCAGCACATGACGCTGGCGCGCTTCGCGGACAAGGTCCAGAATCTGCATGTAGACGGGGTTGATCACAAGCTTTCCGTCCTCTACCCAAGGAATGCCGTCATACGAGTTGGAAATCGCATTCCAGTTGGCCAGGGCATGAACCTGATTGCCGCTCTCCTGCTGCACCCGCTCCCCGATCTCGAAAATTTTGTCCCAGGTATCGATCTGCGCACCGACTTTCACCGGGTCGTCCGTCCCCAAATACGTTTTGGCCAGATCCCTCCGATAATAAATGCCACCCGGCGTACCCTGGTATCCAATCGCTTTGACGTTGCCCTCGCTATCCTTTTCATTGGCCTGCACAAAAGCATACTGCTCTTGCAGCAAATTATCGGCGTTATACGGCGGGGCCGACAGATTTTCGAGATACGGAACATCGATCAGTTCCCGAATGCCGCCGTTTTCGATCATGAACACGTCGGGAGCCTTGGACGTGGTCTGCAAAGCCGACTTCAATTTGGTCATATAAAAGTTCCCTGGAATGTTGACGAAATTCACTTTGATGTCCGGATACGTTTCCTCGAATTTCTCGATGGCATAACCCGCTTCATCCGTAAAGCTCCAGACGGTAATTTCCTGCTGTTTGGACGCGTTTCCCATGCCGGGTTGACAGCCGGACAACATTAGCGTTGCGCTTAATAATGCGATCATTGAAACGGCATATCGTTTAAAGCTCTTCATGAGGGCCCTCCTCCAGAGAAAAGTAAACGCTTTCAATTTACTTGAGTATAGTGATTTTGGAGGAGGGCTTTCTCCACAAATATTGTTCATCAACCTTCATATGTTGTGATCTTTGTGCGATGCCGCTTCCGAAATTCGGAAGGCGTGCAGTCATTATATTTTTTGAACAGCCGATTGTAGGAAGTCAGGTTATTGAATCCATGATGGATCGCGATATCCAAAATGGTCGCTTGGCTGAACAGCAGCGCCCACTCTGACTTCACGATCCTGAAGTGATTCAAATACTCCATAAGCGTAATTCCTTTGATTTCCTTGAACAGCTTGCACACGTAAAATTTGCTGAATTTGATATGCTCCGCGACCTGATCCAGCTTGATCGGTTCTTCGTAGTGCGCTTCAAGGTATTCGCAGACCGACTCGACGAATTCGAACTTTTTGGATAAGGTACACGGCCATTCGCCGCTGCATTCCTCCTCCGCAGGCTTTTGCGTGCGCAGCAGATGAACGACAAGATCGTAAAACCTGGCAATCATGACCCACTGATAACCGATCTGCTCGTTTCTGTTTTCATTGGAAATGACGTCAAGATAGCGGTTGATGTCGATTTCTTTGAGCGTCATCGCGGGTAAATGCGTCGATTTGCCGAATAACTCCCGCAGCGGCTGGGTGGCTTTGTCGACGACCAAGCTCTCTGTGAACAGCTCCAAGCGGAAAAGAATGATCGTCAGATGCTCGGTACCGGGCAGAAAACAGTGCACGTCCCCCGGTTTGATCACCATGATGTCGCCCTGCCCCAACTCTACGACCCGGCTGTTGAGGCCAATTCGCGCCCGCGTTCCCCTGACAACGACCATCTCTACTTCTTCATGCCAATGTGCGGCAAAATTAAACTGCGGACCGGTATGAATGACCCGAATCGGAAAGCCTTCCTTCATGTGACCTGTTTCCAGAAATGTAGGTGCTCCCATCTGATCCACCCTTTCTCAGTTCCCGATTAAGAATCCTTTTCCTATCCATATTATGCATGAAGTTTCCGTCATCTTCAAAATATGGGTTCATATTCATAACACTCCTTCAAATCACTTGATGCTGGCAGAAAAAAATCCCCCAACCGGTTAGCAAAGGTAGGCTTGCCTTCCGTCCGAGAGATGTTTAAAATAGGCCAGATTCATCAGCCGCACACCAACGTGGTGCTAAAAGACGAACTGCACCAAGGCCATGTAAAGCAGCGTTCCGCCAGCAATGGACAATAACATGTTTTTCTTCCAATAATGAAGCAGCACAACAGCCAGGATCGACACCAGTTCAGGCACGCCGTGGTTCCCGGACAACAGATGAATGTCTTTGACGCTATAGATCACCAGCATGCCGATCGCCGCTGCCGGCAGAACCCTCCCTAAATATTGCACGTACTTAGGCGTAGTACGACCAGGCGGGAACAACAGAAATGGAAGAAAGCGCGTCATCATCGTGCCAAGCACAACCATGCCGATCGTAATGAGTTGTTCGGTTACCGTCATGGACATGTCGTTTCCCCCGCTCTCTGATCCAGTTTGGGTCTGATCAGCGTAAGCACGATCAGCAGTCCGGCCATGGAGGGAATGATAAAGCTGCCGCCTTTGAAGATGATGAGGCACAGGATCGAAATGCCCAAGCCAAGCAAGGCGCTGTGATGCGACCGTTCCTTGCTCCATTGCTCCATGAAAATGACGACGAACAACGCTGTCATGACGAATTCCAGCCCTTCCAGATTGAAGCTGACGAGTGATCCGAAGAAGCCTCCGATGGCAGCGCCAATGACCCAATAGCTATGGTTGAGCAAGGTGACGAAAAACATGTACCATCCCCGATCCACTTCTTCGGGAATGTCGGCCGTATAATTGATGGAAAACGATTCATCGCATAATCCGAAGATCAGGTACGGCTTCTTCCAGCCGGTTCCTCTATACTTATCCAGCATTGAAATGCCGTAAAATAAATGCCGCGCATTCACCATTAAGGTCATCATTAGCGCACCGATCGGGTTAAATGCGCCAAGCAGCAGGTTTACCGCCACAAACTCCATCGATCCGGCAAAAACGAGCAGCGCCATCAGGATGGCATAACTCGCTCCAAAACCCGAGGCATTCATCAAAATGCCGTACGCAATCCCCAAAAATAAAAATCCGGCCAAAATCGGAAGCGTGGTCGGAAAGGCGGCCCGAAAAGCCGTTTGAAGCTTCATTCTGTCTGTCATCGTTTGCTGCATCTCCTTGCTATAATACGATTCTACGTTAGTGTAGCAACACATTTCCATACAATCAATGTTATAATTGTATGGATTACAATGTTGTGAGGTGAGTGTATGCCATTCAATTCGTTCGACGAATATCCCATGTCATGGAAGCCGGACAAAAACAAATTGTCACGCCCGCTGTACCAGTCGCTCGCCAAAATGCTGGAGCATGACATCACGCATGGATTGCTTGCGCCAGGAACCAAGCTCCCACCTCAGCGTGAGTTGGCCGATTTTCTGGACGTTAATTTCACTACGATTACACGTGCTTACAAACAATGCGAGCTTAAAGGTTTGATCTATGGCATAACGGGCAGCGGCACGTTTGTGTCGGCCAACGCAGCACGCTCGATTGCCATCGCCAAGGAACCGGGGATGAACACCTATATCGAATTGGGTTTGGTGGCATCCTTTGAGCAGACCAACGACCTCGTTGCCGAAGCCGCCAAAAACGTGATGCAAAAAACCTATCTCGAACAGCTGTTGAATTACAATGATCCTGCCGGTATCCCCCATCAAAAGCTTGCTGCACTGAATTGGATGAGCACGCTGGGCATCCATGCCGATCCGGAGCAGGTTGCCATCGTTTCAGGCGCACAAAACGCGCTCGCCATCACGCTGCTGGCTCTATTTGAACCCGGGCATCGCATTGCCGTGGACCAGTATACCTTTTCGAATTTCATCGAATTTTCCAACATGCTTCGCATCAGGCTTGTCCCCATTCCGGGCGACCTGCACGGCATGCGACCGGAAGCACTGGACGAGCACTGCCGTCAGGCCGACGTGCATGGCGTTTTTCTGATGCCCTCTTGTGCAAACCCAACGACCATCATGATGCCGGAGGAACGCAAAAAGGAACTGGCCCGCGTCATCCGCAAACATCAATTGATCCTGATCGAAGATGACATCCATGCTTTTCTGTCCGCAGGTGTGATTGAACACTACGGTCAGCCGATGTATCAGCTTCTTCCGGAACGCACGATCTATGTATGCAGTACGACCAAATCCATCTGTTCGGGGCTGCGCGTCGCCTATCTTGTGTTTCACGAGATGTACAAGGACCGCATCATGAAAGCGATTTTCAACGTCAACGTCAAAACGTCCTCACTGGACGCCGAAATTATTACCGAGCTGATTCTGTCGGGGAAAGCGAGCGCCATCGTTCAGCACAAAAAAAGGCTGGCCCGGCAGGCCAACCAGTTGTTTGATACGTATTTTCCCCAAGCTTTCAGTCAGGGCCATCCGCTCAGCTTCTACCGCTGGCTGCCCGCTCCCGGTCTTGCCGGAGGAAGACGTACCGAGTCGCATTTCCTGGAAAAGGGCATTCGCGTATTCCATTCCGACCGCTTTCTGAGCGGAACCAATACGGGAGAGAACTACTTGAGAGTAGCGCTATCTTCGACATTGACGTTGGAGGAATTGGAAAGAGGGCTGGAATTGTTGTCGGCTTCGATGAAGCTGAGCACTTCCTCATAGTCGTGAAACTGAACGTCCGAACATGCGTTGATCCGTTCTCTGTCGTGATCCGAATACCGGTCAACCATCGCTACGACCTCGATGCCCGCGTTGTTGGCAGCCTCCACTCCAATGAGGGAATCTTCTAAAATAAGGCATTCCTCCGGGGATGCCTCCAGTTCTTTCATCATCGTGAGATAGATTTCCGGATTCGGCTTGATCTCTTTGGCATCCTCACGCGTATAGACCTTGGAAAAATACTCATCGATGGCCGCTCAACAATCGGTTTTACTATATCCCTCCTACTTTATGGTGTAAAGCAATCCCTGGCGAGGGGACCGCCCAATCTACCTTTCCCATCTATACTGCAGCGGCCGATATCCGATATCCCACAATCGCTCGCTTCCTTCAATCTTGATGGTCATCTGCCGAGCATGTTCAATATAGACTTCGAATTGTTCTGCACTCCCTTGATAATCATTCGCTTCTATTACTAATACCTCTTTCCCATCGACAATAATGGATATTTTCCCTTCAGGCGGCGCGTGATCGGGGATGCCGTAATTTCCGGTCAACACAAGTTCATCGTCTTTCAACGTAAACGTATAGGTTTGTTGGCCTCCTTGGCTATCATACATGTTGCGTTCAGGTATAATTTGTTCCTTTTTAATATTAAACCTCCCCAGCGCAGCACCTTGAGCATCCGTTCCTGCCCCACGCTGCGTTTCCAGCTTCATGGCCACGAAGGGGCCTTCGACTTTGGTGGCCAGTTGGTTGATCACGTTTCCCGTTCCCCACGTCATCAGGAATAACACGATACACGCCATACCTGCAATCAGCCAACGTTTCCTTCCTTGCTCTCCCCTTTCTCCTGCACGATAGGCGGCATAACCGATGCATGCTCCGATGGAATTTTGAAGAACATCGTTGATATCCCCGCTGCCCAGCATCGTCAATTTCTGCAAAAATTCGATTCCGAAAATGATGAGCACAAACCATAACATAAACCGGATGAACCGAATGTTGTACAGCATGGGGATCAGAATGCCGAACGGAATGAATGCCGCATAATTCCACAAGGTAACCAGGTCCATTAACGTAATGCCTGAATGGAACGATAATGTTGGAAATTTGAAAAAAGAATCGGGAATCCATTGAAACGGATTATCCACGATGTGTTTTGCGGCGTCCAGCCTGCCAAAAGCCAAAAACAAAAAATACAACGTAATCAGGGTGTAGACGATGGTGGTGATCCATAGTACCCTGCGTCGGTTCATTGTCATCCTGCAATTCTCCTCTTTCTTTGACGAACTCTTGAGTCGCTCTCTTCAATATAAACGAGTTTACCGCATAGCCCCTTGATCTCCTATGCATCAACCTTACGCCTGCCTTACATTATTGTCATATTGTTCGTACACGAGTGGCTGAATGTGCATGCAAAAAAGCCTTCGATCGCATCGATCGAAGGCTTCGTGACACAAGTTATTCTATTATACGACCACGGTCATCAGGTAGTCCTGACGGCGCACTTCCGATTCGGACGTTTTCAGTACGTCCAGGTAATTGGCGGAATTCGTCACAATGACCGGCGTCGAAGTGACGTAACCTGCTGCCTGGATCTGTTCGATGTCGAACAGCAGGATCAATTGCCCCTTTTCAACGCGGTCGCCTTCCTGCACTTGTTTCTCAAAATGTTTGCCTTTCAGGCGAACCGTGTTCACGCCGACGTGAATCAAAAGCTCGGCGCCCTCGTCCGAAGTTATCCCGATCGCATGCCCTGTCGGGAACACGGTTGTGATCGTTCCGTTCACCGGAGAAGTCAATCGGCCTTCGGACGGTTCAATGACGATTCCTTGTCCCATCGCACCGGACGCAAAAGCTTCATCCGGCAGCGACTCCAGCGGTTTGACCGCACCTTGCAGCGGGCTTTCGATGATTTCTTTTTTCAGTACCGTGCTTTCTTGCACAGGCGTGGATGCAGACGCTTCTTCTTTCGGCGCAGCCTGCTCCTGAACGCTATCTTTGAATCCAAGGACCATAACGATCACCAAAGCCAGCACAAACGCCACAACCAAGCCGATGATCACGGACAGGAAACCCGTACCGATATACGTTGGCAACGCCAGCAATCCCGGTAAAGCAAAGGCCACCGCTTGCGCACCGCCCGAGCCGATGATCGCGCCGCCCACAGCCCCGGCGATGCAGGCATAAATGAACGGTTTTTTCAGCTTCAGCGTAACCCCGTAAATGGCAGGCTCTGTGATCCCGAAGACGGATGCGACCACGGAAGAACCGGCAAGCGCTTTAAGCTGTGTATCTTTGGTTTTCAGGAATACCCCGAATACCGCCCCTGCTTGAGCCAGGATGGCCGCAGTCAGCATTGGCAGCATCGTGTCGTAACCAACTTCCGCGATGTTGCTGAGAATGACCGGCACGAATCCCCAATGTACGCCGAAAATGACGAAGACTTGCCAGAACGCGCCAGCTACCGCACCGGCAAGCAGCGGACTCAGGTTGTAGATCCAGCCATAACCGGTAGCCAGTCCGCTGCTGATCATGGAGCCGATTGGACCAAACACCAGAAACGTCAGCGGAATGACGATGACCAGCGAGAGCATCGGCACCAAAATGTTTTTGACGGACGAATGCACGAACGAATTAAACCATTTTTCGACATAAGACTGTACCCAGACGGCAAGGATGATCGGAATGACGCTGGAGGAATAATTCATCAGCACCATCGGAATGCCGAGGAACGTTAATTTGTCGGGCGCGCTGACCGCGGCGATGACGGCCGGATAGACGAGCGCTCCGGCGATGGCCACGGATACAAACATGTTTGTTTTGAATTTGCGCGATGCGGTCACGGCCAGGAAGACCGGCAGGAAGTAAAACACGCTGTCCGAAGCCGCGTTCAGCACGAGATACGTTCCGCTCGAAGCATCAAGCCATTTCAGGAACAGGAAGAGCGCAACCAGTCCTTTCAGCAGCCCGGCCCCGGCAAGCGCGCCAAGCGTAGGCGAAAAGATGCTTGAAATGATATCGACGGCTTTGCCCAGAATCGTGCTCTTCTCGGAGGACTCATCCTTCTTGGATGCATCCGCGTTTCCGATGCTTGTACCTTCGATCATTTTCTCGTAAACCGGCCCAACGTTGTTGCCGACAACAACCTGAAACTGGCCGCTGCTCTCTACGACGGTAATGATGCCCGGCGTTTTTTGCAGCGCTTCTTTATCGGCCTTGTCCCGGTCTTTCAATTGAAATCTTAATCTTGTCGCACAATGGAAGACCGAATTGACATTCGATTCGCCGCCGACAAGCTCAAGAATTTTGGAAGATAACTCTTTGTCGTTCATATACAGCTCTCCTCTTTTTACGTGGATGATCGGCTTAGGTTTATGGTCCAGGTATGCCTGGTAGTATGCCCAATCACAGCATCCTACCGCCACAAGCAAGAAAAACCTAAACTCGTGGTGAAATAACAGCTTGCGGAATCGCTGCTCATTTCACCATCAGTTTAGGTTTTGCCTGCATTACCAGTTACACCCCTCAGCCGGATGGTTTGTTATTCGGTTGTTTCCAGATGATTGCGTTCCGTGACCCGATGAATATGAATGGTCAAATATACGTATTCATCCTTGCTTAATGATTGCTGATACGTTTTTTCCAGAAAGTCATTGATTTTGCGCGTGCATTCAAAGGCATTGGCATACGTCTTCTTCACTTGGTTATACAAAAAGTCTTCGCCTGTCTGCTGTACTTCATTTCGAAGAACACGCATCGAGAAATACTGCAAGTGTCTTAAAAATCTGGAATAATTTACGGAAGACTCGTCCATAATCGTGTTGTAATGATAGGTCACGATGTTCAGAATGGAATGAACCATTTCCGTCATTTTCATCGTCAGCTTCATTTCACTGCTGTCCATGCGCGCATTCACGATATGTAGTGCGATAAATCCTGCTTCATCCTCGCCAAGCTTCACCCCCAGGGAGTTCTCGATGTATTGGAGCGACTCCAGGCCAATCTCGAATTCTTTCTTGTAAAAGCTTTTGATTTCGAACAGCATCGCATTTTTCAGCTGCACGCCATTCTCGTGTCGCTGGATCGCAAAATGGATGTGGTCGGTCAGGGTCAAATAAATATTGTCGCTCAGCGTGGTGCCTAACACTTCATTGGCACGGGTAACGATCTCATTGACCACTTCCAGATGAGTAACGGGAATGTCATTCAAGAGCTCCATCAACTTGGCTGTGAATTCATTTTCGTTCAGCACAAAAATTTTATCGATTTTTTCATCCTCAACCCGGTCTCCGGCAGCCTTGTTAAAAGAAATGCCTCTTCCCATAACGATGACTTCTTTGCCTTTATGGTTTTTGGTTAACAATACATTGTTATTTAGCACCTTCTCAACAAACATCATCTCGGTTACACCTCCCCACAGGAACAGTATCAACAAAAAATGCCTAAATTAATTACAATACCATGCGCTGATGGTACTCTAATCAATTTAGGCATTGCCCGCCTTACCGGTCACAATCCTGTTATGTAAACTCAGTATACCATAAGTATAAGCGTTTGCAACCCCTTTTTTACGAAGCCTTGCTTCCGCTTCCAGCTGCCGGCGTCGACGATGAATAATCCCTGCTCCATGCCTGCCGCGCGTGATCCCGGGGATACCACGAAAGCTGGCGTTGGCCAGCTTTCGTCCCTGCCTGATATGGATTAAGATAAAGTTTGCAGTGCTTCGGGGGTGAATGGAATCCATTCCTCCGTGCGGCCGTCCCGGATTTTGCTGACCCAAGCCGGGTCGACCAGAAGCGCTCTGCCGATCGCTACCAAATCGAACTCTCCGTTGGCGAGCTTCTGCGCCAAACCTTCGATGCCTGCGTTGCCTGCACCCTCTCCACGGGTGAACAGTGCCATGAAGTCGTCGTCGAGGCCTACAGAACCGACAGTGATGGTTGGCTTGCCCGTTATTTTTTTCACCCAACCGGCAAAATTCAAATCAGAACCTTCGAATTCAGGCTCCCAGAAGCGCCGAGTCGAGCAGTGGAAAAGGTCTACGCCCGCTTCAAGCAGCGGTGCCACGAAATGCTCCAGCTCCTCCGGCGTTTTTGCCAGTTTGGCTGTATAATCCGAGCTCTTCCATTGCGAAATGCGCAAGATGATCGGGAAATCCGGACCTACCGCCTTCCGGCATGCACGAACCACTTCTTCCGCAAAACGAGTGCGCGCAAGCATGCTTCCGCCGTAACGGTCTGTGCGCTGATTCGTTTTCTCCCAGAAAAACTGGTCAATCAGGTACCCATGCGCGCCGTGGATTTCAATGCCGTCAAAACCGATGCGTTTGGCCTCGGCAGCAGCTTGGGCAAATGCCGACACGATGCCCGCAATGTCCGATTCGGAATAATCATTGACTTGGCCTTTTACGCCCATGTGCCAAATCTGCGGCATGATTTTGCCGCCGGCCGCATGCACTTCGGACACCACGTGGGCCCAGCCTTTGAGAGCCTCTTCTCCATAGAAATGGGGAACGTTTTGCTGGTCGGATGCATCTGCATGATCCACCACCGTGCCTTCCGTCACGATCAGACCGACGCCATTCTCGGCTCTGCGGCGGTAATAGCCGGCAACGTCCGGGCCGGGAACCCCGTTCGGCGACATGCCGCGGGTCATCGGCGCCATGACGGTGCGATTGGGCAGGACCAGATTTCCTAAAGTAATAGGCTCAAAAAGAGATTGCACGGAATTGGAATAAGGCATGTTAACCCTCCTCGGATATTTTGGAATGTTTGGTTAGTTTATTCGCAACGATCGTTTAGAATCCTGCCGAGTATTGCTTCGGAATCGAAGTTTCTTTTCTCAGATTCGATGCCGCTTCAAGTGCCCAATGCGGGTTTCTCAGCATCCCTCTGCCTACGGCTACCAGGTCCGCGTCTTCATTGCCGATCACCGCATTGGCCAGCTTTGCGTCATCCAATCTGCCGACGGCGATGACGGGAACATCGAGCGCTTGCTTGATGTCACGGGCGAGCGGCACCTGATAGCCCGCATGCGTGCCGGGTCTGCCAAAAGCCGCAATCGGGCCTTCGCCGCCGGAGGAAACGTCAAACATGTCGATGCCGGCTTCCTGGTAAGCTTTAGCAAAAGCGATGCTTTCCTCAATGCCATATCCGCCTTCAACGTACTCTTTGGCGGAAATCCGCATGATCAGCGGCATGTCTTCAGGCATTTCGCCTTTAACAGCCTGAATGACTTCGCGGCCGAACAGGGTAAGGTCCTGACCGTACTCGTCGTCGCGTTTATTGGTCAGCGGAGAATGGAATTGATGAATCAGGTAGCCGTGGGCACCGTGGATTTCAATGGCATCGAATCCGGCTTTCACCGCTCTGGCCGCCGCACTGCGGAATTTTTCGACCATGTCCTTCACTTCGGCCGTCGTCAGTGCGCGCGGTTGTTTGTAATTTTCGTCAAACGCGATCGCAGAAGGCGCCACGGGAACCTCGGCATCTTCGGCTTTGCGTCCCGCATGGGCAATCTGAATGCCGACTTTGGCGCCGTAACTGTGGCAAGCATCCACGATTCGTTTCAACGCCGGGATCTGATCGTCCGACCACAGCCCAAGATCGAAATCGGAAATGCGGCCATCGGGTTCCACATCGGTCATTTCAATAATAATGAACCCGGTACCGCCCACAGCACGGCTTACATAGTGCAAATAGTGCCAATCCGTAGCAATGCCATCTTTGTTTTCAACAGAATATTGGCACATGGGAGGCATCACGATCCGGTTTTTCAAATCCAGCCCTTTCAATGTATACGAACTAAATAGATCTTTCATATCCAATCTCCTCTCCTGTATATGTTATCTATATAAAACATGCATGTACACGCATGTGAATGGGGATGAGACATTTCTTCTCATTCATTCCGTACCAGGAAGGAACACGCTTTACGATCCACTATCTCCTTCTTCGCCTCAACCGAGCTCGGCAACCAACGATTCCATTACCGTTTTCAACCCCTTGTTCAGCAGCTTTTCCTGCAATACTTCGCCAAACGTTTCAAGCGCGCCGCGCAGTTTCATTTCGCCCCGTTCGGTTATGCCAGTGTAGATCCCTCTGCGGTCATTCTCGCACATATGTCTTTCCAACGCGCCGCAGGTTTCGGCCTCCATCCGTGCTACAAGCCGGGATGTTGCGCTTTGGCTCAAACCGATCTTCTCTTGCAGCTGTTGCAAGCGGAGCTCTTTATCATCGGTTTGCGAAATAAAATACAGCACATAAAATTCTTTTAAAGACAAACCGTATTTCTGTTGAAGCACCTGTTCCAGTTGTTCATTGATCTCGGATTGGATATGCGTCAATGAAAACCAGGTGTCCAAACGTTCGTCTGTTGTTCTCAATGCGTACACATCCATTCTATTTTGGCGTTGACACAACCGGCTTACGATCCATTTCTACAACGTACAAGGATTGAAACCCCTTTTTGCGCAAGATCCGCGCGGCCTTTTTGGCCCTGTACATTTCGTTGGACAAAATAAAAATGCGTTCTTCTCTCAACAGGTGTTTATGCCATACATACGGAAGGCGGCCCAATGAAATATTGATGGAATCCGGAGTCGGTTGGTGTTCATACTCAGAAGCGTCCCGGATATCGACAATTTTGAAATGGTGCAAGCTCTCCTTCTGATTGATCAAGCTCCGATAATGGATTTGCGTAAGATATGGGGCAGGCCATAATCGGTGAATAAGAACAACCAATCCGGTCAACACGGAGATCATCATGAACCAAAACATTTCCCTCACATCCTCGCTTCCGATGTACACGTTTGTGGCGCACCTCCATTGATTACAAAAAGCATGCGCATGCATTCAATTTAAAGGATCTGTTTTCTGCTGTCAAGCGAAAATTCATGCTGTCCAACACGGAATGCTTATATGGGTAGTTTGAAGCCGTTGATGGTTACTCCAGTCAACCGGCTTCACTTCTCACCTCGGCGCAGTCCCTCATTCATTTCGGCTTATGAACGTACTCCGAATTAAGACCAAGCGCTCTTTTATGCTCATGGCGTCTCTCCTTCTGTTTGAACATTCCCTGCACCTGCCTTGTCCCCCTTCGCCCGTTTTTTTCGAATCAGGCTTACCGACAACAGTAATATCGGAACAATCCCGAACAAAACCAGAAAGACGTTGTCCAGCTTGTTTCCTAATTCAATGGTTTCTTCCACATTTTTAGGAATCATCGCAACAAGATAAACGAAGGGTAACAACGTATAGATGATGCCTGCACATGTTTGATTCGAAATACCACGCTCACTCCGATCGAAGCAGCATAATGCGAAATCGCAAACGTTGCATAAATTTGCATGATCCAAATGATGAGCAAAAAGGACTCGAAGTGCTCAAAAACAAGTCCCTCAATTTCAAAACTGCGGATCAGATCCAGTGTGGGCCAGGTCCGATTCCATATCCCATCGATGGAAAGACTGCCGATAACCATCACCACAGTGATCAGATAAAACGCCGTCGTTATTCCGGTGCTCCACAAAACGGCCTTGCGTCCTTCGTTCGGCTTTTTCATGTTTGCTGACAAAATGAACAACACCTCAAATCCGATAAAAGACAGCAAGCCTGGCTTGACTCCCTTCACGACAGGCAAAATGCCCTCTCCAAGCAATGGTCTTAAATAATTCAGATGGAACAGCTGAATGCTGAGCAGGACCTCTAGCACAAACAGCACCAGCGTAATCGGCAGAATAATCCCCAGCACACGTACGATGACCTTTAACCCCCCAAGCAGCATATACATCCCGATCCACATAAAAATCATCATTATGGCCCATAGGGGCGTCCCCTCGAGCAAATACATGCCCGTCACCTCGGCCATAATTCGGATCTCGTAAGCAGCCCTTACGAGAAAATATACGATCATGCAGAACCCGATCGGGATCGCGATCCATTTGCCCGTAATCTCCGGCATGAATTCGAACAGTGTTTTCCCCGGATATTTCCTGCACAGTCCAACCATAATGTACCCCATGCCCACAACGACGGCTCCTGACAATATGATGGAAATCCAAACATCCGGAGTTCCGCCAGCCAGGACCGTTGATCGGGGAACCATAAAAATGGCCGCGCCGAGCATGGCATTGATCAAAACCACAATCGTATCCGTTGTGCTGATTTGCGATGGGGATGGATTCACTTCCTTCACCTCCGGCGATGTTTTTTCAATTCAATGTTGCTTATGATCCAATGAGGCTGCATTCGATTTCTTGGTTGTAATCGCTCTTTCTCGAACCGGGTCAACATTTTTTCTGCATTGCGAGAGTTTCTATAACCTGCCTGCCGCCCCTTTTCTCGCAAAGCTGAGGATCAGGAGCATCAAGGGCATCAATCCGAACAAAAATATGGATATATCACCCAGTTTGTCTCCCAAAGACAAGGTTTCATCCAAATTCCGTGGCAAATAGGATAGCACGTACAGAACCGGAAGCAGCGCATACTGTATAACCTGCACGTTTTTGAGCCGAAATAATTCCCGCAATCCGATCGACGCAAAATAGTGCTTAAAAACATATGTGGCAAAAATTTGCGTCAACCAAAAAACGAGGAAAAAGGACTCGAAACGTTCGAAAAAAAATCCTCCGATTTCAAAGCTTCTAACCATGTCTAATGTCGGCCACGTTCTCGTGTGAACCCCCTCCAAAGACAAATTGCCAATGACCATCACAATCGTAACCAGATATATGAGAGTCGTCACCAGTACGCTGTAAATGACCGCTCGGCTTCCTGCTTTGGCGTTGGCCATAAAAGCCGTTGTTATTAACACTACCTCGTAACCCGAATAGGACAGAAATGAAGGTTTGATGCCTTTCAACACAGGCATGAACCCTTCGCCCAGCACCGGCCGCAGGTTGTTGAGATCAAATAACCGCCCGCTCAAAAGGAATACCAGCAGAAACAGCGCCAGCGTGATCGGCAGCATGATTTCGAAAACCCGTATCATCACCTTCAGTCCGCCATTCATCATATATAGTCCGATCCACATGATTACCATGATGGAAACCCAGCTTGGGGTGCCTTTTAGCAGGTACATGCTTGTAATTTCCGCCATAACCCTGATTTCAAACGAACACAACACAACAAAATAGGAAACGATTAACATCCCCAAGACATATGCTCCCCATTGCCCCGTAAGTTGCGGAAGGAATTCAAACACCGTTTTTCCAGGAAACCGCCGGCACAATGCCACCATCATTAGGCCGATCGCTGTAACTAACAGCCCTGACATCAGCACGGAGATCCATACATCCGGGGTCCCTACCGCCTTGCTGATGGTACGGGGAAGCGTCAAAATGCCCGCACCGAGCACACTGTTTAAAACGACGATAACGGCCTCGGATGTGTTCAATTTGGTGCCTGCTTCACGCATAAATAGGTATCACTCCACTCAGGAGATTTTGACCACAGTATCTCCAACACCCACCATTTTATGTAAACGAATCTTCTTTACCTACCCTTTGAAAATTGGAACTCTATGAAAATTTTGCTATACTATACCATGCTAGATTCGTAGTTATGAATACGATCTTCGTACATGCATTGGAGGTAATCAGTTATGTTCGCACATCGTGTCGGAAGAAATGCCCTTGCTGCGATTGTTGCATTATCCCTGTTCGGGGCTGCTCCGGGTGTCAGCCATGTACAGGCAGTTCCCGGCATTTCGGTCTTGCTTGATGACGTTGGCCTGCAATTCGATGCCGCTCCCCGGATCGAGAAAGGCGTTACGTATGTTCCGTTCCGCACGGTGGGCCAAGCTTTAGGCATCGAAATTGCCTGGAACGGCAAAACCCAAACCGTTCAGGCTGCAGGCAGCGTAAAAGGTGAAACCGTTGAAGTTCTGCTTCACGTTGGCAGTACGACAGCCACGGTGAACGGTAAACAGGTTAAACTGGCAGCTGCTCCAATCCAGAGAGAAGGACGCGTGCTGATTCCGCTTAGTTCATTCAGCGCCCAATTCGGCGTTGGCGTAAGTTGGAACCAATCGACACGTACCGTTTCTCTCGTATCTCCGCAAAAGGAAATGCACCTTAGAGCTTTCTATGCCGTGCAGTCCTTCCAGGAAAGGGATTTGGTGTCCTCCATGAATTCGGTCGCCTACGGCTGGAGCCGCATCGACCGCGATGGCCAATTCACGCTGGAGGGCGATGAATACCGCATGCCTGCCGCTGCCGGAGAAGTAACGCCGCAGTCCCTTGTTCAAGATGCGGCCAATCAGGGGGTTCGCCCGTACCTGATGGTTTATGCGTTGGATGGCAGCGGGGAGTTAACCCGGATGCTGAGCGATAGCAGCATGCGTCAAAAATCGATCGATGGAATTGCTGCTGCCGTCAAGGAGAACGGATTTGGAGGAATCGTGCTGGATTTCGAAGGCCTCGGCTTCAAACTGGATGCCGTTGAACAGCAAAAGTTGTTTAACCAATACGTCAAAGAGTTGAAGAATGCCGTCGCTTCCGACATCTCCCTGTCGATCGCCGTGCCTCCCTTGAACGGGGCTTACAAAGGCTACGACTACAAAACGCTCGCTTCGGTTGCCGACGATCTGATCATCATGGCGTATCAGTATAATCCCGTCGGCACCAAAGCGCAGGTACCCGAGCCGAACTCCCTTGTGGAGCAAGCGATCAAACTTGCGCTGGAAGCTGGCGTACCTAAACAGAAGCTGCTGCTAGGCATCAGTCTGGGCAGCGAGAAACCTGATTCCGTCGATGACAAGCTGGGGCTTGCCAAGCGATACGACCTAAAAGGGGCAGCATTCTGGCGACTCGGCTTGTTCCGCGCGTATAACAGCGGAATGGAAGGTGCCATCCATGCATCGGCCATCAAAGAAACGGAATCATAATTTGCAGTGGAACCAATCTGCTCCCTATGGAGAGGTTGGTTCTTTTTTTCGCCAACCAATGAAAAAAAGTCGCCCATGGGCGACCTTGAGAGAGAGATTATGTTCATAAGTACAGCTCAGCACGGAATACCTGAACCCATATGGCTTGTGGAAAAGGATTAGGACAGTGGATCATAAATGTCCGCATCATGCTCCGTAACCCAGTCGATTTGTCTGTAGCCTGCACCAGCCAACGTTTGAGCAACGTCCAGTACTTCCAATACGGGAGCTTGCCACATTTCTTTTTTCGCTTCCATCTTAGCCACCTCCTTCTTTGAAAGATTCAATGCTCATGATGCAATCTTGGCAATACATTATGTATCGCAAAGATATTATAAGATACATTTCGTATCCAGTAAACATTTAATTCCATTTTCCACCCCCGGCAATCTACTCATTTCTACATGCCAGGGACAATAGCACTTAACAATCCAAGGAGATCCCCATATATTGCACTATCAACAAGTTAGGGGGGATTCACAGTGAAGAAAAAATATTATTCTCATCATCATCACCATCACGGCCATAAGCCGAAATGCTTTGTCAAAAAAATCACCAAAACCGTCGTTACTAAAGTCAAATTTGTTCCGATCGCAAAGAAAAAGCACTCTCACGTGAAGATTGAAATCGTTCCTTGTAAAAAAAGAAGATACTACTAATTTTATCTAGCTTGGTATGCAGGATGCCCCATTTTGTGGGGCATCCTGCATACGATTTTGAAGAACTACACCTTAACGGATGTACATAAAGCCCTGCCATGATTCCACTGGAAATGCCTGTTACGACCGTCTGATAGTCTACCAATGTGCCAAAAATAGTTATGGAGCTATTCATAAGGCCAAACAAAGGCGGCGGCATGGTTCTTATCCCCTTCCGGAGGATAAGGGCTTTTTTGTGCACACTAAAAAAGTCGCATGTTCTGCGACTTCATCGTTTAACCGTTCAATGTTCTTTGCGGCTGAAAAGGCTCCGAATGCCGCATTCTGAATTGTTCAAACACGCATTGAATGTCAGCCTCGCTCAGGCCATGTCTTTTGAAGTAATACATGATCGTTTCCAAATCGGTAGGATCGCCCGCATGGATTCTCTCCACTTTGTTCATAAAAGCTTGTACGGTTTGCGACTGTATACTGCCCATCGGTTCGCACAACCAAAAGTCAACGCGCTTTACTTCTCCGGTGGCCGTCCAGTGCAGCTGCTCATACTGGATCACTTCCCAATCATGATACCCGGCCTGAATTTGCTCATACTCCGTCTGCAGCATATCGTACAGCAAATGCTGCGGCACACTCCCATGCACACTGTAATAATCTTTTAAATTAAGACCATGCACGCGCTCCGTGAGCACGAACTTGCCTGGGGCATAAGCATACATTTTAGGGACATGGCGAAGATTCTGCATGGATAACATGGCATCACATTCCATCTCTCCGTCTAACTTCCCTCGAGCGGTATATACTTTCAGACTGTAATTTTCCAATTCGTACAGCGCTGAGCGGTCCCCCATCAATGAAGCCTGCATGTTCAAGTGACCGTTGCTTTCGTAATGTTCCAGCAATTGCACAATGTTGGCCGAAAGCGGATTTACAACCTTCATAAGAACTCACCTCGAATCTGTTCCAAATATAAAACGTTTTCTTAAATAGCTCAAGTTTTTATTTTAAGGGGTACAACCCGGATGAACATATCCAATTTCACCCGAACATGAACGATCTGCTCGAAATTTGTGCTTTCATTTCAAACTACAATTTGATCTTACCGGCTGGAACGCGTTTCATGTCAATGGTGATTTTGGAGTGTGTTTAAACAAAGAGCCATTCTCCCCCGGGACCCGGAAAGGAGATTGGCTCTTTGTCGTGACGTTCGCTTACAGTTTTTGAATCAGCGACTGGATCTGCTGTTTGAGATCTCCTTGTTGCAGAGAGGTTTCCAGCATCTCGTTAAACGTAACAAGCGCTTTGCGGAATTTCTCTTGCCCCAGACCGGTAATGCACGTGTAGATCCCTCTGCGGTCATCCTCGCAAATATGCCGGTTCAGGGCACCGCAGTTCTCGGCTTCCATCCGGCCGACAAGCCGGGATATGGCACTCTGGCTCAAGCCAACCAGGTCCTGCAGCTGCTGCAGCCTTAATTTTTTCTCATCGGTCTGCATCAAAAAATAAAGCACGAAAAATTCTTTCAACGACAAACCGTATTCAGCTTCTAACACACGCTCCAGCTCATCATTGATGTTCGTTTGAATATTCGTAAGGGAAATCCACGTATTTAAAAGTTCGTTCGAGTTATTCGCTGCGTTCATTCAATCACCTGATCTATTCAGTAATATAAAACGAAACCCATTCGCCCATCCTGCATCCATTATGCGAATAACTAATTTTATCAAGCTTCCTCCATTTGGTCAAAATGTAAGCCAAAAAAGCCTTCATGAACAAGGAACGGATTGGTCCATCTTCATGAAGGCTTTTTCGATTTGCATAAAATGCACCGACCAGGGGCCCATGCCATATCCGCCCGAATTCATATGAATGAAGCGCTACTCCTTTACTGACCCAAGCGTAATGCCATGGATGAAAAAACGCTGCAGGAACGGATACACAATAAGCACGGGAAGCATGGCAATGAATATTTTTGCGGCATTCAGCGTTTGATTGGATAACTCGTTCATCCGCTTGTATTGGTCTTCCGTCATGTTGGACGCGTCGATGACGACGACGAATTGCTGGATTAACGTTTGCAGCGGATAATGATCCTGTCCGGAAGTCAGCACCAGCCCGTGAAAGAACTCGTTCCAATGATACACGATGGTGAACAACGTGACTGTAGCCAGTACCGGCACGGCCAGCGGAACATAAATGGTGATCAACATGCGCCACGGTCCGGCCCCGTCCACGAGAGCAGCCTCGTCCAGTTCCTTGGGCAGATTCCGGAAATAGTTCACGATCAGAATAACGTTAAAGACCGGTACTCCCCCGCCTAAAACAAGCGCCCAAATGGTATCATACAGCCCAATCGCTTTCACGGTCATATACCAGGGAATCAAGCCGCCGTTGAACAGCAGCGTGAACACGAGAATCCACATGAATACGTTGCGCATCCGGAATTCGCGCGGGCTCCTGGAGAGCGGATAAGCCATCATCGTTGTTACAACAAACGTGATGGCTGCCCCAAGCACCACCCGCTGAATGGAAATCCAGAAGGAATTGAAAAAGGAACGGTCTCCGATAATTTGCTGGTATGAATTGAAATTGAAACCAACGGGCCACAGCCATACTTTCCCGGCAGCAGCCGCCGATTTCTCGCTTAAAGATACCGCCAGCGTGTACCAGAGGGGCAATATACACAGGAATGCGATCAACAGCAGCACGACCAGCAGCGTGACATCGAACACCCGGGATCGCAGCGTCGTTTCTCTTATCATCTCGCTCGACTCCTTCTCCTTATCAGAATATGCGGTAATTGGCGAACTTCGAAGCCAGCAGATACGAGACGATGATGAGCACAAAGCTGACTACCGATTTTAGCAGGCCAACCGCGGTTGCGAGTCCGTACTGCATGTTCAGCAACCCTTCGCGGTATACCCATGTATCGATAATATCGCCCGTCGAGTACAGCAGCGGATTGTACAGATTGAAAATTTGATCAAAACCTGCATTCAGCACGTTTCCCAAACTTAACACCGCCAAGAGTACAATCGTCGTGCGCAATCCAGGCAAAGTCACATGCCAGATTCTGCGCATCCGGCTGGCTCCGTCCATCGAAGCTGCTTCGTACAAGGCTGGACTGATGCCGGTCAGCGCGGCCAGGTAGATGATCGTGTTGAAACCGAATTCCTTCCATACGTCACTACCCACGACAATAAACGGGAATAAGTCTGCTCGGGCAAAGAATAACACCGGTTCAAATCCAAGGATGCTCAGCAGTCCGTTGACAGGACCCGTGTACGAAAACACGTCGAGCAATATGCCGGACAGAATGACCCAGGACAAAAAGTGAGGAAGATACACGATCGTTTGCACCCAGCGTTTGACCACCAAGAGACGCAGTTCATTGAGCATGATCGCAAAAATCAACGGCACGATCAGATTGCCGGCAATTTTCATGACGGCTATATACACCGTATTGAAGAAAATGGTCTTGGTATCGTTCAGGCTGAACATATATTCGAAGTTCTCCAGCCCGATCCAGGTCGATTTCCAGATGCCTTGACCCGGGTTGAAGTCCTGAAAAGCAATGGCAATCCCGAACATCGGTATGATGCTGATGAACAGCAGCCACACCATTCCGGGCAGCAACATGACGTAATAATGTTTGATGAAACTTCGGTTCCGCATCCGGTGTTCCTCCTCCGCAATCTCCATCACGTTCTACTCAAGAAGAAGCGCCGGATGAACCCGGCGCCCTGGACAGCTGCCCCCTTAAAATGACGTACTACTTCACGTACTCTTTGACTTCCTCGGTGATTTTGTCCCCGCCCTGCTTCTTCCAGTCGCTGACGAACGTATCGAACGTATCGAGAGGGGCCGCTCCCATAATGATCTTCAGGAAAGTTTCGTCCTCCAGCTTCTTCAGGTTGGACCAGCGGCTCTCCATCGTGCGGGTCTGGGAATACAGCAGGCTATATACCTTGTTGTAGTCCTGCTGCAAGGACGATGATCCGACCAACAGGGAATAGATGCGGCTCCATACGCCAAGGTCTGCCTGAGGGTCCCAATACTGGATGTCCATATTGTCATACGGCTCTTTCTTCACCTTTTTGACATTCTGGATATCTGCCGCAAGCAGTTTGTAACCCGGATCGGTAAAGTCTTCGGGTTTCTTCGTACCGGCGAGTACCTCTTGCAGCGCTTTCGCCGAATATTCGCTCTCATCCATGTAAGACATCGGAACACGCAGCGGGTAGTGCCCCACTGGCACGGAGATATCGAATGTAGACTCGTCGCGAATGAGCAGGTTCAGCATTTTGATGACAGCTTCGGGATGCTCGTATCCTTTGCGAACGACGACGAATACGGTAGAAGGAGCGCCCATGTGGGCGTTGAATTGCCCGTCGGCATCCAGCGGCAACAAGTAGGCCTGCCAGTTGGCATTCGGATCGTTTTTGATGGCATCGGGCAGAGGTCCATACCCCATCCACCACGGCGCGAAAAAGATACCCGCATTACCGTTGACCACAGGCTCGGACGCGCTTTTGCGAATGCCGAGTTCCTTGTCGATTAACCCGTCAGCGTACATATCGCGCAGTTTGGCGAGCGCTTCCTTCGTTTCCGGCAAAATGGAACCATAGACCGGGTTGCCCGCATCGTCTTTTAACCAGTAACCGGGATACGCCTTGTAGGCCCCGAAAATCGGATCAAGTCCATACGTGTTGTTCGTCGACTCCAGGAAATTGGCGTATAACCGCCCGCCGTTCTGCTGTCCGGCAACTCCGATCGTATCATGCTTACCGTTGCCGTCCGGATCCTGTTCCACGAATGCTTTCGCGACCTGCTCCAGTTCCTCCATCGTTTTGGGCGGCTCAAGCCCCAGCTTGTCGAGCCAGTCCTTGCGGATCCACATTTGGTGAACGCCGTCGGAGTGTACTTGTATACTAGGAATGGCATACATTTTTCCGTCAAATGTGACCGCCTCGGCCGATACGCCGTTCGTTTTTTCCATATAACTCTTCATGGCCGGCGAAGCGAATCGATTAAATGCATCTGTCAGGTCTTCCAGCTGACCCGCCTTCACCATCGCCCGCAGCTGAGTATCCTTGACCACGAGCGCGTCGGGCAAATCGTTGCTTGAAATCGCCAGGTTCACTTTCTGCTCGTAGTTCGTGCCGGTGGCCGCCTGCCAGGTGACCTTCGTATCAATGTTCAGGTTATCCTTCACATAACGCGAATACTGGTTATTCTCCGGGGTATCCCCGGCAGGCAAGCTTTTGTCCGTTGGATCGACCTCTTTGCCATACGTCAGGGTAATCGTCTGATCATACTTGCCGAACGGATCTGCCGGCCCTTCTTCCGTAACGCCTGGCGTGGTACTGTTCCCCGCCGCTTCGTTCTCCTGGCTGCCCGCGCTGCTGCAGGCGCTCGTGAATGCGAGCAGCAGCATCATCGCCACCATGACCATTTTTTTGCCCAAATGGATGCTCCCCCTTTATTGAAATGTCATTCGCGTCCAGCACCAACAATATAACACGAGCCTGAAACATCGATAGATAGAGAACCGAACGAGAAACAGGAGGTGAAACGTCCGATTTTGTTAACGCTTACAATTCATTTATCCCACCCAAGCTCCATCCGTCTACCCTCGTCTTGGCGCATTCCGGTATTCGCTCGGCAGCATACCCACCTGCTCACGGAAGATCCGGCTGAAGTACTTCTCGTCGGCATAACCCGTATGCTCCGCAATCCAGACAATCGGTTTGGCGGTTTGAGTCAAGTAATCCCGTGCTTTATCGATCCGGATTTTGCGCAGATATTCATTAAAAGAATAACCGACCATTTCCTTGAAGCATTGATTGAAATAACTGCGGCTGAGATTAACACGCTTCGAGACATCGCTGGCGAACAAAGGCTTGTGTAACTCGTCATGTACGATTTTGACGGCAGTCAAGATGCTGCTGCTTACCTCTTTGCGGAGATACTGGCCCCCCGATAAACCAAGTGCTGCTGCGCGAAATTCCGCCATCCATTCCACCACGTCTTGCCAGGAGGCAAAATGAACGGGCGTGATCATTTCTGTTTGTACAATGGTTTTGAATATGCGGTTCCAGTCTACCGTGACGCCGTAAAGCAACTGCATCAACCGGGGCACGGGCAATTGCATAAGCCTCAATTCTTGCAGCATTTCATTCATATATCGCTCATCATGAACCCAGCGAAACGAGTGCAGCTTGTCCTTTATGCCTCCATCCTCCGCCTCAACCAAAGTTGCTCCGGTATGCTCCCGTTCGCCATTCGATTCGTTCAGTGATTGTGCACCGCCTCTTTCAAGCTCTCCGTAAAACAGTGCATCCTTACCGGATTCCGATGCAATATCGTCGTTGGAGCGTTTACGCCTGTCAGCCTGAATACGGTCATGAATGCGTCCAAGCACTTCTTCGAACCGTTCCTTCTCCAACTGCACTTTGGCAATGTAATCAATGGCGCCCAGACGCAGCGCTTCCTGAATGTATTCGAAATCCTGATGCAGCGTCAGAACCGCAATTGGCAAATCCGGGTATTGCTTGCGCGCGGCACGGATTAACTCGATCCCTGACATGACGGGCATGGCCAGATCGGTAATCAACAAATCCACGCGGTTCTCCGATAAAAATTCAAGTGCCTTCTCCCCGTTCCCTGCTTCGCCAATCACCTTCATTTCAAAAGCATCCCAAGGCATCGCGAGCATGAGCCCTTTGCGCACCAATTGATCGTCATCGACGATCAGCACGTTGATCATGATGGTTCCTCCCCTTTGCATTGAATCGGCAGCCCAATGACGATCCGGGTTCCCTTCCCCGGCTCACTGGTGACGATCAGGCTGGCATGGCCTTCATAATAAGACTCCAGCATACGTTTGACATAATTCATGCCGATGCCCATGCCAACCCGATGTCGTTCGGCCTGCTCCTGTTCCAGCAGTACTTTGATCTTTTCTTCGGAGATGCCTCTGCCGTTGTCCCTAATCGAGATTTCAAGCCAGCCGTTGTGCCTGCTTACTTCCACTTCGATCCTTCCCTTGTCATCCAGCCCATGGTACAGCGAATTTTCAACGAGCGGCTGCAAAATGAACCTCGGTACCGATACGTTAAGCAGTTCGTCATCGATGTGTATGCAAACATCAAATTGAAAATTATAGCGAATCTGCTGCAAGATCAAATACTGCCTGAGCGAATCGATCTCCTCCCGGATGGTAGAGCTCTGGCCGCCTTTGCGCAAATTGTAATAGAGCAGCTTGTTCAGCGAAGTGACGAGTCGGTCAATCTCCTCTTGACCATTCATGACAGCCAGCCAATGGGCAGTATCCAGCGTATTCATCAGGAAATGAGGATTGATCTGGTACAGCAGCTTCTCGATTTCCAGATCCGCCCTGCGCTTCTCTTTGAGTTCGACCTCGGAATACAATCTTGCAATGTGGGACTTCATCCGCCCGAACTGTGTCAGCAGCATTTCAAATTCCGGTATGCGCGAGTTGGCGTCCACCACGTTGAAGTTGCTGTTCAGCATCTGCTTCATCTCCCGGTGGAATTGGGACAATGGCCGATATACCATTTTCCACAACAACCAGCCGATGGCCAAGCTGACTGCTGCAAACAGCACGGTTAACAGGACCATCTGCATCACCCAGCGGTTTTTCTCCTGGTCGTAATCCGCTTTGGAGATAAGGGAAACCACGCTCCATCCCTGGTTGCTGAATTGCCTGTACCAATAATAGCCCGAAGTGATCCCTGAAGCTGCCGCAGTAAGCGAAGGATTGTCCGAAGCCGGAAACGCCGCGTTTTCGGGAAATACATCCCTTAACTCGCTGTACGAGACACGTCCATGATTATCCAAAATAAGATGAGCTGTGTTTTTGCTGACATCATCCAGGTCAAGAATGCTTTGCGTTAGGTTAAACCCGCTTTCAATGTATACATAGGCATCGCCCCGTTCGGGCAAATCCACCTTTCGCAGCGCGGAAAGAACATATTGATCGTTAAATCGGTCATTGCTGATATGAGGCCCAAAATACGTGATTCCGTAATATTCGGCCATAATTGGCAGCTGATCCGGATCAAATGAATCCTTTACCCCCATCGTTTCAAAGAGAACGTTCCCGTCTTCGCGAAAATAGTACATGCTTAACCCGATATTGGGATTGGTGAACGCAATCAGGTTCAGCTGGTATTTGATCTGGTCGGTTAAATAACTGCGGTCATAGGGTTGATCTGCAATCATAAGCTGCTCCAGCTGTTTGCCGATGCTTCCTTCGAAGGCGAGCTGCTGGGAAACATGGTTCAGGTTGCTGAGCGTGTTTTCCAAAGAAAGGGTCACCTGTTTCAGATTGCTCTGGATGCCGGATTGCAATTTGGTCGTGAGAATGGAATTGATCGTATTGTAGGATAGGTAACAGGATAAGAGGAAGGGGATGAGGGCCACGGCGGCAAAAAGCAGAAGAATCCGATTTTTTAGCGTAATTCGTTCGATACGGGACTTTTGTACATGTTCTCTATCCATGCATTCAACTCCGCTTCCGCGTTTCAACATGCAGGGCATGACGGAAGGCCCCCGTTAGTACAGAGGGACCTTCTGTCCTGCAAGACTTGAAACCGCACATTATGGTCGGGCAACAGTACAACGCCTTGAAACGGAGGGTTGCGCTGATACCTCCATCTCTGCATCAATGGCGCAGCCAGACGCTCATTTCACCAGGTTCACGGTTCCCCCATAAGTAATAAGGAATTGCCGTAAAGCGTACCGGCGTGCGGGGTTTGCGAATCGGCTGGTACGGCTGGTCCTCCGGCCATGCGGATGCGTCTGCGGTGAATCCGTCACCCTCTACCACAACACATCCGCCGAGCAGATGCGGGGCTTCGCGCTCGGTCAAGTTCGCTGCCTCGGCAATGGACAACGAAGCAAGCGGCGCTCCGTTATCCGCTTCTTCCACGCAGTATACGAGCGGTCCGCGCTGAATGGCAGCTTTACCGGCGTCAGCCCGAATTTGCGGATGAGCTTCGATCAACTGCGTTTCCATCGGCAGCAGCCACTCCAGCGCATCTCCTTCCGACCAGAGACGGCGGATATGAGCATAACCGTTGTTCACCATATATGCCTGCACTTCGCCATTTACTCGCAGAACAGGCTGCCCGCTCTGGAACCAGTTCGGAATCCGCAGCGCCAGCGTAAAGTCCGTGCCGTCTGCGCTTCCTGGAGCAAGCGAGACGTTGAAGTCAACTTTGCCGTTCCATGGGAGCTCGGAATGCTGACGAAGCGTGACTTCCCTGCCTTCGGCCGACGTAAATTGCACCGTGCTGCCAATGTACAAATGAACGTGAACCGCGTTCTCCTCCGCAGACACATCATAAATATAATCGTTCAGCGAGCTGAGCAAACGGGCCACGTTCGGCGGGCAGCAGGAGCAGCCGAACCATTTTTGGCGGACCGGTTTCACATGATGCTTGTCCGGATTGCGTTTGCTGGCCTCCGGCCATACCTCAAGCGGGTTGACGTAGAAAAAATGTTTGCCGTCCTTGGACATGCTGCCAAGCACGTTGTTGTACAGCGCACGTTCCATCACGTCCGCATATTCGCTTTTCGCTTCCAAGCGAAGCATCCGGCGCGCCCAGAAAATCAGTCCGATGGATGCGCAAGTCTCCGCGTACACCGCGTCATTGGGCAGATCATAATCGAAGGTGAACGCCTCGCCCAGATGCGTCGCACCAACGCCGCCCGTAATGTACATCTGTTTACGAGTGGTATTGGCCCACAGCCGTTCGCATGCCGCTCGCAAACTGTCATCCCTCGTTAAACGAGCCAAATCGGCCATGGCCGTATACATATAAACGGCACGCACAGAGTGTCCGACCGCAGCCGTTTGCTCGCGCACCGGCAGGTGCGATTGGTACATCTCCAGATGGGGCGAACCTTGCGACCAGAGCCCCGTTCTGCCGCGCCGTTCCCATTCCTGGACGAAATAACTCGGGCTGCTGCCCCGCTCATCGATGAAATATTGGCTCAATTTCAAATAACGCTGCTCTCCGGTCGCATGGTACAGCTTGACCAGTGCCAGTTCGATCTCCTGGTGTCCGCAATACGCTCGCATCTGATTCTCCCCTGTGCCGAAAAGCGTATCGATCAAGTCGGCGAAACGGCATGCAATGTCAAGCAGCTTCCTTTTGCCCGTCGCTTCGGCGTAAGCCACTGCGGCTTCGATCAGATGTCCCGCGCAGTACAGCTCATGGGCCTCGTACAGGTTGGTCCACTCTTTGCCCGGCTCCTTGATCGTAAAATAAGTATTGATGTACCCATTATCGCGCTGCGCCTGACCGATCAGATCAATGGCTTCGTCCGCGATGTTCTCCAAATCAGGATCAGGATGGCTCCGCAGCGAATAAGCAACCGCTTCCAACCATTTATATAAGTCGCTGTCCTGAAACACCCATCCCCCGAATTCGCCCTGTTCCAGACCGGCAGCGATTCGGAAGTTTCGGATGGCGTAGCTCGGCTCCGCCCCTTCAATGCGGTCATTCAGCGCTTCCCATTGATATGGAATGACCGTTTGACGTACCAGCTCGGAATAGCCCTCCCAAAATTGGTCCCGGATGTGAACCTGTGTTGTCTGCATCAAACGTACCTCCTATATAAATTGACTCTTTACGAACTCCATTATATGCTTGGTATTACTCACTTAATAGCAATGGAATGAACCAATTTCTATAAAATATAACACAGGCAAAGGGGTGTGAACGTTCTGGACGAAAACACCATGATTGAGCTTCGGATGCCCCCGCTCCCCTATTATTTGGGATCAGGCCGGACAGAGTACACCATCGGGGATCAACATCCCCACCGCAGTCATATTGGAGCGTATGATTTATTGATTATTGTCCGTGGAGAGATGTACATCGGCGAGAATGGATCGCAATGGACGCTCACGGAGGGAGACATGCTCCTGCTGCTGCCAGATGCAGAACACTATCCTGTCAGGCCCTGTGAGCGGGATACCGTTTTTTATTGGGTTCACTTTGAGCATGCACCCAAACGGGATGCATTTCCGGCAGAGCAAACGGAGAGCAGTCCATCCCCCTATTCAACCAGGCCATTCATTAACCCTTACACGCTGCGGCTGCCGAAATACATGCATTTGCCTGACCCGCGGACGGTGTTGGGGATGGTGGAGCAATTGCTGGCCCAACCGCCCTCCCTCTCCTTTTGGCAGGAGCAGCAGCTGCTTGGCGAATTGCTCGGCTTGCTCGAAGAAGGGAGCTTTGGTCGAACGGATTCGGTGGCTTCCCGACTGGCGGAACGGACTGCGGCATACCTTCAGGCCCATTATCGCGAGAAAATCACCAATGAAGCGATCGCGTCGGCCCTGCATTTTCATCCGAACTATATCGTACGCTGCATGAAAGCGAGATACGGCTGCACGCCGTCGGACTATCTGCAGCAGTATCGGCTGGAACGGGCCAAACGTCTCCTGGTCACGACCGACTGGTCCATTGACCGGGTCGCCGAGGAAGTCGGGTTTCGTTACTCCCCCTATTTCTCCTCCTGTTTCAAACGTGAATTCGGACTTTCACCGCTGCAATTCCGCAAACAATATTTGAAATGAAAAAAGAGCGAAATCATCCCGTACCCTTTACGGTGTGATTCGCTCTTCTTTGATGTTCAAGCGGTAATGCAGATATTCAATTGCCCGTTCTTGTTTCCTTGGATTCGGCGATTCGATCTGTATCGAGTTCTGCTTCGCAAGCGGACAATATTCCATCATAATCTTCGATTTTCAGATCCAGTCTGCGAATGGTCTCCTCGATTTCCCGCTGCTTGGCTGCCAGTTTCGTGCGTTCGTCGATAAGGATTTTTTTGCGATCCTCAAGGGTATGGTCCCCTTTCATGAACAATGAGGTATATTCGATCAGCGCTTCGATGGTCAACCCTGCGCTCCGCATGCATTTGATGAATTCCACCCACTTGATATCCTCTTCCGTATAATCGCGGACCCCGTTCTCTTTCCGACGTACCGGCGGAATCAACCCGACCTGCTCGTAATATCGAAGCGTTGCCGACGTCAAATCGAATTGCTCTGCCACTTTCGTTATATTCATTGATTCACCCCATTAATCTTCATCGTTTTAACTTATCACTTAAAGTTAACTTGAAGTCAAGAGATATACATCCAACTAAAAAAAATTAAATCCCCTCTTGCCTTCAAGTGGACTTGAAGGTCTATACTGCATCTTGCGCCTGAAAAAACGATAGGAGGCTGATCGATATGGCGGAAAAGCAAACAGCTGGACGGGATCTGCTGGGCGGCTTCGCACCCAAATTCGCCGAACTGAACGACGACGTCCTGTTTGGTCAAGTATGGTCCAGGGAACAAGAACTCTCCCCTCGCGACCGCAGCATGATTACGATTGCTGCATTGATTGCCGGAGGCAGCTTCGAACAATTGACGCCTCATCTTCATAGAGCAAAGACAAACGGCGTGACGAAAGAGGAAATCAGTGAAATCATCACGCATCTTTCCTTCTATGTCGGCTGGCCGAAAGCCTGGTCTTCGTTCAACATTGCCCAGGAAATTTTTAACACGGAGCAAGAGAACGCGGATCGCAATGCCTAATGAGCATCTGCAGCAACACTCTCTATTTTTTAAAATTCTCACTAAAAATAAATACACAAAGGAGTTTTGAATCATGTGCCAAACCAAAGTATTGAGCGCACCAAGCGCAAAAGCCAAATTCGAAAGAACGACGATCGAGCGCAGAGACCTGCGTCCGCAAGATATTCTGATCGATATCAAATACAGCGGCATCTGCCATTCGGACATCCATAGCGCCTACGACGAATGGGGCGGCGGCATCTTCCCGATGGTCCCTGGCCACGAAATTGCCGGTATCGTCGAAGCTGTAGGATCGGAAGTATCCAAGTTCAAAGTCGGCGACCGCGTTGGCGTTGGCTGCTTCGTGGATTCTTGCGGTGAGTGCGAATACTGCTTGAATGGAGACGAGCAATACTGCACCAAAGGCGTGGTACAAACCTATAACAACCTGGATTATGACGGAAACCCGACATACGGCGGTTACAGCCAAAAAATCGTCGTCAAAGAAGGATTTGTCGTTCGCATTCCGGACAGCCTCGGCCTCGATGTGGCAAGTCCCTTGTTGTGCGCAGGCATCACGACCTATTCCCCATTGAAACATTGGAATGCAGGCCCTGGCAAAAAAGTAGCCATCGTCGGCATGGGCGGATTGGGCCACATGGCGATCCAATACGCGCACGCGCTTGGGGCCGAGGTTACTGTGCTGAGCCGCTCCATGGACAAGAAAGACGAAGCACTCCGCTTTGGCGCAGACCACTATTATGCTACCGGCGATGCGGAAACGTTCAAGACGCTCGCGGGCCGCTTTGACCTGATCCTGAACACCGTATCGGCCAACCTCAATGTGGATGCTTATCTGTCACTGCTGCGCATCGACGGCACGATGGTTAATGTGGGTGCGCCGGCCGAACCGAATCAATTCAGCGTATTTTCGCTGATTATGGGCAGACGCAGCATTGCCGGTTCCCTCGTCGGCGGCATCGCCGAAACCCAGGAAATGCTTGATTTCTCCGCAGAACATGGCGTCGTGCCGCAGATCGAAGTCATTTCCGCCGATCAGGTAGACGAAGCGTACGAGCGCGTGCTGCGCAGCGATGTTCGTTATCGCTTCGTCATTGACGTCGCTACGCTGTAAGTCGTATAGCTAAAATGGAAGGGCGGCCTGTTTACAGGTCCGCCCTTTTGATTATGCTCATGGTGGCGTGCATCCGTATATTTTGATTAATCCCATGAAATTTCCGCAACGATGAATAACCGATTCCCCTCATCGGGCTTATCGGGCTAAAGCTTCCGTCCAAGCCGAATGAAACTCGTTAATGCTTGAGTACCGCTCAGCCTTTTCCGCCTGCACGGCCTTCAAGGCAATACGGTACAATTCATCCCCTGCTCTCCACGCTTCCCGCGAACGATCCGTTCCGCCGCCGAACAGCTGGAAAGCGGCAGCACCCATCAGATACACATTTGATCTTTCGTCAATCACGGCCCCTTGTTGAAACTCTTCCGGCGACATGTAACGGCTTGACCCCCACATCCGCCCCATCGTGTTTATGATCGGTTTGTTTTTGCTATAGAACTCGATGTCGCACAGCATCATTTGCTTTCGCTCGAAATCGTACAAGATGCAACCGTCATAAAAATCGATGGCGATGTACCCTCGTGAGTGAACATGGATATGGAATAACACAATTTCATGAAAGATGTTTAATTTTTCTGTCAGCGGCAACGTTTCAAACCGTGCATGTGACGCATACTGCCTACCCATACAATCACCCTCAAACCAATTGAACACGGTAATATATCCTCCGTTAACTTCCTTATGCCCGATCAAATGGATTAGCGCGGGGTGAGACAAGTCTTCGTAAATGGAAATCGTGCCTTTCATGCGACTCACGGCTTCATCCGGGCTTGTATTGGACCGCACGGTCGACGCTCCCGCTAGTTTTACAAACCGTTTCCGTTCTGCACTCTGAACTCCGAAACACAAATTGCCCGAATCCTGCTGGTCATAAACTTTAAACACGCGTCCATAGTCCGACAGAAACTCAAAATCGAAGTCTTCTTGCAAATCAAACGAAACGCCATCGATCGTTTTGGTGATCATTGCCCACGCTCCCATCGGAATTCAGAATCACTATTTACACAGAGCAACTACGTGGTCAGAACCATCTTCCGATCGCTGTTATCCCCAGATTTTTCTTATCCCTTTCTCAAGGGGAAATCCGGTGATAGCTTATGCTTCCGATGCAGCTTTCCTTCAGAAAGCTTTTAGGCGACCGCTTCGCTTCTTCAGATTCTTTCTGCCCTCTCCGTTCTCGTTAATTATATCGTTCAATTTATATATGCTGGCACAGATATTATAGTTTTCATGAAAACGTCTTGTCCACTACGGCTGATTCGGACTTTTTCAGGTTAATGATAACCAGAGACACGGCAATGACGGCAAGAACCAGACCAAGCACACGAAATCCCGAGGCGCTGAACTGTTTACCCATAATAATGCCTGTTAACAATGACGAGCCGATCGTACCCAAATATCGCGACGTATTGAACAGTCCGGATGCGACGCCGATCATTTCATGGGGTGAACTATGGAACAGCGCTGCCTGTATTCCCACTCCGTTCAAGCCATTGGCGATCCCGAATGCAGCCAAGGCCACGATCACCCCGAAAACGGACGAGTACGCATTCAAACTCACCATCCATATGGAACCAAACACCATAAGTGCGCTGGAAGCCAGCAATGCTGGCCGGGCTCCCGCACGATCCACCCAACGGCCTGCAAACGGCGATGCCACAAGCGAGCATAGTCCCAGCGTCAGCATGATCAAACCCGTATTAAATTCGTCAACGGCCCGAACCATCTGCAGGTACGAAGGCACGCCGAAAAACAGCGCATAATATAACACATTGATCAGGATGTATTGTACGTTGACCCAAGCCATGCCCGGATACCGGACAAACGCCCGCAAAGGAATAAATGGTTTATCTATAGCCAGTTCGCGCCTAATGAACAAAACGAATGCGATTAACCCGACAACCCCGATGATTACCGGCCACAAGGACCATTTTCCGACAGAGCTCCAGGAGAGCAAGCTTACCAAAGTGCCGATCAACGCCAAGGAGAACAGCAATATGCCGTAGAGATCGATGAACTGCAACCATTCGCGAAAAGATCTTGCTCTCGCTTCGGACTGTCGCGTGTTTTCAGTCGGAATGAACCTCCACGATAACAGGAACCCTGCCACCACGAACGGAACGTTGACGAGAAAAATGGCGGGCCAGTCCTGCCAATGGATGAGCATTCCCCCGACAAAAGGTCCGATCGCAGCCGCACCGGATAAAAAAATGGACAATACCGACAAGGCCGCCCCTTGTTTGGTCGTCACATGCACGCGAACGAGTGCCATGCCAACGGCAATCATCATGCTTGTGCCAATGGACTGTATGATCCGGAAAACGATTAACCAGCCAAAGGTCGGGGACAACGGCGCCAGCAAGGAGGAGATAAAAGCAACGGCAAGGCCGGTCAAAAATATTTTTTTGCGCCCGAATAGGTCACTGGCTTTGCCCATAATGGGTTGGGCGATTGCGCTTGCAACATAAAACGAAAACACGATCCACGATACCGTCGCAAAATCCAGCGCATACACTTCTTTCAGCCTGGCCACGGCCACGGAGATCATGGATGAATTCAAGGGGTTCAGTAAAATGCCGAGCCCTACCGAAATGATTAACCATCTGCGATTTACATTCATTGTGGTACCCTCCTGTTGTTGATGATGTCATCTTACCGGAGGTTGTTCATTTATTCCAACGCATTTTATGTTATGATTTCATGTACTTAAGGGAATAAGCAAAGGAGAATGGGGATGGAACTGTTACAATTGCACTATTTCTTGGCCGTCGCCAGGCTGGAGCATGTCACCGAGGCAGCACGGAGCTTGCACGTTACCCAGTCTTCGTTAAGCAAAACGATTCAGCGGCTTGAAGAGGATTTGGGGGTGCCCCTCTTCGACCGTACGGGAAGGAAATTGCGGCTGAATGAATTCGGTAACCGTTTCCTTCAGCGTGCGGAGAGAGCATTATTTGAATTGGAACAGGGGCAGCAGGAGCTCAAGGACTTGTCCGGTCCGGAACACGGTACGTTGGAGCTGGCCGTAACCACCGCAAGCCGGCTGCCGCAAATTTTGAGCATTTTTCGGCAAAAGCACCCTCATCTTCATTTTCATGTGCAAATGCTGACCACGGATGAGATGCTGGTTCGCCTTCATCGCGGAGAGGTCGACTTCTGCCTGTCTTCGCCCCCGGTTAAATCGGATGAAATTCACTGCGAAACGGTATATGCCGACCCGATTCTCGTGGCCGTCCCCCATGGTCATCGACTGGCCAATCGGCGCAGCGTGCCTTTGTCGGAATTAAAGGACGAATGGTTTATTGGCGTAAAAAAAGGCTACGCTACGCGCGACCTCGTCGATGCCAGATGCCGATCGGTCGGATTCGTACCCAACTACGTGTACGAAGGAGATGAACCCGCCAGGCTGAGCTCGCTGGTGGAAGCCGGGATCGGCATTGGATTCATCCCGGGCACAGCAAAAAATCCGAGAGAGCGGATATCTTATTTGCGAGTAGAAGACGTTCAGTTGGTGCGGGAAATCGCCCTGTTATCGCACAAAAACCGATATATCTCTCGTGCCGCCCATGATTTTCGCGAGGTCGTTGTCGAGTACTTCGCGACGTTATCATTAGAAGATCAGCACCAGACATGAACAATGAAGAGGACCTGCCGCTCGGCTTGAGCTGCAGGTCCTTTTACCAAAATCTTCGGTTATGGTTATAAGATGCGTGCTTAGCTGCCTGCCGGCGCCTCATCGCCAATGATGATGACTTCCGTCTCCAGGTCCACGTTGAATTTGCGGCTCACCGTTTCCTGAATGAGCGCGATCATTTCGATGTAATCCTGCGCCGTCGCATTGTCCACGTTAACGATGAAACCCGAATGTTTACGGGACACTTCCGCGCCGCCGATCCGGGTTCCCTGCAGCCCGCTATCTTGAATCAGCTTGCCCGCGAAATATCCCTCCGGACGTTTAAACACGCTTCCGCAGGAAGCATATTCAAGCGGCTGTTTGGACTCCCGCGCATAGGTCAGTTCATCCATTTTGGCCTTAATCTGCACCGGATCTCCAGGCGCCAGGTTGAGCTTGATATCGATGATGATGTCCTTCTTGCCCATAAATACGCTCTTGCGATAGCCCAGCAGCATATCTTCACTCTGCAGCGTCATTATTTCTCCCGCCTCAGTGACAATCGTCGCCGACTCCATCACATCGGACATTTGGCCGCCATAAGCTCCGGCGTTCATGTAGAGCGCCCCACCGACCGAACCCGGAATGCCGCAGGCAAATTCAAGACCCGTGAGGCTGGATGCCAGCGCCTGTCTAGAAACGTCTATGATCGCCGCCCCGCTCTGGGCGACGATCGTGTTTCCGTGCACTTCAATCTTGTTCAGGTTTTGGAGGGACATCGTAATGCCGCGAATGCCGCCGTCCCGCACGATCATGTTCGAACCATAGCCCAGAATCGTCAACGGGATGTCATTCCCGGCTGATCGTTTTACGATGGCTGCCACTTCGTCGACCGTTGTCGGGAACATCAGCACATCGGCGGCGCCGCCCAATCTTGTATACGTATAATTCCGGATCAATTCGGAATATTTGATATGTTCCTCGGGGAAATCGCCAAACAGAGTTTGGCATAATGCCTGATAAGAATTCATGATTTCTACCACCTTGTCTTCAATACATGTATATATCATTATACGCCGGGTTGCCCGGTTTTGCCCAAACAAATCCGAACGTTATTATAAATTCGCAAAAAAACTGCGAATCAGCCACCGTTTTGAAGCGTCGCGTTCGGCGGCCAGCAAGCGTTGAATATGCTCATTATACTAATCGATCCAGAAGTGCTTGACAAGTAAACTGCATTGAAATTAATGTATAGAACTCGCACTGGCCATGTCCGGATTCATCTGCATCATTACCGTTTCCAGCCGGTTTGCTGCCGCAGATCAGCGAGGGATTGCCCTGTTTACAGGCAAATGAAGGAGACGCCCATTGCTGCTCGCCGTCATCGTTGGTTTGGCCGCCTTTAACACGGTTGCCGCCCTTTCATCCAGCTATGCCCTGATTCTCGCTGCCCGATTCTTGCAGGCGTTGCTTTGCTGGCACTGCACTGCTCATATTATCGCTTTGTGCACTGGTCGTAGTGTCTCTTGCCCGGAAATACAGCTTTCCCGCAAAATAAAACGGCTGCCATGTCCGAAGGTCAAAGACCGCTGCCCAACATTAGACGGGAGCGGTCTTCGGCATCTTCTTTTTATATGCACAAGGGCGTAAATCCGCAGCAAAAATTGCCGAACGGCTGGGGGATGCCGATCCTTTTACCTTTTCTAAAGCAATTTATAAAATACTATAACGTCGTTCCCTCGAAGTTCAATTGACGTTTGGGATTCTGTTCAGTAGCGCGCCATCATGTGCATGATTTCCTGTCTAACCCTCAAGCGGAATGATTCCGGCTCCAATACTTCAACGTCCGCTCCCCAGCCGAGAATCCATTGCAGCAGTTCTTCCTCCTGTCGAACCCGGAAATGAACCACGTATCCCTCCGGCTGCCATTCTTCCGTTTCCATGTAGTGAATGTTCGTTTCTTTCACCCGATCCGCTATAGCTGGATTGAAACGGGCAGAAATACGGACATCCCGATCGTCTCGCGGCATGTATTCATGTAAATTAAAGCCGGTGGGCACTTCGAACCTTTCTTCCGTCATAACGGGATTACTGATTCGGGATACCTTGAAATGACGGGTGTCTCCCCGAAGGTCGCAATGCGCGAGCAGCATCCAACCGGCTTGCACCAACACAAGCCCGAGCGGGGCCACAGTCCGTTCGCTAGCCCGGTTTCCGCTTGGTTCGGGTACCCTTTTGACATAGTTGAAACGCAATTTGTTGCCTGACAGCATCGCGGAACGTATCAGATCCAGGTGTGACTTCTCGGATCGTTTGTGCTCATGCTGCTTCAAATCGGGCAGCATGCGTATGCTGCCGAGAATTCGCTTCGCTTCGTTTTGAATCGGTTCAGGCAAAATCGCTTCGATTTTCCGGCGCGACGATTGCGCATTCTTCCCGTATCGGTCATCGAAACGCCGCTCCACGAAATCGGCTCCGATCAGCAAAGTTACGGCCTCCTCTGCCGTAAAACTGACGGGAGGCAAAAAGTAACCCTCCATTAACGAATATCCGGTGCCGGGGGCACCAACAATGGGCACGCCAGCTTCGCTAAGCGCCTGAATATCCCGGTAAATCGTTCTGACGCTTGTCTCCAGCTTGGCCGCCAGTTCCTGGCCTTTGATCACTCTGGTACGCTGAAGCTCCAGAACGATGGCTAGCTGCCGTTCGGTTTTGTTCATTCGCCCCGCTCCCTTCATGTCCAGATTATATCGCCTCACCCATCAGAATACAAAAACGCTGCTGACACCGTTATGTCAGCAGCGCTTCAATTTATTTTTCACTTGTTCGTGCCGAACGTCAGCAGATCGGATTGCCGCTCTCCCGCCCGGCTCGCCCGTTCAAGAGAAAACGGCATAACGCGAAGCCAGCCATGGCGTACACCCCGATCATGCCCACAATGCCGATCCATCCGAAATGACTGTATATGTATCCTCCACCGGTTCCGCTAACGCTTGAACCCACATAATAAAAGAATAAATACAGGGCGTTTGCCTGTGACTTGTGATTTTCTGCAACAAGACCTACCCAACTGCTGGCAATGGAATGTCCGCCAAAAAATCCAAAGGCAAACAATGCGAGGCCCACGATTTTGACCCACAGCGCCGAATGCATGGTACAGATCGCGCCCGCCAGAATGATCGCAATAGCAATGCCGAGTACATGGGAACGCCCATAACGGTCCGCAAGCCTGCCCATCCAGGTGCTGCTTACGGTGCCCATGAGATATACGACGAAAAGACTGCCTACCAGGGATTGGCTGAGGTGATACGGCGCACCGGTCAGTTCAAAGCCGATGTAATTGAACAGCGTAACAAAGCCTCCCATCAGCAAAAAGCCAAGCCCGTACAAACTCAGGAGCCGGGGATTCCGGCATTGTGACCATAGAAGGCATATCGCCTGGCGCAAGCCGGGAGAAGTCTTGACGAAATTCCGCGACAGCGGAATCAGCAGCCAGAAGACGACGGCTGCGCACAGGCCGAGCATGCCGATAAATCCGATCGCTGTACGCCAACTGAACCAGTCGGTAATGACCCCGCTGATAAATCGCCCGGCGAGCCCCCCGATCGAATTGCCGCTGATGTACAATCCCATGGCGTACCCCAGGCTTGCGGGTTCGATTTCTTCGGACAAATACGTCATCGCCGTGGCAGGCAGACCTGCAAGCGCCACGCCTTGCAGAACGCGGAGCAACAACAGGTCGGCATATCCGTGGCTGAATGCGCTCAGAATGGCAATGACGGAAGACAGCACCAAGGATGCCGTCATGATCAAGCGCCGCCCAAGGGCGTCGGACAACGTGCCGATAAACAACATCGTAATGGCCATCGCCACCGTTGAAACGGAAAGCGTCAGGCTGGATTGTGCCGGAGTAATGGCAAATGCATCGCTAATCTCCGGCATGAGCGGTTGGAGGCTGTATAACAGCGCAAACGTAACGAATCCTGCGGCAAACAGCGCAAGGCTAATGTTTCGAAACGTCTTGGTTCCCTGCTGAATCATTGAAATTCCAACTTTCTCGGCAGGAAAGCTCCTGGATCGGCAGCTGCCTGATCGCTTGCTTTGAAGCCTTCCGGGATTCGTTATTTCGTGAACAATTTGCGCTCCATGCGAGTCAGAAACTCATATCCGTCCGGCGTCACGACCACCGTATCTTCGATTTGGAAGCCGCCTGCGCCGAGTTCGTAATAAGGCACCTCTACGCACAGCACCATGCCAGGCTCCAGAATGTGCTGGTCACCCGGGGAAACGGTCAGATCATCATACAGCTCCAGGCCGATGGCATGCCCGACATGCTGTCTACGGTAATGCGGGATGCCTTCGCGCTGTACGCGGGACACCGCCGCATGAAATATGTCTGCGGCCTTTACGCCAGGGCGTACGGCTTCAAGCGCCGTCTCCCATCCGCTTTTTACGGCGTTGAAATGCTTTTTCATCCATGCCGTCGGTTCGCCGGCAACGACGGTACGTCCCGTATCAGCCCAGTAGCCGTCCAACTGCATGCATAGATCGAAGCGGATTTGGTCCCCTTGCTCGATCGTATGGAAATAGTTTTCGATCAGCGGCAAGGCGCTGCGCGGTCCTGCTCCCACGGCCGTCATGGCCGGCGTTCCGCCTGCGCGCATCACGGCAAGCCGATAATGGTCCGCCAGTTCCTTTTCATGCACGCCTGCCGCGATAAGCTCGATCAGCTCCCGCTCGATCCGTTCATTGACCTCAGCGGCGCGGCGCAGCCGTTCGATCTCGAACGGCGTTTTCACAAGCCGGATATGCCGGAACAATGTATACGCGGGAACAACAGCCCCATCCGGCAAGGCATCTTGGACCTGGGCCCAAATATCCGGCGCAATCCGCATTTCGTCGATGCCGATAGGCTGATTTTCAATGCCAAGGTGCTTCAACGCAGCAAACAAGGCATCTGCCGCTCCTTTGTGAATCACCGTCGTTTGCAGCAAGGAATAGAACAGATCAATGTCAGCGGTGGAAGGTTTGCCTTCGATTGTTCCCTCAACAAAGAAATCGCTATAAGCAAAAATGTCAACGTTTGTGATGCCGAACTGGGCGACGACCCCCAGACGATTCGTCGGAATGACGATGCACGGCCTTGCCGAACGGTCGGCGGGCAGTATGGCATAGATCTGCATCGTCCAATTGCTGGCTCGCAATTGCGATCCAATGACATAATGGATATTTTCCGGCGTTGTGGCAACCAGCGCTTGGAGTCCCTGCGCTTTCATGACTTCATCCGCACGGTCTCTGTTCAAGCTTGAACCTTCGGATGGTTGCTGTGGATTCATAGTTTCGAGTCCTCCCTTTTATTTTTTTCTGCTGCCAAACCATCCTTCGAGTCCCGGAATGGAGCGAAGCACCAGCTTGATCGCCATGAATAGAGCCAAGGCACCGACGATCAGTACAACCGACACGGCCGCGATCGTGGGGTCCTGCCACTTCTCCATGTAGAGGAAAAGCTGGATCGGCAGCGTATAGCTGTCCTGGCGCAGCAGCAGCAGCGCAGCTTCGACCTGGTCAAACGTAAATACAAAGGCGATCGACCCGGACAACAACATGGCGAATTTGAGCTGCGGCAGCGTAATGGTGAAAAAGATCCGCCACGGGCTTGCCCCGAGATCGGCCGCAGCCTCCCGATGGACCGGCTTCAGGTTCGCCAACGCACTGCCCACAATGGTCAATATAAATGGCAGCACGATGACGGCTTCTCCCAATACAAGTCCGAACAGTCCGCCAGCGATGTGCATTTTGGAGAACAGAATCAGATAGGCGATTCCCAGCGTAATTTTCGGCATGACCATGGGCGATACAAAGAAAGCCCGCAGCAATCCCGCACCCGGGAAAGGATGCTGCACGATGGCTGCTGCAGCGAGCGTCCCCGTTACCAATGCCAGCAATACGGCTCCCGCCGATGCGATCAGGCTGTTTTTGAAAGCATCAAGAAACTGGGTTTGCTCCCGCAGGTTGGCATACCATTCCAAGGTGAAGCCTTGGGGCGGAAATTTGCTTGCCGATCCGGAACCGACTGACGTGAATGCAATCATTAATAGTGGGAGCAACAAGTATACGGCGACCGCCCCAACGAACACCGCGAGAAGCCATTTGGTTACGCGTCCCGACTTAACCATGTGCACGTCCTCCTTCCCTGGAACGACGGAACATAAGCCATTCCGCACCTTTGTTGACCAGCAGCGACACCACGACGGATGACACCAGCAGGAACAGGCTTGCCACTGCCGCCATCGGCCAGTTTGTGTCCAGCGTTCGCTGGTAGATGAAGACCGGCAGCGTCATCACCCTGCCCCCGCCGATCAGCTGAGGGGTCGTAAATGCAGTCAGGCACAGCGTAAACACGATCTGTATGCCGCTTGCAATACCTCTGGCCGACAATGGCAGCGTAATGGTAAAAAAAGTTCGCCAGCTGCCGGCTCCGAGATCCTGCGCCGCTGCTTTGAGCGAAGCATCGCTCTGCGACAGCACGTTCAGGATCGGAAAGACCATAAATGGCAGAAAGATGTGCACAAGGGCAATGACAACGCCCGTCTCGTTATTCATCATGTTGAACCCTTCCTCGGTCATGCCCAGATGAATGAACAGCCAGTTCATGAAACCTTGTTTGGACAGAAGCAACTGCCAGCCATAGGAACGAACCACCGCACTCACGAGCAGCGGCAGAAACGTAAGCAGCAGCAAAAACTGCTTCCATCCCGGCTTCTTCAAGCCGGCGATGAAATAAGCGAGCGGATACGCAAGCAACAAGCTCCACGCTGTAACTTTAAACGCGATGCGGAACGTGTTTCCGATCAGTTTCCAATAATATGGATCCGATAGAAACGCGCGGTACGTGCTTAAGTCCCAACCTCGAACCAGCTTGCCGTTGTCGTACATGTCGAAGCTGTATCTTCCGAAAATCAGCAATCCGCCGAGATACACAATGCCCATTAGCAGCAATGCCGGCAAAAGGAGCAGCAATTGGGTCGTCCATTTGCGGTGGCCGGACGAATACATGTTTACGACCTTTTCGGTAATCCGGCTCATGATGCCGCACCCGCACCGGAGTCAGCGAGCAGCAAGGCATCTTCCGGATCAAAACCGAGCTGCACGGCTTCGCCCGGCGCATAGCGCAATCCTCCGCGCTGATGCGGAACACTTGCTTGGATGTGCAGGTTACCCAGCGTTTCGATGACATAACGGATACTTGCTCCGCCGTACACACTTTCGATAACACGGCCTTGCAATTGGTTGGTGCAGTTGGCCGCCTCGTCTCCAAGACGAATATACTCGTAGCGAATCGATAACGAATGCTTCGCACCTTGCCGGAATGCGACAGGTTCTTCGTTTGTTCCCGCAAGCAGCGAATGCCCCTGAATGCTCACGCGGATCCCATTTGAAGCGGGCTCGTCCACGGACACGTCCAGTAGATTCGTATCCCCAATAAACTTGGCCACAAAGCTGTTGGCAGGTTTCTCATAAATTTCGTCCGGCGTCGCGTATTGAAGCAATTGGCCAGCACGCATAACGCCGATGCGGTCGGACATGTTCATCGCCTCGCTTTGGTCATGCGTGACGAAGATAAAGGTGCCGCCGAATTCGCGCTGGATGCGCTTCAGTTCCCGCTGCATGTCGAGGCGCAGCTGCATATCGAGCGCGGAGAGCGGTTCGTCCAGCAGCAGCACTTCGGGTTTGTTGATCAGCGCTCTCGCAATCGCTACGCGCTGTGCCTGTCCGCCGGACAGCTGCGATACGGCCCGTCTGCCGTAATCCCCAAGCTGCACAAGTTCCAGCATCTCATGGACCTGGCGTTTGATCTCGGCTTTAGGCGTCCTTTTCACCTTGAGTCCGTAAGCGATGTTGTTGAATACATCCATGTGCGGGAACAGCGCCAGCTGCTGGAAAATCATATTGCTGCTGCGGCCGTATGCCGGAACGCCCGTGACATCCTGCCCGCCGAGCATGATGATTCCGTCATCGGGCTGTTCGAGCCCGCCCAGCATTCGGAGCAGCGTCGTTTTGCCGCAGCCGCTCGGGCCCAGAAGGGAGACAAACTCTCCCTTGTTGACCTGAAGCGTAACTTGATCGACGGCAGCCCGTCCCCCATAAATTTTCGTAACGCGCTTTGCCTCGATCGAGACGGATTCCTGCCCATTGCTCATCTCGGGTCCTCCTATCCCTGCCTGGGGATAAATTCGTCTATGTTCCAGGCGACTATATTATTGAAGATTGGTTTTGACGAGGCGATCCCACAGTTCCTTCCATGCAGAGCTGTCCCGGGCGAGCACGTCCCAATCGGGATTGATGCCTTTGCTTTGCGTTTCTACCGAGAACGAAGGATCATCCTTGTATTTATCCGGCACGGCAGCGGCAGTGCTGGTCACCGGCGTGCCGGTTGCTTCGGCGTAACGTGTCAACGCGTCGGCACTCAGCAGCTCATTGATGATTTCATTGGCCACGCGTGTTTGTTCAGGCGTCGAACCTTTGACGACTTGGAGCGAATACGGGAACGAAATCGCTCCTTCTTTCGGGTAGGCTACGGCAAGCGGCGAACCGCCGTCGATCCAGGTTTGGGCAACCTGTGCGCTGAATGGCGCAATCAGGGCATCGCCGGATTCGAGCAGTGCTTTCAACTGGTCATTGGATGTAACGAGGGTACCGATTTGGTCGCTATGGTCAGCCCAATATTGGAATGCAGGTTCGGGATTGTCGTACGATGCGCCGATCTCCTGTCCTTTGGTCGCGATCAGCGGCGAAATATAGGAATAGAACATGTAGTCCCACAATGCGGTTTTGCCTTTGAATTGCTCGTTCTCCCACAGGTCGTTCCAGCTCGTCGGCGGCGTGGTTACCAGATCCTTGTTGTAAACGAGGGCAAAGCTCGATACGCCCCACACGACGCCTTTGTTGTCAGGCTGGTGGAACTGCTCGGGAATGTCCTTGATGTTCGTCACGATGCTGGTATCCAGCGGCTCCCACATGTCATCGTTCACACCTTTGGCCGTGGCATCCGCATTAAAGTAACCGAAGTTGACGACAGGGTTATCCGGATCGGCCTGTTTGCCTGCTACCATTTTGGGATACATGATTGCATTGGAGGATTCCTCGAAAGTAACTTCAACGTTCGGATGTTCCTTGACATATTCGGCAACCACTTCTTTAGGCACGATATCCTGGTTGGAGCCTGCCCAGATAAACATGGTCAGCTTGATTTTATCGCCGCTGCTGTCCGAAGCATCCCCACTCTCGGAAGCTGTACCCGAGTTGCTTGCCCCGCCGCAGGCCGAAAGTACGAGCGAAGCGGTCAGCGTCAACGAAGCCAGGCTGAAAAAACGTTTGCGGTTTGATTTAAACATACGAATTCCCCCATAAGATTAGTTGGTTAATACGATTACAAGTTTACATGTTCAGGCTTACTGATGACCGATTCCCTGTAGTCCGATGTTTTTCCTCAACCCGTTCACGATGGCGGCTATTTCCTGTGGCGTCACGGATGAACCGGCGGCATGTCTTTGTTCCACGATATCCATCGTCCGGCGTTTCAAATAATCCCGGAGGGCGAGTGGATATTCCTTTAGTGCCTGTCCCAGCGTCAACTGCATCTCATCGCTCCAGATTGCTTCAAATTGTTCCCTGGTCGGACCATAGCTGAATTCTTGCGCATGCTGCTGCTTGGCAGACCGCAGTGCGTGTGTCCCAGACTCGTCGACATCCGTGCCCTTCACTACGACGCCGTAAAGCTCCCGCGCTTTTTCCAGGGAAAGCAAACCGCTTCGAACGTCTGCCAGCACCGACTGTGCATGCCGGTTTAACGGGTTGCCGTATCCTCCCCCGCCTTGGGACAGGAAGGTTACGGTATCCCCGGGTTGCAGCAGCAGTTCGTCAATCCGGCCAAGATTTTTCTCTTCCGGAAGTCCCGCGTTAAGGATGGCCTCTCCATGCGTGCCGACATCGCCGCCCAGCCTGCCCCATGGCTGAAACTCCATGCGTTCCATATTCCGTGCTGTCATGATCGTATCCGGTGTTACGATTCTGACGCGCAATGCGATCCCGCTTCCACCGCGATATTCGCCGGCGCCCGCCGAATCTTCACGGAGCCCGTAATGCTCGATCAGCACCGGCATTTCGGACTCGACCGTTTCGGCCGGAATGTTGCGCAGGTGTCCAACGGCAAAATCCATTCCGTCAATACCGTCTTTCATCGGCCTTGCTCCTGAACCGCCGCAAATCGGTTGAATGACCCCGACCTTTTTCTTTCCGTCCGCTGCGTCCGTCATCGCCATCATGACGATGCACGCTTGCCCCGCGCCGGCTGCGGGTACTTTGCTCGCCTCGGCTTTGCAAAGAGCGCCCGTGATCACGTCCATCAGACGGATGAACGTTGCCGCCCGTGCCCCGACGGCAGCCATCGGTTCCGGATTGAGCACCGAGGCCGGCGGCGCGTAATTGCGCACCATTCGAATCATGCCGGAGTTCCATGGGATCGTCGGGTCCAGCGTGCGGAAATAGCGAATCAACGCCGGTACAAGCATGTAATGCCCTTGCTGATTATGCGTCGGGATATTGAACGAAGCCCGAACCTGAGGATCGGTGCCGCTAAAATCGAGATGAATGTCGCTATCCTCGATCGTCATCTTGCAGCGCAAGCGGATGGGGTATCCTCCGGGTCCCTTCTCGAGATAATCCCAGAAATCGTAAGCTCCGTCCGGAATATCCCGAACGATGGCACGTGCCTTCATTTCGGCATATTCGAGCAATTGCTCGATGCCTTGCTCAATCCGTTCCACGCCATAACGAGCGACCAGTTCGGCAAGGCGCTGTTCACCCCGGTTCAGGGCAGCCATCAGCGCTTTGAGGTCGCCAAGGTTTTGCTCCGGAATCCGGCTGTTATCCAGAAACAATCGCATGACATGCTCGTTCAACACGCCAGCTTCATATAACTTGACCGGAGCGATGCGAATGCCTTCCATGTGAATATCGTACGCGCTGGGAGATACGCTCCCCGGCACCTTGCCGCCAACATCGGATGAGTGCACGAAACACATGCCGTAAGCAATGACGCGCCCCTCGTGGAAGTAGGGTTTGATCAGATGAATGTCGGGAAGGTGGGTCACCATGCCTTTCGTGGCATAAGGATCATTGCAGATAACCAAATCCCCTTCCTGCCAATCCTCGATACTACGTATCGTCGCTTCTGCAGGAATACCGAGCGAGAGGTTATAACCTGTTTCCAGCGGTGAACCAAACGTCTCCCCTGAAGGAGACAACAGATATGTGCCGAAATCGCCGGTCTCTTTGACAAAAGCGGTAAACCCTGTTCGCAGAACGACGTTCGCCATTTCCTCGACCGCTGCTTGGATCCGATTGTTGAAAATTTCCAGAAACACCTTGTCCGCGATCATTACGTCGCCTCCCCGATCAGATTGCCATGCGCGTCCCTGCGTACGTTAAAACCTGGAGGTACAAAAATCGTCGTATCATACTCCTCCACGATAACCGGACCCGGGATGCCCGCATCCAGCGGAATCTGTTCCCTTGTCAACACTTTCGCCGTTCTCCGCGCATGATCGAACGTTATGTTTCGTTCCTCTGCTCCACTTGCGTGGTTGACTTGGGCAAACGAATCCACGCTCCCATGGTTCGGCACGATGCCGACAATCGTCGCCCGCAGGCTGATGAACATCACCTCCGATTCCGGCTGGCTGATTCCGAACACATTTTGATAGAATGTATGGAACTTTGATTTTGCCTTTTCGGGATGGTCAATTTCTTCCTGCGTCAATGCAATTTCCAAATCAAAGGCCTGTCCTTCATATCGCATATCGGCGCTATAGAGACAGTAGACGCTCTCCAGTTCCACGCCGCCCCGTGCCTCTACCTCTACCCAGCTTCGTCCCTGCCGTTCCAGATCCGCATAAAAGGAAGCCAACTCTCCGCCTGCTAAAGCTTGGCTGCTCTTGTGAAGCGAAAAGACAAAGTCGTTTCGGAGATTGGCCACCGTGCAGCCCATCGCACATAACGTTCCAGGAGCAGGCGGAACAAGCACTCGGCGGATGCCGACTTCCCGCGCCATCAGAAATGCATGCATGGGGCCGGCTCCCCCATAAGCCAGAAGTGTGAAATCGCGCGGATCAATGCCCTTGCGAGCCATGAGCGGCGAAAATTGGGCATACATGTTGGCTGTGGCGACATCGAGAATCGCCTGTGCCGTTTGCGTTGCATCAAGGCCCAGCCTATGGCCCACAGCGTTCAGTGCACGTTCCGCAAGCTCAGGATAGAGATGCATCTGGCCGCCGAGAAAACGATCCGCCTGCAAGATGCCGAGCTGCAAGTATGCGTCTGTCGTTGTTGGCTCCTCACCGCCCCGGCCGTAACACGCAGGACCTGGATAAGCCCCGGCGCTGCGTGGGCCAACCTTAAGGACGCCGACCGTGTCCAGCCATGCAACCGATCCGCCTCCAGCCCCGATGGCCGTAACGTCCACGGCAGGCAAGATGACCGGAAAATCACCGACTTTGTTCTCGGTGGAATACGCCGGCTCTTTGTCGATCAAAGCCACATCCACACTTGTGCCACCCATGTCGAACGTAATGACTTGATCGATGCCTGCCTTCCGGGCAATATGCGTCGCTGCAATGACGCCTGAGGCAGGTCCCGAAAGCAAGGTGCGAACAGGCTCGCTAGCCGCACTTGCCGCTGTCATGATGCCGCCATTGGACATCGTGGAGAGCAGGTTTGCTTTTAACCCATATTCATGAATACCCTCCTGAAGCCGTACAAAGTAAGAGCCCATGCGTTCTCCCACATATGCATTCATGGCGGTGGCCAGCGTACGCTCGAATTCGCGCTGCTGCGGCCAAATGGCGCTGCTTCGGCAAATGAACAATTGCGGATGCCGTTCCCGGATGATTTCTTCCGCTTCCTTCTCATGAGCAGGGTTGGCGTAAGAGTGCATAAAGCTGATCGCCAGCGCCGTAATGCCTTCCTCCACCAGTTCGTCAACTGCCTGAACAAGCTGATCACTGTTTAGCGGCTGCAGCACGTCCCCGCTTGCAAGCGCCCGTTCGTCGATTTCTTTGACGAGATATCTCGGTACAAGCGCCTCCGTCTTATCGCCGTACAGGTTCGTCGTATCCTCCAAGCGAAGTCTCCGGATTTCAAGAATGTCGCGGAAACCCTTTGTAACAAGCAGCCCTGTAACCGCTCCGTTGCGTTCGATCAATGTGTTGACGCCAAGCGTCGTGCCGTGGACGAACAGGTCGATATCGCCAATTTTCACGCCTTGTGCCTGAAGCTGATCCAATGCGTTAAAGATGGCCCGTTCAGGCGCTTCGGCGATGGATGGCGTCTTCAGCGCAGCGATCATCCTGCCTTGCCGATCCGTCACCAGCGCGTCCGTGAACGTGCCCCCGATGTCGATACCCAAGCGATAATTTGTGGTCACAAGTTCATCTCCTTTTCAACGCGCTTTCTCGATGCTAAGCGACTGGTTTTTCATGGAAAAGTAACGTTTGACGTCCTCGATCATCTGGTTGATGTGATTGACCATCGCGGCTTCGGCATCTTCCGGAGAACGCGATATAATGGCATCCAGAATCTGACGGTGATCGACCACTAATTCGCTCCCGACCGTACGCCGGATATACGCGGTCTCCAGAAAGTCCCTGCTCGTGTCCCATACCAATTCGACGGCATGGAGCAAGAACTGGTTCTGGGCCGCATAAGCCAGCAGCCGGTGGAATTCCCGATCTTCCTCATAAGGAATAACGTTCTGCGCCAATTGCCGGTTCTGTGCCTCGATGGATTGTTCGAGCAGATGGATGTACTCTTTCGTGGCACGTTCCGCAGCCAGCGAAGCAATCTCCCGTTCCAGCGCCCTTCGGGCGACGAGAATGTCGAGCAGCGCTTTTTCGCCCGAATGGTTCAGCGTCTGAATCAGGCGCGAGTTCACGTTTTTCTGCTGCAATTCCCGTTCCGTCGTCTTCAGTCGTTCCAGGCCCGCTTCGGTCAATACACGGCCTTTTCGCCCTTCAAGCACCGTGTACCCCTCGACATCCATTTCCATAAGCCGTCTTCCGATGGTAGCCTGGCTGAGGCCGTATCTTTTTCCCAACGTATGCACGAGCGTGCTTGCACCGACAGGAGCAATCGCATCCCGAAGTTGTTTCAAGAGCTCGTACTCCAATTCCAATTCGTATAACTCTGGAGCCACATGTTTCCCCCCCTTGTATGTAGGTTTTCTTTTTTATTGTTACTCACTGATGATTAACGTATTACATGAAGTATAACGGTAAACCTCTATAATATCAATCATTCTGACCAAATTAGTATGAATTAAATGGAGTATACCTGCTTTTCATTCCCATAAATACGATAAAAGCCGCCCAAAGGCGGCTCTTGCAGAATCATATATAGTCTGAAGCAAACTATTCGCAACTCACTCACAGCTGCAATCTCACGCTGATGTATAGCTAAGATGGGCGGATGCAAGCTGTATTCTGTGAATGTCATCGGTCAGCATGTCCACATGTTCCTTTTTGGTTGCCCAGCTTGTACAGATCCGGACGACCGTGTGCGTGTCGCCAAGTTTTTCCCAGACGGAGAAAGAATAGGTTTGGCTTAACGTTTCAAATACGTTGTTCGGCAAAATCGGAAATAGTTGATTCGTTCCGGAGTTATAGCGCATCCCGAATCCGTTCAACACAAATGCGTTTCGAATGTCCGTTGCCATCCGTACCGCATGGCGGGATACGTCATAATAGAGCCCGTCCTCAAACATCGTTTCGAACTGAATGCCAAGCAGTCTGCCTTTGGCCAGCAGTCCTCCACGCTGCTTGATCTGATATCTGAATCCCTGCTTGAGGTCATCGTTGACGATCACGACAGCTTCCCCGAACAACGCCCCTAGTTTTGTTCCTCCGATGTAAAAGACGTCACACAGTCGGGCAATATCCGCCAACTCAAGATCACTGCCTTCGGAAACCAGTCCATACCCCAATCTGGCACCATCCATAAAGAGGGGAAGTCCGCATTCCCTGCACGCACGGCTCAGTGCTTCCAATTCGCTCAGGCTGTACGTTGTGCCATACTCGGTCGGGTGCGATATATAAACCAAACCAGGTTGAACCATGTGCTCCCGGTTGCCGCTGTTCCAGTGGGTCATATGTAATTCCCGGATTTGCTCGGCTCTCAGTTTTCCATCGTCGCTGGGAAGGGTAAGCACCTTATGGCCTGTCGCCTCGATTGCCCCGGTTTCCAATGTTGCGATATGCCCGGACACAGCGGCCACTGCCCCTTGATGGGGGCGCAATATCGAAGAAATCACCGTCGTGTTCGTCTGCGTTCCGCCAACCAAAAAGTGCACGTCTGCTTGCTCTGCATGACATGCTTTTCGGATCAGGCCTCTTGCCCTTTCGCAATAGATATCCGTGCTGTATCCCGGAGTCTGCTCTTCATTGGTTTGAACGATGCGCTCCAGAATCCGCCCATGCGCACCCTCCGCATAATCATTGTCAAAACGTATCATTGCCTGCACCTTCCGAAATTTCTAATTTTTGTTGAATCAACACCATGGACGCATGGATCTCTCGAATATCCTTTTCCGACAAGTTTTTGAATAAACGGTGGATTTGCTCATCCGATTTTTGATCCAATTGGGAAAACACCTCAAGACCCTTATCTGTCAACGAAATCAGGCTTGTTCTGCTGTCCGACTCCGAATTTTCTTTCCTGATGAGTCCTTCCTTGCCCAGTTTGGCAATAATTCTGCTCATATAGCTGCGATCAATATCCAGCTTCTCGACCAGACTGTTCGCAATGCATTGTCCCATAAAACCGATCTCCAGAATGACTCGCGCTTCAGTAAAAGAGTACTTGGAAGTCAATATATGTTTGTCCAGCAGCCCAAGGATGCTTGTATAGAAACGGTTGAATTTGCGGATATCCGCAACGATCGGATCAGTCGGATACATCGTCAATCCCCTTTTTTGTGGACTATGTCAACAAATAATGTAGATCGTTTTGTGGACGTTGTCAACTAATATTTGATGAAAGACGCTCTCACGTCCCCATCCTCGTCTCACCACGCAAAAAGGGCCAACCGGTAATTACCGGCCGACCCATTTCTGGAACAGTGCCCATAGAGGGCCACGGTTTGCTAATTTCAAGAGCGACGTATTCCACAACTCGTTCAGAAGCGAACTCGGACAAAGACAACAAAAAAAGCCGCCACATCTGGCGACTTCCTACGTTATACGCACTTATCCTTCAACGATGTCTGCTTGCAAATCGGTTGCAATTTCGATCATTTTGGGAACGACGGCTTCGCTGCTGACCGCAACATACAGGTCTCCATCATAAAGACGGAATGGAATTTCCGCCTCCCCTAGGTTCCACATGAAGAAGTCCCCTTCAATGGTCATCGTGCTTTCAGGCCCTTTGACGACAAGAGTCGAAGAATAGGCAAAATCGGCTTTGGATTCAAAATATCCTTTGCATTCTTCAAGCGAAATCGCCGGGTCATTATGGTTTTCCTGCATCGTGCGCGTGATCCGAAAACGCTGGTTCATGGTTATGCCTCCAAAAATCAATATTCACCTTCATAGAGAAAAGAAAGCTGGCTCCCATACAGTATAATGGATGTCCTTGAATGTCAATGTTCGCGCCTACCGCCCCACTTATTCCGAATGCACTCCGCTTCGTTAACCATACGCTCCATCAGTTCGGATACGGAAGGCACATCCTGAATGAGACCTGCCACTTGGCCGGACCAGCCGAAGCCCTCTCCTTCCGATCCGTCATGAATCCAGCGCCTGTTAACGTCACCGCTAATGAGCGGCATAAGCTGCTCGATGCCGTCCCCTCTCTGTTCTGCGGCAAGGATTCTCTCGGCGGCAGCGTTTCGCAGCACCCTTCCCGGCTGACCGATGGATGCTTTGATCACGGTCGTGTCCGCCTCCGAACGGTTCACTAAAGCCTGCTTGTAAGAGGCCGATGCAGCCGCGCATTCCTGCGTCGCCACAAACCTCGTGCCCATGACGATCCCTTCGGCACCAAGAGCCAGCGCAGCCATCCAGCCGCGCCCATCACCGATTCCGCCTGCGGCAATGACGGGAATCCGTATCGTATCTGCGATGCTGGGAACCAAGACCATCGTTCCCACGCCGTCGCGCCCAAGATGGCCGCCGCCTTCGTGACCAACCGCCATGACCGCCGATGCGCCGAGCTGTTCCGCCTTTTGCGCTTGTCTGCGGGAGGACACCAGCACAAGGGTATGAATGCTTTCGCGTTCCAATGCTCGCAGCATTTCAGCAGGATTGCCTCCCGTTATGCTTACGACCGGAACCTGCTCTTCAATAATGGCCGCAAGCCGTGCTTCCATATCAGTGCGATGCATGCCGAGCGCAAGATTGACGCCGAACGGCTTGTCCGTCAACGTCCGCACCCGTCGAATTTCGCGGCGAAGCGTCTCGGCATCCGGCAGGCTCATGGCTGTAATTTGCCCCAACCCGCCCGCGTTTGATACGGCCGCGGCAAGCTCGGAGTACCCCAAGTAGGCAAGCCCGCCTTGAATGATCGGATACCGGATGCGAAGCATGTCCGTGATACGCGTATTCCAATCCATCCGTCGCTAACCTCCCCATATCATCCATAACGCAATGGCCATTGCGCTTCCGCCGATCCAATAATCGGCCTTGGCCAGCTTTAATTGCCGATAAGAACTTCTCCCCCTGCCATCCCCATAAGCTCTGGCCTCAATGGCCAACGTGAGTTGTTCCGCCCGTTGAATCGTCGTCATGAACAGCGGGACCACGACTGGAATATAAGCAAACAACCGTCTCGGCAGGGGCATGGCGGCGATATCGTAACCCCTGGCCTTCTGGGCAAGCAAGATGCGGTCCATCTCCTCCAGAATCGTCGGGATAAAACGAATCGCGATGGTAATCATCAGCGAAACCTGCTCCACGGGCACGCGCAAACGCGAAAGCGGCGACATCAGCTTTTCCAAGCCTTGGGCAAGTGTTAGCGGTTTGGTCGTTAACGTTAAGACGGATGCCAGCATAATCATCAATGCAATGCGCCACACAACGGTTATTCCCGCTTCGATGCCATCCACAGTTAACGTAATGACCGACCAGGTCCAGATGACGTGATCTCCATGGGTGAAGAAGGCATTATATAAAAGCGTAAATGTTAATATAAACCAGACCGGCTTCAGCGTCTTCACATATACAGGCAGCGGAATGCGCGACAAGAGGACGCAAACCAGCACCAAAACGGTAGCCAAAGCAAATCCCAATAATGTCGCGACCCTAAGCAAACCGAACATGATCATCATAAGACTAACCAGCTTCGTGCGCGGATCAAGCCTGTGCATCAGCGATTCTTTGGCCATGAACTGTCCGAACAGAATATTATTTTGCATACGGGCTCCTCGCTTGCCATACCGCCGACACTTGTTCCAGAATGTCGGTTTCCCTGCAGCTGCCCGTATCTACGGACCGGCCGGACAACTCCTCGACGAGATGCAGCAGCTGCACGGCTTCCGGCAGCGGCAGGCCAGCCTGATCCATCACAGCGCCTTTTTGCAAAAACAACGTATGTACGTCGCAATGCTCCAACAATTGGCCGTCATGAAATACCATGACCTCATCCGAATACTCCGCAACGTCTTCCATCCGATGCGAAATAAATACGATCGTGCGCTGCCCCGCCCGCTGCCATTCACGCAGCATATGCAGCACTTCCATACGGGCCGCCGGATCCAGTCCCGACGTCGGTTCGTCGAGAATAAGCAGTGCCGGGTCCATCAGCAGCACGGAAGCCAGTGCCACACGCCTTCTCTGGCCGCCGCTTAGCTGGAATGGCGCAAGATCCAACAGTTCTTTAGACAGTCCGACTTGCGGCAAAACGCGGTCGATGGCCTCCGCGATCCGCTGTGAGCCCCATCCTTGCATTCGCGGCGCAAAAGCCAGCTCTCTGGCGACGGTAGTTTCGAACAACTGATGTTCAGGCACCTGAAAAACGATGCCCACATCATGAATCACGCCATCCCTTCCTTTGCCGTCTCCGAAAATTCGCCGCTCATCGATGCGATACTCTCCTTCATCGGGGATGACGAGTCCTTTCAATACATGGGCAAACGTCGATTTACCCGCGCCGCTGCGGCCGACGATCGAGATCCAGCGTCCTTCCCGCAAAGTGCACGTCACGTTGCGCAATGCCGTCCGCTCCGCAAAATGGACGCTAACCCGGTTTAGCTCGTATGCCATCGTTCCCGAATCCACTCCTTCCAGTCCGGCGTAAGCGGCTTGTCCCCGACGGAACCTGCCAACGCCATTCGCAGTCTGGCTGCGAACGGCTGCTCCAATCCGTATTCGTTCAACGGCTGCGTTTCAAAGAACGCCGCAGGCGTTCCGTCGAATGCCATCCGTCCGGCATTCAACGATATCACGCGCTCCGCATAGAGCACTTCATCCATATGATGCGTGATATGAATGACGGTGACGCCGCGAAGATGCAGCTCTTGCAAAATGCACATAATCTGCCGTCTTCCTTCCGGATCAAGCATCGATGTCGCTTCATCCAGAACGATGACGTCCGGCTGCATGGCCAGTATGGCCGCAATGGCCACGCGCTGCTTCTGCCCGCCCGACAATTGATGCGGGCTCATCTCCGCTTCCCGCTCGAGTCCGACTTCGTTCAACACCTGATGTAAGCGGACATGCATCTCAGCCCGGGACAGGCGAATGTTTTCCATGCCGAACACAATCTCGTCCGTTACCGTCGTCGTAATGAATTGATCATCCGGATTCTGGAAGACCATGCCGATATGTTGATGGATCTTTGCCGCCTCTTCCGGCTTGGAAGTACACCAATCATCAAATCGGATCTCGCCTTTCTTCGGCTGCAGCAGCCCCTTCATCAACTTGGCGAGGGTTGACTTGCCCGAACCGTTTCCACCGATGATGGCGGCGAATTCGCCTTTGGGGACAGACAGGCTGATATCGTGCAGAACGTCCTGTCCTTTGCGATAATAAAAATGAACCTGATCCAAGGTCAGCATAAACGGCATCGTCTCCTTTCTTTCATCCTTAATCTGAGTCTATCCCTTATTCAAACACGCTTGTTCTTTCATAAGCTGGCGGGCAATCTTGCCACTGCTCGTATAGGCAAACCTTCTCACCGTCACCAGCGCTTTCGGGATTTTGTATGCTGCCAGGCCGTATTGCTTGCAAACCTGCTTTATTTCGTCCAAACTCCATTCCGGCACCTCTGCATGCCACTGGATCATCGCCGTAACCCGCTCTCCCCAACGCTCGTCCGGTTTGCCGAAGACCATCACCTCCCGAATGGAAGGAATCCGCTGCAGGACGGCCTCCACTTCCTCCGGAAACACCTTCAATCCGCCGGTTTTGATCATGTTCTGCACCCGTCCTGCCAAATAAAGATAACCGTCCTGATCGACATACATGTAATCTCCCGTTCTGAGCCAGCCTTCCCTGAAAGCCCCTGCCGTTTCTTCCGGCAGCTGATGATAGGCTTTGAACATCATCGGGCTTCGGAGGAAAAGTTCGCCCGCGGTGCCTGCGGGCACTTCCAGAAAACGATCGTTCCGGATCGAGATTTCTACGCCCTTGAACGGTCTCCCCAGCGATCCGGGGCGCTTCTCCCGAAGGACATCCATGTAACTGATATAACTCGCTTCCGAAGAACCGTAATACTCGTATAAAGCCGTACCGGCAAACACTTCCCGGCACCGCTCCTTCGACCGTTCCAGCCATTGACCGCCCGAACTGATCAGCGCCTGAATCGAGCCGGAATGCTCAACTGCGGAAGCATGCTGCAACAAAGCATCGATCATGGCAGGCACGACAAACAAGACCATGCCACGTACGTCGGAACAGAGCTCCATGACGTTTTGCGCGACAAATCTCTCCATGACATAAAAGGTCGCACCGCTGTACAAAGACTGCACCAATGCAAACAGGGACAAGGAATGCACGAACGGTCCCGGGGCCAGCACATGCTCCATCGACTCAAGCCGAAAGGCTTCTTCCGTGGCATCGAAACTGCGCAGCCAAGAAAGGTGCGTACGCATGTACCCTTTAGGCACTCCCGTTGTGCCTGAGGTGAAGCCCACGAACAACAACTCGTTGGACGCGTCCACACATGACGTAGGAGGATGCGAAGCTAGCCACGGTTCATAAGTGCCTGTTTGTTCCTTGTCTTCGAACGTCAAGCAGAGAATGCCGTCATGCCGAGCCCGGAATTCTTCCAACCTCGCTCCCTCGCCAAAAATGACCTTGGGCTTGCAGCTTGCAATGACGCCCTCCAGTTGATTCGTCGTCCAACCGGTATCCAGCAGAACCGGCACACATCCTGCCTGCACTGCGCCGAGGAACACTTCCGCAAATTCTACCCGATTGGCGGACAGGATGGCAATCATGTCTTGCGGGGCGCAGTGTTGCCCCAATCCGGCAGCAATTCTTCCGACTCGCTCGGTAAGCTGCGAATAGGTAAGTTGTCCGCTTCCGTGGCGAATGGCTATACGATCGGGATACCGGGTTGCGCGATTCAGAATGGGCTCCGCCAGATTCATTTCGTATCCCCTTTCATTCATACTGGTCGCTCGATCCTAGAACCGCAGTATGGCTCCATGTCAGGAATGGTGGATCTTCTCTTCGATCGGGCTGATCGCTTTAAGCTGCACGACGATGACAGAAGCAATGACCGCCTTGATCAGATCCCCCGGAAGATACGAAGCCGAGCTCACGATTCCAGCCCAAACGGGCGTATTGGTAATAAGAGCCATGACAGGCGCACCGATCAGGCTGACCAGGATGACGCCGAATATAATATTGATGACCACGAGTTTCCATGTTTTCAGTTTGGGCCAGACGTTCTCGGATGCCCAGCCAATGCAGAACGCAGCAATGGGCCAACTGAAAATGAATCCTGCGGAAGGGCCCACCAGCACCGCCATTCCGCCGCGTCCACTCGGGAGCACCGGCAGGCCGATCGCAATCAGCAGAATAAACAACACCAGGCTGATGGCTGCCATACGTTTCCCCAAAAAGCAGCCTGCCAACATGACGCCAAGTGTCTGCGCGGTAATCGGCACGGGGATGAATCCAAGCGGGATGGGCGGGATCAAGCCCAATACGGCAATGAACGCAGCGAATAATGCGGCGTATACCAGTTCTTTCGTTTTCAAATGCAGTACCTCCACCATATGAACCAAATTTTAGCGTCGACGTCTAATGCATTGAATTATAGTTTGGTCGATTATATTTGTAAACCATTAATTTAATATCAGGTTTACAATAACCCGAGAACCCATTATTAAAGTTGAACTATATAAACCGGAAAAAAGATACACACGTAAACGGAGAGGCAGCAGCAATCTCGAGAAGCGAAGCGCGTAGACAGAAATTAAAAAAACACCCTTTCAAGGGTGCCCCGAAATCACGAATGATGTATCCTGTTCAATTCGCGAACGCTGTATTCGAGTTGTTTAATGACGCCTTCCAGATGTTTGCGCTGGGTGAAATTCCGGTTCCATTCCGGTTCTGCATGTTCCTTCAAACGACGAATCTGATGTTCGTAGTCGTGCTGCTGTTCCATCATGTCCACGATATGCGCATAAAAACGCTCGTAATCTTTGACAACCTGATCAAGGAATTGGTCGACGGTTTTCGGATCATATCCGCGGACCGTGTATTTGAATTTTATTTCGTGAACTTGTTGGGCGTCCATGCTTATGCCCAGCTGCTCAAACAATTGTTTTTGTTTTTTCAGTCGACGACTCATGTATTCTTCCATATCCATTTTTCCGATGCCCCCATTATCTGCTCATGCCGCATTTATAATTTGAGTTGTACTAAGTGAAGTAAACTATTGCCTGATATGATCTGTCTTCCAATCGAAAAGAGTATTTCCCCTTTCTCATCCTATATGATTGCTGTCTTCATCCGTAAATACCTCCAAAACGTCCATACTTCTGTGAATCGTGTACAGCAGGGAGCATGTTGCCCATCCCGAGATCACGATGATTCTTTAAGTATAACGATGGGGAATAAACATTTTCTAAACATTCGCTCGCCAATTTCAATGACGGAATATCGCCCACCTTTTTGGGTCTAAGGAACGCAGAAAAAAAGAAAGCCGCCTTACGGCGGCGGCGGCTTCCTGCGATATGCAGTCGTATGAACGATGCGGTTTTCGTTGCTTTACCTTTTCGGGTATTTATGTTTGTCCTCTTCCGTAATTTCCCGGATGACCCGGCACGGATTACCTGCGGCGATAACCCCTGAAGGAATATTTTTGGTGACCACGCTTCCCGCTCCGATCACGGTGTTGTCGCCGATGGTGACGCCAGGCAGAATGGAAACGCCACCGCCGATCCACACGTTGTTTCCTATGGCAATGGGCAAAGCGATTTCAAGTCCTCGATTGCGCTGCTCGACGTCAATCGGGTGTCCTGCCGTGTAAAAACCGCAGTTCGGTGCAACGAACACATTGTCGCCAAATGTGATTTTACCTGCGTCAAGCATGACGGCATTATGGTTGCAATAGAAGTTTTCGCCGATTTCGATGTTGTATCCTTGATCGCATACGAAGGGCTGCTCGATCAAAAATTTGTCCCCGGTCTTGGCAAAAAGCCGGCGAATTATGCTTTCCCGCTCCTCCAACATGCCTGGACGGAGATGATTATAGTCATAACACAGTTCTTTCGCCTGCAAACGTTCCGCAACCAACTGGGGATCGTTGTTGTTGTCGTACAGCCATCCTTGAGCCGCTTTCTCTTTTTCGGTCATGCTCATGCTTGCCCTGCTCCTTCTTATATCATATGCCTGCCTATACTCCATGACTAACTCTACCATAGTCTGGAATAAACGAACAGGCACGCGACTTCATGCATTGAAGGCTTCGCTCTCTGTTCCATGCTCATGCTGCTTTAACTCACGCTTGCATCCCCGTTATATGTTTATGTTATTTATGCTTCAGCTTCCCACTGCGGATTCCAGACAATCTCCCACAGATGACCGTCAGGGTCCTGGAAATAACCTGAATATCCGCCCCAGAACGTGTCATGCGCCTCCACCGCAATGCTTGCTCCAGCTTTCCGCGCCTGCTCCATCGCCTGATCCACTTCTTCTTTGCTGCCCACGTTGTGCCCGATCGTAAACGTGACCGGACTTGAAGGCGTTAGCGGAAGACCCGTGTCATGAGCAATATCTTTTCGGCTCCAAACGGCCAATCTCAACCCTGGCTGCAAATCAAAAAAGGCAACTGCACCGTGCTCAAACTGCTGCCCTACGATACCTTCTGTCGGAAATCCAAGCCCATCGCGGTAAAATGCAAGCGATCTTTCCAAATCATCCACACCCAAAGTGAGCACCGTGATTCGTGGTTTCATGGTGGTTCCTCCCGTCCATATTTCGGCGACGCAATGCCCGATTGTCCATTTTTTTATCGCAGAAACGTCCTCATATCTACTTGCATCCTTGGATGCCGGCCTCCAGCATTTCCATGTTCCAGAGCGTTTCCTCGTCGCGGATCATTTTGGGAGAGCCATAAAAAATGGCATTATAGAGGTCCTCATACACTCGTCCATAATCCCCGCGCTCAGATACCACTTTCTCCTCATGATAAACACCTTCCTCATCCACATAGGTCAGCGTTCCATAATGTTCAGGCAGATCCACACCGAAGTCGTCATGTCCTTCGGGTAGATAAAACAGCTTCAAATGCTCTTCTTGCCGATCCTTGGTTTGTTTGACGAAAACGCCCTTTTTGCCGTAAAGCACAAAGCTCGGCCGCTCCTTCAGCCGGAAAAAACTCGATTTGATCGACACCTTCAGTGCGCCGTAGTACAGGTCCAGATCAAAATAATCATTCATCCTCCCCTGTCCGAGCAATTGTCTCACGTCGCAATGAACGCGTTCGGGTTTTCCGAACCAGGACACAACCTGATCAATGGTGTGGCAGCCATGGCCATACAGATAACTGGATAGATAGGAAAAATGCGTGGTCGATTCCGGGATCTCTGGCCGAAAATAATCGAAGTGCATTTCCACTTCCAGCAATTCCCCCAGCTTTCCGCTCTGCAGCACCTTTTGTGCAGTCAGAAAATCCGAATCGTATCGGCGATTCTGATAACATTGAACCAGCAGGTTCTTCTCCCGCGCGTAATTGAAAATGGACACAGCCTCTTCATGCGTCATCATGAACGGTTTTTCGACCAACACGTGCTTGCCGTGGTCCAACGCCATTTTTGCGTAATCATAATGCGTATCCGTATGCGTGCACACTACGATTAACCGGATGTCCGGATCGCTCATCATGCGTTCAAGCTGGTCCGTATACTCGATGCCTGGAATTCGTTCCCATTCACTTTTCTCCGGGTGGCGGGAGTAGATGGTTTTGACTTTCATATGGTCCCGTGTCAGGACAAACGGCAAATGATAGCGATTGGTGCTTTTTCCGTTTCCGATATATCCGATAGTTAACATGATCCAATATCCCCTTTTTGGCGTGTTGTTCTTTGATTATAGATAAAAGGATGGCGTTACAGTATATGTCTCGTTCAAAATGGTATAAATGTTCATGATGTATACCTGCATCGCCCGATTCTATGCACAAATTGTGCATTTCTATACTTGCCGTCCCGGCTCTGATACAATATTCTGGGGTGAACGCCAATGAAATTGCTGCATCAATTGAAGCAAATGAACGATTTTACGGTTAATGAACAAAGCATTGCGTCTTATATTTTGCGGCATCAGGAGAGCTGCCTTTCGTTAAGCGTGCAGGAGCTCGCCCAAGCCACCTTCACCTCGCATTCCACCGTCGTTCGGCTTACGCAGAAATTGGGATTAACGGGATTCAAGGAATTCAAAATCAAACTGGCTCGCGAATTGCAGGACAATCTCCATCAAATCAACAGCATAGATGCCAATATGCCTTTCCAACTGTACGAATCACCGATTCAGATCTCCAAGGATATCGCGGAATTGATGAAGGAAACGATCGACAGAACCTTTGCCATGCTGGATGGCGAATTGTTGAATCGGTCAGCCCTCTTGTTACACAAGGCGAAGCGCATTCTGATTTTTGCGCTGGGCGACTCACTGATTCGAGCCAAGAGCTTTCAGAACAGAATGTACAAAATCAACCAGTACGTCGTCATTGCGACCGAAGTTTCGGACTGGGCTTATCATATGGTGAACATGACTTCTGAGGATTGCGCCATTTTTTTGACGTATCACAACAAATCCCCGATCTTCCTGAAGGCTGCACGACATTTCCGTCATATCCGCATGCCGACGGTCACGATTACTGCGTCCATCCAAAGCGAGCTGGCTCGGCTTAGCACGATATGCATTCAGGTACCGAATGATGAAGTGCATCACGCCAAGATCGGCACCTTCTCTTCGCAAATCGCGCTCGAATATGCGCTTAATGCGTTGTATTCTTGTATTTACCAGATCAATTATGCCAATCACAAGCAAGCGATGTTGGACTCTGTGGAGATTTTTCGCTCCTTTGATATGATGAATGATGTATAGTCGAACACCGAAAAGGCCGGGAAACTGCTTCCCGGCTTTTTAATTTGCTCGATTTCCCCATTCAACGGCGAATAACAGCGTAAGCGGTTATATGTCCAATGCAATGACGGGTTGAAATCGATATAGCGTAGATGGCTAAACATTTGGATAATTGCACCTGATTCGGCACACATTACTTCTATCTTCCAGCGCGAGAGGTATCCCATGAACAAACCACATTTCGCTGTTGCAGCATTAGCCGACAACGTTGCTTTCATTGAACAGCAGCTCTTTCACACCGATGATCTGGTCAAACACGCCGTTGTGCTTCATGACACGCCAGGCATGCTCCTGTATATCGACTCGTTGGTCGATCAAGAAGTGGTTCAGACCCATATTTTGGGCGACTTGTACGATTCCTCGAATGATTCGCATTCCCATAACATGTTCACAACGCTCGGCAGCAGCAAGGATAACGATCTGCAAACCGCCGTCGAAGCTCTCATTCAGGGAAACTGCGCCTTCATTTTAGACGGAATTTGCGAATTCTACATCCTCAGCTCCGAAAAATGGTATGCCCGCAGCACGGCGGAGCCAGAGAATGAAGGTGTCATTCGTGGACCTCATAACGGATTCGTTGAACCTTTGCAAGTCAATCTGAATTTGGTACGCAAACAGCTTACCAGCCCTTCCCTGATCGTTCGATACCATACGGTCGGTTCCAAAACCCGTACCAAGGTTGCGGTGGTATACGTTCAGGATCTGGCCAACCCTGAACTTGTAGAAAACGTGCAGCACCGTATCCAATCCATTGACTCGGATATGGTCATGCCGCCGGGATTCATACAGGAATTCATGGAAGACAACCCGTATTCTTTGTTTCCGCAGCAGCTCAGCACGGAACGTCCGGACCGGGTCGTGGCCCATCTTATGGAAGGGCGCGTAGCCATCATTGCGGACGGCAGTCCATCGGCGCTGATCGCTCCGGTTACGTTCTTTGCCTTCTACCAAAGCCCGGACGATTACCATGGACGCTGGCTGATCAGTTCATTTCTCAGGTTTATTCGCATGGTCAGCTTCATGATCGCGTTTACGCTGCCTGCGGTGTACATCGCCACCATTACCTTTCATTGGGCCATATTGCCGCTGGAGCTTGCCCATACGATCAAAAAATCGCTTCAAAATATTCCTTTCCCCGCCTTGGTGGAAGCGATGCTGCTTGAACTGATTTTTGAAGTGCTGCGGGAAGCCGGTGTGCGGCTGCCCAGCCGCGTCGGGCAAACGATCGGCATTGTAGGCGGTCTGGTCATCGGGGATGCCATCGTTCGTGCCGGTCTGGTCTCCTATACGATGATTATCGTGGTTTCGCTGACGGCGATTTCGTCTTTCCTGATTCCGTCCCATGAAATGAGCTCCGCCGTGCGCATCCTTCGCTTCCCCATGATGGTGGCTGCAGCCATTTTCGGATATATTGGCATCTCGTTTGGCTTGGTTATCCTTACGATTCATCTGTGCAAACTGGAAACGTTCGGCACGCCCTATTTCGCGCCGCTCGCCCCTTTTCGCCTAGCCGACATGAAAGACGTCATGATTCGTTTCCCGATTTGGGCGCTTCGGGGGAGGCCGCATGGCACGCAAGCCCAAAAGCTGAAGCAACAAGACTTCCCTAGGAGCTGGAAGCGTCGTGAATAAAGAAACGAGCATAACACCGGGACAATTGTTTTTTCTGATCATCAAATTCGAAATCGGCGTGGATATTCTTTCCCTCCCCTATCGGATGCACCTGCTGTCCAAGGGGGGCGGCTGGATCTCCGTGATCCTTGGCGGCCTGCTAATCCAGTTGATCATGCTCATGTGCTGGTTTCTGCTGCGCCGATTCCCCGGTTCCTCCATCTATGAGATCACGAGCCGGATTACCGGACGCTGGATCGGGAAACTGCTGGTTGTCGCGTACATTGCCTATTATTTGTTAATGGGTACTTCGGTGCTCGTAAATGCGCAGGACGTCATCAACCGCTGGATGTTTCAGAATACCCCGCGATGGGCCATACTGGCTCTTTTCATGTTAGGCAGCATCTATCTGATCCGGCAAAATCTGCGCGTCATCGCTCGGGTTCTCGTACTGATCTCGTTCCTGATCGTCCCCATGATGGTTCTGATCAGCTATGGCATCAAGGAAACCAACCTGCTGTACCTTCTTCCCTTGACGGAAGCGGGATGGCCTAAAATTATCAGCGGATCTACCGAAACGCTCATGGCCATGTTCGGTTTCGAGTTCATTCTCGTCGTCTTTCCCATGGTACAAGGAAATAACGTCGGCAAGCTGAAAGCCATCGCTGCAGCCAATGCCGTCGTTGTGCTGTTGTATGGCTTTACCGTTCTGATCTGCTCGACGGCATTCAGCCCGGAGCAGCTTGGCCTGATGCCGGAGCCTATCGTATATTTGCTCCGCTCCATCCCGCTGGGAACGATGGACCGGGTCGATTACTTGTTTCTCCCGATTTGGCTCATCTCGATCTTCGGTTCAATCAGCGGTTACTATTATGCGGCTTCTTATGGACTCAGCTATTTACTCAAACAGAAGAATCACCGGAAGTCCGTACCTTACATCGTCATCGCTTCTTGCGTGATTGCCTACTTGCCGCGGCAGCAGCAGCATTTGGATTTGATCGGCAGCATCGCGAACAATTCCGCTTATTTTTTCCTTGTCGCCCTGCCTCTGCTCTTATTGCTGCTGTCCTATATGTTCAACAGAAAAGAGGAAACCAAGCCATGAAGAAAAAAAGAATCGGGCTCTTCTTTTTATCTTTGGCTGTGCTCCTGAGCGGGTGCTGGGATCAGGACAGCTTGAAGGACGCCCGGCTGGCAAACGCTTCGGCCTATGATCTTACCGACCAAGGCGAAATCCAACAGACATTGGAAATCGTGAATGACTTTGAAGGCAATCAAGGAAACAGCGACAACGAGGTCCATTCAGCGGCGGGAAGATCGGTTCGTCAGAGCACGGACCGAATTCGTACCAAAGTTACGGGAGATGTTCGCTTTTTTAAATACGGCCTGATCATGTATGGCAAAAAATTGGCCCAGCATGATATTTATCCATATCTGGATGTCCTCTATCGCGAGCCGGATTACCCCACGTCCCATGTAAAATTGGCGATCGTGGACGGCCTGGCCGGAAAGGTCCTTGAGCAAAAAAAGGTGGGCAACCTGATGGTCGGGGAGTTTATCATCCGGAAAATCAAGAGCCTGGAGGATTTGTGCGTTTTTCCGGAAATGACGCTTGAGAAGTTATTGCCGCCCATGCTCGATCCCGGTCAGGATTTCGTCCTGCCTTATCTGGCATTGGAGGGCGAGGATATCGCGGCACAGGGCATTGCCATGTTCCATGGTCAAAAATTCACGGGCAGCCTGGATACCGAGCAGTCCGTATTATACGTGCTATTAAGCGGAAAGTGGAACAAAACTGCTCGCTTTGTCAAAAAGGTGAATTCAGGTCCGGACAATGATCCCCGAAATTACGTGACCTATGAAGCGAATACACAACGGATCAAACGAAAGCTGAAAGTGGGCGTCGATCAGGAAGGCCGCATTAACGTCAGTCTGAAACTGAAGCTGCCGGTAACCGTCGTGGAATATGCGGACGACCACGTGCAGCAGCAGAATACGATCCAACGACTGAACCGGGAGCTCTCCGAGCAAATGACACAAGATGCGAGGCAGATCATCCAGAAGCTTCAGCAAGGCGGCTGCGACGCGTTCGGCATTGGCAGGCAGCTGATCGCCCACCATCCTGCATTATGGAAGAGCCTCGACTGGAACGATGCTTATGCCAACGTTCGGTTTCAACCCGAGGTTTCGGTAGATATTATTGGCAGCGGCGTACTGAACTAGGAACCTTCGGTTTGCAGCCGTTCCTATTGACACACCAAAAAAGCGGATGACGGTTTTTGGGGGCCATTCATCCGCTTTTGCATATGCGATGTATTTATTTTCCTGCATTCGGTCCAACGACGGGATGAGGCACGTAAGGTTCCTCGAGGAAGGCGACCTCGTCCGCAGTCAGCTTGACGGTCAGCGCCGCTTCGGCTTCTTTCAGGTGCGACGCTTTGGTTGCACCCACGATCGGCGCCGTTACGGGCTCTTTTTGCAGCAACCAGGCCATGGCGATCTGGGAACGAGAAACGCCGCGATTGGATGCGATCTCGGCCACACGTTCCACGATCACGCGATCGGTATTTGCCATCGCATCGTATTTGGACTTCTGGATCTGATCCGTTTCCGAACGCAGCGTCGTCGCTTCCGGATCACGCGTAAGCCGTCCCGAAGCGAGTGGACTGTATGGAATCACGCCAATCTTTTCCTCTCTGCACAGTGGCATCATCTCTCGCTCTTCCTCACGATAGAGCAAATTGAGGTGATTCTGCATGGAGACGAACCGGGTCCAGCCGTTCCGTTCCGCAACGTTCAATGCTTTCAGAAACTGGAATGCGTACATCGCCGAAGCCCCTATATATCTGGCTTTGCCTGCCTTCACGACATCGTGCATGGCTTCCATCGTTTCCTCGATCGGCGTATCGTAGTCCCAACGGTGAATCTGGTATAAATCGACATAGTCCGTGCCCAGCCGTTTCAAGCTCTTGTCTATTTCCCTCATGATGGCTTTGCGCGATAATCCGCCGCCGTTAGGTCCTTGATGCATTCGTCCATGCACCTTGGTCGCGATCACGACTTCGTCCCGGTTGGCATAATCGTTCAGCGCCCGTCCGACGATTTCCTCACTGGCTCCGAGCGAGTAAACATTGGCCGTATCAAAAAAGTTGATGCCCATTTCCAACGCTTGCTTGATGATTGGACGGCTGTTTTCCTCTGTAAGCACCCACTTGTGGATCCAGCGATCCGGATCTCCGAATCCCATGCAGCCCAGACATATGCGCGATACATCCAGACCGGTATTGCCCAGCTTTACATATTCCATCGATGAATCCTCCTTATTGGCTGATGTCAGGTGTATAATGCCTGTTTTCATTATGCCTGAGCACTGCTGATGAATGTTATCCATTCGTCGCAACTTCTTGCCTATTCCTCTCATCTCTATTTATATCCGCTGCGAAGGAAGCTTATAATAGATCTGATCCGTAACTCAGGAGGTATGCCATGATGGAGGAACTACAGGCGCAGCGACGTGAGCTGGCTGAACTGATCGCCAGACAATGTGCGCATGAAGGAGCGAATCAGACCAAGCTCCCAACCTTGCATTTCATCCGTTATTCCAAGACAACCGAGCCGCATTATGGCGTTTATCGAACCAGTTTTTGCTTCATCGCGAGCGGTTCGAAAGAAATATTGCTGGCACAGGAGCGTTATGTATACACGCCCTCCGATTATTTGATTGCTTCCATGAACTTGCCCGTCGTTGGGCAGATCATTAATGCTTCACCGGAGGAGCCATATTTAACCTTCAGGCTTGACTTCAAGCCTGACCAGATCCTGGAAGTGCTGAACGAGTCGGGATTACAGCCCGTGGCCAAGGAAAATTCGAAACGCGCCCTTTTCGTCGGACAAATGGAACGCGATTTGCTGGATTCGGTACTGCGGCTGGCGCGTTTGCTCGATCGTCCCCAAGATATCCCGTTTCTCTCCCCCATGATGATCAGGGAAATTCTGTATCGCCTGCTGCAGGGTCCATATGGAAGCCGGCTGGCACAAATTGCTTTGGAAGGCAGCAGTACGTACCATATCCGGGAAGCGATTGAACATATCGTTCGCCACTATGCCGACCCGCTGCGGGTCGATGAACTGGCCGAGCTTGCCAATATGAGCGTGTCGTCGTTTCACCGTCATTTCAAAGAAGTCACGGGTATGAGCCCCTTGCAATACTTGAAGGAAATGCGTCTGCAGGAGGCGCGAAGGCTGTTGCTGTCCGAGTCGGCCGGAGCGGCCGATGTGGCCTTTCGCGTCGGGTACGAGAGTCCGTCGCAATTCAGCCGTGAATATGCCCGGATGTTTGGAGCGCCACCCAAGACGGATATACGAAACCTGAAGGAAAAATACGAGCATACGATAACGTTGTAATGCCGAAGGAAGCAAGCAAGCAGACGCCACACTGTCTGCTTGCTTTTTCGTTTTAGCCAAAAAATCATTTACAAAACAAAAGCATTCATCATAAAATCATTTACATGAAGTAAACCTTTACACGATGTAAACAAAGGAGATCCGCACAATGAGCACTTTGCAGAAATCAGCCCGCTTCCCCCTGTTCATTCTGATGCTAAATTTGTTTATCGCTTTGCTGGGGCAGGGCATGGTCATTCCCATCCTGCCGGAGTATCTGAAGCAATTTGGCGCCGGCGGAACGGCTGCCGGTTATTTGATCGCCGCCTTTGGCGCGGCCCAATTTATTTTTTCGCCGATCGGCGGGCAATTGTCTGACCGGTTCGGACGGAAAAAGATGATTATGGCCGGATTGTTCCTCACCGTAATCTCGGATCTGATGTTTGCGGTCTCCTCCACGCTGCCTTTATTGTATCTCGCCCGATTTATCGGAGGCATCGGTCTCGGGCTCATGGTACCGTCCAACATGGCCTATATTGCCGACATTACGACCCATGAAACGCGGGCCAAAGGCATGGGTTATTTGGGTGCTGCCATGAATTTGGGGATGGTGCTGGGACCTGGACTCGGCGGCATCATTGCCGAATGGGGCATTCGCATGCCCTACTTCTTCGCTTCCGGTCTGGGATTGCTGGCGACGCTGCTAACGATCTTTATGCCGGAGACGCTAACCCCTGACAAAAGAAAAGTCCCGCAGCCGTCAAAGGGCCGCGAGACGATGGGCAAACAGATTGCACAGTCTTTCCGAACGCCGTATTTCCGTTACCTGTTGTTAATTCTGGTCATGACCTTTGGTCTCGTCAATTACGAAACGGTATACGCCCTGTTCGTGGAGCAGAAATACGGCTTTGACGCTGCCAAAATTTCCATCATCATTACCGTCGGCGCCGTCATCGGCATCATCGTTCAAGTCTGGCTGCTGGATCGGTTCATTCGGCGCATGGGCGAAATCAAGCTGATCCGCTTGTCATTGATCGTCACCCCGATCGCACTGGTGCTGATGCTCGTCAAAGTTAATCTCGCTTACTTGCTGGTTGTATCCGCACTATTCTTTGCGTTTAACGCCTTTTTGCGGCCTACGGTCAGCACGTTAATCTCCAAAGCGGCAGGCGACCGGCAAGGTTATGCTTCGGGCTTAAATACGACGTATACCAGCTTGGGCAACATTCTGGGTCCCGTTTTGGCAGGGTCCTTGTTTGACAAAAACATAAATATTCCCTATATTTTTGGTGCAATCATCCTTCTGGCCTCCCTGTCCTTAACGATTAAGGCAAGGAGCCTGAAGAAAGGAAACCTTCTCGAACATGAGTGAAACTTGGCACCAGCATCTCAAAAACAAAAACCGGGACGAGCTGATTGCCGCAGGCAGGGCGCTTTTCCTGAAGCACGGCTTTCTGCGCGTGAACATCAAGGACGTCTGCAATGCGGCAGGCATCAGCCGGGTTACTTTTTACAAACACTTTCAAACGATCGACGAGCTGCTGTTCGAGGTCCAGATGCAGCTGATGGAAGATCTCACGGACAACGTTACGCGGGCAGCTTCGCCCGAATGGAGCGGCAGGCAGCAGCTCGCGGCCATGCTGGACGCTTGGGTTCAATACGCATGGCAGCATCCGGAACATATCCGGTACATTCTGCTGTTCGATCTCCATTATGAAGCTTATGATTCCAATACCGAGCTGAAATCCCGTTACGATCTTTTTGTAAATGAAGGCAAAGAACGGCATTTCCTCATGAATGCGCTGACGACCGGCATCGCCGACGGCACATTAAAACCTGATCCCGCACCGCTCGATACGGCTCATTTTATCTTCACGTCCATGATGGGCATGCTGCAAAAAATGAGCCTCGGGCAGGCAGCTCGCCAAAACCCCAAAGACCTGCATATGACCAAGCAATTCGCCTGCATGCTGCTCCAATACGTAAGTGCGGACTCCCATTCCTGAACAGAACGGCAGTCCGCACATGCTGGGTAAAGAGCAAGGTCCTCTCCACCATTATTCAATCGTCTGACATTAACCGATCAATTGTTGAAGCACATCCAGCTCGATTCGGGCATCGGGCTGGAATTCCTCGCTTTGCACGTATTGAGCAAGACTGTACAACAGCTGCCGGCCCTCCGGCTTTCTCACCAATTCATCGCGGTTGATTGCCCCGATCAGCAGTTTGCCTTTCCCAACCCGACATTCGAACAACAGTCCCAGCTTATGGTTCCGTTCAAAATTATCAATCGTCTGCACGATGGGTGTGATCCCGCTCGCAATTTCATCCAGAATGATTGAACGGGAGTTCATCACGGCATGCCACCAAGGATAGGTAGAATGGACTTCGCTCGGGAAATGGCGCAGTGCCGGGTGTTCGTTATCAATCAACAATCCAAGCGTGCCCACCGGAACGGGTTTGTTCATGCTCTCCGAAATGGATCTAAACATAGGGTAACACCAGAAATCCGTGCAATAGGTACCCTCAACAGAACGGCTGACCGTGTCCGGCGATGGCAACAAGAGTACGTTTTCTCCTAGATCCAGTCGCTCAATCACCTCTTCATTCAAACGCGTGAATATGTTCGCTTGCTCTATGGCACTCGGGTTAACTTCCGGATATATCCATAGTTCATACTGCTTGCGGATATCCGTTCCTTGGATGCGCATGGACAGCTCAACCTCTGTCATTTTGTCGACTTCTGGAAGTGCAATGGAAATGTTGGCAAGCTCGCCATAAGTTTCGCCTAACGTCCATTCGACCGCTTGCTCTCCTTGCGCGATGGTGTTGTTTTCCCCATCCTTCAATACCCACTCCAAAACATGCCCTTCCAACGAAGCCGTTCGGAAGTAGCTTAATTCCAGGCGTGCATCAAAGCGTTCGCCTGACGAGTAGTTGTATTTCTCGAACCGGGCGAGAAGTACCGCATCCGAGCAATAGGTTCTCCATTCTTCAGGCGTAACCACTCCTTTGGAATCCATGAAGGCATCCAACACGCCGACAAGCGCCGTTCCCTGTCCGCTGAAGTCCTGAAGGTCCAGCAGTTGGAATCCGGCCAGATGTTTTGTGCGGAAGGCGGCTTCAAGCTCTTCTTTGTAACAGGCGACCGCCAGTTTGCCCGAGCTTTGGAAGAAGCGGTCTGCCAGATGCGCCATGCCTTTTTCTTGCAAACGTTCCTTAAATACCTCAAAATTTTTAGCCTTGATCGAACCGGTGTATTTCCCGATTTCTTCATAATTCGGATACATCGCATACTGTCCGATTTCATGAGAGATGACCGGAATGCTTGGCACGAGCTCCTGTTCGGCGGCAGCCCCTGTCACGGTTTTGGATTCGGTGCCGTACTGGATGAGGATCTCTTGTTCTCCCGTTCCCGCTTCACCCTTATCTGAGGCGTTTACTTGCGGAATAATCATATCGTCGTAATCCTTCATCGTGCCTGGAACATCAAGCTGCACATGCCCTTGCGGCGCATCACACATCGCATAGGAACCGCGGAATAACCGCTCTTTGGAAAAACGCACGCCGCAGAAAAAGTCCTCTTCTTCCAAAATGTCTGGCACGAATTGAAAATTGTTCGAACCTTGCGTATACAATGGACGCGGATCGGCTGCTTTATACGCCTTCAGTATGCCGTTCAGCCGTTCCTTGCTTCCCCACAGCTCATTGCCAAGAGACATCATGACGAACGAAGGATGGTTGCCATAGGCTTTGAGCATGGCAAACCCTTCACGGATCAGGTAGTCCTGTTCGGCCTGGTTGTGGTTCGGATCATTGTCGTCGGTGATCGTGCCCCAGAACGGCAATTCCGGTTCCATGTAGATGCCCAGCATGTCAGCAGCGGTGAACGCGGCTTCCGGCGGGCAGCACGTATGGAAACGATAATGGTTGATGCCGTACGATTTTGCGATGCCCATAATGCGCAGCCATTCTTCGACATCGGTCGGTGCATATCCCGTCAGCGGAAAAATAAGTCCGTCATGCTTGCCGCGCAAAAACGTTTTATGGCCGTTGATCGTAAACGCATCCCCTTTGGCTTCGAAATCCCGCAACCCAACGACGAAAGTCTGCGTATCCTTGATTTCCCCGTTTTCGTCGATCAAAGAAAGGGCCAGTTGATACAGGTTAGGTTCGGCATCGCTCCATAACAGAGCGTTTTCTCCCATGTCATAAACCACATTAAACTCATCCTGCAAGCATGCGTACGTTTGCTCCGACACGTGATGCTCGCGAACCGATCCCTCCAAAGCCGCCTGCACCTGCGTGTAAGGCTTAATGCTGTTTGCAGTCACGGAAAGGGTCATGCCTGGCGCAGAACCCGACAATTTGCTCACGATTCGGAAGCTGCGACGGGCCGCATCCGGATAGATCTGCACATCCTCCATGTACACGTTTTCGTAAAATTGAAGCTCGATCCTGCCGGTAATGCCGTTCCAGTTCGTCTGGGTATCCGGGGACGTGAGATGACCGCCTTTGGTCGGATAATCGGTGTTGTCCACCCGAATGGTGATAGTGTGGCTGCCTTCCGCCAACCCTTTCGGCAGCTTATACACATGCGCCGTATTGAGGCTGTCCGCCGAACCCAAATCCGCGCCGTCTACCCACACATGCGTTTTGCGCGTCCGTTCAAGATACAGATGGCATGTCTTGCCTGCAAGCTCTGCCGGGATGTGGACTTCCCGCTCCAGCCAGACCCATCCTTCGAAGGCGTATTCGTCCGTCAAAGCCCCGATGAGCGCTTGATCATTTTTGGGCCCTTTTTGGGCATGGGACGTTGTATCAGGCAGCTCGATGCTATCATTGTACGGGAATTGCACGCCTTGCTTTTGTTCATCCAATTGAAGCTTCCAGCTTCCTTGCAAATGAATGTTCGTTAACATGAATGCCGCTCCTTTATGGGTCGTATGTATAACTTTTGAGAATATAAAATCACGGTGATGGCGCTTACGTATTCTTACATATAGGGCTATTATATAACCTCTTTTCTTAACAACCCATATAATATTAATAATATGTCATATAAGAATAAGGAAGCATTGTATATGTTAAGACTCCCTTCACGTGTCCCTTGCCGCTTCCTTTTACCCACACAAAAATCAGCGAATGGTTTGTCTAACATCTCAGGTTGGTGGATCTGTACCAACCCAAAAAACCTCCACGGGTATGGAGGTTTTTTGGGGTAATATGGTTTAAGCGTTTAAGCTATATAAACCGCAAAAAAGATACACATGTTAACGGAGAGGCAGAACCAAGCTGGAGAAACGAAGCGGTCGCTTAAAAGCTTTCTGAAAGAAAGCTGCATCGGAAGCATAGGCTTATCACCAGATTTTCCCCTTAGAAAGGGGATCCAAAAAATCTGGGGATAACAGCGATCGGAAGATGGTACTGCACTCGCAGTGCCTTGTGTGATTGTTTAGTGCGGTTTATATAGGTGGGTTACATTGGCGTTTTTCGCATCTCCATATTATGAGTTTTGCTGGTGTCTTGCTTCGTCCCGGATTTCTTCACGGAATCCGGAAATGCTATGTTTACGACGTTCGTTTTTTTCCTCGATTTGAGCTTTCTCCCTGGCCGGAATTTCATCGCCGAATTCCTCGAGATAATCCTCTGCTTCATGGTAGTTTTCGATCGTGTTCTGAACCGCGTTTTGCAAGTGATCCACGTTATCCTTGCGGTTATCTGGCTTACTCATACAGGTCACCTCCCAAAAACGGATTATGCTGTTTATTCGCACTACAGAAGTTTTCCATAAGGGTGCCGAGTTTATGCATGCAGCACCATGCTCTTGTCCTTTACGGCAACGGGATCAAGATCCTGCAACTCGACTTGGGCCAAGTTGTTGATATATAAAAAGCCGCCGGATGGCGACTTGGATTGCTTCAATCAAATTTTTTCAGCACCTGTCCCAAAATTTCGATCCCTTTCACGATCTGCTCATCGGAAGGAGTTGAAAAATTAAGACGGATCGCATTACTAGGTTCGTTTTCATCCACAAGAAACGCAGTGCCCGGAACAACGGCTACGCCCTCGGCCGCAGCTGTTTTGGCATAGTCGATCATCGGGACGCGAGCTGGCAGGTCACACCAGAGGAACAACCCTCCATCCGGGTGGGTAAAGGTAATGGACTCGCCCAAATGCTCCTGCAGCTTGTTCATCATTAAGTCCGATTTCCGGCGGTAAATGGCACGAATGCTGCTGATATGTGCTGCATAGTCATACTCCGTCATGAACTTGTATGCCAAAATCTGTGGCAGCATGGCTGTATGTACATCCTCTCCCTGCTTGGCAACAACCATCTTCTGCACAACCTCATGAGGTGCCAGAACATATCCGACGCGCAATCCGGCAGACAAAATTTTGGAGAAAGACCCTACATAAATAACCAGCCCCTCATCATCCAGCGATTTGATCGTTGCGACGTCTTCTCCATTAAAACGAAGCTCCCCATACGGGTTATCTTCCAGAATCATGACCCCATACTTCTTGGCAAGATCGTAAATGGCTTTACGCTTCTCCAGGCTGGTGGTAATGCCGGTCGGGTTTTGGAAACTCGGAATCACATAAATCAGCTTTACATTCTGCTCCGTTTGCAGAGCGTGTTCCAGCTTCCCGATATCCATGCCGTCCGTTTCCATGGGAACACCGACAAGTTTGGCGCCTGAAGCCCGGAAAGAGTTCAGGGAACCGATAAAGCTGGGGCTCTCGCAAATAATCGTATCCCCTTCATTACAGAATACTTTGCAAGCGAGTTCAATCCCCTGCTGCGCTCCGGATACGATGAACAGCTCGTCCGTCGGTTTACCCGTATCAAAGCCTGTTTGCAAGTGCCGGGTTAATGCATCCCGCAGCGGTGCATATCCTTCGGTAATCCCGTATTGCAGCGCTGTTACCGGATCCTGTTCCAGAATCGTTTGGGTAAATGTTCGAATGGCCTCTATAGGAAAGGTTTCCGGAGCGGGATTTCCCGCCGAGAACGGAATGACATTTTGACCCGAAGTGGCCTTCAGAATCTCACGAATAATCGATGGCTGCAATGCAGCGATGCGGTTGGAAAAGGTATAGTTCATGTAAAATATGGCCTCCCGATTTCAAATCTGACTCTTGTTCTATAATTACATTATAGAAACCGTCTAATAATCACACTAGGCCACTGCGAGCGCAGTACCATCTTCCGATCGCTGTTATCCCCGGATTTTTCTAACCTCCTTATGAAAAGGAGAAAATCCGGTGATAAGCCTATGCTTCCGATGCAGCTTTCTTTCAGAAAGCTTTTAAGCGAGCGCTTCGCTTCTTCAGATTGGTTCTGCCTCTCCGTTAACTTGTGTATGTTTATTGCGGCTTATATAGATTCTATTATACGAGCATTCGCCAGATTTCTAAACGGTATCGTCAAATTTGACAGTGCACAGCAACAAAGAGGTGATTTAAACAGAAACAGGGAGCCCTAAGAGCTCCCCGTCCTTGTATGAACAAATCCTATTGAATAACCAAATTGAATCCGTTTTGAATCTGGTGCACATTCGGATTGGCGATGTTGCTCGTTGTCAGATGGTTAAACGTTGCTGAACCGTTACCGGTATACGTGTATATGGCTGCTCCTTTATGCGGGGTTGTGAAGCGTGATGTCTCAACTCCATCCAGACCGGTACCATTGATATTGATGTTGTTAAACACAATGTTTTCGAAACCGCCACCGTAACCGAATTGAATGGCACTGCGCTGTGTATTGAGAATATCGATATTGGTAAAGGTTACGTTCTTGATGGCATCATTGGAAGCTTCAAGATCGATCGCTCCGCGTTCCCCGTTATAGAGGTCCTTGCTGGTACCACTGTTAACAATCGTGGTATCCGAGAACAGAATGCCCGTGTTGTTCTGGAAATGATATCCCGGGAAAACGGTATTCATTCGGATCGCCGAACCGCCAACCGTGTCAACAATCCGATTGTTCGTTGCCTTATGCCCACTGCCGCCAAAGAAGGCGATTCCCGCTGCGCGCCAATTGTTCTCGATGGTGTTGAACGAGAAGGTGTTGTTCACCCCTGCAGGTGCACCATTCACGTTGCTGGTCCATACGGCCAGACCATCATCGCCGTTGTTCCGGACGCTGCTGTTGCGCACCGTCGAGTTGCTCGTGCCTTGGGCAAAGTTGACACCGTCAGCAAGGTTATTCCGAATGCGGCTGTTCTCAATCACCAAGCCATCGGCAATCATCGCCGGGGTGTGTGCATAATCCCCTACCCAGAACCCGCATTCAAAATGCTCCACCCATACATTGCTGATTATCGAGTTTTTACCGAAATTGTCCATAAATCCCTTGTAGACTGCGTTCTCGCTGTAGCGTGAGCGCAGCATGGAGTTCATGTAGACATTGCTGAAATCCAGTTTGCCTTGCACACGGAGGGAAATACCTCCTGATGCCGCGTTCGGATTGGTGAATTGAATATTCGTATGCCAAATGCCTGCACCAACAACGGTGAGGTTATCGATCATATTGGCGGGCGTGCCAATCTTCCACATGTTGCCCAGATGGAATGTGCCTTCCGGGATGTATAATGTTTTGCCTGTAGAAACGGCGGATTGAACGGCTGCTTCGAATGCGGCAAGGTCGTCCTTGCCATCGTTCGCCACCGCACCGAAATCGGTTACCGAAACAGCGTTGGCCGGACGCGGGATGGCGGCAGGTACGGATTCGATTTCAAGAAAATCGACGCCATATTCCAGGTTATCCCCGTTGGTCTTCTGGATCCGAATCGTGTCCCCGGCTTTCAGAGGTGTATCCAGTTTCCAGTGAACTTCGTCAAAACGGAACAGCGGGCGCCCGGCGCTTGGCGTATCTCCCGGATGATCGCTGGAGAAGTACTGCCAGTTGTAATAGGAGGTCAGGGGAACCGTCTTCGCCTTGCTGCCATTTACATACACGTCCAGCGATCCATCCAGCCCCATGCCGTCTGCCGAATCCGGCATCGTAAATCGCATCGTAACGCCTGCGCCTCCTTCGCCTTGTCTGACCGTCCATTGTGCATAGGAGCCGTTGGATGGCAGAGCAATATATTTCTGCCCGGAGGCTTCCGACGCCGTCAATGCCTGATCGAACGTCGGTGCTGACTTCAGCGCTGCACCGCCGCCACGAGCAGCATCATCCGTATCATACCTTGTATAAGACATGCTCGCACCGCGGGCAGAGTATACGGTCAGCGCGGTGGTCGTTACGTTGTTCGATTGTTTTACCGGGGCTTCATTGCCATCGACGGCAACGGTCGTCGTCACATTATAGGTACCGTTTGCAGCCGTCCAGCTGCCGACATTGACATTGACGGATGCTCCCGGTGCCAATACGCCGTTATACGAGCCGGAGTATGTCTGAATCGTTGCTCCCGCAGCATTTTTGAGAACAACCGTAACCCCATGCGCACCGCCTGCCGAAGCCTGATTCCCCTGATTTTTCAGATTAACGGTAAAAGCTACCGTGCTGTTTGCGGTAGGATTGCTCGGGCTCCAAGAGACCGTCCCTACCAGGTCTGAGCTTGTAATCGGTGCGATGACTAAAGAAGATGAATGCGTATAATGGTTGTTGCTTTCATTCTCTTCGACGATCTGGTTGTTCTCATCCACCTTTGCACTAAGCGTGTATGATGAAGCGCTCCGATTGCCGATGTCAAGCGATACCGTTGTTGAAGCCCCTGCCTGCAAAGCGTTTACGGATGCCGAACCAGCCAGCTCATTGTTCAGATAAAAGTTGACGGTAGAGGCCGGAGAAGCGGCAGAGCCAATGTTTTTGACAATGGCATGAAGTGTAATCGGACTGTTCTCGATGGGTAAAGATGGCGTCCAGGACATGCCTGTAATCGTCAGATCGGGATTCGGCGCAGGGGTGCCAAATACCTGAAATTCAGCAATTTGCCCTGCGGGAGCGCCCGAGTTCGCCGTAATGTTTAATTGCAGACGTTTAACCGTTGCCGTCACAGGAATCGTCACGGCATTGCCGGAAGCCGGGTTAAACGTGTACGATTGGGCGGAAACCAGATTGCTGAATGTGGTTGTGTCCTGGTGATGCCCTAACACTTGAATCGTCTGCGTACGGGTACTCCAGACCGGATCGGGGTTCAGCTTCAGTACGATGGATGTAATCTGATGATTGGAGCCGAGATCCAGCGTCAGCGAGCTTGGATGGCTGCCCCCTTCCCAGTACGTATTGATATTGTTATCGTTTGCATTCACAGCAGCATAAGACTGGGTGTTAGAAGATGCAGTGATTGCTTTACCCAGCGCAATATTTGTTCCTTCCACAGACGCCCCGGGTTCTGTCGGGTCAGGGTTTGGTACCTGAGAAGATGGACCGTACATTTCCAATTCGGACAATTGCGCAGCGGGCCATTCGGTATTTCCGGTCATCTGGAGACGCACATACCTTGTTTCTGTTGCTTCAAAATCAACCGTAACCGTATTCTCCGCCACGGATGGATCAAAACCATAATCCTTGGCATCCACGATGTCTGTAAACGTTGAACCGTTTGTGCTGCCTTGAACGGCGATCGTCTGGGTACGCGTTTCCCAGGCTGCGGGCAGCTTCATTTTGATTTGGTCAATTTTCGTATTCGCTCCAAGATCCACTTGAATCCATTGCGGAAACGCGTTGTTTGCACTCTCCCAATAGGTCGCCTGATTATTGTCGATCACATGGGCCGGGCTGTACGTTTGGTTATAGCTGCTCGCGGTCACCAGTTTGCCCAGTGCCAGATTCGCCCCGCCAGCAGCCGATACTTTGGCAGGAGATCCCATGGTCAGGAATACGTTCGAGACCAGCATCGTTAATACGAGTGACCAGACGAAGTATTTGTTGCGCATTGAATTCCTCCTCAGGCTGCTATATAAACCGCAGTAATAACTCCATCTGGGCCACTACGAGCGCAGTACCATCTTCGATCGCTGTTATCCCCGGATTTTTTTGAATCCCCTTTTTCAAAGGGAAAATCCGGTGATAAACGCGAACGCTTCGCTTCTTAAGATCGGTTCTGCCTCTCCGTTAACGCATGGATGTTTTCTGCGATTTATATAGCAAATTTTTTTATACAATAAAGTGAACGACTGAATTCCAGGCCTATTTAACGTTCATATAGCGCTCGTAAGCATCATTACGGATGGTCACTAACCGTTCAAGTCCCATGTCGTTCAGCTTTTTGACATACGCATCCCAGCCCTCTTCAATGCCGCCTTTGGTGACCCACTGAGCACGCATGGTGGCCACATAGCCATCAATATCCGTTGTCAGCGTCGGCAGTTCCTGAAACTCTTCCGCATTGTACATGACCTTTGGATAGGGGGTTGTTACATCTGCGCTGCCCAATTGATCGATTTGCAGCTTGAGTCCGTCACCCGCCTGTGGATTAAGCTTGATTTTCTCTTCAAAGGAAGGGCTTACATATTTCGGGCCAAAGTCGCGCAGGGATTGATCCCAGTACCAGGCATCGGCGCTGGTGCCTGCCGGCGGGTCCATGAGCGTGTATGTGCCATCATCATTTTTCTCGATGACCGTTCCGATCGCCCCCCAGAAGTTCTGAATGCTTGCTTCATTGGTATAAAATTGGTCGGCCCAGCGTGCCGCGACTTCCGGAACCGTACATGAGCTTGTAATGAGGAGTTCATTGCGGGCCAGATTCATGCCGCCGGGGTCGCCTGGCTGATAACGTTTGCCATCCGGTCCAGCAATGGGCGCAATCGCTTCGTACTGGTCGCTCCACTTGCCAAACACCGCGTCAGGCGTCCACTGGTTGCTGAAGCCGACGATAGGAATGTCTGCATTTTGCCATTTGGCTGACGTCATCGTGTTGTCTTGGGTGAACAGTTCCTGATCGATCAGACCTTCCGAATACAGCTTGTGTGTGTAAATAAGTGCTTCTTTATATGCTTCCGTTGTCGGATAGAAGACCGGTTTTCCATCCTGAATGATCATGCTGCTGGCATTAATATCGGTGATCCCGAACGGATTCAGAAAGTCCATATTCAGACCCGTTTCCGTGTACGGAATTTCATCCGGTTTACCGTTTCCGTTCGGATCGTTCTCCTTAAACGCTTTCAACACCTGATACAGTTCCTCTGTCGTCGTAGGTGCCTTCAAGCCCAGTTTATCGAGCCATGCCTTGTTGATGACAGGCTGATTCCTGCTCTTCGGACGGGCAGGCAATCGGGTGGGCATCGAGTAAATTTTCCCGTCAGGAAATGTGCTTATTTTCTTCATCTCCGGCGTCTCTTCCATCGCCGCCTTCAAGTTAGGCATATACGAGTCGATATATTCATCCAGCGGACGGAAATAGCTCAGGTTATTGACAATGTCCGAATCGCTGAACACCTGGTCCCCCAAAATAATGTCCGGGAGCGTGCCACTGGCAAGCATGATGGATTTCTGTTCACCCCAATCGTTGGAGGACATGACCTGCCACTCAATGTTCACATTGGTCTCCTTCTCCAAATCCTTAAGCCATTGGTTCTGGGTAAAGGTGTCACCCATGTTGCCCCAGCGAACCGTCAGTACTTTGAGTGTTACAGGATTATTAACAATTGGCAGACCTTCTTTATTAAAATCGCTTGATATCGGAGTCTCGGCGGCCTCGCCGCTATTTCCGCTGCTGCACCCGACAACGCTTGCCAGCATCGCTGTGACGAGCAGCAAACTATTCATTTTGGTGAAAAATTTCTTGCCTATCTTTTTCCCCATGTGGGACCCTCCTTGATTCGTAATGAATGATCATCTGCCTTATTCTTTCACTGCGCCGATCATCACCCCCTGATTGAAATACTTTTGGATGAACGGATAGACGCACATGATCGGAATCGTGGCGATAATAATCACGGAATATCTCATCAGATTGGCAAGACGCAGGGCGACTTGCGCAGCTTCTCCGGTTCCCATGCCGGATTGCATCTGATTCGTGATGAGAATGTTCCGCAGGATCAATTGAAGCGGATACAGATTAGGGTCTTTCAGATAGATCAGGGCATTAAAATATGAATTCCAATACCCTACGGCAATCCATAATCCCAGAACCGCGATGATCGCTTTGGACAGCGGCAGTACAATCAACGCAAAATACCGCAGATTACCGCAGCCATCGATCTGGGCGGCTTCCCATAAATCCCCGGGAATGCTGGTCTGGAAGAAGGTCCGGGCAACGATCATATCGAACACCACCACAGAGAACGGAAGCACCATTACCAGAAACGTGTCGTAGAGATGAAAATCGCGAATGGTCAGGAAGGTTGGAATCAATCCGCCGCTAAAGAACATCGTAAAAATAAAGAACAGCGAGAAAAATTTTCGGCCGACCAGATCCTTTCTCGATAAGGCATAAGCCGCCGAAATATTAACGACAAGTCCGATCAACGTTCCTACCACCGTGTATAGAATGGTATTTCGATATCCGATCCAGATATTGTCATGCCGCAGCAGTTCCTTATATCCTTCCAGCGTAAAACCTTTGGGGAAGAACCACACCTGTCCGTTAGCCACAGCGGAAGGATCGCTGAAGGAGGCGATGACGATAAAATAAATCGGGTAAATGACCGCAATCAGAAAAAGAATGGCAAAGGCATACAGCACGGCCTCTCCAACCGTCATGCGTGATCGTCGCTTCACTCGGGGAGTTCTGGTCATAGCGGCCGGCTCCATAACGCTCATTTGGTTTCTCTCCCCTCTACCATAGGCTGTTCTCGCTGTATTTCTTGGACAACTGATTGACCAGAATAAGCAAAATGAAATTAATCACCGTATTAAACAGGTTGATCGCCGAGGAGAAGCTGTATTGACTGCTCAGCAAACCGATTTTGTAGACATACGTGGACAGAATCTCACTGGAGAGGATGTTCAAGTCATTCTGCATGAGATAGACCTTCTCAAATCCTACGCCCAGTAGTCCGCCCATTCGCAGAATGAGCAGCGTGATCGCCGTCGGCATCAGCATCGGAATATCAATATAACGAATCTTGTGCCACCGGCTTGCCCCATCGACCGTTGCCGCTTCATAGAGGCTTGGATCTACGGCAGACAACGCGGCAATATAGATGATGCTGTCCCAACCGACATGCTGCCACACGTCAGACCACACATACACGCTGCTGAACAGAGCCGATGAGCCCATTAAGTCCGGTGCTTGTGCTCCAAACAGCTGATACACATTGCCGACGAGCCCCGTACTGGGCGAGAGCAGAATCAGCATCAATCCGACCATAACTACCGTTGATATAAAGTGAGGCATATAGGAGACGGTCTGGAAAAACTTTTTAAACCTCCCTGCTCTCATCTGGTTCACCAGCAGCGCAAGCATAATCGGGATCGGAAACGTAGCCAAGCTGTACAGACTGATCACAAGTGTATTCCGAATCGTATTGGTAAATTGATAGGAATGAAAAAACTTTTCAAAGTACTTGAACCCCGCCCATGGGCTGCCTCCGATTCCCGACGCCGGACTATAATCCTTAAATGCGATGATGACGCCGTACATCGGCTTATAGGCGAATAACAGTGTTAACAGAACAGCCGGAAAAAGTAAAACGTAAAGCCCCCAATTACGCCTGATTCTCTCCATCGTTTTTCCTAAATAAAGTGCATTGGTCCTCATGGTTTTCCCTTCCCTCCCGTACATATACTGGTGCTGCTTTCCCGCTTGGACCTGTCAGCGCTGGATTAGCTTCAGTATAAACGACTTCCCCTTCGCTATATCGGACCCCTAGGGACGGTATTCGGACTTCTGATGTTCCTTTTTTGAACGCTTATGCGTAACCCGGATGCTTGCTGGCACAAAACATATCGCGATCCGGACTTTCATATGTGTATTCCGGACTTCTGAACCCCAAAAAAGCAAATCTTTATGCTTTTTTCAAGCAAAGGTTTTATACTATTCCTGAGATATTAAAGCGCATTCATAACGAAGCAATCCAGAAAGCGGGTGCATTGTTCATGGCAAACCTGAACGCCATCAAGCCCTATCCCATTCGGCATTACATTCGCATGATGTTCGTCATTTCATTTGTCGTGTTCGTTCTGGACCTGATCATCAGCATCGCTTCGATCTCCCTGGTCAAGCAGCAATCCGCCCAATATTTGCAAAATACCGCTGATTTGTACATTAATCGCATTAATCATGATTTTGCCTACATTAATCATTTCATGGGATGGACGCTGGCCAACGACGAAAATCTCGACACGATGAATACGTATGGCGTAAACAGCATTCCATTTCTGAAGTCCAATGAGAAGCTGCATAAGCTTTTTGCCGAACTGCAGCGAAACTATAGCCAGTCCTACAATTTCTTTTATTATTTGGAAAGCAGCGAATACTTCCTCAACTGTGCGCCAATAAGCATCTCTTATTCGGACTATTCGGAAGTGAAAAGACAGATCATCACCTTGACTCGTGAAAAAGGGGTATATGAGAAGTTCTACTCCCACTGGACGCCTATCCACGTGAACGGTACTTCTTATCTGATCAATATTGCGCCGTACTACAATCGGTATCTTATCGCGTTGATATCTGCAGATGATCTCATTGCCCCATTGCAGCAAATGAATCTGGGCGCCAACGGATACGCCTCCCTGGTGGATGAGAACGGCATGCAGCTTTCCGGACCTGCCAGCGGAGAAAACACGGCAGACCCGCAGCCTTCCTTCATGGATGTGCTCCAATCGCACAATGTCGTCAGCAGCGACTTCTCGAATGCGGATTTCAGCGCGCGTATGGTCATCAAGTTTGGTGCATTTGAGAAAATCATGGTGGCTCAGCTGCTCATCATGCTGCTTTTTCTGATTGTAACCTGCTCATTAAGCGCAATCCTAATGTTTTTCAGAACAAATCTGCTTGTTCCCATTCAGCGATTTTCCAAAAATCTAGCCCTCATTAACGAAGGCGATGAGGCAGCAGACCTCAAAAGCAGCCGGATTATGGAACTGGAGCAGGTCAATGCACAGTTCAAGGAACTGGTGGGCCAGATTAAACGATTCAAGATTGATCGCTACGAGCAGGAATTGGAGAAACAAAAAATACGTTTGGATTATATGAAGTTACAGATCAAACCCCACTTTTTTCTGAATTGCCTGACGAGCATGTACAGTATGGCGCAGATGCAAATGTATAAAGAGATTGAAAGCATGGCCCTGGCTACGTCCCGATATTTCCGTTATATCTTTCAAAGCGGAGATAATTTCGTTCTGCTGGAGAATGAAATCGAACATGCGAGAACGTTTCTGGACATCCAGAAATCACGTTACCGGGATGCTTTCTCCTATCGGATCGAACAGTCCGAGGGGATCACGGGTGTCGCTGTGCCACCGCTTGTTATACAGACATTTATTGAAAATGCCGTCAAATACGGCGTCTCGCGGGATCGGGAATTATGTATTACGTTGTCCGTAACGCAAGAGCGGCGAGAGCATGGCGATGTTGTGCTCATCCAGATCTCCGACACGGGACCCGGATTCAGTCCTGAAATTCTTGACGCATTGGTGCGCGGGGAAGCACTGGAACAAACCGGCGGCAACCGGATCGGCATTATGAATACCATTCAACGTTTGGAGCTGCTGTATCGGCATGAAGCGACGATTACGTTTGCAAACGACGCAAGCGGTGCGCGAATCACGCTTTCCTTGCCTAAAATCTTACTGAATTCAGAACCTTCGGGAGAGGTGGCAAACCATGAATGCATTGCTGGTTGACGATGATTACTTTGTTGTCATGGCTTTGGAAAAGAAAATCGACTGGAGGGCCCTCGGGATCGACACGATCTTCACGGCCTACAATATTGCGCAAGCCAAAGAAATTTTGCGAAACCATCCGGTTCAGATTTTGATATGCGATATTGAGATGCCCCAGGGAAGCGGGCTCGAGCTGCTCGCATGGGTCCGGGAGGAGTCGCACAGCGTACAAACGATCTTTCTCACCAATTATGCCGATTTCAACTATGCGCAGAAAGCGATCGAGCTGCAAAGTTTTGATTATTTTCTAAAGCCGATCGAATTCGACAAGCTGACTCTGATTATTCAAAAGGCGGTTGCCAAAGCCAGGGATCAGCAGTTTATTAAGAAGGCCATTGATGAAGGCGAGCTGTGGCAGAAAAATAGAAGCAAGCTCATTGAGGACAGCTGGCGCAGGCTCATCTCCGGTAAAGTCGTGCTGTCTGACCCCGCCGATGTTTCTGCTTTTTTGACGGAGCAAAATTGGCCTTACGAAGCAACGGACCTATTTCTTCCTATTCTGGTGAACCTGTTTCCATATGATCATACGCTGGGCAAAACCGACAAAAATCTGTTTGATTATGCGTGTTTGAACGTGATGGTCGAACGGTTTCAGGACGCTTTATTTTCGATTGAAGCCATAACCGAGATCAAGGATCATAACTGGATCGTTATTATAAAATGGAACAGGTTACCGGACGTACAGCTCATCGAATCCATGTGCCGCTCGTTCATCCCGGAGGTGAACAATTACCTGAAATCGGATGCCTGCTGCAGTATCGGCTTGTCTCTGCCGCTGGGACAGATTCGCCATACGGTGAACGAGCTGTTGTTAATGAATGAAGAGCGAATCAAACACCGCAACCAGACCTTTTTGCTGGAGAACTATAACAGGCCTCAATTGAATTACACACCGCCTGACCTGGGACTGCTGGAGCAGTTGCTGAACGAACATCGATTCCAGTCCTTTCTGGATGAAACCGGTCGTTATATGCATCAGCTTGCACACGAAGGCATTGTAGGCACCGCTGTTCTGAGTCTGCTGCGTCTTGATCTGGTGCAGCTGGTGTATGCCCAATTGAAAAGCAAGGAAATTGAAGTCCACAAGCTGTATACGGGTAAAACGAATGATCAATTGTTCATGCAATCCCTGCATTCGATTGAAGATATGCAAGCTTACATTGCCTACCTGGTCAATACGGCTGCGGAATATCTGAATGCTGCCGAGCAGCCGAAATCGGTTGTACACGAGATTACCCATTATATACGCACTCATTACGGAGAAGATCTGACACGAAACAGCCTCGGGGATCTGGTCTACCTGAACCCGGATTATCTCGCAAGGCTGTTCAAGAAAGAGATGGGCATATCGCTCGGCAATTATGTCATTCACACCCGTCTTGCGGCCGCCCGGCATCTTCTGGAAACGACCACACAATCGGTCCATGCCATTGCCAGACATGTGGGGTATACCAACTATTCGCACTTCACCAAGCTGTTTAAACAGGAAATGGGATGCAGTCCCAATGACTATCGCAAAAAGCAAAGAGAAAGCTCTCATGAAACAGGATAATCCATGCATTCTTGAGGGGTACAAAAAAAAGCCGCACATGGCGACTTTTTAAAAGAACTCAGAACAAAGTCATCTGTTCTTCCGAAGGCTCAACATGAAATCCATGGTCCTCTGACAGCATTTCATTCGCAATCATCATGAAATCGTCTTCGCTGACTTCAAATTGTCCGTATCGGAAGACTTGTCCCCAGTTGCGCCGGTCTCGGGTAAACGAGAGCTTATGGAGAAGTCCTCTGATGCTTACGTTTCGGCAGGAAACGTATTGGATCTTTCGGCGATAAGGAACAAACGTCTCGCTCATTTGAAACAAGTAGACCGAATTGTCGGCAACCCGGCCCAACGCCGTAAACGCCTGCAATGGCTCACCATTCATCATGTCTGTGCGCGGCGAGTAGTAGATCAGGTAGTCTCCTTCACTCATTTGCTTCAATTTGGCCGCTTTGCCGTGGCAGGTCTGTCCGATCCCTTGTTCGACTCCGTGCTTCGCATGGGATTCCGAGACACAGCCGATCCAATATCGGCGCTTTCGATGCTCCGGGTTATTTTTCAGATCATTCAATATATCATGTTGGGACATCGTCATCTTGGGGGTGCCTCCTTTTGTGCGTCTATTTAAACCGCAATAATCAATCACACTAGGCCACTGCGAGTCAGGATCATCTTCCGATGCAGCTTTCTTTCAGAAAGCTTTTAGAACGCTTCGCTTCTTCAGATCGGTTCTGCCTCTCTCCGTTAACGTGTGGATGTTTTTTTACGGTTTTGTAATAGCATTATTATAAAAGAACGCTACTGACAACGTGATGTCAGTAGCGTTCTTTTGGATTTTGTAGTTGACTCGGTACCGCAACATCATCCTTTAACTCCCCCAACCGTCAGGCCGGCGATAAAGTATCGCTGGAAAAACAGAAACAGCACAAGGATCGGCACAATGGCGAGCACGGCTCCGGCAATCAATGCCTCATAGTTATTTCCGAGCGGCGATACGAATGATGCCAGTCCAATCGGCAGCGTAAACTGTTCTGTCGTACGAAGCACGATGAGCGGCCACAGGAAGTTGTTCCAGCTGTTCATCGCCTGCAAAATCGCAATCGCGCCGAATGCCGGCGTCATAAGCGGCATCATGATGCGGAAAAAGATGCCAAACTCCGTACAGCCATCAATTCTGCCTGCATCCATGAAATCTTTCGGCAACCCCTGCGCGAACTGACGGAAGAAAAAGATCGGCAGCGGAGCCACGACGAACGGCAGAATCACACCCCAGACCGTATTGATCAGTTTCAGCGAAATGGTCAGCTCATACAGCGGCAGAACGATAATTTCCATCGGAATCATCATGACGACAAGCACCAGTGTAAAGATCAGATTCCGACCTTTGAACCGATACACACCGAGACCATAACCAACCATTGAAGAAAACAACAGGCTCAAGACGGTAAACAGCGCTGTTATGACCAGACTGTTCTTGTACCAGGTAAAATAATTCCCCGCCGCTCCTTCTCCGGCAAAGATGGCCCGATAGTTATCCAGGTTCATGATGCTCCAATCCAGCCTGACGTTAAGGCCGTAACGGAACAGCTCCGTAGCAGGTTTGATCGAGGCCAGCATTAGCGCATAGAGCGGAAACAGCATAAGCACGGCAAGTGCGGCAAAGACCAGGAAAAGTAGGACGGAGGTAGGCGTGATTCGTTTGGAAGCCCTTCGCTGTCTCATCTCAATCCTCCTTCCTGAACATGCCAAGCATCGTCAGCTGAAGCATGCTGATCACGAGCGTAATGCCCAGCAGCGTGATGCCGATGGCTGCGCCGAAGCCGAGGTTGAAGTATTGGAACCCTTGCTCGTAAATGTAACCCACCATCGTCAAACCGATATGCTGCGGAGAAGGCTTGCCAGCCCACAGCATGTAACTTTCCGTAAACATGGCATAACCGCCGTATAACGTTATCGTGATGACATAGATCGTGATCGGTTTCAGCATGGGCACCGTGATCCGGGTAAACTTTTGCAGCACCCCTGCACCGTCGATATCCGCCGCCTCATATAGATCCTTGGGTATGCTCTGCAATGCGGAAAGGAAATACAGCATGTTGATTCCGATCCAGCGCCAACCGGCAAGCACTACGAGGGCCACCATGGCAAGGGACGAGCTGTACAGCCATTGCTGGCTAGGAATGCCGAAGGTGTTCAAGATGGTATTCATCAGTGCGCCATCCAGTTCGCCGAAAATCAATCTGAAAATAACCCCGGCCACCACGACGGAGGTCAATGCGGGAATGAACAGCGCGGAACGGAACAGATTGCGGGCCAGCATGCGGCTCGAATTGAGCAAAACGGCCAGCACCAGCGGAACGGGAATTAAGAGCAGCATCGTCCAGAACGTATACCGCGTGCTGTTCCAGAGCGCTGTCCCGAAATCGGCGTTCCATAGCTTGCGATAATTCTCCACCCCCACAAACTGCACATCACCAGGCAACACCTGCTGGAAACTCATCATGCCTGCGCGATATAGCGGATAAGCAAAAAAGATTAAAAACGACACGATAAACGGCATCACGAACAGATACGGTGCCCAAGCCCGGGCATTCCATTTACGTCTTGAACGAAACCTGACCTGTGCCGGAACCTGCGTTTCATTGTGAAGCTGCACGGAATCAACCTCCACCCTGTTTATCTAAAATCCATGAATCAAACATGATGCGGGCAGCCGCTCGCATTTTGCATTCACCTTTCCGGGCTGCCCGTTGTTTCATGTCTTTCTACCGCGTTAATTCTGCCTGCACGTCATTCAGGACTTGCTCGGGGTCCTTCATATTAATGAAAATGTCCGGAATGGCCTTGTTGCGGACCGCATCGAACACTTCCGGCGATTTCTCCCGGATATGCACCGGCGCGATCTCGTCTTTTACCGTCAGCAGTGTATCAAAAATATCCGCTCCGAAATATTCGGTGAATTTGTTGGTCTCCTTCATCGCTGCATCCGTCCAGACGTCGGTACGGATCGGATCGAAGCCGAGCTGCTTCCAAATCTGGAGGTTGCCTTCCTTCGACAGCTTCGCGTAGGCCAGGAATTGCTTGGCCAGATCCGCGGATTTCGATTGGTTCGTGATCGAAGTGGCGGTGCCTCCCATGCCCGCAGAACGGTTGCCTCCTTCTTCCCAGGCCGGCATCGGGCGAATGATCATTTTACCTTTCAGGTCGGGAATATGGTCAGTAAAACGGTTCATGAACCAGAACGGCATAAACACGGCCGCCGCACTTCCCTGATTCATATATCCGAAATATTCTTCCGTATCATGTCCGGCTCCAGGAGCAACAGCCGCTACGCCATCTTTCACCATCTGTTGGAAAAATTGCATCGTCTTCACGTTAATTGTTGCATTGACCGTCACATTGCCGTTTTCGTCAATCTGATCGGACTTCTGTTGACTGATGGCAGGCCACCACGACCAGTTCCCGTTGCCTTCAAACGTGATCATCGGTTTGCCTGTTTTTTCGAGCACAATATGCGCAGCTTTTTCAAAATCGCTCCACGTCTTGATCTCATCCGGGTTAACCCCGGCTTCGTTCAAAATGTCCTGGTTGTAATACATGACCGTTGCTCCGACATGGTAGTCGATGCCATAGTACTTCCCGTCCTTGCTGTAGATGTCCACCCGCGACTGTACAATGTTATTCAGCTCCGGCGTAATCATGTCCGTCAGATCGACGAGCTGTGGCACGCCTTTCATGAAATTCGGGAATTTGCTCTGTTCGATGTCCACCAGATCCGGTGCCCCCACGCCTGACTGCAGTGCCAGAAGCAGCTTGGTGTGCATGTCATCATAAGGAATCGTCGTTGCTTCGAGCACGATGCGCTGGTCCGGATGTTCTTCATTCCAGCTCTCTGCCATGCTCTCGTAAAACTTCTGGTGTGCATCCACAAACGTCCAAAATATCAGCTTGGTTTCGCCGCCTGCAGCCGGTTCCCCCGTCCCGTCGGACGCTTCCGGTTTTGCGCTGCAGCCTGCCAGGGCAGTCATCATGACCAGCAGGAAAACCCCAACCCAAATCAACTGTTTTTTCATGTCCCAGTCCCCTTTTCCATCATGGATTCCAAACCGATGTGTGGCCTATAACTTCTAAATGGTAGCGCTTTATTTTCTATGTTACTTGCTGTATCATAAAAAGGAAATGCTCGATGCCAACATGAATTTTAAATATTCCAACCTGTTGGAGGTGCCCTGTTTGAACTCGCCCATCCTTCATTTCATCACCCCGCCGATCCCCTATTTCATTGATTGCGGACGCGCCCGTTACGAAGCAGGCGAGCATCATATCAGCCGCAGCGATATCGGTGTTTTTGACCTGGTTGTCGTTACCAAGGGCACGCTGGCCCTGGGTGAAAACGGGATCGAATGGCGCCTGCGCGCAGGCGAAGCCCTCATCCTCAAGCCGGATGGGCATCATTATGGCAGCGCTCCGTGCGAAGCAGAGACCGAATTGATCTGGATTCATTTTCAAACCTATGGGAGCTGGAAAGAATCGACCGATATGGACGAGTGTCTGGCGAACCAGGCGCAGCTGATGGAGAGCCACAAAAAAAGCGCGTACTTGAACCACTGCGACGTCTGCTCCATCTTTATTCCAAAACATATGAAAATCTCCCCCAAAGAAATGGAGATGCTTGAGCACTTCTCCCAGCTCGATCAGGAGCCGCAATCCATGCGCAATTGGAAGCGCCAAGCCGCGTTTCAGCAATTCATGCAGCACCTTGACCTTGGCCTGTCTTCGCTGGCGGATGCCACGGCGATCCGGATCGCCGAAAAAATCGAACTATATATTCGCCAAAACTATACCCATCCCATCTCCAACCCCCTATTGCAGCAGGACCTTAACTATCATCCAAATTATTTGGCTCGCAGCATGCTTAAGGTCTATGGCATGACCCCGATGGAGTATTTGCTTCATTATCGGCTGGAACAGGCCAAAAAACTGCTGCTGCAAACGGCGTGGTCTATCTCCCGCATCGCGGAAGAGGTCGGTTTCAATCATGTTTCCTATTTTTCCTCCTGTTTTTCGAAAAAAGAAGGCATCTCTCCTTCTACCTTCCGCAGCAAATTCACCGGTATCGAAATGACCGCAAAATCGTGACAAAAGACCGAGCGTTATTCAGCAATGCACGCCAAATAACCGCCTGATGACTAGGGTGCATGCTGCCGCAAACAGCTTGCCTTCATGTCATCAGGCGGTCTTGTGACCGCTACGCCAAAATCATGTCATTATTCGGCTTTGGCCACAACCTTGATCGTCGCCGCGACCTTCAAATCCTTGCCTTTTAAAGTCCCTTGCAACGCAAACGTTCCCGGGGATGCAAGCTGTTCTTCCGCAATGCGCTCCCATACGACAGGTAAATCAGCGTTCCTGCATCCGTGTAGGTGACGGCGACGACATCCGGCAATGGAATCGGTTCGCCAACGGTAACCGTGATTTCCGTGTCGGCATTGGATTGAATGACGGCTTCATCCACGGGCACTTCATCGACTGGATGATTGGTTGGCGATTCGCTCGGAGATTCTGCGTCGACTTCCGGTACAGGCAGAGCTCCGGCTTCTTCATCGGCATTTTTACCTTGCATGCGCATACCTCCTCTTCATCACCCTCGGATCATCTTTCTTTTCCACATTCCCGTATCGCTACAGCGCCGATCCCCCCCTCTCAGTGAAGTCCGGTCACCATGCCACTCGTGAATCCAAACCCTCATTTCGCCTTCCTCCCGGTTGGCCCACGTAAAATAAGGAATCAAGCGAATATCCGTATCTTGCACGCCCCATTTCGCATCGCTGCGATACAGTTGGCCGCCCCATGCTTCATCCGTCTGCATCCTTTTGGCAGCAATGGTCAGGTCCGGCACGTTCATGGGATTCCCCTGACCGCTCCCCACCCTGAATTCATTCTCGCGCGGCAAATAAATCCGATACAGGCCTTCCCCGTTGTCGGCTTCTTCCAGACAGTACATAAACGGTCCCCGCTGCACGGCTACCCGGCCAAACGTATCCTGTATGCCCTCGTGGCCTTTCATCCGCAGCACATGCATCGGAAACAGGATCTGCACTTCATCCCCCGCAGCCCATAAACGATCCAGACGAATGTAACCATCTTCATCCATTTCAACGCTCGGATCCAGCTCACCATTGATGGAGATCTCAGGAGTACCGCTCCAGCCCGGCTTGCGCAGCGCAAGAATAAAGTGGACGTCATGCGAAGTTTGTGGAGTGAACCTCATCGTCACTTTTCCTTGCGAAGCATAGTCCGACTCCATCTGTACATGAATCTCGTTCCCGTTTACGCAGAAAACGCCTTCTCCTCCGATATAAAGTTGTACATGCAATGTCGATTCATTTTCACTGACTGTGTACACATATTGATCAAGTGATGCCAATAACCGGGCAATGTTCGGCGGGCAGCATGCACAACCGAACCAACCTTGACGCCGGGAACGGACGTGGCTGTAATTGGGATTGGCATGATGCAAATGCGGATGCACCTCCAGCGGATTGACGTAAAAAAAACGCCGGCCGTCCAAAGACATGCCGCTAATGACGGTGTTGTACAGCGCACGTTCCATCACGTCGGCGTAGATGCTGTTCGCTTCCAGGTTCAACATGCGGCGAGCAAAAAACATCAATCCGATCGAAGCACAGGTCTCGGCATACGCCGTATCTCCAGGCAAATCATAGTCTCCTGTAAACGCTTCCTCTTTCGCGGACGAACCGATGCTTCCCGTAATGTACATCCGTTTGCCAACGATGCTGTTCCATAACCGGCGGCTGGCCTGCTTCAACGACTCGTCCCCCGTCTCGGCCGCAGCGTCAGCCATGGCAGAACACATATATACCAGACGGACGGCATGCCCAACAGCCGCGTCTTGCTCACGTACCGGCAGATGGGATTGCGAGTATTCGTGATGATGAACCATATCCAGTCCGCCGAAATGTACGCTTTTCCCACGCTTTTCCCATTCTTGGACGAAATAATGCGGCCGCTGACCTCGTTGATCGAGAAAATACAGGCACTGGTCCAGATACGTCGCATTGCCGGTCACTTTGTAGAGCTTGAACAGTGCCAGCTCAATTTCCTGGTGACCATCGTAACCTTGCAATTGTCCCGGCTTGGGGCCAAATACGTCGACGATGTGGTCGGCCAACCGGACGACGACGTCCAACAAGGTGCGTTTCCCTGTTGCTTCATAGTGGGCGACACCTGCCTCGATCATATGACCGGCGCAATAGAGCTCATGGCATTCGGCCAAGTTGGTCCAGCGTTGACCCGGCTCTTTCAACGTAAAATACGTGTTCAGATAGCCATCCGGCTGCTGCGCGCAAGCGATCGTATGAATCACTTCGTCCAGCTGCTGCTCTAACACCTCGTCGGCTTTGGCTGCAAGCAGGTAAGAAGAAGCCTCGATCCATTTGGCCACATCACTGTCCTGAAATACCATGCCATGGAATTCGCCCTCCTCTTCACCGGCAGCGATGCGGAAATTTCGGATGGCCCGGCTGGGTTCTGCCCCTTCGATCCGGTCATTGAGCGCTTCCCATTGATAGGGAACCACGACGTTGCGAACGAGCTCAACATACGGTGACCAGAAAGGATCGTTAATATGATTGCGGTAGGATCGTGATTGTTTCGGTATTGAAACGTCTGATTTTTCCATTTAAACCTCTCCTTGTCATGATCATTAGCTTCATTTTACAAGTCTCAATGACGTGGAGGAATCATCATTTCCAACGTGAATTTATATGATTACAACCTTGGCCTGCCAAGTTTCTTCACGGAACAACAAAGAAGGCCAACCTGTCGGCTGACCTGATCTCATTTGGAATGTGGGGATAACAGCGATCGGAAGATGTTCCTCATCACTCAGTGGCTACGTTTAACCATCATTCGTTCTACTTATATAGGTTAGTTCTCTGCAAAGGTGGTGATCATCCACTCGCTGAATCTGTCTTTTTCTTCAATATGCGGGAAGTGGGCGGAATTTTCGTAGGCAATGAATTGCTTTTGCTTGGCATTTAACTGATCGAAGTATGTTCTGGCCGCAGCGGATGAAGTCATATAGTCATATTTACCCATTACGAAATATACGGGTAGGTCAAGCTCTGTCACGGCCGTGGACAATGGAGTGTCAAACACCTCGTCCAGAAGCACTTGTTGGTGACTCAGGATGCCAACGTAATAGCGGAGGATATCCAGCAGATTATACTCGCTCCCCATAATCATGTCGAACACGTTCCCGTCAGGCATTTCCCCGCTGCTGGAAGCACCGCCATACTTGGTTACGTACGATCTCGGCGGTAAGGGCAGTCCCTTTGCGGATTTCTTCAGACATCTGCTCCAAACGCTGCACATCCCCCTCATCGCCAACCCGCCGCGCCTCGTTGATGACATACTCCAATGCATCGATTTCGCTTTCCGTCGCATTCCCAAGCTGCCCAATTCCGATGTAAGCTGTATATTTCTCAGGGGCTTGCTGTGCAGCTTGCGCTGCGACATATGTACCGTAGGAATGGCCGATGAGGATGACCTTGTCTTGCCCCAAACGTTCGGAGACATGGTCGGTAATAGCGAGCAAATCCTCGACTAACACCTTGGACGACAAATCATCGTAGTTTTCAAAAAAATGATAGGAGGCCCCACTGGCCCTTTGATCATAATTGACCACGGTGAAATGTTGCTCCCACAAGTTCTGGAAGCTTGCGGCATAAGCGATTTCTGACGATCCCGGACCGCCATGCACGAAAATAATCACTGGATTATCGCGGTCACGGCCGCGGATCATGATTCGATGTTTCGAGCCGTTAATCTCGATTTGCTCCAAGGTGCTGATGCTGCGCTCTCCTTCAATACCGGGTGTCCACGTCGGGAAAACCAACGCAACCACGCTGATTAGAATAAGAGCGAGGACAACGAGCCACGCCGCCTTCTTTGTTTTGCTTCTTATACTCGCCACTGATCCACCTTTCCGATTCATCATCTTGATGAATCGTTAACATCATTTTCAATATATGACCATTCTAACGAAACAAGCGATGAGACAGATCAGTCCCTGGTCTGAAATTTTAATATAACTATTTATCCATTGGCTTTGTTAAACCTTAAGATGAAGTAGTCACACACTTGGCTTGGTTTCGTTAAATAGACGGCTAAGAAATATGAGAATACCTCATCGAATAAGAAAGATATGTTCGTCAAATCGTGCCTGCATACTGTCACCGACAGGAACACAAAGCTTCGGCTTTCTGCTTATTTTTGATTAACTGAAAGGATGTTCCGATGAAGAAAATTATCATTTCATTTCTAATGGTACTCATTCTTTGTTCATGCAGCCACTTTGACCAAGAAACGTGGAATAAAGAACCGGAGAAGAGAGACGGTATGATAAGCAGTTTAACAAGTAAGTACAAACTTAAGGGTATGACAGAGAATGAAATTATTGACTTGCTTGGAGAACCGGCAGAAAAGTTAACTGAACCATCACGACAATTCTTGTACTACATCGGAAGTGCAGGATTAGGGGTAAAGGTTAATTTATTGCAACTTCATTTTGATGAAGACGGAAAAGTAGAGAGTCATGACATCATATATAAATGAAATAGCTCATAATACAGCCTTATCACCAAGACAGTTTTACAATAATGGTCAATTATAAACCTTTAACAGAGCCTATCCATCAAAAAAAGGTCATACTTTAGCCTAATAGGCAAAAGATAACCTTTATCGTTTCAAACGTTTTGTTTTGATAGCACAAACTATATTCATTGAACCAACAAGTCTCCATACAGAATCAGTACGATCCACAATTTAATTTACATGGCGAGTTCCTTTTCATGTCTGTTGCTACGTTGCCACCACTTGGTGCAGATCGATATGGCTCTCTATAAAGGCGGACCGTTCCACATAGTACAGATCATAGATTGGTTCTCCGGCATTAACCGATTGGTATACTTCGTGAAACAATTCATTGGCTAATCTGACATACGGCAGTTTTTGGGCTGCTTTGCTGGATCGAATGTTTTGCTTACGAATCTTTAAAAATACTGTTTCAATCGCATGTTCGAGAAACAATTCAACAAAGAAGGCCGATTTCGCTCTCTGGCTGTACCCGTTTCCAAAATACGGCGCCCCGATCCACGTGGCCAGGAACCCGGTGTTATTTACGATCTGATACAAATCAATGGTTCCGATCGGCAGACCGGCTTCATTCAGGATGGTGCGTGAAATGACCGTATGCTGTTCTTCTTCGGCGATCAATTGTTTGGTCAGAAATAAGTATTCTTCCACCGATTGGCATTGATAACGAACGTAGGGAGAAACTGCGGGGTCCGTCAATAAACTGTACAATGAATGACATTCATGCAAATCCCGTTTTTTTAACATGTTGTCTACCACCTGGTCCTTTGTCCGTTGTAACAAGCAAATTAAGTATATAAAAGGTTTTGTGGAATTTTATGAATTCTGTATATGGCTTATGTAAAAATTTTACGGATGACAAAAAAGCGGCGATCCTTAGGATCAGCCGCTTCGTTATCGTGTTTAGCTTGTATGCGAGACAGTGTTGTTCGCTTCCGCGTTCCTCCATCCACCCATGGACGTGATATCCACGCCCTCTGGTGCAGCCGAGGCTTCACAACTAAAACCGGACACAACTCTGCCGTCCTGCAACCGGATTTTGCCGATACCGAGCGGGGCGGGAATGGCTGCCGTGAATACGCCAAAAGAGGAAATCGGCATGCTCCACAGCTCCAATGCGATGGATTCGCCCTCTTCAAGCACATGAACCAAGCCAGGCTTGGCTGGAGTCGTATCCAATCGATACAAGCGATATTCCGGTGCAGTCCACGCCTCTTCCACAAAATAAGCTCCCAGCCCGGTCATCTGAGGTTCCAGCGCCATACCTCTCATATGCAGCCCGCAAACGGCCATTAACATGCGTTCTTGGCTCCACTCCACCCATTTTGCAGCTTCCACCATAACGGCTTCCTGGTCCGGCAGCGTAAACAGCGTCAGTCCAAACGGCAGATGTTCTGCCGCATCTCCTGCTCGAACAGCAACGGCGCTTAAATCAAGCAAGTTGCAATGATTCGTATACAGCCCCATTAGGCTGTTCGTTCGAATCGGGTCTTGCCGCACTTGTGCCCTCGTCCACGTTCCTCCACATGTGGGCAGGACAAGGACGGCATCTTTCAGCAAAACTTCCGTGCTGCGGCGAATCTCGGCCAGACGGTGCTGCGCCCGGAACAGCGAAGCTGCCGTAAACTCCTCTTTGCCGCCTGTCCGCAATATATCTTCAGTTACGGGAAACAAGGCTCCAGGATGCGCCTGCACAAACGACTCCAAATCCGCCCACCGTTCAGCGACGAGCGGTCCTTCATACAGAAGCGCAGCAGCCTCTTGCAGCAGGGACACATCGACCTCCTCCACGCTGATCCCTGACTGCAGCAAGGTTTGTTTCGCCCTTTTCCAGGCCGCTTCATACGCTTCGGCAAACGGGCCGAAAAACGTCAGGTCGCCTTTGGGAAACAACCATCTGGCAGGTGCGCGGGACGGCCCAAGAGGGCGGGCTTTCGAGAAAGCATCTTCAGCATGCGGCCCCCGCACCACGCCATCGACGGCGACGGCATCTCCGAGCGAATGCGCAAAAACGGTGATGCAGTCGATGCTCCGGCATGCGGGCACCAAACCGGTGGAAGGCCATGCCCCTACAGCCGGTTTGTACCCGACAAGACCGTGGAGTGCGGCTGGCACCCTGCCCGAACCGGCAGTATCGGTGCCGAGCGCGAAAGCTGCCTGCCCCAGAGCCACGGCTACCGCCGAACCCGAGCTTGATCCTCCGCTGATGAGCTCAGGCCGCAATGCGTTATGCGTTTCACCATATGGGCTTCTTGTACCTACAAGCCCTGTGGCGAATTGGTCGAGGTTGGTTTTGCCGACCGGGATGGCGCCGGCAGCGACCAATCTTTCCACGACAGCCGCATGCCGCGCCGACTCGCGCTCATACTCGGGACAACCTGCCGTCACGGGCCAGCCCTGCACTTCAATATTGTCTTTGATGGCAAACGGGATGCCCCACAGCGGATAATCGGCGATGGACAAATGTTGAATATTGTTCAGATATGGAGCAATCAACTCCATCGACGGCGGCGTGATCCAGACATGATCATCTTCCGTATCGCTTGCCCGCCTGATGATGCTCTCCACCACCTCCGAAGGCGTGAAGCTGCCACGGAGATAACCGGTACGAAGCGCATCGATGGTCATCCTTTTCGGAACGGCATTGATCGTCATCGCACAACCTCCTCCTTGATCGCCGGAATGATCGCCGCAATCCAGTCTCCCGACTTGATCTGATCCCCTGGCGAAACGTAGATCGAAGCAATAACTCCATCTGCCGGAGCCAGCTGCGGGAACTCCATTTTCATACTTTCTTCTATTATAATAGTGTCGCCTTTACGAACCTCTTGGCCTGGCTCGACCAACACCTTCCACACGCTGCCCGACATGGAACTGCTCATGCCGAGACTGCCCTCCGGCATCTCTACCTCTTCCAGCGCAGCCGCGGCTTCAGGCTCGGAGACGTATTCGGCAATGCCAAGCTCCTTCCAATAGTTCCGTTCGGCCTGAAATGCGCTCTGCTGCTGCTTACGGAAGCTGCCTGATTCCTCGGCGATCGAGTTCAACCATTCCAGGTACGTGCCCAAATGGAACGTGGTCTCCTCCACCTCGACGGCAAAGCCGCCACGCGGAAATTCTTCGCGCATCTTCAGAAGCTCCGCTTCCGAGACCGGATAGAATTGAAGCTGATCGAAAAATTGCAGCAACCAAGGCTTTCCTGCTTCGAAGTTATTCGTCTCTCTGAACGTGTTCCACATCTGCACCGTACGACCGACGAATTGATATCCGCCCGGACCTTCCATCCCGTATACGCAAAGATATGCGCCGCCGATACCCACGGCGTTTTCCGGCGTCCACGTGCGTGCCGGGTTGTACTTGGTCGTCACGAGCCGGTGGCGAGGGTCCAGCGGCACGGCAACCGGTGCACCAAGGTACACATCGCCGAGCCCCATGACGAGATACGAAGCATTAAACACAATTTCGGCAACTTCCTCCAATGAACCCAGCCCGTTCATGCGCCGGATAAATTCCAGATTGCTCGGGCACCACGGCGCATCCGGTCTAACGTTTTGCTGGTAACGCTCAATGGCAAGACGCGTCGCCGGATCATCCCAGGACAGCGGCAGTTTGACGATCCGTGAAGGCACTTCGATCGTTTCCAGCTCCGGAAGCTGCAAGTCCAACTCCATCACCAGTGCTGCCGCTTCTTTGACGGACATACGGGACGCATCGAGATGGATTTGCAGAGAGCGGATGCCGGGCGTCAGCTCGATGAACGGGATGTTTCCACTGGATTTGATAGCCTCCATAAGCACGTACGCCTGGAAACGATACAACAGATTCAACTCGCGCTCCCCGTATTCCACGAGGATGTTCTCGTCGCCGGAGCAGCGGATGGTGATGGCAAAACGTCTGCCTTCCGTCGCTTGGGCCAGGATCGGCATGTAATCGCCACTGGACGTTTCGGGCAACGCTGGCAGCAATGGTTGAACGTCAAGCTGTTGCACATACTCCTCTTGCTCCGCTCTGAGCCGTTCTGCTTCTTCGACGGTGATCAACTTGAAACGAACCTTGTCGCCAGGGCTTAATTGGCCCAGCTTCCATAGTTCTGCAGTCGCCGTCGTTACGGGACAGACAAATCCGCCGAGACTCGGCCCGTCCGGTCCGAGCAGGATCGGCATGTCGCCCGTCAAATCCAGCGCGCCCACGGCATAAGCGTTATCGTGGATGTTGGACGGATGCAGTCCGGCGTCCCCACCGTCGGTTCTCGCCCACAGCGGAGCCGGGCCGATCAGGCGGACGCCGGTTCTGGAGCTGTTGAAATGCACCTCCCATGTTGTCTCGGTCAACTGGCCAAGATACGCGGGCAGAACGTACTCGTCAGTGCAATGCGGACCCGGGATGACACCAATCGTCCATTCATTGCTATACTCAGGCCTGCGATCCGCTGCAAGCGGAGCAAGCGGGCGTCCTTTGGCTTTGCCCACCCGAAGGACGGCTCCGGTCCGCAGCGCATTGCCGCCATGTCCGCCGAAGCCTCCCAGCGTAAACGTCGCCGCACTCCCGAGCGTAAGCGGCATGTCAAGTCCTCCGGCTACGAGCAGATATGTCCGCATCCCTTGTTTGGCCTCGCCCAAGGTCAGCACCGCGCCAGGAGAGGCAGTGATCGGTGAATAGGGTTCAACAATGACGCCATCCAGCTCGGCATTCATATTTGCACCTGTCAAACAAAAAGTGAGCTCATCCCTGAAACGGTATGTTCCCCCGCGAAGCGTCATCTCCAGTCCGGCCGCTTGTTCTTCATTGCCCAGCAGCCGGTTGCCGATGCGAAAAGCAAGCTGATCCATCGGGCCGGATGGCGGCACTCCGATATCCCAGTACCCGATTCTGCCCGGGCTATCCTGCACGGTAGTCTGTACGCCGCCATCGAGCACTTCGATCGCATGCTCCATCGGTTTAAAGCCGGAAAGCATTCGGGTATGCACCGTTCCGCTTGCGAATGCATCGTTATCCAGGAACGCTTCAATATATGACTGATTGGTGGTCACGCCGTACACGCGGAGCTGCTGCAGCGCGGCTTTCATCTTGGCAATGGCTTCGCTCCGCGTCTCGGCACGCACGATCAATTTCGCCAGCATTGGATCATACAGCGTCGTTACATGTAACCCCGGCTGAATCCAACTCTCGATCCGCACCCCTTCAGGCCAACGGATGGCATCGATGCGTCCATCGCTTGGCCGGAACTCGTTCATGCAATCCTCTGCGTACAACCGCACCTGCAAACTATGACCTGTCGGCGCAGGTACAGACACATTCAGCGAACCGAATTCATTGGCCGTTTCTTTGACCATCCATTCGACCAAATCAATGCCAAGCACTTCTTCCGTCACGCCGTGCTCTACCTGAAGCCTCGTGTTCACCTCAAGGAAATAGAAACGCTCCTCATCCGGATCGTACAGAAACTCCACCGTTCCCGCATTGCGATACCCTGCCGACATCGCCAGCCTGCGCGCGCATTCATGCATCTCTTTCCGGACATCGTCAGGCAGGCACGGTGCCGGGGTCTCTTCAATGATTTTCTGGTTGCGGCGCTGCACGGAACAGTCGCGTTCTCCCAATGCAAACGCTTCGCCGCTGCCGATACCGAAAATTTGAACCTCGACATGACGTGCGCGAGCGATGTACTTTTCCAGAAAAACGCCGCCGTCGTTGAAATGGGCTGCCGCGAGGCGCGATACCGATTCGAAAGCTTCCCTCAGCGCTTCTTCATGCTCGCAGACCCGCATTCCGATTCCGCCGCCGCCTGCCGTCGATTTCAGCATGACCGGATAACCGATTTGGTCCGCTTCTTGAACCGCTTCCTCCAGCGTGTTCATCAATTCCGTGCCGGGCAGCAGCGGTACGCCTGCTTCCGCGGCCATCGCCCGTGCCGTATGCTTCAAGCCGAACAGCTCAATATGTTCGGGGGATGGCCCGATGAAGGCGATGCCCTTCTCTGCGCACGCTCTCGCAAATGCCGCATTTTCGCTCAGAAACCCGTATCCCGGATGAATGGCGTCTGCACCAGCCTCGATGGCCGTCTGCAGAACCAATTCGGCGTTCACGTAGCTCTCTCTGGCCGGACCTTCCCCGATCAGAATCGCCTCGTCTGCCTGTTCCACATGGAGGCTGTCCCGGTCCGCTTTGGTGTAAATGGCTGCGCTGGATACGCCCATCCGGCGCAACGTCCGCATGATGCGCACCGCAATGGCACCGCGGTTGGCAATGAGTACTTTTTTAAACATGCGCGTTCACTCCTTCTGCATCCCATACAAGCACTTTGGCTGGAGTCGGGTTATAAGCGTTGCATGGATTGTTCAATTGCGGACAGTTGCTGATCAGCACGGTGACCGGAGCAAGCGCAAGCAATTCCACGTAACGGCCCGGTGCGGAAATGCCGTCGGCAAACGTCAGCTCGCCTTCCGGCGTGACCGGAACATTCATGAAGAAATTGACGTTTGGCGCCAAGTCCCGCTTCGTATATTCCTCCCGCCGGGAGAGCATCAACATAAACGTATCTCGGCAGTTATGCATCGGAAGTGTATCGTGCGCATAACGCACCGTGTTGCTCTGTGCCGAACAAGCGCCGCCGATCGTATCATGCCTGCCGCAGGTATCGGCTGTAATTCGGAGCAGTGCCTGGCCCGATTCGGCGAGCAGCGTCGAACCTGTGGTCAAGTACAGATTGCCCTGTTGGGTAATCGTCCGCACCGCGCTGTAGTGGTCGGACGGGTCTGCCGTGGAATAAAACAGCGTATCCACCGCTTGATTGCCTTCCATATCAACGATGCGCAGCGTTTGTCCTGGCAGCAGATCATGCAGCCAACCGTCTCCTGCTGGAATGATATGTTCGTAGATGGCGTTTTCGGTGCGCATCTCGCTTTGTACAGGTTGAAATGTGCTCATATTAGTTGACCCCTTTCATCAATGCATAGGCATTCCATGTATTTTCGAAGGCTCTGCGGTTTTCGCCGCAATAAAGTACGCATGGATCAAGTTCCGATACAGGTTCGGCGTCGTTCACGGTAACGATGATGCTCGCATCCGGATATTGATCTGAAGGATCAAGCGGATGCGGCGTATTCGATAGAACCAGCAAAACATCCATCTCCGTGCGGAGCGTAACCGACCGGCCAGATGTTTCCTGAGCCGTGTATCGCATCGTGCCATCCCGTTCGCAAACCACTTTGGAGAAAAAGTTGACCGGGACCGCGATATCGCGTGGCGACAGGTTATGGCGGAACAGCTCTACCCTGAAGTTCTCTTCGCCGTTTCGCAGCCAGTCATTACGCTGCGCCTGGTATGTTGTCGTTCCGTATTTTTCGTCCGTAGCTTCCCGAGTCGTATAACTGGATAACGGATCATGCCATCCCACCGAATCCTCCGTGATCGAAGCGAGCACTCTGCCTTGATCGCTCATCAGTACGTTGCCGCTTGTCAAAAATGCGGCGTGCTGGGCTTTCAACGTATCTGGCATGTTATAGCGCTCGGCCGGATCGAGTGTATGGAACAGCAGTGCCGCAACATTGGCGCGTTCTCCGGTTGCCTTAAGGGTAATGTTCTTCCCTCGGCCTATGCGGGCGGACCATTTGCCGCCAGGCTGCAATGTCATTGTGAATGGGACTGTCATTGTTCATTCCTCCTGAAAAAAAGTATAGAAAAAAGCCCGGGAGAAACATCAAAGATCGCTCTTTGATCGATTCTCCCGGGCTTTTGTCCCGCCGTGTACATCAGATCGGATTCCTGATGCGTTTTCTCTCGGACCAGTCGGCCGGCGTTAGCGGCCCGGAACCCTAGAAAACATTTTATGCAATTCATGTTATGAATACTAACACGTAAAATCATGAATCACAATAGTTTTTTTGAAAAAAGTTCAAGAACAGGTCTTTCGGCTTGTGTTTTTTCACATCCTTTATTCAAAACCGCGAAAATTCTACTAAAGAAAATAACCAAACGTTCGGTTATAGCGAAAAATAAGGCTTGATTTTTAACAAAAGCCCTGCAAGAATGTGAAGTGTTATAACATGAACAAAACGATCGATTCGTTATGAATTTTGAAGGAGGTTTTAATATGTCACAAAAACTAACACTGAAAAGAAATCTCTCCTTAAGCCATGTGGTGACGATGGGATTGGCATGGATGTCCCCGATGATATTTTTCACAAGCTTTGGCGTGCTTCATGAAGGTTCCCAGGGCATGCTGCTGGCCGCTTACGTGCTTGCGTTTATCGCCATTCTGTTTACCGCGGCCAGTTACGGACAGATGGCCAAAGCGTTCCCGGTGTCAGGTTCTGCCTACACCTACGTAAGTCAAGCGATGAATCCGTTTATCGGCTTTTTGGTCGGATGGGTTATCCTGCTCGATTACCTGTTCTCCTGCATTGTGGCCGTGCTCATGTTCGGGATTAACCTCCATGCGCAGTTCCCTTCCATCCCTTCTTCCGTCTGGATCGTTCTGCTTACGCTGGTCGTGATGACGATCAACATCATTGGCATCAAAACGTCAGCGAACGTCAACAAAGTTTTTGTGCTCATGCAGATCGTATTCATTGCCGGCTTCTGTTCCTTTCTTGTATATAAAGCGATGACGCAAGGCATCACTGCCGGCTTGAATCCCCTGAATTCCGTCGAAGGCGTCCCAATCTCTGCCGTATTGGCCGGTGCATCGCTCGTCTGCTTTTCTTTCCTCGGTTTTGACTCGATCACCACGATGGCGGAAGAAACGCGTACCCCCGAAAAAACGATTCCGCGTGCCATTCTGATCATCGTCAGCGCTGCCGGCATCATGTATTTTGCGACCGCGTATCTGATTCAACAGATGCTCCCATCCTTCACGTTCAGCCATATGGACTCCGCAGGTTTCGAATTGATGCAGGCCATCGGCGGCGGAACGCTTGCGTCCATCTTTACTTTTGTCGTCATCTTCTCCGTGCTTGCACAAGGCATGTCGTCCATGACTACGGTTTCCAGACTGTTGTTCGTGATGGGAAGATCCTCCCTGCTGCCGCGCAAATTCAGCTCGATCCACCCCAAATTCCGCACACCCGTGTTCAATATCGTGCTGATCAGCCTGATTTCGCTGGCGGCGCTCTTCATCAGCCTGGAAACCGCGATCATGTTTGTCAGCTTCGGCGCGCTCACCGCATTCCTGTTCGTGAATCTGTCCGTCATCTGCCATTACATTATTCGCGAGAAAAGACGCAGCATTCAGGACTGGATCGTCCGCATGCTCTTCCCTTTATTAGGCGCAATCTTCATCCTGTATCTCATCACCAGGCTCGAAGCTTCCTCTCTGCTGCTCGGTACCGGCTGGATCGTGTTGGGTCTGCTGATCTACGCAAATCAACGGCTGAAATCTACGTCCAAAAGCAGCACGTTGGCTGAGATCGAAGAAGCGATGTGAACGCACAAGGCAAGTGAAATGCCAGGTGCTCTGAAAATGCCCAAAAGAACCAGAATGCCGAGGCATCCGGTTCTTTTGGGTGTTTTGTTCTTTTAGGTGCATGACGCAATATGGTTTCCACGGTTCGTGGTTGCTACTCTCTCTCATTCATCAACTGACCAATTTCAATCCGACCGCCGACCCAAGCACCATGGCGATGAACAAAATCCTTGCTGCATTCCGCGGTTCACCATAAAAAATCATGCCAAGAATCGCTCCGCCCGATGCTCCGATGCCGGTCCAGACGGCGTACGCCGTTCCCATCGGCAGTGTTTTCATCGCCAAGGATAAGAAGAAGAAACTCAAGCCAAATCCTGCAATCATATAGATCACGGACAACATATTCCGATCTTTGTTGAATTTATTGATCATGAGTACGCCAACCATTTCGAAAATCCCCGCCAAAATTAAAAATACCCAGTTCATCGTTCCTGCACCCCATTTTCTTGTTTCTTTTCTTTGCTGAGCATTTTAAGACCGATTACGCCAAGCAAAAGCACACCGATCAGCAGCAGTTTGGACGCCTCCACCCCCGCCCCGAACAACAAAATTTCCGCGAGGACGGTTCCGGCCGTTCCCAACCCGACAAACACGGCATACACCGTTCCGACCGGAAGCGTGCGCGCGGCCATAATCATTAACTTGAAACTGACAATAATGGCAATCACCGTGGCTCCCCATTCCAAAAATCCGCTGGCATGTTTCAGTCCGATGACCCATCCAACCTCAAACAATGCCGCAATAACGACAGATCCCCATGTCTTGTTCATTTTCTTACATCCTCCTTTTGATTACGCTGCATGTAATATTGATGTAAAGCAGCAAAAATAAAAAAAGCCCGGGAGAAAACTGCATGCAGCAGTTTATCTCCCAGGCTTTTATCCTTCCGTGACACAGTCGCTCGCGACTGTGAGTTTTCTCTCGGACCAGCCGACAGGACGTCGCGGAACCCTAGAAAACATTTGTGAATTTCAGTTGTAGTTCATATTATACACAGGCAGAACCAGAATTCAATACTTTTCAGGCAAAAAGTTAACAATGACGTAACATCGTCAGGCAGATCAAAGTTGGTTAATGATGATGTTTAACTTGTAGTTTGCATGCTCGTTCAGCTTTACCAAAAATCGGTCCAACGCTTCATTGGACGGAAAACGGCTCTCCAGCATATAACATCCTTCGCCGCTGATTTTGTAATGATTAAGCATGTTCGGCTTATATGCCTCGATGAAATCAAGGTACGGTTTGTGATGCAGGCTTTGCGTAAAAATCGTGATCATTGCATGCACCTGACATCCGATTTTAGATTGGTTAATGTTAATCGTATACCCCTCGATGACGCCCTGATCTTCCAATTTGGCTACCCTCGTCGCAGCCGCTTGCCCCGTAAGGTGAACCTTTTCGCCAAGCTCTTTCATCGTGATGCGGCTGTTTCTGGACAGCTCCTCCAAAATGCGCACATCGGTTTGATCCAGCACGACATCGCCCCCTCCCTGTCCGTTCATCCACTCTCTATCGAAACCGCATTAATCATTAACCAATCATACCAGGCCACTGCAAGTGCAGCCCCATCTTCCGATCGCTTTTCTTTCATAAATCAAGCCAAAGCGGGTAATGACTTGATTTTATCTATGTAAACGGCCGCTGTCCATCCTGTACACTGAAGGCATCTTGAAATAAAGGAGCACTCACCCATGAAAATAACGCAAATCCGTAATGCAACGATCATTATCCAATATGCCGGAAAAACATTTTTGGTCGATCCTTTTCTTGCTGACCAAGGTGCATATCCCCCGTTTCCCAACTCGTTCAGACAGGATCAAATGAATCCGCTCGCAGGTTTGCCGCTGCCGATCGAACAAATTGTCGACGTGGACGCCGTCATTGTGACGCACCTTCATTTGGATCATTATGATGAGGCAGCCATACAACGGCTTCCCCAAGGAATCAAGATGTTTGTGCAAAACGAAGCAGATGCAGCCAAAGTGGCTGAGGACGGTTTTGAACATACGGAAGTGCTGAAGCAGGATAGCACTTTCGGGGACATTCAGCTCGTGAAAACCAAAGGTGAGCATGGCCGGGGCGAAATCTTGAATCTGGCCGGAGTTGTCTGCGGCGTAGTGTTCAAACATCCGGATGAACCCACGCTCTATGTCGCCGGAGACACCGTTTGGTACGAAGAAGTGGGACAAACCATTCGGACGCACCGTCCTGACGTGATCGTGGTTAACGGCGGCGACAACCAGTTTCTGCAAGGCGGCTCTCTTGTGATGGGCAAAGAAGACATCCTGGAAGTACACAAAGCCGCGCCGCAGGCAACGATCGTGTCGGTGCATATGGAGGCCGTAAACCATTGGACGCTGTCGAGAGCCGAGCTGAAGGCATTCGCGCAGGAGAAAGGCATGGCCTCACAGGTACTCGTACCGGATGACGGGGAATCGTACACGTTTGAGCGAGCAGTGATGAACTGCGAGCAGGCTTGATCTCTGGAGGCTGCAACTTTGCTTGGAAAAGCAGCTTCGCTGCATAAAAGGAGCGACTCTCGCCAGCAGCCAAATATGCTGGATGAGGTCGCCCCTTTTTCACGACGTTCGGCTGAGCGCTCACGAACCTCATACGTCTTATCCGGGCGTTTTTCGCCACTTTGTGTGGCTAATGAACTTCAGTCACCTTATTCCGCCTCATCCGTGCAGTTTCTGCGCTTTTGTGGGCCGATAACGTGCCTCAGGTTCGTTACGTTTTTTCACACCCGAACATTGGCCTAATGAGGTGGCTCAGGTTCGCTAGAATCTGGCGCAACTATCGCCTACAATCCAACACTGTCCACACCCTCATTCAAAAAAGAGGCCCCGCTGCGCTTTACGCTAACAGGGCACCTGCATTCATTTCATGACCTGTCGTTGGGGGCACCCCTCGTCTTCCTCCGCACGCAAACAACTCTCTCCCAAACAGACCATCATATCTCTCCGTTGGCAGGCTTGATATCAAAGTAGTCGATCTCGCCGTACCCGTCTCCTTTGGTGAATTGGATTTTGTTCACACCTGCCTTGAGCTGGATTCTGGCCGTGGACAGTCCCCAGTTTTCCCAGCCCTTGTTCGTGATATGGAATGCATTTGCGGTGCCTTCGTTCACGCTTAAGCGAAGGTTGGACCAGTTCCAGCCCTCCGTGCCATTCGCTGTTCTCGCCAGCAGGATGTATTCGCCTGCAATCGGCACGTTGACGTCATATTCCACGTAACTGTCGGCAGTATCGATATGTCCTGCCTTCCAGCCTCCCGAGCCGTTGGGACTTTGCGAAGCGTAGGCCGCACCGCCGAAAGTTCCCGCTTCGCCTTCGTACCGGACAACCGCTGCTTCGCCCGAAGGCAAAGCGATCGGTTGATTGGGATTGGCCGGGACTCCGAGATTCGGCGTATGGTCCGCGTTCCACGTGAACTTTTGCATCCGAATTTCCCGATTCCAGCCGCTGTTGTTGAATTTGGCCGTGTGATACACGATCCAGTCCTCGGTGCCGTCCGGAGACTTCGTGAACGAATGGTGACCAGGGCCGAATAGGCCGTTGCCTGACCGGAAAATCGGCTGGCTTCGTTTCTGCCAGGACGCCGGATTCAGCAAATCGCCGGATGTGCTGGCCGTGATCAGCCCGAGGCAATAATCGTTGGTCCAGCTGCCGCTGGCCGAATACACCAGACTGATCGTGCCATTGCGGATGATGACCTGAGGGCCCTCATTCACGTTGGGTGAATGGTTGGTCTCCCAAGCGTACGTAGGCCGCGCGATTTCCACGCGATTGGAATCGATGGTCCACGGATTGCTCATATGCGCGATATACAGATTCTGCCGCACGTTCGTGTCGCCTTCCCAGCCTGACCAGATAAAATACAGCTGCCCGCCCGTTTGCAGCACCGTGCCGTCGATGGCCCATTTGTTCGTCGGGTCGGTGATCTGGCCTTTGTACTGCCAAGTGCCTTGCGTCGGGTCAGGGGACGTATTTTCCATGACATACATCCGATGGTTCACGTTATCCCCATCATCTTTGGCATAATAGATGTACCAAGCCCCGTTAATATAATGCAGCTCAGGAGCCCATATGCCGCAGCATCCGGTATTTACCACCGTTGTAGGCGCCGCGTCGATCGCCGTCAGCTGCTTGGATTTCCAGATCGTGACATTGCCGCCGGTCGTTTTCGTAAAGTAATAATAACCGTCCGTATGTTTGTAAACCCAAGGGTCCGCCCCGTCCTGCATGACGACATTATAGAAGTTGTTCTGCGTGCTGGCGGCATAAGAAGCACCGTCCATAGGGAATACCAGCAGGGCACATAGGGCGAGCAGCAGTGTTTTTCCATGCCTGACCTTCATCATTCAACACGCTTCCTTCCCGAATTGGATTTGAACGGCTTATTTCCGGCCTTCCATGATGCGGCGAATCGCTTCCAGCGGAGCCTTGGGCTGTCTGTCGTACGTCAGCAGTCCATTGATCTCCTGTTCGACGTCGGTCAATTGCGTATAACAATACCCTTGCACGACCGGAGAATCGAACATCGGCCGCACGACGGCCTCCAGCTTTTGCAGAAATTCCTCTTCGTTCTCGGCGCCGGAGTAACCCCAGCCTTCCCATTCGCTTTTTTTGAACGCAATGCCCCCGAATTCCGACACCAGGATCGGTTGACTCTCGTAAGCCGCCCCGCCAACGAACAGCCTGCGATTGGACGGCATCGAGCTGGTGACGGATTCCACGCTTGCATAACGCGCCTCCAGCACCTCTTGGCGGCTCTCGTAATCATGGATCGTCAGCAAGTCTGTCGTCATATGCTCCCAGCCATCGTTATATACGACCGGCCTGCTGCCGTCGAGCGATTTGGTCAGATGCACCATCGCTAACCCATGCTGCTGCTGGCGCTCATCGACCTGCACGTTCGGGACGCCCCAGCTTTCGTTCAGCGGTACCCAGGTCACGATGCAAGGGTGATTGTAATCCCGCTCGATGATCTCCTGCCACTCCCTCGTGAAACGACGAACATACGATTCGGAATAGGCGTAAGCATTCGCCGCCTCGCTCCAGACCAGCAATCCCATCCGGTCGCACCAGTACAGGAACCGGGGATCTTCCGTTTTCTGGTGTTTGCGCACGCCGTTAAAGCCCAGCGCTTTGGCCAGCTCGATATCCTTTTGAATGGCCTCGTCGGAAGGAGGGGTCAGCACGCCATCGGGGAAATACCCCTGGTCCAGCACCAGCCGCTGAAAGTAAGGGTGATTGTTCAGGCACAGCTTGCCGCCTTCGATCGATACTTTGCGCATGCCGAAATAGCTGACGACTTCATCAAGGGATTCTTCTCCACGCAGCAAACGCAGGTGAATGTCATACAAATGCGGATGTTCCGGACTCCACAAACGCCCCATGCCATGTTCGAAAAAGTCATTCAAACCGATGGTCCGCATCGCCTCATTCTGTCTGATCCCGTACCGGTCTTCTGCTACAAGCTTTCCTTGATATGTGACCGACACTTCCAGCGTCAGCTCTTCGGATGAACGGAGACCTTCCAGGAAAGCGCGCACCCGGATTTCGTTCCGATCGATGTCAGGGGTGAGCCTGATCCTGGATAAATGCACGCGGGAGACCGGTTCAAGCCACACGCTTTGCCAAATTCCCGTCGTACGCGTGTAGAAAATGCTCGCCGATTGCTCCTTCCAATACTGCTTGCCCCGCGGCAGCGAAACGTCGCGACTGAAATCCTCGGCGCGCACGACAACCCAATTGTCGTTGTCCGCCAGCGCGGAAGTAATGTCTGCCTGAAACGGGGTATGACCTCCTTCATGCGTCGCGACAAGGTTACCGTTCACCCACACTTTGGCCGAATAATCCACCGCACCAAAATGGAGCACGATCCGTTTGCCCTTCCAGTCGGCCGGGACTTCGAAGCTTCGGCGATACCATACGATGTCATGGAACGAAGGATCACCGATGCCGCTAAGCGGGCTTTGGAAGGCAAACGGGACCTGAATTTTACGCGAAAATGCCGTTAACCGCTCGGTACTGTACCATTTCTCTTCCTCGCCGATGCAAGCATCGTCGAACTGAAATTCCCATTCGCCATTCAAGCAGCTCCATGCCTTGCGCATAAACTGCGGTCTCGGATAATCCGCACGCGCGATCGATGCTGCGGTTGCCTTTTCAGTTGTCATGGTTAACCAATCTCCTTCAGCCTTTGATCGAACCGACGTATACCCCTTTGACGAAATATTTCTGCAGGAAAGGATATACCATCAGAATCGGTATGGTGGATACAACGATGGTGCAATATTTGACCAGCTCCCGGTAAGCGGTCGAGCTTCCGGCACTGTCGATGACGACGCCGCCCGCGCTGCCCATCGTCGTTGCCGACGAATCGTTGGCGACCAGAATCTCCTTCATCAGCAGCTGCAGCGGGAATTTGTCCCGATCCTGCAAAAGCACCATCGCGTTGAACCAGGAATTCCAGTTCCCCACGAGGTAATACAGGAAAATGACCGCCAGCGTCGCTTTCGACAACGGCAAAATGACATAAAACAGGATGCGGGCCTGGCTTGCGCCGTCGATGGTGGCGGATTCCTCCAGCTCGGCGGGAATGGCCTGGAAGCCGGTCCGCAGAATGATGATGTTCCAAGTACTCAGCGCGGTCGGAAGAACCATGGCCCACAAGTTGTTGAACAGGCCGATGTCCTTCATGAGCAGAAACCAGGGGATCAGTCCTCCCCCGAAAAACATCGTAATCGTGATCACGATCATGATGGCGTTTTTGAAATAAAGGTCCCGCCGGGAGAGCACAAACGCGCCCATGATCGTCATGACCATGTTGATCAAGGTACCCAGTCCGACGTAAATGATTGTGTTTTTGTACCCCACCAGCAGGCTGTTATCCTTGAAAATCAGCTTATATCCGTCCAGCGTGAAGCCGAGCGGTTTCAGCAACAGCCCTTTGTGGGCAACCAGCCTGGCCGGATCGCTGAAGGACGCAAACACGATATGCAAAATCGGATACAGGCACGCCAGGGTCAGCACAGTCAACAGCGTGTAGTTAAACACGTCGAACATGCGGTTGCCCATCGATTTGCGTACGCTCATCCCCACACCTCCTTTCGGCCTTCCTACCATAAACTCACCTCGGAATAACGTCTGGCAAGCCGGTTCGTGACCCATAACAAGGCAAAATTGATCACCGAGCTTAACAGGCCGACGGCGGTGGAATAACTCAAGCTGGCTTCCCTCAGCCCGCGCCGATATACATATGACGCAATAACGTCAGCCGTATCGTAGGTCAGCGGATTGTACAAAAGAATGATCTTTTCGTATCCGGAAGCCATCAAGCCGCCGATCGCAAAAATGAACAGGATGACGATGACCGGGCTGATCTGCGGCAGCGTAATATGCCACATCTTCTTGATCCTGCCCACGCCGTCGATCTCCGCAGCTTCGTACAACGCGGGGTCGATGGAGCTCATCGCCGCCAAATAGATGATGCTTTCCCACCCGATGCTCTGCCAAATGCCCGAGAAGGTGTAGATCGGCCTGAACAGGGACGAGTATCCGAGCAGCGAGCTGTACTCCTTGCCGGTAATGAATTCGAGCAGTTGGGTCAGGATGCCCCCGTCGGCCGTAAAAATGTGGATCATGCCGCAGACCACCACGAGCGAAATGAAGTGGGGCATGTACGTGATCGTCTGCACTATTTTTTTGAACCGGCCGTCGCGGGCTTCGTTCAGCATCAACGCAAGAATGATGGGAGCCGTGAAACCAAACACGATGCCCCACACATTGAGCAGCAGCGTATTTTTGACGACACGCCAAAAGTACGGACCTTCAAAAAATTCGATAAAATGTTTAAACCCCACCCACTGGCTGCCATCAAAGCCAAGGAGCGGTTTATAGTCCTTGAATGCGATCAGCACACCCCACATCGGTCCGTAGCAGAACACGAGAAACCAGGCAATGACCGGAATGGCGAGCAGGTAGGCGAACCAGTTCTTCCTGAAGTCTTTCTTGATCATGTTCCGTTTGCTTCCGCGCGGCGAAGCGGTCGCCAGGCCGCCCACGTTTTTGTTTTTACGTATCGTCAGCATGGAATAAACACCTCTTTTCCGGCTTCTCCGCTTCCCTTCAGCATGTCTTTCACCCTACCTTTGGTTATAGCGGTCCAGCGCGGCCTGGTGCAGACTCAGAAATTCATCCAGCCCCATCTTCTGCGCCTCGCTCAGGAACTTGTCGTATGCATCCACCGGAAGCTCGCCCATGATGATTTTGGCAAAATATTCACTGCGAAGCGTCGCAAGCTGGTTCCCCAGTTCGGCTTCCCGGGAGGCTTCTTCCTGCGTGAACGTGATCGGCGGCATGGCCATGCTCGTATCCATGTTCTCGGTCCATTCCTTCCGGATCTCCCCCGAATAACTGCCTTTTGCAACGATTAGCGGATTGGAATGATGCTCGTCGCGAATAGACGGCCAAGAATGCATGCGGTATTTGAGCAACGTTGTGGCTACAGGCTGACCATCGGGATCGTTGTAAATATAGCTGTCCTCCGGAAAATAGGGTTTGCCATTCTCGTCGATCAAGTGCACGGTCCCGTATTCGCCATAGTTCACGATTTCCCAGCCCTTTTTGCTGTAGTTAAAATCCAGCCACGCCATCGCTGCTTCCACGTCTTTGCATTGGGTCGTAATCGCTGCAGCCCGACCGGTACGCATGAAGTTTTTGTACGTTGTAGCAGACTTGTCGCCTTCGTTCAAGACCGGGTTCAGAGCACCGACAAAATCAATGTCGTTTTGCTGCTTCCAATAACTCCACATCGTATCCGGCGAATCCATCATGACAGACGTTTTGTCCGATATCGCGCTCGCCATGCGCTGGTTGAAGTCCGCCGTCGCCCAATCGCGGTTGAGCAAGCCTTCCTTGTTCCATTGCTGCATGGTGGCCAAGTACTCCTTTGCCTTCGGCTGGGCAGGCCCCCACGCTACTTTTCCGTTATTGTCGAGGAACGTCCAGTCCCAAACGCCGTAGGCGCCATTGATAATGCCAGTAAAAATTTGGCCGTAAGATGAGCCGTAATTCAGCGGTTCGGCATAACCGGCTTCTTTGCTTTTTTGCAAAAACGTATGCCATTCGTCAATGGTCGCCGGTACGTCCAGCCCCGTCTTTTCAAGGGCTTCCTTTTTGATCAACGTGCCGAACCAGGTCCATTCCGAATACGGCGCGATGCCATAGAAACCAAGCAGTTTGCCGTCGTCCGTCACCGTCGTTTTCCTGCGCATTTCGTCCGAATTGCGCCATGCGGAGTAGTTGGGCGCGTTGGTTTCCATCAGATCGGTCAGATCCATGTACGCACCGTCGTTCAGCCCCGCTTCCAGGCCTCCCGGATAACGCTCGGGGTTGATGATGATATCCGGCAGTTCGCCCGACGAGATCATGAGCGTGAACGCATCCGCTTCCTGTCCGACGGGAGGTGTAATAAAGTTGACCTTGATGCCCGTCAGCTTTTCGATCTGCTTTTGGACCTTATGATTGTTCATATCGGGGATGTTCGGGTCGGCAGGCAGCCAAACATCCAGCGTAACATCTTTGGAATACGGGTAAGCGGAATAGTCGTTCGGTATTTTTTGATCAAACAGGTCCCCCAAGTACGTATCGTTTAACGTTGTGTTGACCTCATCGATCTGCGCTTGGGAAGGAGCTGTATTCCCCCGGATCGTTGAGCTAATATCGGTAAAAGCCACTTCCTTCCGCTCTATGGAATTCCCCTTTTCCGGAGCTGGCGTCTGCCCGGCATCTGTGCTGCTGCAGGCGGCGATGGACAGCACCAGCGCAGGCAGCAAGGTAAGCGTGATCAAACGTTTTGACCATTTCGTCATACGAATCCCCCCGAATCGATTTGTGGGAAGCCCTTTCGAACAACGTTTTTTTATTATTGTTTTTTTGTAATCCACACCCGTCAAATGTACAAAACATAAAAATGATACCGTTTTCATCTTTCTTTTTTGAAACATATGTTAAAAAAATGCTTCTCCTTAGGGTGTTCTGGAGAAACTCCGGTTTACTTCCATTGTTTTTGAAACAAATGCCGCATAGCGACTACCTTCCCTCTCGCTCACCGTGATCACCGGATGGAAAAGAAAGCTCTTGCTCATCGCCAAGTGGCACGCCAAAGCATGGAGTTCCGTCTTCGTTCCACTCGAAACGCTGAATGCGTGTTGCCCGCAGTGCCGTATCCGCTCCCGGAGCGGGGAGCGCATGGTAAACGATCCAATCCTCCGTGTCATCGGGTGACTTGGTAAAACTGTTGTGTCCGGTCGCGTACACGGCGTGTTCCGGATTTTTTTTGAATACAGGTTTATCCGACTTGCTCCAGGAACTAGGAATCATCGGATCGTCCTGCTCGTTCATCGTCAGCATGCCCAGAGAATAATCTTCGGACCAAGTCGTACTTGCGGAATATACGAGGAATACGCGTCCGTTTCTGTGCAGCAGCACCGGACCTTCATTGATTGCCATGCCGCCCTGCTTCTCCCAGTCCATGGTCGGAGCCGTGAGCAGCACATGATCGCCAGTGACCTTGATAGGACTGGACATACGCATAATGTAGATGGCCGAACCGTAATCGGGAAAGTGACCATACCCGGCATAAAGAAAATACAGTTCTCCTCTTAGCATAAACACCGTTCCGTCCAATCCGGGAACAGGAGTGTCCAGTGCCCCTTTCCACGTCCATTCCCCTTCAAGAGGGTTGGCGCGTTCGTTCTCCAGCACGCAAATTCGGCGAGTCTCATCGCCACCCCCATCATTGGCGGTAAAATAGACGTACCATTTCCCCGCTGCATGATGGATCTCCGGCGCCCACAAGTTGCGGCTATAGGCACCGCCCGGCTCGGGGTTCCAAATGACCTTCCTTTTGCCTTCTCCGATGCGGGCCAAAGATGCCGATTGCACCAGTTCCAACCGATCCGACCGCGTGTGCATGAAATAGTACTGACCGTCCGTATGCTTCATCACCCATGGATCGGCTGCCTGCGCAACGACTGGATTGCGGAAGACGTTTTTCTCGTTGATCAAATTCATGTGCCCTCCCCTTTGTTATGTGTAATATCGCGATTCTTCTCTCATTATCTGGCAAACCTGTTTCATAAACAATTATGAAAACGCTTCATTTGAAGCTCAAAAAAAGAACACCTTTGATCGGTTTCGTCGGTCGAAAAAAACCGCCCCAAGGGCGGTTTTCGATCAAATCGCTATATTATTGCTGATTGGTCCGCCATTCCAGCGGCGTTGCGCCTACCGATTTCACAAACGAATCATAGAAACGGCTCGATGAAGTAAATCCGACCTCGGCGGCAATCGTCTCAATGGCTTTGCTCGACTGCCTCAGCAGCCGTTTCGCCTCTTTGATCCGCAAGTTGATGATGTACTGTTTGGGCGAGACCCCAACGGCCTCCACGAATTTTTTGCGCAAATGGCTTTCGGACATAAAATGTTTGGCGGCAAGATCCCCTACGGTTAAGGAGGTGAAATACTTCATGTGGATCTCCTTCAAAATGTCCTGAATGACCCTCTGCTCCGAACGGCCTGCCTCACTGGACTGCTCACGGACAAGATTGCGCCGAAACAATTGCAGCACCGTCTCCAATGCAAGCTGTTTCAGATGCAGCCCATCCATGTCCCGATCGTCCGACAAGCATTCTTTTTCCAACCGGGCCAGACTGAAATTGGCCCACTGCAGATCATCCTGCGTCAGATGGGCGTGATGAATGCGCTCTCCTTCCTGGTCCGACCGGTGAAAGGGATAGCGGCTCTGCACAGGTAAAATGTCCATGCGGTAATGCACGGATATGCCCTGCCAAGGCGTAGTGCATACAAAACCATGGTGAAGCCCCGGCGGGATCACGATCATATCCCCGGCAGCGACTTTAATATTTTGTTGGGGGGAACTGTAATACCCTTCACCTTCGAGCACAAGAGTCAGTTCATCGTACCCGTGCGAGTGGGACATAAAGAAACCTTCGCCCTGCTCCAGCTGATACGTATGCGGTTTAAAGCGTTCGATACTGACAATGAATGGCATATTTGCGTTTTCCATGTTTTTGCAACCTCATTCCCGTCCGTCTCCTGTCTTCAGGGTTTTGTCGAATACATCACGCTCATCCGAATGTGCTGCGCATGGTCCCCGAACCCGCTGCCAAAAAGGTTCATGCCCCCTTGGTGCACCGCATTGGGGTCGATGCCGATGCGCAGGCGAAGCTTGGGGCTTTCCAGCACCCTCAGATGATGCAGGTTCACGCTGGAAATCCGCTCATGATCCAGGCTGGTATGGCTCTCGTTAACCTGCCAAACCTTAAGATGTCCGTATTGCGTCAACGTGTTGTTCCACCACGCGGGATTCAGCTTGCCGCGGCGATCGCCGAAATCCCCGGGGCTGGTCCATGTTCCGATGACTACGCCGTTGATCCACACGGAGATGTCCGACGGCCAAACATTGTTGTAATTGGGCACCTCCGAACACATTTCCATGGAAAGTTCCAACGAAAGGATCCTGGCCTCCGCAGGAATGTCGACCGGAAGCAGGTATTCCACATACCCTCTCTGCAACCAGATCAGTTGTGCATCGATATGAAGGGGATGGTAAAAGCTGGCCGGATCATCATCCTTCAGAATGATGCCTTCCGCACTGGCCATGCCGCAAGAAGGCATCACTTCGCAGTCGCTGTAGTGCCCGATCGGCATATGCACTTCATAGCTCGCCACTTCGGCGGTTCGTCCCGTCCGTCTCAGTTCCATGTGTACGGCGTCGCAGACGCGGCTGCACAGCTTCATCGCCCCGCGGGTCGCCGGCAGCATTTCCGTATGGATCAATTGGGCCGCCTCAAGCACCTTTACATGGTTAGCCACCGTTGAAATGGGAAGATCCAGCGCCTCCGCGATTTCGATGACATTCAGTCTGCCGAACTGCAACAGCTGGAGAATATCGATGCGCGAACGGGCCGATAGGGCATGGGCAACGCCGGCCAATCGTTCAGGGTCGTCAAAGCTGAGTTCCAGCACGTGTCCGCTCTCCTTTAACCATTGAAATTACAAATATTTTACTGAAAACGGCGGAGAAGCACAATGTAAGCGCATAAAAAAATGAGTACTACTCCCTTTAGATTCATTGGACATCCCAGGTGGTTAGAATTGCGAATTGCCTTATAGCAATGGAACGCTTGTGATATACTTAGCACAATAAATTAAAGTGCGTGATGAAGGGAGTCAGTATGAACCATCATAGGATAATAGAACAAGCATTGATTCATATCGAGGAAAATGTAGAACAACCTTTATCCGTGGCATCCGTTGCCCTTAATTTCAATATGTCTAAGTATTATTTTCATAGGCTTTTCTCTGCCATGATGGGCTGTTCATTAAATCAGTACATTCTATCTAGAAAATTGAATGCCGCTTTATCACTTATTTATGAAAATAACTTATCTTTAACCAACATTGCATATCAATTCGCTTTTGGTACGCAAGCCTCATTCACCCGGGCCTTCAAACAACATTACGGCGTAGCTCCAAGTTCGCTAAGAGCAGGGTTCAAAAAAATCGATCCGTCTCCAATACCTGCAGTGGTCAAAAGACCATTTAAAAATATAAATGGGGATATCGTCACGGATTTCACGCTGACAGAGTTCAAAGAGACCCGAATAAGCGGGATTGCCTTTGAAGTAGACCTGGCTGCTGATGATTACAAAAAGAAGATCCACTCCCATTCAAGATTGTTGTTGAACCACATTGATGACCATATAAATGGTTCCTGTTTTGTCATTTATTCAAACTGTCAACCAAACTCAACACGGTTCAAAGTTCTGTTCGGAATCCCAAGTGATGTTCAAATTCATAAACCCTTTTATTTCACGGTTGATGTACCGACTATTTTTTGTGCGAGGTTTAACTATTGTGGTGACCTGCTAGACATTGGAGAAGTCCTCAAAACCGACTATGCAAGATTCTTAAAGATTTCCAGGCAAGAGTCTAATCAATCCGATATTGAACTGATTCAAGTCTTTGAAGATGTTCACAATTTGAATTCAACCTACCATATTTATGCACCTATCAAAAAACTCCCTGACGATATGGAAATTTAATACTGCACCGAGGAACCAACCGTCAGAGGAGCTATTCATTTCATCCCATTTGGTAATATCAAAAAACCTCTAAACCGATGCTTGCTTACGTTCCGACCAAATAACATATCCAATCCATATGAGCGCTAATCCCATAGGTATTGCCAATGCCCGATCAAGTGGATGGGGAATAATTGCAGCAGCTACGGTCACTACAGCAGCGAAGGCCAGCAGAATGGCTGCTGGGCGAGGAAAGACCCTGGCCCTTAATGTGGCGATGCCCAGCAGCAAACCTCCTAACATGTACAATAATCCCGCGAGAGGCGCTAATATCGGGAAGATACCCAGATTAACTTCGCTAACTGTTCCTCTAAAGAGTCCAACCATTCCTCCCACAAACTTTTCAGCATCACTCGTCAGCAACGGCAAAACGAATGCTTCAATGAAACTAAAAATTATGGAGATGAACCAGAACAAATTGAACATAAGGAACCCGATCAAGCCAAGCCATCCCGATTCTTTCGCTTGCCTTATATAGAATGCCGTAATACCGATCAGTGTAAAGAGCGACATCGCCATAGTCAAACATGCAACCATCTGCCAAGAGTTCGTGTTCACAGAGGAAATATGATCTATCGGGTGGATCAATTGAATGACGATGTATAGAATCCCTGCTATTATTGCCATAAATCCTGACCATTGATGTAGAAGATGTGCTGTTATCGTTGATTTATTCACCTTTGTATTGTGCTCTCTATTCACATTGATTCCTCCACTATTAGGTATTAATACTATTGTTGCTTATTGCTTGTTCCTTTCTCTCTATCACGCAAACATCCGATGAGTTATTCTGTGTTCAGCCCCTTTCTTATTGGATTTTGGTTTGTTTGTTGAATCTAACTTAACAAATATGTTCTGGACTTACTTTTCAGATCTTGCTGTATTTGTGAAGAGTTCGTAAGGCAGCTTACAATAAAAAAGCACCTCTCTCGAGATGCAGCACAAATCTACACTATATCATTACTTGTGATACGCTTCCCTCCGCGCTGTCTGTAACGGCAAGTTTTGAAGAGAGGCCATCCGATGGATGGCCCTTCCCTTTCCAGGCTACAGTTTTTGCTTCTCCAATAAACTCAGCTCTTCTTCAATCCGACTGAGATCAATGCGCTCGAACAAAAGCTCTAACTTTTGAATTTGTAAGCCATCTGGAACAAAAGTTAACTGCCAGTTCGGTCTTTCAAGCGTTAGAAATGTTCTTATTTTCTCATACGAGAAGGGGATGAAAGGTTGAAGCAAATTGGCAAGATTGGCAATAATCTGTACACAAGAATGTAGTGTATGTTCACATGCCTCTCGATTCTCCCTGATTTGCACCCATGGTTTTTGCTCATCAAAATATTTGTTTCCTTGACGAACATAGGTGAAAATCAACTCGATCGCTTCTTTTAGACAACCTTCTTCAATTAGAATTCCAGAATCTCGATACATCTCTTCAGTTGCCCTTTTCCATCCCTCACTAAGCTCCCCTGAGGGAACGCATCCTCCAAAGGATTTGCCGATAAAGGCCAACGTTCGATTAACAAAATTTCCGAACGCGCCTAGCAACTCTCCATTGTGACTGTAAATGAATTCCCTCCACGAAAAATCAGTGTCACGCTTCTCTGGTCCATTTGCAATCAGAAAGTACCGAATGGAGTCCGGTTGGTACCTTTTTAGAATGTCCGGCACCCAGACTGCCCAGTTACGGCTTGTTGAAAACTTTTTCCCTTCTAGTGTCATGTACTCACATGAGATCATTCGATCCGGTAAATGTAGCCCTCCTACTCCCAAGAGCAGAGCGGGCCAAATTCTTTCCATCCCTGAGCCTTTTGTGCATATTTGGTCAACTCAGCTTGGAACCCAGACAGTGCAAGGTAAAAATGCTCTGTTGGTCGCTCGATCGGAGGATTTCCACAAAGTTTGCATGTCTTCTCAGACAAATCCGCCGGATCGAGCAATGTTGAACAAAAGTCGCATTGATCACCTCTGGCTCGATTACCACATACGGGGCAAGTCCCTTCAACATATCGATCTGGTAAAAATCGTTGATCGGTTTCACAATATGTCTGCAGAACGTTTTTTTTATAAAGATGGCCATTTTCCAGAAGTCTCAAAAACAAATCTTGGACTACGCGATGATGAAATTGTTGATCGGTGCGCGTGTACAAATCATTCCCTCCCTCATTTTTTGACAAACAAAAAAACCCTCATCCCAAAGGGACGAGAGTTGTGCTCACGTGGTACCACCCAATTTTATTAAATGCCTCACGGCATTCACCTCTTCAGGTACGACGCTTTTCGCGTGTATACCCTAGCACATCATTTCCAAAGTCAAGGTTCTCAAAAAACCAATCCAATACATCAATTCAAATAGACCCTCAAAGTCACATTAAATTCAGATAAATCATGGAGAAATACAGTCATTAATTGTTAGAGCCTTTCTCGTTCTTCCAAACGAAACTAAAGTCAGAAGCGAATTCTCTGCCAGCATCGACACTTCTAACACTTTTCTTTCCCGCCTTGGAGGCTTCTACGATTCCACAATGCCCGGTTGATACGGTTCTCCGCACATAACCTTTACAACTATCCTGCCTGTTATATCTTAATGAAAAAGACAGCCGGTTAATTGGTCGGCTGTCCATATTATATATTCATAACCCGTTCTAATGGGGATGCACGGCAGCTTAGCGCTTCCACTTTCGACTCATGCTTATTTATGGGTAGTTATCGATCAAGATGCATAGTTCACAATCATTGCTTCCTGTGAATTTGCGTCATACGCAATCCATATCTCATCTCCAACCTGTACCCCGTGCACCGGCTCAATCGATTGGCGGATCCGGTATAGTTTACCGCCCCGTTCAACGTCAATGCGTGCTACCGGACGCTCCCCAACCGTATGCCCCTCATAAGTTACGGTACGAACGATGGCAGCACCTTGTTTGCCTTTGGACAAACGCAGTTCACGCTCGAAATCTTGTTCGCCCATCTGCATCGGGATACGAATGCCTGTCTGCACAGCATATCGTTCAGGTACAAACAGGCTGTTGCTCTTGCGCAAACGGTCGTCACCCCTGGATACTAGCAGGTCCATAACCAGAAGCTGGCGCCCTTCGATTTCAAGATTCGCCTTCTCCACGCTAACGACTTCCGCTTCCAATGCCAATTGCGCTTCCTCTTCCCGACCCGTGCCGTCGTAGCTGCGAATACGGGCAACTCCATCGGAGACGATCAGGTTCGCACGCCGTCCGGTATGATATTCGAACCCTGGCGGTTGGATCACGGGAACCGGGTAATCTTCTTCCCTGGTGACAAAATGCAGCACCAGTGCTTGCCCACGCCTAAATGGCTCCCGGTATTCAATTCGATCTAACAAGGCATCGGGGATAGTTTGCGGCGGGTCGCTCTCCACGTTCACATCCTCTTCCGTTACAAACATGGCCTTGTTGTTTCGGGGATTGTAGCTGATCAGCACGTCATCTCCCTGCCTTGGTACGTTTACCAAGGAAATGACCTTCTTGATTTCGACCTGCTTGTGCTGTCCAGCTTCCACAAATTGCACAACAAATTTGACCTGCGGCAAGTTGTTCACATAGACGCCTGTCTCCTGCATACTTGCGATCGTCCCCGTAACCAGCCTGCCTTCCTTGAGATTGCGAGAGTGTTTCTGGCGAAGCAGTGGTCCGGCGATGGCAGGCACCAAAAACATAAGCGTTGGAATCAACAGCCAGGCCATCCAGTTGATGATGAGGGCGCCTCCCTCACGGACGTATGCCATAAAGGTGGAAAGCGAGATGCGCTGTGTCATTGCTGCCTCTCTCCAATTTACCAACGTATTCGAGTCGATCCAGCCTGCTTGACCATTACTTATATTCATCCATCCTGCAGCGCTCTCCATGTCCGAGTAATACAGGCTGTCACTCCCCGACTCTTTGTAAAATTCGCTATCCGAGGAAGCAAAGTCTTTGTATGTAAGTCGACTTACAAGTGCCGAAGCGTCAGTGAAGCTGCCGTTTTTTTCGTTGTACACATAACCCGCAAGTTGTTCCTGCCCATTTTCTGTATCCGTGCCGGCGATCAAAACTTCTTCGTCATTCAATAATACAACCTTGGCACGATACAGCGGTTTTGGGGTTGGAACAAGTTCTCCCCACTCCTCAGACTGTGCATTATAGAATCGGGCTTGATTCCCTTTTGCACCATCGATACGGATTAAGCGAGAGACGTCGATTCCGAATGGTTTGGCAAATTGTAAACCAGCCTCGTCACGCGCGTCGAAGGTTCCTTGTTCTTCGGATTGAATCTTGACTTCAGGTCGTTCGTCTTCATCCAGAATGCCGCTAACCAACGCCGTTTGTCCATTTTGCAAATCGACTTCGAGCAATGGCACGCCCTGTTCGTTGTTCAAGCTGCTGCCCACAAAACTTGCCCGTATTGGATCGGAAGGCAGAAGATCGGTATTCAGCAATGCAAACTTCTTCATCCCGTTTTGAATTTCAGCCACATAATAGGCAGAACCTATCGTCTCCCCGGTGATCAGAATATGGCCTCTCCAAGCTGCCACATTCGAACTCAACGATCCGGGTACATGAAGCGTGCTTTGCGCGAGTTCCTTAACCTCTCCGCTATTCGAGACATGATTCAACTGCAAACCCGACCCATCACTATATGTAGGAATAATAATCCCCTGATCCTGATAAACGACTGCCGGGATGACGCCTTGCATCTCCGCCTGAACCATCACATCCTTAAGTATCGCTCCCGTTTGGGCATCAAAGACCCCCAGTCTCGCCCACGTAAAGTCCTGCGTCTTGGATAAAACGACCACTTCTTCCCCTTCATCCAAATAAAACATGCCCGCGATCGACGAATATGGATCCTCGTTTCCCTGCAAATCATCGGTGTAATCATTCCATACCATCACGCTTAATACGATGGCCGGAATGAAAAATACCAATAATGAAAGTTTCTTCAATCTCCTCTCCCCCAAGTGCCAAGCTAAAATAGCCCTTTTGCGTTAAGCTGAGTTCCAAGCCTCATCCCCAGCTTTCTTACAAAGTACGATGCATTCAGTCCATCGCTTGGGCCGGATCGTAGTCGCTCCAGTCGATGTCCGTTTTCGCCCCCAGCACCCATTTCGCGAGCTGACTGCCAATAAACGGCCCCATCGTTAAGCCCGAAGCGCCAAGCCCGTTCCCTACGACGAGTCCTTCCCATCCCGGGATCGGCCCCATGACAGGCAGAAATCCCGGCGTAAACGGACGGAAACCGACCCGGACTTCCTGCAGGGCTGCATCAGCCAAACCGCTTGCGATGTCCAGTCCTTTATTCAGCACCTCCTGCATGCCTGCAGCCGTTACCCGGGTATCATATCCTTCAACATCATTTTCGTGCGTAGCCCCGATGACGATTTTACGTTGGTCAAATGCAAGCAAATATTGATCCGATGGCGGCATGACGACAGGCCAATTTCCGGTATCCTTGTTGTCGTCCGTCAGTATGAAGTGCATGATCTGTGCTTTCTGGTAATGTACCTTAAACGTAATGCCCAGCGGCTGCATTAAGGCTTTCGCCCATGCACCAGCGCAAACAATGACTTCGTCTGCCGCATAAAAATCTTCCCCGACCCTTACGCCCGAAACGCGATTGGATTCATGCTGAATGACCGCGTCTCCTTCGATCATCGTGGCACCTCCGCGCTGCGCGGACCGAAGCAATGCATCGCGCAGGGCGCGTCCATCCACGCGAGCCGCCCCACCGATGAACACGGACCGATACCCTTCCGACAGCAGCGGGAACCGTGCCAGCGTTTCGGCTTCATCAAGCATGGCAATGTCTCCGATTTCCGGCGCATCTTGTTTGCGCGCTGCTGCCCGTTCTTCCATTTTGACGAGCTTATCCCTGTCGTGATGAATGCTGAGTGCGCCTACCCTGGCGTAGCCTGTGTCCGTTTCTCCCTCTGCCTGCAATTCCTCGATCAATCCCGGATAAAAACCTGCCCCCGCTTTGGCTAACCGATACCATTTTTGATTGCGCCGCTGGGAAACCCATGGGCAGATGATGCCTGCGGCAGCATCTGTGGCCTGTCCCTTCTCCCTGCGGTCCACGATGAGCACGTCCGCTCCCATTTTAACCAACTGATATGCGGTCGATGCTCCCAAAATTCCTGCTCCGATGACGATGACTTTCTTCATGACTGCATTCCCTTCCTGATTTGCATATCTGTCCATTATACATCAAATGGCTTGCATCGTGCCGTGACCTCACTGGTTTCTCACATCTAAATCAACTCTTGAAAGGGATGGGAGCGAATCAGCGAAAACTGCTTGGCCAAAAAGTGCGGCGAGTAAGGCATGTCGTTTTTTAACCACGCTACTATCGTTCCGATCAAAGCAGCCGATCCATACCAGACCGCAACCTCTTCATGAATGCCTGCTTTCGCAAGTTTGCGCTCACCGCCCATGCTTTCGATTTTGGATCGGACCAGCGTGCTTAACAGCTTCAACAAACGATCCGTAAAAACAGGCGTACGTTTGGTCGCCAGCACCACTTTATAGAAGGAAGACTGCTCGGCGAAATGCTCCAGCAACTTCACCAGCACCGGCCACGGATCACTTGGTTTCTCAGGCCCTTGGCCCTCTTGAAGCGAATGCTCCAGCACGATCCCTTCGATGTTTTCGATCATTTCGTCGGCCATCTTCTCCATCATGTCCGTTATATCGCGATAATGCAGGTAGAACGTGACCCGATTGATGGTTGCCCGCTCCGCGATCCGGTTCACGGACAGCTTCTCGATATCCATCTCCTGCAGCAGTTCCACAAACGCTTCGCGAATCAACTGCCGCGTTCGTATGATTCGCGGATCGATCGCGGACTTCTTTTTGTGTGTCATTGGCAAATCTCCTTTATTTTGAAAGATTACAATTTTAATTAATCAGTCGATTATTTTAAACTTATGCAACAGTATGTCGTTTAAATGTAAATTAAACAACAGCTTTGTGCAAATGCGTCAATTGTAATTCAGAAGAATATGTATATAATTCAATAAATACAATGTCAACTATACAACACGTTGTAAATTTAGTCACGAAGATTGAAAGGATGGAATGGATTGAGCCAGACAGAACTACAAAATGTAAAAAAAGGACCCATACTGTTCATCATGATTTTGGGCGCATTTTTGGCCACTTTGAATCAAACCTTGATGAGCGTTGCCACGCCGGAGCTGATGAACGACTTCGGCATCACGGCAGCCGTAGCGCAATGGCTCACAACCGGCTACATGCTGGTGAACGGCGTGCTCATTCCGATCACGGCCTATTTCATGCAGCGTTTTTCGACGAGACAGCTTTTTCAGGCGTCGATGCTTATCTTTTTGGTCGGAACGATCGTATCGGCCATCGCGACCAACTTTGGCACATTGCTGACAGGACGCATGATTCAGGCCGCAGGCGCGGGCATTATCATGCCGCTGCTGACGCATGTCATTTTGACGCTCTTCCCTCCCGAAAAACGGGGAGCCGCCATGGGCATGGTCGGATTCGCCATTATTTTCGCCCCGGCCATCGGGCCTACGCTGGCAGGTTACATTCTTGAAAACTACGCATGGGAAACGATGTTTTACGGCATGATCCCATTGACGCTCGTCGTCATCGTATGTGGATTCATTTATTTGAAAAACGTATCCGAACGCATCCGTACCAAGCTGGATACGCTCAGCGTTTTATTTTCCACCATCGGTTTCGGCGCCCTGTTGTACGGATTCAGCCAAGCTGGCAGCCTCGGATGGTCGAGCGGTGAAGTGCTTGGTTTCATTGCAGCCGGCGTAGTAGCCCTCGCGCTGTTTACATGGCGTCAGCTCACATCGGAATCGCCTTTGCTGGACCTGCGGGCATTCAAGTACAACATGTTCTCGCTGACAACGATCATCAGCATTGCCATCACGATGGTCATGTATGCCGACATGATGCTTCTGCCGCTGTACCTGCAGAACGCTCGCGGTTACACCGCGCTGGAATCCGGCTTGCTGCTGCTGCCGGGCGCACTTGTCATGGGATTCCTGATGCCGGTCACCGGCAGACTGTTTGACCGTTTTGGCGCAAAATGGCTGTCCGTGATCGGCATGGTGATCGTCATTGTCACGACGCTTGGATTTATCGATTTGACGGATTCGACAAGCTATACCTACCTTGTATTAATGTCTACCGGACGGCGGATCGGTATGGCGTTGCTGCTGATGCCAATCCAAACGGCGGGCTTGAACCAACTGCCTGCACGATTGAATGCGCACGGCACGGCGATCTCGAATACGATCCGACAAGTGGCCGGCGCCGTCGGTACGTCCCTGCTCGTCAGCGTCATGACCAACCGTGCTGCCACCCATTTCAAGGACATGATGGCAGACGGCACGGCTCAGGCAGCCAATCAGCAGCAGATGATGACCAATTCGATGATTCAAGGCATCAACGACGCCTACATCGTAATTATCGGTATATCCGCAGTCGCTCTGGTGCTGTCATTCTTTATTAAACGCACGAAGCCTGCACAGGAAGAAGAGGCCCCTGCAAGAGCGGGACAACAACCTGTAGGCAAAAAAGTTCAGCTGAACTCCAATTAAATTTGATTGGCAGCCAGCTATACGTTTGCAGCACAAACAGCGGCAGCTCCGACGAACCGTTTCGTCAGAGCTGCCGCCTTTTTGATTCACCGCACCGTATTGGAATTAGCCCACCTACAATTCGGAGCAGCGTACTTTTTCCGGAACGATTGTTCCGCCCTTACAATCATATAATCTCCTTATATAAAATGTTTCTTTTCAAGTAACATCCCTCTCTCTAAATGCAGTCCATTATAAGACAGATTAACACAATTCAAAAAATGTTATCCAGTTAACTCCATTTATTCGACGGATTGTCAAGCAAGTGCGAGGCAAGGTCTTCATCCTTCACCCAAGCGAATGTATATCATTGCCCCCGTATTTTCATTCAGAAAATGATTTGAGTCTTATAATAAAAAAAAGACACACTCGATTCGTAGAATGTGTCTCCTTCGCATATATCGTATTCTTTATAAAAAATTAACCTTCAGGAACAGACTTGTATAAAGTATATCTCTGATTTTCATTTGAATATACATATTCAGGATGATCTACAGAGCGATACAATTTGGTACCCGGAGGCAGTACAGAAGCCATACCTTCCTGAAACTTTTTATTTTTTTGATAATTCATAGATATTTCTCCATAGGAGGTCGTTTTGACGGACTTAAACTCTTCTTCATTAACGACCTTAACCTTTTTATAAAGGATCGACTCCATTATAAAAATATCGCTATTATTGTCTTCTTTCATCACGCTTTGAGCCATTTGTTCGGTAGCGCTAGTTTCGGATGTACAACCAATTATGCTAAATGATAATACAGTTGATAATAGGATAAGATAAACATTTTTGGATAACATTTCACCCCTCCATTTGTGTGTTGTCATAATTAGTGAGACACATTTTGAAGAACCTATCTATAATGAACCCCTCTCTTTAAAACATGACAGCAAATTCTAAAGTTGCCATTTCATATATTTGGTTTAACGATCGGAATGAAGGAAATAAGCTTGTATAGCACGAGAAAAATTAATCCAAACTCCAATAATTTTTGACTGATTCCCCCTGTAAACAGCCTACTTCTTTCATGTGAAACCTTCTTTATAAACCTGTAAAAAAATCAGATCGATCTAAGCAAATTAGCTTTTTATTGTAGATTAATCAATTTTTCACTTCTTGAATTTTGGGTCGACCTTATAATCAGAACACTCAATTATCTTATCCTAGTCTCTTTTATTGGATTGAATTATGAAAATTATAATCATTAAGAAGAAACCAACTACCGAAATATTAGCCGGGATTTTCGAATAATCTCCAGCTTTGTTTATATAAAAAATTGAACCTACTCCTATTAATGTAAAAAACACTATTTGAACGTATTGTTTAGCAGCATAATTAATAAACTTATTGAAAATGCCAGAAAATTTTATGGGTGTGATTTGATTGAGAATGTTCTGCTTTTCATCTCTACATTGGTTAATGCTATTTTTCAGTTTCTCCATTCTTGCATTAAATTCATTACTATATTCATTATTAGGATTCTGGATAAGTACTAACCCCTCTGCGCATAGATAAGTTTCTTTAATATTGGAGACCAATTTTATGAGCAAATCTCTCTTACCATGTTTCAAAAGATCTACAAAGTCTTCATTAATAAGCCTTCTGATATCCTTTACTAGAGTTGGTTCAAGTTCAGTACTTTTAAAGATAAAAACATTATTGATGTTGTTATTTAGTGCATTTAGATATTTCCTCAACTTTCTATTTACCATTCTTATTTTAATTTTGCTCTTATCTTCCTCCAAAAACTCCACTAAAAGATCAAAATAGATATACAACTTATCGTTTAATTCTTTTGATATAACTTCCCTTTCAAGTAAAAGCACTAGAATAATGCTTACTATAAATGAGCTGACAAACACAGCTATTGAGAGCGAAGCCACCTTAGGCTCAATAAAGGTAAAGACAAACATAACAACTACCGACATTATGGCAATGATAGAAAAAACAAATACAGAATAAAAAAGAAATACATTTAGAGATATATTAGAGGAAATTTTGTGTTTTTCATCATAATTCAGGATTTTGTCTCTATTTCTCATTTCATTTTTAATCATTTCACACCTCTTAAGTTTATCCTAGAGCTTTTGGTTCATCAAAATACAAGTTTCTATATCCTTATATAAAGCATAAGAAATTATTCCCTCTCTCTATTTAAAAATAATCATTTTGAAACGTCTTATTTGTTATCTAGTTCAGAAATTTTACGGAACGCCTTGTTTGGAATGTTAATTAATTTATATTTTGCAGAAGGTAACCTTTGTACAGCCTCTCGAGTCTCAATATCCTTTATAGTGATACCCACAATAACTTGTGAATTGTTCAATTCAATGATACTAGTAAAGAACTTTTCCACGTCGTTGATCATAATACTATGTTGGGCTGGCTCATCAAAGATTAACACCCCAGGGTGATTCCCTGACATACTGTTCGATGTCTGTAGCAAAGCTATTACAAATGCCCATATTGCTCTTATATTGTCACTAGCTGATGAATCGAATTTCATATCAAATCCTTCTATAACGGGCAAATATGAATCTAATGAAATTTCAACTGTGTTCAAGTTAAATACACTCTTATATCCAAAATCAGTTAAGTTAGTGACAAAATAGTTTCTCAAAGATTTTATCTTCTTTTCATCTAATTCGGTGAGTTTTTTCTTTGGAAGCTTTGCTTTCTCATCCGAAATCAGCTGCCAATCATTTGATAACTCGACCAGTCTGCTTTTTTGATTTACAAAAATGATATTTAATCGATCCAAACTAGTGATCTCAGAATCGAGTTGTAGTCTCTTACGAATAACTGTCTCAGAGATATTTTCGTTAATGGAATATAGATCATTACGTAAAGATTTTGCCAGACTACGAAGTGTGAACAACCCATTTTCTAATTGATCATTTCTCATTTTCAAAGTAGCGCTATTTTTCAAGTGGCTTTTTTTTGCAAACTCCAGCATCTCTTTTTGTGCAGTTAGATGTCTGATATTTTCATCAACACTCATAAATTTCATATCACTAGAATTAGGAATTAGAGTATCTTGGATACTTTGATGGCATACTGGACAGATGTCTTCAGATGTCATTAGGCTTACTTCTGAACCTAAATCTCTCAGTCTAGCAGCATCTTTATTATTTCTGATATCAGCCTCTATGATCTCAAGATTATTCGTTATTTTTTCTATGCTACTATTTTCCGAATGAAATAAAGACCTATTCTTATAGATTTCCCTTTCAAATTCTTCAATAGATATTTCCGTAGCATTAAGTTCTTTTTGAATCTCGTCAAAATTATCTATAATTTTAGGTTTTAAAACTGATAATTGAATGTATCGCTCTCTTAAAATATCCACATATTCGTTAAGTCTAATATCTTCTTTTTTTATACTCATTTCTAAAAATTCTTCATCCGTAAGGATTTTAGGATGCATGGGAATATTATGTGTAGTGCATGACTCTCTACCCGAAAGAAGAATAATTTCTTTTATTATCGTGCCCCACTCGTTCCTGATACTACTCTCTCTCGCTCGTAGATAGTCTTTTTTCTTTTCATTTTCTAAGGTATCCAAGTTAACAATAAATTCCAATACACGTTTCTTAGATTCTCTAATTCCTAAAACTGGCATACCAGATAAAATATCAGCCCATCCATGCTTCTGTTCAATGAACATTGCTGAGAAAATCAACTGTAAATAGAGTTTTCTGGTCGCATCATCAGTTGCCGGAACTAAAGGCAACTCTATATGCAAAAACCTCTCTAAAAAACTATGAAAACCCTTTTTATTTACTGCCGAGTTTTGCATATGTACGTACATATCTTCTCTTAGCACATCCGAGTTACCTATTTCGTCAATTCCACTGTAAAACACGGTAATCAATTTATAGTTTCGGTTCTCCATTTTGGCTGAACGGTAGATCGTTATTGTTTCCTGGCCATTAGATATTTCTAGAAATGCACCTGATTCCAAGACAGGATAGATATTCTTACCATCTTCTATCGAACTCTTATAAACAGAAGTTAGTACCTTTTCGCCCTTTCCCCCGATAATCTCTTCAAATCCAAGACAGTAGTAGATTGATGCTATAATAGAACTTTTCCCGCGAGTGTTATCTTCGCTAGCTATAAAGTTTAAACCCTCATTAAACGAAGTTTCGAACCCATATAAGCCGTTACTAGTCGAAATATCAATTTTTAATTTTTTAATCCTCAGCACCAGAATACCTCCAAAGAGAAGTGAGATTTTTTATTTTTTCCTCAGTAAGCATAGTAGACAACAAAGATAAGTAACTTTTCTCTTCAGTCATTAAGTCTGTCTCCTTGATAATTTTTTTTGCATAGGATTTGCCTTCTGGAGTTAGTCTAAACAAACCATTTTGTTGTTGAAATACTAATCCATCCGCAATTGCATAACGGATAGCATGATTCACAGCGGGGTCAAATCTAACTACTGCGTAATTTGTTAAACTATCATAGGCTATACTTTTTAAGTTTTGCATATCTTGTTTTGTGCTTAGTCCCATGGAGATCATATGTAGCTTCAACAATGAACACCCCCCACGACTACATATATCCATGATTAAACAAAGTTGAGCCACTTTATAACTTATTCTATAGTTATAAGGTACAGCATCGGGTTTAGCATCAAATACGATTTCATCTGCGATTAGATAACGTTTTTCCATATATATTCACCTACTTCTAAATTGCATTGAACAATCAGCAAGCCAACCACTTACAAGATCCATCCTCAGCTCCATTACTGATGCAAGAGTAAGATATGTAAACTGTTGCTCCAATTTCTGTTGGAAATCGTTCATGATTTCGTCAAAAAGCTGAGCGTTTATCGAACTATTGGTATTCATTTTAGTTCTCATTGATACTTGCTTTTTATATGCCTGCTCTAGTACATATATATCTTCATATATTTCTGGATAAGAAACTCTTAGGATCTTTAAAATTTCGAGCCCTTTCATATATGAATCTATATAAATCCCTACAACCTCAATATAGTCTTCATCAGATTCATCGATATCTCCCATCACTGCTTTAATCTTTCTTTTGATATTATTCACTTTTTCTGAATCACATTGAGACCAATCCAGAGTGCTTGTATGATATATAGCAATATTAAGTTTCATATCAGATAACGTAGTCCTAACAATTCTGGAAATCTCGACTTTAAAATCTTCAGCTTGCTTAATCACAACGATAAATTCATCATCAATATAATCATAACTTTCCGGATCAGATGATTTTAGCGTCAGCACTTCTTGGCGCTTAGCTTCTGCATGCGTGACAATTCTTGCATCTTTGTATCGAGGGATTACAAAATGCCACTCTTTAATTTTAGGGACTCCAAGCTCCTTTAATCTTTTAGCATATGTAAGATTAGTCAATTTTTTAATATCATTACTCATTTTAGTTCTTAAATGACTGTACAGGTCGTCATCACTATATTCACGTTCAGGACAATAACACTGATATACTCTACCTTGACGAGTAAACCCTTCAATACCAGCGTCTCCACCATGAACTGCTGGTATTTCAGTAAAATGCTCATCTTGAAATTTCATTCTATAGCATGAATTTATAAGCGATTCCCATGACTTCCCATCCAATGGGGTTTCTATGAAGTTTAAAATCAAGATCTTCCCACTCCTAATAAATTTATTGAAATTGAGCTACGATTATCAGCGATTAGTTTTAAAACATTAATATCTACAATGAATGTTTCAGTCGAATTGAGATATCGAACTTTAGCTAAGTGAAAATCTAGGAAAACCTTAACTATGACTACTAGTTTATCAACGAAATAAAGCTGATCGTTTGGTTGAGGAAGTTTGGCTGGCATTTGATCATCTCCTCATTTAAATTAAAATACTTATGTAAAAGATCAATTGTATGGAACCAGGTAATTTCAACTTATAGTAAATTATACCCTATTGAATTCGAGTAATTTGTAAATTTTTGTCGAAAACCAAAAGTTATGGACAAGTTTTCTTATTTTCTTCAAGACCCTTTAAATCCCTCCGCCTCAAAATGCATCACCCGTCGGTGAACCAAAGAATCGTCAATCCCCATTTCAAACGCTACACTTTTATATCCCAACCCCTTTTTGAGATAGAGGTCAGCTATCTTTTTCTTAAACTTCCTATCGTACGTTTTTCTCATTTCGCCCATAAAAAATCCCCTCCATAGTAGACAGAGTAAACGGCTTACTTTTTCTGTCTACTATAAGGGGAGCATATTATTCACTGTGCAGTTTCATTAATATTTGAATTTTTTTGTTTGATGTTGTAGTGGACTGCTTACATACATCCACTACAACACTGATCTAGCCCAGAGTTATAAAACGACATAATACTTTTTGATTCAATAGAGAGGAATGACAATGAATAAATAAATATATATTTCTTACTAATTGTTACAACATACATCATTCAAAATGATTCAATCACCCTTCTCCCTTCGCTTTCATCGCCTCATATAATTCCTCATTGGTCAGATGATTTTCGAAGTTGGTAATCAGGATGACGTTCCTGTCTTCGGGAGCATACAGCACTTCTCGCTGCCATCTGAAAAAATGCGGCCCCTCCCCCATGTTGCGCACAACGCCCATCAGGATGCCGAGCCAGTAGGCCGTCTGCTTGACGTCCGTCAGGCAATCATTGTAGTAAAAGCCTTGCCAGTGACCGTGTTCCCGGTCGCGCATAGCCTGGTCCGCTGCTTCGTACGCTTCCTTGGACTTGCCCAGCTCGTAAAAGGCAGTCATGTAATTGTTCTCGCAGTAACGCTCGAATGCGCGGCAAAAGGCAGATCCACCTTGGGCAAACTCGTAATACATTCGATATTGCAGCCCGATGCTGTCGTCCAGCAACCTTTGGTTCGATACTTCTTGCCTCACCTGATGCGTACGAGACAATGCTTCCCCGTACTGCTCCAGCGCCTGTGCACATATCCGTGCATACCAGGATACCTGTTCGACAAATCCTTGTTCAGGACATGCCCAGCGCATGCCTTCGGCAGCGCTTTGCGTATCTGATCGCAGCCATTGCGACAGCAGCTGCCGGGTCGTGTAATTGTAAAACTGGTCTCCGCAGCCTTCATCCGGATGATCGCCGTATCTCGGTGCACAGGATGCGTAGGCATCGAATAATTCGGCAATGCCTCCGTGCTCGCCTGCAAAATAATCATTCACGTATCGCTCTGGATACGATGCCGTGTCCACGTCTCCTTGGGACCATAACTCCGCGATCGCTTGCAGCGTATACACATGAGGTTTTACGTTGGAGCAGTTTACGATGATGAATTCACGTACACCGCGCTGCCTCGCGCTCACTAACTCGTCCCGCACCATCGCCAGAGAATTGGGCAGCATCGTCATGTGGCTGGCCGCCTGCAGATCATAGAACGAGGCGTGATAATACACGCCATGCGCTTCTCCTTGGCGATCCTCAGCCGGGAGCGCAACAGGCCTTGCATTGACGCCATGTTGGCGGCGGGCGACCATTTTGCCGTATCCGTTATCTCCCCAGATTTTAATCGTATCGTCTGCAATGCGGAGGTGCCCCTGTTGATAAAGTTCAACCATTTCCCCGTACAAATTTGTGCAAAATACCGGATGGTCGACGTGCTTCTGCACAATCAAACGTTGCTCCTCCATGATCGAACTAATCAGCTCCCCCCGGCTCCGATCGGTCGCATATCTTTCGTCATCCAGCCAGAACGGACGGTCCCCCTGCCCGCGAAAACCGATGTTCCAGATCACTTTCTTATCCCGCTGTCTCAGCACCCCTTCTTCCCACAACTGCCTGAACAGGTCGGGATGTTCCGCATACGAAGGATTCAGGTCGGGATAGGCCCGCAAAAACATTTCCGCACCGAGCGGTTCCGCATGGTGATGGGTGATCCACAAGCCCATGTCGGCGGCCAGATCGGAGTATATTTTGGCATTGTGGTCGGTGCCGGGGATAACGAGATTGCCGCCTAACCGGAGCAACGTTTCCATGACCATTTCCCAAGGCTTTTCTTTGCTCCCCTCCAGCGTCCAAGCGTGAAGAAGAACTTCATCGTTCACAAACCAGCCCCTGAAGCGATACGCCGCGGCCGAAGAACAGATCGTGGTTTCGTCGATCGACCTGGCCTCTCTTTTTTCAAACATCTGATCATTCCAAAACCACAACGGCTGAATGCCGAGATACTCCCGGCTGATGTAATTCAATGCGTAAATGCATCCCAATTCATCCGCAACCCGTATATCCATCCGGCGATCTTTCACTTCAATGATATAAGCTTCTTCATTCAAGCTGTCATCGCAACTGATCCGGATCGAATCCGAGGAACCCGGTTCGGTCTCCCCTGCCATCGTCATGCCCAAATCGCGATAAAATCGTCGGATGGCCCGTTCCACCGGCCTGGAGTCCAGATCGCTATGTATTTTCGTCTGTGCCGTCAACGTAAACATGCTGTGTTTCCTCCTACTTCGAAGAATTCGCTCTAGGAAGAGTAAAGCATACGGTCATCGCGGTGACCATGGAATAAACCGTGGTCATTGTGCTTATTTCAGTGATAAACCGATTGCTGCCAGGCGGAAACGTCTAGGGAATATACGCTTCCGCCACCTCAACGATCTTTTTGCCGCCGATCACTTGGTACTTTACGTCGATTTCACTTCCTTTTTGGAAACGGGGTACCGCCAGCACGGAAATGTAGGTTTCCACCACGGCGTCGAAGCTGCTTTCGTTATCCGGCGTCACCGTAAGATCCATACGCACACCTGGCCTGCCGTCCATGCTGGATGAAGTTTCGGCAATATGCCGAATAACTGCCTTAGCCGGAATTCCGCCCAGCAAAATCTCTTTTCGCCGTTTCAGCTCTCCCTGTTTCGCGCCAATCGTGTTCATCACCACCAAGATCGTAATCAAACCCGTAATGCTTCCGAAAATGACCACCAGTATCGAAATGTACCCCGTCGACATCGTTTTCCCCTTTCGTGCATGGATTTCTCCCAACACTTCTCGTTATTCCCGCTCAATTCCTGCAAACATTAAGAGCATCGCAAAACACTGCCATAAGGCCGCTCCTCCCTAAAAAAAGGCCTCAAACTCTTCATCATGCTGATGTTGAGTTGAGGCCATGTAGCGTACGGCTTAACCTGCCGTTTGATCAACCAAATTTCAGGCGAATACCTGCCAAGCGGACCCCGTCCGTTGCGGCATCGTTTTGTTCCGCTTCTTCGTACACGTCCCATTGTCTGCCCACGAGGGTTCTCAGCACGCCGATTTCTTCCCGGGTCAAACGGACATGCTGCAGAGCAAGGCCGGTTTCGACGAAATCGCGATCAACCTTTCGGTCAAACCTGAAATCCAGTAGACGTTTCACACCATTAATATGCAAAAACTTGAATTCGTATCCTTCGCGAATCGCCTTTTCCCAATCTTCGCCGATCTCTGCTGCCGTATCGAGCCGGGGTTCGAGATCCATCGCAGGCTCTTTGATCTTGGGCAGCAATGGATCGAAATCCCTGCGCCGCAAGCAATCGATGATGACTTCGACCGGCTCGCCGCTTGTCAGCACATTTTCCACAAGCAAGCCGACCGGAATCGACAACTGCGTCAAACTCATGTTCATTCTCCCCCTTCTTTAGAGATACTGGCTGAACCAGGCATTGACCTGTTCAAAGCTGTCCACCCGCAAAGAAGGTTTGCCGCTCTTCAGCAGGGAATGATTGGAACCCGGGTAGCGGATAAGCTTGGTCACTTTCCCCTGCCGTTTGAGGGTCGTGTACAATTCTTCCGCCTGACTGACCGGCGTACGGTAGTCCTGCTCCCCATGCATGATCAGCAGCGGCGTTTCGATGTTGTGCGCATGCGCGAGCGGCGAGCGGGACCACAACATGTCCGCGTGTTCGGTCGGATTGCCGCCGATGACACCTTCGACATACGAAATGCCGATATCGCTCGTTCCGTACATGGACAGCCAGTTGGAGATGCTGCGCTGTGTAACCGCAGCCTTGAAACGGTTCGTGTGTGCCACGATCCAGTTGGTCATCACCCCGCCGTAACTGCCGCCGGCAACGCCCAACCGGGTATCGTCCAAGACATCATACTGGGCCAACGCAACATCCACGGCTTCCAGCAAATCATTGCAGTCTCCCCCGGCAAAATCTCCCCGGCAAGCTTTCGCAAATTGCTGCCCGTATCCCATGCTGCCGCGAGGATTGACCATCAACACCGCGTACCCTTGTGCAACGAGCGTCTGCATTTCATGGCTGAACACCCCGGTGTACATCGCATGCGGCCCCCCGTGAATCTGCAAAATAAGAGGAACCTTCGCTCCTGCTTCCCGCTGTTCCGGTAATAGCAGCCATCCTTGTATCCGCCATCCGTCCGATGAAACGAATTCGATCCGTTCAGGCTTGTTTACTTGGAGCTGGTCCATAAGTTCGTCGTTATGGTGCGTCAGCCGGGTTTCTTGCCCGCTTTTCAGATTAAGCGCGTATAGCTCGCCCGGACGTTCATCCGTCAATGCGGCGAACAGGAGCGTTTGGCCGTCCGATGAAACCGCGTACTGATATACATCCCGTTCTCCGCCGAAGGTAACCGCTTCGGCTGTTCCATCTGCTCCGATTCGGTACACGTCTACCGTGCCGTCATGCGTTCCCAGCACATACATGGATGCACCGCCGTCTCCCGCTGCCATCTGCGGAGAGGGCGAAGCGCCGGCGGATTTCATGTCGCCCAGCGCCGCGTTGCCGAGCTGCATGTCCAGCCCCGGCGCAACCGGCGTCGGCTGCCCGCCGGCGCTTGGCACCTCGTACAGCCGGTTATGGCTTCCGCTGCCGAATTCACGGTCGCTGGCCAGCAGCATCAGACTTTCACCATTAGGAGTGTACGCAAATTGGCTTATCAGCAGGCTGGAATCAGAGACCTTGCGCGGCTCCCTTTCTCCAGGCCGGATCGTATATACATCCGCAAAATAGAGCAAATCGGCATCCAGCGAAGCATCTTCAACCTGCTTGGAGACAAAAGAAATTTCGGTCCCGTCCGGCGACCAGATCGGTGAACTCACATTCCAGGAACCGGCGGTGAGCTGGGTAATGGCATCATTTTCGATATCGTATACGAACAAATGGCTGTACAATCCGTCCCACCAGCCTGAGCCTTCCGCCTTCGGCGTGGTGCGCTCATACACCTTTCCTCGCAATGGCACTGTTTTGGAGCTTTCGGCATCCGTGCCTGCCGAATCTTTCTGTACCTTGCTCGTAAAGGCAATATGCGTGCCCGCCGGAGACCAGGCATATTGCAATATTTTGCGTTCCGGTGCGACGAGCCTCTTCGGCTCTATGCTATCGGCATCCACAGGAATAACCCACAGGCCCTTTCCGCCTTCTTCCAAACGTAAAAATGAAAGCATGCTGCCATCCGGTGACCAAGAAGGCGACGAATCCTTCATGCCTGCGGTCACGGCTGTATCTTCCGAACCATCCAACAAGATGGTGCGAATATGGGTTTGATATTCGTTCTTTTCCCGATCGATGGTCTGCTGCACGTAAGCCGCCCGTCCCTGAATGCTGACGACAGGATCGGTGACCCAGCGGTATGCATACAAATCCTCCGGGGTAATCGGCCGTTTGTTCATTTCCGTTGCTCCCCTCCGCAATGTGATGTAATTCTGCCTGAATCATTTTTCCGTTTTGTCTGTGCGAGGATCAAGCATGTCGCGCAGCCAATCCCCAAGGAAGATAACGCCGAGTACGGTGAATGTGATGGCAAGTCCGGGGAACGTTGCCACCCACCAGCTCGTAGCTACATATTGCCGACCATCGCTAAGCATCCCGCCCCACGAAACGTCAGGCGGTTTAATGCCCATCCCCAAAAAGCTGAGCGAAGCTTCCGCAATAATGGTCGTGCCCACGTTCATACCCGCGATCACGATAAAGGAAGAAAGAATGTTCGGCACGATATGTTTGATGATCAGCCTGCCGTTACGTGCGCCTATTGCTTTGGCCGCATGCACGTAGTCCCTCTCCCGGATGCTGAGCACTTCGCTTCGCACGACACGGGTATATGCGACCCAGTTGGTGACGCCGATGACAAAAATCAGCGTGGTCAAACCCTGACCGACGATCGCCATCACCACCAACATGAACAAAATGGTCGGAATGGCCATGAACGCATCTCCGACACGCATGATGACCGCATCAACCCATTTGCCGTAAAATCCGGACAGAAGGCCAAGCACCGCGCCGATGAAGCCGGAAACGAGCACGGCGCCCAGGCCGACGATCAATGAAACGCGGGCTCCGTATACGATGCGGGTCCACATATCCCGGCCCAAATTGTCCGTGCCGAGCCAATATTCCGATGAACCGCCATCCATCCATACCGGAGGTTTCAAACGTTTGAGCGGATCGACGGCCGCCGGATCATGCGACGATATCAAAGGTGCGCAGACCGCCGTCAACAATACGATTAAAACGATGACAGCCCCTACCATTCCCGTCTTGCTAACCCATAGTTGTCTCCAGATGTATCGGAACCCGCTGGAAGCGGACAAACCTTTCTCCACCGCGGCTTCCGGGCCCTGCACCTGCATTTCGTTGCCTTCTGTCATGGGAATGCACCTCCTTTAGTCGTATTTGATCCGCGGATCAAGCAGTCTATAGACCACGTCCGTCAAAATATTGGTGAGCACCACGATCAGTGCGATGACGAATACGGCGGCTTGTACAATGGCCATGTCATGCGTATTGATGGCAACGACCAGCAATTGTCCCAATCCCGGCCATGAAAAAACGGTTTCCGTGATAAGCGTACCGCCGATCAGGCTCGTAAACTGCAAGCTCATAATCGTCACGACCGGAATAAGCCCGTTCCGGAAAGCATGTTTGCCGATGACAACGATGCGCGCCAGTCCTTTGGCACGTGCAGTGCGGATGTAATCCTGGCTCAAAATTTCCAGCATGCTGGACCGGATCAGCCGTGTCATCTGCGCGGCAAGACCGATGCCGAGCGTGAACGCGGGCAAAATCAGATGGGAAAATCCGCCTCGACCGGATACCGGCAGAACCCCCCACATAACCGAGAACAGCAGGATCAGCATGATTCCCATCCAGAAGTTGGGCATCGCCTTGCCGATGACCGACAACCCCGAAATGACAAGATCCGTAAACGTGTTCCGTTTGACTGCGGATGCAACCCCCAGCGGAATCGCCAGCAAGACGGCAAAAATCATCGCCGCCACGGCCAGCTCAAAACTGGCCGGCAATCTCTCCAACACCAGCTGCAGCGCAGGTTCCCCATACCGGAAAGACTCGCCGAAATCCCCCTGCAGCGCATTGCCGAGGAATTTTACATATTGCGTGTACAAAGGCTGGTCCAACCCCAACGCTTTTGTCAGTACCGCACGATCCTCGGCGGTGGCCGTCTCGGGCAGCATCAGGGCGACCGGGTCGCCCGTAACCCTTACCAGAATGAACACGATAAGGGAAACGATGAACAGTACCGGTATGACCTGCAGCAAAGACTTCAATACGTATTTCCCCATTCCCCGTTCACCTCCAATAAACCAAAATCACTCATTTACCACCATGCTTCAAGTCGAGCATCATCAGAAACCACTCTCTTGAAACCAAATCACCTTCCTATATACACCGCAAAAAACATACACACGTTAACGGAGAGCCGGAACCCATCTGAAGAAGCGAAGCGATCCACAAGCTTTCTGAAAGAAAGCTGCATCGGAAGCATACGCTGTTCACCGGATTTCCCCTCTGAAAAAAGGGGATCGAAAAAATCTGGGGACAAGCGAAACGCGATTCAGAAGATGGTACTCCACTCGCAGTGGCCTTGTGTGATTGATTCGTCCGGTTTATATAGGATGTATTTCTTAATATGAAGAAAGAACGGCAGGAACCTGATCTTTCCGTCCCTGCCGTTCACGGCCGATCCTTGCCTGGACAGGTCATTCTGTCCGACGTTACTGAGTCACAGGTGTAATCTCATCGGCGTAGAACATCTCGTCTTTGCGCGGTTCGAAGTTCACGCTTGCGCTTGTTCCGTACACGCCTTCCATCTGGTACAGATATACGGCCGGACGGTCTTCCGCAAAAATTTGCTGTACTTGCTGGTACTCTTTTTCGCGCGATGCCGGGTCCATATTCACGAGCGCGGATTGCAGCAATTTCTCGACTTCCGGATTGTTGTAATCCGATTCGCCTTTGGCTTCTTCAAGCATGTAACGATTGTAGTTGTTCGAAGCGTCGAACAAGGAATTTCCGATACCGATCATGAAAATCTCTTTGAACGACTTCGAGCTGTAACGTTCGCTGAAAGCGCTTGGCTCAAGCACGTCCAGATTGATTTTGAAGCCGACTTGCTCCAGCATCGCCGCCACAACTTCAGCCTGCTCTTTGTACTGGGAGGAAACCGAAATCGTCATTTCTGCTTCGCCTTCGGCATAACCTGCTTCTTTCAACAGCTGTTTAGCCTTCTCTTGATCATAGAGGGATGTCTGGTACAACGATGGGTCTGCACCGAAGTTGCCCGGTGTTACGGAAGTGCGGGTAACGACGCCTGCGCCTCCGGCGATGCTATCGACAATACCTTGTTTGTCGATGGCGAGTTCGACAGCCTCACGCACTTTCGGATCTGCGGTGATCGTTCCTTCCGTTTGGCGGAAGATCAACTGCAGTACGCGCTGGATCGGTGCTTTGACGATTTTTTTGTCCGCTTCGCCTTCGATGCGCGCAATGTCCGTGGATGGAATCGAAGCAGCCACATCGACGCCGCCAGCAAGCAGCTCGGATACCCGCGTTGAGGCCTCTGGAACGACGCGGAATACAACCTGATCCCATTTCGGCGTGCCATCAAAGTAATTTTCGTTTTTGACAAGCTCGACACGGTCGTCTTTCGTCCATTTGCTGAACTTGTAAGGGCCTGTGCCGACCGGATTTTTCAGGAAAGCATCGAAGCCGTTATCCTGAATGTATTTGGCAGGCAGAATGCCTGCACCCATTTTGGACAAACGGTTCAGCAGCAGCGGGTCAGGACCTTCTGTAACGATGTCGACAGTGTGCTCGTCCACTTCCTTCACTTCAACGATGTTTTTGAAGTAGCTGTTTTGTTTCAGCGTTTCGTCTTTAGCGACACGTTCGATCGTGTATTTCACGTCAGCCGATGTGAACGGATCTCCATTATGGAACGTAACGCCTTCACGAAGCTTGAATCTCCACGTGGTATCGTTCACTTGCTCCCATGACGTTGCAAGACCGGGAACCTTGTTCTGGTTGCTGTCATTTTTGAGCAGATAATCGAACACGTTGACCAGCACCGCTTCACTGGCCGTGTTGTTGTTGTTGTGCGGATCAAAACTCTCGATGTCCGTAGGCGTCGCAATCGTCAGCGTTTTGCTGGATGCGCCGCTCTCACTGCCCTTTTCGGTTCCGGTTGCCGTCGTTCCGCTTCCGCTTTGCCCGCTGCAAGCACTGAGCACCAATACGACTGCGAGTAATGTCAACCACATGCTTGCCCAAGTTCTCTTTTTCATGTTGCCTGCTCCCCCTTATTGATTCGTATGTTTTTCCAAAAAGCGAAGTGCTACTGCCGACAGCATACCCACGCCATATGGCATGACCGATTCGTCGAGATCGAACATCGGATGGTGAAGCGGATAACGCGTCCGCTCTTCTTCGTTGCCCGAACCAAGCCTGAAGAATACGCCCGGAACCTGCTCGCAATAGAAGGCAAAATCCTCGCCGCCCGTGGAAGGCACGATGCTGGTCCAGCCTTTGGCCCAATCCAAGCCGTCGATCGTTTCCGTCAGAAAATCAACCATGCCCACATCATTCACGACGACCGGGTAACCGTCGCCGTACACTACTTCATGCCCTGCGCCGAACGAGCTGCAGACCCCGCTGACCACTTGCTCGATCAAGGCTGGCATTCGTTCGCGCAGAGCCGGAGACAATGTACGAACCGTGCCGATCATCTCGACTTCCGGGGCAATCGCCGTTCCCATGTATCCGCCGTTGATTTTGCCGATCGTTACGACGACAGGCTCGAGCGGGTCCACCAAACGGCTGGCGATGTTTTGCAGCGCCGTGATTACTTGCGCGGATACCGCAATCGCGTCGATGCCTTCATGCGGTCTTGCCGCATGTCCGCCTTTGCCGAAGATTTTGATGACCAGACGGTCTGCCGAAGCAAAAGCAACGCCCCGGCTTACGCCCACGGTGCCCGTATCCATGCCTGGCGTCATGTGAAGGCCCGCAATCGCGCTTACCTTTGGATTTTCCAGCACGCCGTCATGGATCATGGCACGTGCCCCCGCAAGACCTTCTTCAGCAGGCTGGAATACAAATTTGATGTTGCCCGCTTTGGGCTTCCCAAGGCTCGTAAGCAGCTCCGCCGCTCCCATCAGAATGGACGTATGGGCATCATGCCCGCACAGGTGTGCTTTGCCTTCGATCTGAGAGCTATATTCCGCGCCTTTCAGATCCTGGATCGGCAGTGCATCCATGTCCGCTCTCAGTGCAATGGTTGGTCCGTCTGTTTCTCCGCGGAGCACACCAACGACGCCGGTTTTGCCTACATTACGGGTGACTTCAAGCCCTAAACGCTCCAAATGCTCGGCTACGATGGACGACGTCCTTACCTCTTCATAACCGATTTCCGGATTGCGGTGAAAATCCCGGCGCCATTCGGTAAGGCGCGGCTGCAGCGCCTGCGCGAGTTCGATCAATTTTGCTTGTTCCATTGCTTGTCAATCCTTTCCTGTAGGTTCCGTTGCGTTCAATCGGGCATAAATGGCATCCGCAGAGGATTCGATATGTTTCTTCATCGTATCGCGAGACCGTATCGGATCATGGGCTTTCAACGCTTCCAGGATGTCCATATGTATGCCGTGGTTCAGGGAACGAATCCGGTCATCGTAAGGCATCAAGTCCAAGGCCGGATTGATTTTGGTCCGGATCTCGCGAACCGCTCGCTCTATGTACGGATTGCCGGACGCTTTCGCGATCGCCAAATGGAATTTGACGTCCAGCGCCCGAAACCATTCACGCGAGCAATCGGGTTCCCTGCTCTGCATCACGTAGCCTTCCAGCACTTCCAGCTCGCCTGCGGTGATCCGCTCAGCAGCCAGAAATGCGCCTTCAGGTTCGACGAGCGTGCGGTACTCGAATACGTGCAGCATTTGTTCCCAGTCACGCATGATTTCTTCTTTGGTTCTTTTATGCGCGTTAGCCGTAATAGGCAGAACAAACGTGCCTCCTTTGGCGCCGACCCGCTTTTCGATCAATCCTTTTGCTTCCAGCGCGGCTAACGCTTCGCGAACGGTAATACGGCTCGCGTTAAAGATTTCGGCCAGCTCGCGTTCGGACGGAAGTTGGTCCTCACCCATGATTTCCTTGAGGATAATCGCTTCCTCCAACTGCTCGCGAATAAATTCACTGACCTTTTTCGCAGATACTTTCTCGAACTGGAAAGTCAGCTGACCCTGCATATCAACACTCCGATCGATATAATGTCTAAACCTTATACCATTAAACGTTATACTCATACTATAATTCCGAGTAAACACATATGCAATAGTTTTTTTTCAAAAACATGCACGTTCCAACGAATGAACACGTCATTCGACAACAAAAAGAGCTCAAATCCCCTCTTTTTCCCCTATTGGCCGGTTAATGCTGTTGTCTCTCCCCCTGTGATCAAACCCGCCAATGATTCCAGCGCTTGGCGCAGGTCTGCAATGATATCCGAAGGATCCTCCAGCCCGACGGACAGTCGAATGAGGCCATCCGTTATCCCAAAACGCAGCCGCTCGTTCTTCGGAACAGAAAAATGGGTCATGGTGGCCGGATGCTGCACCAATGTTTCTGGATCGCCCAGGCTGAACGAAATCATCGCCAGCTTTAGCGCATTCATGAATGTTTGGGCTTCCTGAATACCGCCCTCTACTTCAAAAGACACGATGCCCCCCATCCCGTCCATCTGCAATTTGGCGAGTTCGTGCTGGGGATGGCTGGGCAGACCCGGGTAATGGAGCGCCCGCACCCGAGGATGGCTCTGCAGAAATTCCGCAACCTGGCGGGCATTTTCGCAATGCGTGCGCACCCTCAGACCCAGCGTTTTGAGCCCTCTCAGAATAAGGAATGCTTCCCACGCATTCAGATTTTGACCCAAATCGCCGGAGATCCGTTTGCGGATAAAATCGATGACTTGACTTGTACCTACCACGAACCCGGCCACGACGTCGCCATGCCCGTTCAAATATTTGGTGGCACTGTGCACGACGACATCGGCACCGAGCTCCAACGGCCTTTGCAGGTACGGCGTCATAAACGTATTGTCCACGATCAAGGGGATGCCTCTCGACTTGGCCACGGCGGCGATCCCACGCAGGTCAAGAACCGTCAGCAGCGGATTGGAAGGCGTTTCGACGTAAATCGCTTTGGTGTTGGGACGAATGGCCGCTTCCAGCGCCTTCACGCTGCAACAATCCGCGAAATCGTGTTGGATTCCAAAGCGAGGTCCCATCTGCGTGATAAAATTATAGGTGCCCCCGTAAATATCCTTCGTGACGACGACATGATCCCCATGCTGGAGAAAAGCAAGCAGCGCGGACGATATTGCAGCCATGCCGCTGCTAAGGCCGATCGCATCCTCGCCGCGTTCCATATAGGCGATCTTCTCTTCCAGCGAACGCGTCGTCGGATTGCCGTACCGGCCATAGTACGTGCCATCCATCTTCCCGGCGACAACGGCCGCAGCCGTTTCCGCATCGGGAAAAGCGTATGCCACGGCAGGCACAACCGGCTGCGAGACCGCTCGCGTTGCACGATCCGGCTGATGCCCCACATGTACGGCAGCCGTATCGAATCTCCACTCTTTTTGCATGAAATCTCTCCATTCCAATGTTTAATGCTTCACGTTTAACGATTCACCCGAACTAAAGTATATGGTATAAACCTTAAACCATTTATATTTGTATTGTTTCTCAATATATAGGTTCGGTTATTTTACGTCAATAACATTAACGCAATTTTGAAATTGTAAATGAAGATAAGACATTACAACGCGATAAAAGTTAGATTATGTCACACCAGATACGAAACCAAAAACGAACAAGCCGACGGCGTGAGTGCTGCGCCGTCGACCTGTCCGATTTTCCAGCGGATTAAATGATGTTAATCTTTTTCCTTCATGGTTCGTTGTCAGGTTTCAAATTCATTGGCAAAAAATGAACCAACAGCAGGTTATTCAATGGTGATCGTGTGGCTTGCGCTGCTCTGTACCCCATTGTTGTCGGTCACGGTCAACTGGACCGTATAGACGCCCGGGGCGGTAAATTTATGCTTCGCTTTGGCCTTTGAAGCCGTTTCCCCGTCGCCAAAGTCCCAAGCATAGCTGGCGATTTTGCCACCTTCCACATAAGAAGAACCTCCGTTGAACTCAACGTTCTTCTTCTTTTTGGCTGTGGATGGCGCTTCAATGATCGCGACAGGCTCTGCGCCAGCAGGCGGTTCCGGCTCTTCTCCACCCGCAGAGACAAATAGTCTGCCCGGAGCGTCCGTCTCCAGTTCATTGCCTGCGGCATCCCACGCCCGGATCACGATGACCCCGCCTTCAAGCACCAGCGAGGACGGAGTGGTATACGTCCCTTCATAATGGCCCGGTGCAGTTTCGATCAGCGGAATTTCGGCACGGGCTGAACCGTTCAGGCCAAGCGGCAGCTCGATCCGGAAGGAAGCCTGCAGAGACGGTGCGCTGTCAAACGAGACATTCACCACTTCGCCTGCCCGGATTCGAACGTCTTCAGCAGGTGCAATGTTGCTGAGTACAGGCAAGGCCGTCTCTACGTATACGGTACGTGTGATCGTCGTTTCGTTACCAGCAAGATCAGCAGCCGTAATCGTGATAAGGTTTTCCCCTTCATCGACGAGCACCCTATGGCTAATGCCACCCTCGCCGTCCAATTGTACCGTTTGTCCGTTGACGGTAACCTTGTCCAGATAAGCATCCAGCGCATTGCCGACAATATGCACGACTTCTGTATTGATGCGAGCTCCGTCCTCCGGAGAAGTTATCGTTAATTCCGGTGCGGTCTGATCCAGCGTAATCGTGACTGGCAAGGAACGCTCCGTCGTTTTGCCATTGACGACCACTTCCGCGCTAAGTGTATTTTCTCCAGGCTGGACTTCCACTTCCAGCTCGAATTGGCCGTTCTCAATGGCTGCCGTTCCAATGCTTTCATCTCCATTATAGATGCGGATTTCCGCTCCGGATGCGGGTGAAGTTCCACTCACGAGAACCGTGGAATCCTTCGTATACGACCCGTTGGCCGGCGAAGTGATTACCGGCGCGTTCACCGGATACCGCACTACGGCACGAATCATGTAATTGCCCTCTTCTGCCGGGGATGTGCTCCATGCTCCGTTCACGCGCTGCCAGCTTCGGCCGGCATTTGTACCGTTTTCGTCCGTCGCCAGACCCGGTGCGTTCGTTCCGGCAGCGGTCTGTTCATATACAACGTAGAAATCTCCTTCCACCACGACCGGTTCGGGGAGACTCAGCGTGGTCCACTGGTCGTTGCGCAGCGCTTCGGCATCGAATGGCCCGGCCAGCAAACGGCCCGGCGCGCCATCTGCTCCGGTCGCATCGTATACGGCATATTGGAACGCTGTTCCTCCCGGCTGCGGCCACGCCGTGTTCCAGAAGCGCAGGGACACTCCTGTCAGCTGGGATGAATCCTGCTCCGGCGTCATACGCACGGCCCACGCATTTCCGGCCGACACGAACGCTCTGGCGTTCTCGGCGGTTCCGTCGTCATAGGCGATCTCTCCCGGGAATCCAACGAATGGCTTCAAAGCAAAATTTGCCTGGGCCGTCCCGTTGCCGGGAACCTTAATACTGATCGTATCACCGTAATAATCCGCGGCCCGAACGGAAAGTGTATAGTCCCCTTCAAGTACTTCGAGGGCGAATCGGCCATCTTCCCCGGTCTGAACGGCTGGCACCCGCGCATCTTCCTGCACCAGCACGGTGGCCCCGGACACGGGTTCCCCAGTCCGTTCATCGGTCACGATTCCTTCAATCTGCCCAACCGGAATGGCCTCCAGATTGAAATTCGCCTTGGCTCCGCTGCCATCGGTAATGGTCACAGCCTGGGTCCGCGGATAGAAACCGTATGCTTCCGCTTTCAGCGTGTATTCACCGGCAACATGCGTGAAGCTATACTTTCCGGTTGCCGGATCGGTTTTGACCGAGCGCCCCGTTTCCAGCACCGTGACTGTCGCGCTGGCCGGAAGGCTTTGCGGAGTTACCGGAGCTGCGGCGTCTGCGTCCGCTTCTGGACGCTCACCCGTTTGGCCGTTCCTGTTAAATTCGAATTTGTCCGTGCTCGTCACTTTGAACCAAGGATTATCGTACACCGGCTTCGGCTTGTCGCTGCCGGGCACGACATCGTCTGCCGTCACGTTCTGCGCACCCAGGGCGAGAATGCGGAAATCGTCGATGTACCATCCGGCTTTCACTACGCTATTGTCAGAGGTTAGACGGAAACGGAACTGGACTTCGTGGCCCGCGAACGCTCCCAGATTATAGAACACGGGTGTCCACTGTTTGCCATTGGTGCTGTGCGAGAACTTGCCCAGTTCGGTCCACGTCGCGCCGCCATCCGCGGTCGCCTCCACGTAACCATAGTCGTATCCTCCCTCAATCTCATACCAATGGTTGAAGGTCAGCGTTGCTTCGGATACATCACTCAAATCAATGACAGGTGATACCAGCAAGGAATTCGATCCGTTCTCATAGGTGTTGTCCAGGTCGGTGGCCCATACGTTCGGCAGCGACACGGCGCTGGCAGGACCACTTGCCGGTATACCTCGTTCCCACTCGTCCTTCGTTCCCGAATGCGTCCAGTCACCATCTGTATCTCCGTCGAAATGGTCGACATAGATCTCTTCCGGCACGGTTACGGCGACGGAAACCTCGTTGGATTTCTCTCCCTCATTGCCGCTGTAATCCACGGCGGACACCGCATAGAAATAAGTGGCATCTGTAACCGTTGCCGTATCCGTAAATGCGGTCGCCGTTGTGCTGCCTATCGCTTCATATCCGGTACCGGATGCCTCGGACCGGTAAACAACATAGGATTCCAGGTCTTCGTCAGCCGGTGCACGCCATGACAGAGCTACATTCCCCAGGATATCTGCATCCGCCGTCAGCGAATTCGGTGCACCCGGAGCCGTGTCGTCCAGTTCCTGCACGGCAAAATCGTCAATATACCAGCCTGCTTTCTGCACGGAATTGTCACTGGTTACGTTGAACTGTACGAATACACGCTGGCCTCCATACTCGCGCAAATCAACGTACTGCGTTTTCCAATCGCCGCCTGTGCCCGTGAAGCTCAGTGCCTCCTCAAACACAAAATCATTATCCTCGGCAGCGATGTACACCTTGCCGAAATCGATATTGTTCTCGAAATCGTACCAATGCTTGAAGGTGAGCAGCGCTCCATCCGGCGCATCCGTCAGGTCGATCGGCGGGGCTACCAAGTAAGCATTGCTGTTGGCTGCGTAGTTGCCTTCCAGATTGGTCGCGATCACCTTTTCGCCTGAAAAAGCGCTTCCCGGCCCGCTTGTCGGCACTCCCCAAGCCCACGTATTGCCTTCTCCGCCAGAGGTGAACCCGAGCTGATCCTGCTCGAAATTTTGGAAATAGCCCGGCTGTACGCCGTTCGAGACAGAGACTTGGTATACGTCGCTTTCGAAGCCGTTATTGCCGTAATCGTTGACGCGAATGTAGTATTCCAGCCCCTGCTCGTCGATCAGGAATGCCGGAACGGTCGCCGTATATGTACCGTCTTTGGCATCGCCGGATACACGCGTCATGGGAAGGTACACGTATGAAGCCGTGCCTTTCGTTCTCGCAAAAGCCTCGACGGATACAACGCCGACATCATCGGTTACGCGAGCCGAAAGCGGCACGTCAAATCCCGCGAACGCCGCATTCACCGGCGTATGCTCCAGTACGGGTTCTTCCAGGTCGTCGCCTGCGGTGACCACCCTTCCGGATACCGTACCGATCCCTTCAAGCACGGAGCCTACCGCATCCAAAACATTGATGATGCCGTGACCGTATCCGTTGTTGGGCGAAGTGGGATACTGACTGTCCGTGCGGGGCGTCGCCGTATCGGTGATGATTTCTTCAAGCTGGTCTACCGTCAGGGAATGGTTGGCTTGAAGGAGCAAAGCGGCAAGAGCTGTCGTATGCGGCCCTGCCATGGATGTGCCGTTCCATCCTCCTTCATACGCTCCGCCCGGAACGGAGGAGCGGATGTTTACGCCCGGTGCGGACACTTCGGGTTTGATCTCTCCATACGGGGAGGGTCCGAGTAGGGAGAAGGAAGCAAGATTGCCGTTAATGTCCGTTGCGCCTGTCGCAAAGCTCTCGGGATAGTTTGCCGGATTGGCGACGGAGCCCGGTCCGCCCGGATTCGTCAATCTGACGTTCCCTGCCGAAAACTCAGGAAAAATCTGCGCATCCCGCCAAGCTTGCACCATTGGACGGAACCACTCGTCCAGGCCGGCGCCCCCGCCCCATGAGTTGTTAACCACGTCGGGTGCAAGCTCTGGATGCAAATTGCCTTGGGCATCCACAGGAGCTAACAGCCACTGCCCGCCATCCAGAATGATGGCATCGGTGGTTTCGGGATTGAAAATGCGCACGGCGATCCATTTCGCGCCAGGAGCAACACCGATCTGATTGGTGCCGTCCGGCTCGGATCCCACCATTGTGCCCATCGTATGCGTCCCGTGTCCGTCACCGTCTGCCGGAAGCGTTGAACCGCTGTGCGGATCATACCAGCTCAACTCGGGGCTGACGATATTGCCGGAAGCGTCGCGCGCTCTCCACTTTTGGGAAAGGGCCGGATGCGTGTAATCGACTCCGCTGTCAAGATTGGCCACAACGATGCCGGTGCCGTCAATGCCTTTATCCCAGACGGCCGGAGCGCCAACGTAGTCGATGTTCCATTCCACGTTCTCCGTCTGTGTCTCCGGCTTGGAAGCGTCACTGACAGCCGTGGAGGATCCGCCCTTTTCAACGCTCGGCGATGCCGCCTGCTCCTTGGAAGCCTTGGCAGGCACGGCTGCCGGTGCGAGAGCTTTGTCCGGAGCGGCCGCTTCGGTTTTGCCGCTGACCTCGGCCCGGTCCAGATAACGCGTCTCATTCGGCAAAATTTTACCGACTTCCGGCAGCAGGGCAATCTGCTCCATCACGTCCTTCGTGCTCGTTACCATCAGCGCGTTCACGACGAAATAGCTTTTATATTCCTTGACCTTGCCTTGGTCAACCTGCTGATCCAGGTATTGTTCCAGCGAATACTGGGTGCGTGAGGCCGTCTCCCGCAATGAGCTGACGACAGAGCTTCGCACGGACAATTTGGCGGAAGAAGCCGTCATTTTATCGGTGGTTGCCTTTTCCATGGCCTGCTTCGAAACGCGTGCCGTATCCGTCTGTTCTTTCATTTTAACCAGGTAAGTCACGTATTCGTTGCCATCAAATTGTTTGCTGAGTTTGGAACTGACCTTGTCGGTCGCCAGCTGGTTCAGACTCGATTTCATATCCAGCTTCTGCGAGGGGGTGTTCTGTGCGGAGACCGGTTGAATGATAGATAACGCAAGGAGAACCGATAGACCCATAGATAGAGGCTTGCGCAGCCGATTCATCTTTATCAAACTTTTCCACTCCCTTTACCCGGTTTTTTAATTTGGCGAATAGCACGTGCTTTTCAGCATGGTTACAACATTGAAGCCCTTACGATTGTCGATTACATCTGGCACCACCCCCTTTGCGATAGAAGTGTCGATCCATGTACGCTGTGAAAACAGGATTCGGTTCAGCAGTGTAAGTCGTTCAAAATCACGATGGCGAAAGGTCTGAGGTTTTTCGTTAGAATTTAATAAGCAAACGGAAATCCGCGAAATCCATGCAGCTTGTCTAACAGGGAGGTTTTCTTGGTGTTGGCGTGTCGGGAGAGTTGCAAATCAAGGGTGTATTAGGGGTATTGCAACAATTTTACACAGAGAGGATGCTTGTCCGGTTGACGGTAAGGAAGGACCTGAGGTAAATGGAAGCATACGTTTTCGGTTTGAAGATACTTGGGATTTTATGGTTATTATAGATTCAACATCGGAGTTGCACAAGTCCTTTTTTTGAAAAAAATAGAAAATAAACCTTTTTGATGATTTTTCATGTCACTCCTTTATCGAACTTCCGGCGCATCTTGCGTCATTGTGCAAAATAATAAAAAAGAGGGTGTCTCCAAAGTAAACTTTGGAACATCCTCTTCCTAAGCGATTGTTCTTGGCTATTTTACCTCTTCATAGACAACAACGGTTTTGCTTTCCTCTTCCCATTTGACGGTCGCGTCCAATGCCTCGCTTATAAAACGTACCGGTACATAAGTGCTGCCTTGGGTAACGGTGGCTGGAGCATCCAAAGAAACCTGCTTGCCATTGACGGTTGCCGTTTTGCTGTCAACCACAAGTTTAATGCTCACGCCATCCTTCGTAACGATGATGGAGCGTTGTTCAGGGTTCCATGCCACTTCGGCATCCAAGGCCTCGGCTATAGCGCGAAATGGAACATACGTATTGCCTTTTTTGACAAAAGGTTCCGAGTTGGAAGCTTCCCCGTTCACATACAGCTTCACCCCGCTGGCTTTACCCGCCTTTTTGGTGAGCTTGTCCATGGTTTTGTACAGATCCAGGTTTTTGAAATCGGCTTTAATGGCTTCCTCCTGCAGATACACGGCGTCAGTTACGCTGCCGTTTTCTTCAAGCATTTTCGCTGCCGTTTCGAGCGCCTTGCCCTCTTCAAGGATGGCTTCCAATTGCTTTTTTTGTTCGTCCGTCAGCTCAGTTTCATATTTGGTAAGCAAAAGATTGGCCAGAACTGCGCCAGCCGGTTTGTCTTCAGTATGCTGAATGGCATTAAGCAAACCTTTGTATCCTTTGTGACCTTTGTTCTTGGACTCGGTTTGATCGGTGGTGTCGTGATCCGTGCTCTCCGTCTCCGCGGATGAAGAATCCTCGACTTTCTCTTCTTCCTTGTCGGCCGTTACAGCAGACTCGACTTCCCCGCCCTGAGTTTCTTTCGCTTGCGTTTCATTGTCTTTGATTGGTTTTGACGATGCTGCGTTATTCGATTTTCCGTTTCCAGCAGAAGCGTTTCCCGGTTTGGCTGAGGCTGTGCCCGCGGCGGTTGCAAGCAGCAGTGCCACAGCGGTTAACATGATGACTGTTTTTTTCATTGACGACTCCTCCTGATGTGAAAAAAATATGTGCTCTTTCATTATCGGTCAAACCAATGCCGTCCAATAGGTATCCGAAAAATAAAATTGCCCTTGTATAGAACCTGTCAAGTTAGCAGAAGAATCACATCGGCCCTTGGATTGTTTTTTTGGAAAATCATAAAGAAAAGTGTCTTTAAGTACCTTGCATTATTAAGTAATATATCTTAAGATCATTATGTACTCAATAATATTGAGTAATTAATCTGGAGGGAATGCCATGAATGCGGAAATGCTCAAAGGAACGATCGATCTCCTCATTTTGTCTGTCTTGGTCAGGCAGGACAATTACGGTTACGAAATCTCAAAGGCCATCAAAGAACAAACGGAGGGAGCATTCGAAATCCAGGAAGCCACGCTGTATCTTTCTTTGAAGCGTCTGGAAAAGCAGGGGGCGATTTCAGCATATTGGGGGGATCAAAGCCATGGAGGCCGACGCAAATATTATTCGGTCACCGAAGATGGCAAGCAATTGCTTGCCAAGTTCATTGCGGACTGGAAAACTACAACCGAGATCGTGAATCGGTTCATTTAAACCGGGAGGTGAATATAATGGCGAATTTTTTACGGAAAGCATTCAGTTTGGGAGAAATAAGGTTCGGGTGGATATTGCTGCTCTCGATCGCGATCTGCAGCATTACGTTCTTTTACGACGAGCATTTTAATCCTGAGGACCAAATTTGGCTGGCGTTATCCTATTATGTCTCTTTCACGTTGGCATTGGTGTGGAGTTTGGCGAACTATGTGAGACATATTCGGATGAATAGTCTATACCGCAGGCAAAATGATATTCATACTTACGTTGCCCAGCTTGCTTTAAATAAAGAGGATAAACTGGAGCTCCAGAATTATCTGGAGGATTTCGCAGCGGATCTGGAGTGTCAAGGAAGGTCGAAAGAGGAGGCCGCCAAGGAGGCCATTAACCAGTTTAAAGTCAAAGAATTTCTGTCGATGTCCAAACATACGCGGCCTTTCGAAACCCACGGGCATCATTATTTGATGGGTTACGCTTTGCTTGCGTTCGCCGCGGCATTCTTGTTAGCCATCATTGATCAGACGACTACCCAACATACTTTGTTCCTGTATATTATGCAAGTTGTGTTGGCCGTTTACGGCGTATGCTTCATCGCGCTGTTTGTTCTATATAAAACGTTCGATAAATTCCTTTATCAGAAAGTGAAGCAGTATTTTTCTTAAAAAAGCTAAGGGGCGTGCCGATATGGAACAGTGGATAACCGAAATCATGGAAGCGTATGGTTACCTGGGCGTTTTTCTGCTCATCGCATTGGAAAATTTGTTTCCCCCCATTCCTTCGGAAGTCATTCTTGCCTTGGGCGGGTTCATGACTACCAAATCGGGTCTGAGCGTGTTCGGAGTCATCGCTGCCGCAACCGCCGGGTCGGTCGCAGGAGCAATCTGCCTCTATGGGGTCGGGAAAATGTTATCTGTAAACAGGCTGGAAATACTCATTTTGAAATATGGAATATTTTTACGTCTGAAATCCAAAGATATCCGGAAATCATATGACTGGTTCGATCGGCATGGATCATGGGCCGTTTTTCTGGGTCGTCTCGTACCGTTGATTCGCAGCCTCATTTCCGTTCCTGCCGGAAGCACCGGGATGAGTTTTCTGCCCTTCCTTGTCCTGACAACGATCGGTTCACTGATCTGGAATACGGCTCTCGTATATTTGGGTTCGGCAGTCGGAGCTTCCTGGGAGAAGATCGTGGGTTACATGGACCTGTATTCCAATGCCGTATATGCCCTTCTGGCACTGGGAGCAGTCGTGATTGGTGTATTATTTCTGCGCAAGCGGGTGCTCAAAAGCTAGGACCTGATATACAATCGGGGATTCAGACGTTTTTTCTGCCTCGAGACCTGCGAAAAGCGAGCCTTGAGGTCGGGTGGCTATCGCTCGCCCACAATCTGCTCAAGAAGGCGTAATAGACCAGCGATAATAAACCACAAGCGCGAAGAGGCGGTGCAGGGGATGACCTCCCTAACAACGCCTTTTCTTTCATTTTGCTCATTTTTTCATGAAGTGAACGGTCTTATGAAGCGCCATAGAAGTACTTATGGGACAACCTCTTCGGACTCCTAATCCAGCGTGATTTTAATGACGACAGGCAAATCGCTCTTGACGTTTTTGGCGACGACGCGAAGCCCCTCCTCTGCCCGCTCCCACACCGGCTGTTCGTCATGGCCAAGCACGCGTACCGAGGTAATGATCCCCTGAAAATGTCGGCCCTTCTCCGCCAGCGATCTGATCGTGACGATGCCGTCTTCCGGATACGACAGCACCGTGGCATACAATGCGTTTTCTTTGACCGTAAACCGGATATCTTCGCTTGTAAAAGACTTCGTTACCCCGTCGGTGAATTGTCCCTCCTTGACCTCGGTCGGTCCTTCGCCGTACGTCCGCCAATACGTCGTATCGTAGATGGCCTCGCCGTTCACCCGCAGCCATTCGCCAATGGCAAGCAGGATTTCCCGGTCCTCGTCAGGGATGCTTCCATCAGCCTTTGGCCCGATATTGAGAAGCAAGCTGCCGTTTTTGCTGACGATATCCACCAGGTCGCGAATCAACTCACCCGCCGTCTTGTAGTCATTGTTCTCGGTATGACACCAGGAATTTTTGGCTACCGCAGTGTCCGTCTGCCAGAAATACGGTTTCAGATCAGCAAACTGCCCCCGTTCCACATCCGGTACCGCGCAGCCGAACATGAAGGCATCATGCTTGTAGTTCACAGCTACCGGGATGCCCCATTCTTCCCCGCGATTATAGTAATACGCCGCGAATTTTTTCAGATACGGCTTGAAAGCGGAATGCTGGATCCACCAATCAAAATAAAACACGCTCGGCCGATACTCGTCGACCAACTCGCAGCAGCGGATCAGCCAATCCTCAAGAAATTCCTGATCCGGAGGCGAAGCATACAGGTCATGGTGATCCGGCTCAGGCATGGCCGGCCAGTAGAAGTCCCCCCGCGCAAGCGGTTCTTTGATGTCCGAATCGAATGCTTTGCCATGGGACATGAAAAACCAATGTTCGGCGCGATGCGAAGAAACAGTGAGAGTCAGCCCCTGTTCTTCAAACGCGGTCTTCATTTCGCCCAAAAGATCCCGTTCGGGCCCCATTTCAACTGTGTTATAGTGGGAGATGGAGCTGCGATACATCTGGAATCCGTCATGATGCTCGGCTACGGGCATGACATAACGCGCCCCTGCCTGCTTGAACAGGCTTGCCCACGCTTGGGCATCGAACTTTTCCGCCCGGAACATCGGAATGAAATCCTTGTACCCGAAATCCCGCGGATGACCATACGTGGCCAAGTGGTGCTCATGCGCCTTCGAACCTTCGATATACATATTGCGTGAATACCATTCGCTGTCGTAAGCCGGCACGGAATACACGCCCCAGTGAATAAAAATGCCGAATTTGGCGCGTCTGTACCATTCAGGCACCTCGAACTTGCTCAACGACGCCCAGCTGTCCTTGAATTTGCCTGCGGCAATCACGGAATCGATCTGCTGCAGATACTCGCTTGGATTTACCATCTGCTGTATGCCTCCTGTTATGTTCTGATCCTCTTCATAACGTATTTTAGAGGCATGACCGAAAAATCAACATGCAGAAGATTAACTTTTGAATGCACAATAATAACCTGAAAGGAGCGGGACGATGAATCGTGAACCACTGCTCGCAAACATGTTGTCGAACCTGCAAACCGAGCTGATCGTGGCGGACTATAACTGCTGCGGTACCGAATGGCGGGATTTGGATTATACCCCGGATTACAGCAAGTTTTATTGGATACGTGAAGGCGAGGGTTGGCTCAAAATCGGCAATGATGAATACGCTCCCATTCCTGGTCAATTGGTTCTTATGCCTGAAGGCATCACTCAATCGTATTCTGCCATTAGCGACCGTCCTTATCTGAAATACTGGTGCCACTTCAGCCTGAAGGCGGGCGGGATCAACCTGTTCCAGCTGCTCCGCTTCCCGCATGTCGTTACCGTCCAGGATCCCGAACGATTAGACGCACTCTTCGACGACCTGCTGCACCATTCACGGTCTGGCAAGGTTTACGCCCACATGATGGCCAAAAGCAAATTGACCGAACTTCTGGCGCATTTCATCGAGCACATTGACCTGAACGACGTTTCCGTTCTGAACATGCCTGCCATGGAAAAGATGACAGCCATTCTGGCTTATATCGATGCCCACATCGAAGAAAACATGACGATTCAGGATTTGGCCGGCATCGCCTGCATGCACCCCAACTATTTTATTCGCTTTTTCAAACAGCAGCTTGGCGTGCCTCCCATCCAGTACATCACGCGCAAAAAAATGGATAAAGCCAAAGAGCAGCTCATCGGCTCCTCCAGCACGATCACGATGATCGCCGATCAACTAGGCTTTGGGGATTTGTTTTATTTCTCCAGGCAATTCAAGAAACATACGGGGCTGACGCCGACCGAATACCGCAGGCAGCATGCCGTGCACGCTCCATTGTAATACGTTCTGACACGAAATCTGGATTGCGAATTTTAATTGTTTACCGAACTTATGGCTGTTTGTTACAATTATGGTGGTCATATCATTCCACAAGGAAAGAGGTTGTTTTTATGAAAAGAAAAACGCTGTTGCTGCTCACGGTACTGTTTGCACTAAGCTCCTTCTCGGCTCTTGCCTCTGCTTCTCCTGCCGAAGGCGAGTTCAGCGTGCTGTCCGACCGCCAAACGGGCACCGTCAAGTGGTAAGGTAATGCTTTCAGCCCTTCCTTTGCCTGCATCATGAAAAAAACATCCCCTCCGTTCCTCCGCAGCGATGATGTCATGACCTCCATGATCTCTCATACGCCGCTTTGGTGAGGGGATGTTATGTTCACGCACGTTTTGCTCGTCTTACCTCGTTCGCAATTTTAAAGGGAAACCCGTTATTTATTGAACGTAACCTTCTCGGAACCGCCTTCCAGGACGATCGACGTTTCGCGCGGTTTCGTTTCCGCGATTTTGCGGCCCTCTCTGAACGAGTAGAGCACGCCGGCTTGTTTGCGAATAGCCTCATATTCGTTCTCGGCTTCAAGGACGATAAAATTGGCAGGCTTTCCTTCTTCAATGCCGTATACATTCTCGATATGCAGCGTTCTTGCGCTGTTCTTCGTAATGAGGTCCATGGAATTCACGATCTGATCGTAACCGAGCAGCTGCGAAGCATGGATACCCATATGCAGCACTTGCAGCATATTGCCGGTACCGAGCGGATACCATGGATCGAAGATGTCGTCATGCCCGAAGCACACGTTCAAACCGGCTTCCTGCAGTTCTTTGACGCGAGTCAAACCTCTTCTTTTCGGATACGTATCGAAACGTCCTTGCAAGTGAATGTTGACCAGCGGATTGGAAACGAAGTTGAGGTCCGCCATCTTCAGCAGTCTGAACAGCTTGTACGTATATGCGTCATTATAAGATCCCATCGCCGTCGTATGGCTCGCCGTCGTGCGTGCGCCCAGTCCACGTTCATATGCTTCCTTAGCGACCACTTCCACGAAACGGGATTGCTCGTCATCGATTTCATCGCAGTGGATGTCGATGAGACGGTCGTATTTTTCGGCCAGGTCAAACGCAACCTTCATCGAATCGACGCCGTATTCTCGCGTAAATTCGAAGTGCGGAATGCCGCCGACCACGTCGACGCCCATTTTCAGGGATTCCTCCAGCAATTCCGCGCCGTTCGGATAGGAGTGAATGCCTTCCTGCGGAAAAGCGACCAGTTGAATGTCGATATATGGCGCCATTTCTTCTTTCACTTCAAGCATCGCTTTCACGGCGGTCAGGCTTGGATCGGTCACGTCCACATGAGTGCGGACATGCTGGATGCCTTGTGCCATTTGCCATTTCAGCGCCGTTTTGGAGCGGGTTTTGACGTCTTCATGCGTCAGGAATGCCTTGCGTTCCGACCAGCGCTGGATGCCCTCGAACAGCGTTCCGCTAAGGTTCCATTCCGGCTCCCCTGCCGTCAGCGTCGTATCCAGGTGAATATGCGGTTCGATAAAAGGCGGCAGCACCAGCGCGCCATTTACGTCCATCACTTCGTCATTCGTTGTAGTTTCAAGCGTCTGCGTAATTTGTTCGAATTTTCCGTCTCTTACGACGATATGCCATAATCCTTCTTTACCCCGCAATTTTGCGTTCTGTATAATCATTTCGTTTCCCCTTTTCTGTGGATTCTTTCGCAGGAACAATCAGCATCAACACGATGTATGCAATCCCTGTGCCAAGCAAGGCGTTCAATGGCGTGATGCCCGGAGCGAGCTGGGCAAAAGCAACGCCGATGGCCCAAGCCAGCATCGCAATCCAGTTTACCTTTTTGAACGTCATGTCGGCAAACGGCTTGTAATTTCTGCGTTTCACGAAGAAGTAATCTGCAACGATGATCGCCCCGATGGACGGGATTGCGGCGCCGAGCACATTCAGGAATCCAACGAAATTGTTGTACATCCACATGGCAAGGACCGTTCCCACAATCCCGTTGACGACAACAAAGAACTTCTTCGAAATTTTGGTGATGTTGGCAAAGCCCAGCCCCGATGCGTACAAGGCATTGTCATTGGTCGTCCAGATGTTCAGTCCCAGAACGATGATCGCCGGAACGAGCAATCCTTGCAGGAACATGACTTCCGAGATGTCGGCCAGATTGTACGCCATTGCGCCAACTGCTCCAAACAAGAACATGAGCGAGTTACCCAGGAAGAACGCGATGACCGTTGCCGTTACCGCTTGCCGGGACGTCCGGGAAAACCGGGCAAAGTCCGGCGTCAGCGTGCCGCCGCTGATGAACGATCCGATGCAAATCGTCAGTGCCGCCGCCGCGGTCAGCGTCTGTGAGGGCGAGTAATCAAGCAGTCCTTGCAGACCCCCGAGCGTGTCCACGCCTTTCAGCATGGAATATCCGCCAAGAATGGCGATGGCCGGCACTGCGATATAACCCAGAATGACGAGCGACTTCATGCCGAAGATGGCCGAGGCTGTCATGGCAAGACCAAAAATGAAAATAAGCAGGTAAACGTTCCAATCCATCGCTTTGGCGACCGGGACCGCAAACATGGCTACGCCGACGCCGAACCATCCGACCTGGGTAAAGCCGAGCAGGAACGATGGCAGGTACGATCCTTTTTCCCCAAACGCATATTTGGCCAGCAAATGTGTAGACAAGCCCGTTTTGGCGGCGATATGCGCCAGCGCTCCCGTATAGATGCCCAGCACCAGGTTGCCCGCAAGCACGATGCCGATAAATTCCATGAACGTCAAGCTTACGCCCAGCGTCCCTCCAGCCAGCATGCTCGCCGAGAAAAAGGTGAAGCCGAGCATGACGGATAACGTCTTCCAGAAATGGTTTCTCTGCGTTTTTGGCACCTCTTGCCATGAAAACTCTTGATCTTGTTTACTCATCAGAATACCTCCACTTAAAGTCTCCTGATACCAAAAAGCAGAAAAAAGAGGCTACTCATCAGAACGCGCACCTGACAAGTAGCCTCTTTTTTGCATCATAACCCGCGCGAAGACACAGAGCATCCCTGGTTGGAATCGCCCGCTTCACGCGTGATTATAAAAATCCGCTGCCCTTGCCAGCCTCTCTGGACTGAATTAAAGGTACCAGTATTCAATTACGTTTTATTATTTTGGAAAAGCATGCGAATGTCAATGTCATTATTATCCAACAAAATTGAATGAGATCGTAACCCGGGGGAGACTGATGCAGAAATCCGTAACGATCCATCTACGACTTTCCCCGCTATGGCGGCTTGTCTCCCACTTTTCAAGCCCATCCCTTCCTTTCGGTTTGCACCGGGAAACTTTTTTTCTTTGGGACGACCCGAAAACTTTAAATATACTGAACATTCAGCCTGTAAAATAATCGGAAGAGTCTGCTTCCTGCTGCCGCTTCTCGATATCCTGCTTCAGGTAAGCACTGGCATCCTCGGCGGAGAAATTCAATACCAAAGTCAGTTCGCTGATCAGCATATCGCGCGCCGTATTCATCGTTGATCGATCATGGGTGTTCAGTTTCAACGCGTAAACTTTGGCACATAACAGGTCGCGAATGACACCGAAATATTCTCGCAGGAGCCCTGTATCGATTCTCGCTTGCAAATGCTCTCGGCGTTTCGAAGCATCAAGAGGCAGCTCGACATGGTTTCCGAAAAATTCGGCTCTCGCCTGCAACAAGGTGTCTACATCGGACAATGGACGAATCCCTCTTTCTTGTGCCCGCTGTTTCGGAATCATCATGCGCAGTTCCTGCTTGGGGAAATAGAGATGAAATACCTGATCTCCATTTCCTTCTCCCACCTTATCCGTTTGCTGTTCTACGCTCTCCAATATGCACGCTCCGTATAAGGGATAAAAAAGTAGCTGCCGTGCCTGTTCCATGATTTGCTGCCTCCCATCTTCTTCGTTGATGTCCATTCATCGGATTCGGATAAGTATCGTTAATCGACCTTCGCGCCAAAGGAACGCATGAACAGTACCGCCTGTTCCCGATCCATCCGCGTGCCTTTGATATCGAGCGATTTCAGGTCGATGCCCTCCAGATTCGCGCCGCGAAGGTCGGCACCTGTCAGTTTGGCCCTGCTTAGCGTAACGCGCGTCAAATCGCAATCCCGCAAATCCGCTTTGCCCAGGTCAACATCCGATAAATCGGCTTCATAGAAGCGGATGCCCCGCAAATCTTGTTTTCCCAGCCGGGCATGTCTGAAATTGGTATATGACCAGTCGCCTCCCGCCAACGTAATACCATCCAACTGAGCGCCCGAAAAGTCGGAGCCGGTCATTTTGCAGTCGGTAAACTTGGAAACGAACAGGTTCGCACCGCCAAACGAGCAGTTCTCAAAAGCAGTCTCCGTATGGAACGATCCATTCAGCGCGGCCCCTCTGAAATCGCACTCGATGAAACGGCATCCGTTCGTCTCGATCTCTTCGAGCGAGGTATTCATGAAGGTGCATTTGATGAAAACACAGCCTGTCAATTCTCCATATCTCAAATCCTGCCCGTCAAAACGGACGTCTTCGTATTCCCGATCCTTGTACTGATACACGATGAATCCTCCCACAAACGAACTTGATTGATTATCATAATAGGCACGCCAATCGACGTTTCCCTTAATATAACACACCCCTGTCAAGCACCTGCATAAACGTCCGGGAAAGTCAATTTCTTTATTTTCGACATAATAAATCGAACCCATCATTTTTACACGGAGCCACTACGTGGTCAGAACCATTTTCCGATCGCTGTTATCCCGAGATTTTTTGAATCCCTTTAGTTAAGGAGGAAATCTGGTGAACAGCCTATGCTTACGATGCAGCTTTCTTTCAGAAAGTTTTTAGAACGCTCCGCTTCTCCAGATTCTTTCTGCCCTCTCCGTTTTCGTGTATATTTCTAGTTCAACCTATATAGATGCCTTACACGCAAAAAAGGCGACTAACACCGTTCAAATCAGGGTATATAGTCACCTTTATTCCGTTTTTTTCAGTTTCATATGAACAAGACTAATTCCGTCTGTCCTTATTTCCAGTCTCTTTTTTTGAGATAGGAATCGAACACAAACGTGCCAAACGGAAGCACGCCCGCAAGCAGCCCCATGATCCAATATGAAGCCTTCCAACGATGAACGACAGCCAAATGTGCAAGGGCAATCAAGTATAATGGGAACAAAATGCCGTGGATCGCGCCCACAATGGCGACCGGGGAAGATATGTCGGCCAGATACTTAAGCGGCATCGCCACAACGACTAAGAGTAAAAAAGAGATTCCTTCCAATAACGCTGCAATTCTGAAACGGCCTGTCACGGTCTTCAACACGTTCAATCTCACCTTTCCGGGTCGGGGTTTGTGAAATATGTAACTTGTAACATGATGCTTAAGTTTCACTTGCCGGCCTTCCATAAAAGTCAGCATCGTGAAACTCCAGTTCAGTATACCGCATCACAACCGCCCGGAAATGCTTCAAATTTGAATAATTGTTGAATGTCAGCTCGTTTCGCGTTCGATCAGTTCGTATTTCAGGCTTTCGTGTGTCAGCTTTTGCCCGCCAAGCACGGCCCACAAATGGTAGAAAGCGTTCGTTGCTTGAGCTGCGATCGGGTTGCGAATCGTCGTGATGCCAAGCACCCGGGACAGCTCGATGTCGTCGAATCCCACGATGGCCAGTTGTTCGGGCACCTTGATGTTCCTTCTGCGAGCCTCGCTCAAAATGCCGATCGCCGCATAATCATTGGAGCACAGAATCGCCTGGGGCATTTCCCGACTTTCGTGAAGCCGGCGCAGCGCTTGCTCGCCGTCCGATGCCGAATATACGGAATATTGGTACCAGTCCTTGCGCACGGGCAGACCCCGGCTTTCCATAAATGTTTCATACGCCCTGCGTCTGCTCTGAATGTTAAGACTCTCCACTCTGCCGAACATATTGGCAATCTGCGTGTACCCCCTGGATACGAGATGTTCCAGCGCCAACCGGTACCCTTCGGCTTGATCCATCGCAACGGAAGTGATCTCGTCATTGCCCATGCGCTGCCAGGATACGATGGGACCATATTGGCAATACTTCTTGAGCATTCTCGGATCATTGACGCAGGCGATGATGACGATACCGTCCACCCTTTTGCTGCGCAGATCTTCAAACGCCTGCAGTTCGATTTCTTTATCCCCGCGGGAAGTATAGATAATAGTTTGATAACCGTAATCCATAGCCGTATCCACAAATTGATTCATGAATGAAAGAATGACATCTCCCGTGGCGGAAGTCACAATCCCGATCTGTTTGGTACGTCCCGTGGATAACGAGACGGCATTTCGGTTAGGAATATAATTGAGTTGATTCATGATTTCCGTAATCTTCTGTCTGGCTTCATCGCTAACATGAGGCGAATGGTTGATGACTCTGGATACGGTCGCCTTGGAATATCCCGACCGCTTCATAATTTCGTTAAACTTCGACATCCCGGCTCCTTTCTTGCCACCTTACTTTGTCGTATCTTAGCATACCTTAAGTATGCCTCAAAAAAAAAGTAAAAGTAAAACTTGACGTGGAACCCGTTACAACGTTTAAGCTTTTTTTGTGCAGTGATTTGCACCAAGATGACTTCATGACGAAATGGAGAGATATTGATGAGCAACTCGCAAAACAAAACATACAACTTTCCCGAAAACTTTTTGTGGGGCGGCGCGGTGGCGGCGAACCAACTCGAAGGCGCGTACGAACAAGACGGTAAAGGCTGGTCCATCCAGGACGTCACGCCAAAAGGCGGCATCGGGGCGCACGATGGCGACCCGGTGATCACGGAGACGCCGACAGAAGACAATATGAAGCTGATCGGCATCGATTTCTATAACCGATATAAAGAAGACGTGAAGCTGTTCGCCGAGATGGGCTTCAAAGTGTTCCGTACTTCCATCGCCTGGTCCCGCATTTTCCCTAAAGGCGACGAGACCGAGCCGAACGAAGCAGGCCTGAAATTCTACGACGACTTGTTCGACGAGTGCCATAAATACGGCATCGAGCCGCTGGTCACGATCTCCCACTACGAGACGCCGCTGCACCTGTCCCGCGAGTACGACGGCTGGGTCAACCGCAAAATGGTCGACTTCTACGTGAACTATGCAACGACGGTATTCAAGCGTTACAAGGACAAGGTCAAATACTGGCTGACGTTCAACGAGATCAACTCGATTCTCGAAGCGCCGTTCATGAGCGGAGGCATCTCTACGCCGAAGAAGCAGCTGAGCAAACAGGACCTTTACCAGGCGATCCACCACGAGCTGGTAGCCAGCGCGAAAACGGTCAAAATCGGTCATGAGATCAATCCTGAATTCAAGATCGGCTGCATGGTGCTCAGCATGCCGATCTACCCGCTGACTCCAAGCCCGGACGATGTCATTCAAGCGATGGAGTCTGACCACAAAAACATGGCGTTCGCCGACATCCACGTTCGCGGCCAATATCCGGGGTACATGAAGCGTTACCTGCGTGAAAACGGCATCCAGATCCATTTCGAGCCAGGGGACGAGGAAGCGCTGAAGCATACGGTCGATTTTATTTCCTTCAGCTATTACATGAGCATCTGCGAGACCGCCGATCCTGCGAAAAAAATCAAAGGCGAAGGCAACCTGCTCGGCGGCGTGCCGAACCCTCACCTGCAGGCAAGCGAATGGGGCTGGCAGATTGACCCCCAAGGCCTGCGCTACGTGCTGAATTCATTCTGGGACAGATACCAGAAACCGCTGTTCATCGTAGAAAACGGCCTTGGCGCGGTGGACGAGCTGATCGTGAACGACAAGGGCGAAAAAACCGTCGAAGACGACTACCGCATCAACTACCTGAACGATCACCTCGTGCAGGTCGGCGAAGCGATCGAAGACGGCGTCGAAGTCATGGGCTATACGACATGGGGCTGCATCGACCTTGTCAGCGCATCGACGGCGCAGCTGAAAAAACGCTACGGCTTCATCTACGTAGACCGTCATGACGATGGCTCCGGCACACTGGAACGTTACAAGAAGAAATCGTTCAATTGGTACAAAGAAGTCATTGCAACAAACGGCAAAAGCCTGAAAGCTTAATGATCCGTAGGGTTTCAGCATTGAACTACAAAAGCAAAGCGCAGTTCCGCCATATAGGTTGGAACTGCGCTTTATTATTTTACGATTACGCCATTGATTCAACTTTTGGCTTCTAAACACGGCTAAAAACATTAATTACCATCAGGAGCCCGAAGCAGCCAGAGACATATGGTTGAACCAACAATGGGATAAACTTGTGTACTAACCTTACTAAACTCATGCTACCGTCTGGGCAGCATGCTCCTTCCTGCTAATGGCAAACAATGCAGCTCCCAGGCCAAGCAGCACGAGCACCGCTCCGACCCATCCTGTATAAACGACCGATGAACGCTCAATCACCTGGCCACCAATAAAGGTTCCGAGCGCAATGCCTGCATGCGCAATGCCCGAGTTGGTGCTGATCAGCGTTTCGGCTTCTGCCGGTGCGGATTTGATGATCAAGCTGTTCTGCACAGGCGTAACCGTCCAGCTTAACGCCCCCCATACGCCGAGGAGCAGCATACAAAGAATCAGCGGCATCTCTCCGCTAAACGGCACAATCGCCATGCTTGCCATAAAAGGAATAAGCACGCCAACAATGGCTTTGGCAGGATGAATACGGTCGCTTAGCGCACCGCCCATGCCGCCGCCGGCAACGGCTGCAATGCCGAACATGACGTAAACCCACGTCACCATCGTTGAACTCGCACCGATCGTTTCCTGTAGAAACGGCGTAAAGTACGCATACATCGTCAAGTGCCCGGCGAGCACCAGCAGGGTGGTCAGATGGATCGCGGCCATTTTGGGATTCATCAGTGCAGTGAACTGTTTTCGAAGCGGCACGGCCGGAACCGGCTGCATCCTCCCCATCGTGAATCCCACCGCAACCATAACTATTCCTGTCAGCACCGCAATAAGCAGAAACACTTCGCGCCACCCCGCCGCATTGCCGATAAATATGCCCAAAGGCACGCCTACAATCAGAGAAGCACTTCCCCCCATCGTAATCGTCCCTACTGCACGCCCTTTGTATTCAGGTTTGACGATGCGTGCCGCCATTGTCAGCGACAATACAAAAATAAGCGATCCCGTAGCTGCGCCAAGCGCCCTGCCCAACATGAGCATCCCAAAGCTGTGGCTGAGCCCCGAGATCACATTGCTGATCATAAACATGAACAAACTCCACATGTAGACCTTTTTACGCTCGTATTTTGCTGTTACGTTAAGCAAGATCGGAGCCGAGATTGCATACACCAGCGAAAACATCGAGATGAAGTATCCTGCTTGCGTCAGCGTAATATGAAGATCCTCAGCGATCAAATCCAAAATTCCGCCCAAAATGAGTTCAACGGTTCCCACCACAAACGCCGCAATGGCCAGAACGTATACTTTTTTATTCAAAACGATTCCCCCTATAAAGTTACAACTACGATAGTAACCCAACATCCGGAGGATTTCAACAACTAAAAAAAGCTATTCCTGTGCGGAATAACTTTTCAATAAATGAGACGTGCAAGCAGCTTGGATATTTCTTCATCCTGAAGCAATTGTTCCCCGTATTTTTTGGTGATTTGCGCCAGCGCAACGTCATGATAGAAATAATCGGTCAGCGCTTTGACAATCGGCTTGGACATCGTTTTGATCGCTTTCCACGCATCATGCTCCATGCCCGCAAAGAGTAAATACGTTTCGTCCACGATCAGCAGCTGCAATGGCTCAAGCCTGTTCCCTTCCAAGGTATGAATCAGGGAATAGCGGTTCGCCAGCGTCGTTTGCAACCCGCCAACGGCCAGCACTTCAACATGAAGCCCCTGAGCTTCTTTCTGTTCCAACAGTGATTTATACTTTTCCATATGCTCGTTCCAAGCGAGAAAAATAATCGACGATTCCGCTTCGATCATGAGCTGTTCGATTTGGGAAGCAATGGCGCTTTCGTCTTTCAATGTCCAAATGTGCTCGTCGTCAAAACTGCGTTTGACGTGATAGCTTTTCAATTCCTCCAGGTCCTTCTCGAAATCGGTCTTGAGTTTAAGGATGATGGATTGCAGATCAACGGCCATATACAATTTTTTCTTGCCATGCATCGTGGTCAGAACCGCGCCTTTGTCGATCAGCCGATTCAGCACTTCGTAAATTTTGGCCTTGGGCACGTTTGAATAGTTGACGATCGTTGTTGCATCGAGCGGTTCTTCGCGAGCCATGATCGCTTCATAGACCTGGCTTTCGTACTGGGTAAAACCGAATTTTTGCAGCATCGTATTTATGGGCACTCCCTTTTATATAACTCGGTACATCCAGTGTAGACGGCCTGTCCATGAAAGTCCAGTTTCGCCCGTTTCACAGGGTCTATGCTTGCCCCTTTTCCGCATGAAAACGTTCGATCTTCTCATAGAATGAACATGATCAGGTTATATTAAAATCCTGTTACACCTACGCCATACAACATGCCAAAGGAGCTGAACCTGCACATGGAAAGCACCCGGGAATTCGTGCAAAAAGTAAATGAAAACCAGGAGAAAGCCCGCCGCAACAAAAATAACGGCAAAGGTACGCCAGGAGACAAGCTTCCCTCCAAGCAGCATGCCACGAACAAGTAGGCCTTTCTTTTCTTAGCCTCAAAAAAGGAGGCACCGCAAGTCGCGGCGCCCCTTTTTCCATTTGTTATTTGCTCGCATTAATGACTTCATTCACTTCCTGCGTGATTTGATCCCCGCCGAGCTTTTTCCAGTTCGCCACGAAATTGTCGAACTCATCGATGGACAAGTTGCCGTAAATGATTTTCAGGAACGTCTCGGCCCGCAGTTTATCCAGCGTCGCGGATTTGGTATTCATCGTTTTTGTTGGCGCGTAGATGAATTCGTTCATGACGATCAGGTCGTTATCCCGATAATATTTGATGACGCCCTGAGAGCTTTCCGGTCCAAAAATGCGTTCCATATGCCATTTGTCGAGATTGCCGTTCCGGTAATCCATAATGTCGTCATAGAACAACTTCGCTTCCAGTCCAAGACCGGACGTGTCGCCCGTTTCAATCGCTTTTTCGACTTCATCCTGGGCTACGACGTTTTTGTTGGCAGGCAGATTGGATACGGTCGCATTATGGAAGCCCAGACCCGTTAGCCCGTTCAAGTACGCTGCCCGTTCCTTCTCGGCCGACTCGCCGAACATTTTTTCAGCCTGGAAGTTGAGCAGCTTCACCAGTGCTTCAGGATGTTCGTACCCTTTACGCACGGCAAAGATGCCGCCCAAGCTTAGATGGTTTTGCGTTTTTGCCGGTTGCTCGTCGATCGATTGTACCGGATACGGCATCCAATCGACGTTTTGATCCTTTTTGATCATGCTGCTTACTTGGAATGGCGCCCACTGCGGCAGGAAAAACATGCCGGCTTTGCCCGCGTTGACGTCTTCCATCATTTTGGCGAAATCTTTAACCCCGAACTCCGGATCGATCACGCCTTTTTTGTACAGGTTTTGCAGCTCGGCCAGACCTGCCTTGACTTCCGGCTGAATCGTTCCGTTAACGACCTGTCCGGACGAATCCTTGATCCAGGTTTCCAGATAACCGTGGTAACCGAGCAGGAAACCGTTGATCGGCAAATCCTTGTTCAGCGCAATGCCGTAAGTGTCGTTTTTTCCATTTCCGTCCGGATCTTCAAAAGTAAAGGCTTCGGCGATTTTGATGACATCCTGCATCGATTTCGGTGCTTCAAGCCCGACCTTTTTGAGCCAATCCTGGCGAATCCAGATCATGTCCGACGAGTCCAGGGAACCCGGGAAGCTGACCATGGCGTAAATTTTGCCGTCTTTGGTTACAGGCTTGAGTCCAGCTCCATCTTCCGCAGACATGAACTCTTTCACCAAGTCGGATGCATACTTGTCGTACACTTCCGTCAAATCTTCCAGCATGCCCGCTTCGTACAGCTGCTCGAACTGAACCGCGCTGACTTTCAATACGTCAGGCAGATCGCCGCTGGCCAGCGTCACGTTCATTTTGTCATTATAGTTGGCATCCGGCACGATCCAGTCGTAGGACACCTCGATGCCGAGCTCATCCTTGTAGCCCCTGATCCAAATGTTGTCGGTATGCGTATCTCCTTCGGCCAGCGATTCTTTTCCCGTTTCGTTCATCGTAGAGGTTAGCTTGATGGGTGGATCGTATTTGGTCAGCGGTCCGCCGGCATCCTGCGGTGCGCTTTGTCCCGTTTCATTTTCCGCCGACCCCGCACCCGATGAACAGGCAGCAAGCGTAGTGGCCAGAAGCATGGATAACGTCAATAGCGATAGTTTCTTCAAAGACTTGTTCATGCATATCCCCCTTTGTGTGTCCTCTCCCGAGGTATGTGTTCATTGTATTAAGAAAGCGCTGTCAGTTCGAGTGGGCAGCGTTGACATCTGGTATCTTTGATTGACCATTTCAGACTGAGCCTGCTATCTTTCGTTATGCTTTCTGGTCCCGATACTCCTGCGGGGTGCAGCCGACGGCTTTTTTGAAAAAACGGTAAAAATAATGCTGGTCGCTAAAGCCGACCTTGGCGGAGATTTCATGCATTTTGCAGGCCGAACCGAGCAGCAGCTCTTTGCTTCGTTCGATTCTCCGTTCATGAATGTAATCGGAAATCCCCTTTCCTGTCACGCGTTTGTACCAACGGGAAAGATATGACGGGTTAAGCGAAACCTCTTGGGCAATCCGGGTTAGGGAAAGATCGTGCTCCAAATGAAGCCGGATATAATGATGAATCGTATTCAAAATTTGCGATTGATCATTCACGCGTGTATCGACTCGTTTGGAAATGATCCATTCGAAGGCAGACTCATAGAAGGCCACCAGCTCCGGCCATGGCGTATCTATATTGAAATCCAGCATACGGGACAGCGAGATCTCCTGCAAGGCAGAGTCATGCAGTCCCAAATCATGCAGCAGATCAAGCAGCCGATGCGCCGCTTCCGTGTAAACCTTCAAACGGTAGAACGGATCCTGGATACCGTCTTTGGCCGAATCCACCCATTTGTGAAACGATGCCGCCCACTCTCTGTCTCCGCTCGCAATCCGTTGGCTCGTCTGTTCCAACTGCAATGCCGTCACGGCTTGCTGGTTCAACAGGTTTTGCGTTTGGCTCAACTGCTGCGCTACATCGACACGAAGCAGCTTCTCCATACCGAAGCCTGGGCTTTCATGGATGGAAAGCCTTAATTGAAGAATCGCCTGATGAAGTTCGGACCACTCCACTTCCTGCTCGCTCACCATAATGGAAACGGACAATTTCAGGCAATCCGCGCAGGATTGCTGCACCGATTCCAACGTGCCGTTGACGAAACGCCGGGTTCGCTCGCGCAGCATCTGCCCATTTGGCACAGCGGGCTGCTGCGCCGGTGGCTGCACAAGGCAAACGATGCATTGGTAATCAAGCTCAACGGCTTTGACCACCGATTTATCCATCAGCAGCTCCTCGGCGACATTGGCTACCGCATATCGAATTAGACCGCGGTCTGTCTGGGTTTGATACGTATTCCACTGTTCCACACGGATGATCACGGGGACGACTGGTTCATCCGACCTGAACGGAAGCTGAACGGCATCGAACTCCTCCTGCAGCGCAGCGTCTTGCCGCCCGGTTCTTTTGATGACGTCGACCAGCAGCTGGCGCTGCAGCTGAGGCAGTGCACGGGGCAGCTTGCTGCGGAACCAGGCATTCTGGTAACGGAAATCGTTTTCTTCAGCGATCAATTGCAGGGCGTGCTCCACGGCGGCACGGATCTGCGCCATGCCCTCTGTCTTGAGCAAATAATCGACAACACAAGGATTGCGAATAGCTTGATGGGCGTAGTCGAACTCGTTATGGCCGGTCAGCAGCAGTATTTTGCATCTCGGCCAGCGGTCCATGATTTGTTCGATCAGCTCCATTCCGTCCATGCCTGGCATACATATGTCACTCAGTACCAGGTCGATCTTCACCGTATTTAACCATTCAATCGCTTCAAGGGCTGAGTACGCTTTAATAATTTCCATATCCTGAAGCTCTACTTTCTGAAAATAAGCATAAAGTCCATCCAATATGACCGGTTCATCATCAACGATCAGCATGCGCTGCATCATGATCCTCTCCTTTCCATGGAACGCTTATAATGATGCGTAATCCGCCAAGGTCACTGCGCTCGGCTGCCAGCCCGTATTCCGGTCCAAACCTGATTCGCAGTCGTTGATTGACATTGAGCAACCCCGTAATTTCTCCTTCATCATGCCTCGCCGCGGTGTGCTGCAGCGACAGCCGCAGCCGATCCATGGCCACTTCGCTCAAATCGTCCCCGTCGTCTTCAATGAGGATGGACAGCTTGTCCGGCGAGGTCAGGTAAGACATTTTCAAGATGCCGCCACGGCTGCGTTTCGACAATGCATGTTCAAAGACGTTTTCGACAATAGGTTGGATCGTAACCCTGGGGACCGCGATTTTTCCATATTCGAGATTCATTTCTTCCATTTGCAATTGCACTCGCGGACCAAACCGGATCTTCTGAATCGCTGCGTAAATCTGCGCATGTTGAATTTCCTCTTTTAACGAAACCTCGGTTTGCGAATCCCGCGACATATAACGGAAGTATTGCCCCAAATAATCCGTGAACTCCTGAATGAGCTCCACGTTTTCCACCTCGGCCATCTGTTTGATGCTAAACAAGCTGTTGTACAGAAAATGAGGCTGGATCTGGGACTGAAGGTGCTTCAGCTCGGCCTCGCTTGTCCGGATTCGCGCTACATAATTTTCTTCAATCAAAGCATGTAAGCGCTCTATCATATGGTTGAAGCGGGAGTATAAATAACCGAATTCATCTCTGCGGGAGTGCGGAATGCGCACGTCGGTTTGTCCCTGCTCCGCCATCCTGAACCCTTTGACCAGCGCAGACAACGGTTTATGAATCGATTTGTAGATGGACAGCGAGAACGCGATAATAATGACAATGGAAATCAAGGTTGTCACCCACAACCAGAGTTTGTATTGTTCAAGCGGGGCTTCGAGCACCGATTCGGCAATGCTTGAGGTTAATGCAAAATAATGCTCCGCATCATACAGCGTATAATGCAGCATGTCACCTGCCGCAGACCTCGTCACCAGCGGTGAATCCTGAACCGGCAGCTCGTCCGGCCAATGGACTTCCAAAGCGTCGATCGCATCATCCGCAGAAGAAATAAACATGTCCCGTCCTTGGCCAAAGCTTAACGTAAGCTCGCTTCCGCCACTATCGGACAACTGCTGCAGTCTATGCTTGAATTCATCGGCAGACAAACGTATTCCTAAAATAAAGTTGGGCGCTTCCTCATGATTCATGTTATAGGGATTGCTTTTGAGAAAGTAAAGATCGTCATTCCAGGAAGAGAGCTCGCCGTTCAAGTTGCCCATCGTTGCCAAAAGCTCCTTCCATTCTTCATCCTCCACGCTGCGGATTCCGTCAACCGCGCTGACTCGTTTGTGGAGGCCTGGCACATAATACACCACATCGTTGATGTAAGGACTCGTGACCATAATCTGTTTCAGTTTTTGATGAATGTTGTTTAAGCTCGCCGTTACTTCGTATCCGCTCATAATGGCTGCTCTCGTGCTTAATGTGGACATTTGTTCGTCAAATGAAAATTCGTTGATCAGGTCGCTCATCCGCTCCAATTCGAATTGCAGATGATTGTGGTAGAAATGAAGTTTGGATTCATGTGCCGTTTCCACCTCGGACTGCATCTGTTTGGAGCTGCTGTACGTAATCACCATGCTAATCACATACAGCGGCAGCATGACAAGCACAAAAGCAATCATCAGCTTTACCACGATGGACCGGCTCCGCCAGTTCCCCCAAAAATGCCTCATATGTTCATGAGCCCCCCTCCAAGGACCAAAAAGGAGCCGGGTATCGGCTCCTTCCTGTGCTTCTCCTCTTCCCGATCTTATCCCTTCACGCTGCCGACAACAAGTCCATGCACGAAATACCTTTGCAAGAACGGATACACGAGCAAAATCGGAATAACGGACAAGAAAATCTGGGACGCCTGCGTAGTCCTGTCCGATACCTGGCTCAGCAGCGTGGCATCCTCCAGCGTCATCGAATCGGTTTGAATCATCGTCACCTGCTGCAGCATGGACTGCAAATAGGTGGCGAGCGGATAATGCTCAGGATTTTTCATGTAGATCATGCCGTCAAACCAGGCGTTCCAATGCCCTACCATGGCAAACAGCGTAATGGTCGCGATGCTTGGAAGCGAGATGGGCAAGTATATGCTCCACAGCGTTCGGAAGTGGCCTGCGCCATCCATCCACGAGGCTTCCTCCAATTCCTTCGGCAATCCCCGGAAAAAATTGAGCATGAGCAGCACGTTGAAGATCGGAACCGCTCCCGGCAGAATAAGTGCCCAGATGGAGTCCAGCAGCCCTGTTTCCTTAACGACCAAATACCCTGGAATCAAGCCGCCGCTGAACAGCATCGTAAATACAAAGATCCAGGCATACGCCGTTCTCGAACGAAAACGGGCAGCCTCCTTGGAGAGCGGATAGGCCACGAGCACCGTAAAAATCAGATTGATGGCCACGCCGAGCACGACGCGAAGCAAACTTGTTCCGAACGAATTCAGAAACTGCTTGTTCTCCAAAATGTATTGATACGATGAGAAGGTGAAATCGACCGGCCAAAACGTCACGCCCCCTGCTTTGACCGCATCACTTGAACTGAAGGAAATCGCCAATATGTTTACGATGGGAAACAGGCACAACAGCGCAAGCAGGGTCAGAATGACATAGTTGAATCCCAGAAACCAACGATAAGCTCTCGACGTATGGTGCATGGTGCTCTGCCCCCTTTCTAAAAGATCCGGTAATTGGCGAACCTGTATGCAAGGTAATAGCCAAGTCCGATAAATACGAAGGATACCACCGATTTGATCAGTCCGAGTGCGGTGGACACCGAATACTGCGCATCCTGCAAACCGATGCGATAGATCATCGTGTCCAGAATGTCTCCGGATTCATAAACGAGCGGATTGTACAAGTTGAATACTTGGTCGAATCCCCCATTGAGCACGTTCCCCAGACTGAGCGTAACCATCAAAATGATGATTGGGCGTATGCCGGGCAGCGTAATGTGCCACGTTTGCTTCCATCTGCCCGCCCCGTCCATGACGGCTGCTTCGTATAACGATTTGTCGATGCTTGTCAGTGCCGCAAGGTAGATGATCGTTCCGAATCCGAACTCTTTCCATTGATCCGTGATGACGAGTATGTACGGGAACCAGTCATTGCTTGCCAGAAACTGTATCGGCTCCATGCCGATGGCCTTCAACAACATGTTCACGATCCCGCTGCTCGGGGACAGCACATCCACAATGATGCCGGCCAAAATGACCCAGGAGAAAAAGTGAGGCATGTAAATGACGGTCTGAATCGTCCGCTTGAATCCGCTGCGGCGCACTTCGTTCAAGAGCAGAGCTACGAGCACCGGCACGACAAGGCCGGAAATGATTTTCATCAGGGAAATAAACACGGTGTTCCAAACCACCTGCCAAAACCCGGGCAAATCGAGCAGGTACTTGAAATTGTCCATTCCGACCCAGTTGATGTTCTTGAAACCGGCAATCGGAGAAAAGTGTTGAAAGGCAATGGAGAGTCCTGCCATCGGAATGTAACCGAATACAATGATGATGAGCAATCCGGGCAGAATCATGAGATGAAGCGGGATGTTACGTACCCATTGTTTGTGATTCAAACGCATATGCTGTCTCCTCCTTCTCACTAATTATAGGAGCAGACCCGGAACCGCAGGTAGTGGAGGCTGTTGACTTTGGGTATCTTCTGTTGACCACGCTTCGAGTCGTGAAAACGCAAAGGAACCGCGATATTCGCGGTTCCTTTGCATCAAACTTATGAAACGATTGAAACGATTACAGCTTGCGATCAAGCACCAATACGCTGACCGATTGGGCCGGCAATTGCAGAACGACGGAGTAGCCGTCAAGCTCGATGGTGCTCTCTTGAGGAACTACTTTTTCCGCATTCTTTTGGTTGACATTCGGAACATGCACCAGTTCTTCGTCCCCGCTCAAGGTGATTAACCGTGCCGATGCCTGGACATCCAGATGTTCAAGCACCACTTTGGTCGCCTTCTCCATTCCGTCGGCATTGACCAGTTTCACGTAGACATGGTTTGCATCACGCGTTACGGAATGGAACACATCGCGGTTATAGGCTTCAAGCTTGTAGTCGAGCACTTTGCTTGTTGTACGGCCATCCGTATACGAGCAGATCAGGTTTTTGCCTGTTTCTCCGCCATAATTGACCGTAATGACATAGTTTGTGTTGTCTTCCAGCGGTTCGTAATTCGCCGCTCTGAGGTTGCCGGCTGCCGTACTGGAAGAATAGTCGCCCAGCGTGTACCCTTCGATCCCTTGTTTGTACACTTTGACACCTGACGCGCTGCCGCCGTATCCGATGGCGTATTCGATGACATCCTTCTGTTCCGGAGAAGCGTCCGTCAGACCGACGCCTACATAGAAGCCGTCTTCGCCCGCAAGTCTGCTGGCTTCCACTTCAAGCGTATAGTTGGTCCATTCCTCGTTCAGGATCGCGAGACCGTTAAGTCCGCTGTCCTGCGCTTTGAGCAGCAGTCCTTTTCCGGCCTGCAGGCTGTATCCTGCCGATCCGGCAATCGCTTCCCAGGCCCGGCTTGGCTTGGAGCATTCCGCGAAATGTTCTTCGAACAATACGCGGCCATCCTCGTTGGACGTCACTTTGACACGTTTCACCAGGATGTCTGCATTCCCGGCAGCGATCTCGATGCCGCCGCGCGGCTGGAGCTGCACTTCTTTGCCTTTGTTATACGTTGAGAACGACGTTCCCAATACTTGCTCCCCGACATGTTTGGCGAACAGCTGCTGCACGTAGTAATTCGGCGTAAACCAGACCGTCTCGTCGTCAAACCAGATGCAGTCCGGCGTCCAGCGGTATGTTCCATCCGTCAGCACCTTGTTGAAGAGCGGCGCGTATGCGGCCATGCGCACGACGTCGGCATTGTTTTCGAAACCGGTGATGATGGCCGCCTCGGCCACGGCACCTGCCAGCGTGTTTTTGTCCGTGGAGGCATACTCGCCCACAAATACCTTGGACGTTTCTTTCCAGTTGATGCTGCCGTCTTCATGATAGGCGCGCTTGTAGTAGTTGTAACGGTCGGCATTGTTCAGCAAATATTCGTTGGAACGGTAATAATGCTCGTCGGCGATCGTATCCATGTAGTTGCTTTGCCGGCTATACCACGTGACGTTCTCTTCGATGATTTCCTTGCCGTCCGCAAATGCGATTTGCGCCGATCCTTGCAGATTGCCGCTCAGGAACTTCCATCCTTCCTGATAAGCATCGTCATCGGCTTGAGCTCCGACGGTGGAAATGATGTGCAGTTCGTGATCCGGGTAGTTCTGCTTCATGTAGTCGTCGATCGCTGCCTTGAACGCTTCGAAGTTGGCAAAAAACTCGGTGCCCCAGTTTTCGTTCCCGACGCCCAAATAACGCAAATCAAACGGCTCGGGGTGCCCCATCTCGCTGCGGATTGCGGCCCATTCGTTGTTTTCGATATCCGTGCTGATCGCAAAATCGATCAAATCCGTAAAGTTTTTGATATAATATTCCCTCAGCTTGCCGCCTGCCGGATGGGCATAATCGGAACGGGCCTGGCATAAAACGCCGCATGCCATGACCGGAACCGGAAGGGCATTCAGGTCTTCGGCCAATTGGAAATATTCCATATAGCCAAGGCCCATCGTCATCATGTAACCCCAAACATTGTAATTTTCCTTCCGCAGCTCCACCGGACCGACGGAATCTTTCCAGTCGTACACGTTGTCCCAAATAAACGAACCTTCGGAGATACATCCGCCCGGGAAACGCAGGAATGCGGGATGCATGTCGACGAGTGCCTGCACCAAATCTTTGCGCAGTCTATAGTTCGGGTTCCCTTTGTAATTGGCATGCGCCGAAGCGGAGAGTCCTGGCTCATCGGGATCCGCCCCCCACACGTCCCGCGGAATCAGGGACACCATGTCGACGGAAATATCGCCGCTGAAGGTGAGAACCAGCTGCCCCAATACGTTCTGCGTGCCCGTGAGTACCAGTTCGGCATCGGAAGAGGCGCCATATTTCTTCCACTTGTTCCCACCTTCGATCTGCACGGACACCTCGTCGCTCACCGCATTCCCCGCTTCGTCCTGCAGTTGGATGGTGATCCGTCCCGCAGCCTCAGCTTTGGCCCATACGGTGAAATCATACTGTTTCCCAGTTAGAATGGACATGGCGCAATGCTGGTTGGAATCCGCGAATCCGCGATTTCGAATGACCGCACCGTCCTGCACCGTCACATAATAAGCGTTGACCTCGGGATCTTTGACGCCAAAATGCTCGTTTAATCCACCTTTGTTCTGTATGATCATTTTGTCGGTATCTCCGGACCATGCAAACAACGGCTCACGATTGCGGCCGGTTGAGCATCCACATGCTCCGGAAGCGGAGGAATAGGTATCGAATGCAAACGACTCGAATGAACGGTTTTGCACAAGCTCCGCATAGATTCCGCCATCGGCGGCATTGTTAATATCCTCGTAAAACAAACCGTACATCACTTCGCTAATATCGGCGACCTTCTGATCCCCATGGACCGTAATCGTGTATGGCGGCACATGTTTCGGAACGATCGAGACGCCGAAGCTTCGTTCCAATGTCTGCTCGCCCGTGCGCAATGCTGCGCTTAACGTGACGCTGTGAGCCGACTCGATCGGAAGAACCTTCCCTTGGCCGGTTATGGCTTCAGGTCTGCTCGAAGACCATTCGACCTGTACTTTCCCGCCCAGAAGCGAGTCGGGGAGCGCAATGTCATTGGTGATGATTTTGGCGGGTGAAACCAGATATTTCTCTGCCGCCAGCTTCACGATCTCCGCATCGGTCAGCGATTCGCACATCACTTCGATGACTTCATCCATGGTCAAACCTGCTTCGTAAATCCTTACATCGGAAATCGCTGCTTCCAAATCCGGATCATCGACAAATTGGGAGCGGCCAATATAGTTTTGCGTGTAGAATTCCGGATTCGAGAATGTCTCAAACCAGCTTCTTAACTTGGCATAGTTTCCGCTGGAGGTTTGGTTGAATGAGCCATTAGCCACGATTTCCCCGTTGACGTATACGATCGCCCCGGCATGGCTTCGCGTTCCGCCCTCCGTACCCGTAACCGACACGGCGACATGCATCCATTCCCCGTTGGCGAACCCTTTGGTCGGATGAATCATCATTTCGTCGCCGGCCTTGAGCACGCTGCGCATCTGTCTGGTGAGGAACAGGTAAGGCTGCTGATCTCCTCCGCCGAAATCGATCAGGCGTTCCCACACGCTGCTTCCTCTGCCCAGGTATACCCATGCCGATACGGTCAAACCGGTGTGATCGCTTACACCGCGAAGCAAATCGGGCGGCAGCTGCAAATACGACGTACCGTTGGAGCCGCCCGCAAAGGACAGCGCCGTCCGCCCTTGGATTACGGAAAGCGCCGGCTCGTGGGTGCCTGAAGGTACCGCGTGATTCCCGCGGGATGTGCTGTCCTGGCCGATGCCCGTCGTGTCCTCAAACTTGTAATGCGCAATGATCTGATCTTTGTAATTGCTCATGATTGCCCTCCTGTACAGATCTCAAATGAAAGGATGAATGAATCCTTTTTCTTTTTTTAATTTACATAAACATAAATCATTAATAAAAATATAAATATCATTCACACAAGTTATACTACTCATTTCAGGATCGTTTTTCAACACAAATATTGCCTTTAATTTGTCGTTTTCGCCCTGAAATCGTTTGAATTTCGAAAATCACCCTTCGTCCGGTTCGATTGAGGCTATAAAAAATTCATCATTTACAAATATATAAATCAATTGGTACACTACGAATGAAAGCGCTTGAGTAACAAGTTTTGGGAGGAGGAGTCACGTAAATTTTATTTCTGGCCATGTTCGGCCGAATGGTTTTATCTACTGCACATCAAGAAAGGGGAAACGTATGAAACGTTATATGGCTGTCGCACTCAGCACTGCATTACTTGCCACACCTGCCTTGTCCACCGCTGCCGCACTGGGAGAAGGGGCACCGGTTTCCAGCCAGCAATCTTCGCAGGCTGCCAGCAAAACCAGCGAAACTCAGGTACCCGCATTCCGTAATGTCTCTGTCCATGACCCTTCCGTGATCAAAGTTGACGATACGTACTATGTGTTCGGTTCTCACCTGCAAGTGGCCAAGTCCAAAGACTTGATCCAATGGGATGAGGTTGCATCCGGGGTTACGGACAGCAATCCCGTCGTCCCGAACGTTACGAAGGAGTTCGCCGAAGCGCTGGAGTGGGCCCAGTCCGATACGCTCTGGGCGGCCGATGTCATCCAGCTGTCGGACGGTAAATTTTATATGTATTACAACGCATGCAAAGGAGATTCCCCACGTTCGGCCATGGGTGTAGCCGTCGCCGACAACATCGAAGGCCCTTACAAGGATCAGGGACTGATCCTGAAATCCGGCATGTGGGGCGAAGCGAGCGAAGATGGTACCATATATGATGCCACAATCCATCCGAACGTGGTAGACCCCGATGTCTTTTACGACAAAGACGGCAAGCTGTGGATGGTATACGGCTCGTATTCCGGCGGCATTTTTATTTTGGAAATGGACGAAGCTACCGGAAAACCTCTCCCAGGGCAAGGATACGGCAAAAAGTTAACGGGAGGCAACCACAGCCGGATTGAAGCTCCGTATATGTTATATAGCCCGGAAACCGATTATTATTATCTGTTCCTTTCCTATGGCGGCCTAAGCGCGGACGGCGGATACAACATCCGGATCGCACGCTCCAAAACACCGGATGGGCCATTTTACGATGCGGAAGGCAACGATATGATCAAAGTAAAAGCTGATAAAGAGAAACCATTATTCGACGATCGATCCATTGAGCCATATGCGGTCAAACTGGTCGGCAACTATCTGTTCGAAAGAGAGCTTGGCGACCCGGGCACCGGTCAAGGGATCGGCTACGTTTCGCCGGGACATAACTCCGCATATTACGACGAAGAAACCGGCAAGCACTTCCTGATCTTCCACTCCCGCTTCCCGGGTCGCGGCGAAGAGCATGAAGTCCGGGTGCACGAGATGCACATGAATTCCCAAGGATGGGCTGTGGTTTCCCCGTATCGTTATGCCAGGACGCAGGAAGCAACCCTGTCATTGAGCAACGACAAGATTGCCGGACAATACAAATGGGTGGATCACGGGAAAGAGATCACGGCTGCGATCAAAACTTCCCAGAACGTGCAATTGACGACTGACGGAAAAATAACCGGTGCTGTCACAGGCACATGGTCTCTCGGCGCAGACAACAAGGTAACCCTCACAACCAACGGACAAACTTATGAAGGCGTATTCACGCAAGAATGGGACGCAGGTTCGGAGAAGACGGTCCTTACGTTCAGCGCCCTCTCTTCTACCGGCGTTGCGGTCTGGGGCAGCAAAGTCCCTGACATGAACAATGAGGAGATCGTTAATGCGGTCAAATCGGATCTCGATCTCGGCGATACCAAAAACGTATTTTTTGACCTGAACCTTCCGGTAAAAGGCACACACAATACGACGATCACTTGGAAAACATCAAACGCTTCCGTCGTGTCTGCTACGGGTACCGTGAAACGTCCGGCAGCAGGCAAAGGTGATGCCAAGGTCAAACTGACCGCACTGATTCAGAACGGGGATGCGTCGGCAAGCAAAGGTTTTAACATCACCGTGCCAGCGCAAGTCAAAGGGCCTCTGCTCGCAGAATATGCATTCGATCACAAGAAACTGGATAAAATCGCTCAGGATATCAGCAAAAACGGGTACCACGGTCAGGCTCATAACGTTACAAGCTCGGCGGCGAGCCGCAAAAACCAGGCTGCCGCATTCAACGGCACCGACAGCTACATCGATCTGCCGGGAATCATCACCGATACCGAGGACTTTACGTTCAGCGCCTGGGTGAACTGGGAAAGCGGCGGCGCCTGGCAGCGCATTTTCGACTTTGGCAGCGGGTTGACACAGCACATGTTCCTCACCCCTTCCCAGCATAATGGCAAGCTGCAATTCACCATTCATGACGAAGGCCGGGACCAAAGCCTGATTGCGGATCAAGCGCTTCCGGCAAACCAATGGGTTCATGTGACGGTAACGCTGCAAGGAGATACGGGCAAGCTGTACGTGGATGGCCAACTCGTCGCCAGCAGCTCCGAGATTACATTTAATCCGAAACAGCTGCGCGTGACGGAAGCTTACCTGGGCAAAAGCCGTTATCAGGCAGATCCGTACTTCAAAGGATCTCTGGATCAGGTCAAAGTGTATAACAAAGCGTTAACGGAGAAAGAAATCAAGGCGCAGGCTGCTGCCAAGCCTTGACCTGGAAGCATCCCCAAGATGTATTCTTGACAGATAGCTAGTTATGTCGCACGATTGCCCAAACCGATACCAAGGTGTGAAGAACGGTCCTCCGTTAAATTCTCAAAACACAAAAAACGATGCTCTCCTTTTAAAGGAAAGCATCGTTTTGCTTATGGTAGCTGATGAGTATTAATGCATCGGCCCTTGCTGTCCTTGCTGCGCGCCGACTTTCACCCGTTTTACGAAGAACGAGATCACGAAGCCGAGCAAGCAAAGCACAAGCGCAAAGATAAACGCATGCTGCACGCCGGACGTGAAACCAGCAAGCTGACTTTCCGGGCTTTCCGGATTGCTTACGCCTTTAAGGTAGCTCAGCTGGCCTGCAGCCAAAATGCTGACAGCGACGGCCGTGCCGATGGCACCCGAAACCTGCTGCAGCGTGTTCATGATTGCCGTACCGTGCGGATAATACGCTGGCGGCAATTGATTCAGACCATTCGTTTGGGCAGGCATCATAATCATCGAAATGCCGATCATCATGAAGATATGCATCGTGATGATCATGCCCAGGGATGTTGTCGGTTCGATCCGTGTATACATGAACAGAACAACGGCAACGATCGCAAGGCCGATCGTCACCAGCCATTTTGGTCCGAATTTATCGAACAGGCGTCCCATGACCGGCGACAAAAATCCGTTCAGCAAGCTGCCTGGCAGCAGCACCAGACCCGCCATCAACGGCGTCACAGCCATCCCTTGCTGCAGATACATCGGCAGGATCAGCATCGACGACAGCATCATCATCATACAAATGAAGATCAGGATCAGACCGATGGTGAACATCGGGAATTTAAACGCGCGCATATCCATCATCGGCTCTCTCATTCTGAGCTGTCTGATGCTGAACACCAGCAAGGACAGCGCACCTACGGCCAGTGTGGCGATAACGACCGGGCTGGACCAGCCTCCGCCGCCGTCTCCATGACCGCCTGCGCTGCTGAAGCCATATACGATACCGCCAAAACCGAGCGTGGACAAAATGATCGACAACACATCGATTTTGGGCTTGGTCAACTTCGAAATGTTTGGCAGGAACATCAATCCGCATACCAAGGAGATAATGAAGAACGGCAGCGAAATCCAGAAGATCCAGTGCCAGCTCAAATTAGCCAAAATCAAACCGGAAATGCTCGGGCCGCTGGCCGGAGCAAACATGATGACAAGACCGATCAGCCCCATCGCGGAACCGCGTCGTTCTACAGGGAAAATAACCAAAATCGTATTAAACATCAACGGCAACAACAGGGCCGTACCCACAGCTTGCAGAACGCGGGCCACCAGCAGCATTTCAAAGCTTGGAGCCATCGCGGCCACCAGCGTGCCTGCAATGGAGAAAATCAACGATGTCGTAAACAGCTGTCTTGTCGTAAACCATTGCAGCAGCAGCCCCGACACCGGAACGAGAATACCCAGAACGAGCAGGTAACCTGTCGTCAACCATTGAATCGTTGTCGGTCCTACCTCAAGCAATTCCATCAATGGCGTCAATGCCACGTTCAGCGCGGTTTCTCCGAATAGCCCGATAAAACCGCTCAGCAGCATGGCGAACAAAATCGGCAGCACTTTGTACTGCTGTGTTTCTTGTTGGTTCATTGCTGAACCAGCTTTCATGGAAGCCTCCAAAATCCCATCCTCCTCAACCAATATAACTCTCTCTTTTGTACAAACCAAATTTATGCTTTGGCTTGTCTCGCATTTTTTGCAACCGCGGACAAATATTCGGCAGCCGTGACCAAAGGCTGTTTGTCCTGATTGGTCAAACTGATAATCAGTGCTCCTTCCATCAAGGAAATCATGAGCAGGGCCAGCTCTTTTGCTTTGGACTCGTTAATTCCGTCAAGCACCAGATGTTTGGTGATCGCGTTCTGCCAGTCCGCAAACACGCCTTGACAAGCCTGACGCAGGTCATGGCTAATGCAGGAGGTCTCAACCGCAGCCCACAGGCTGAAAGGCAAAAAGCCCGTAAACCCGGCAGCTTCGGTATCCTCGGCCATGTCCTGAACGAATTGCAGAATCGCCTCCCCCGTATTGTCATGAGCTGCAAACGTTTCTTCAAACTTTTGCAAAATATGCTCATTCGTTTTCTGGATGCATTCATGAGCAAGCTCTTCTTTGCCATGGGGGAAATAATGGTACAACGAACCTTTCGGCGTTCCGCTATCCTTAATGATCTGGCTCAGGCCTGTCGCATGATACCCTTGTGAAAAAAACAGTCGGGCGGCTGTGTTAACGATGGCTTCTCTGGCATTGGACTTTTCACTCAAAAATGGCCACATCCTTAAAGCAATTTTAAAAATTATAACGATCGGTCTATATAATTAAAACCGCTTCGCCCAGCGATGTCAATCCTTTAAAAAAAGAATATTCAAAATTTAAAATGAAAGGGCTTCCGCCGAAAAAAATTCCGGGAAAGCCCTTCGGAACGTGTTTCTACTATAAGAATGCAATCCGTTCATGATCTCTACACATCGTAATCAACAGTGGGATCACTTCGAATAATACAGAGCATCGTTTATTGGCTGCTGACGCCGTTCCATTCTTCACCGCACAGCTCACTATGGATCATTGCACCCGCCATAGATCCCTGCGCCGCGGCTGCAATGGCCTGATACATATCTGATGCGGCATCTCCAGCGCTGAATACGCCCGGCACCGTCGTTCTCGCTTGTTCATTAACCACCACCGACTCGGTTTCGGTCATCTCGCAGCCCAGCGTTCCCGGCAATTCCGATCCGGCAACCAAGGTCGGGGCAAAGAAAATGCCTCTGCACGGAATGAGTCGACCGTCTTTGAGAAGAACATGGTCAACGATTCCTTCGTTGGATTCAATCGCTTCAATCGGAGAATCCAGCACAGGAATGCCGTGGCGCTCCAAATCATGACGTTCTTCATCCGTCAAACCATCGGGACCATTGGTGCAAAGCGTAACCCGGCTTGTCCATCCCAAAAGCAGTTTGGCCATGTGCATCGCCTTGGCTCCGTCTGATATCAGGACAAGCGTCTGATCCCGGAGCTCCCATCCGTCGCAGAAAGGGCAAACGAAAGCACTCTTCCCATAAACCTCTTGCAATCCCTTTATGCCGAGCGGTTTATCCTTTTTGCCCACGGCAAACAGTATTTTTTTGCTGTGAATGACCGTGCCTGCGGCGGTCACTACTTCAAACATGCCATCCGCACCCGTAATGGAGGATGCAGTGTCCTCAATGAATTGCACCGATGGATACGCGGCGATTTGCTCCTTGGCCACGATACGGAACTCTGCAGGCGTTACCCCGTCGCGCGTCAAAAAACCGTGCGTCGCGTGAGTAATCCGGTTTCTGGCCTTCCCGTCGTCAATCACCGCAACATTTCTTCTTGCACGGCCCAGCACAAGCGCTGCATTTAACCCGGCAGGCCCTCCGCCGATGATAGCTACATCTATAACTTTGCTCACACATATCACCCTTTACAGATATTTAATATCTCTAATTTAGAACAAAAAATAAGTCGTTTTTGTTCTTTTTTCAAACGACTATAATGTCTATTAAAGATATTTTAAGTCTATAATAAACATAAAAGGCATGACTCGCAAGCTTTTTTTAGCCATCATTATCTATACCCTTTTATCGATATAAGTTGAACTATACATTTTACACGATAACGGAGAGGGCAGAAAGAATCTGGAGAAGCGGAGCGTTCTAAAAGCTTTCTGAAAGAAAGCTGCATCGTAAGCATAGGCTTATCACCAGATTTCCTCCTTAACTAAAGGGATTCAAAAAATCCGGGGATAACAGCGATCGGAAGATATTTCTGACCTCGTAGTGGCTCCGTGTAAAAAACTTCGTTCAACTGATGGAGATAAGAATCACTTAACACAGAATTTCGTTTTTAACAATTAAAAAAAGTGTTGTTTTTAAATTGTTCACAATCAAATGACATTATTTTTAATACTAAAACGCAATTTCTTTCACATATTAAACATGATGTTATAATAAGTACCGAGATATATAAGTATGGATATAGGAAGTGAGTATTTGAAAACACTAAATAACGGGTCACAACCCAAAATCAGATTAGAGTATAGCTCGGTTCCAAAAGTCTTTTTCGATACGATCAAAGTCGGCATCATCAAATCCAACCTCATCGCCATGCTTGCCGGTTTGAGCCTTGCACTGTATGTGTTTAATGCCTCTTTCCTGGACAATATCGTACCGATCATTTTGTCGGTTATCGGTTCTTCCTTGATCATTGGCGCAGCCGGGGTATTCAACAACCTGTACGACCGCGACATCGATGCCATCATGGAGCGGACCAGAACACGGCCAACCGTTACCGGCCAAGTGGACACGAAATCCGGCCTGATTTTGGGGATAAGCATTACCATTATCGGCGGCATCCTGTTATACGTCGCTTCCCCGCTTGCGGCCGTTTTCGGGATTTTGGGACTTTTACTTTATGTTTTCCCTTACACGATGTGGACAAAACGTACTACGGTTTACAATACTGAGGTCGGCAGTCTTTCGGGTTCCGTCCCTCCTTTGATCGGTTGGGCTGCGATTTCTTCAGACCTGGGTCATTTTGAAATCTGGGCACTGGTCGTTACGATGCTGTTATGGCAAATGCCTCACTTCTACGGGATCGCCATTCGCAGATTCGATGAGTACAAAGCTGCGAACGTTCCCATGCTTCCGGTAGTCAAAGGGATTCGCCGCACGTATATTCAAACCAACGTTTACTTGGTCCTGCTCGTGCTGTCCAGCTTTTTGTTCTGGCCAATGAGCCCGTTCATCGCCATCTTTGCCTTTTTGGTCAGCCTGGTTTGGCTCATTCTCAGCGTGGCCACGTTTGATCGCAATGAGACGCAAAAATGGTCCAAAAACATGTTCATTTTCTCCATCAACCATATTACGCTCGTGTTCCTGGTGATCATTGCGTACTCGCTGATTGCCCTGCTTATCAAATAATCCAGGTTCATAACATATATAAGCCGTACAGATCAACTCCGCAACGAGTCGCCTGTACGGCTTTTTTGCATTTTAACGCTTATCCATCGAGTCCGTTATTCATAACTCCAAAAATCAGCCCGCTTTGACAGGCAGTTCCTCGCCCTGCCACAACAATTGCATTTCCGTGCTGGTCGCCAGCAAATGTTCCAATGTACCCTCGGCTTCGATCTGCCCATCCTTCATGACGATGATATGATCGGCCTTGGACAACGCGGCGCGCCGATGAGAAACGGCAATGCATGTCATGTCCGTTTCCTTGAACAGCCCCTCCCATACTTGCTGTTCCGTCTCCACGTCCAGCGCGCTGGACAAGTCGTCCACCACCAGCAGGTCTGCGCCCGTCATCAGCATGCGCGCCGTTGCCGCACGCTGGATCTGTCCTCCGGACAACATGACGCCTCTTGGACCCACGGACGTTTCCAACCCCTGATCCAGCTGCTGAATGTCCTGATCCATGACGGCAAGCCGAATCGAATCAGCCAACGCTTCATCCGTGTTTCCGCGCTTGCCTTGGACGATGTTTTCTTTCAGCGTATCGCTGAACAAGCGAGGAACTTGAGGCGTATAGGCCGCTCTTGGCGGCATCAAAAATGTAGCGGGATCAATCTTTGCTCCATTCCAGGTGACCTCCCCATGCTGCATAGGCAGAAGTCCCAGCAGCGCTCGCACAAGGGTCGACTTTCCCGAGCCGATTCGTCCCGTCACGACGAGAAACTGTCCTTGTTTTAAGCGGAAGGAGACGTTTTCGATGCCATTTGGCGAATTCGGATAGCGGTACGTCAACTTTTGCACTTCAAGCTCTTTCAACCGGTCTCCCGTTTCACTTGAAACCTCTTCCAGTTCAGGCGGGTCTGTCTGCAAGTAAGTCTCCCTGAATTCCATAATGCGGTCTTCTTCCCCGGGCCGGAACAAGGTGCGCATGCGGTCAAAGGATACTTTCAGCCGTTTATGCTGGTAAACCATGTATCCAAACAGAGATATGCTGAATCCGATATTGCCGAGATAGGACGTAAACAGGGCAAAGTCGCCGACCGTGAAGTTTCCGGCTCTCATCTCCGCCGCACACATCAGCAGAATCAATCCCGTAGAAATGCTGAGCACATGCTGGTTCAGCGATCTCATCCACTGCTTGAACAAATTGTCACGCAATGCAGCTTGGCGGCGCTCCTCGTTCAATTGGTCAAATCTCGCCGCCACATGATCTTCGGCCTGCCCAAGCTTCAGCGCCTGGACTGCGCCAAAGCTTTCCGCAATGTAACTGGTGATCCGACCGGTCGCTTCCCGATTGCTTTGTGCATAACGGCGGGCACGATTGCCAGACAAATTGTTAAGCAATGTGACGACCAGCAGCGGAAGTACGGCAACCACCGTAATTTTCCAGTTAATGCTCCACATGATCGCAATGGACACCACCGCGAACACAAGCCTGCCCCAGAAATCGACCCAGGACTCCACGTATTCGACCGATTCGTCCACATCTTCGCGGAAACGGCTCATGGCCTCGCCGGGCGAAGCCGGAAGATTGCGGCCAGGCCAGCGCATGATGCCTGCCAGCATGTTGGTGCGCAGAATCGCCTGAATGTGATACACATAGGTGATCCAGGCATAGAAGGCCACGAAAAAAGATCCTACTCTGACGATCCGGGTAAGCGCAATGAAAATAAGCGGAACGGCAAGCCACAGATAATCGTTCGATCCCGCCGTTGTGCGGTCGAAAAACCACTGCATGCCCAATCCGATCGCCAGCGGAAGCGAGTGAAAAACCGTCCACAACAAACCATTGATGATGAACAGAAACGGCCTAAATCGAAATAATCGGGAAATAAATCCGGTAATGGTCATGCAAGTTCCTCCTCTCTTCCCGTCGCAAGCAAGCGGGCGTAATGGGATGACGGGCTGCCCGCAAGCTCTTCCCGCGGCCCGAATTCCAGCATTTTTCCGTCCCCCAGCACCATGATTTGATCCACCTGTTCCAGCGTGGCCAAACGATGGGCAATAATGACCCCCGTGCACCGTTTCATCAGTTCGTCGACGGCCGTTTGCAGCATGCTCTCCGTTGCCGCGTCCAAACGGGAAGACGGTTCATCCAAAATAACGAGACTGGGCTCGGTCAGGAAAACGCGAGTCAGCGCAAACAATTGCGCCTCCCCGGCAGACAGGGACGCACCTCCCGCAGACAAGTGGGTATCCAGGCCGTTCGGCTGTTCGTCGATCCAGCGACGAAGGCCCAGCCTGGCCGTCGTTTGCAGAATGCGTTCGTCCGACACTTCGCGATTGAACAACGTCAGATTGTCACGCAAGGTGCCGTCAAACAGCTGCACGTCCTGTGTAACCATCCCTACCCTTCTGTATAATGCAGGAAGCGTTAACTGCGTGATGTCTTTGCCCCCCACACGAATCGTTCCGCTATTGATGTTATACAATCGCAGCAGAACACGGCTGAGGCTGGACTTCCCGCTTCCCGTTCGTCCGATGATCCCAAGCCGTTCGCCTGGTTTCAGCTTGAAACTGATATCGCGAAGTACGGGTTTATCTTCATTGTAGCTGAAGCAGACTTGGTCGAATTCCAATCCCAGCGCGCCTTCAGGCAAGTCTTGTTCGCTTCCGTCCGTAATTTCACTGCGAAGCGACAACAGCTCGCTGGAACGAAGCATGCCGGATTTGGCCTTCTGGAATTCCTGCACCTGATCTCCCAACAGTTCAATGGGATCGTTCAGCATCTGCGTATACTGATAAATGAGGAACAAGGTCCCCAGGCTGATGGTGCCTTCCATAAAATCCCGAATTCCCAGCAGCAGCACAACCGTTACCGCAACGGCAAACAATACAACCGTGGTATTCCAAGGCACAACCCGCATCATCCAGGCCCGGCGCCCTTTCAGAAAAACCATTCGCATCAACCGATAAAAACGGTTCATGACGTACGGAACATGACCATTCGCCTGCACGTCCTCAATGCCTGCAATCCGTTCCTCAATAAGACCGAACAGAGACGCGCTCGCTTCCCGTTCGTTTTTGGAAGGATTGACACCAAGATTGCGGATCAGCACCATAAACAGCACGGATAACAGCGTAAATGCGGTCATAACAAGCGCAATCGGCACATTGACCGAAAACATGAATCCAAGAATGCCGCCCAGCAGCACAAAGCTGCCGATGACCTGCACGATAAACATCGCGAAGAAATTCGAGATATGCGTGACATCCCCATCCACCCGTTCAATCATCTCACCGGGTGTTTTGACATTGTGAAATCTCATATCCAGGCGCAGACAGTGTTTGAGCAGGTCTCCCCGCAGCTTGTTGGTCGCCCGCCACGAGACGTCATTCCCCATATAACTTACCGCTACCGTTATTAACTGGTTCGCCACCGCGACGACCAGAAACAACCCTGCTAGCTGTAACAACTGCCCGACCAGGCCTGCCTCGGCAGCAGTATCAATGAATCGCTGAATGATCTGGGGATTCAGCAGTTGAAGGCCCGTTGACGTCAGGAGCAGTACGAGCAGCAGCGCGAGCTTTCCTTTGACCGGCCTCAAATACCTCAGCAGCCAGAACATGGAGCTTTTTTCTTGTTTGGACACGTCGTTTCCCCCAATGCTTTAGCTTTTTCTGTGAAAAAGGGTTCCCTTTGGATCACGTTTGAAAGCTATGACGTGTCTGACGCGATGGATTTGAACAGCATTAAACGAGCAGCGTTGCTTTTGAATTTTGTCATGGTTTCATTACCGACCTTTCATTCATTTTAAATAAGTGCGGGCTGGGGATATGCACGCGAAAAAGCTGTAGATGAATGTTCATCTACAGCTTCAGACCACAAGAAGACCTTGACTCGGCGAATGAAGTCTTAATTCCTGCATGCAATATGGATGAGCGTTCAAAGAACAGGTTGGCATAAACAGACTGTCCAAACGCCCAACTTGACGGGTGCATTCTCAGTTAAGTCATCATGTCCATGCCTATTCAGTTATCGTTATGGAATTCACTGGAGGCACCAACATGTTCATTAACCACCCTTCGCACTTATTTGTTTTTTAATTTTATGCGCTATCACGCAATCCGTCAAGAACATATTTCCTCGAATGTTAATTGTTTCAAAACCTGCATCTCCATCAACGCTCGCGTCCGACAATATAATCCAGTAAATGCTTAAGAAAAGGAACGGGTTTCGACATTTCGTCCAGTGCATCCGAGGCGCTGCAAAAATGTTCCCACATCTGTTTCTGCGCACCGTCCGAACCCAGGATGGATACGAAGGTGGAGTTGTTGTTTTTGGCATCCTGCCCGGACGGCTTGCCCAGCACGGATGATTCCCCTTCATGGTCGAGCAGGTCATCCTTGATTTGAAAAGCGATGCCTGCATAATAGGCAAATTTTTTCAAGCAAGCCATCTCCCGCTCATCTACCTTGGCCAAAATGGCAGGCATCACAAGCGCAGCTTCGAAGGCAAGGCCTGTCTTGTAAAATCATGTTCAGCTCTTCAAGGGTCAGCATCTTCCCTCGGGAGTTCAAATCCATCGCCTGCCCCATGCACATGTCTTCCGCCTTCTCGGCAGAGTAGCGAATCAGCGAGAGCACGGCTTCCGGATCAAATCGTTCCAGCGACGACTGCTCTCCGATAGCGCGCTGAATGAGGTAAAGCCCGGTCAATTCCGCCGTAGCGCTGTTGTGTACCTGGTGGAGCGTCGAGCGTCCCCGGCGCACATCCGCATTGTCCTGACTGGGCAGATCATCAAAGATCAGGGAAGCAGTGTGCATGTACTCGAGCGATCTCAGCAGCGGGACAATCGCGGACGGGTTCATTCCGTATTCCCGCACACCCATTACCCACGTCAGGATCGGCCTGAGGCGTTTGCCGTCCCCCTGAAGGCTGTAGTTGGCGGCATCGATTAACGTCGCTTTCATCCCTGGTGTACCCGCAGGTTTCGTGATTTGCAGCTCCACATTGATTTGCTCGCGAACTTCGCGAATGGTTTGCTGGAACTCCGCTTTTTCCTGTTTGTCGGCTCGTAAATGAGCGACGACCTCGTCCCGGAGCAATTTGTCCAGAAAATCGACTTCATTCGCTTTGCGCACCATATTCTGCACCAGACGATTCAGCTCCGGCTGTCCAGAAGCAAAGGTTTGCATCAGCTTGTCGTATTCTTCTTGCCCCAAGCGTTCTTTGCAACGTTTCAGACCGTTCACGGCCCTGGCGAGAATGACCTCGCGCGTTTTGGGATCGGACTGGTACACTTCATGGATCAAATAGGCGATGACCGCCCAATATAATTCATAGGGATTAATAAGGTCCGGCCGCAGGTCGCGGTATTTCAAATAATACGTATAAGGCGTGACCGCTCCTGCCTGCATGTCCTCGTTCATATCGGCAAAATCGTCTGCCAACTGGTTATAAATCCCGTAATAGAACGTTCGCAGATCGAAGCCTTCATCAAGCGGCGAGCTTAACACCGAACGAACGATCAACCTGGAGGATGAAGACTTGATAATGATCGGAATATACAATTCTTCATTCGTATAATGCGCATTGGATAAGGTTTTGGCCCGGTCCGTCTCCTGGGATTGAAAGAAAACATAAGCCTGATCAAAAAACGTCTGCTGCATTTCGTTTTTTTGGTAATGACTTATATACTCAAACGCTTCGCGAAGCTCTGCATGAACATACCGGATCATGGAAACGTTCGTCCCTTTCCACTGCCCGATCTCGGGCACTTGGCCGGTTAACAACGCTTCACGGATCAACTCGGAATACTGGCGCTTCTCTTGCGCATTCAACGCTTGGGAATCCAAAAGATCGTCGATGAACGGATAGGTCAAACCGTAGGAGTAGCCGAGCCTGATCGCTGCATCAAACCGTTTCGCCCGCTCATCCGCAGGCGTCATTTCGTTCATTTCGTCATCGACGTGAAGAATCACGCCGAGAATGATTTTGAGCAGCTTCCGCTGCGCTTGTTCCGCATCAAGCTCCTTGGGGAGATTGGCGGCGACGCGTTTCAGCTTGTTCATGACCCAGATGACCGCCGGTTCCACCTTTTCTTTTTTTCCCCAGCGGTAGAATAGCGCCGGACTAACCAAACCGGGCTTCCGCCGGGTGTCATTGGTGCTCAGGAAGTATTTCTTTGTATCCTGTATGACACGGTCGATACGCTGCCTTGTATCGGGAGAATGAAGGGCTTTTCCCAAATCACGCATGAAAATATAGGAGATGCTGCGATCCAGATAAGAATCCAGTTTGCCAGCTGCGTCTAACCATTGAAGATATCTATGAACATCCTTGGAATCCGGTTTTCTTTGGTTGCGAACCAGCAAGGAGAGCCATGAAAAAGGTTGAACGTGATGCTTTTGCCAAATTTGAAAATCCTGGGCAAGTAAAGGGACATGCGAGCCGGCAGCCAGCTGCTCTTGCAGTGAAGCAAAATATCCGGCTGCCTTCTGTTCGGCTTGAACATAGGCTTGATTCGCGCGATCTTCATGTCTGAAACTCAATTGTACTGCTGCCAGTTCGTTATTCATCGGATGCATGACCTCAACTTCTCATAATGTTAAACATGTTATACGGCACTCATTGCATTTGGTTACGAATTTGTCTTTCTATGTATATGTGCCGTTTCGGACAAAACAACAAAAAAAGGACAATATGCCCGACTGAACAGTGACAGCGGATATTGTCCTGACCTTATTCAATCTGTTTGCTATTCCGGCTCTGCCCGTATTTCCCAATCTAACTCCCGCTCAATCCCTCTATGGCGCCTTGCAATTGGTTGATGTTGGAGATCAATTCAGGAATTCCGCTCTGCTCCCATTGTTCGACCGTAAATCCTTGCTCCGCAATGTTGTTCTCCCACTCGTTCACGACCGCCGTCAGCTGGTCATTGTAACTCACCAGGTTTTCGTGAATGCTTTCCCCGATGGCCGGCACCGAAAGCTGGGAGAACTCGCTCGCATGTGCCTGAATTTGATCGATTTTCTCCTGAATTTGCGCAGTCGTCTCCGGATTGTTCATCGCGCCTGATGCAAGCTCCTGCAGTTCTGCACCTGCGCTTGTGATTCCGTTTATATATTCGCTCGCTCCGCTGACGTAATTCAAACTTTCATTGGCTTGGTCCACCAGCGAACATGCCGACAAGATTAATGCACCCGACAAAGCCAAACTTGCCAACATCACGGTATGCCTGCGTTTTGTTTTGTACATGTCACCCTCTCCTCACATCGTTGAAATCGGAATATTTCAAATTTATGATAGCCGCTCGGGCCCCCATATTGCAAATGTGTCTGCATGCTTCCATATTTGCATGTATAATATAGGAATCACAAGGTAAAGGGATGTCATTCATATGCTTCATACTCTAAATGCCCGTTTGAATCGTTTCATGCCTCTGATTACTCCGACTAGCATCATAATCGGCGTGTTATGCGGAAGCGTACTCTCGTCCTATACGTTTCTTTCCCCCTGGCTTTTCGCGTTTATGACGTTTGCCGGAAGCATCAGCCTCGGATTTCGTGATTTTCTGAATGTGCTCAAGAAGCCGTTTCCGTTATTCATTTGTTTGTTCATTCTGCACCTCCTCATGCCTTTGATCGCGCTCGGCATGGGTTATATGACCTTTCCGACCGATGCATACACCATCACGGGTCTGGTGCTTGCTGCAGTCATTCCGACCGGCGTGAGCAGTTTTATCTGGGTCAGCATTTACAAAGGTAACATCGCGTTGACACTGTCCATCATTTTGGTGGATACGGTGCTTGCACCATTTATCGTACCAGGCGTTCTGTCTTTGCTCGTCGGCGCAAGCGTTCAGTTGGATATATGGGCCATGATGAGCAGCCTCTTCTGGATGATCGTCGTTCCGTCATTGCTTGGCATGCTGCTGAATGAGTGGACCAAGGGTAAAGTCGTGAAAACTTGGGGGCCGCGGCTCAATCCGTTCACCAAATTGTTTATGGCCGCCGTCGTTGCCATCAACGGTTCGGTCGTTGCCCCTTATCTGGCTAACTTGAACTGGAGGCTGGTTGGCCTCGCCGTAGTGATCATTACGCTCGCGGGACTCGGTTATGCGTTAAGCTATTTGATTGCCCGGCTGCTTGGCTGGAACGAAGCGGACCAGGTGGCGCTTGTATTTAACGGCGGCATGCGGAACATCAGTGCCGGAGCCGTGCTTGCCGTATCGTATTTTCCGCCGCCCGTTGCCGTTCCGGTGGTGCTGGGCATGGTTTTCCAGCAGATGCTTGCCTCCCTCACGGGATACTTGCTGAACCGGCGCTTTCAAATTTTGCAAAAAGCGGATAAAACGACCGCAGCGTAGAAAGGTTTTTATGAAAAAAACTTTATGAAAAAAAACAATATAAAAAGCCGACAACATGAATTGTCGGCTTTTTTGGCACAATAAATATATACGTTATATGAACCGCACGAATCAATCACACAAGGCCACTCCGAGTGCAGTACCATCTTCCGATCGCTGTTATCCCCGGATTTTTTCGAATCCCCTTTTCTAAAGGGGAAAATCCGGTGATAAGCCTATGCTTCCGATGCAGCTTTCTTTCAGAAAGCTTTTAAGCGAACGCTTCGCTTCTTCAGATTGGTTCTGCCTCTCCGTTAACGTGTGTATGTTTTTTTACGGTCTATATAGCTTTTACTTTTACTCTGCAAACAGAATATACTTCGTGCAAGCTCGAATCACAAAATGACTACGGCGAAATACGACAAAACGTACCAGATGTACCCGAGATCATTACTTCGGCTGGATGTACCCTTCCGCCTTGAGCAGTTCTGCGATCAGAACCGCGCCGCCCGCCGCACCGCGCAGCGTATTGTGGGAAAGACCCACGAATTTGTAATCGTACAACGAATCTTCGCGCAAACGGCCTACCGAGATGCCCATACCGCGCTCGATGTCCCGATCCAGTTTCGTTTGCGGTCTGTTCTCTTCTTCGAAATACGTAATGAACTGCTTCGGCGCGCTCGGCAACTCCAATTGCTGCGGACGGCCTTGGAATTGCAGCCAACGTTCCAAAATTTCGTCTTTGGACGGTTTGTTCTCAAAGTTGACGAACACGGTTGCCAGATGGCCATCCGTTACAGGAACGCGAATGCACTGCGTCGTGATAAGAGGCGATGCCGCTTTGACGATTTGGCCGTTGTCGACGCTTCCCCAGATGCGAAGAGGCTCCTGCTCGCTTTTCTCTTCTTCCCCGCCGATGTACGGAATGACATTGTCCAGCATTTCCGGCCAGTCGGTGAAGTTTTTGCCTGCGCCCGAAATGGCTTGATATGTCGATGCCACGACTTGCGTCGGCTTGAAATCGCGGAGCGCATGCAACGGCGGCACATAACTTTGAATGGAGCAGTTCGGTTTCACCGCGATGAAGCCTGTTTTGGTACCGAGACGTTTGCGCTGAGCTTCGATCACCTCAAGGTGCCCCGGATTAATTTCAGGGATGACCATCGGCACGTCTGCCGTCCAGCGATGCGCGGAGTTGTTCGACACCACCGGCGTTCCGGTTTTCGCATACGCTTCTTCCAGCGCTTGGATTTCGTCCTTTTTCATATCCACGGCACAGAAAATGAAGTCTACCTGGCTTGCAAATGCCTCAACCTGCGAAGCATCCTGTACAAGGATGCCTTTCACCTCTTCAGGAATCGGAGTCGCGAGTTTCCATCGTCCTTGCACGGATTCCTCATACGTTTTGCCTGCGGATTTGGCGCTTGCGGAAATCGCAGTCACCTGGAACCATGGATGTCCGTCCAGCAGCTCCACGAAGCGTTGACCCACCATGCCCGTTCCTCCGACAATACCCACTTTCAATCTTGCTGACATGAATCATCATTTCCTTTCGATGTAGGTTGAATGCTTGGTCTTATATAAGCCGAATTGGTAATACACACGACACCGCTCAATTGCAGTACCCAGGTATCCGTTCATTGCGACTAATATATTTGGTTTGTGTAATCAGTGCCGGGAAATCGCGTTTTCTTCCCTTATTAAACACTATTCAGGCCATTCCAAATCGTGTATGCACCATATGGAAAAACCAAAAAATCCCGTCCCCCAAGACAGAAGTCTCAGGGACGAGATATATACTCGTGGTACCACCCGGATTCGCAGATATGTCGCCATATCTGCCTCGTCGAGTAAGGGGATACGTGCAGCTTGCATTAAAGCCTCATCCTCTTCCTTACTCCAGCTCTGTAACAGGAGCTCCTGTCGCACCATCCCTTGCTTGCCGCCAGTTCCGATGCGCTGCTCTGAGTCTTTGTTCAATAAAAATTCTTTGCCCCTTTTCAGCCTGCCGGAGCTCTCTGTGAAAGAACGCTTTTATTTACTCGTCTCTTCATCGCATTTGATATTGCGACTATAATATCAAACCTTGGGGCGTGAAGTAAATACATTTTTAAAATTTTGCCGAATAAAGTTATTGGCAGCTGTCAAGAACAGGTCACCGCCTGCGTGGCGAGCTGCTGCAAATACGGCTTCAGCATCGGCTGCAAATCTCGGCGCATCAAGCCAATCTCCAGAATGGCCTGGATGTAGCCGAATTGGTCTCCAATATCATAACGACGCCCTTCGAGCTCCATCGCGAGCAAGTCTCCATTGTAGCTGACTTTTTTTAACGCATCGGTTAATTGATATTCGCCGCCTGCACCCCGTTCAAGCTGATCCAGGATCGGAAAGATCGAAGGTTTCAAAATGTACCTGCCCATAACCGCCGTGCGCGAAGGCGCTTCGGCAATGGAAGGTTTTTCGACCAGATCGTTCACTTGATGCACGCGATCCGCGGCACCGTCCGATGCGATGATGCCGTATTTGCTCACGTCTTCCGCTCTCACTTCACCAACGCCGACAATCTGCTTGCCAGTCCGCTCGTACAGATGAATCATTTGGGCGAGCGCCGGCGGGTCGGATACCATTATATCGTCCCCAAGCAGGACGGCGAAAGGTTCATCGCCTACAAACTGCCGTGCACACCCGATGGCGTGTCCCAGCCCGAGCGGTTCCTTTTGACGGATAAAGTGAATGTCAGCCAACTCGCTGATCGCCTTCACCTCTTCGAGCAGGGCCTTTTTTCCCTTCGCAAACAAGGAATATTCCAGCTCGACCGACTTGTCGAAATGATCCTCGATCGATTTTTTGTTGCGTCCGGTTACAATGATGATGCTTTCGATGCCTGCCTGCACCGCTTCTTCTACAATATACTGAATCGCGGGTTTATCCACGATGGGCAGCATCTCCTTGGGCTGCGCCTTCGTTGCCGGAAGGAAGCGGGTGCCCAGACCCGCCGCCGGAATAACTGCTTTTTTAATGTGCATATGTCAGGCCCTCCTTTCATGGGTATCGGGTGTTCTGCGAGCGTTCTTTTCGGCCCCTGTACCAAACACCCAATACCGACTCGCCATGTAATTGAAAAGCATGCCCGCAACCGTCGTTGCCGCTTTGCTGGTCCACAGGTTCCAGCCAAGAACGCTGTTCAGCAAGTACAGCAGGAACGTCGAGCCCGCAAGCACCAGCACATTGATGATGATAAAACGAACCAGCTCCGATCCGCCTCCGCGCCGATCGGCATCCCGAAAAGTCCAGCGGCCGTTCCACCAATAACTGTTCAACACTCCGCATCCATAAGATACGGCTTGAGCGGCCAGTGCCGGCACGCCAGCCGCCGTCAATATCAGGAATACCGCCGCATCCACGACCGTATTCATCAATCCCACCACGCCAAACTTCAGGATCGTAGCCAGGCGATTAATCATGTCGCACAGCTCTGCTCGTCAAACGAACAGGCCCAGACTGGCTCTCCACCGGATAGACGTCTCTCACGATATAGAGCGGGCGTGCTTTCGTTTCATCATAGATCCTCCCGACATATTCCCCGAGAATACCCAGCATAAGCAGCGTAAACCCGTTAAACATCAGCATAATGCTCACAATGGACGGCCAGCCTTTGATCGTTGAATCCGTGAAAATGGCCGAAACGAACACCGACAGCATGTAGATGAATCCTGCCGCAGACAAAATTGCACCAACATAACCGGCCAGCTTGAGCGGTTTGTGCGAAAAAGAGGTGATTCCGTCCAGACTCAGCTTCAGCATGCGTTTTAACGGGTACTTCGTTTCACCGGCCAACCGTTCGTCGCGCTCGTATTCAATGGCCGTCTGGCGAAAACCGACCCAGCTGACCAAACCGCGCACGAAGCGGTTTTTCTCGGGCAAGCGTTTCATCTCGTCGACCACTTTGCGATCCATAAGACGGAAATCTCCGGTATCGACGGGAATATCCGTATCGGTAGAAGCGCGAAGCACGCGATAGAACAGGCTGGCGGACCACTTTTTGAAGCGGGTTTCCCCACTTCGGCTCGTCCGTTTGGCATATACGACCTCGTAGCCTTCTCTCCATTTGGAAATCATGTCCAAAATGAGCTCCGGCGGATCCTGCAGGTCGGCATCGATGATGACCACCGCATCGCCTGCGGCATAATCCATGCCCGCCGTGATCGCAATCTGATGCCCGAAATTGCGGGCAAAATCAATCAGCTTGACGCTGTCGTCCCAGCGTGCATAATCACGAATCATTTGCGCGCATTGATCGACGCTGCCATCGTTGACAAATAACAATTCATAGCTTTCTCCCGTGTCGCCCATCACTTTTTTCAGGCGCCGATAGGTCTCGCCTATGACTGCTTCTTCGTTATACATCGGGATAATAATGCTGTAACGGCAAGTTTGAGCCATGTCCGCTCCCTCCTTTGTAATGGTTCTGTCATTTCACCTCATATAGGGTCGTCTGTCCGCCAAAACCCGAATCTCCGCCTTCCGCGTTCGAAGTCCACTCCGAAGCCGGAACCTCGGTTCCATGTTCCTTGATCCAGTTCGTGATTTCCGAATTGCCGCCGCGGCCGCCCATGCCGCCGACCATGAAATATTTCACCTGTCCGCTCTCCACGAGTTGTTCCAGCTTCTCCGTGGTATATACCGGATCCGAACCGGAGAAACCGCCCAACGTAATGACCGCTTCATTCTCGTCAATGATGTACGGGGCGGCCTGATTGTAGTCGGTCGTTGCAAACAAATAAGTTTCTCCGGTGTTATGTTCCCTGAGATAGTTCAACGTCGTTTCGTCCACCTGTTCGTTCCGGTTACCCGGTCCTCCGCTGCCTCTCATGGAAGACCTGTTCCGGTCGGCGTTTCCGTTCCCCATGCCCTGTGTCTCGGCAGGAATATCGCCTGTCGGAACGGAAGCATCCTCATTATTGCCGCCCATGGAAGGCTGCCATCCGTTCATGTTGCCTCCTCCGTTTGGAGGTGCCATGCTAGTGTTTCGGCCGCCCATACCTCCGCCGCCGAACATGCCGTTCGAACCTGTCGGTCCTGCAGCCGGAATCATGCTGTTTCCGCCATACGTAATCGGCGTGAACGCCCAGTAGACAGGACCGATCAGCATCACCATGAACCCGGCAATCGCCAGCGGCTGCTTCAGCGAATGCGAACGCTGCAGCATCACGACCAGAACTAGCGAGATCAGGACGCCAGCCGCCAGCTCGCCGATGGACCAGCCTGCGCCAATGGTGTCATTGTATGCCTGCATGATGTACCAGCCGAATACCGTCGTCAGCAGCACGGACAACGGCAGCATCCATGCCATCCATCCTTGGCGTTCGCGATACGCCTTCCACATGGCCACGAATCCGGCGCCTGTGAGAGCCGCAACGGGCGGCGCCAGCATAATCAGGTAATATTGGTGGAAGAAGCCGGCGACGCTGAAAAATGCAGCGACCGGGAACAACCAAGCTAACCAGAACAGCGTCTGTTTATGCTGCTCTGTGACATTCCTGCGCCGAATTCCGGCCAGAAGCACAACCGCTCCAAGTAAGGCTGCAGGGAGCAGCCAGCTGGCCTGTCCGGACAATTCGGTCTGGAAGAGCCGCAGCGGCCCTTTCTGACCTGTGCCAAACATGCCGCCCATGCCCCCGCCACCGTTAAAACCGGCGAAATCCATGCCCGTCGGCATTTCGAATCCATTCGGCATCTGTCCTTGCGGGAACCCCGTGCCGTTCATGCCATTGCTCCGGCCTTCGCCATCCCCGCCCGCATTCGAAGCATCATCGGGTGTGCCCGGCGATATTTCCATGCCGGAACGGTCTGCTCTGCCAGCGCCACCGTTAGTTTCCTGCGCCGCAGTCTCCCCCGATCTGTCGCCGCGCTCATTTCCGGCTCCCATTGCATTGGACATTCCGCGATTGCCCGTGTTTTGCTGGCCTGTAAGCCGCGAAAGGCCGTTATAACCAAAGGCCAGTTCCAGCACGGAGTTCGTTTCGCTGCTGCCGATATATGGACGTTCGTCTGCCGGAATCGAATCCACGGTCACCGCCCAAGATAGCGAAACGGCTGCCAGCACGGCCGTGCCGCCCACCAAGGCCAACAGCTTTTTTCTCCACGGTGCGCCGAATGCCAATAGGTAAAACAGATAAAATGCAGGCAAAATCATGTATGCTTGCAGCATTTTCATGTTGAAGGCCAGTCCGATCAGCCCAAAAGCAGCGAGAAGCCGCCAAATGCTGCCCTTGCTCGCACCTTTGAACAGGAACCATGATCCGAGCAGCAAAGTAAATACCAGCATGCTGTCGATATTGTTGGTCCGGCTGACGGCCGCCACCACAGGCACCGTTGCCATCGCCATCGCCGAGATGCGCGCAGCTGCAAGTCCGAATGACGGTTTGACCATGAAATAAATCAGAAGCACCGAGCCGATGCCCGCCAACGCCTGCGGCAAAATAACGCTCCAACCATGCAATCCGAATACATAAGCAAATGCCGTCTGAATCCAGAAGACCACCGGAGGTTTGTCAACGGTAACCGATCCGGCGGAATCCAGCGAAGCATAGAAAAAATTGTGGAAATTTCGCAGCATGCTTCCTACGGCCGTAGTGTAATAGGAATTGGCGTATTGATCGTTCCAGATGCCGTATCCGTTCAATATGGCCGCCAGCAGCAGGATCGGCACCAGAACTGGATCGATCCTTCGTTTCGCTTGATTCAAAAAGCATCACTCCTCCAAGTTCTTCATGCTCATATTGTTGCACGCAAAAATAAAATCAGGATGAGTGCCCGCTGAATGTTAACTGAGGATCAATGGTTGATCTTTCAGCTAATTTTCAGGTTGGAGCGCAATAATAGATCATAATTCTGCCTATTGGGCATGCATAAACGGATCACACAGGAGGACTATCCACGAATGAAGCTGAATACTGCTGTGAAAATATTGCTGGCTGACGATGAGCCGCATATCCTGCAATTTCTGGAGCTGGGTTTGAGCAATGAAGGCTTCGACGTACGCACCGCTCCCGATGGCGCCACGGCGCTTGAAGTCGCATCCGAATTCCAGCCGCATATGGTCATTCTTGATGTAATGATGCCTGAAATGGACGGTTTTGAGGTCGTGGAACGACTGCGCAGCGCAGGGCATCCGGTCGGGGTCATTATGCTTACTGCCAAGGATGAAGTGGAACACCGGGTCAGAGGGTTATGGCTCGGTGCCGATGACTACATGATCAAACCGTTTGCTTTTGACGAGCTGCTCGCACGAATTCAGGCCAGACTTCGCAACCAGTTTCCTCTCTTAATGGGAGCCGTCACGTACGGCCCGTTCCGCATCGATGATCTGCGGAAGGAGTTTACCTATCAGGGACAAGTCCTGGAGCTATCGCCAACCGAATACGAACTGCTCAAATTCATCGTGCACAACCACGGCATTGTACTAAGTAAAGCCACCATACTAAGCAGGGTATGGGGATATGATTTTGGCGGGGAAGAAAATATCGTCGAAGTGTACATTCGTTCGCTGCGGGACAAGCTTGGCGATAAGGAACATCGGTTAATTCGCACGCTGCGCGGCGTCGGATACCGGGTGGACTTATAACATGATGAAGCGTATGCTTACCCATAAATTGAAGTGGATGGATCGGCTGCGGCAATGGTCCGGTCTTCGCTCCCTTCGCTCCCAACTTCTGGCCCGCTCCCTGATCATTCTGGCCGTGCTGCTGCTCCTGATCGGCATTGTTCAGTTTTGGATCATGGAAAGTTTCCTCTACCGCAGCCAGGCCAAAACGATGGAGCAGCAGCTGCGATCCATGCCCCCCGTCTGGCTGGGCATATCTTCCCGGAACGAGACGTTCCGAGCATTCCCTTCCGGCCAGGGCAGTCCCGATGACAGGGGCAATGGAGGCCGTTTCCTGTTCATTCCCGATCGCTCGCTCGCGATCATCGAAGGATCAGGCCAATTCCAGGACGTATTCGGTTCGGACGGGCTGGCCGCTCCACGGCTGCAGGAATCGGACTATTCCGCCATTCTGGACCAATTGAACGACCAACAGCACGTCACCTACCGCATCGTTACAGATGCATCCGGCAAGGAACAGCTGATCGTCTTTTCCACGCCGGGACCACGCAACCATGGCTTTCCGCTCGTGCAAATGGGGACCGAAACGAAGCCGTTCAAGGATTTGATCCTGAAACAGCTGATGATTTTCATCGCGCTTTCGCTGCTGGCTTTGGTTGCCGGTCTTGCTTTATACGCCAAAGCGATGCGCAGAACGCTGGTTCCGCTGTCCAACATGGTCGATACGGTGCAGCGCATCGATGCGGGCAGTCTGGCCGAGCGTGTGCCTGCCGTGCAGGGACAGCGGGAAATTGATCAGCTTGCCCAGTCGTTCAATGGCATGCTGGAACGGCTGGAACGCTCATTTGAAGCCGAACGTGCTTCCAAAGAACGCATGCAGCGTTTTTTGTCGGATGCTTCCCACGAACTGCGCACGCCGCTCACGTCCATCCACGGTTTCATCGAAGTGCTGCAGCGGGGTGCAGCCAATAATGAAGAACAGCTGCATCTCGCGCTGAACAGCATGCACGGCGAATCGGTGCGCATTAACAAACTTGTGGAAGACCTGCTGATGCTCACCAAACTGGATCAGGCTCCCCGGCTTGAACATGCCGATGTCCGGCTTGACGGTCTGCTCCGGGACATGGAGCCGCAGCTTCTGATCATGGCCGGCGAACGCACCGTGCATTTTGATCTGACCGCCGGCCTGCATGTGTCCGCCGATCCCCACAAGCTGAAGCAAGTGGTGCTCAACCTGTTCCAGAATGCTGTTCAGCATACGGACCCGACGTCCGGTCGGATTGCCCTGAACCTGTATGCCGTAGAAGGGTATGCGGAGCTGAGCATCGCAGATAACGGAATCGGGATTGATCAGGAGCATCTTCCCCATATTTTCGAACGATTCTACCGCACCAGCTCTTCGCGCTCCCGCAAACAGGGCGGTGCCGGGCTAGGGCTTGCCATCACGGGTTCGATCGTCGAGATGCACGGCGGCAGCATCATGGTAACCAGTAAACCGGGATCGGGGACTGCGTTCAAGATACTGCTGCCGCTGATGAGGTAGATCCAAACGAAAAAGCCTGTCCTTTTGGGCAGGCTTCAGCAACAACGTATTTTAATTTTAATATGGGGTAAAAAGTTAGTCCGTTCCGACGGGGTCCTGTACAATGATGATGTCATTACAACGAATAATGAGTTCACTTCCATCCTCAAAAAGCACGTGCGCTTCATACCCATGGTCTATACGATAAAGCTCCTCATAGAGCCAGCAGCTTCCTACAATGTCATCCTGCTTTATAATTTCAGCCCCAACAAACGTAATGTGATTGAGGTTTGTAAATCCTCCCTCTGTATCAAGTCGAATAACCAAGGCTTCGCCAGAATCTACGCGGATCACTCTGCAATCGTGAAAACTGAATTTACGTTGGATATCTTCAGGAATTTGTTCATTTTGCCTTACTTTCCGATATTCATCCAGGGTACGCATCATTTTCTTTTCGTTCTCTTTGCTCAATAGCTTTAGCTGCCGCATAACTTCCTTTGTGCAGTAGCCCAATGCGAATACCCGTTCATCTGCGATTTGACTGGAAAGCGCAAGGGGCAGCCTTCGTATTTCTTCTCGGCAGCTCCACTCATGATTGTCACTGAATTGCTGTTTGGAGTTCACCTCATCAAAGGGTGGTCGTGCATCATACTCATCAATATATGTCTGTATTCTTTGTCTTTCTTCGGGAGTCATCTCGTAAATCTTCGTTTCCTCAGAAGAAACCTCCTCACCTGTAACGAACTTTTCAAGGGGGATCATCAATGTTCCTTCCTGTTCGAGCATGAAGCGGGGATCCACATCATAGATTTCACGCTGCATTTTTATGAATTCATTCTCTTTTCTTTTGTAAAGCCGTTTATATAATGCTTCGTCCCGTTTCTCAGCCCCACGGTGTACTCTTTTACCGAAGTGTAATCCGGTCTTTTGACAAAGCTCATACCATTCCTTGGTCAAATATTTCATTCATTCTCTCCTTCATATGTATCTTTGGGTTTCTTTGGAAGATAAGGTACGTCCATCATTTTTAAATTATAAGACATGGTACACCAACAACACAAAACCCATCGCCAGCAGAAGATCCATGGCAATGGGTTTTTGCGCTTATAAAATATGCCTCTTTGCATGGTCCATGCATGCTGGCGATGTTTCCATATCCCCGGGCTATTCCACAGGATATTGCGGTTTATGCATATCATCCGGAACAGATTCGTCAAACACATCCTGTCCGGGATAATCCCGGTCCTCACCTTCATGCAGCTCGTGATACTCGTAATCGAACCGGTGGGCCGTACGCTGATCGGCGCGCCAAGGCGAGCTTTTCCCCAAAGATTCGGACAAGAGCGAAGACCCGTACGGCCCTTCCGGGAATTCCTCAAACGTCAGGTCGTTTCGCTGGGACTCCACCGTTGAGACATCTGTATACGGCCGCCTTTCTTCCGGCAGGAACTTGTCTTTCATCATCCTTCTCCTCTCTGTTGGAATCTGGAAAAACGTCTTTATTTTAAACAGTATGGGCAGAAATTATTCCGCGTCTTTGGCAAAGACAGGGTATTGGAAACATCGTTCGATGCCTACATGGATTCCCCGAAAAATGGAAGGTTATGACCCCATAGCGCAACAATTGACTGCTGGCGCAACGAATGACTACAGCATGAAATATCCCTTTGCATCGCACTTCCCCGGCCAACTAGACAATCAGGGACTATCGACGGCAATTGTTCTCTCCCGCTATGATGCAGCTATGCTCCTCCCAAAGACACCGCCTCAGAAAGGAATGAAAATGACATGATCCATCACGCAAAAAAATCGACGCTCATGGTCCCGGTATCCAGAGCACCGACCCGGTTAGGAAGAATCGTGAAGAACCGATGGCTGTATTTCATGCTTTTTCCCGGCCTCTTGTATTTCCTGCTGTTCAAATACTGGCCGATGTATGGCGTGCTCATCGCATTTAAAGACTATCAGCCGTTCCTCGGATTTTGGGATAGCCCGTTTGTCGGTTTCAAACATTTCGAACGTTTTTTTAACGATCCGAACTTCATCGTCCTGTTTCGGAACACGTTGGTGCTTGCTGCTTTGAATATTCTATTTTTCTTTCCGCTGCCGATTATCATTGCGCTGATGTTGAACGAACTGCGGCACCAACTATTCAAACGAACGGTTCAGACCTTGGTATATATCCCCCATTTCATGTCCTGGGTGGTCGTTGTCGGCATCGCATATATTTTTCTGACCACGGAAGGCGGAATCGTGAATGATATTCTCGCCTATTTCGGTCAGGAGAAAATCAATTTTCTGGCAAGCAATGAGTGGTTTCGCACGATCGTTACCGCAGAAGTGATATGGAAAGAGACCGGATGGGGGACGATTATTTTTCTGGCTGCATTATCGGGCGTTGATCCCCAATTGTATGAGGCCGCGCGCATGGATGGCGCTAACCGGCTCCGTCAGCTGTGGCATATTACGCTGCCGGCCATTCGCAGCACCATCATCATTTTGCTTATTCTTCGTTTGGGTAATTTCCTGGACACGGGGTTCGAGCAAATTTTCCTCATGCTCAATGCCATGAACCGCGAGGTTGGCGAAGTGTTTGATACCTATGTTTATTCCGTCGGAATTAGCCAGGGACAGTATAGCTTCAGCACAGCCGTTGGGCTATTCAAGTCGCTGATTGGACTGATTTTGGTCGTGACCGCCAACCATATGGCCAAAAAATTCGGTGAAGAAGGCATTTACTAAGGAAAGGAGCATGGAAAGAATGATGATCAAACCCAGCTTGGGAAGCCGCATTTTTGACAGTTTGAATATCGCGTTATTGGCCGCATTTGCTTTGTTAACCGTGCTTCCTTTCATTTACGTGGTTGCCGGTTCTTTCGCCACACAGAAGGAATTGCTGCTTCGCGGCTTCATTTTGTTCCCAACAGAGTTTACACTGGATGCATACAGGTACATCTTCTCTACCCCTACCCTTGTCAAAAGCCTGTTCGTGACCATTTACATTACGGCATTCGGCACGTTGATTAACATCTTCTTTACCTGCTTGATGGCCTATCCGTTGGCGCGCAAAGACATGGATTTTCGCAAACCGATTCTGATGCTGGTCGTATTCACGATGCTGTTCAGCGGCGGCATGATTCCCACGTTCCTCGTAGTTAAACAACTGGGCATGATCGATACGTATTGGTCTTTGCTCATTCCGGGAGCAATCAGTGCATTTAACCTGATCATTATCCGCAACTTTTTCCAGCAGCTCCCCGAAAGCCTGGAGGAATCGGCCAAAATCGATGGATGTAACGATCTCGGCGTGTTCTTTCGGATCGTGATCCCGCTCTCCATGCCTGCCATTGCGACCTTCTCGTTGTTCTACGCCGTAGGTCACTGGAACACGTATTTCAGCGCCGTACTCTATATCAACGATAATGCCAAATGGCCCATACAGGTTTTGTTGCGGCAGTTCGTCATTTTGGCTTCGGGCGGAATCGGGGATTCCGCGGCCATGGAGTCGGATTACGTATCGCCGCCGGAACAATCCATCAAGATGGCGGTCATTGTCGTATCCACGCTGCCGATTTTGCTGGTGTATCCGTTTTTGCAAAAGCATTTTGCCAAAGGGGTCTTGCTGGGCTCCGTGAAAGGCTAACCGCTCCCGAATGAATTCAGCTCATTCAACCATTATGTTGTAGGGGGAAATAAGATGAACAAACGATATCGGAAAGCACGGCTGGCTACGTCTGCTCTGATCGCAACAATGCTTATGACCGTGACCGCTTGCGGCGGAAACGAACCCGCTTCTACCCAAGGAGAACAGGGCTCAAGCAGCCCAGGTCCACTTGCCTTAACGATGATGCTGCCTACGTATAGTGCAGAGCAAATGAGCACAAACAGTTCCATTCTCACCACACTGGAGGAAAAAACGAATACCGATTTAACCGTATCTTGGGTGCCCTCTTCGTCCTACACGGACAAACTGAGCGCTACCGTGGCATCGGGCGAGCTTCCGAAAACTTTCGTAGCTTTGGAGCCCAAAGCCTCCTTTATCGTGAATGCCGCCAGGTCGGGCATGTTCTGGGAGCTTGGACCTTATTTGAAAGATTACCCGAATTTGAGCAAGATGTCCGAAACCGTACTGAGCAATTCATCCATCGACAACAAAATTTACGGCCTTTACCGTGAGCGGGATATCGCCCGCTTCGGGTTAATGATTCGCCAAGATTGGCTTGAGCACCTTGGATTGGATGCCCCGACAAACGTGGATGAACTTTACGATGTATTGAAAGCGTTTGCCACGGAGGACCCGGATCAAAACGGCCGCCAGGATACAGTCGGGCTTGCCGTCGGTATGCAGGGAAACAATATCGCAGGCTTCAAGGATGTGCTTGTATTTCTCGGAGGTCCCAACGAATGGGAGTTGAAAGACGGCCAATTGATTCCCGCTCATATGACCGAAGCCTATTTGGAAACATTGAAGTTCTATAAGAAACTGTATGATGAAAAACTCATCAACCAGGATTTTGCGCTTGTTCAAGACGGGCGATCCGTGATGTATAAAGGCAAAGCCGGGCTATGGATCGACAACATGGTTGACGGCAAAAATATTGAAGACAATATCAAGAAAGTGACTCCCGAGGCTAAAATACAGCTGATCAACCGGATCGCCGGACCAAATGGGGATGCTACACGAGCGGGAACAGGTTATTTGGGCATGTACATGATTCCGAAAACAAGCGTGAAAACGGAGGAAGAACTCAAACAAATTCTTGCCTACTTTGACAGCGTGTCTGAAAAAGACATTCAGAACCTGTTGAAATATGGGATCGAAGGCAAACAGTTTACGATTGAAAACGGGGAATACGTACAGAACCCCGACCCGAAATTGCGGGCCGAAATGACGGACAGCAGCCAGTTCATGATTTTGCAGAACGAGGTTGAAAACTACGGCACCGAGCTGGAAAAGCGCAGCGTGGAATTGTTCAAGGACAATGCGACGTTTGCCATACCCAATCCTGCTGCACCGTTCATCTCGAATACGGCCATCGAACTCGGCAATGAACTGAATAAAATCATTCAGGACGCGACCGTCAAATTCATCATGGGCACGGCCAGCGAGGCCGATTGGTCAAAAGCAGTCGATCAGTGGCTGCAAGGCGGTGGCAGCAAAATTATTGAAGAAATCAATGCGGAGTACGCCAAATCCACCAAATAGATCATTGGAAACCGAGATCCCAGACAAACGCAACTGCCCCATCAATCGGAGATTACCGATTCCATGGGGCTTTTTCTTCTACTCTACTGGCAACGATGATCACACTAGCTCTCTCCCCTGAACTTTCCAGGTGTCATCCCTACAATTTTCCGAAAAGAACGGATGAAGTTAGCGGAGTTGTTGTACTGCAATCGTTCTGCAATTTCCGAAATCTTCATGTCGGTCTCTTTTAACCACTTTTTAGCCATATCCATTCGATATTGCGTCAAATATTCCCCAAAATTGATTCCTGTCTCCTGACGGAACACACGGCTCACGTAATGAGGATGGTAGTTGATCCGGGCAGCGCAGTTTTCCAGCGTCAGATCATGGTCATATTCACGATGAATCATATCGATGACGGCTTCTGAAATATGTTTGAATTGCGTTTCGCGACGACGCTCCAGTTCACATGTATAGGGCTTAACGAACATTGACCAGAACCAATGCTCAATCTCTTTGACATTACGCAGTTTGAATACGGATTGAATCAGCGAAGACTCGTCTTCCGTTGTGCTTTCCGCCGAGATGGACAGTTCATGACCGAAACGGAGAATATCGACCAACAAACGCAGCAAAGACAAGTGGTAATCCTGGAATGACGTATTTGACGGAAAAAGCTCCATAATGAATTGTTTCAATTCGATCTCTGCCTGCACGATGTTGCCTGACCGCATGGCATCAAATAAAGCTTGTTCCTTGTCTTGAGGGAACATGCCCACATCATGGGTCTTCGTCTGCACATCCTCAATGAACAAAATCGATTCCTGTCCAAGTCCTACGCTGAATTTAAGCGCCGTCTCAGATTCATGCAATGCTTCCCGAGTTCGTGCAAACGAACCGAACGGTCGACTTATTCCGATGCTCACTTTAATCCCTAAATACTTGGAGACTGTCCTTTGAATTTCCGTCGCCAATATGAACAGTTCTTCCTTCAATTCTTGGCCTGTTTTGCTTGAACCCAGCAAAGTGACTTGCATGTCCGTTATAACAACCGGCTCCAATCGGTTCGCCTGCGGTACCAGTTCACCAACCATGTTATTGATGGCAAACATAAGCAAATCCCGATTTGCCTCTTCATAACGGGTATCCTGCAACGTATCGATCTGAATCGCGAGCAAACTCATGCACGGCCACGCCTGGCCGATTCCGTACCAACCCAATTTTTCTTCAAAGTCTGCATGACCAATCTCTCCAGCCAACAGCTTATGCATGAAAAATTCTTTAAGCTGTATCTGCTGCCCTTGAAGCTCGTTCATCATATGTGATTGGTTGCGTATTAAATCATTCACGCGTTCTCCGATCACCTGCAGCTCCCCGAGAGGCTCCTCCCGCTCTCGCGCAGTACCAATGGCCGCAAGGGCTGCGTGAATGGAACGAATCGGACGGTACATCCGTCTGGAACCAAACCAGGCAAGGACCAGAGTCAGCACCAAAATAGCCAAACAGACGAGCAAGGTAATCCATCCGATAATCCGGTTCTGTTCATTGATCTGTTCGTTCGATGCAACAGACACGTAAATCCAGCCATTGTAGGACGATTTGCGATAAGTGACGGTTACCGCCTTGCCTTCCAGCTTGGAAACATACTGCCCTGCGGCCGACTTCGTTTCCTGAAGCTGCTGCAAATAGGATTCGTCGCTGCCATTTGCGGGTACCATGTCCCTATTTCCTACCGTGATCGGATGAAAGCTTTGATCCAATATGAAAGCGTTTCCCAAATTACCGTTCCGAACAGCCATCCTTCTTTGGATGACGTCCGGGGACAGTTCAACGCCAATGATGCCTTTCGGATTCGCTGCATTAAACGGTACCTTTTTTACAAAAAACACGGCTCCCGCGGAATCCACCGCATCATTGGATCGCACCATACTCCAAAAAGAACCTGGCTGCTCACGGGAGAAAGATTCGAGCTGTGGTCCAAAGCCCGGAGATGCATATTCATTCACGCCGGTGCTCGTCACCATCCAATGATGATCCAGACTATACAAATAAATTTCCCGGATGCCCAGCTCATAGGTTTGAATCGTGGCAATGCCTTTGTACAGTTCATGAACCATTTCAAAATCCTGATTGGTAATGGGCTTCGCAAACACCTGATTAACCACCGGGGATTGCAAAAACTGCGTTGCCGAGTTATCCACCGTCCGGAGCATCTGCTCGACGCCTGTTTGCATTTGCCGCAACAACAGTTTGTTGCCCTCATTCACCTTTTCTTGCACGGTTTGCGAAGAATTGTAATATGAAAAAGCGCCCAGCACAATCACGGGCAGCGTGCCTATTACAATCGAGAACAATAACAGTTTCCATAAGAAAGAAAGGGACCTTAGCTTCATTGCGCCTCCTCTATGTTCCAACGCGATAACCCTACATTAGTTAATTCACAGGATCGAGTCAACCATTTTATCCCAATCGTTGCGGATTCCATACAGAAACATACGGGTTCCGGACAGACGCAGCCGATGTTTCATGAACGATGGAGGGACCCTCCAGCGAACATCGCCATAAAAAGCCGACAGCACTCACGCTGGCGGCTTCCATGTCTGACAAGCGTTGATGAAGCTTATTCGTTCCTACTGCCTTAACCTGCCCTGCTCCATGTGGAGAACCATATCAGCGGTATGGCGTACAAACGCTTGATCGTGCGTTACATAGATCAGCGTTCCTTCATAAGCTTTCACGAAGTTCTCCAATGCCTCGAGGGCGTCTACATCCAGGAAATTCGTCGGTTCGTCCAACAGTAAAATATTATACTCCTCCAGAAAGAGCCGGCACAGCTGAAGCCGGATCGCTTCACCTCCGCTCAGGGTCATCACGCTGCGCTGCAGGTCCGCATGACTGAATCGCATCGCATGCAGCACGGATCTGATTTGTTTTTCCTCGGCCGTAGTCCGTTTGTGCAAAAATGCCCGGATACCTTCATCGGCCGTAAAACGATAACTCATTTGCCGAAAATACCCGATCCGGGCTTTGGGGGACAACATAATTCCTTGCCCTCCCTTGGCGATATGGTTAAGCAGTGTGCTCTTGCCGCTGCCGTTTGCGCCCGTAATGGCTACTTTGCTCCCCAAAGGAATCTGGAAGCTTGCATTGTGTAGCAGCATTTTACCCTCCACCGAAAGGGTCAAACGATCTGCCATGATCGGAAAACGGTTATGCAGCTTCAGCGCAGCGGATTGACGAAAGACAAGGGGCTGGCGATCCTGAACTTTGTGAACCTCCTGCAGCCGATCCATTCGCTGCTCGATGGCTTTGGCCGCGCGATGAACCGCTTTTTGGCTTGTTCCTTTTGACTTTGTCTCAAACATGCGATTGGCCTTGGCCTTGGCTTCCCGTTTTGAAGTGCGGCCTGGCTGGGTCACTTTCGCTGCCTTCTCCATTTTGTCCTGCGCAGCGCGTTCGAGCCGCCTCTTTTCCTTCACGTATTGGTCGTATGCCTGATTTTGCTGTTCATGTTCCAGCTGTTTCCGGGCTTTATAGTCGCTATAGTTTCCGGTGTACACATGCACTTGGCCGTCTTCGACCTCCCAGATCGTTGTTACGAGCTCATCGAGCACCGCGCGATCATGGCTGACGAGAATCAATGCACCATAGTAGAACCGCAGCTCATCCAGCATAAAAGCAATGCCGTCACGATCCAGATGCGTGGTGGGCTCATCGATCAGTAAAGCCTCATGGTAATGCGCCAGCAAATTCCCCAACTTCAACCGCGTTTCTTCGCCACCGCTTAAACCAGAATGGGACGGGATCGCCAGCCTCGAAAGCAATTTGGCATCAATCTTCATCTCACTTTTATCTTCAGGTGCGGCCATCTGCTCCAAGTATCCAAAGTCCACATAACGCTTTACCCTGCCCGCTGTTGGCATGAGCCGTCCTGCAAGCAATTTAAGCAGCGTGCTCTTGCCTTGGCCATTTCTCCCCACGATCCCGATCCGGTCAAACTGATGCACGGCCAAGCGTTCAATATTCAGTAACACTCTATCCTGAAAGGAAATCTCCACTTGTTCCAATTCAAAACACATTTTTTCCATCTTCGCTACCTCCGAAATGTTTGATATTTCGTATCGATAGCGCTGTATCGATACGAGCCGATTCGTGCCGACCCGTATCAATAGAACAACAACATCATTTTGAACATTTACGTGCCTCCTGTCCTTGGACTTGTTTTGAGCTTTTAACGCTGCATGGATAAAAAACGCAAAAAATCGCAAGCCATCGCCTGCGATTCAACGTAAACGGGAATAAGACATCGTTATCCCTTATATTTAAAATGAGCATTTCCGAAAAAGGACAGACTGATCCCGTTTACTCTGATCCGATCAAACGAACAGAGCCTTGACCATATTTAATTAGCGGGTCAAAGTCAGGGAACGCAGTCTCATCGCATGTGTCATTTTCGGTCTATGCTCCTTCCGTATGTCAATTGAAATAATACCTATATTATATTTTTCCAACGAAAAAAAGTCAAAAGCCGTTCATGAACGAGCCCATCTTTCGCTATTTTTCCAGTTCACAAGGCTGATTTTCCCATCGGGCACCAAGTAATGATTCTCTTCATCCAATGCGTCGTCATCCAAACGATATAATCCATTCACGAGGTCATTTGAGAAGTGGGCTACCAGTTCTCTAATCGTAGATGCTACCAGAATCCCCACGCGGTATTCATCATCAATGAATATAACCTGTCCATATTGTCCATCTATCGAGGGTGCTAAATCCAGAAACAACCCGGTGTGCGATCCGTCAAAGCCCAGCTGCAGCCAATCGGAATTATACATGTTGGAAGGATCAATCTCCTTGTCGACGGTCAACAGTTCAAAATTGGAGTTCCCGTCAGATTCCCTTCTTCTGTAAAATTCTTGCCTAACCCGATCTAATGGATAAAAGTCCATTCCATAAAATAAGCTGCCTAGATTTTCATCGTCCGTTAATCCATTCTTCCACAAATAAAGCTGCTTAAAGTCGTTCGGCAAAGCTTTCCCTAGTTCAGCTTCCAATTCTAACAGTTGAAGCTCGCTTGCCGGAGGTTGCAACGAACTTTCAATAATCTTGTCTGCATTCGCACTTAACCACTGTTCGATGTTTTGTAAGTATTCCTTCATTAGAATAGCTCCCTTTATGTAAAATAGTCCAGTTGCCAGATGATTCAACCTTGAAGCGTTCTTCTGAATGATATCATGTTTTCCAATTGAACACTCCCACCACTTTAGCCTTCACTTGAAGTGGGGGATTCTTGGGTCATCGAACCTATTGATTCGAAGTGGACCAAGCGATCCCTGTGGTCCCCACAGTTCTCGGGCGATATGACGATCTATATGGCAACATCCTTAATGTTTCGGGCTGCATTAACATCCCGATCATGGAGGGTTTTGCAGGATGGACACACCCATTGCCGTACCGAAAGATCTTTCACCTCGCGGTGTAGCGCTCCGCATACATGGCAGGTTTGACTTGTCGGTGCAAACGTATTCGCAATCTTGAGGGTACGCCCGTACCATTCCGCTTTATACGTGAGCTGCCTTCTGAACTCACTCCAGGACGCATCGGCGATCGATTTGGCCAGCTT
>NZ_JAVYAE020000004.1:0-441391 GCF_032334105.1 Paenibacillus hubeiensis
AAGAGGTCATGCGTTTTCTCCGGGGAACGGTTGAATACCGACACCGTAAAGCCTCTGCTTTCAATGTTAAGGGCCAAGTTTTTGCCCATAACCGCAAGTCCGATTACGCCGATCTGTTGTTTGCTCATTATATCCTCCTGATCATTTTAATATTCTAAAGCTTTATTATGGGGCGGAGCGGTGGCGAATCTAACGGCCACCTGCTCCGCGTCATCATCATTATTTTACGGAATTTTTCCAGTCTGCCGCAAATTTTTCCAGACCTTGGTCTGTCAGCGGGTGTTTGGAGATTTGCTCAATGACGGAGAATGGAACCGTCGCAATATGTGCTCCTGCCAACGCTACACGTGTTACGTGATCCGGATGTCTTACGGATGCAGCAATGATTTGTGTATCCAGATTATGCACACGGAACAGTTCGGCTACTTTGCTCACCAACTGCACGCCATCTTCGGAGATGTCGTCGAGACGACCCAAGAATGGGGATACGTACGTTGCGCCAGCACGAGCTGCAAGCAAAGCTTGGTTCACCGTGAAGATCAGTGTTACGTTGGTTTTCACGCCTTTTTTCGTCAGGTAGCGGCATGCTTCCAGACCTGCCAGCGTCATTGGCAATTTGATCGTGATGTTTTTGTCGCTGTTGTTGATTTTGATCAGTTCTTCCGCTTGCGCGATCATTTCTTCTGCTGTTTCTGCATCCGGCGTTACTTCTGCCGATACGGATTCCACTTCAGGAACCAGCTTCAGGATTTCTTCGATGCGGTCCTCGAATTTCACGCCTTCTTTGGCTACGAGAGAAGGATTCGTCGTTACGCCGTTCAGGACGCCGATTTTATATGCTTTTTGAATTTGCTCCACGTTTGCTGTATCGATGAAAAATTTCATGTTGATTCCCTCCACTGGATAGTTTATTTTTTGGATTTGGTACTACTTCAGCATGTTACATATTACATATTACCATTAACCGCCAACGGAACTCCAGAAGCAGCTTGTTTCACCTGTTCTTCAGGCTCGTCAAACCACCAATGATGTCCCTCCTCGGCGAGCAAGGCATCGGACTCTGCCGGGCCATAGCTTCCTGCGGCATAGGTGTGCAGCGGAAGCAGGTTCTCTGCAAATGCGTCCAGAATCGGCTGGACCCATGCCCACGACAATTCAACCTCATCCCAATGCGCAAAGAACGTAGGATCCCCATGCAGCGCATCGCGAATCAGGTTCTCGTAAGCTTCGGCCAGATTTTCCCGATCCGGGGACAAGTCGATATGCACCGGCTTGAATTCGCCTTTGTTTTCCGGATCGCTTGCGTTCAGCTGGAGCGTCATGCTCTCGCCCGGACTCATTTCAATGACAAGCAGATTCGGTTTGGAACCGTTGTTGCTCTCGGAATGAGTCTGACCGGATGGCTCCTTGAATTCGATGACGATGCGCGTGGACTTTTCTTTCATGCGTTTGCCTGTGCGGATATAGAATGGAACCCCGCGCCAGAAGAAATCGTCAATCTGCAGCTTCGCGGCGATAAAGGTATCGTTCATCGTGTTCTCCGCAACGCCCGGCTCATCCTTGTAGCCTTGCACCGGCTTGCCTTGGATGCTGCCCGCCGCATATTGGCCGCGAATGACGCTTGCGCCCACGTTTTGCTTTTGCAGCGGCTCAATCGATTCCATGATGTGCTTTTTCTTCATGCGGACTTTGTCCGAGTCGCTTTTGTTGTAAGGAAGCTGGATCGCCATCATCATGAGCAATTGCAGCATATGGTTCTGGAACATGTCGCGCACGGCGCCCACGTGATCGTAATAAGATGCCCGTTCCTCAACGCCAACCGTCTCGTTCGCCGTAATTTGCACATTGGAAATGTACCGATTGTTCCAAAGCGCCTTCATGATCGGATTGTTCTGGTGCAGCGTCTCCAGGCGCTGTACCATCGGTTTGCCCAAATAGTGGTCAATCCGGTAAATCTCGTCCTCCGTAAACGCCTCGCTCAATTTGCGATTGAGATCCCGCGCCGATTGCAGGTCATGGCCGAACGGCTTCTCGATGACAAGGCGTTTCCAGCCTTGCGTATCGCCAAGACCGCTTTCCTGAATATTTTCGGCTATAGGCTCGAAGAACTCCGGTCCTACCGACAGGTAGAACAGACGATTCGAAGCAGCTCCGCGCTGCGCTTCCCCTTCTTCCACCATGCGAAGCAGCTTTATATAATCTTCCTTATGGCTGATATTCAATACACTGTAACGAAAAGCCTGCACAAAAGATTTTACTTTTTCCGCATCAGGCGCGCGTCTCGAAAATTCCTGCAAGGATTTTTCCACTTGAGACTGGAAAAAATCGTCGCTCCATTCGCGGCGTCCAAGCCCGATCAACGAGAAGGAAGCCGGCAGTTTTTGTTCGATGTATAAATTATACAAAGCAGGATATATTTTTCGCTTGGCCAGATCGCCAGTCGCACCAAACAGTATGATCGTCGTTGGTTCCATCTCCCGTAACTCCTTCCGAATAACTCTGGTTTCTTTGCTGTAGTTCCACTATAATACTTTTCAGAGCCATACAAGTAATTAATATATTTCACAGGAGATATAGATAATATCTATGACTACAAATTACGAGTTGTATAAAGTTTTCTATTGGGCCGCCAAAACCGGAAGCCTGACCCAGGCCGCCAAGGCGCTTTACATTACGCAACCCAGCGTCAGCCATGCGATCAAACAGCTCGAGGACAGCTTCGGGCTTACGCTCTTCTATCGCACGTCCAAAGGCGTTGCACTGACCCAGGAAGGCGCCAGTCTGTATTCCTACATCGAGCAGTCGCAGATCCTGATCTCGATGGCGGAAGAAAAAATGGCCGCGCTCAAAAGCCTGGACAGCGGAGAGCTGCGCATGGGCGGCAGCGATTCGCTGTTCAAGCATTACATGCTCCCGTTTCTGGAAGAGTTCCATACCCAATATCCGGGCATCAAGCTCCACCTAAGCCATGGGACGACGCCGGAAGTCATAACGTTCCTGAAAGAAGGCAAAATCGACCTGGGCGTCGTGCGCATGCCGATCGTCGATCCCCAGCTTGAGGTCAAGGAAAGCCTGCAGCTTAACGATACATTCGTTGCCGGGGAGCGTTACGCTGCCGAATTGAAAGGCAAAATCATTACGTTGGAGCAGCTGCTGGAGCATCAGCTGATCCTTTTTTCACGGAACAGCCGGGTACGGATGGCGATTACGGAGTTATTCAACAGTTACGGTTACACGCCAAGGCCCGAAATCGAAGTCGGCAGCGTTGATTTGCTGATCGAGTTTGCTCGGCGGGGATTGGGTATTTCTTATGTGACGCGCGAATTCATTACCAAGGAACTTGAAGAAGGTTCCCTGTTCGAAGTGCAGCTGGATGTTACTCTACCGCCGTCCCAGGTGGGCATCATGACCAAACGCAACATGCCTATTTCCTTGGCAGCAGGCCGATTTATGGAACTTATTTTCAAAAATTAAGAAAAGAGCCTTTTCGTCCGCGGAGGATGAAAAGGCTGTTTCGTTTTTCGAGGCAAACTAACTTTGAGACAAACTCATGAAAACAAATTTTATTCCCAGCCCTCCCTCTTGGGAGGGTTGGAACCTTTGGTCCCCAGATCGGACACAGCGTCCATACAACCGATGGGCGGACCCACAATAGCATCGCTTCTGATGGATGCGATCGCCTTGGCGTAAGCCTCTTCATCCAAGCAGTACGCGCGCTGGGCCACTTCCGGAGGCGTCGCGGCCAGAAAGTCCGCGCCAAGCACGATATCCGGCGTAGGCACGTCAAAGATCGTCAGCACGTGCACGTCATCCGTTTCTGCCACGAACCAGTGAAACCAGCCCTTCGGAAAGATCGACACCTGCCCTGGCTTCAGCCGGTAATTCAAACGTTTGCGCGTAAACGGGTCAAACACGGACGTGGTCACTTCGCCTGAAATGACAACGACCATTTCCGTTGAATTGATGTGGTAGTGTGGCTGCACAATGATCCCTTTGGTCATATGAATATTGAAAAATCCATTTTTGATTGCAGGCAATTGCTCACCGAACAGCTGGGTTACAACGTTGCGCGGATCACGCTGATAATTAATCACGGCTGTGGAATCGGCCGCCAGCTGCACATTCGGGTCTTGCAAAATCGGATCGATCATGCCACGGTTACCTCCTTTATTGGGCAAATTGCTCATTGTTGTACTGTATGCGTCCTAGAGCAGAGTCATGCCGGAAGCCCTAAGAATGTGCCCCGCAAATGAAGAAAAGCCTGCTGACGCATTACGCGCCGGACAGGCTTGTTGTCATGATTGTAATGGCTCACATTTCGTCGATAAAACGGGCAAACTCCCGGCCCGGATCGGCTAGGAAATCGTTCAATGCCGCGATGTCGCCCTGCTCCTGATGTTCAAGATCGACGTATCCGATCCGCTTCATGCCCGGATTCCAGACGATGGCGATGTGCGAATACTGGTCGACTCGGGAAGATAGGCGCAGCAGCTTTTTTCGGCCTAATTTCATTTCCACCGCATCGACCAGATGGAAAAATTCAATATAACCGACGCCCGAATCGTTGGTTGGCAAATCCACCCGGCCCGGATTGTCCATCATAAAATCAATCAGCGGCTGTGGCAGCTTGTACGCTTTCAGAGCATGCAGCTTGTTGCTCACGCTGTGAAATTCCTCGGGCTCATGCGCCTTGAGATATTCCGCCATTTCCCCGTTGTTCTGCGATACTGCGATGGTATAGGCTCGTTCCCCGTCCTTCTCCTGAATCGTCACGTCCGCCCCCTGTTCGACCAAAAACCGAACCATGTTCAGATTGTTGTTGCGGGCAGCGACGGTTAACGGGGTCGCCTTGTATGGATACACCATGTCCGGCTCGTTGTAATTGATGTCGACGCCGTGATCCAGCAAATAACGGACTGTTTTCATGTCGTGATCCGACACCGCTGTGCGCAGCGTTTTGCCGGCGTATTTCCGGATGTCCAGCCCCAGTTCGTTGAACAGGGGAATGTTGTTCTTGTTGCCGTAATACGCCTCGTCGTACGCGGTGGATTTCACCTTGCTGCGGCCGTCGAGCCTTGCTCCCTTTTCATGCAAATACCGGATCACGTCTTCCCCGCAATAACGGGCCGCCTGAAGCATCGCTGGTCGGTCTTTGGCATTCAGTTCCGCCCCGTGTTCGACCAACAGCTTCACCATATCCGGTTTATTCAAAGTCAATGCGATATCCAGCGGAGTCATGGATATGTATTTGCTCAGCACGAGCGGCTCTTCGAGCGCCAAGCCTTCATCTATCGCCTGTTCCACCACAGGCAGGTTGTTCTCCCAGATCGCCTCCGCAATCGCGGGCAATGTTTCGAATTTCCCCATATGGCCGATTTTGAACATTAATGCATCCCTCCTTGCGCATCTTGATCCTATTTTGCAGTTCTAGCAACCCTCAAATATTTATCATACAAAAGGCGGCCGCCTCTTTCATCGTCTGATTGTCCCAAAACACCGGAACGTCCTGCTTGGCTTTGCCAAAAAAGATGCGCACAAGCGCATCATCGGGCGGGCTTCTTCTACTTCACCCATATTTTTTTGTCGATCTTGCCCCAAGCGCTCAAGAATGGGGCTGAAAACCGATCCCATGACGGAATTTGAGAACTTCATTCATCTTATGATAAGATTAGGGCTATCCGTTTTTCAGCAGAGTGCCGGTCGGTCTGCAGACCGGATTCGGAAAGGACCTTATGAAATCTACCGGAATATTTGACATACAGTCCAAATTGCACGAAATGATTCCCCCGCTGGATCTGCGCAGCTGCCTGGTAAGCGTGCGGGGTGAAACGATCTATGAGCACTACCGGAACCCGGAGATCCCCGGGCAAATTGCCAAGATCAATTCATGCACCAAAAGCATACTGTCTTCTCTCATTTGCATTGCGATGGATCACGGATGGTTATCCGGGCCGCAAACGGAAATTTCCGCCTTTTTCCCGACATTGCTGGATGATCCCGATCCTCGCAAAGCACGCATAACGCTTGAGCATCTGTTAACCATGACTGCCGGGTTCGATTGGGACGAATTCGGCGGAAAAAATTCCTTTCCGCGCATGACCCGTACGGAGCGCTGGGTCGACTTTGCCTTGGAGCAGCGACTGAGCCACGCTCCAGGTACCTATATGGAATACAATTCGGGCGTGTCGCAGATGTTATCCGCCATATTGATGCAGGCAACGGATATGCCTGTTGCACGATTCGCGGAACGTTTCCTGTTTGGTCCCTTGGGCATTGAAACGGTTGAGTGGGAATCTGATCCTCAAGGCGTACATACGGGAGGTTTTGGCCTGAAAATGCGGCCGGGCGATCTGCTCAAATTCGGGCAGCTGTTCCTGCAGCAGGGCATGTGGAATGGCGAGCAAATCATCTCCACCGAGTTGGTGCATCGCTCCACCCAGCCGTTCATCGACGTTACGCCTCCGAACCGCGGCCGTTATGGCTGGCATTGGTGGGTGGATGCCCATCCCGGAGAAGCAAAGGCGGCTGCCGAACAGCAATCCGGCACGAAGCACTCAACGGGCTTAGAAGCTGCCGATGCCGCTTCACTCGATTACTACTATGCGCGCGGCTTCGGCGGTCAGTACGTTTACGTCGTGCCTGCGCTGGAGCTTGTGACCGTGCTGACCAACGATAAGCGCAAACGGGACAAGCCGCCGTTGGACGTATTTCCGCGCCTGATTGCGCCCATGCTCTACGGAGCATCCAACATATAATGGACCGCGCACTCTCCAAAAGGGGGAGCAACAAAGAGCGAATTCATTTCCGGACAGCCGTCCGATTTGAATTCGCTCTTTGGGTTGACCGTTCATTCTTTATCCCATTCCTCTTCAATCGCGCGGCTGATCCGATACGGTCCCGATTCCCGATTGGAGCAAATGACCAGCTGTGCATTCTGCTGCGGGTATACGGCAGACATAAAGGATACGCCCGGATCAAAACCCATCACGTGCATTTTGAATGGTTCTTTACCGTCCAGATCAATCCATACGCCTCTTCCATAATACTCGTTGTCTTCCTGGCGGCTATAGGGCTTGAGCAGCTGACTCGTTCCTTCCCCGCTCAACAATTCGTGGTTCAACAACGCACTCCAAAAGCGAAGCATATCCGGCCCCGTGGTATAAGCCCCCCCATCCGCTCCGCCTTTGACGGGAATCGAAAAAACATTGGATGTCCACGTCCCGTCTTCATGATCCACATACCCCGTTGCAGTGTTGCGAGGAAGCCGGTCTGCTTCAAAATAACCGCTATCCTCCATTTGGCAGCGGCGGAAAACATGCTCTTCGACATATTCAGCAAACGAAGTTCCCGATTGTTGTTCGATAATGAGACCAAGCACGATATAACCTGCATTGTTGTAATGGAATCGTTCGCCCGGCGCAAACTTCATCGGCAGGTTTTGAAACATCGGAAGGAAATCACCGGGTTCACGCATCGCATAGACCGGTCGTTCCTTCCACAAGGACGCAAAATCGTGCATTTCCTCCTCGTCGAAATAATCCGGGATGCCCGCGGTATGCGTCAGCAGTTGATGCACGGTGATCGATTCATCCCAAAGCGGAAAGTCGATATCCAGCACCTCGGACAGCCTGGACTCGTAAGTCAGTTTCCCCTGCTCGACCAGTTGGCCGATCGCTACGGCGGTAAAGATTTTGCAGCCGGACGCAATCCCGAATCGGGTATCCGGCATAATGGGCAACTCATCGCTTCGCTGGGCATGCCCTCGTGTCAGGTTGAGCAGCGTTTCCCCGTTTTTCCGGAAAAGCACTATACCTGAAAAATCAAGCTGTTCCATAATCGCCGACACCTTGTTTACCAGTTGGCTTCCTTGCACCACCCGTACCACCTACTCCCTCGAAACATGATTTTCCCTTCGTCGACCCTGATGAATCAACGCATAAACAGCCACGTATACGCTCAATAGAAATACTCCGAAAAACATGCAAAAGGCCAGCGAAGTTCGGCTAAGACTCTCATGCATGAGTTCGATCAGCATATCCCGGTTGGTTAACACGTCCCAACTGTTCAGGCGATAGACGCGGCCCAGCAAAATGCCGTAACTTCCAAGCGCGCAGCCGACAAGCACGAAAATCCAGGACACGATGCGCCCAAACTTTCTCCAGATCAGTTCATGAATCTGGTACATCGACAGGAAACCAAGCAGCAGCCCTGTCCACACAAACATCATGACGACAATCAAATCATACCAGTATCTGAAATGGATTTCGTCTCCCGCAACATATTTGCCGCTACGTACGGTGAGGTGCAACAGGTCGGTGACGATATAGGCCGCATTAGGGAAAAACAACAGCCATACCAGCCCGCTTGCAGCAGCCAGCCACCCAGCCGCTTTCCATTTCAGATGGGCAAGGGCATAGGATGCCGAAGAAAAAACGAACGGCAGCCATGCCAGGAACAGATTCCAGATCAAAAAGCGGAAATAGCGCTGATCCAGCCAATCCGCAGCGGCATAGTATAATCCGACCGTGACCGCAGTTAATACACACATGATGAAAAACAAGTTTATGTAGTTCAGCTTCTTCAACGATCAAACCTCATTTCATGCGAGCCTGCGGCTCCGATATTGGGCGGTCCTTCATTTCTATCGAAATTCCAAAATTCTACTTGATATACCTGATCATACCATTCCGAAACTCAACAATCAAAGGCCGTGAGGACCGACAGACAAAGACAAATTCGTAACCTTTTTGTGCCTGATTAGTTTGCCGGCGACGGGTTGAGTCATTTCAATTCCGATTTAACCTATATCGCTTTGGTAAAAGAAATCAATGTGCCGAGTGTCCGAAACTTCTGCAGCAGGCCAACCACCTTAAAGGTTCGTTATACGTAGGTTATCTGTTCAGCGGCAGCGATAACTCGCCCGGCCTACGACTGGACTGCCGACGATGAAGAGCGCTGCATCAATTCTGTGGTCAAGGAGGCTTATGAAAAAGCCGTACAAAACCGGGAGCCCGGGTCCCAAAGCGTACTTCTGGATGCCATCGAACAGATTCTCCCGCTCCTGGACGAGAACAACGGTCAGCTCACTCCTGAAATTCGGAATATCATCGAATCACTATATGAACGTTTTACAGAAGAATAAAGTTGTATGCGCAGCGAAAAAAGCGGCAGCCCCTTCTCTTCGGGTGCTGCCGCTTTGTGTGTCAATATGTCGGATAGGGTCTTCATTCTTGGAGATCAATGTTCTCCTGTGTTATTTTGATCGATCTCAATTTGTCCGGGTTTACGATCAGATAACATCCCTCAAGCCGCTCTCCCGATGCATCGGCCTGCAAACAGAGCACGCCTCTCAGCTTACCCTCCACAAACAAAGCCGCCTGGGGTTCTCCGTTGATCCGAACGACCATCCACTGCATTTGCCGCAGTCCATTCAGAACCCGCCGCGAGGTCAGCAGGGCCACAACGCCTTTTCGTACGTTCATCGTTCTCATGACCGTATGCACCTTGCCTCCGCCATCGGAGGTGAATACAGGCTGCTCGGCCAGCAATTCCATCATGGCCCCTACGTCATAGTTCATGAATGCAGCCGTGAACCGGGAAAGCAATTTCTGTTTGGCGGCAAGCTCGGCTTCGCCATATTCCATGGAAGGAACGCTGCTCGGCAAATTGCGTTTCGCGCGGCTGAAAATTTGGCGGCAGTTGCTTTCGCTTTTTCCAAGCCACTCGGCAATATCACGATATTCGTGCCCAAACGCCTCGCGCAGCACAAAGACGGCACGCTCCACAGGCGACAGACGCTCCAGCATGACCAAATAGGCATAGGAGATCATTTCCTTTTGCGCCATCGTTTCCTCGGGCATCAGGCCGGGGTCGGTCATCGGTTCGGGCAGCCATTCGCCCACATAGCTTTCCCGCTGATTACGGGCAGAAGCGAGCAGATTCAAGCTGCGATTTACAATGAGCTTTGCGATATAGGACTTGGGATTGCGAATGGGTTCATCCACTTCTCTCTGCTGTTGCTCCTGTGCCTGCAATGCAGCGAAACAGTCCTGGACGACATCCTCCGCTTCGACGACGCTGCCGAGCATCCGGTAAGCAATCGAAAAGGCATACGCCTTGTATTGCCTATATAATTTACCAACGTCCAGAGAAGCACCCTCCGTTGCATTGGCAGATGTGTCGATATTCATGGTCTGTGGCCTCCTCTGGACCGTTGGGTTATGGGAAAGATCTTATTTATAACATCCCGGGAACATGCCGGTCGTAATGGCAATCCGGTTCCAGCTGTTGATGGTGTTGATCGCCATCACAAGGTCCATCACTTCAGCTTCGCTAAAGTGTTCGCGCACACGCTCAAACAATGCATCAGGCACGCCTTTCCCCGCAATCAGCGTAACCGTCTCGGCCAACTCCAACGCCACACGCTCTTTATCCGTATACAGCGGAACCTCCCGCCATACGCTCAGCAGCAAAATGTGATCGGCATAATCGCCCAGTTTCATCAGATCCTTCGCATGCATGTCGAGGCAAAATGCGCATCCGTTGATTTGGGACACTCTGATCTTGATCAGCTCATACAATACCTTGTCTTCGAACTGTCCCGATACGTATTGCTCCAACGCCGACATGGCTTTATATGTGCTTGGGCTGGCTTTCATGTGGTTCATTCTCATTTTCATTAGGTTCGCCTCCAGTTATGGTTTCATACTGAAGACAAACGAGGGGACCGGTTTGTGACAAGATTCAGGATTTCGGATAAAAAAATGTTTCTGCGACATAGATCCATCAGAAATATGTATCCAATACGTTCTTCCAGCTCCATTCGGCAGATGACAAATGGATGCTCTTCAGCCAAGGCATGCGTTCGATTACATCAGGTACACTCTCAATTAGGCTGTTGGAGATGTTCAAATATTTCAGCTTGGCCAACTTTTCCAGTTCGGGAGGAAGTTCTTTAATGGCAGTGTACGCAATATGAAGGCTTTCCAACTGGCTGAGCTCGCCAATTTCCGGAGGAATGCGATCCAATGCGATGTCCTGCTTCGGTTTGGGCTTCCAATCCGAATCTTGAATGAATGAAGTTCCGCAATATATGGTCAGATGCTTCAGTTTCTTTAGTCTGCGAATGTTTGCCGGAAGGCTTTCCAGATCTCCGGTCATGATGCTTAATTCCTCCAATGACGCAAGTTCAAACAATGCTTTCGGGAGCGTGAACAGATCCCGCTCGACAATCTTCAGACTTTTTAACGCTTTCAATTCCCTGATACGGTCAGGTATAGCTTGGATCCCCATAGAACTGATCTCCAGACGATCCGTCTGATTTCGAATGGCATCATCAAGTAGACGGTCCAGCTCCTCATGCCGTTTGAGCCTAAAGAAGAGCCCGGGAATTCGCTCCATGAGCTGAATCGCTTCTTCTTCGGAGATGCGCATGCCGAACATGTCTTCATGTGCGACGCTGAAGAAATAATCACTCCCGTCTTTTTGCAAAAAACAGAGATCATCCGGCAAATCGGGATAGAACCAGTCTTTGAAACGTCTGGCCTCCTGTTTCAGAATCTGTCCGGATTCCGGAGTGCAGCGAAAAATGTAGTACGTTCCCTCGGTATACATGGCCCCGCTGCGGAGCATCAATTCTTCCATCGAACATTTTTCGATCAGATACGGTTCCAGTTTGCTCAATACCTCGCTTACTCGTAAAGGCATATCATCATAGTACCCCCGATCCACCAGCATAAAGCGATCCGTGCGCTTAATCAGCTCATCAATGAGCTGTTCATAGGCTTCATTCCTCGGGTCTGTATGAAACGGTATCATTGTCAACCTCCTATTCGAGTCCAATTCAAGCATTCTTTGCAGCAAAAGGAGGACCGATCAATAATCAATCTCCTCCATCGTGCTCAGGTTCCTGTTCGATTGTTCCAGCATCTGCGTGAACGTCGGCGCCACGTAATAAACAAAGTCCGGGTCATGCACATAAACGATAACCTGGCCATATGTTCCCTGCTCCGTCGGATCGAAATCCAACATCAAATAGAGCGAACCTCCGGCAATGGTCGCAAACGGAACCCGTGATTGATGGAAAAGATAAGGCCGGATTTCCGGGTCCAGTTTACCGATTTCCTCTGCCGAATAAAACTCATCCAGCCTCTGGTTCTCCCCGCTGATCATTCGCATCCCATCCCGCATCTCCTCTAGCGACATCAAATAAAACGGCGTCCATTCCCCCGCCCCTTCATCGCCGGGATACAACACATGAAGGGCATAACCGCTGCCGTTTTTTCGCTCGTAAAACGCACGGAAATCGGCAGGCAAGCGAACGCCAAACTCCTGTTCAAAGGCGTTTAGCTCTTCCGCTGAAGCCCCGCCAATATCCCGATACTGGTCAAGCAACTCCCGAATTTCTGCCTCTTGGACCTTTTCCTCCAACAAAAACTCCAATTCATCCATCAGCGTATGGACATGGCTTATCGATCCCGACGTCTCATCCGGCTTCATCCTCTTTCCCCTTTCCTTTTCATGTACGTTATTGCTCCTTGGCATTCTCGCGAACGTATTCCCTATACTCCCAAAAAGCTTCTTTTTCACCGCCATCTTCCAATAGAATCATGATGGCATAGGATAACATGCCCAGCCATTGATCCATCTGGTCGATTTGTTTCTGCGAAATCAATCCGTTTCTGCGCAGCATGCCTTCCGGTTCTACCGCCCAAGCCCGTCCAAGATGCACGATGCTCCACAAGCAGGACATGATCTCCCGATCAACGGCCGACTGCGACAAATCCGGAGACAGGACCCGCACAATCTCCATCAGTTCATGAAAATTTTCTTCAAATAAGGTGCCTCGAAACGGGCGAAGACTGCCCAGAAAACCATGCTCCATCTTTGGGTGCTGAACGTCATCAAACGCAAAAGCATGGCATTTCAGGAGCAGCACCGCTTCATCGCGCGTCATTGGCATCCCTCCCCTTTCCGTGATACATTCATCCCGTTTAACAGGCGGTTACCAACGCACAGGGTTCTCGCCGCGCAGCAATACGAACCGTTCCCGCTCACGCAGCGTCCCCGTACCGATGCTGTATTCATCCATGACCGGCGATGCGAGATCCAGCACATGAAGCATGCCGCTGTAGGTACCTACCAATAGCTCGGACCGATCGGGTGAGGTCGCCAATGAAAAGATCGTGCCGCCGACATAATAACGCCACTGCTCCTGTCCCGCCTGATCGATGCAGCGCAGATAACCGTAAGCATCTCCGACAACGATGCCTTCTTTGACTTCAACGGCGGCATACATGCGCGCATGCTCATCCACTATAGGCCAATCCTCTCTTTTTTCGTTGCCTTCCGCCTCTTCCAAAGGAATTCGGATCGTAACGCCATTGTAGAAATGGCAGGAATTGAACCAGACATTCCGGTTGTCGCCAGAAAAAACGGCATAGTGCGGATAGCTCGATTCGGGATAGAACATGTACTTTTGGCCTTGGCGGCGATTGAGCAGCATATGCTCACTCGCTTGGCTTCCATAGGCAATCCATGTGCCGTCCCTGGAAACCGCAGCATGCCCCATATCCAAACGCGTGTCTTCGAGTTCATATTCCTCGATATCTTCCAGATCCGGATGAAGCAGTTCTACTTTATTAGGTTCGATCAGATAGATGCCATAATAGGATTGCAGCAGCAGCGCCTTTCCGTCTTCCAGAGGGACGAGCAGCTCCAAGGTCCGCTCCGGGAACTCGCAGTCCGCAAAGGACTCGGTATTCGGCAGAATTTCATGGATCAGATCCTGAATGTCTCCCCAACGATAGGTGGCTAACCGTTCGCCTTCCAAGGCCCCGTCCGGCCTGCTCACGACATGAATGCCATCGGCAGAAGCAAGCGCCCATACTAACTGATCGGCGGAACATCCGGCAAATGTATATGCTGTGCCGCGCAGCTCACCTTGCCGGTTGGCCGTATATACTCGTCCCTGGTGAGCCATCGAACCGCTGCTGAACACGATAGATCCATCGTGCAGGTATCCGATCGCGCGGATCGGCTGCATTTGCTTGTCAAACGCTTCAGCCATCGGCCAAGTCGCAGCAGGAAGTTCCTCGCGAAGCCGACTGATTTCACCGGCTTCATTGGCTTTCTTCACCATTTCCCACACCGCTTTGGCCCACTGTTTCCGCTGATCTTCCGCAATTTCGGATTCATCCGGCTGCTCGCCGGCCATGCTGCGACGCACAAATGCGTTCACATTGTCCGCATACCGCCTGCCTTCCGCTCGCCATGCCGCAGCAATGCGTTCATTCAACCAATTCAATATGATTCCTCCGCTCCCATAGGATTGATAGCCTTGCAGTCATGTTCCTGCAATACACGATCGATCTCCGTCTCAGGCGCCCCGCCTGCTTTCGTCCCCGCCTCATAAAATAAGGCGATCTCCGATCCGTACGCATAATTGAAGCGGAGATATCCACCCATGGAAGCCGAAAACAGTTTGCATGTATGCTGATTTTCCAGTATAGCATCCCATTCAAAACGGGCCTTGAATACTTGCGCAACCTCTTGCAGCGACAAGCCTCCCTGCTTCGCTCCAGCATAATGGTAAAACGTATGCTGCCGCAGCTCGTTCCATGGCTCGAAATACCGAGGTTCGGCCAATGAGGCATCAGAGTACACGTCGCTGTAGATTCGATTCAACTGCTCGCCGAATCCCTCTTCCATGTCGTGCCACAAACGGATGCGTTCATCGTGGCGCGGAAGCCACAGCAGTCCTGCGACGCCGGAATGAATCGCCAGAAAATCCCCATCGACCGAGCTGCCGATGCTTATGCATTCCCCGATCTGCTCCTGGCTGATCGGAGCTTCTTCGTCGTGCAGCCAAAAGTCATACTCGGCAAAGGGTTTCAATACCTCGGCATCGGGGCCCTGTATGTTCATCCATCCCGAGTATGTCCCTTCGCCATATGTGCCCAGCCAGCCGCGGTATGAACGAGGCAGCGTGACGGCATGCCGTTGTTCGAATGAATCCAGTTCCTCGGCGGGTACCGGGTTGAGCATGCGAGTCACAATATACATGTTTATGGCTTCCTCCCATCATTAACGTCATGAACATGTCGACATTTCATCTATAGAAACCGCAGCGTCTGTTTGTTTTTTGCGGCTTATATAGGCGGTTAAGCCAGTTCTTCCTGCAGCACTTCGGTTGCCAGCCCTTTGCGATTCACGATCCGAATGGCAAACGCGTCGTACCCGTCCCGCTGGACTTGCTCGAATTCCACTTTTTCGCCTGTGATCAGTTCGAACCTTCCGTCCTCATCGACCTCTTCCCCGAACTCTTCATCCCATGGGACGTTGTAAAAGGCAGACAAATGCACTTCAAACACATCTTCTCCTTCAATGTCCAAATACGGACGAAGCGGGCGATTGGCAATATCCTCCTCGGGATATGTCTCGCATACCATCGCATCGTACCCATGCTTGGCCGAATCAATCAACAGAAAGCGTTCTCCGGTTACGGTATGCTCTGCATAGACGATCGAAGGCGTCATTCCATCCCAAGTGATCACTTCATCATCCAGCAAGTCCCCATAATAAAAAAGATGGAACTTGTCATGACCGTCTGCCGTCTGCAGTTTGCCGCGCCACTCCACCTCATGTTGATTTTCATCGGACACCGCCGTGACCAAACCTTCCAAATAGGAAGGTCCTTTATGTACGCCTGTATTGTTCATTGTTTATTCTCCTCCATTGGCTTCATGTGGATCGTTACGATCTTCTGTTCTTCATCGACTTCCAGATTTACGTTTATCCCCAGTTTATCGCGGAACAGGGCGGTGATGTTGAGATAGGGATCACGCGCAGGTTCGCTGCCTCCGTTATGGGTACGGGTCATTCCTTGGTGGATGATGGACTTGACGAGATCGCCGTCTCCTTTTCCCGTTTGCCGATACATATAGATCGGCCTATTGTCCCGATCGTAAAAATTCAACACCGTATCATAGTCATTGGCATTTTTGTATTGATTTTCAGAACGGACATAGTCCGTTTGAGAGATCTCATAATCCACCCTTCCCGCAAGGTAAGGATTGTCTCCTCCCGTCTCGATGGCATATTCTCCATAAGCCAGTTGGAACAAATATTGAATATGACTCATATCCACCCTGTAGTACAGCTGCCGGTCAGGACCTTGTTTGTCCATGGCGGCAAACCCGTTCACCAACGGCAGAGCATTATACGATTCGCCGTCAACGTCTACTGCCAGGGCATAATCTGATAACACTTTTTCTTTTTGAAAAATACCGTATGTCTGAGCAATGAAATAGGCCGGTATAAGCAAAACAATGAATACCACCAATACAATGAACCATTTTGCGCCTTTTCTCATATGTCTGCCCTCCCCCAAAAAAGGTGCCTGATGGCCCTCTTATCCTGTCTTGTATTGGAGTCTGGTCAATGTGCGAACGACGGCTGAACGGTTTTTGGCCTGTTTCATGTACGCCGGAATGGTATGCGATGCCGTCTTGAGCGGAACGTTTGCCCGTCTCACACGGAGATCGGCGGAGATATACGAAATCAAATAATTCAGATGGGCACGGTTCAGAGCCCAGACCAGCTTGCCCCTGACGTTATCCAGAAAATAAAGTTCCATGCCGAACACCGGATCTCGTCCGTCCCGGGTATCCGGGTAATAACTTCTGCATGCCGGTTTGCGCTGCAGCTCGCATTGGTTGGTCGCCCCGCAATGCGGGCAATCAATGTGAGCGGATTTGTGACGAGTGCGTTTCTCATCCGTTAACTGCACATTAAACCATCGTTCGCACTGTACGCAGTTGCCCTTGGCGCGATATTCGTGCAGCGGCTTTTCATTTGCGCCTGCGTAACATTGGTTGCATCTCCATACGAATTGTCCGTTCTTCTCCACGATTTGAGCATGGCCCCTGCACATTGGGCATCTAACGTCAACCGGCTCCCCTCGGCGAAGAACGGAATAGAAGCTGTATTTGTAGGCTCCTTCATCCTCGAAACGTTTCATGTCGGACTCAGTCCCCCTTTCTATAGAAACCGCCTTAATCAATCACAATAAGCCACTCCAAGCGCAGTACCCTCTTACGATCGCTGTTATCCACCAATTTTTTCGAATCCCTTGTTCAAAGGGGAAAATACGGACCACCACTTCAAATTATAAGTAAGCCAATCATTCAGCACAAGAAACGAAGGTCTTTGTTTCCGATCCGCGACCAACGTCCTAGGTCCACAAAAGTTCTGCGCGATGGGGAAGTGTGTCTCACGTCACACCCGAATTTCTCATTGTATCGTATTTTATATAGAACAAAACATCTTTCATGTACGTTCAAAGAAGCCAGACTATACTTGATGCAGCCTTTTCGCTGCTTGATTTGTGAAAACGATCACTTAAATAAGGTTGTGTTCCTATGCTCACTTGGTTGAATTGGTTCAAGCTTTCCTTGATCTTTACCGTGTTTACAGCTGCCCTCTCCCATTGCAGTTCCGCCGAAACTGTCGATGTGGAGCCTAAGAACGATTCGGCTTACGTATCCATCAGCCAGCCGCCGGTAGACCCAGTCATCCGCAGGGACGGCAATAACGTATATATCGAAATGACCGCCCAAGTTACCGACCTCGAAATTTCCGAAGGCACGATTTACAATGCATGGACGTTTAACGGAACCGCTCCCGGGCCCGTTCTTCGCGTAACGGAAGGCGATACCCTTATTTTCACGCTGAAGAACCTGGATGAAAGTATGCCGCACTCCATGGATTTCCATGCCGTGCATGCTTCGCCCAGCAGCAAATTTATCGATGTTATGCCCGGTGAGCAAGGTACGTTTACATATCCAACGTCTTCCCCTGGCGTGTTCATGTACCATTGCGGCACCAAACCTGTGCTGGCCCACATCGCCAACGGCATGTACGGCATGATTATCGTTGAACCCAAGAACGGTTATCCTTCCGAGAACTTGATCGATCGTGAATTTACACTCGTTCAGAGCGAATGGTACAAGGAACACGATTATGAATCGTTCCTGAACGACCAACCGGATTACGTCGTATTTAATGGCAATCATTACGGTTTGACCAATTCGCCACTTCTCGCCAAGGTAGGGGACAACGTTCGCATTTACATTAGCAATGCCGGCCCCAATGAAGTATCCTCATTTCATATCGTGGGCACGATCATGGATCGGGTCTACATCGACGGCAATCCAAAAAATATCCAGTACGGCATGCAGACCGTCATGCTTCCTGCGAGCGGCGGCGCCGTAGTGGAGTTTACCGTCACGGAAGAAGGCGATTATCCGATCGTTACGCATCAGTTCAACCATGCTTCCAAAGGAGCCTCCGCCGTGCTTCGCGTGACCAAGGATGGCCTCGATCATGGCGGTCCGCCCATGAAACATTAGGAGACACGTAAAATTAACATTTCGTGTGAGTATCGTCACAGTAGCCCTTCCTTTTACACTATACAGTTAAGACAAGAAGGTTAGGAGGTCATATCATGAATGCGATTGTTAAACTGAATAAGGAACCCCTGATGAGCAAAATGCAGGAATTGTGCACTATACTGCTTCAGGATGAAGGATATCGGGAAATGCGTGCCATGATCGACGAATTCGCCGCGGATGAACAAGCGACAGACCAGTACGAACGGTTTATGGAGATGCATCAGGCCATGGAACAAAAAGAAAGCCTGGACATCGAGCTGCAGGAATCCGAAATCCAGCATTATGAGCAAGCCGAACGCGCGTTGTACGATCATCCGTTAATCCGCCGTTTCCTGTATGCCCAGCGCGAGTTCAGCCAGCTGCATCAAGAAATCAGCCACTATTTCACCAAATCGGTGGAATTGAACCGCCTGCCGGAGAAGAAAGACCTGCCTAAACAAACATGTGGTTGCGGCGGCAGCTGTTCCGGTGGTCACTAATTGATCCGTCCATAATCCAAGAGAGTATCCGCCAGATTCCGATCTGAGCAGATACTCTCTTTTCATTGGCTTGACTATGGAAGCAGTCAACATGGTGAGAGTCTCAAGCCGAGGTCAGTTGTGATTAAAATCACCCGGTCTGTCAAACGGACGCGTTATGATAAAATGATGGGCATCACAACAGAAGCGCACATGCCACGAACAGGACAGAACCAATGATTTCAATGATGCCGGTCTTCATCGGTCTAAGCGGCTTCCCTGCATACACAAAGGCCCGCACAGCCGGAAAAACATAGGCCAAGGCCATCCATGGATATCCGATCGCCACCGGGATGAGCAGCAGCACGACGTGCAGGAATAGGGTTAGCCTGGTCCACCGCCGATTGGTTCTTTCCCGAAAGACCGATTTCACAAAAAACGTGCTTCCTGTAAAATAGAGAAAGCTGAACAGCATCACGATCGCCATACCGTAATCCCATCCACCTGAACCGATGAGATAGGCGGCAGCGCCGCCAAGCGAAAATACGATCATCGCACAAAGGTCGTTGACCAGGGAACGCTCCCTTTTTTGTCGCACATGCCAGATGTTTACGACCAGCAATCCACATAATACAGGGGCAAACCAAACCAGCTGCGGCTGCCCGATCAGCGGCGGAATCAGGCAGATCAACGCAGCCGTGCCGTAGATGGCAGCCCATTTGTACAACCTGTCCCGGCCTGCTTTGCGCTTCAGCGATTGAAGCAGCGGATATGCCGTCAAATAAAAGCCGAGCCAGGCCAAAAATAGCGGAATATGCAGCCATCGCGGGCTGCTGGCAATGACGCCTACCAGAAAGGGCACACTGACCATGGCCCAGCCGCCATGCTCATGCGGAATAACCATTTTCATGTTCGTCACGAAGCAACCAGCCTCCTATTCATTCCATAATATCATCTTACAGAGAGGAAGATTTCGAATATGCGCAGGGAAAACAAAGATACGGCTGCGGAGTTTCTGCAGCAATTCCCCATTTTTCAGGATCTGACTCCCGAAGAATTGAAACAGGTGGAGGACATCGCCATCTCCAGGAAAATGGTCAAAAAAACGGTCATTTTTACCGAAGGCAGCGAAAAGGAAGCCGTGTTTTTCATTCGCACCGGGATCGTCAAAGCCTATAAAACGGACGAAAACGGACACGAGCAGATCGTTTCCTTCCTCAAAACGGGCGACATGTTTCCGCATACCGGCTTCTTCAATGCCCATCCATACCCGGCTACGGCCGAAGCCATTACGCCATCCGAACTGCTCGCCATTCCGGTAAGGCATTTCGAACGCGTAATGTTGAATACGCCGGCCATCGCCATCAAAATCATGCGCGTGCTCGGAGACAAAATCCGCGAGCTTCAGGACAAGCTGCAGGTCATGTCCGGACAAGACGTGCGCAATCGCGTGCTCTCTTTCCTGCTCATGCTGGCCGAACAGCATGGACAGGCCGACGGCAGCAAGATCGTCATCAACCTGCCGATGACCCACCAGGAATTCGCCAATTCAATCGGAACGACGCGCGAAACGGCCAATCGGCTGTTGAACCAATTGTCCAAGGAACAGCTGCTCGAAGTGGATCGAAGCCGGATCGTCATTTACGATTTGCCTGCGCTGAAACAGCAGAGGGACACCGTCTGAAGCCTCCGCCGCTTTACGCCACCCACGTTTGCCCTTCCGAAAACGAAGTTATTTCTGTTCCCGGATCGAAGCCCTACGTTTCGATCGTATGAAAAAGACCTTAACATCAGTCGTGGCGTTAAGGTCTTTTGTGTGTCGATGAAGCAGAAGCATGCGATGAAACTACGTTGCCGGGATATCCCGTTTTCCCATGTCGCTGAACATGCCTGCGTAATATTTCACTTCGCCCGCTTCGTTGCGGATCGCGGTGATGCTAAGCCATTCCAGGTAGACCTCCCCGTTTTTCTTCCGGTTCCATATCTCCCCTTGCCAGTACCCTTTCTGCTTCAGCTCCGACCATAATTTTTCGTAAAACTGCCGATCCTGCTTGCCTGATTTCAGCAGGCTCGGCTTCTGCCCGACGGCTTCTTCCGCACTGTAACCCGTCACGGCGGTGAATGCTGGATTCACGGAACGAATGACGCTATGGGTGTCCGTGATCAGAATCGCCTCCACCGTGTTTTCCAGAATGCTGGCCGACAGCTGCAGCTTCTCCTGGTAGAACATCCAGATTACGAGCACCAGGCTCACCAGCGCGATTTGGGACAACGCCATGAAGCCGATGGCATAATGTCCGGTCATGCCGTAAAGCATCGTAAGCATCAGCGGCGGGAAGAAGCCGCCCAGACCACCCATCGCGGAGATGATACCATTGGCCACGCCCGGCTGCTTGACGAAGTAGAGCGGCACCAATTTGAATATCGTGCCGTTGCCCGTCCCGGCGCACAGCGCAACCGTCAGGCAGCCTACGGTGTACATCATGATGGACGGCGCGAAAGACAGCACGATGGCTGCAATCGTTAATCCGCCGAACACAAACATCAGAATTTTAAACGGATTGAACCGGTCTCCCAGCCAGCCGCCGACAGGGCGCATGATGGTGGCAAGCAGGATGAATCCCGCGGTCCGAACGCCTGCGTCCACTTTGTCCATTTGGAAATGGCTGACGAGGAAGTTCGGCAGATACACCGTAAACGCCACAAACGAACCAAATGTCAAGAAATAGAACAGGCACAGCAGCCACAGCTTGTTGTTACGCGATACTGCCTTGAGCTGCTGCATGAGCGGCACATTGACACGCGTTTCCTTTTTGTCGCCGAGCGCAAAGTTGAGGGCGGCCATGACGACCAGCAAAATGCTGTACAGCAGCACCGTTGTCGACCAGCCGAACTTGTCGGCAACAAGCGGCGCACCGAATGCGGACAGAGCCGTTCCCAGGTTGCCGATGCCGTAAATGCCGTTCACGAAGCCGTGACGCTCTTTGGGGTAATATTTCGGGAGCGACGTTACGCCGACAGAGAATACCGCTCCGCCGATGCCGAGAAAAAATCCCCCAATGGCAAGATCCGCAAACGACGTTGCGCGGCTGACCCACCACACGGGAGCCAGCAGCAGAATGAAGCTGATCATGAAAATGTTGCGCGCACCGTACCGGTTCGTCCAATAGCCGATCGGAACCCGTGCGATCGAGCCGATCAAGACCGGAATGGCCGTGGACCATGCCAGCTGGGAAGAAGTCAGCGCAATGTCTTCTTTGATGAAAGGCATGAGGGACGACAGGATCACCCATACCATGAACCCTAGAATCAAACTGGCCGTTTGCAAGGGCAATTGCACCTTACCTTTGTTTTGCATTTACATCGCCCTTTCTTTTTTGTGTTCTTGATTCGGGTATACCGCCCCGTCCCGTCTGCGATATACGACGTAACTCCGTTTCAGGTAGCCCAAGGGCATGCTGAGCATGTGAACGAGACGGGTGAACGGAAACGCGCAGTACAATACAAACGTCAGCAAAATATGAATTTTAAAGTTCATCGGCACCGTCTGCATAAGCGTCGGGTCCGGTTGGAATATCATCAGGCCGCGCAGCCACGGGTTAATCGTGGTCCGGTAATCAAACCCCGTGTGGTTCACCGCATTGGCCGAAGTAGCCAATAGGCCGGAGACGATAACGACGATCAGCGCGATCAACGCAATCCAGTCGCCGGCGCTGCTCGTTGCGCGAACCCTGGGCGACGCATAGCGTCGGATCAGCAGCAGAACCACCCCGGCAAAAGCAATGATTCCGGCAGGCATGCCGCCTGCAATCGCAACGAGGTGGTAGCCCTCGTCACTTAACCCCATCCAGTGGTAAAACTCTACCGGCACCAGCAAACCCGCAATATGACCGCATATAACGGCAAAAATTCCGATATGGAAGAGCAGGCTCCCCCAGCGAAGCATGCGTTTCTCCAGCATTTCGCTCGATTTGGACGTCCAGCCGAATGGATTAGTGACATATCTCCAGATCGTGGCCGTAATGCAGAAAATGACCACCATGTAAGGCAGAGCCCCCCATAAAAACAGCTCCAATGTACTCACCGTTTCACCCCACCTGTCCATAATCCGTTCTGCGAGCCGACGTCGGCGCTTGCCTCCACGGCTGCATCGTTATCCGCCTCGGGAAGCACCCGAAGCAGCAATTCAAGCAGCGGCGCGTATGGCGTCGTTAGCCTGGACAGGCTTTCCGCCATTGCCGTCAGCGCTTTGCGGTACACGGAGATTACGCCAAGCGCCTCTTCCTCGGAAGCTTCAGCCGCAAATTCAAGCACCATCGGCAAATAATCCGGCAATTCGCTGCCTTCCATATAGAAACCTGCAGCCTCGTATTTGCGCTTGAGTTCGATCAACGCAGGCCCACGGTCGCGTTCATCCCCGTACACGGCATAGGTCAAGTACAAGTTCGACTTTTTGTCAAAATCGAATGTGCGCACGTATTCGTCCTGCCAGCGGATTGGATCCGCCTCTTCCGCTCGTCTGGAGAACGCGGTCAACACCTTCTGGGCCTCGCCATCTGTAAGGGAGCCTGCAGCTTCGCGGAAGCCCTGCAATCCTGCACGCCATTCGGCATCCGGATACTGGAGCAAATACGAGAGGAGCTTACACACCATTCTCGCTGCATCCCAATCATGAACAAGGGTCGTGCCAGCTCCCTCATTGACATCGGTTGTCATCGTTGCTGCCTCCTTTCACATCAAAATACGCCGCAGGAACCCGGACCGCCGGCAAAGCTCAATCCGCAGCTGCCCTGCTCGCTGAACAAATCCTCCACTTCCTCACGGTGGGCCGGCGGGATGACGAAGCGGTCGTTGTACTTCGCAATCGCGAGCAGCCGGTACATGTCTTCAACCTCCTGCGCATCCATACCCACGCTGTTCAGCAGGGACGGCTCGCTTGGTTTTCCGGTCTGCTGGTTGCGCATGTGAATGCGCATGACGGCCATTTTGCGCAATACGGCGCGGATGCGGGTCGTATCTCCGGCGGTCAGCAGGTTGGCCAGGTATTCGACCGGAATGCGCATATTGTCGATCGCCGGGAAAATGTCGTTCGCCTCCAGCGAACTGCCCTGGCCTTCGATCCGGTTCGTGATCGGGCTAAGCGGCGGAATGTACCATACCATCGGCAGTGTCCGGTATTCCGGGTGAAGCGGGAGCGCAATGCCCCAATCGACGACCATTTTATAGATCGGCGACTGCTGGGCTGCAGTGATCCAATCCTCCGGAATGCCGGAATTACGTGCTTCCCGAATGACTTCCGGATCGTTCGGATCGAGGAAAATGCCCATCTGCGATTCGTACAGATCCTGTTCGTTATCGGCTGAAGCCGCCGCTTCCACACGATCCGCATCGTACAGCATCAGGCCGATATAACGGATGCGGCCGACGCATGTTTCCGAACAGATCGTCGGCAATCCGGCTTCGATCCGCGGGAAACAGAGCGTGCATTTCTCGGCTTTGTTCGTTTGCCAGTTGAAGTACACCTTTTTGTACGGACAGCTGGAGACGCAGAAACGCCATGCCCGGCAGGCATTCTGATCCACGAGCACGATGCCGTCTTCCTCCCGTTTGTACATCGCGCCCGATGGGCAGGAAGAGACACAGGCCGGGTTCAGGCAGTGCTCGCAGATGCGGGGCAGGTACATCATGAATACCTGCTCGAAGTCCATTTTGATCGAATCTTCAATGCCTTTCATATTCGGATCTTCCAGCCCGGTAACGTGGGCGCCCGCCAGGTCGTCTTCCCAGTTGGGACCCCATTCGAGCTCCATGTATTTGCCCGTAATCTGGGATTTCGGTCTCGCGACGGGCTGGTGTTTTTTCTCCGGACTGTTCGTCAACTTCTCGTATTCGTAGTTCCACGGCTCGTAATAATCGTCGATGGTCGGCTGGTCGGGATTGTGGAAAATGTTGAGCAGCCGTTTGGCGCGAGCGCCGGACTTCAGCTCCAGCTTGCCGTTTTTCATTTCCCAACCGCCGTTGTAACGTTCCTGATCCTCCCATTGCTTCGGATAACCGATGCCCGGTTTCGTTTCGACGTTATTCCAGTACATATACTCGGCGCCCGGCCGGTTCGTCCACGTGTTTTTGCACGTTACGCTGCATGTGTGGCAACCGATGCATTTATCCAGGTTCATGACCATGCTGACTTGTGCTTTAATCTTCAAGCCAATCCACCTCCTGCAGTTTTCTGATGATGACGTTCAGGTCACGCTGATTGCCTGTCGGGCCGTAGTAGTTGAATCCATAGCTCAACTGGGCATAACCGCCGATCATGTGCGTCGGTTTCACGTGAATGCGGGTCGGACTGTTGTGCGTGCCTCCGCGCGTTTGCGATATTTTGGTGCCCGGCACGTTGATGTGGCGGTCCTGGGCATGGTACATGAAGGCTACCCCGCGCGGGATGCGGTGCGTGACGACGGCACGCGCCACAACGACCCCGTTGCGGTTGAAGCATTCGATCCAGTCATTATCGGCGAGGCCGGCTTCTGCAGCATCCTCATGGTTCATCCAGATCGTGGGCCCGCCCCGGAACAACGTCAACATCGGTTGGGCATCGTAGTACATGCTGTGGATCGACCACTTGTTATGCGGCGTCATATAGTTGAGCACGATTTCTTTGCCGCCTTCGACCGGACGTTTGCTGTTCGGATGAAACGGCGTATGTTTCAGGATCGGCTTAAACGTGGCCAGCGTCTCCCCGAACTCGCGCAGCATCGCATGATCGATGTAAAATTGCTGTCTGCCCGTGAGCGTCCGCCATGGAATGAGTCTTTCCACGTTCGTCGTGAACGGAGAGTAACGGCGACCGCCTTTTTCCGAACCGCTGAAGGCCGGCGACGTAATGACCGTCTTCGGTTTCGACGTGATTTCGTCGAACGTGAAGCATTCCTCGGAGCGTTCTTCCGCCAAATCCTTCAGGTGCAGCGCCGTTTTCTTCTCCAGCGACTCCCAGGCGCGCACGGCCATTTTGCCGTTCGTGGTGGTAGAGAGCGTTAGAATGGCTTCGGCTACGTTCCGGTCCGTGCTGAGGTCCGGACAGCCTTTGCCGATGCCGTCTTTGCGCTGTTTGCCCAATACGCTCTTGAGTTTCTCGTACTCCTCGGCTGCCGTCCAAGAGATTCCCTTCGTGCCGATCGGTTTGTCTTTTACGTTTGGCCCCAGGCTGATCATTTTGTCGTAGACGGCGGCGTAGTCCCGCTCCACCACATGGATGTGCGGCATCGTACGTCCGGGAATCGCCTCGCATTCGCCGGCGCTCCAGTCGCGAATCTGCCCGTAAGGCTGGGCCAATTCATCCGGGGAATCGTGCAGGAGCGGCGTCGCTACGATCTCCTGCTGAGGTCCGTCGAACTGCTGTTCCGCCATGCCGGAAAAGACGCGCGCGATTTCCTTGAACGTGTCCCAGTCCGAACGGGATTCCCACTGCGTGGCGACCGCCGGATTGAACGGATGCACGAACGGGTGCATGTCGGTGCTGCTGAGATCGCTTTTTTCGTACCAGGTCGCGGCAGGCAGCACGATATCGGAATACATTGCTGTACCTGCCATGCGGAAGTCCATGTTAACCATCAGATCCAGCTTGCCTTCGGCCGCTTCATCAGCCCACTCGACATGTTCGGGACGCAAACCGTGATCGTCATCGTTAAGCAGGCCGTTCGTTGCGCCGAGCAAATGCTTGAGGAAATATTCATGCCCTTTGCCCGAGCTGGAGATCAGATTGGCCCGCCATACAAACAAAACGCGCGGGAAGTTTGCCGGATCGTCCGGCGCCTCGATGGAAAACTTCAGGTTTTTGTTCTGCAGCTCGGACGCCACATATTTGCCGATCTCTTCCTTCGTCGATGCCCCTGCTTTCAGCGCATCTTGATGCAGGTCGATCGAGTTGCGGTTGAATTGCGGATACGACGGCAACCATCCGAGCCGCGCGGCCATGACGTTGTAGTCCGCCACATGTTGGAATCTCGGATTGCCTTCCAGCGCAGATGTCAATTCGCCGACCGGGGTCTCTTCATAACGCCACTGGTCTGTCGCGAAGTAGAAGAACGACGTCCCGTTCTGCAAACGGGCAGGTCCCGTCCAGTCGCGGGCAAAAGCAATCGTCTGCCAGCCTTCGGCCGGACGCAGCTTCTCCTGTCCGACATAGTGCGCCCAGCCGCCGCCGTTTACGCCTTGGCAGCCCGTCATGAGCAATAAGTTGATGATGGCGCGGTAGATGACGTCCGAGTTGTACCAGTGATTGATGCCCGCGCCCATGATGATCATGGAGCGGCCTTTCGTGTCTACCGCATTCTGCGCAAATTCGCGGGCGATCTGCACAACCGTATCCCGGTCCACGCCCGTGATGCTCTCCTGCCATGCAGGGGTAAACGGTTGAGGTCCCTCGGCCTTATGAGCCGCTTTTCGTGCCGGCACCGCATCCGCCGAATCGGCGGAACGCGTCATTTCGCGCTCGACGCCGTACTTCGCCAACACGAGGTCGTACACCGACGTAACCATGATCCACCGGTCATCGACCCAGATCTGGCGTACGGGAACTTGCCGCTCCATGACATGTCTGCCCTGATCATCGAAGTATGGCAGCTGCAGCGTCATCACGTCGTGGTGAACGCCGAGCATCGACAGGCGCGGATCGATCGGTTCGCCGGTTTCCACCTGCTCCATCTGCAGGTTCCATGTGCCTTCTTCGCCCCAACGGAAGCCCAAGCTTCCTTTCGGAATGGCATATGTCCCGCTGTTCTCGTCATATACCAGCGTTTTCCACGCCATGTTGTTGCCTTCAATGCCCAAATCTTCGGCCAGCAGGAAGCGGCCCGGAACGAATGCGCCGTCTTTTTCCTCAATCATGAGCAAATTCGGGAAATCCGTGTACTGCTTCGCATACTGCATGAAATAATCCGTCGGGCGATCGACGTAAAACTCCTTCAGGATGACATGCCCCATCGCCATCGCGAGCGCGCCGTCCGTGCCCTGTTTCACCGACATCCAGGTGTCCGCGAATTTCACGTATTCGGCATAATCGGGGCTGATCGATACCACTTTGGTCCCGCGATATCTGGCTTCGGCCAGGAAGTGGGCATCCGGCGTGCGCGTCATCGGCAGATTGGAGCCCCATACGAGAATGTATCCCGAGTTATACCAGTCGCTGCTCTCCGGCACGTCCGTCTGGTCTCCCCAGATTTGGGGCGAAGCCGGAGGCAGATCCGCATACCAATCGTAAAAGCTGAGCAGCGGCGAACCGATCAGGGACAGAAAACGCGAACCTGCGGCATAACTGACCATGGACATCGCCGGGATCGGCGAGAACCCGATAATCCGGTCAGGTCCGTACTGTTTGATCGTATGGATCATCGATGCCGCAATGATTTGCGTCGCTTCCTCCCAGGAAGCCCGCACCAGCCCGCCTTTTCCGCGAACCGCCTTGTAGGCTTTCACTTTGGCAGGATCATCCGCGATGCTGGACCATGCTTTGACCGGATCGCCATGCGCCTTGAGCGCTTCTCGCCACAGTTCCAGAAGTTTGCCGCGAACGTAAGGATATTTGACGCGTAATGGGCTGTACAAATACCAGGAAAAGCTTGCGCCCCGTGGACAGCCGCGCGGTTCGAATTCGGGCATATCCGGCCCTGTCGACGGATAGTCGGTCGCCTGCGTCTCCCAGGTCACGATGCCGTCCTTAACGTAAATCTGCCAGCTGCAGGAGCCCGTACAGTTGACTCCGTGCGTGGAACGAACCACCTTGTCGTGCTGCCAGCGCCGGCGGTATACGTCCTCCCAGTCCCGGCTGGCCGGGGACATCTCGCTCCAGCCTTCCTCGTTTTTTTCGCGTTTGACAAAATATTTGAGTTTGCCCATCCACGGCATCTTTTTGCTGCTCATCGTTGTCCTCCCACAAATGTGACATTTTGTTGCGAATAAGAAGCCTTGTTCATGTTCAACCTCCGATTTGAGACATGCGGCGATGCGTCGGAACCCCGCCGATGTCCTGGTCGTTCAATGCCTGCGCCATGGCATGCGTTTCGGGTTTGGAACCGAGCGCTTTGAAAAAGAGCTCTTGCACGGCTTTGTCGTCCCCCGCGAGCGGACGGACGTTGAATTCGTCCGACCAGTACAAGCACGGCTTGATGTTGCCGTCTGCCGTCAACCTGAGCCGATTGCAGCTGCCGCAGAAATGGCTGCTGACCGGATGGATCAGCCCAAAACTGCCCGCCGCCCCTTTGATGCGGTAGCTGTCGGCGGGCCCGCTCCCGTAAACTGCGGCATCCTGCTCATAACTCCATGACTGCCCGCAAGTTTCGAGCACCTTTTCGAGCGGCAAATAACCGGCTTTCCAGCCCGAAACGCTCCCGCCGATCGGCATGTACTCGATGAAACGCACCTGGATCGGCTGATCCAGCGTCATGCGCAGAAAGTCGCTGATTTCGTCATCATTGACACCCTTCATCAGCACCACATTGAGTTTGACGGGATGAAAACCCGCCGCCCGGCTTGCCTTGAGGCCGTCGAGAACGCGCTGCAGTTTGCCGCCCCGCGTAATCAGGGCAAAACGGTCGGGCTTGAGCGAATCCAGGCTGATATTGACGCGGGTTAATCCCGCGGCCCGCAAACGCTCCGCACAAGATGCCAGATACATGCCATTCGTCGTCAAGGAAATATCCTCTATTCCCGGTATGTTCGCTAACATCGAAATAAGCCGGTCCAAATGTTTCCGCACCAGCGGTTCCCCGCCCGTGAGCCGCAGCTTGCGAATCCCCAGAGGAGCGAGGGCCTTTACGACGGACGTGATCTCTTCATAAGTCATGATGCGTTCGCCGGGTTCGAACTGCATGCCTTCTTCAGGCATGCAGTACACGCACCTGAGGTTGCAGCGGTCCGTTACCGAAATCCGCAAATAGTCGTGCACTCGCCCGAACGGGTCCACCAGTCTGCTTTCCATGCGCATCGTCCCCCTTCTGGTCGGCATGTTCCGGCTTGTTCTCGGATCAAGGATCATGCGAATCCTCCCATCACCTGTCATCTAGACGCTAAATATAAGGATGGTTTGACATGCAAACTGTGAAAAAAGTCACCACTCCTGATAACTAGCGCACACGCCAACTGCCGTTTTTCCTTGGTCCATCCTGCTTAGACCCGATTTTTGCATAAATAAGGCAAGATTATGACAATGCCTCAGGTGTGAGCATGCTCACACAGACGCCTTTACGGCTTTTCTATAATGATCGTGCAGCACAAAAAAACGATATCCGCTTGGAGGAATGTTCCATGAAGCCATATGCAGCAACTGTTAACGCGACCGAGTATCCACCGCATCTGAAACATAAAGTCATCTTCGAAACGTTCGAAAACCTGCAGCCACAGGAAGCCATGCTGCTCATTAACGACCACGATCCGGTGCCGCTTCGCTTTCAGTTCCAATCCGTTCATCCGGACCAATTCGAGTGGGAGTACATTGAGCAAGGCCCTGCCACGTTCCAGGTCAAAATCAGCAAAATATAGATCGGAGCTGATCCGTCATGGCGCAAGTCGACATCATCGACGACCAAACGCTGCGCATCACCCTCGGCCTGGACGACGCCGTAACCATGGTGCAATTGGCCGGGCGCGAGCAAGCCAAATATGCAGAAGATATCATCACTATTTATGAAAAAATGCCTGGCTTCGCCTTCACCCATTTTTGCTTTTACGCATACGACAGCGCGTCGTTATTCGAACACATGCTCGGGATGGATCCCAAACAATATATGTCCTTCTCGCTGGATGCGCCGGACTCGTTCTTCCATGCGCTTTACGGCGGCATGGCCGCATTGTACGAATCGGCAAAAGAACTGGCTGGCCCGGAACCGGGCCGTGAAACAGGAGGGGATGTGAATGACCATGTCCCACGCTGAACATCCGATCGTGGAGCTGGACGTCCGGCCCCACCTTAGCAAGAAGCTGGAACCGTTCCAGTTAATTATGGATACCGTCAAAGGGCTGCATCCCCAAGATGTGTTCGTACTGCACGCGCCTTTCAAACCGACGCCGCTGCTCGGCATTCTCAAAATGAAGGGATACTCCAGCACGGCGGAGCGGATCAGCGCGGATCATTGGGTGACCACCTTTGTACACAAAAAAAACAAGACTTGGCCCAAAGGGCGGTCAGGCGTATCGGCGGTCGAGTCCCGCACCGAAGCCCACGACGAGCTTTCGGCTTGTGCCGGGAAACCGGATCTGCCGGATATGGCCGCGGACGCAGATGTCCACGCTTCCCCGGCTGCCGACCGGAATTCCGTTGATGAGCCGGTCGCTGCCCAGGCGGAAGCCAAGGCCATCACGCTCGATAACCGCGGGCTGGAGCCGCCGCAGCCGATGATGCGCACGCTTGCAGCGCTTGATCGCTGCCAGTCCGGGGAAGTTGTGCTGATCCACAACGACCGCGTTCCCGTTTTCCTGATCGAGGAATTGAACCGGCTCGGCTGCAGCTACACGGTGGAAGAACAGGAAGACGGCACAGCCAAAGTGAGCATCGTGAAAGGGTAAGGAGGGAGTCGCCATGTCCAGGCTGCCGTTTTTCTTTATCCTGACGGGCATCCTCGGTTTTTTCGCTTATCATTTGTTTTCCCTGCTATCGCTGACAGGCTGGCTTGGCGACGATCTAAGAGGTCCTGAAGGCTGGTTCCATGCCCACCTTTTCGTGCTTGGATGGGCATCCATGCTCGCTATGGGGGCGGTGTACCAGTTGATTCACGTCATTTTGCAATCTGACATCTATAGTCTGAAGCTGGGCTACGTCCACTACTTTACGTTTCTGATCGGGCTGGCCGGCATGCTGTACGGATTCATCCAGGGCGATGTACGTTGGATTGCCGGATCGGCAACGCTGGCTTTGATCGGCATACTGATATTCGCATGGAACATGGGCGTCACCCTGTTCAAAGCCTCCCGCTGGAATACGGTCACCGTCAGTGCCGCCTTGGCCTGCCTATATCTTGTCCTGACCGGCTTGTCGGGCATGCTCATGGGTTTGAACTTTGCCTTCGGCCAGTGGAACGGGCTGCATGAACGATTGTTTGGCGCACATATCTGGATGGGCACGCTCGGCTGGTTCGGCATGCTGATCACGGGATTCAGCTACAAAATGCTGCCGATGTTCTACCTGTCCCACCATTATCCGGCCCGATTGCAGCATGCCGTTCTCTATCTCTGGAACGCCGCTGTCATTCTGGGCGCGGCAGCATTTCTGACCGGCATCCAGGGCCTCATGCTCTGGTGTGCGCTCCTGCTGCTCGCGGCTGCGCTTGTCTGTTATGCCTATCATCTGGAACAAATCCAGGACAAGCGAAACAAGAACAATCCGGGGCCCGGTATTCGTTGGTCGGTATATGTCACCAGAGCTGCTGCCGCTTTTGCCCTGGCACTGCTCATATACGCTGCCCAAGATCCGGATCTATTGCTGGATTCCAGGGTTGTGCTGCTGGCAGGGTGGATATATCTCGGAGGCTGGGTATCGCTGACGATTCTCGGTTATGCCTCCAAAATCGTGCCTTTCCTTTGGTGGACACATAAATATGGCAAACAGGCAGGCCGTCCCGGCGTTCCGTTGATGGCTGGCATGCTGAGCGAGAACATGGCATGGCGAGGCATGATGGCAATGGCTGCTGCGAGCATGCTGCTCGTAAGCGGCATCCTGCTGGATTTGGCGGAGGTCATGATGGTTGGCGGCACCCTGCTGTCCCTCATTTCCATCGCGTACATGGTCAACATTGCGTTGGTTTTCAAACGATAGAACAATGGAGTGTGAGAGAGATGGAACAGACACCGAGTCTGCTGGAAAGTCTGAAAGAAGTCTACGACCCCGAGCTCGGGGTCAACATCGTTGACCTGGGTTTGGTATACGAGGTGAAGGAAGAGGCGGAGCGGGTATATGTCCGCATGACCTTGACGACGCCCGGATGCCCTTTGCATGACACGATCGTTGGCGCCGTTCGTTGGGTATTGCAGCAGAAAACCGGCAAGGACGTAATCGAGGTGGAGCTTGTTTGGGAACCGCAATGGACCCCGCAGCTGATGTCGGATAACGCCAAGGAAATGCTGGGATACTTCTAATTCGTTCACAGGGAGGAATTTCAATGCTTATTCAATCCTTATTTGAGGTCAAAGCATTCGACGATGAACGCTTTACGAAACGTGTCTTGTTCAAACAAGGCGACGGTGTGACGTTTGCGCTTCATTTTCGGCCGGGACAACAGCTTCCCGCGCATAAACATCCAGGTACGGACGTGATTCTGCTCGTCGTCGAAGGTTCCGGCGCGCTGATTCTGGACGGTGAGGAACATGCCGTGGAGCAGGAAGATGTCGTCTGCTGCAGCGGCGACACGGAGTTTGCATTCCATAATACCGGCAACACCGAAGCACGACTGTTTGTTGTGCTGAACAAAGTGCCGGGCGCTTCTTATGCACAGAACGTCTAATTGCGCGCGGCATATCGCACTTGAAGTTTCGCTGCCGCACCATCGGCGTTTGCTTGGAACACTTCGAAACGGTTCCGGACATATCAAAGGCAGTTGATCGCACCCGATCAACTGCCTTCTTCATACACAACGATTCATCAAGTTATATCAAAGTGAACCGGTTTCCTGAGCTTGCACTTGATCATTGGACGAGAGTTCCATCATCCGTTCAAGCAGCACAGCAGCCTCTGCCCGAGTGACCGTCCGTAAAGGCTGCAGCCTGTTCGACGGATCGCCAGCCAGGAGATTTGTTTCGGTGAGCTGCCGGACCGCACTCTGTGCCCACGCCGAGATGGATGCCTGATCCGAGTAAGGCAGATGTGCACCTGTCTCTTTTACGGGATATCCCATAGACTCAAGTGTTCTGGCCAACATAACGAACAGTTCCTGGCGGGATACACCGGCTTCCGGACGAAACGTCCCGTCCGCATAACCATGAATCCAGCCCTCTGCATACGCAGCCTGCACGTCGCTGGAATACCATTGACCCGAAGCATCGCCAAACGGTTCGGACGTTCCTTGCTTGCTGGATCCAAACATCCGGACCAACATGCTCGCGATCTCGGCTCGCGTTACAGCACGTCCCGGCTCGTACTTTCCTTGGCCTGTGCCTTGGACGATCAATCGGGTCGCCAGCCGTTCGGCAGCACCCTCGGCCCAATGCCCGGACATGTCCGTAAATGAAGAGCGGACTTCGAGCACCGCGTATAACTGTCCGGAGTTGATGTGAAACTCCAATGCATCGTCGCTTGCTTGCGAAGGTACATAGCCGAGTTTCCCGGTAATCGGATCCAGCGTGGCTGCAGTTGTTTGCTTGTCCCCCTGGACCATGGCCCTGCCGATACGGAACTTGATCGAATGATCGGTAGAAACCATCGGCGCCGCATTACCTTCTCGATCCAGAGTTTCCATCGACAGAACAAACGGTTTCATCCTGAGATTTGCCCCGAGTCTGCCGGCTATGTTCTCCACATTGGATTGGACCTCACTCTCCGCTTCTCGCAGGGATATGCGAATCTGTTCTTGAGAATCGGACAAATCTTGATCTCCGATCTGGCCCAAGGGCAGAACGATGGTTCCAAGAGGTGTCTTCCATTCCACAATCAAATCGTCGTTGATCATCCTTAACTGATTCAGGACGGCTTGGGACGTCAAGAGGCTCCATTGGCGGCTGCCTTCCTCGGTATCGATCACAATGCGTCCGGACGAAAGCTCCTCCGAACTCAACCGAACAAGCTCACGCTTGGTTTCGTCGAATTGGATCTCAAACTCGAGCATCTGTTCCGGATCATGGTTGGTCTCGATCGAACCGGACGGCGGGGACGTCGGTAAAGTCACGCTTCCCGCTCCGTTCTCTCCACTTCCCGTTCCAGGCTGGGGAGGAACGGTTGCAGCCGAAACTTTAACATCGGCGGATGCGCTCAACCCTTCGAACTCCGCGTTTAATCCCGTGGTTCCCGCCCTGATCCCGAGCAATCGGCCCGAGGCGTCTATGGCGGCAATGCTGTCGTCTTGCATGGCATATGCCGCTTCCGCAGTCACGTCTTTCGTCGTTCCGTCCGAATATTCGGCAACGATGTTAACCTGGGCACGCTTGCCTTCCTTTACCGAATAACTCGGTTCGGCGAACTCCAACCGGGTCGGCACTGCAAACACCGTAACGGGCACGCTTGCCGTCAGAGGACCGGATTCGCCTGCGTATACCGCCTGAAGCACGGTTTGTCCCGTTCGAAGACCGGTGATATACCAGTCCCCATCATCGGCTTGAGACACCTGTATGATGCCGTCCTCATACTGAAAATCAACATCGTCCGTGCGGTCCGATGCCTGATCTTCATAGGTGACCTCTACGACCGTACGAACAGATTCCCCCAACGGTATTCGATAGGACGAAGGCGAGAACCAAATTCCATCCGTAAAAGCAACCTGTGCTTTGCCCGAAACAGGCTCACCGTCGATCCAGGCCTGAATGTCAGCGATCCCCGCTTCCGTTGAACGAAGTTCCGCCGTGTATGTCCCAGGACGGACATAGGTTACTTCGGTGACGGTTCCAAGCGTAGATTCGAGCCGGACTTCGCCGGCGGCAGCATTCCCGTATGCATCCCGTACGCTAAGTTCGAGCGACGCATGCTCCGATCCATTGGCCGGCACAGCCGGCCGGTCCACCGTCAGAGTAGACGCGAGTGCGGACGGGACGTCCGGAAGCCATTCTACTTGGAGCCTGGAATCAAGCAGGATACCATCGATCGTTGCCGTAATGGCAGCGATTCCGGCACGGGTCGACGTTAACTCGGCAGTGTATTTGCCTCCCCCTGCATATTCCGGCGCCGAAAGGCTGCCTAACGAGCTGTAAAGCTGCACGTCGGGCAGAACGGCTTCATCCGTTAACGCATTGCCTGAGGCATCCGTCAACTGCAGCGTAATCTTTGCGGACTGGATGCCGTTTGCGGTCGAACGTTCGGTATCAGTAACCATAGACGAGGTTGAGGGCGAAGCTTCACCAGGCAAGAACTGCACTTCTGCTTCCGTGGGCAGCATCGCTCCATCGATCATGGCCGTGATCGTTGCTTTACCGGCCTGGCTCGATTGGATTTGGGCCGTATATCGGCCTTGCCCGGCATAAACAGGCGCGGTAAGACTGCCTAGCGTGGCAGCCAATTGCAGACGACCCGCACCCTCATCGGTGATCAATTCGTTGCCATAGGCGTCCTTCAACAGCACCGTCACTTCCGCACTGCTTCCCGGATCCGTCGAGAGGACGCTGCGGTCCACCGTCAACGTAGATTGATCTGCTGCAGGAGGACCCGGAAGAAATTGTACGGCAGCGGCGTTCACCATAGGGACACCATTTAAAACGCCGGTGACTTCAGCAGTTCCGGCCGTCGTGTCTGATGTCAATATCGCCGTATATGTGCCGTCCTGCATATCCAATACCGAACTCAAGGTGCCTGCCGTGGTCCGAAGATCCACTTGTTCTCCGCCCGTTGTAAGCAGGTTTCCGAATTCGTCCTTCAGCTGCAACACAATCGATGTCGAACTCACGCCGTTGGCTATGATTTGAGCGCTTTCGGCCATCAGGTCGGAGGTCTTGTCCGAAGCTGTGCCAGGCACGAACTCGACATGGACCGAATGATCCAGAATCTGACCGTTCACGGAAGCCGTGATCGTCGACGTACCTGTGAAAGTGCTCGAGGTCAGGACCGCACTATAGATGCCGTTCCCCTGATCTTCCACCTGTGTCAAGGTTCCTGCTGAAGCAGAAATTTCTACCTGCTCCCCGCCAGGGGTAACGGGATTGCCGTAAGCGTCCTTCAAATGTACCGTAATCGTAGTCTCGCTAACGCCGTTCGCCGTTAAGAAGGAATCACTCGCTTCAACGGAGGAGGCCGCAGCGGATACATTCCCCGGTTCAATACGGATCGTTAGCGTCTCGGGAAGTCGTGAACCGTTTACCGTGGCGGATAATTCGGCGTTCCCTATGCTCGTCGGAGCGGTAAAGGCAGCCGTATATGTACCGTTCCCTTGATCCGTCACGTTGCCGACTTGTCCCTTGTCCGCGCTAATGGCCACCTTGTCTCCGCCGCTTATAAGGCGATTCCCGTAAGCATCGAACAGCTGGACGGTCAACTTGGCTTCGCCTGTTCCGGCGGTTACCTGCTGACGGTCAGCGATAAAGGTAGAGCCCGCGGCAGAAGCCGGACCCGGAGAAAATTCAACAAAAGCCTGTTGAGTCACCGCAGCACCGTTCAATTTCGCGGAAACAGCAGCCGTGCCGACTTTGATCTCACTTTTAAGCGTCGCTGTGTAGCTGCCGTTGCCAAGATCGGTGACTTTGGACAGGACGCCTGCCGTTGTATTCATGGTCACTTGTCCGGCGTAAGCCATCCAATCGTTGCCGTAATCATCCCGGATTTGCAGCTTGATCTGGGTAAGGCTTGTCCCGTCGGCAACAAGGATGGGTTGCTCAGGGATAAGCGTCGATTTCGAGAGGGATGCCGCACCGGGCTCAACCGTGACTTCGGCTTCATCTTTTAAAGGGACCCCATTCAACTCGGCACGGATCGTTGCTTTGCCCGAAACCGTACCCGCCTGCAGCGTAGCCGTGAACGTTCCATTGTTCAACTCGCTCACCTTACCGAAACTTCCCAAAGTCGACTTCAATTTGACGGTGTTTCCGCCTGATGCAATAGGGTTCCCATAAGCATCAAATAACCGGAGGGTAACTAACGTACTGCCCGTTCCGACTGGAATCGTATTTGCCGATGCGCTGATGGTCGATTTGTCTGCCGAAGCCGGACCGGCCAGAAATTGAACCGTTGCCGTTTGCCGGATCGGGACTCCGTCTACCGATGCGGAAACCGTGGCAGAACCGACGGTTGTCGGCGAGGTTAGTATCGCGGTATACGTGCCGTTGGCGTTATTCCGCACCGTTCCGAGCGTCCCGGAAGTCGCGGAGAGCTTCACGGCATGGCCTCCGGAAGTCAACGAATTGCCGTTTGCATCCTTCAGTTGTACCGTAATCGTGGATGCGCTGCTCCCGTCCGCCATGATGGACGAAGGGCTTGACGACACGGTCGATTTCTCGGCCGAAGGTGGCAGGGGCACCAGCGTGATCGTTGTCGTTGCGGTCATGGGATAGCCATTCAGCGTACCGCTGATGACAGCATTCCCGGTCGTTGTTGATGCCGTAAATTCGGCGGAATAGGTGCCGTCTCCATGATCGGTGACGGGTCCAAGCTCGCCGAGGGTAGCCTGAAGCTGCAGCCTACCCTCACTTTTTCCGATCGGCAGTTTACTGCCTTCGAGCAAAGTAACGGTGATTAAAGCTTTGCTTTCGCCATCCGCAGTAAGCCGGTTCTGGTTCGAAGTCATTCGCAAGGTAGCGGGGTATACCTGTATGGGACTGGTATAATAGATATATGTCGCTTCATTGGAAATACCAAGCTCGCCTTTCGAAGTCCATCCACCGCCCCATATGGTTCCGTCTCTTTTGGTGACGAGCACATGAGTGTCTCCAGCCGCGATGTCGGACGCATCGTTAATCAAACGTGTGGCCACTTTCAGATTTCGATTCTGCATGCCCCACCACCATGCGGAACCGTCTTTCTTGAGAACCACGGTGACCCGACCTCCGCCTGCCAGCTCTGCCACGTCGGTTAACGGGACAGAACCGGTTTGCAGCACCTGCAGGGCCTTGGTGCTGCTTGTCACGCCATCCCCGATGCCCAGGTTATAATTTTCATTATACCCCCATGCCCATACCGTTCCGTCGGACTTCAAGGCCAGTCCGCCCAAACGATGACCCGTGATGCCGACGATATCGGCCAAGGGCTGATCGGAGGCATCGATGACTTGGACCGGATATACGGAACTATTGGTGGAACCGTTACCCAACGAACTCAAGCCACCGAATCCCCATGCCCACACCGTCCCGTCGTTTTTCAGGACCATCGAATGATAATCTCCGATGCCTACGGCCTTGACATTCGTAAGATAGGAGCCGCTGGACTGTTTCAACTGTACAGCTCGCGGAATTAGATAATCGTTGTAATCCGTTAATACATTCGACGAATTGGAACCCCATCCCCATACAGAGCCGTCTTCTTTTAGCGCCAGCGCATGCGAGTAACCTGCGGCAATGCTTTGCACTCCTTGGATCGGGGTTCCGTTGGACTGCATCACCTGCACTGCCCGGTATTGGTCATCGAATGCCCCATTTCCAAGAGTCCCGCTGCTTCCCTTGCCCCAGGCCCAGACGGTTCCATCTTCCATTAAAGCCAGTGAATAATAACCGCCCCCTGCCACCTCTTTGGCTCCCGTTAGGGGGGTTCCGTCGAATTTGGTGACTTGGACCGGACGAAACGAATTTTGTGTCGTGCCGTCGCCCAACTCACCCGCGCTGTTATCTCCGAACGCCCAGACGGCACCGTCTGCGGCGATAAACAGCGAATGCAGGTATCCTCCCCCGGCGGTTTTGATGGAGGTCGATAGACCGGAGGCCGCCTCGGCAGGCCGGATTGCAATCTGCGGCATCGCCAGCGCGAAAACGATCAGGACCAAGACGATTTTACGTAATAAGTGCAAATAAACCTTCCCCTTCGTGTTGATGGATGCCATTCTCGCAAGAATAAAAGACCGGCCCGCGAACCGGGTCTTTATTCCTATCGACATCCTATCAAAGCCTGCCGTGGCCTACAATTAACTAAAGTTAACTCCCGGGATTTTAAGCAGGGGAAGCAGCCGCAATCCGGAGGATCTCCACCCGTGCTGCGGCTGTGCGGAACTTTACTTTGTAATCTGATACCTATCCTGGATAAGGCGGAAATGCGAGAGGTACCGGAGTGGTTACCAGAACAGCCTGAGTCCGGGTGCGCACGCCAAGCTTGTTGTAGATTCGGTTCAGGTACACCTTGACCGTGCCTGGCGAAAGCCCCATCTGATCCGCGATCTCGCGATTCATGCAACCCAGATGAAGCAGTTTGACCATCTCGATTTCTTTGGCGGTCAGTTCATAACCGTCGATGTCAAGCTGCGCCTCCGCTGCTTCGCCATTCCCTTCCGCTTTCAGGACGGACAACAGCTCGGCGGCGTAGGATTTCAACGCAGGTTGGTTATCGAATGCCGAATGGACCATCATTTCTTCCAATAACCGTTGCATCCAGCCTCCTTCGTCCACGAAAGTACGGGTATAACGAAATGGCATCACACGTTGAAGGGCAGTAGAGATGCGTTCTGCCGCTTGTTTTCTTTTGCCTTGAACCAGCTCCCCCCAAGCTTGCAGGACTGACGACGAGACGGCCACGTTGGCCATACCCGATTCCTCTGCCAGCAGGGAAAGCTGCATCAGCAGCCTCTGTCCTTCATCCGCCCTGCCCTGGGAAAGCAGCAGCCTTGCAAGAACAAGGGTCTCTTGAATCGACCCTAGATGTACCCGATGATCCGGGGAAAGGTGTATCTCCTTGAATCGCATTTCAGCCTGATCCACGGCCCCTTCTGCGAGGTCCATCTCGGCAAGAAACGTTATTAAGGACCGATGCCAAGGCATGTCGGGTACGCGATCCATTCGCTGAAGCGTCTGTTCGACGATCACTCTGGCACCTGCACGGTCTCCCGACGCCACACTTAACCGGGCCATCATCAAACGGACGGGAACGAACAATCCCGGAACCTTCAAATAGCGCCCCTTTGCCGTAATCCGGTCCAACAGCGTTCTGCATCGATCCAGATCATTCCACTCGTAGTATCCCTCGACCAATGACTGCATGACATATTGGCACATCAGCGATTCTTCCCATCCATTCTGTTCCAGGATCATTGTTATCCTTTGCCCCAGCTCTGCCGTCGTTTCTGTCAAGACGCCCCCGAGGCCAAAGGTAGTATAGCGGACGAAGGGCTGGTTGAAGTTATAATTAAAATCGAAAAAAACCGGGTCCTGCGGAAGCCGAAGCTGAAAAGATTCGGCAAACCGAAACCATTCCTGGAATTGGCCAGAATGAAACGCCGCATTTCCTTTGACGAAAAACAGTCCGCTCAAGAGCTCCAACTGTTCCGGCTGCAAAGGTGTTCCGAACAATTCATTTTCGATCGTTTCCATCATCGTACGCGCATCCTCGTGCTTGCCCAGCACCGAGCTTACGAAAACACGGACCAGCCTGATCCGGTCTGACACCGGAAACTTTGCCGGGAAGCGCGCAAGCCAATCATGGAGCAGGGAAAATTCCCCCCGCTGAACGAATCCATGAAGATGCTCCTCCAGGATTGCGGAGGCTGCATCATAAGCTTTGCCTGCAAAAGCAAATTCCACCGCTTCTTCATGCCAGCCCATGCGTGCATAAGCCTTGCTGGTATTCCGCTTTAATTCAAGCCAGCGCTCCGGGGAACGCTCTCTTAACCTCGTTTCGTAAAAATGGCCGACCAAATGATGATAACGAAAGTACCCTCCTTCAAGGGGGATCAGAAACAAGCCATTACTTTGCAAAAATCCCAATTTTTCTCCGCATTCCGCAAGACCGGTTACCTCCTCGCACAACATGGCATTGAATCTGGCCAAAGCGGACGTTTCCAGCAAAAAACGTTGGACCTGTTCATCCAATCCGTTCCATATCTCTTCCAACAGATATTGTTCAATATATTGGTCCATATCGAGATGCCGAACCCAATCGGCCCACTCCCCGCTTGGCCGCTGCTGAAGGGAAATCAACGCCAGCTGAAGACCGGCAGCCCAGCCTTCCGTGCGCTTGATCAGCACATTCACCCATTCCTTGGGAAGTTCTCCACCCAGGATCGTTTTGCACATTTCCTGCGCCTGTTCGGCCGTAAACGCCAATTGGAGTGCATTGACTTTTCGCAGTTTGCCCTTGACGTTCCACGTCTGCCATCCCTTAAGGGGCGGTTCTGAACGTGAACCGATCAGGACGTGAATGTTCGCCGGCAAATGATGAAGCCAGTAATTCAGGGTTTCATGAATCTCTTCATTCCAGATTACATGATAATCATCAAGGACAACACAAATCGATGGTTGGATATCGTATACATCGTTAAGATACTGGTCCAGAAACGGTTTCAACGAGCGATCGGCATACTCCGCAAGCAGCGATAACAGACGGTCACTCGCGCCCGCCGTCAGGTAGGGATGCAGCATATGTACGAGGTAACGCCAAAATCTCCGCAAATCATTATCATGTTCATCCAGCGCATACCATGCGATCTGGTGATTGCCGCTGTGCGCGATCTGCGTCATCGCTGTTGTTTTCCCACTTCCGGCAGGTGCGGTGATCAAGGTGATTCCTTGAGGCAAATCTCCTGCTGAAGGTGGTTGAATCAGCTTTCGGTTTATCCAATGTTTACGGGGTTCGGGGACTTCCAATTTGTATTTCATGATGTCGGGGTTCGCTCTCAATGTGTTGCCTCCGTTCGGGATAATAAAGAACCAGAATGCAGCTTGTTACGGTCATAACTAAATTGAAAACGAAATTCGGCTTTCATTCAAGTCCTTCAGCTAATCTTAGCATGCAAATGCACACCTAATTCGACGCCCTTGCCGGCAAGAAGCCGCTCAAGCCCTTGCGAAGCACCTCGTTATGTACCGCCCGTAAACGGACAACGGCCCGGACACCCTTGATAGCAATCAGGGTTCCGGGCCATTTATGTTTGTTGAAAATCATGTCAAGCCGACCATATGCTCCAGCATGTACTCATACCATCTTTTTGCGCAAGGAGGAAATATAGCGACCACGAATGATGAAAAAGTAAAGGGTCTGCAAGCCGAGGAACGCCCCGAAGACGCTCAAAACGGGCACCGTATAATCCGTAACGCCGAATTGGGTCAGAAACGGTTTGACAACAACGAGCGTTTCGACGATGGCCGTCAGCATCGGGAAGAAAAACAGGATCGCAATCTGCACGGTGGACGAACGTTTCATCTCCTGAAAACTCAAACCGATTTTCGACAAGCCATGCACCATCCTCCCGTCCGCCTCCAGATCGGTATGCAGCCTGAAGTACAGGAAGCTTGCCGAAGAGAGGGAGAACACAAGACCGATCATCACACCCAGAAACGTAATGATCGAGGTGGCTTCCCGCGTATTTTCAAAGTTGGCGTATCGGGTTGCCATGTACCCGGAAAAATCGTATTTCTCGGGATCCATTTGCATGTCATCGTCCAATGCCTGCAATTCCCTGCTAATCCGCGCCTCAGGCGAATGGTTGGCAGGTATGTCTTTGCCCCATGACGGAACGCTGTACAACAAAACGTTGGCTCCGGAATTCTTTTCTCCCACTTGTGAAAAGTCCTCATCCGGCAGAACCAATACGCTTGAAGCAAACATGGTATCCCAATACATAGCGTCCTTTATTGACTTCGCAATCCGTACTTGGGTTGAACCCGATTCCTGCTGGAGCGTCATCATCTCACCGGCTGCATAGGAATGAAATGTCGTATGGCTGTCCATTTCCGCTGAATTGCGCGAGTCGATAAATATCCCTTTGCCGGACGCGAGCTGCTCAGCCTGCTTTCCGCGAAGTGCATTGATGCGATTGTAATCGCTGAGCGACAACAGTGCCGTATGGCTGCCCTCCGCTACGCCCCAATCATAATGTACGTAAGCTCGTTCATAATTTACGCCTGCCTGTTTAAAAACAGAATCAATGATGCCAAAATCCTCGCCTTCCTTAGCATCATAGATGCGGTACTGAACCGGGAACTCGCTTTCCCGAAACTTCTCCCGATTATCCTGGTCCAGCGATAAAATGACGACCGCGCTCATCGAAGCCAGGGCGATCACGACCGTAACCATGAACAGCATACGTGCATTATCCTTGATTTTGTACGCCATTTCCGACACCCACAAGAGGCGTGTCCCCTTCCATCCCCAACGCCGGCTTCGCTTCAGCAATCGCATGACCAATACCGAGAGCTGGGAGTAAAAGAAGTACGTTCCCGCAATGCCACTAATCGCAGCGATCACAATGTTCAGCTCTTGCAGGTCATCGTACAGTGCAATGAACCCGGTCGCCAGCAATCCAGCGCCGATCAGCGAGAACAGCCATGACACCCTCGGTTCTTTTTTCGGCCTGCTCGTTCCGGTCAATAGATCCAGCGCGCGCCTGTTTCCAATAAACGCCAGGGTAAAGAGCGAAACGCCGACAAACAAAAGCATAAACGCCCCTACCGTCAGTCCAATCGCCTTCAGTGGAAAATAGAACGGCAGATCCTCCATGCCAATGAAACGGGTGGCCACCATGAGAAACAATTTGGATAAAAGCATGCCGCCGGCGATGCCCGCCACGATCGACACGGCTCCGATCAGCATATTTTCCAGCATGATCAAGCGCCGGATCTGGCCCGGCGCGGCACCAAGAATCGTTAAAATGCCGAACTCCTTATTTCTGGACTTCAGGAATGCGCCGATCGAATAGATGACAAAAAAGATGGCAAACACGTATACAATGCCTGATGCAATCCCCATCCCCACTGATGTCGTCTCTCCCATGGGCATAGCCTTCACCGAAGGATGATAGATAAACATCGCATAGGCAAAAAAGATCATGACCATCACGACACTGCTCAGGAAAAAAGCAATGTACGCCCGCCCGTTGCGGCGAATGTTGTTAAACGCGAACTGAGGAAAGCTCATGCGAATTCCCTCCCCAGAAAGATAACGTGTCGATGATGCGCTGGAAAAACGTCTGGCGGTTGTCACCCCGGTGCACTTCGGCCGCGAGCCGGCCATCTTTGATGAATACGATGCGGTCACAGTAACTGGCCGCAAGCGGATCATGCGTCACCAGCATGATCGTCGTTTTTTCCTGCTGGTTGATCTGCTCCAGCGCTTCCATGACGGCCTGGGATGATGCCGAGTCGAGCGCTCCCGTCGGCTCGTCCGCAAGCACCAGGGACGGTCTGTTGATGATCGCCCTGGCGATGGCCGTCCGCTGCCGCTGGCCGCCGGAAATTTCGAAGATGCGTTTGTTCCGAATCTGATCGATCCCCAGCCGGGTCGTGATCGCTTCCAGCCTGTTCTCCATCTCTTTCAGGCTGACGTTGTCCAGCGTCAAGGGAAGCACGATGTTTTCGGCCACGGTCAACGTGTCGAGCAGGTTGAAATCCTGAAACACAAATCCGAGCTCACGGCGGCGGAATTTGGCCAGCTCCTTTCTTTTCATCGCAAACGGGTTTTGTCCATTGATCTTCACCTCGCCCGAGCTTGGGTCGTCAATCGTCGAGACCATGTTGAGCAGCGTTGTTTTTCCACTCCCCGAAGGTCCCATAATGCCGACGAATTCCCCTTGCCGGATGCTCAGATGTATATCGCTAAGGGCCTGGGTCTGCACCTTTCCCGGGTAGGTTTTGTTTAAAGCCGTAACTTGAAGCATATCCATTTTCTCGTGTTCTCCTTCGTGATTGGTGTGTTACATTACAAGCATATCCGCCCGCAACTTGCCGTACCATCGATTTACCTTAAACTTTCCTTACACGGCCTTTAAGGTTGTGTTCCCATCACAAAAAGGCGCTTCGCCCCAGGCAAGCACCTTGCTAAACTACGAATAATTCTCACTCATTTCGCCATATCCCAACTGAATCGCACCAGGGTGCCTTCCTCCGGCCCAGAAAACAATTCGACCCGGTTGTCGAGGCGTTTGCTGATTTCACGTACCAAATACAGGCCCATCCCCGTCGATTCATGATACTGCCTGCCGCGCTCCCCCGTAAAATACGGATTGAACACCCGCTGAATGTCTTCGGCCGAAATACCAATGCCCTGATCCTGGATGTCCAAAATGATGCGATCATTTTGCGAATAAGCGGTCAAGGTGATCTTTTTGTCCGAACCGCCCTCCGAATAGTTGACGGCATTGGTTAAAATCTGAGTCAACATAAAGCGCAGCCATTTGGTATCGCTATATATTTGCCATTTCGGTTCAATATGGATTACCGGTATCACTCCCTTACGGATAAACAGGCGGCGATTTTCGGCGATGCTGGCTTTGACGCTCTCCAGCAACGAAATTCGCTCTACCCGGAAGTCTCCTTCGAACTGTTCCAGCCTGGACGAGTGCAGCACCATTTCCAGCCCTTTGCGCAATTTGTCCAATTCGTCCTGAATGCTGCCGGCGGTCTCGTCTTCCACATCCTCCAACGTGAGCTGAATGATGGATAACGGCGTTTTCATTTGATGCACCCAGCGGTTCATGAACACGGTCTGCTGTTCGCTCCGTGCCCGCAGTTCATTGATTTCGTTCTGCTGCCGGCGTTCCAGTTCAGATACCAGATTCCGGGTTGCGAGCGCAAGCTCCGCATCGCCGAGCGAATGATACGGTTCGCGAACGAGCCGTTCCGGCTCCTGAAGCGCAAGGTACACTTCACGAAGCTGGATATAGCGCACGACCAGATACACCGCAAGCACCGCGGTGCCAAGCAGTACGCCGTACAGCATGATGCTTGGCGGCCTCTTTTCGCCGGAAACCCAGTATACACACGGAACAAGCAGCATTTGAGCAACATAACATCCGAGCAGAAGGCGGTGGTCTTTCAGAAAAAGCCTCATGCGCGTCCTCCCCATTCGCCATCAAGGTCAAGCAAGCGATATCCCACACCCCGCACCGTTTCCAGCGCATCTCCCGCTCCGAGCTCTTTCAATTTCCGGCGTACCCGCGTAATATACACGTTGAGCGTGTTGTCGTCGATGAAATGCTGGTCCTCCCACATCACATCCAGCAACCTATCCCGGCCGACGACCCGTCCCGCCTTGTTCATAAGCACCTCCATAAGCGCTGCTTCCTTCTGCGTCAATTCGACCGAGTTTGCTTGATGCTCCAGCACGTATCGTTCCGGATACAGCACCAACGCGCCATTCGCGATTTTCGGTTCTTGCTGAACGGCGGCATACGTTCCATAGGCTCTGCGCAGCTGGCTCCTGATTTTGGCAAGCACGACTTCGTATTGAAACGGCTTCGTGATATAGTCGTCCGCTCCGTTCTCCAATGCCATCACCTGATCCATGCCGCTGTCGCGCGCGGAAATGAACAGGATCGGACAGATCGAATGCGTGCGGATTTGCCTGCACCAATAAAAGCCGTCATATTGCGGCAAGTTCACATCCATCAATACCAGATCGGGTCCCCGTTCAGCAAATTCATGCAAAACATCGCGAAAATCCCGCACCATATGCACCTGAAACCCGTTACGGGTCAAATATGCGGCCAGCAGCCCGGCAAGCTTGGTATCGTCCTCAACCAACAAAATCGATTGCATGGTCAACCCTCTTTCCAATCCCTGACATCACTTACTTCATCCAGTCTACCATTCTAGCCGGAATTGATATGGAAATAAAGGGCCGGCGGTCAACTAGCTCTTAGATCACCAATTGCCCACGCTTCTCCGCAAGGCTGATCGTCGCTTCGATGCCTGAATTGAATTCCAGGAAGTCCTGCTCCACCCCATCGCTGAAAATAACCCCATCCTCCGGCATCTGCGATACAATGCGCAGGGGCTGGCGCGAATGGATCTGCCCGAAGACAAGGTCTGCCGACGTCGTTCGGCTCGGAAACGGCTCGCGCACCGTGAAATACAAATACGGTGCATCCCAGCCGAATGGGCTGCTGATGGAAGCTGTTTGGCGATAGGTTTTATCCGAGTCTTCATTTCCATGCTCCCTGTCCTGCAGCTGCATCCAGGCCTCGGAACGAGTGATGCCGGATGCCCCGGCCAGCACGCTTTTGAACCAGCCCGTCGATCCCATGCCCGTCGACACGATGATGCCGCTGGAAGATTGCCGCTCATGGGCCGGGCCAAGATGCATTTCATATCTGGCGGAAACATGGGTTTTGCGGCCAATGAACAAATCGTTGACGCCGTACAGCACCTGCCCGTCGTTCAGTTCGGCCTTGGCCAGCGTCACTTCCTTTACCTGACGGCGCTTTTGCATGACATCCGGGATGATCAGCCCCAGATCCTCGGTCGTAAAAGGCAACAACACGCCTTCCCATCGCAAAGGATCCGGATTGACGCCAATCAAGGGCTGGCCCGTGACATACTTGAGCGTGTTTGCCACCAGGCCGTCCTGACCGACAACGACAACGATATCCTGCTCGCCAAAAATGAAGTTGGGCACATGCTCCCGCTCGACGACCTGCACTCGCCCAAGCTGCGCCAGCTGCTGCCTGACTTGCAACACCGCCTGCTGATAACGTCGGTCTTCTTCCATGTAATCGCTGAAGTCCGCACCCATCCGCTCGATATAAAATTGGGCTTGCTGCACAGTATTGTACCTGACGATCAGTTCCTCAAGCCTTGTTTTGCGTTTGATAAGAACCAGCTTGTTTTCGGTCATTCGCCCCTGTTCCGCAGCTGGCGCTCCGGCGTTCTGTCCGCTGTGTCCCCATCTCATCTTGCCCGGCCTCCCTGCTCGCGCGCAGACGGGGACATCAGTCCTTGCAACAGGTCCGGCGAGATGTTCAGCTGCCCGATTTTGCCGGCATTCTCCGCAAGCTCCTGAAACGCAAGCGCGATCAGCTTATCCGAATTCATGCCCATGTTGGCCATCGCCTGCAGCACGGCCGGTTCCACGTCCTGCAGCGATTTCATGACGGCCGCGAGCGCATATGCCTTCGCGTCCGCTTCGGCGTTCTGATTCGCCACCGTCAGCTCGATGAGCTGCCGCTTGCGCTCCTCCATGCCTGTGTCGAACTGCAGCTGCTCCTGCTGCATCTCGTTCTGCTTCTGCCTTACCGAACGCTCTGCCTGCAACTGGGTTTCACGAATTTGCCGCTTTTTCGTTTCCACCGCGATCTCCGTATTCAATTCGTTTTCCTTCACTTTGCGTTCCTGCTCGATGGAGGCATTGCGACGTACATACAGCGCTTCGTCGGCCTGGCGCAAAATCTCTTCCCTCGCCTGTGCTTCCAAGGCACGCATCGTCTCCTTATTGGGCAGAATGGCCAGAATGGACAGCCCCATTAATTCCACGCCAAGCTTCTCCAATTCTTCGCTCTGGGCCACCTCTTGTTTCATATTGCGCGCCAGCCGTTCGCTCGATTGGATGGCTTGGCGCAAGGGCATCTGTTCCAGATGTTTTTTGGTCAGCACTTTGGCGATCGTGATCACCCGCTGGTCCAGCTTGCCGGGATCGTCGGAAATATGCTGGTGTTTGCGCAAATTATAGGCATAATTGAGGCTCTGGGTAATTTTCATGTAATCCACGATCCGATAGCTTAACTGCCCCTGAACGGTAACCGTCTGATAATCGGCGGTAATCTCTTCGAACATAAAAGGCACATCCACGGACGAAACCGGCAGCACCACGACCGAAGTCGTCGGCTCATAGTAATAGAACGACAAACCTACGCCCTGACGCTGTACTTTACCGTTCTTGATCTTCATTACGTACTCGCTGGGCTGAAACTTGACGAAGCGAAAACCAAACATCGCTCATTCCCCATTTCTTAATATAGTCATTATGATATTATCGAAATGATAACAAACAAAAACGTTAATGTCAATATGACAATATCACTAAACGTAAACAGGTTTCTTCCTTTTCGATCTTGGACTCGAGAAGGCTTTTCATGCTCCGATGCGCATCGTATCATTTTCAGAAAAAACAAAAAGCGAAGGCCGTAGGAGCCATCGCTTTATTAAACACCTATTATTCATCGATCATTCATCAAGAATCATTTCTTTTTCAGTGCTTCGGGCATTTTCATCGCTCCAACAATGCTTTTGCGTTTCTCGGAAGATTTCTTTGCTCCTTTTGTAAGGCCTGCAGCAAACACTCGCGCTATTTTTTGATTCAATTTAATCACCTCCTTCCCGTTTGGTCCATACTGGAAGGATGAGAATGGCTTGAATAAAAAATGCCCATGTTATTTCTGATGACTTGACTGCAAAATTGGCGACTACGAGCCCGGCTGAAATCCATTTCAGCCATCGATCCCACGATGTTGGATTGACATACTCAAATTCGTTTGGCGCATAAAGCAATACAATAATAAGACTGATTGCATTCAGTACAAGCATGGCTTCTACATTCAAATGGATCAACGGAATGATCGCCGCAACAACTCCCGTTACAACAGAGCAGATCGTTATCGGCAGATGCACTCCGCCTGAAAACTTTCTCAGCATCACAAATGAAAACAGAGCGATCAGAGCTCCCATAAACGTCCCGAATGCCAACCCTAAAAGGATGGTCAATAACAAACCTGTATACCAATTAAGACGAAGGCCCAGCTCATACTCCAAAATTTCAACGGTTCCAGGTCCTTCAGGATCAGCTGCTTTTATGCTTAGCGCGATACGCCTCGACAGCCGCTCTAATATCACCTCGTTCCCTCCTTATGGAAAAGAAATAGGAAACTCCAAACGTTAAAATGGCTAGAACTAAAAGCCGTGTTGGATCAGAGCTGTATAATAAGATCAACGTCATGCAGATCATAAATGCAGAAATGATGGTTCCTATTAAGTAAGGTAAATTAGTGCTGGATAAGTAGTTCTCTTTTGTCAAAAAGTCATGCGGTGGCCTTATGATAAATGAGAACCCATAGTCGAAGATGGAGAGCACAAAGCCGATCGCATAGGTAATCAGGATGGAAGCGGACTGAAGCAAATAAACCATACTTCCCTCATTCTGTTGAATCACGCTTATGTGCATAACATCAAAAAAATGAAACAGATGGTAAATGGCCATTTGTATTGCTGCATAAGCGGATATTCCCGCCCCAGCTATAAAAGCGGACAAGTGCACTTTCAATTCCATCCCAAACCGTAAAAAAAGCACGAAGAAAATATACTGCAAAGGTAAATCCAGCTTTGGCGACTCTAAAGTAATGCGAATCATATACGAAAATGTAGAGATAAAGAAAACGAAATATGTAATTTTGACGCCATACGCTCTAAACGGTAACATGTACAGTTTCAGCATCAATAACAACATCGCTAATGCATCAAAAAATCCAAGGATAATATAAATGACCACGGTTACTTGGCACCATCCCTATTAGAATAACTATTGTAGTTATTATAAAGGAACGTATGGCAATTCCATAGCCAATTTAATACAGATGGATACCATAAATCGCTATTATTTCTTTTTTATACAAGGAACGTTTGTTCTTATTATAATGTAAATATAGCATTTTTGTAAAGGATAATATTGTTATTTAGAAAAGGATACATCATGAGTTCTCAGAAACGATGTTTCAACTGATCGCTGTCATGTTGCTGATTTGGCGAGGATTTCAGCCCACGTTCGTTCATAAGCTCATCCCGCTTCAATCTAAATCATCGTCATTACTTCACAAACATCATACATAATTGAAACTTTTTTTGAGTGAAGCCATTATAATTTCCATCACCGAAATGTAAATTTAAGTAATTAAACCCATGCTAGACACTGTCCATTTATTTGAAATCATACAATAATGAGATATAGCAAATACATATACTAGAAAAGAGGAGATTGACTTGAAGAACAACACGTTCAAAGGAATTATAATAGGTGCTTCTGCAACCCTTCTACTAACCTCTGGGATTGCTTATGCAGCTGACTATCCTTTCAGTAAGAAACTGACTGCAGTGTACAACAACATTAAAGTAATTGTAGACGGCGTAGCAATAACACCAAAAGATGCAAACGGAAATACGATCGAGCCTTTCATTGTAGACGGTACTACATATCTGCCAATCCGCGGTATATCTTCAGCTCTAGGAAAAGATGTTAGTTGGGATCGGACGACTGCCACTGTCTCCATTGGAAAACAACAGGGAACTGGTAAAATTGTTGGCTTGCACCAACTCACTCCTTGGGAAGGCAAGTTTGAATGGGATGATAAATTAACAGCCTTTGAAATTCTACAAGAAAAGATTCAACCATCGTTAAACTTACGTTCAAATGGGGATCAGGCAGTGTATTTATTAAAAGGAAAATATAAAACGATTTCAGGAAATTACGCAGTATCAGACAAACTGGAAGACGGTTATCTTCGTTCAGTAGTAATCACTGTTGATGACCAAAAAATCTATGAATCCCCGACTCTTTCAAGAGGGATGGAACCGATAAATTTTAATGTTGATGTAGTAGGCGGGAATAAATTGACGATAGAGTTTAACACGCATGGAACGCCTTCTTCATCGGAGCCTTCCAAACTTTGGGATGTTAAACTCACCGAACTCAACTAATATTTGTTCAATCACATCCAACGTTTTCATCATTTCCCTCATAACAGCACATTAATGAAGGCACGCTATGAGGGAAGTGTGTTTCTCCTAATATACTAGAGGCGCTTAACTTGAAGGGAGTTATTCCTGCAGGGGGCATTTTGGACAAAACGGCCCTTACGCGCAAAAAAGCCATTTAACGTGACGTTTTTTGTCTGCCGCTGTTTTTGGATACTCCCTATTATTTCGGCTCGGTTTGCAGTTTGCGATAACAATGAATGACCCTGCGGTACATCGCTTTATCCTTTAATTGATTGAAAATATAAGGGTCTGGCTTGATGTTCACCTCAATGATCCACGGCTTCATCATATGATCCAGGCCAAAATCCACGCCGATCTGCTTCAGATAAGGGTATTTTTTCTTCATATGGCGGGCGATTTGCAATCCGAGCTCATTCATATCCCGAACCACTTGTTCTCTACGTTTTGAGGAAGCATGCGATCCCAACAGCTGGTGAATGTCCATCGGTTTGCCGCCGCTGTGATAATTGGTCACGATTTTCGCGGGGTGGCCCAGCCGACCGATCACCCCGGTAGCTTCCCACTGTTTGTTCGGATTGATCTGGACCATGACCCGGATATCAAAATGCCTGTTGTTGTGCTTGAGCAGGTGGATTCCTCTCTGAACCAGGTACTCCTTTTTCCCTACACGTCGATTCAGGCTGGCATGAAAGGAATCGAAGTCCTCGAATGTCCAACGCCGCTGCTCCCATTGATAGGCATAATGCCGCCGCCCCGCCACTTCCGCTTTGATTACGCCTTTTCCATGCGTACCGCGCTCGGGTTTGACATAAACCATGCCGTATTTGTGGATCATCGATTTCAGATTGGCCGCATTATATCTCTGCGTATCAGGAACGAACGGCCTGATGTAATCGTTACTGAGAATCGCCTTCGTCTTTACCCATTTGCTGCTTAATGGCTGCGATTTACGGACTACCACCACGCTTCCTCTCCCCTCATTCGATGAAAGACTTCCTGCCTCCTCATTAAGACCATGCATTATATGCATAAGGGAATCGGACACCCTACGCAAACGCCCCCGATTAACGAAAATGGATGCGTTCATGCGCCCTGACCATCTCCCTCATGCACACATACCATGAACAAAATGAAAACCAACGCGCAAGGAGCTGAAGAAATGGCCGTTCAGGCTAAAGCGGAAGCCAACAACTCGACCCGAATCGACGTGCTGATCCCCGCGATCGATAAAGACTTGAATACCCTTCCCCATGTCATCGATAGCGTTCGACGCCATGTCCGGCATCCCATTGGTCGAATTTACATCGTATCTCCGGAGAGCAGCGGTATCCGAAAGCTCTGCTCCCGTAAAAACTGTACGTTCGTGAACGAACGAACCGTCCTCCCGTTCACCAAAGACGATATTCATTATCAATCGTCCCGGTGGAACCGGTCGGGATGGTTGTACCAGCAACTTTTAAAAATGAACGGAGACCGCGTCGTCAAAGCGCAGCACTTCCTGGTCATCGATGCGGATACCGTCCTGATTCGCCCCCACTCGTTCATGACCGGTAACAAAACGGCATTTTATTGTCGCGATTGGAGCCAACCCGAATATTTCAACACGTACCGCAAGCTGCTGCGCAGCAAAGCCCCTCGGCCCCGTTCATTCGTCACCCACTACATGCTGTTTGAAAAAACGGAGCTCGCTTCATTAAAAAAGAAAATCGAAACGATCCACCGCTTGCCGTGGTATAAGGCAATCCTGTCCAGCATCAACAAGAAGAAGCAATTCGGCTTTTCCGAATATGAAACCTATGCCAACTATATGTACTCAAGTCATGCCGAGCGCATGATCCTGAGGAGCTCGAAGAACAAGAGCCTTTCGAAGGACGCCTCTTCTTTATCGAATCAGGAAATCCGCACATTATCACGTCGATACCGCTCATTGTCCTTTCACAAACGGAAAATCTACAGCAAAGCTCCAAGAGCTTAAGGAGGACCTCGTGGAAAGAGCGCAAACGATTCCATTCCCCGATGATCCGAAATTCAGGCGGATGCCTAAAGGCTTGTTGGCCTATGGTTAACCGAAGGTCCGTCAGTTAACTGATCGGACTCCCGCAAACGGAAAAAAATCGGGCCCATTTATGGCCCGATCCTTTTGACGTTCCAACTTAGTATAACTGCCGCAGCATACGTGCAGCAACGACGGCACCCTGCGCCCGGCTGGTCGTCCCTTGCGGCTCGAACCTGCCATCTGCCATGCCTTGGAGCAGCCCCAGATCCTGCATGGCCGCGACCGCCTGTTTCGCATACGCGGAAATGCTTTCGTCATCGCTGAATCGGGAAGTCGCCGCTGCTGAAGCATTCGCTGCCTCGCCACCGTGCATAGCTTGCAGCGCCCGCTGCAGCATGACGGCCATCTGCTCTCTCGTCACCGGCTCATTCGCTCCGAACGTGCCGTCTGCTTTGCCGGTCACGATGCCCATCTGCATCCCCCGACGCACCGCCTCGGCATACCACGCATCTTCGTTCACGTCCGCCGGAAGCAAAATGCTCTCCTTTTCGTGATTCATGTCGTCCAACGCGCCCGTAAGCAGCTGCAGGAATTGAGCCCGGGTCAGCGCTTCTTGCGGTTTGAAGCTGTCCCCGGTCATCCCCGACACGACGCCTTTGCCGTACAGTTCACCCACTTCGTTCAAAGCCCACGCATGCTGCTGGATGTCATTGAACGGCACCGCAATTTCAGTCAGCACAAATGTGCCTTGCTCATTCGGTTTGAACGCAAACCGCTTGCCTGCTGCGTCATAATGACTGAACAGGATCGGCTTCAGCTTCCCGTTATCCCGAAGCGTCTGCATAATCAGAACCCGATGATCCGCGCTTGGCCCGGATAGCCCCTCCAACAGCACTTCAATGCCACGGTTCGTCCATGCCACGGGCTCTCCATTGACCGACAACCGGAGCTGTACGATCTCTCTCCCGCTTTTCATGGCCGCTTGTTGTTCATCGGTTGCATCCGACGACATTCCCCCTACTCGAATCTCCAGGGCTCCGGAAACGTTACCCTTCAGCGACTCAAGATCTTCGAGATATACGCGTACACGCGTCTGTTTGAACGATAGCTCCAACACCTGCAGCGATTCGGATCGTACCCATCCGGCGAATTGTCCGGCATCCAGCTTGAAGGTGACCGCTTCCGCGGAATCCGGCACATCGGCAATCAACGTCAATGATTTTTGCCCGCTGCCTAACGCCTTCACTTGCTGCGCCACCTGTCCAGGCGTCGGTTGAACCACATACTCTACGCCTTGGGTCAACGTGCCTTGAATCGACAGCGAAGAACCCTTCGGATCGTTCCCTGTCTCTGCAATGTTCGGTATCGTACCTTCATGGGCTGCATCGCCATGATTTCCGCTGCCGGATGTGCCCGGCTGGGAGGGCTGGGTTGTTCCTCCTGTGCCTGTGCCTGTTCCCGGGTCCGTGGTCTGCGGCTGCTTCACCAGTCCGTTGATCGCTCGCGACAATGCATCGTTGGCGGCGGCAAGCTCCGCCGAAGACGTCTCTTCATCTGCCAGCAGCGTATGTGCCAAATCCAATGCCTGGGTCAGGCCGCTCCAGCTCTCTCGCGTATAATCGCTCTGACGCAACGACTTCACCGCATCCACGGTGGAAGCAAGCGCGGAAGAATCTGCCGGGAACACGCCATACGCTTCAAAATCCAGGAATCCGACCCAGGTCGAACCTGCAGTGACCGTAACCCGGATATAACGGCCTTTCGTACCTTCCGGCAAAACATGCCTCGGGCTCGTCGACACCACGACGTCGCTCGTCGTATCGATCACCGTCGTGAAATGTTCGTTGTCATCCGACACGTCGATGCGGTATTTGATGCCGCCGCTCCACATCGACATTTCAATTTTGCGCAGCACGGCCGTTTGCCCCAGATCGACTTGCCACCAGCTGCCGACGCTCTGATCCGTTCCCCAGGACGTGTTCGGATTGCCGTCGATCGCGCCACCCGGCGAATTTGCCTGCCCGCCGCCCGTACCTGCACTGCTGGATGCTGTAGCCGTCTTGCCTGTCGTCAGCGTTTCCAGCGAAATCAGCCCTTCGGCCGCCCGCTCCAAATCAGCCAGCGACTGGCTCACCTCCGCTTGGATCGCATCCGCCTTGTCACGAACGGCGATGGCAGCCTGCAGCGCTGTTCTGAGCGCATGCCAACTTCGCTTCGTGTAGGAGGATTCCGCAAGCTGCTGCACTTCCCCGATTCGGATGGTCAGAGCCGTTTTGTCCACATCGGATAATCCCTGGATGGCCTTATCCAGCTTCTCTGCCGCCGCATTGACCTCGGTCTGCGTGGAACGCGGATCTGCCCATACACGTTCAGCCTGCTCCAGCGCCTTTGCCAATACCGCCCACGTCGCAGCAGACCAGTCTGCCTCCTTATACGTGCGAGCCTCCTCGATCTTCGCCTGAAGTGCGGTAAGATCGGCCGGAATGACTTCCATGTGCAGCATGACCTCTTCCAAAGCCTGTGCGGCAGCATCGGACGCCGCTTGGGTCAGCCCCGTATCCGCATAGGCTTGTTCGTAGACTTGGCGCGCCTGCTCGATCGCGGGTGCGAGCGTCTTCCAGCTCTCCGCCTCAAAATCGCTCTCCACCAGCGCTTCGGCACGCGAGATCGCTGCCCACAGCCGCTGCCGGTTGGCAGGCTCGATGTCCATGCCGCGTTTGTACACATCCAGCGAATCCAGGGCGCGTCCTTCGTAGGAGTAACCCCCATTGCCCGGATATTCGTCGTAATCGAACATGGCCTGGTTCTCCCACGCATCTCCTTCCGAAGCGATCCAGCCTACGTCCGCCGCGATCCAGGCCGGCTCCCAATAGAAAAATCCTGCGCCTTTGTTTCCCGGAACTTTGGCGATCATGTCCATGATGCCGGCGATGGCATCATATTGACCCTGTACCGTGGCGGGAAATGTCGCTCCGCCTACATGCAGCGATTCCGGCGTGCCGATAATGTTGCCATGGGCATCCCCGTTTTTGAACGAAAACGGATAGGACGTCTCCGCGATGATGACATCTTTTCCGTATTTCTCGGCGATAAGGTTCATCGTTGCCTGCACGTCGGCAAACGTGCCGTGCCAGAACGGATAATAGGATAATCCGACGGTGTCGTAATCCACGTTGCCCTTCTCTAGTTCGCCAAAATACCAATCGAACATTTCCGACTTTCCGCCCTCGGCCAGATGGATCATGATCCGCACCTGGTCGCCGCCTTCCACGTCGCGCACGCCTGCAATGCCGCTGTTCAGCAAAGCCGCGTTTTCATCAAAATTCACATTGCTGTTCAGACCGTTTAATACGCCGCTGTTGATCTCGTTACCGATCTGAACCATGTCCGGCATTGCACCAGCCGCTTTAAGCTCGCTTACCACTTTCTGCGTGTATTCCCGAACCGCTGACTTCAATTCCTCGAAGGACAGGTTCTCCCATGCTTTGGGGCGAATTTGCTGGCCAGGGTGAGCCCACTCATCCGAGTAGTGGAAATCGACCAACAGCTTCATGCCTTTGGCCTTCACCCGTGTAGCCATCCGAATGACATCTTGCTTGTCGTTGTAGCCATTCGACTTCTGCGGATCATTCCATAAACGAAGGCGAACATAGTTCACCCCCCGATCCTTCAAAATATCGAGCAAATCCCGCTTCGTACCGTCACTGTCGACATATGTACCGCCATTGTCTTCAATCGCCGTAAGCGTGGAAATGTCCACCCCGCGCGCATAATCGTCGCGATATTGCTGCACCGTGACCGTGGCGGAAGGCTGCACGGAGGCGCCGTACACCGTCCCCGTTACGGTAAAGCTGCCTGCTGCATCGTACTGCCCCGGATCGATCGCAGCCCAGTCGACGGGCACGGCCGCTCGTTTGCCATTGGAATAATGGGCATTTACCTCTTTCGGCAGCTCAGGGGTTACCCTTCTCAGCGTCGACACGCTAACCGAATCATAAGAAGTAATGTCCGCAGGCTCCGTGCCTTCTTCCTGTCCCCAGATTTGAAGCTCGGAGATGGCAGCCCAAGCACCGGTTTCTTTGTAAAATGGCATACTGACTTTCACGTATCTTGCGCCCGATGCCTGAAACTCCAGACTGGCCGTGCTCTCTGCACGATCATTGTCCGTACGGTCCACTTGTTTCGTCCACGTTTCCCCATCCACGGATGTCTCGACGGCATACCGAACGACCACATCCGAATCCTTCCAGGTCACCTCGGCGCCGGACAATGCATACGCCTCTTGCAGATCAACCATGACCCATTGCGGACTTTCCGCCGACGTTGCCGCCTTGGCCATCCAATGTGTATCCGGACTCCCGTCTACCAAATGCTCCTTCTTGCTGCCGTACTCCTGGTATTCCGAGCTTACCGATACCGGTTTGTTCAGGGCAACATTCACGTTTGCCGCGGCAGCGGGCCGCGCCGTCCATCCCCAATCACAGATGATCAGCAGCAAGGCCAGACAGCCGCATATGTACTTTTTGTTCACTTTCCGATCTCCCCCTCATGCATTGGCATGCCTTGATTTGTACAAGTGATGCATTAAATCACCTCTAATTGTAAGCGCTTCTATTTGGAGAGGAACACGGCATTTTGCAAAGGAAACAGCAGTTATTGCAACAAAATGCGCCTATCCTTCACGCGCAAGGCCCAATGCAAAAAGCCTGTCCCCCTGCCAGATGCCGGCCGGAAACAGGCTTATTCTACTTGAGAGCTGGATATGGGATCGAAGCGGCTGCTGCATCAGATAATAGAGTGTTTTCTTCGGCCGATCATTTGTCCAGTTTCAATTCCAATTGAACTTGAATGTCGTTTTCGGTGGACAGTACGACCGAGTGTGGGTTCGTCATGCCAAAGTCTTCGAATGTCACGACCGTGGTTGCGGACAACAGCAATTGGTTGTTTTCTTGCGCCGCTTTGACATCAAACGTGACTTCTTTCTCAATGCCTCTAACCGTTAACGTGCCGTTCATTTTGAAGTCGATCGTTTGGCCTGCCGGCCATTCTGCCGGAACGCCTTCAAACGATGTTGCTGTAAACGTCGCCTGCGGATTCGTTGCGATGTCGAAGAAATCGGCCTGTTTCACGTGCTCGTCGCGCTGAGCGTTGCCGGAATCCAGGCCATCCAGTTCGATCTGTCCGCTGGCGGACATCTGGGATGGATCGTCCACATTCACTGTCCAGGAGCCGCTAACCTGCTCGTCCACGAAGTTGACGGTTTCGCGCGATGTCGTTACGGAGAAATACACTTTCGAACCTTCGGCAATGTTCCAATCGCCATTCAGCTGCTCCGCTCCCGCAGCTTCGCCCGTTGTGGAGCTCGTCTCTCCGCCATCGCTCACCGCGGAACCCGAAGTGCTGGCTGGCAGTACCTGCTCGATCTCGACGTTGTTGCCCAAATAGCTGTTCGCGAAATAATAACCCCCACCACCAAGCACCGCTATCGCGGCCACGCCGGAAATCACCCAAGTCTTCGTCTTTTTATTCATCTCTATTCTCCTCCAATGATTGGTTATTTGTTTGTTCGTTGGAAGTATCTTATCAACCGAATGTGTCAAGATGACGTCAAAACGAAAACCAAGGGAAATTTTCCTTCAATTTTCTGAAAAAAGGGGCCTTGGCTTTGAGAAATGTGATCATGTACAATCAGTTCAGGCCGTGTGCCGATAATAATCGAAGGCATTGGAAAGGAGAACCCGCTTTGAAATCCATACTCATCGTCGAAGATGAGGAAGCTATCGCACGCGTGCTGGCTGCCTATCTGAGAAAAGCAGGATTCGATGTGCGACATGCCGCGGACGGGCCGACGGCCCACAGCATGTTTGATGCGAGCACGCCTTCCCTCGTTCTGCTGGATGTCATGCTGCCCGGCATGGACGGCTGGGAGCTGCTGCGAATGATTCGTGATAAAAGCGCATGTCCAGTCATCATGCTGACTGCACTGGACGATATACAGGACCGCCTGAACGGCTTGAATGCCGGGGCGGACGATTATATGAGCAAACCCTTTGTGCCGGAAGAGGTCGTGGCACGGGTCAATGCCGTGCTGCGCCGCAATCCCTACTTGACGGCGGGCGGTGCAGGCAAGCGATATTTTGGCAGCCTGGTGATTGACCTGACGGCCAAGCAGGTTTTGCTGCACGGTGCAGAAGTGGCGCTCACGCCAAGAGACTTGTCGCTGCTGCTGTTCCTGTCCGAATATCCCAACCGGACCTTCACGCGAGACCACTTGATCGAACAGGTATGGGGGCTCGACTATGATGGAAGCGACCGGGCCGTGGACTTGTCCATCAAGCGGCTGCGCCAGGCTCTAGGCCAATGGGAATCGGAAACGGGAGAAATTCGCACGCTGCGGGGAATGGGGTATCAATTTTGGATCGCCAACTAAAACCGAATCCGCCCAAACGCAAAACATCCATGCTGTCCTACTGGACTCTTCGCTATTTTCTGATTCTTTGTATCGGATTCACCCTGATTGCAGCAGGAGCGCTCTATTGGATTCGCAGTACGTCCATTGAGAAAAGCATGAAAACCGCCGAATTGCTCGGCCTTGAGATCGCGGAAAAAGTGACCGGACCGGGAAACAAGCTGCTCATCCCCCCGGACATCGATATGCTGGTGGACAAGCGGATCAAACTGTTCAACACGGACAACTATTTCTGCATCATGGTGCTGGACAACAACCATCATTTGATGTACTCCAGGCCGAAAATGACGCAGGACGATGTCCGCTATCATCTGTCGGATGACTTGAATGCGCCAAGGAACAAGAACTACGCCGGCGTTACCGTCAACATTACAGACTCGAATGAAACCCTTGGCAAAGTATGGGTCATGCAGTCCAAAAAGTCGCTCACGTTCAGCACGGAAACGTTTGTCATCGTGGTGCTGCTGCTCGCCGCCTTGATTCTGTGCGGCTGGTTCACCATTTATTGGTTGTCGCGCAAGCTCTCCAAACCGATCCGGCAAGTCGCCCATGCGGCAGAACAGATCCGAATCGGCAATTATGAGGTCAATCTGGACATCGATACGAAGGAACAGGAAATGAATGAACTTGTCAGCTCCTTCCGGGATATGTCCATTCGCCTGAAACAATTGGAAGAATGGCGCGCCTTGTCCTTGGCTGGGGTCACTCATGAATTGAAAACCCCGGTCACCTCCATCAAGGGTCTGGTCATGGCCGTACGGGATGACATTGTCAGCCCCCAGGAAGGAAAGGAATTTCTCGATATCGCTCTGAAGGAATCTCAGCGGATGGAACGTATGGTCGCCGATTTGCTGGACTATAACGCCATGAGCGCCGGCAGCGTGGCGGTACGGCATGAACGGATCGATCTCCATCTGCTGATAAGGGAAATCATCTATCAGTGGAGGATCACCTGCGAAGACAAAATGCCCGAGATTGAATTGGAAGCGTCAACGGGCACGCAGTATGCGATCGGCGATGCGCTCCGCATTCAGCAGATCATCGTCAACTTGCTGAATAACGGGCTTCAAGCCATGTCGGATGAACAAACGCCTGCGTTCCGGATTGGCCTGCAAGCCGAGGGAGAGCATCTCTCGATCGATGTACGGGACTATGGCACAGGCATTGCTCCTGAAGACCAGCCCAAAATCTTTGAACGCTTCTACCGCGGCGAACTCAAAAAACGCCGGACTCGCGGACTCGGACTTGGTTTGACTTACAGTCGTCTGCTCGCCGAGGCACAGGACGGAGAACTGTTCCTCGCTTCCAGCAGCCCGGAAGGCAGTATCTTTACGCTAAGGCTTCCGCTCTGGACCCCGCCGGATCAGCACAAGCGCGAGCAAACCTACCGTTCTCCGGTCAATGCTTGACACACCGATTGCAGACCAAAAACACCTCCGAAAGATTCTCTGACGAAATCTTCGGGGGTGTTCATTTCTTCAAGATCAAAAGCTAAGTCGTTACCGGTCTCGGCATGTATTCGGCATAAGCCTCTGCCACAAACTGCTCATGCAGCGAACGGCCGGCAATGATCGCTTTTCGCTTGGCTTTGAGAACGATCTGCTCCACGTCGGCGAAGCTGCAGCCTTCGAGGCGGTTGCATATGTAGTCCGGTAATCCCGGTTCGTGTTCGAAGGAACCGATCAGCTTGCCCACATACGTCTCACGGCTTTGGCGATCAGGCATGGTATAATTTATTTTTGTATCGAAACGACGCCATATCGCATGATCCAACTGTGCGTCCAGATTGGTCGCCGCCATAAACACACTTTCCCCTTCCCACTCATCCATGCATTGCAATAAGGTGTTGACCACCCTCGCCATTTCTTTCACTTCATCATTCGATTCCCGGGTACGGGCAATGGCATCGAATTCGTCCATGAACAGCACGCACGGATTCGTTCGGGCATATTCAAACAGCTTGCGGACGTTAGAGCCGGTCTCTCCAAGGTGACTGTGGATGATCGCATCCAGACGGACGAGCACAAGCGGCAGCTGCAGTCGGGCTGCCAAATACGAAGCGGTTAGCGTTTTGCCCGTTCCCGGCGGGCCAAACATGACCAACCTGTTCGGCAAAGGCACATCGTGAGCCGCAAATCGCTCCTTCATGCCTTGGATCGCAATAAATTCTTCGACGATTCTTTCATTTTCTGCGGAAAATACGATATGTCTCGCTTTGCGCTCACATTCTTTGCTTGTATAAAATGCAGCCATATCCATGCCTTTAGCTCGCGGCATACGGTAGGAATTCATAGATTTGCCCATGATCTCGGATGCTCCTCATTTCATTCTGGTTTAATCGTAATTATTACTATTAAACAATAACATAAGAAGCCCATTTTGCAAAGGCTGTCCAGTTATTATGCAAATCATCCATGGATTACAGATCATCCTGTTGCAAGCGTGCCCAATATTTGTTATTCTTAATTTGCATTCTTGTAAAACGCAAAAAAGCCCTGCATCTCATGCTAGAGCAAATGATCAGATTCGCAAGCGGCAACTTGCTAAGTCTGGAGCGTTTTACCATGAATGACAATTCCGATAAAGCGAGGTCAACAATCATGGCAAAAGACGTATTGTGTGAAGTTAACTCCTGCCGTTACTGGGCTCAAGACAACAAATGCAGCGCTTCTTCCATCTACATTGTAAGCCACAGCAACAAAGAGGCGAACACTTCTGCTGAAACAGATTGCAAAACATTTGAAGTAAAATAAACATCTCTCTTGAAGGAAAGGGACCCTGGCCGGTTCCTTTTCTTTTTGTATTGTAACAAGAATGATAATTATTATCAAGCTTTATTTTTAAAATGTTCCCCGGTTTTGCTCACGGATGCACATTCGGGCGCCTCCCCACGTAAACTACGGCAGCAGGAAATCTGCCCATGACCGAATCGATCCAAGAGGTGAATGTGTATGCCCGCTAAAAACGGCCAGCAGTATATCAACCGCATCGACGAACAAACCGTCCCTTGCTGGTACAAGGGAGAGCTTTTGAGCGGTAAACGCTCCGAACATTTCGCGTTCTCCGGATTGATGCGCACGCAAGCGAAAATGTATGACTTGCAGCATGACCCGCAATGGGCCGACGTGATGACCTATGCTTCCCCATCGGACGGGAGCCCTGTAGGCATGTCTTTTCTTCCGCCCACCGATGTCAACGATTTGCGCAGACGCCGAAAAGCGATGAACATCTGGTCAGGCATCCACCATGGTTTTCTGGGGAGATCTCCGGATTACATGAATACAGCGATTATGGCCTTCTATACTGCCGCAGAAGTACTTAACGAAGCATCGCCGCAATATGCCGAAAATTTGAAAAATTACTACGCCTACTGCCGGGACAATGATATCACCCTCTCCCATGCCTTCATCCAGCCGCATGCGAGCAAAATTTCGGGTCAGTTGGATTCCACGGAAGAATCGATCGCCGCCAAAATCGTGGAACGCACCCATGAGGGTCTGATCGTCAGCGGCGCGTTTCTGATGGCGACCCAAGGCGCCACCTCGGACGAAATCCTTGTGTATCCTTCTCCTTCGCCTGCACCATTCGAAGACGAGAACCCGTTTGTTTTTGCCTTCGCGGTGCCCAATGACTTGCCGGGAATTACAATGGTATGCCGGGATAGTTACGCGGCGGAGTCGGATTTCAATTACCCGCTCAGCTCCAAATACGAGGAAATGGACAATTTGGTGATCTTCGATCATGTGCTGGTGCCCAATGACCGAATTTTTTTCGCCGGAGAAGAGGAACTGTCCCCCCTCCTGTTCCGGGAAAGCCATTTCCACATTCATGCCGGTCATCAAGTGCTGTGCCGGTATATTGCCAAAACCGAGTTTCTGCTCGGAACGATCCAATTGTTGACCGATACGCTCGATTTGGGCTCCGAATCACATGTTATCGAAAAAACAGCCCGCGTGATGGCAGGCCTGGAAACGTTGAAAGCATTATCCGTTGCGGCTGAGGAAGGTGCCATTCCTGACGGACGCGGATTTATTTTGCCTGCCCCCAAACCGCTAATGGCCGCAAACCTCATCTATCCCAAACTGTATCCCGACATCATCGAAATTTTGCAGCTCGTCGGTTCGAGCGGCATGATCATGATCCCGCAAGAAGAAGACTTCCGCTCGGCTGCGGCGGCACACCTGGAAACGTACCTGAAAGGCAGCGATTTGGCATCATTTGAACGGACCGCTTTATTTCGTCTCATATGGGAACTCGGCGCCGGATCATTCGGCGGGAGACAAAAGCAGTTCGAACGTTTCTTCTTCGGCAACACGATTACAGCGTCGGGCCGACTGGTTTCGGCTTATTCCGGCGATGATCGCTTCCGCAAACAAGTGCTTGATTTCATCACGGATACAAACCGCTAAACGTTAGGCCATTCGGCGGACACTACATCCGATGGTCGTAGACGGTCATTAGCTCCGAGGCCGGTCTGCCCACGCTCAGATCACCGAAAGAAGGCCGGTCCCCATAGCCGATGTGGAACACGCCCAATACCCGTTCCGCGCTCGTTAAACCCATCAGATTCATAAACACGGGATGCTGCTGGTAGTCATTTGTTTTCCAGACTGCCTGCAGCCCCTGCTCCGCCGCAAGCTGGCTGAACCTTCTGCTCCATGCTTTGGCCTGCAGCGGATCATCTTCCCGGGCGTTAAACGGTGCCACGACGACAAGATGCGCGGGAATGGCTTCGGTGTATTGATACGCGGCCCAATCCCCGTAACGATCCGCCAGATGAGGGGGATAACTCTGACGAACCGCCTCCAGGTAGAGCTGGCGCCCTTCTCCGGAGAACAGCATAAACCGCCAGGGCTCCGGCGTCATAACGTATAATGAAGGATCTGCTTGATCAAGCAACCGTGCGATTACGGATTTCGGAACAGGCAGCGGACTGAACTCGCAGCCGCCTGTGCGCTTTTTGCCATGCCCCATATCTTGCCTCATACCTGCCGACATTTCTTCGCTCCTCCCTTGTTCTCTGTCCATTCGAATCGGCGTATCCATGCACGCTTCTGTCAGCATTCCGCCACTATAAGTGACGTTACATCACCCAATTTTTCTTGGGCTCGCCTTCGCATTTCCAGCGGTCCGTTTCGTCATGAATGCGCGCCTTATCCCGAGGTGTAAACCGATCCGAATCCAGGCACGACTCCTTCGCTCGGGGAATGCTTTCCCGGACAAGCCGGATGTAATCCTGCGAGCGCTGCAGCGACCTCGGCCCGGGGAGATGGCGGATTTTGCGCCCCTCTAACAGGCAATACGTTTCGATCATGCCCGGCAGCTGCCCGAAAGCTTCCCAGCAAAATAAGGTAGCCATATGCTGGAATGCTTCAACCACATTGGGGTCGTAAACGACCATGTATTTCTGGATCAGCAGCGAGTCCCAACCGGCAGGCTGCCAGACCGTCTGAAAAATCATGGACAAATGCATGGACATGGACGGTATTTCCGTTTTCCACTGTTCGAACACGATGGACGGATAATCCAGATCTTCGTTCATGGCCGCCACGAGGGACAACTCGTCGGTAATCCGGTTTTTCACGTCCCAATAATGCAATACGGAATCGAAACCGGTCGTTTTTTTGGGCCACCATTTTTCCAGCAAATACTGGATGGGCACTTCCTTGCGAATCCCCGGCTCCATGCTGTAAAACGCATTGACTGCGTGGCTGACCGCGTATTGCACGCGGTGCCTCCATTCCAGGGTGACAGGCTGGTCGGCATTCGGTTCCGGGCGGAGAAACCGATGCGGGCTGCGCAGCATTTCTTCCAGCCTGTAATCTTCAAGCAGACGTTCGGAAAGACGTGTCGTTTCACGTTCCGAAGCTGCTTGAATGTTATGCTTCAACATGATGATCAGGACACCCTTAATCCGTCGGCAGCGAACGTTTTGCCGAAATCGCGGCAAGTCACCTTCTCCTGCTCCGTCGGACTGTATTCGATCTTCAGCGTTTCTGAATGCACGTCCGCCCCGCGCTCTTTCAGCTTATCCACCACCACATCCACGGCACCGCAGAATTGCTCGTAAGCCGTATCTCCGCTGCCAAACACCGCCGCCCGCTTGCCGCTCAGGTCAAGCTCATCCAGTTCTTCGTAAAAGTCCAGAAATTCATCCGGTACTTCCCCGTCTCCCCAGGTATATACTCCAATGAGAAATGCATCGTAATCCATGAGGTCGGCAGCGTTGCAGTCCGTCACGGACTTGAGAACCGCTTCGTGTCCTGCCTGCTCGATTCCCTCCACGACCAGCTCTGCAATCTCTTCCGTATTTCCTGTCAGGCTTGCATATGCAACCAATAACTTAGCCATCTATTGTCCCCTCGCTTTTATAGGTTCATGTCATGTCAATCCAACGATACGATATCATCAAAATAATAAATGATAATGATTATCATTGTCAAATATTATTTTAGTTCCCTTCTCAATTCTGCTCGCGCTTTGTGGCCAAGCAATTCATCCGCGCCTTAGCTGGCGTGCAGGTGATCATTTGTTGTACAATAGTATCCAAATGACTTTTGAAGGATGGATAAACCACAATGTACGTAGCACAGAATTGGAAGGATTACGAAGTAATTGATACGGGAGACGGCGAGAAGCTCGAGCGTTGGGGCGACATCATTCTGCGCAGACCGGATCCGCAAATTATTTGGCCGAAAAAACAAGAAACGAACGAGTGGCGTCAAGTGCACGGGCACTATCACCGCAGCTCTTCCGGCGGCGGCAGCTGGGATATGAAAAAGCCTATTCCCGAACGCTGGACGATCGGATACGAAAACCTCAAATTCCATATCAAACCGACCAGCTTCAAGCACACCGGGCTGTTCCCTGAACAGGCAGCCAACTGGAGCTGGATGATGGATAAAATCAAAGGCGCGAACCGCCCGATTTCTGTGCTGAACCTGTTCGCCTACACAGGGGGCGCCACCGTCGCAGCCGCGTACGCCGGGGCTTCCGTCGTTCACGTCGATGCAGCCAAAGGCATGGTGCAATGGGCCAAAGAAAACGTACAGCTGTCCGGCCTGGCCGACCGCCCGGTACGCTTCATTACCGATGACGTGTTCAAATTCGTGCAGCGCGAAATCCGTCGCGGCAACCGCTACGACGCGATCATCATGGATCCGCCGTCCTACGGGCGCGGCCCGAACGGCGAAACCTGGAAGCTGGAGCAGAACCTGCATCCGTTCCTCGAATCCTGCATGGAGATTATTTCGGACAACCCGTTGTTTATGCTCATTAATTCCTATACGACAGGCATTTCCCCAACCGTTCTGCGCAACATGCTGACGATGACCATGTCCGCCAAATACGGAGGCACGATCAACGCCGGAGAAATCGGCCTTCCGATTACGCGCAGCGGCCTGAACCTGCCTTGCGGCATCCTTGGCCGTTGGGAGTCCTGATCCATGTCCGCGCACAAACATTTGTCCGGTGCGGATATCCCTGTGCTTTTTGAGGACAATCACTTGCTTGGCATCAGCAAGCCGGTGAACGTGCCTACGCAGGAAGACGCATCGGGCGACCCGGATTTGCTTACACTGCTCAAGCAGGACTTGAAAGAACGCTACAACAAACCCGGCAACGTATATCTCGGTCTGGTCCATCGGCTGGACCGTCCGGTTGGCGGCGCGATGATCTTCGCCAAAACGTCCAAAGCCGCTTCCCGCCTGTCCGATACGGTGCGCGGGCGTGATTTTCGCAAAATCTATGCTGCGGTCGTACACGGCAAACTGCCCGCGCTGAACGGCACGCTGAAGCATACGCTTTATAAAGATGCCCGTACCAATACGGTCAAGGTTGTGCCCAAAGGCACTTCGGGCGGCAAAGATGCCGTGCTCGACTATTGGGTCGTCGGTCAAACGGAGAAACACAGTCTCGTTCATATCGAGCTGCACACAGGCAGATCACACCAAATCCGGGTTCAGATGATGGCTGTCGGCTGCCCGCTCTATGGCGACCAGAAATACGGCGCACACCTGAACAAACCCGGACAACAGATCGCGCTCTGGTCTTCCATTGCTGCGTTTCCACATCCGGTCACGAAGGAAGAGGTCGTGCTCCGATCACTGCCGCCACGGGAGTATCCATGGTCCGAGTGGTCCCTCGATCTCTATGAGAAAACCTTCGGCAAATAGACTTTCCAACCGTGCAGATCCGGATCGATATCCGGTTTGCACGGTTTTTTCCTTATCTATGTTCCAACCGAAGTTCCGGTTGTTCGAACGATGCATCGCCGAAAGCATTTTCCGATACCCTCTTTCTCCATCACCTAACTTCAAGGAGCTGATTTTCGTGACACCGTTCACCAAACAAGTCGTCGCCATGATCGCCGCCATTCCCGAGGGCAAAGTCATGACTTACGGACAGATTGCCGCTCTTGCGGGAAGCCCGCGAGCCGCCAGACAAGTGGTACGCATTCTCCACTCCATGAGCCGTAAAGAGCGATTGCCTTGGCATCGCGTCGTAAACGCCAAAGGCGCCATCTCCATCCCTGATGAGCACTCCCGTATGATGCAGGAAACGGAGCTCATCAGCGAGGGCATAGAGTTTCAACTGGATGGCACGATTGATCTTCAACGCTTCGGCCATGATCCGGGTCCCGACTTCCTGCTGGAACCTCCCCTCGATGAAGAATAATCGCGCGCGCAACATGTACGCTGCCCCAAATAAAAATCCCCTCCGGCTAGCCAATTCGACTAACCCGGAAGGGATTTTTTTATTTTATGGGATGATCCTCATCCCTGAATCCACGTTCCTGCAGGACAGGGTTGTATTACGCTGTTGCACTGGATTTTTTCGGTTCCGTACTTGCTTCGTTCTCTACGGCTGGTTTGGTTTTGCGGATGAAGAAAGCCAGCAGCATTGCCGCTACCGTCATCCACGTAGCTACCGTAAAGGCATAGTTAACGCCATAAATCGTAGCGTCTGCCGTCGCATTCAACATGGCTGCCTGATCCGTCGGCGAAATATGGTTCGCTGCCATCGTATCAGCCAGATGGGATTTGAGTTTGCTGCTCATAATCGTAACGAGAATGGCCGTACCGATTGCACCGGCAACCGTCCGGAGCGTATTCGACATCGCCGTACCGTGCGCGTTCAGGCGCTGCGGAAGCTGGTTCAGACCGGCTGTCTGAATCGGCATCATCAGCATGGACATCCCGAACATACGCGCTGTGTAAATAAACATCATGTATCCGTAAGATGTGTCGATCGCAAGTCTGCTCAGACCCCAGGTTGTGACCGCCGTTACGGCGAGTCCGGCAACGGACAACCAGCGCGCACCCACTTTATCGAAGATCCGTCCGGTAATCGGGGACATAATCCCCATCAAAATGGCACCCGGCATCATCAGCAAGCCGGATTCGATCGGCGTGAACTGGCGAATATTTTGCAGGAAGATCGGAAGCAGGATCATACCCGCGAACATCGCCATCGTCACCAGCATGTTGATGATCGTGGTCAATGTGTACATATTGTATTTGAAAATGCGGAACTCAAGCAGCGGATGATCAGTCATCAGCTGGCGAATGACGAACAGGACCAGAGCGACGGCGCCCACAACAAGGCAAGTGATAACGACCGTACTGCCCCATCCGTCTGTACCTGCGTCACTGAATCCGTAGAGCAAGCTGCCAAATCCCACTGTGGACAAAATAACGCCCGGATAGTCCAGTTTCGGTTTGGATTGGCGCGTTACGTTTTTGACAAAAGCGATACCAATCGCTGTTGCAATAATGGAGAATGGCAAGATGATATAAAACAGCAATCTCCAGGAATAGTGCTCGACGATATAACCCGACAATGTTGGTCCAATGGCCGGAGCCAAGATCATCGCGATCCCCATCGTACCCATGGCCTGACCGCGTTTCTCGATCGGGAAGATGGTCAAAAATACAACCGTCATCAGCGGCATCAGAATACCCGCGCCGCCTGCCTGAATAACCCGTCCAACCATCAGAATGGCAAAGTTGGGACTAATTCCGCAGATCAGCGTACCGATAGTAAATAATAACATGGCGGTAATAAAAATTTGGCGCGTGGAAAATTTCGCAATCAAATATGCGGTTACCGGAATCAAAACACCATTGACGAGCATGTAGCCCGTTGTCAGCCATTGGGCCGTGTTGGCTCCAATCGCCAGGTCTTCCATGATCTTCGGAAGAGCCACGTTCATCAATGTTTGGTTCAAAAAGGCCACGAATGCTCCGATCAATAGCGCGGCAACAATCGGTCCCTTCTTGATGCTGTCCATCGCTGATGATGGAGCAGCTGCAGTTGTTGTACTCATTCGTTGTTCATCTCTCTTCCTTGTAGCTTTTCAATCATCAGATTATGAATCCGAAGCAGGTGGTCCAGATCTTCTTTGGGAATGTCCAAAATCGGAGACACTCTTTCCATCCACAGCCGATGCGTTTCCTTTTGTGCGCGTTCCCCTTTGTCCGTCATCTGCAGCACAACGGAGCGGCGGTCGGAGTCGGAACGGGTGCGAACGATGTATCCGCCTTTGACCAAACGTTCTACGACGGCGCTCATCGAACTGCTGCCGACATGGCACAATTCGGCCACGTCGTTGTTGCCGATCGAAGGGCGCTCCTTCAAAATGGATAACACCATGAATTGGATCGAGGTCAATTCAATTTCTTTGTTTTCATTCCAGAATTCTCGAAACAGCATTTGATTAACCTGTCGAAACGAATTGATGATGTAGAAAACTTCATATGTGTCCTGTGTATCTGACAATTGTTTCACCCTTTTACTTTTGGAATATAATATTTCGCACACGAAATATCAGGGGAACAATTATTTATTATAAGCATCTTTTTTTACATAGTCAACTCTTTACATATTGGTTTTTTTCGATTTTTTGGAGATTGGCTAAATCCTTGTAAACCCGCCTTATCAAAAAAAATAACCATAGGCAGCCTGCCTCAAACGAGCAGGTTTTCCTATGGTTACCCAAAGACCATCATTTTATGAAGTGGATAAGGCATGCTCCTTATTTTTGGGGGCAGTCATTTTTCCCAGCAAATATACCAGCAGCTGCTGATTATGCATCGAAATGTTGCTGAGCACAGAGTTCATGAATTCATTGCGGATGGCGAGCCCGCGCTGTGTTTCGATCCTGCCTTTTTCGGACAGGGACACCCAAACGATTCTGCGATCCTGATCGTCGCGCTCCCTATGGATCAATCCGTTCTTTTCCATTCGGTCAAGCAGCATCGTAACCGCTGCAGGGGTCGTCGCCAAAAATGGAATCAGGTCGGATGGTTTCATGCGCCCATGATCATCAAGTACCTCGAGTGCAGTCAATTGTGCTTCCGTTAAGGAAGGGGCCAGCTCCTGGTCCATGTGAAGTTTGTAATCCTTGGTCAGCCTCGACCAGCATTTGGTGAAATCGGAATAATACATGTTGGTATCGCTCCTCTCTGCGGTCAGGTAATCACTTCATCTGCTTAAGGTTTTCGCGCTTCAAAGCCGCATTCCTGCTGCATTTTTTCAATTTCCCAGCGATCGACCACAATCGACGAAGGTTGTTAAACTTCGCATGAAGTCTCTCTTTTAATCCGTGTCCGAACAACAAAAAAAGACGATCCGCCCGACAAAAGCTGCTGCGCTTTTGCAAGGCGAAACGTCTTTGCAAGGAAAGGGTCAAGACGGAACGTCATGCGAATTGGTTTCATCCAAGTCCTTCAGAAGCTCCACGACCTCATCCTTTTTGTCTACATGTACGAGCAGTTTGCCGATATGCTTCCGCTCTTGGATCGGCATGCTCTCGGAGGACAGCGTGAATACCTGGCCCTCTTTGGTCATTACGTTCACTTTGCGTTCTTCACGGCAGTAGAAAGCCCCGGCGATGCGGCTGCCGTTCGGTTTGACCCGCTTGCCTTCCTTGAATTCGAAGGTAGCCACGCCTTTGCCGCCACGGCTCTGAAGAGCGTAATCGAGAAGCAAGGAGCGTTTGCCGTATCCCAGATCGGACAATATCGCGATTTCGCCTTCCTCTCCTTCCACCCAAAGAGCGGTAACCACTTCATCCGTATCCTTGAGCTGAATGCCTCTTACCCCGCCGGACACCCGTCCCATGGCGTTCACTTCGTCCTCGCGGAAACGAATAGCCATCGCTTCCTTGGTAATCAACAAGATGTCCTTATCTCCCGTGCTCAGATGCACCGAGAGAACTTCATCGTCTTTGCCCACTTTGCAAGCAGCTACGGCTCCGGAACGTTTCGTCACGTACTCTTTCAGTTCGGTACGTTTCACCTGTCCCTTGCGCGTGACAAATACAAGGCTGTGATTCGGCTCATCAAACGATTTGATCTGCAGCACGTTGGTGATTCGATCATCTTTCCCAAGGGGGATCACGTTCACGATCGCCGTACCCGGGTCCTTCCACTTGAATTCGGGAACCTGGTGCACAGGCAGCAGGAAGTATTGGCCTTTTTGCGTAAACACAAGCAAATTGTCCAGCGTATTCACTTCAAGCAGTTGGGCGATATAATCGCCCTCCTTCACGCCGCTTCCGCTGCGTTCCCCGCCAGAGCGAGTGAAAGATTGCATTCCCGTGCGTTTGATGTACCCTTCTTTGGACAATGACACAAATACATCCTCTGCATTCACCAGAACTTCAAGGTTTACCTTCAGTTCTTCGACTTCGCCCTGAATGGCGGAGCGGCGGTCGATGCCGTATTTCTCGCGAATCTCCAGCAGTTCCTTGCGAATGACGCCGATCAGCTTGCGGTCACTCTCCAGAATGCCACGAAGCTGCGCGATTTTTTTCATCAGATCGGCGAGCTCCTTCTCCAGTGAGGTGATCTCCAGGTTGGTCAGGCGATAGAGCTGCAGGGTGAGAATCGAGTCGGCCTGCCGTTCCGTAAAACCAAACATCCACATGAGGTTGTTTTGCGCGTCTTGGCGGTTTTTGGATGCTTTAATGGCCGCAATGACCTCGTCCAAAATGTTAAGCGCTTTGACGAGCCCTTCCAGCACGTGGGCGCGATCTTCGGCTTTCTCCAGTTCAAATCGGGTGCGGTACGTGACCACTTCCCGCTGATGCGCAATGTAAGCTTCCAGCATCGCTTTTAGCCCGAGCTGCTGCGGCGCCTTGTTGACGATGGCAACCATGTTGAAATTGTACGTCACCTGAAGATCCGTCTTTTTCAGCAAATAGGCCAGTATGCCCTGTGCATCGGCATCCTTCTTCAACTCGACGACGATGCGTAGACCTTCACGCCCGCTTTCGTCCCGGACCTCGGCGATGCCTTCGACTTTTTTCTCAAGCCGAATGTTCTCCATCGAGGTCACGAGACGCGATTTGACCACTTGATACGGAATTTCCGTAATAACGATCTGCTGTTTGCCGCCGCGCATGTTTTCGATATCGGTTTTGGAGCGGATATAAATGCGGCCCCGACCCGTGCGGTACGCGTCCATAATGCCTTCGCCGCCCATAATCAATCCGCCTGTCGGGAAATCCGGTCCTTTCAGGAACATCATGATTTCTTCCAGTCCAATCGATGGCTTCTCCATAACAGCCAGGCAAGCATCGATAACTTCCCTTAAATTATGGGTCGGAATTTCCGTCGCAAAACCGGAGGAAATGCCGCTGACGCCATTCACGAGCAAATTGGGATATCGGGATGGCAGTACAACCGGTTCTTTGGCCGTATTATCGAAATTGTCCTTGAACAGCACCGTCCGTTTCTCGATATCGCGCAGCATTTCCATTGCAATCGGCGACAACCGGGCTTCCGTATAACGCATCGCCGCTGCCGGGTCATCATCCTGGGAGCCCCAGTTGCCGTGGCCGTCCACCAATACATGGCCCATTTTCCAAGGCTGCGCCATCCGTACCATACCCTCATAGATCGAAGAGTCTCCATGGGGATGGTAATTCCCCATCACGTCCCCGACCGTTTTCGCCGATTTGCGATAGGGTTTGTCCGGTGTGTTGCCCGAATCGTACATGGCGTACAAAATCCGCCGCTGAACCGGCTTCAGACCATCGCGCACATCCGGGATGGCGCGATCCTGGATAATATATTTGGAATAGCGACCGAAACGGTCACCTACGACCTCTTCCAGAAAGGCCGGCAAAAACTGCTCTGATAGACTCATTCCAGACACCTTCTATTCTTCGTACTCTGTAAAGTCGACATTTTCGACAATCCAACGCTTGCGCGGATCAACCTTGTCACCCATGAGGGTGGAAACACGACGTTCGGCCTTTGCCGCATCCACGATCTCCACTTTAAGCAAGGACCGCGTTTCCGGATTCATCGTTGTCTCCCACAGCTGCTCCGGATTCATCTCTCCAAGTCCCTTATACCGTTGAAGCTCCACATTTTTGCCAAGCTCCTTCATGTAGTTCGCCAACTGCTCATCCGTCCATGCGTAACGCACGGTCGACATTTTGCCGGACTTGCTGGTGAGCTTGTAAAGTGGAGGCTGGGCGATAAATACTTTGCCTTCGTCAATGAGCGGTTTCATGTAGCGATAGAAAAAGGTCAGCAGCAAAACCTGAATATGCGCACCGTCCGTGTCCGCATCGGTCATGATGATGATTTTGGAATAATTGCTGTCCTCCACCGCAAATTCGGTACCGATGCCGGCGCCGATCGCCGAAGTGATGGCACGGTACTCCTCGTTTTTCAATATATCCGCCAGCTTTGCCTTCTCCGGATTAAGCGGTTTGCCCTTCAGCGGAAGGATCGCCTGAATTTTGGAGTCGCGGCCCTGCTTGGCCGATCCGCCGGCAGAATCGCCTTCCACGATAAACAGCTCGTTGCGCGAAAAATCTTTGGATTGCGCCGGCGTCAATTTGCCGTTCAGATTGGAACTTTCGCTCCGCTTTTTGCCGCTGCGCATCTCGTCGCGGGCCTTGCGGGCAGCCTCCCGCGCCTTGGATGCCAATACGGCCTTGCGGATCAGCGTTTGCGCGACCTGGGGATTTTCCTCCAGGAAACGCTGCATGTTTTCGGCGACGACCGAATCCACGGCACTTCTCGCCGAAGCGCTGCCGAGCTGGTCCTTGGTCTGTCCGACGAATTCGACCTCGGACATCTTCACGCTGATGACGGCCATCATGCCTTCGCGCAGATCGTTGCCATCCAGATTTTTGTCTTTTTCCTTGATCATGCTCGTACGTCTCGCATACTCGTTCATGACACGGGTATACGCCGTCTTGAATCCGGTCTCATGAGTACCGCCGCCCCTGGTCGGGATGGAGTTCACGAAGGAAGCAAGCGTTTCCGTATAACCTGCGTTATATTGAATGGCTACTTCGACTTCGATGTCATCCTTTTCCGCATAAAAGTGAATGACATCATGCAGCACGTCTTTGTTTTCGTTCAAAAACGCCACGAATTGGCTCGCTCCGCCTTCATACATGTATTCATCCTGATTGCCCGAGCGTTCGTCCTTCAGCACGATTTTCAAACCGGAGTTGAGGAATGCGATTTCCTGCAGACGTTCGGCAAGCGTATCGTAATTCAGCTGAATGCCGTTCTGGAACACCCGGACATCCGGTTTGAACGTCACTTTGGTGCCCGTGCGATTGGTGTTGCCAAGCACTTCAAGCCCGGTTACAGGTTCGCCGACGTGCTCGATTCCTTTTTTGTCCTGCCAATATTCGAACCGCTGCCGATGGATCTTGCCATCCCGGTAAATTTCGACTTCCAGCCATTCGGACAACGCGTTCGTAACCGATGCGCCAACGCCGTGCAGCCCCCCGGATTTCTTATATCCTGCCCCACCGAATTTTCCTCCTGCGTGCAAAATCGTAAACACGACCTGGGGAGTGGGAATTCCTGTCTTATGTATACCCGTCGGAATTCCTCTTCCGTTATCCTGAACCGTGACAGACCCGTCCTTATGCAGCGTGATATCGATTTTGGAGCAGAATTTGGCGAGATGTTCGTCGACGGCATTGTCCACGATTTCCCATACCAAATGATGAAGTCCCGAATTGCTGGTGCTGCCGATGTACATACCCGGCCGTTTCCGGACCGCGACCAGCCCTTCAAGTACTTGAATGTCGTCCGCGTCGTAGCCCGAGGTTCCTTGCCCCCCGCCTGTCGAACCTGCCGACATATCGATTTGCTCGACCATTCATGCTCCCCCTTCTTAACTTGCAACTAAAAAAAGCGAAAAATGCAAACAGATGTTTTCTTATCCTTGTCCATTTTAATTCAAGATATCCCGTTTCGTAAAGACAAGGAATGACACAACCAATGACGCTATGCCCCAAACGCTTAACACAATAAGGGAAAAACCCAAATTCATTCCTTCGATCGGAGGCAGCCCGCCGGACAAATAATCAGGCAATTGCAAATTAACCATAAACAAATATTTGGCGGAATTCCACGATGCGGCCATGCTGGTCAGAATCGTTCCCGCGATCAGCGCCGCCATCATGATCACGATGCTTGCCGCCGTACTGCGAACAAGCACCGACACCATGAAGGCAAGAACGGCAACGATCACGCTCACGAACCAGATCAGTCCTGCCTGCATCAGCAAGTACAGCCATTGCTCCACCGCATGCACGCCCGACATGTCCACATCGGTGCCGACAATTTTGAAACCGGTGAAAATCGGCATGCCAAAGCCTTTATATCCGAAGACCACGCCCGAAATGGCATAACATATCACGTATGCAGACACAACGATGATGGAAACGAACATGAGCAGCGTTACCAGTTTGCTCAGAAGCACTTTCCATCGTTTGACGGGACGGGTCAGCAGCATTTTAATCGTTCCCGTCGTGCGTTCTCCCGACACCAGATCCGAAGCGATCGCCATGATGAGCAGCGGAATGAACAAACCTACCGCATTGTTCATGAACTCCCGCGTAAACGTTACGCCGTTCGGCTCTTTGGGATTCACGTCGTTTTCCAGATAATACTGCATCTGTTGAATATACACCGTGCGATATTTTTTGTATTCTTCCGGCACGCGATCGCTGCCGAGCGAGTTTTGATTGTCCGTAATGGCTTGCTGAAGCTCCAGACGCCAATCGCCGCCGAATTTGTCGCGGTTATTTTCCGCAGATTTCATCTGGGCATACGTAAACATGGGCACCAGGACCGCAAGCACGATGAAAATGATATAAAGGCGTTTTTTCTTCACCATTTTGATCGTTTCGTTGCGAATAAGCGGCATGATGTTACTCAATGGATTCACCTTCCGTCATTTTAAGGAATAATTGCTCCAGGGTCGGCTGAATCCGCTGAACGCCCTCGACCCGGATCCCTTCCCGGACCATCCGGTCGACCAATGCGGGGATTTGATCTTCATCCATTTCGGCGACGACGGCATTTGGTCCCAAACCGGCAATAATGGTGTCGTCCATCACTTCGGCCGGCCGGTCAACCAGCGTAATCCCGGCTTCCAACAGCATGTTTTTCCCGGCTTCCAGCGGGGACAGATGCCAGATGGCCATGCGGGAATGGTCCTCGATCAGTTCATTCACGCCTCCGACGGCAAGCACTTTTCCGGAACTGATGATGGCCACCCGGTCGCACAGCAATTGTATTTCGCTTAACAGATGGCTGCTGACGAACACGGCCATACCTTCGCCGGCAAGCTGCTTGATGAATGCGCGAAGCTCCTTTATGCCCTTGGGATCCAGCCCGTTGGTCGGTTCATCGAGAATGAGCAGACGCGGTCTTCCCAGCAAAGCCTGGGCAATGCCCAGGCGCTGGCGCATGCCGAGCGAATAGGTTCTTACTTTATCATGAATCCGCTGGTCCAGGCGAACGATATCGACAACTTCCTGTATTCGCTTATGATCTACGCCGGGCTGCATCCGAGCAAAATGCTCCAGGTTCTCCCACCCTGTCAAATATGTATACACTTCGGGATTTTCAACGATAGAACCTACAAACTGCAGTGCCCGTTCGGGATCCCGGTTCACGTCATAACCGCACACCATAATTTTGCCTTCCGTCGGTTTGATCAGATCAACGAGCATACGGATGGTTGTCGTTTTACCCGCCCCGTTCGGACCCAAAAAACCGAAAATTTCCCCAGGCTGCACATCGAACGTAACATCTTTGATAATCCATTTGCGTCCGATTTTTTTCTTGATATGCTGAACGGAGAGCACCGGTACGCTTTGCTGCTCAGGCATCACTTTGCACCCCCTTGCGTTTCATTGACGTTCTGGTACTCCTGTGCAATGCGGACCGCGATGGCCTGGTAACCGTCCCCGTTCGGGTGGAAATGATCCGAAGAAAGATATTCGCCCAAATGGTTCTGGAAAATGTCGAAGGTCGGCACCAGCGACATGCGGTCTTCCTGGTTCAAAATCTCCAGCGCAGCGTCATTCCATGCCGCAACGACCGTATTCCCCGGAACCTTGAGTTCCTTCACGTCACCAAACGGATTATACAATCCGACATAGGAAATCTGGGCCTGCGGATTAATTTCTTTTACTTTTTTTAAAATGTCCTGCAAACGTTTGGAGGTTTCCGGAAGAACCTCTGCCAGTTTTTCCGGGGTTGGCGGATCTTGTCCCTGAAGCACTTGACCGCCTTGAAACAGATCATTTGCGCCAATCGACAACAATATAAAATTCGCTTGCTGCAGCACGTACCGCACGCCCTGCTCATCCAACTTTTTCAGCAAAGCATCGGTTCTCAGCCCGTTAACGCCAAGATTGTTCAGCACCTGCACGTCATGACCCTGCTGTTGCAGCAGGTTTGCGGTTCGGCGGATAAAGCCAAGACCTTCGTCATCTCCCGTCCCTCGTGCAAGCGAATCGCCGATGACGGCCATGCGAATTTTCCCGTCTTGAACCGGTGCGGCTTCGCTTGGGGACGGTTTTCCAGAGGTTTGCCCGGAGGCTGTTCCGGCGTCCCCTTGGGGAAACATGACATCCTTGATCGCGTAAACAAATCCGAATAATAACAGCAGCGTAGCCAAAACGGACACCGTGCTGATGATCCGCCAAATCCAAGGCGATGAGTCCACCGTTCTTCTTTTCATTCATCACATCTCCGCTCATGTACTCCAGGTACTTAAAATTTGAAAAATGGCTTTACATTCAGATGATGCTTCGTCTAATTAACATAAATGTTCTGTGCCAATTTTGCAAATTTTGACGCACGCTGTATCCTTTTGCTCTAACAGCGAAAAAAGGCTATGCCCGCACAGACCTCGCTGTACGGACATACCCCTTTTGTAACTACGGAATGAGTCCGATGTCTTTATTATTTGCCGATGAATTCCTGTGCCCAGTATCCATTGTAGTATCCCACGCCGATGTGCGTGAAGCTGGCGCTCAAAATGTTTTTGCGGTGACCGTCACTGTTCATCCATGCAGTCACGACTTCCTGAGGCGTTTTTTGGCCTTTTGCGATGTTTTCGCCAGCGGCTTTATACGTTACTCCGAATTGTTTCATCATGTCGAATGGCGAACCATATGTCGGCGATTGGTGATCGAAGTAGTTGTTGTCGCTCATGTCTTTCACTTTGGCTACAGCGACTTTGTTCAACAATGCATCCGAAGTCAGAGCACTAAGACCAGCTTTGGCACGCTCTGCATTCACCAGCTTGACCACTTGCGCAGCAAAGTCGGATTGGGACGTTTCGCTTCCGCTGTTGCTGTTATTGTTGCCTGTGTTGCCTGCAGTGCTTCCATTGTTGCTGCCGTTATTTGATGTACTTCCGTTATCGGAAGGTTTCGTAGGTGTTGGATTAGCTGGTTTAGCCGGCTTTGTTGTTTCCGTTGTTTGATCCGCCGGTTTTTGAGCTGTCGTTCCTTGATTGAGCTGTTCTTCGATTTGTTTCTTCCATTGTTCCAGGACAGCTTTCAAGCTTGCCGCATCCGTAATTTTATAAGTGACCGTAGAAGTAGTATATGTGGTTGGATTTGCAGCAGCAGCAGAGGCCGGCAGCATAATTCCCACCGCCAGTGCAGCTGTCAGACTTCCAGCAGCAACAGTTTTCAACCAGTTTTTCTTCAAATTGATTCATCTCCTTGAAATTAATTGTTACAAAAATGTAATTAACACTCTTGCAGTATAACAACTGTCACTGGTGTTGTGAACCTATTAAAAAATGGAAAAGTAACTTTTTTGTCATTTTTATATTAAAAAAGAAGGCATCCAGACAACAGCAATGGTTTGTCGGATGCCCTATTCATGCTATAAAAGAACCTTACTGAAACGGTAGCCTCTCTTCTGAAAACCGATATGCTCGTAGAAGCTGTACGCAGAAGAAGCCACATCGCGATTGGCGCCAGTCACAAATAGCTGTTTGCCGCCTTGTTTCCTGCCCCAATCCTCGGCATGCGACATCAGACGGCGGCCAATTCCGCCACCACGATGCTTCTGGCCTACGATCAAGGAAGTAATCTGGGCAGCCGGTTCCGGATAAGCATGGCTTTGCACGCACTGCAAGCCGATCATCCCAATAATTTGTTCATCCACTTCGGCAACAAGCATGCACGCGTTCGGATTGTTTTCCAAACCCTGAATACGCTCTCTCATGACATTGGCCGTTGTCGGATAGCAGACCTCTCTCATCAGTCCCGTTACCGCTTCAGCATCGCGAAGTTCACATTCCCGGATCGTCAGTACAGGAGCCTCTACATTATTGGACATGATTTACCTCCACTTTCAGCATATTTGCGGCTTGTACCGCTGTTTTTCGAGCTTCTTGCACATCCTGGGCTGCACTCAGTGCTACTGCCATTCGGCGCCCTACTTTGGTCTCAGGTTTGCCAAACACGCGGATTTGCGTGCGCGGCAAAGCGAGTGCTTCTTCCATACCTTTGATTGCAAAATCGGCGGTTTCATCATTAGCCTTCAATGTAGCCGAGGCTCCAGGTGTAAGCAGGTGTACATCTGTCACCGGAAACCCAAGAATCGCGCGAACATGGAGCGCAAACTCGGAGTTGTCCTGCGTGACCATCGTAACCATGCCCGTATCGTGCGGACGAGGAGATACCTCGCTGAACACGACGCCTTCGGCCGTAAGGAACAGTTCGACGCCGAACAAACCGTAACCGCCAAGCTCATCGGTCACCGTTTTGGCAATGTGGCAAGCCTGTTCCCACTGCTCGGCTGTCATCGCATGAGGCTGCCAAGATTCGACATAATCCCCATCCTTCTGAATATGTCCGATGGGCGGGCAGAAAACCGTACCCGAGACGGACCTTACCGTCAGCAATGTAATCTCGCTGTCAAACTTAACAAAGCTCTCCACAATGACGCGTACGGATTTGCCGCGTGCCCCCGATAGGGCAATGTTCCAGCAATCCTGCACGTCGTCCAGCGTATGGCAAACGCTCTGGCCTTTGCCTGAAGAGCTCATCAGCGGTTTGATCACGCACGGCGTTCCCAACTCGCGAACCGCTTCGTGAAGCTCGTCCAGACTGTCGGCAAAACGATATGCAGCTGTCGGCAATCCGAGCTGTTCTGCCGCAAGACGGCGAATGCCTTCGCGATCCATCGTCAAACGGGCAGCTCTTGCTGTCGGAACGACGCAAAATCCTTCTTCCTCCAGTTCGAGCAAAGCTTCCGTCGCAATAGCTTCAATCTCCGGCACAATATAGTGAGGCTGTTCCTTGCGAATGATTCGTTTCAGTTCATCGGCATCCAACATATTGATGCAATAGGACCGGTGAGCAACCTGCATCGCGGGTGCATTCTCGTAGCGATCTACCGCGATCGTTTCCACACCGAGTCTCTGGGCCTCGATAACGACCTCTTTCCCCAATTCACCACTGCCCAAAAGCAGCATCTTTTTGGCTTGAGCCGTAAAAGGAGCACCCCACATGTTCTTCTCCAATCCTCCCAAAGAGAAATCTTCTATATCTTTCTCTCTATTTTCGGGGTTTTGGTGAAAGATTGCAAGAGTGCTCCCTATTTTTCTTGTGAATTTTACAAGATTTTTTGTGTTTATTCGATCATTTTTTACAAAAATCTGTATTGGGCTTCGATTAACCCGCTGTAAATCCCTTGTTTCTGGATCAATTGTTCATGATTTCCTTCTTCCTTGATCTCGCCGTGATCAAGCACGATGATGTTATCGGCGTTGCGGATCGTAGAGAGCCTGTGGGCAACCATGAACGACGTTCTTCCTTTCAACAGAAGCTTCAAAGCATCCTGGATTTTCAATTCCGTTTCCGTATCGATGCTGGCCGTCGCCTCATCCAGAATCAGAATGCGAGGATCGGCGAGCAATGCGCGGGCAAAGGACAGAAGCTGTCGCTGCCCCATGGACAACACGTTCCCGCGTTCTTCGACTTCCGTATCGTAGCCGCCAGGCAATTTCATGATGAATTCATGGGCGTTAACGGCTTTTGCAGCCTGCTCGATCTCTTCATCCGTGGCATCCAGCCGGCCGAAACGGATATTGTCCCGGATCGTCCCGGAGAAAATGAACGTATCCTGCAGCACGATGCCGATCTGGCTTCGCAAGCTCTCCACCGTAATGTCCCGCACATCATGCCCGTCAATGGTCAGGCGACCGCTCGTAATATCATAGAAACGGCTGATCAGGTTGATGATCGTGCTTTTTCCCGAACCGGTATGCCCGACAAGGGCAATCGACTGGCCGGCCTCGGCTTTGAAGCTGATGCCTTTCAGTGCCTGGCGACCTTTCTCGTATTCAAAGACGACGTTATCAAACACGATGTCCCCTTTGATGGAAGGAAGCGGTTTGGCTCCCGGTTTATCCGCGATGCTTGGCTGTTCGTCCATAAATTCGAAGATACGCTCCGATGAAGCCATGGCGACGAGCAGTTGGTTATACATTTGGCCGAGCCGGTTGATCGGGTCCCAGAAGTTGCCGACATAGTTGGCAAAGGCAACAAGCAAACCGACGGTCAGGTGGCCATGTTGAATGAGATAGGCACCGAACCAGAACAGGATCAATGTTCCGAAACCGCCCGTAATCTCGATCAGCGGCCCAAACCCCTGGTTCATCGCGGACGCTTTGTCCCAGGATTTTTTGCTCGACAAGTTCATGTTGTCGAAATATTTCATGTTCTCTTTTTCCTGCGTATACGCCTGAGTGACACGAATCCCTTGAATGGACTCGTTCAAGTGGGAGTTAATGCGGGAGTTCTTCATGCGAACATCCTGCCATGCCCGTCGAATCAGGACGCGAAGCTTCGTAGAAATGATGAACATGATCGGTACGGTAATGATGACTGCCAGACCCAGTTTCCAGTTAATGAACAACAGGATCACGATGATGCCGAGAAGCTGCACGCAGTCAATCATGACGTTGACCGCACCGTTCGTAAACAGGTCCTGCAAGGAGTTGATGTCATTCGTTACCCGTACCAACACCGATCCTGCCGGTCTTTTGTCGAAAAAGTTGAATGAAAGCTTCTGGATATGTTTGAACAAATCCGAACGAAGGTCATAGATGACGCGCTGACCGATAATATTCGTCCATTTGATGCGATAGGTATTGGCCGCCCACTGAATGATATACAATACGAGGATGGCTCCCCCGATCAAATAGAGGAGATTCATGCTCGGCGCACCTGAAGCGGGTGCAATCGCCTTATCGATGGCCAGACTCGTCAGGAACGGAACCGACAACTTCGTAACCGTCCCTAAAATCATCATCAACAAGATGAGAGGCAGCAGCTGTCTGGCGTAAGGCTTCATGTAACCAAACAACCGCCCGAATTCCTTCCAATTAAATGGCTTTTCTATTACTTCATCGTCCTGATAAACAAAACGTTCATTCAGTTTTTTGTCGGAGACCCCTTTCGTCTCGCGCCTGACTGCCGCCGTTTCGGAACTCATGAATTCACCTGCTCCCCAGCCTCACGCTTGCCGCGGGCGATATAATCTGCATATTGGATATGATACACGTCCTGGTACGGACCAGGTTGTTGAATCAATTGCTGATGCGTTCCTCGTTGGACCACCCGGCCTTCATCAAGGACCAGAATTTCATCGGCATGGCGCAAGGAGGAGATCCGGTGCGCAATAATGAACGTCGTTCTGCCACGCATGACTTCCTGGAAGCCGGACTGAATTTCATGCTCGGTTTCCATATCCACCGCGCTGGTTGCATCGTCGAGCACCAGAATTTTCGGATTTTTGAGCAGTGCCCGTGCGATCGCAATCCGCTGTTTCTGCCCTCCTGAAAGTCCCATGCCCCGTTCACCAACGACCGTGTCGTAGCCTTCCGGGAATTCCATAATGAAATCATGCGCCTTCGCCAATTTGGCCGCACGCTCGATCTCTTCCATCGTGACGTCCTTCAGTCCGTAGGAAATATTGTTACGAATGCTGGAGGAGAACAGGAACGTCTCTTGGAATACGGAAGCAATCTGGCTGCGCAAACTGCGAATGCCGATATCGTTGATGTTGATGCCATCGAGTTTAATCGTCCCCGAACTGACGTTGTAGGCACGCATTAAGAGCTGGATGATGGTCGATTTACCCGAACCCGTTCCACCGAGGAAACCGATGACCGTGCCTGGAGGCGCATCAAAATTAATATTGTTTACCGCTGGCATTTTGTTGCCGTACGCAAACGTGACGGCGTCGAACGTAACATGCCCGCGGACCTGATCATTCTTCAGAATGACGGGATCTTCCGATTCCCGGACATCCACGGGTGTATTCAGCAGCTCCAGCACGCGTTCGCCGGAAGCTTTGGATTGCGTATAGTTGTTGATATGGAAGCCGAGACCCCACATTGGACCGATTATGTACCAAATCAAACTGAAAAAGGCAACCAGTTGACCCAGGGTAAGCGTTTGCTGTATAACCATGCGTCCCCCGATAATCAGCAGCAGCACCACGCTTAGCGAGGCCAAAATTTCCATGATCGGGAAATACCGGCTCCACAAGGTTGCAGCATGAATCTGGTTCGTTTTGTAGCGCTCATTCCGCGTCGAAAACTTGTCGACTTCATAAGGTTCCCGGGCGAACGATTTGACGGTGCGCACGCCTGTAATGTTCTCCTGCACTGCGGTCGTCAGCGAGCTAAGGGCCAGGCGCATTTCCTGGAACGCAGGGTGTATCCGGGATTCGAATCGCAGTGCGACATAAGCGAGCAGCGGAATGCAGATCAATGTCAGCAAAGTAAGCTGCCAGCTCATGGTCATCATCATGATGGCCCCGAAAATGACCATCAGGAACATGTTGAGAATCTGTGCGAAACCAAATCCGATGAAGTTGCGGATCGCTTCCAGGTCTCCGGTAAGGCGGGACATCAAGTCTCCCGTTTTGGCTGTGTCATAATAACGGAAGGATAAAAACTGAAGCTTTTCGTAACAAGCATTGCGCAAACGGTATGCCAAGTAGTTACCCAGCCTTCCGCCGAAAAACCCGTGTAAAAACTGCATTCCCGCCTTCAGGATAACGACACCTAACACCGCCAAGGCAAGTATGGGAACGTCTTCAAAATTGCGCGGAACGATCACATCGTCGATCAGAATTCTCAGCAAGTTCGGATAGACAAGGCCGAGTGCGGTCGCTATGGCGAGGCATAAGATCGATAAAAACAGATACTTTCGCTTCTCCCAAAAAAAGGTTTGCAGCTGCCTGAGAACATCCATGTTTCTCCTCCTTTTATCTCGTTCAAATTAATATGAACATTTATGAAGTTTATCACCGTACCTCATCGGCGGCAAAGCGAATAACTGCCCATATTCAGGCGGCTTTACCCTTAATGCGTCATAAATGAAACATAAGACCCGGCTTTCAAGCAAATGTTTGAATATTCTCTGGCTTTCAGGTTGTTCGTACAAAAAAAGGCTCCCTTGTTGACCTTTCGGGTCGGGAACCTTTTTTTCGATCGATATGACCGGACATATTTCATTATGAAAACGCTATTCGCTTCTCCAGCCCATAACTTGTACGGACAGGTTATGCCACTCTTCGGCAGGCACGCCGCTTGTCATCGTTTCATTCAGGGCGGCTGCCGCTTCTTGCACCCGTTCCGTCAAGAGATTGGCTTGCTGCCGCAGCGACGCCCGCACGCGGTCATCGTAGAATCCGACGAGCTGCTCCTGAGCTGCCGGCAGCGCATCCGCAGCCATCTGTTTAATGACCGGTTCGATGGCCTCCTGCAATCGTCGTCTGCCATCACCTTCGAAAAATTGTTTCGGATTACGGAAATAGCTTTGGTATGATTTCCAGCCGGATGGCTCCTCCAACCGGATCTCTTTCAGCACGGGCGTTGCCCATTGCTCGTCAAACGCCTGCGACAGATCCATGCCCTCCAGCAATCGTTCCAGATCGGCGGTGCAGTCAGCGAGCTGCTTCGCGATCCAGGACTTCCCGGCCTGCTCGAGACGCAGCGTCGTGGCGAGCAATTCCTGCTCCAATTCCACGGAAATCATGCGCAGCAGTTCGCGGCCGCAAGCAGCAAAAGCTGCCTTCAGGTTCCCGCGGTCCTCCCTTAACACGGAAGGATGGAAGGCTTCAGCCACAAACTGGCCCAATCGGAAGCCCAAACGCTGCCGGACATGAAACAACAGCTCACCCGTTTCCTGCGCAAGCTCCTCTTTCATCGTACGCCCTGCAAACGCCTCGATCCGAACTCGGGACTGCTCCATACCGGCTGACAGCTCGGCTCTGCGCCGCTGCAGCACTTCTTCGCCCTGGGCAGCGTCCTGTGCGCGCTGCTCCAAACGCTGCGCCACTCTGGACAGCTCTTCGGCAGCCCCGCCCACGGCCAGATCGGCCAATTCGCGTCCGGCAAAACGGTTGAATTCCTCTTCGAACGTGCCAAACCCGGATCGGGCAAGACGATCCGCATCGCCGTCGCTTTTGGATTCCAATGCCATCAAGCTGGACACCGGGAACAGGCGCGGAGAACGGATGCCGTTGGCGCGAAGCTGAGTGCTGACATGATCAAGCACCTGTTCCAGCTCCTCTTCCGAGGAAGCAAGGTCACTGGCATTTACGACGAAGAACATCTGATCCATGGCGGAGCTGTCCTTCACCCGTCCCAGTTGCTGCAGGAATTGCCGGTCTCCCTGCGAAAACGCGTGATTGTAATAGGTCACGAAAATGAGTGCATCCGCATTCTTCATATAATTGAAGGTCACGCCCGTATGCCGCGCATTCACGGAATCCGCTCCAGGGGTGTCCACCAGCACGATGCCTTGTTCGGTGACCGGGCAGCTGTAATGGAGGTCGATGCTGTCGACGAAACAGGATTTCCGCTCATTGGCTACAAAGCTGCGGTACCCCTCCAGGTCGACGTGTACCTCCTGTCCCAATAGCTCCTCCGTCTCCGCCCAGCCTGCGGCGGCGGCTTGGAGGAAGCTGTAATGCGGCCGTCCCGCCGGATGCACGTCCTGCGGGGACAGCCCTTTGACCCGCTTCTGCCAATCGGCTTCCGGCTCGCCCAGGCCCAGCAGGCGGAACGAATACGCCAAATCCTCCTGGAAGGCCGCCCGGGTCTTCATCCGGACCCGGGCGGTTCCATGCTCCGCGCCATCGGCCGGAGCCATGATGCGGTTGATCGCCGCCGTCGTCGGATGCGGCGAGACAGGCAGCACAGCTTCGCCGAGCAGCGCGTTGGCGAAGGAGGATTTGCCGGCGCTGAACGCACCGAACAGCGCCAGCGTGAACGTGCCGCCCGCGAGCGAAGCCGCGCGTGCACGCAAGTCCCGTACCGCCGACCCCATGGCGGGGTACGGCTCCACCAGCGCTGCGGCGGCCTCCAGCCGCGCCGCCGCAGCGTCCAGGCGCCGGCGGCGTTCAGCGCCAGCCGCCGGGTGCCCGTGCGCCGCCGCTGCGCGCGGCGGCGCTTCCGTCCGTGGCTGCGCAGCCACGGACGCGGCCGTGCCCGCCTGCGGGCCGGGGGCTTCGCCCGGCCCCGGCGCAGGCACGTGCGGGCCCTGCACCTCCGGCAATACGCCGGAGGGCAGCGGGCCCGCCGAAGGCAGCAGGCTGCGCAGCCCTGCTGCCTCCGCCTCGGTGGCGCGCTCCAGCGCCACGAGGCGCGCCGCCGAGGCGGATTGCGCCAGCAGCGCTGCGCGGCTGGCGTCCAGCGCCTGGAGCGCGGCTTCGCCTTGCGCGCCCAGCGCATCCAGCAGGCGGTCGGCCAGCATCATGGCCGACCGGCGATAGCGGGCCTCGATCTCGCCCCGCAGCTCTTTGCTGAATTGCAGCACATACTCAGGGGACACTTCGGCCCCTTCCTTGCGAACCTGATCCAGCATCGCTTCATCCAAAACGGGAAGCTCCTGATTCAGCCACTCTTCCCATTTTGCATCCCATAACCCGTGCTTTTCGCCCAATTGCCGCAGCATCGTGCGAATGTGCACTTCGACCTGGCCGCCAGCCTGATCCCGGAGCATGCGCAGCAGTTCCGTGGACCGCCGTTCTTTCTCCTGTTCCGTTTTGTTCCCCACGAACAAAAATCCAACGCGGAAACCCGGTTTACGGCTTTCCAGAAATGCACCTGCCGCTGTTCGAATATCCGCAGGCGTCAGATTGGCATTCGACAAGAGCGATTCCAGTTCTCCGCGAAATGTTTCGCGTTCGCTTGAAGGCTTGGTACGCAGCTCTTTTTCTTCGCGGCTCAGCTCAGCCAGTTGGCGTTCCAGGCGCTCCACGCCTTCACGGCCTCCAATTTGCTCAAGCAGCCCAGACTTCTCTTCTTCCTGCTCTTCCTCTCGTCTGAGCAAATGCTGCTCGGTAACATGGCTTGCCGAACTGGCCAAGCTGTGACGGATAAGCGGTTCCTTCTGTTCGAGCAGATGGCGAATGATGTTCGGAATGAGCTGCCACTGATTATAGAGATGTTCCTTATCCCTCAAGGATGTGAACAGCAGCCCGTCATACTTCACTTCCCATGCTTCAAATATGGCTTCTACGCCGCGTACATACTCATCAAAGGCCAGTTCACGGTCTCTGTGCTTATCAATTTGATTCACGATGAGAAACAAAGGTTTACCCCAATCCGACAGGCTTTTGGCAAATGACAAATTGCTTTCGGACTGTACGTGATTGTAATCCATAACATAAAAGACCACATCGGCAAGATGAAGCGCCGAATGGGTTGCCAAACTATGCCCTTTATCCGTCGAATCGACCCCAGGCGTATCGAGCAGCACGCCGTCATCGCCCAGCATCGGGATATCGTCCCAGACTTCAATGGCGCGGTAAGCTCCGCCGTTTTTGCAATACTCCTGTAATTGCTCGGGAAATACTTCAAGCGGAGCATGTGAATTCCCATGCATGTCAGCGCTTTCGTTATCGGCAGTATAGATCAGTGCGCGCGGTTCCCCGTTTCGGATCGATACCACGTTTGCGCTTGTCGGTACGGGGCTGGAGGGCAACACGCGCTTCCCGCACAAACTATTGATCAAACTCGATTTCCCTGCCGAAAAATGGCCGCAAAACGCAATCGTCAATTGCGTTGTCTCTGCCTTGCCGATCAGATCCGTTATTGCTTGTACAGCTGTCTGGTCCCCTGTCTGTTCCAGCGCTGCCCGCAGCGGAAGCAGAGGTTTGGCCAAGTCGGGCGCGTTAACTGTTCTGGTCATGGTTGGCCTTCCTCTCTCTCTGTAAACTTTGAAAATATCGATGTATCACTTGACCTGCATAAACGTTATTGTAACATTACCTTGCCATAATTTGAATTGGCTTCCTTCACCCATACGTCACATTCTCGGTCTGCCGCCCACAAGAAAACGCATACAACATGACTGCAAAAAAATAAAACCGATCTTGTCGGTTTTATCGTCTGCCGCCGCTGAATCTCCTGTCGACGATCCCGCTTGGTTGCTTCTATGTATCCCCAATGAACGGGGAGTATGTTGCATGCAATGCGTGTGACCGTCCCGACGTGCGAACATATCCCAGAAACATTGATGCAACATTTCAATATGCGTTCCTGAATTAGGAAACGGCGTTCTCCAGCGAAGGCAGCAAAATTTCGAAAACTTGGCCATGCTGCAAAATCGTGATGCCTCTCACTTTGTCTTTCATGACAACAACCTCTGGCTTAACGGACATGCGCTCCAAATAATGTTCTGGCACATCGCCGGAGTGGCTTACTGTGATGCCTTCTACTTCTTTTTCTTCATTCTCGGCCATATCCTGGTCTACGATTTGCTCGAAAATGTCCGAGAAAGCTTCAAAATTGTCTGTGTACACGGAAATGCATTTCATCATTACTCATCCTCTTCTGATTAAGAATTTAATTTTTGCCTTGAGGTGGTGCCACGTACCTTATCTTTCCTGATTTTGGGCGTTTTCATACGCTTTTTCCCTTCCCTGCACACGTCCAGCAATGGACAAACTTCGCATTGGGGGTTCTGCGCCTTGCAATGATAACGTCCGAAAAAAATGAATCGGTGATGAGTGATGGTCCACTCATCCCGAGGTACCCGCTTCATCAGTTTTTTCTCGACTTCAAGGACGGAATCGTCCCAGCCAGCCAAACCCAGACGCTTGGATACACGTTCAACGTGGGTATCCACCGCAATTGCCGGCACGCCAAAAGCGTTAGAAACAACGACATTCGCCGTTTTGCGTCCAACTCCCGGCAGCGTCACGAGCTGATCGTGTTCCTGCGGCACATCGCCATCGTACTGATCGATCAGAATCCGGCACATGTTCTGAATATGCTTGGCCTTGTTCCGATATAAGCCGATCCGCCGAATATCCTGCTCAAGCTCTTCCAAAGGCACAGCCAAATAATCGGCAGGGCTTTTGTACTTTTGGAACAGGTCTGCGGTGACTTTGTTTACCGTTTCGTCGGTACACTGGGCAGACAACAAGACAGCTACGGTCAATTCGAACGCATTCTCATGGTTCAATTCACAGTGCGCATCCGGAAACATGGCTGCCATCGTATCAAGGATATGTCTTACCGTTGCTGCATTCATGAAGAGCTACCTCCCGCAAAATCACCACACAATATGGGCTTATTAATCAAATGCCCGATTCGAGTCAGGGCGGTGTGGACGCCGGTTCGCTTGCAAAAAAAACGTCCTGATGCGGGAAAGATCCCGCATCAAGACGGTCATTCTTTTGATCCTCGAAAATAATTGATTACTGTTTTTGGATCTCCAGGACCACGTTGCCCAAAAGATACAATACAATATTATCATTATCTTTGAGAGATTGCACGCTTAAAGTCGTGTCACCCTGATGAACATATGTGCCCGATGACAGTGCGAAACGGTAATTGGTGTCGGAAGTGGACTCCCGTTTTACCAAAATTTGATTGCCCACGGCATCATACGACCAGAACTGCCTGTTTGCTACGGTCATTACACGAAAACGCGTGGAATTGTCCGTATCTTTCGTCACTTCCACGCGATCTCCTGCCGTCAGGCTTCCAATCGTCGTCAGCGTCGAACCGGATTTCAGCACTTTGATCGTTCCGCTCACAGGCACGGTTTCGGTTTGTCCATTGAACAACTTCAATGTAACAGAACTTGCATCCACCGCCGTCACTTGGCCCAGTGTACGCTTAACGACCTGAACCGCTTTTGCCGTCGTTCCTTCAAATGTAACATTAATCAGATTGCCTGCTGCCAATTGAGCCGCAGTGATCGATTGACCATTCTCTCCGGTGAGCACAGCTTGGTCCACATAGAAGTGGCTGGTCAACAAATCGGATTTTACTAGAATGCGGCCATTGGTTTCAATGGACAATATTTCGAATTGAGCTGTTGTATTCAGCGCAATCTTCTGCACGGCATCTTGAGCTCCGTTCAGCGTGATCGTAACGGAATCGCCTACCTTCAGATCGCTTAGTCCGGCACCCGCTTTGTTATAAATTTCGATCGTTGGCACCGAGTAATACGCCACCGTCACCGTTTGGTTATTGGACAGCAGACTGATCTTTTTGTTCGCCGTGTCAATATTGCTCAGCGTACCCTCGTATTTATAAATGACTTTCACTGACAGTGCGCGAGTACCCACATATGTCAGGTCTATTTTGCGGCCTTCATTCAGAAGGGTCTCCAGCCCGGCAAGCGTTGGTTTTGCTGCATTATAGTCCAGCTTCGTTTTTTCGTCCAGCGTGAACACGTACGGTCTTTTGTTGCTGTCCAGCACGGTCAGCACTTTCGTTTTGCTGTTGTACGATACGACTGAAGCGCCGTTCATCGGCTCCATCTGACGACTCACGACCTGAATGCGTGTCACGCGGTCATCGGAGTTCAACGTCAATTCGACTTGATCCCCATTGTCTGCATCGGTAATCAGATCGCTGAGCGTTGCTTTTTCGATGCCGCTAATGATCACTTCAGGCTGGTCAACCAGCAATTTGGCTTCAAGAGAACCACCCTCCCGCTTAAACGTCAGCGTGGATTGATTGCCACCGATCTCTACCAGCGTAGCGCGTACGTTTTGTTCTACGCCTTGCGACAGTTCAACCGTTTGCAGCACGCTATCCTTCACCGTGTACTTGATGGCACTGCCTGCAGTAAGCTCGGCAACAGGCAAAATACGGTCACGATAACGAATGATGAGGTTGTCATTGTACGTGTACTGCTCCGACTGGCCGGCAGCATTCGTGATTTTGATCGTTTTGCCCGAAGGATTGACCTCGGTTACCGTACCGCTGTCGCTTTTGTTCACGATGCCCGATTTCACCCGAATAACAACGGTTTTTTTGTCAGCAGAGAACGTTTCGCGCTGAATTTCAACCGTACTGTCCGCGGTAATGTCGGAAACCTTGATTGCATTCCCGTTCTGGTCGATGAATGCCGTAGACTCATCATACGCATATGTCTCGTAGTTTTCACCGACAAAGATGCCGACTTTGTTGCCGGACAAAGCGCGCGCGAAAGTGCCTTCCACGCTCTCTACTTGAGGGGTAGCGTCCAGCAATTCGACATAGGAAGCAGCACCATTCGATCCTCCGACAATCAGCACTTTGGTGTACAATTGCACATTGGGTCCGGCAGCGCGTACTTCACTGTCTTTGGTGAAATACGGAGTACTGGAGTTCACCGTGAAATTCATCGTTTTTCCATTGGCAACCAGCGTGATTTGATTTTCTTTCAAACCTGTGACATATCCGGTGTACGTGTTGGGGTAGGCCGTGTCCGTCAACCCTTCGCCGCGGCTGAAAAACGTTGCCAGCTGCGCACGCGTAACGGTCCCCGTCGGATTGAATTTGTTTCCGTCTACACCTTTGGCCAGATCAAGACTGACAGCAAGGTTTACATAACCTTTGGCACTGTCCGAAATGCTGTCATTGTCAGCAAATCCTGTGGACTGGGCATTTTGCGCTTTCGCTTCGTCATTTTTGCCCAAAGCGCGGATCAGCAGCTTTGCCGTCCATTCCCGGGATGCCGGTTTTTGGCCCCAGGTTGTATTCGCTACATCAGCAGCCGTTTCTTCGGTTTGATTAATAAGCCCCAGTTGAAGCGCCAATGCGACATACGGCTTGAAATAGTTGCTCACTTCCATGTTTGTCGGTAATGCTGCAGTCGTGCCGTCATTCAACTGGTTTTCTTTATTCATGAAACGGATGGCCATCGTTACGGCTTCTTGCTGCGTTACGGCGTCTCCCGGACGGAACAGACCGTTATTTCCGAGAAGGATCCCTTGGGATGCCAGCTTGTATACATGTTTTTCAGCCCAGTATCCTGCTTTAATATCGCTAAACAGGCCTGTTGGTGCGGCCGAAGTGGTGGTTGCCGCTGGCTGTCCTTGTCCCGTTTCGGTGGATTCGGCAGCCAGTGCGGCACCTCCGCCGCTCAGGGCCATCATGCCTGCAAGCATGGCGGACATTACTTTTTTCGAGTGTGATGGATTGTTATATTTAAAAGTCACCTATGATTCCCCTCTCTCATGTAAACGGTCGTTCCCCGTAGACTCACAATTGACAGCGTGCCATCCTTTTCGTAACCGAATTATTTCGTCATCGGATGTTCCAGATCGACATGTCCCATCAGGCTTTCCAGCTGTTTGCCGTCAACCAGCAGGTCAAGGGACTTCACTTCGTCGAATTGGAAATACGTATTTTTCAAAGCCTCGATAGCAAAAGACTCGCCGCCTGCACCCAAACGTGCCGTATCGGGCATGTGGATATCAAGCGTTAACGCGCCTTCTTTGAATGTGACGGACTTGAGTTCAATTTCCTTGGCCCAGAGCGGGACAAGCTTCTCGTCGCTGCTTTGCTGCAACGCTTCGAATGCGGACTTGTACTTATCCTGGTCGCTCGCATATGAAATGCCGGCTGTCGATTCGTGCAGCTCAAGCTCTTCCGGGTCCGTGAAAAACACTTTGATCGTTTCTTGCTTTACGCTTTCGGAATTCCCTTTGGTTTCGGAGCTTTGTGAACTCGCATTCGTTCCGTTGCCCGAAGTATTCGTAGAATCGGTTGTATTCGCAGACCCCGTAGAACCGCCTTCCGATCCATTCTGTGTCACCGTATCCGTTCCGGTCGAGTTTTGCTCCGGATCTGCCGTTACGGGATCCGTAATTTGCGTCTCGCCTTCTGTCTCGGTCACATTGTTCTCGGTTGTCTCACCTTGGGTCTGAGCTGGAGCTGCTGTCGGTTTACTGCCACATCCGGCAGCAACTGCCATCACTGTTACTAGCAATGCTGCAATCCATATCTTTTTGTTCATCTTAACTCCGCCTCCTATCATAAGGAACAACCCTTAATTGATTCCCAGATACTCCTTGATCCCTGCTACGATGCCTTTGGCCACACTGTTCTGGAAGCTTTCGGTGAACAGGACGGCCTCGTCGCTTGCGTTGCTGAGGAATCCGCCTTCCAGCAATACCGCCGGCATGGTTGTCTCACGGGTTACATGAAGACTTGCCGTTTTCACTCCACGATCTTTCAGTCCCGAGGACTGGACGAGGTGTTTGTGCATAATATCTGCCAGGGCTTTGCTGGTCGAACGCGTATAGAAGGTTTCTACACCATTCGCTGCAGCAGGACCGCTATTCGCATGAATGGAAACAAAGATGTCTGCTTTGATGTCCTCTGCAATTTTCACGCGCTGCTTCAATTCAAGAAACGTATCGTCACTGCGCGTCAGCACAACGTTAATGCCTGATTCCTGTTTCAACAAGGCCTGAACCTTCAAAGCCATTGCAAGATTAAAGTCTTTTTCCTTTTTGCCTGTAACACCAATGGCCCCCGGATCATGATCACCGTGACCCGCATCGATAACAACCACCTTTTTTCCGTCCCCAGTACCTGGAGTGGTTGTGTTTTGTCCTTCTTTGTTCAAGTTGATGACGACAAGGCCTGAGTCGCTCTCCACTTCATAGCCTTTCGCACTTGTCAAATCAATGACGAAACGAATGGTGGATGGGCTGTTGTTATAGAGCGAATAACGAATTTTCGACACATCCGGATAACCGCTAACCACGAGCTGTCCATTCTGATTGCTGTCCAAGGCTTGTCCTTCGCTGAAAGAATCTGCGAAAGCAGTGTTCGGCAAATCGATAACGATTCGATCCGGTCCTGTCATCGTGAAAACATTCGGCTTCGTGCTGCCGCTTGTGGCGATCATGAAGCGGTTTTCGCTGAAGCTGATGGCGTTCACCAGTACAAGACCTTCCTGATCTGAACTTCCGCTTTCATTTCCTGCATTCGGAGGTGTGATCGTTCCGTTTCCGGAGCCCGAGTTCTGGGTAACTAATGTTACCGTCTTCGTAGTGTTGTTCCAACCCACCTTAAGGCCCATTTGTTCGCCTACAAAACGCAAAGGCACAAGTGTAGTACCGTTTTTTACGATTGGCGGGGCATCAAGGCTAACGTTACTGCCGTTTACGGTTGCCGTTTTCTTTCCAACGACCATCTTCATGACGGTGTTATCCTTGGAAATCGTTACGGTGCTTGTTTTTTGCTGCCAGTCCACGCCGTATCCGAGACTTTCGGAAATAACGCGAATCGGAACCATCACTTTGCTGTTGATGTTTTCCGCTTTGGCGTCGGATGGCTGCACGATTTCCTTCCCATCAAGAACAATTTTTGTGTCTGCGGCCGCATGGCTATAGCCCGGGAAAACGAGCCCAAAGACAAATAACAGTGCCAAAAAACCGAACTTCTTCATCCTTCACCCCTACCATTCTCACATTTTATTGCCGCATGTTAAGATGACCTTGATCCGCCAGGTCAACTAGGCATTACCGGACACCTCATTAGACGTCCGCTTCCACCAAAAGTTGCGAATATATTCCAACATATCTGAGAATAAACGCTGTCAAATCAAGCTTTTTCTACATTTTCATGTCAAACTTCGCCCAGTTTTATCCATCAAACATCTTGAAACAACGAGCGTTCTTAAATCATACACAAGAAACAATTACCAGCTAATTGCCCAAATATTCTACGATTCCATCCACGATGGCTTGCGCGCATTTATTCTGGTACTCCTCTGTAAGCATAACGGCTTCATCCGCGGGATTGCTCAAAAACCCAAGCTCGAGCAGTACAGCGGGCATCGTTGTTTCCCGCGTGACATGAAGGCTTGCCGTCTTAATCCCCCGGTCCTTAAGTCCTGTGGCCTGCATTACGTGTTTGTGCAATACGTCAGCCAATGCCTTGCTTTCCTTGCGGGTGTACAACGTTTCAATGCCATTCGGGACGGGAGTCGTAAACTTGTTTCCATGAATGGATACAAATAGCACCGCCTGATTCAGCTCAGCGATGTCAACGCGCTGCTGAAGCGATAGCTCCGTATCGTCCTGACGCGTCACCACGGTCTGAATGGCATCGTACTGTTGAAGCAAAGCCTGCACTTTAAGCGCCACCGCAAGATTGAAATCCTTCTCGTGCGCTCCGGTTACGCTCTCCGCGCCCGGTTGTCTTCCGCCATGTCCCGGATCGATCACGACGACCTGCTTTCCTTCCTTCCCCGGTATGGAAGGTTCCGCTGTCGATTCTCCAAGGCTTCCAGTCAAATCTACCAGCAGTACATTGTTATCTCCGAGCGACCATTTGGCTGTCGCAGGCTGCTTCAGGTCAAACACGACACGCACCGTTGAAGGCGAACTGCTGAACAACGCATAACGGATTTGGGATACCATGCCGGAGTCATTTACGGCAATCCGGCCGCTGCCATCCGGCGATCCGGCTTGTGCTTCGATAAACGAAGACGAGAACGCCGTTTCGGGCAGGTCAACCATAATTCGATCCGGTTCGGACAGACTCGATATCTTCGGAGCGATGCTGCCGTCAACAGCTACGCTCAAGCGATCATTGTCATAACTGATGCTTTGCAGCAGTGCCGTTTGTGCAATCGGTGTTTCACTCGGCTCCTCCTGCTCGTCCTTCTCTACAATAGGCGGGACGCTTTCCAAACTGACGGTTTTGGTACCATTATCCCAGCCAACGTGAAGCCCCATGCCCTCACCGATAAAACGAAGGGGGACCAGTGTCGTGCCTTGTCTGATCAAAGGAGGAGCATCCAGATTGACTACGGTACCATTCACGGTGGCCGAGGTCTTGCCTGCGCTCATTTCGATATGGCTGTTGTTTTTTTCAACCCATACCGTTTGGGTGGCTTTCTCCCATTTCACCTGATAACCGAGATTTTCAGACACGATGCGAATGGGAACCATCACCGTTTTGCCGATGTTTTCGGCTGGTGCTCCAGCTTGCTCCACTCTGACGCCATCGATGATAATGGAAGGTGTGACGTCAGCAGCATGTGCCGCTACAGGCAACAAACAGAGGAATAACAAAGCAAAGACAGCTGTCGACCATTTCTTCATAAATCCTCCACCAATCTGTTTTCTTTTGAACGTCCGTATGTATCTTTCCATAATCTACTAACCAGTTTATCAGATAATGTCCTGCAATCCGGTTACAACGTTGTCATATTTCGACGGCATAATGACTGCATCGAAAAAAAAAACCGCCGACTGAATCAGAGACGAATGTCCCCGTCCAGTCCGACGGTTTAGTTTGAGGAAAGCATTGGTTTAGCCGAAAAGTTTGGCGGCATGACGTTGTTCGTAAGCCGTGATGGCATCATCATGCTGAAGCGTCAGGCCAATGTCGTCCAAGCCTTGCAGCAGGAACTGGCGGCGATGTTCATCCAAATCGAAATCGATGTGCAGGCCGTGCGCATCCGTAATCGTTTTGTTTTCCAGATCCACGTTCAGCTGATAACCTTCATGCGCTGCGGTGCGCTGGAACAGGTCCTCGACCTGCTCTTCCGACAGCTTGATCGGCAGAATGCCGTTTTTGAAACAGTTATTGTAGAAAATGTCCGCAAACGTTGGTGCAATGACGCAGCGGAATCCATAATCCATGATCGCCCATGGTGCATGCTCACGAGAAGATCCGCAGCCGAAGTTGGCGCGCGAAATGAGGATGGATGCCCCTTCATAACGGGGTTTGTTCAATTCAAAAGAAGGATTGTTGTTTCCCTCTTCGTCAAAGCGCCATTCGTAGAACAAAAACTGTCCAAATCCGGTGCGCTCGATCCGTTTCAAAAACTGTTTCGGAATGATTGCGTCCGTATCCACGTTTACGCGGTCAACCGGTGCCACGATGCCTTGCAATGTTTTGAATGCTTCCATATCTTCCGTTCTCCCTTCGTTCCCTGCTCTTAGATAACTGCTTCCGTTTTGAAATTCCAGTCACGCACATCGACGAAACGGCCTTTGACCGCTGCGGCTGCCGCCATCGCCGGGGAAACCAGATGAGTACGTCCACCGCGTCCCTGACGTCCTTCGAAGTTCCGGTTGGATGTCGACGCACAACGCTGGCCCGGTTGCAGTACGTCCGGATTCATCGCCAAACACATGCTGCATCCCGCTTCGCGCCATTCAAATCCTGCTTCGATAAATACTTTATCGAGACCTTCCTTCTCGGCTTGCAATTTAACTCGGCCCGATCCCGGCACCACAATCGCTGTAACGCCGCTGGATACTTTGTGCCCTTTAGCCACTTTCGCAGCCGCACGCAGGTCCTCGATCCGTCCATTCGTGCAGGAACCGATAAATACGTAGTCAATCTCGATGTCAGTGATGGCCGTTCCCGGCTCAAGTCCCATATATTCAAGCGCTTTTTCAGCTGCTTTGCGTTCGTTTTCGGTCGGCAGTTCAGCCGGTACGGGAACTCGGGAAGAAATGTCCGTCCCCATGCCCGGGCTAGTGCCCCATGTAACTTGCGGAATCAATGCTTCCACGTCGATTTCAACGACGCGGTCAAATTCAGCGCCTTCATCGGTTACGAGCTGTTTCCAAGATGCGACAGCTTCTTCGAATTTCTCGCCTTGCGGCACATACTCGCGTCCGCGCAGGTATTCGAATGTCGTTTCATCCGGCGCGATCATGCCGGCTCTTGCTCCACCTTCGATGGACATGTTGCAGACCGTCATGCGCTCTTCCATACTCAGTTCGCGAATCGCTTCGCCTGTATATTCGATGACATATCCTGTCGCAAAGTCCGTGCCGTATTTGGCGATGACCGCAAGGATCATATCTTTGGCCGTTACGCCAGGGTTGCGCTTGCCGACGAAGCGCACTTCCATCGTTTTGGCTTTCGCCTGCTGCAAACATTGCGTGGCCATGACGTGTTCCACTTCGCTCGTACCGATCCCAAATGCCAGCGCACCGAATGCTCCGTGCGTCGAAGTATGGCTGTCGCCGCAAACGATCGTTTTGCCCGGATGCGTCAAGCCGAGCTCTGGACCCATAACGTGCACGACCCCTTGATCAAGCGTGTCCAGGTCATACAGCTTCACGCCAAAGTCACGGCAGTTTTGGGAGAGGGTATCGATTTGCTGTTTGGAAATCGGATCTGTAATGTTGTAACGGTCTTTCGTCGGTACGTTGTGGTCCATAGTCGCAAACGTCAGCTCAGGGCGACGGACTTTGCGGCCGCTCAGGCGCAGACCTTCAAACGCCTGCGGCGAAGTCACTTCATGTACAAGATGCAGATCGATGTACAGAATGCTTGGTTTGTTTTCTTCCTGATGAATTACGTGGTTTTCCCAGATTTTCTCAAACATCGTTTTTTTACTCATCATTTTCACCCCATCATAAGTTCGGTCCTTGGAAGAGCTTCGACGTCTTCAATTGGCTCGGCTCTTGAATGACATAAATATATCACTCGTCTCTTCATTGTTCCAAGATATAAAAACTATAGATGCGATAGGTTTTACCTATACAGGATGAAACACAAATAAACCATTGCAAGCTGCAGCGGTTTTATTGATAACAATTATCATTATCATAATTACATAGTACGCTGTCGGTGCTTGTGTGTCAATGCTTTTCCAGACATTTGATCGTGTAAATAAACGTTATGGGGCAGGCCTTTGCGTATTTTCCCCAAAGATGTTGAAGGGACTGCGCTCCGTAATCCGTTCCCGGCCGGGGCAGCTGCGAGCGTTTTATCCCGACAAGTGATTTCTTCGCGGGGAATGATTATAATGTAGGCATAACGAAAGGAATGACAAGAACGATGGAATTAAGACAGCTTCAATATACGTTGCAGATCGCCGCCGAACGCAATTTCTCCCGGGCCGCCGAGAAGCTGCACATTGCGCAGCCATCCCTCAGTCAGCAGTTGTCCAAGCTGGAGAAGGAGCTTGGTGTGCTGCTTTTTCAGCGCAATACCAGCACAGTGGAATTGACCCATGCAGGGGTTACTTTTGTGGAGCAGGCGCAAAAAATCGTCGATGCCGTGGAGCTGCTCCGCCAGGAGATGTCCGACATCTCCCAGCTGCGCAAAGGCAAGGTTGTCGTCGGCAGCATGCCGATCACGGGCTCACATCTGCTTCCTCACGTGCTTCCGGCATATAAACAGGCTTACCCCGACATTGAAGTCACCCTGCTGGAGGATGCGGGCGGCGCGCTGGAAAAGCTGACGGCGAGCGGCAAAGCCGATCTCAGCCTACTCTCGCTGCCGCTCCAGGAACCGAGTCTGTCTTACGTTGCGATCGGGGAAGAGCGCATCGATTTGGCCGTTCCGCCTCATCACCCGCTGGCGAAGCGCGCCGATCCCGAGCATCCGGTTCCCGTCACGATGGAAGAGCTTCGCGATGAGTCCTTTATCGTGCTCAAAAAAGGACAGGGATTCCGCAAATTGACCTTTGACCTTTGCGAAAAGGCTGGGTTCGATCCACAGGTCGTGTTCGAAAGCAACAACATCGAAACCGTGCAATCCCTTGTGGCCACAGGCATGGGAATCACCCTGGTGCCGCGTTTCATTGCGCGGGCCCCGCGGAGCGAATTCGTGCCCGTCTACGTTCCGCTCGCAGAACCTGTGCCCAGCCGCACGCTCGTGGTTGCCTATCGCCAAGGCAGGGTGTTATCCAAGGCGGCGGAAGCGTTTATCCAAACGTTCAAAGACACGGTATCCGGGTTATCGGAGGAGTAACAAAAGTGAAGAAGTATACAAACATCAAACGAATGAATTTACCCTGCACTACAGCCCATTTTGCAACAAATGAGGCACTACAGCGACTGAAAGGCGTATCGTCAACATGTTCCTGAAGCTGTAAGGAACCTGAGACACCATATGAAGTCTAATTTCGTGGATATAGAATGCTAACGAACTCAGCACACGTTATTTAAGCAAAACATCCCTCTCACCGCTGTTTTTGCGCCAAATAAGGTGGCTAAAGTTCGTTAGCCGTCAAGGAGCATGAAATCCACCATATAAGGTGGCTGGGGTTCGTTAGCTCCGCCCACTTCTCTTCAATCTTCTAGCTCAGTTGCTTTCTCATGCACCGTTGGCTTGCCGAATCATACGGACAATCTCGTCATTTCCCACTTCAACTGCCCGACCCAGCGGGCTTCCATCGTATGACCTCATCTTGCCTTTGAATCTGACAGGTTGGGTAAAATCTACCTCCCGTTCAAGCAGCAGCCCCACAATCTCTTTGTGTCCAAGCCCGCATGTCATGGCACGCTTGATGCAAAATTTCTTTGGTTTGTGATCGCACATTGGACATTTGGGTATCCTCCCAAAGCTTTAACCTGATTGGTCTTCAAAGTTTCGAACTCTTAGTTGCCAAAGTACTTTTCCGGTCTGCGGTCCTCGAACACAGGAATGCGCCCACGCACTTCATCCACCAGCGAAGGCCGGATCAATCCGGTCACGATCTCTTCCTCTTCCCCGCCTTCGGCCACAATTTCGCCCCAAGGGTCGATAATGAGGGAATGTCCGAAAAAGGACGTATCCCCTGCATTGCCTACCCGGTTGCACGCAATCACGTACATTTGGTTCTCGATCGCGCGGGCAGTCAGCAGCGTGCGCCAGTGATGCAATCTCGGATGAGGCCACTCGGCAGGCACAATCAATGCTTTTGCTCCATTCAGCGCAAGAGTCCGGGCCAATTCGGGAAAACGAATGTCGTAACAGATGGACGCACCGGCCGTCAGCCCCTCTTCCAATTCAAACAGCTCCGGTTCGGCGCCAGGCTGCAAATATTTTTCTTCATCCATCAGGCGAAACAGATGCAGCTTGTCATATCGAAGGACCTCCTGCCCTTCTTTGTTATAGGCATACATCGCGTTGTAGATGTGGTCGCCCCGTTTCTCGGCAATGGAGCCGCCCACGATCGAAATGCGGTGTTTTTTCGCAAATGCCGACAACCACGCTCTCGACTTTTCTCCTTCCGGATCGGCCAGTTCATGAATTTGCTCCAGTGCGTAGCCCGTATTCCACATCTCGGGCAGCACGGCCAGCTCCAAATCTGGATACTGCTCTACCGCTTGTTCGAGCCGTCTTTGCATATGTTCATGATTCGCTTCCGGGTTCCCCAGTTGGATATTGCCTTGAATCAAAGCCACTCGCATTTCTGCCTGTTGTTGTTCTGTCATGTCAAGCACCCCTCCGACCATAATACTTGTAATCATAGCTTGATTCCCGGAATGCCTGCAACATCCTTTTGAACAAGCCTGGCCATCGCGTCAAGCGCCAAACAGGGCGATTAGACCGACACGTCCAATCCGTTCAGCAGCTCCGGCAGCAGGGACTGCAGCCTGCAGCTCGTCAGCGCATCTCCCATATTCCAAACACGCTCCTCCAGTTTGTATACTTGCCCGCTTTTCACCGCATGCAGCGCCTTCCATTCATCGCTTTCAAACAAATGCTCCGTCGCCATTCGCGCTGTATCGCTCTCAGGCATCATGACAAAGATGCGGTCGCCGGCATACTGGCTAACCGACTCCGTTGAGATTTCCTTATATGCCCGGCCTGCGGACATGGCATCCTGCACCTTGCTCACCGGAATAAATCCTTTTGGATGATACAGAAATGGAGCCAGTCCGATGTTGCCCATGACGAACAAACGAGCTCCCCGGTGATGCACCAGCACCGATGCCGTTTCCCCAGGCCGAATCCATGGCTGCACGCTGTCCCACATCTCCTCCGATCTCCGATGGTAAGCGCCCAGCCACGCCTCTGCTTCCGCTCCCATGCCAAACCAGCTGCCCACTCTGCGCATACGTTCTTCCAAATCCGCATGGGAGTTGTACATCAGCGTAGGCGCAATGCGGGAAAGACGCTGGTACAGCTGCTCGTTGCTGCTGTCGAACAAAATCAAATCCGGCTGCTTCTGTACGGTCCACTCCAAATCGAGGGGCGTCAAAGCGTCGTGCGATGCGTGGTCAAGGACGGGAATGCCGAGCGCAAGCAGGTCCCCTGCCGACTCTCCGTAAAACAATATGCGCTCGGGGGTCCGGGGAATGTTCAATTCATGCCCTGCCCAATCCTGAACAAGCGTTTGCCGTTGAAGGGATTTGTCATATTGGCGGGGGGCCAAACCGGTGTGCTTACGGAAACGTCTGCTGAAATAATATTCATCCCGAAAACCTACCCGGCTTGCAATATCCCGCAGCGGTTCATCGGACAACGCCAGCCATTCCTTGGCCTGTTCAATGCGTACGTAATTTACGTATTCAAGGGGCTTGCGGCCCGTAATTTGCCTGAACAATGCCGTAAATTGTGCGGGGCGCAGATTGGCAAGCCTGGCCAATTTTTGAACGCTGATATCCTGCGCATAGTGCTCGTCCACGTATTGAATCGTGCCTTGTACCCGGGCTTCCGGGCTTTGTTCCGTTTTGGGCAACGTGTACCGGGTCACGATCAGTTCCATCAATTTATGAAATTGCACGTTCAGTCGGCAATATTCCGCATCCGTCCGATACTGTCGACCCGAATGCAGCAAATCAAGCATGCCGCTGATCTGGGCCGGCGAAAATCCGTTCAGCCGATCCCTCATTTCAAAAAGAGGACGTGTGTACAGTTCCGGATCACCGGTTACCATATGTACAGCATCATAATGGAGCACTATATATTTCAAGGCATTCGGGCGATCATGCTCCAGCTGATAGTTTTCTCCCGGAGCCAAGGGATAGATTTTTCCTGAAACAAACGGATGAGACTCTCGGCCAATATATATGCGGCCTTCTCCCTGCTCGCAGAACAGGAGGGTGTGACGGTCACAACTCACTTCAAGCATGACTTGACCGGATTGCTCGATGCACCGTTCGATATGACGATATCGAAACAGGAATGCCGCGAAAAATAAAGGAGCGCCGTTTGCATTCATTTTTTGCATTGCCGTTCACCTCATGAATCTTCTAGTGAGAATGGTTATCAACCATTTATTTCTTCTGATTATACGTCAGCACCCGTCATTATTCCAGCATATATGCTCACACAGCTATACATGAAGAGGAACCTGAAGGACTGCGTAAAATTCGCATGTTTCGAAATGAAAAAAGAGCCGTCCAACAAAATACGTTGAAGGCCCTCTATTCCAATACAGATTAACACGTCTGTTATTGAAGCATCTGTTTCGGCAGCTCCTTTAAGAGCCACTCTCTTGAAGTGGCATCGCTCGATGCTTTGACGATATCGAAGCGATACACCTTTCCCTCCTTCACAGCGGGCAGGTTGTTCCATACCTCGCTCTTGGTCAAATCTTCCGTCGATTGCTGCGCTTCCTGGTCCACAGCATTAAGAATGAAAATGCGGTCTCCGGCGATTTCCGGCAATTTTTCCTGCGAAATCTCGATAAAACCAAGCCCTTCGTCCAACACCTTCTGAATCTCGGGAGTCGGTTTCATGCCGCCCTCTCCGTAAAGCAGCTGTGGCAATCCGGCACCGGCCATCACGAACAATCGGTTCCCCGGATACATCGTGAATACCGACGCGGTTTCGTCTTCGTTAAGCCCGTGCTCGCGCAGCTGCTTCCACATGTCCTCTGTCGCTTTGGCATGGGCAGCCAGCCAGGTCTCTGCCTCTTGCTTTTTGTTCAACAGATCGCCCAAAAAGCGAATTCTCTCCTCTAACGGCCAGAAGGAATTAAACGTTACGGTCGGGGCAACTTTTGAAATGCGGTCATACTGCGCTGCGTCGTCATTAGAGAAAATGATCAGGTCGGGATTCAGCTCAAGCGACTTTTCAACGCTGATTGGAAAGCCGACGTCCTCCGCTTCAGCCACTTGATCGTCGAACACGGTCCCTTCATTTTTGAGGATACCTACAGGAACAACGCCAAGGACCAACAGATCCCCCGTAACTTCGCCATGGTAAATGACACGCTGCGGATGGGTCGGAACCTCTACCTCATGACCGCTCCAATCTTTAAAAATTCTGGTCTCGCTTGTGTTTTCCGCTTCTGCAGTAGTCTCTTCTTTTCCGGCTGCTTCGGTTGTTGCCTGAGACTCGTTCGACGTGGCCGCCGTTGTTTCTCCTTCGCCTGAACCATTGGAAGACGGATTGCCGCAAGCAACCAGCAGCGCGGATAACGCCGCGATCATCAGTGTTGCGCTCAGTGCGCGAAAGCCTTGTTGTTTCATTTTTCTTTCCCCCCATAAATATGCGCTTCAATTAAATGATATTGATTATCATTATCGTAAATCATCATAAAATAATGGCATTCTCGAAAGCAATGGACAAACCTGAATGCTGAGCTTTGAATTTTGTGCAAATCCGCTTCGATGCTGTACGGAAAAGAAAGATGATACATTATCCCCTCTATACAGCTCGGGATTGGCGTGATAAATTAAGGGATACGATCCATTCTAAGAACCGGAGTGATGTTGACCATGAGCCAAAAAGAGCAAATACAAAGCCGTTCTGCCTTCCCCATTCCTACAGCCGATATCATGGGACAGCTGCCGACGCAATTTTTCGCTGCCCTTGTGCAAAACGTAAACCGGGAAATCGCCGACGGGCATGACGTCATCAACCTGGGGCAAGGCAATCCGGATACGCCTACCCCTTCCCATATCGTCAAAACTTTGCAGCAATCCGCAGAGAATCCGCTTTATCACAAATACTCCCCATTCAGCGGCTACGCCTTCCTCAAGGAAGCCATCGCGCAGCGTTATAAGGAAGATTACAAGGTGGATCTGGACCCCGAAACGGAAGTTGCCATTTTGTTCGGAGGCAAAACCGGGCTTGTTCAACTGCCGCAAATTTTGCTGAATCCCGGGGACGTCTGCCTGGTCCCTGACCCGGGTTATCCGGATTACTGGTCTGGCGTTGCGCTGGCCAAAGCCCCCATGTCCTTCATGCCGCTGCTGGAGTCCAATGCATTTCTGCCCGATTACGAGGCCATTTCCCCCGGGGACCGCATGCAGGCCAAACTTATGTACCTGAACTATCCGAACAATCCGACTTCGGCAACGGCACCGCTCTCCTTTTACGAAGATACGGTCAAGTTTGCAAGGGAAAATCAAATCGTCGTTGCCAGCGATTTCGCGTATGGGGCCATCGGGTTCGATGGCCATCGACCTGTGAGTTTCCTTCAAGCTCCAGGCGCCAAAGAAGTCGGTATCGAATTTTATACGTTGTCCAAAACGTACAACATGGCCGGTTGGCGGGTCGGATTTGCGCTTGGCAATGCAGAGATCATCTCCACAATCAACCTGCTGCAGGATCACATTTACGTCAGCCTGTTTGGCGGCATCCAGGCAGCGGCTGCAGCGGCACTGACTTCCTCGCAGCAATGCGTAACCGATCTGGTGGCCAGATATGAATCCCGGCGCAACGCGTTTTTCGATGCCCTCGCTTCCATCGGATGGCATGCGTCCAAACCCGGGGGTTCCTTCTTCTCCTGGCTGCCTGTTCCGGAAGGGTTCACCTCCGCCTCCTTCGCAGACCTGTTGTTGAAGGAAGCCAAAGTCGCCGTCGCCCCAGGTATCGGATTCGGCGAGCATGGCGAAGGTTATGTCCGGGCAGGACTGCTCAGCGATGAAGCACGGTTATGCGAAGCGGTTGAACGAATCGGCAGACTGGGCCTGTTCCGATAAGCAAAACAGGCCTCGGTACCCTTTGCATCTGTCAAGTTTCCGTGGTATGTTATTAAAAACGTCTGCCTTATCGTGATGACTGTGATAATTGTCATTTATCCATATGAAATGAAACGTAATGACGGGACCAGTACAAAAGAACAAACCGCGCCCAGAGAGCAAATTTCGCCGGGCTGAAAAAATTTGCCGCGGTTTCTTTTGGAATCCTACCCCCGAACGGCCTGTGAAAGCAGGACAGTGCCTTCTGTTACAAGGCTCGAGCCGGATGATGGGAACATCATCAACAAAGGTGGTACCGCGGAAGATAACTTTCGTCCTTTTGAATTCAAAGGGTCGGGAGTTTTTTTGTTATATCAGCGTTTTCGTTCCGGGCCCATCGCCTGAAATCAACGCATTCAATTCAGTCTAAGGAAGTGAAAGCATGTCCTCACGTATTGTCGTTAAAATCGGCAGCAGTTCCCTTACATCGGATGAAGGTGGACTAAACCGCGATGCCATCGCGTTCTTTGCCCGAGAAATCGCCGCCCTTATGGAACAAGGCCATGAAGTGCTGCTGGTGACTTCCGGGGCGGTCGCTGCCGGATTCCGCGAAATCGGCTATGCCCAGCGCCCGAAGCTTTTGCATGAGAAACAGGCTGCCGCCGCTGTCGGACAGGCGCTGCTCATGCAGGCATACCAGCAGGCTTTGGCGGCGCACCGCGTCACCCCGGCGCAAATTTTGCTGACCCGTACCGACTTCCACAGCCGCAAACGAATGGGCAATGCGGGCATGACCGTGGAAGAGCTGCTCAAACAGCGGGTTTTGCCCATTTTTAACGAAAATGACACCGTCTCCGTGGACGAGCTCAAATTCGGCGACAATGACCTGTTGTCCGCACTCGTGGCCAATCTCGTTAAAGCACAGCATCTTGTGATCATCACGGACACCAACGGCCTCTACACGGCTGACCCGCGCAAAGATCCGAACGCCTATCGCTATGACCGCATCAGCGAGATTACCGAGGAAATTTATGCATATGCAGGCGGCTCCGGATCATCCGTTGGCACAGGCGGCATGCGTTCGAAGGTGGATGCTGCCAAAGTGGCCACGCGCGGAGGCGTTCCCGTCTTCGTAGGCAGCGTCAAAGAACCCGGCGACATGCAGGATGCGGTAAACGGGACGGGTAAAGGAACGTATTTCGAAACACGACTCGGGGCTCTCTCCCGCAAAAAGCAATGGCTCGGCTTCATGTCCACCCCTCTGGGCACCGTCGTCGTAGATGCAGGCGCCGAAGAAGCGCTGGTGCATGGCGGCCATAGCCTGCTGCCGGTCGGCGTGAAGCGTGTGCTCGGTTCGTTCCATGCCGGAGACGTCGTCGAGGTCGTCGGCCCTGACGATACGCTGCTCGGCCGGGGCATCGTCAACTACGACGACGATCAGCTTCGCCTCATTGCCGGCCTGCCGAGCGGCGAAGTGATCCAACGGCTGAACAGCATCCATCGCCTCGAAGTGATTCATCGGGACGAGTGGATTACATTAAAATAAATGAGATCCAGTTGAACCAACCATTTATACGATAACGGAGTGGGCAGAAAAAATCTGGAGAAGCGAAGCGTTCTAAAAAGCTTTCTGAAAGAAAGCTGCAGCGGAAGCATAGGCTTATCACCGGATTTCCCCATGAAAAAGGGGATCCAAAAATTCCGGAGATAACAGCGATCGGAAGATGGTTCTGACTACGTAGCGGTCCCGTGTAAAAATCATTGGTGCAACTTATATTGAACTACTATTAAGGGGGAACTGATCATGAGTGAAGTAAGAGAAAAAGCAACGAAAGCCCAAGCGGCCTTGACGCAGCTCAACCGTCTGACCACGGAACAAAAAAATACGGCCCTGCTTGCCATGGCCGACGCATTGATCGCCGAATCCGATTCCATCATTGCCGCAAACGCGGAGGATCTGGAGCGCGGCAAACAACAAGGCACGCCTGAATCCATGCTTGACCGGCTTGCCCTGAACAAAAGCCGCATCGAAGGCATCGCGGATGGCCTGCGCCAGATTGTCGGCCTGCCTGACCCTGTCGGCGAAATCCTCGAATCGTTCACCCGTCCAAACGGCCTTCACATCGAGAAGCTGCGTGTACCGATCGGCCTGATCGGCATCATCTACGAAGCTCGTCCAAACGTGACCGTCGATGCGGCGGGATTGTGCTTGAAAACGGGGAATGCCGTGCTGCTGCGCGGCGGCTCCTCCGCCCTTTCGTCCAACCGCCGGATCGTTGAGGTGCTGACGAAGGCGCTGGCGGCGACGGATCTGCCGCCGGACGCGCTGCAGCTTGTCGAAGATGCGGATCGCGCATCGGTGGATGAAATGCTGAAGCTGAACGGCCTGCTGGATTGCATCATCCCTCGCGGAGGAGCTTCCCTGATCCGCAACGTGGTCAACAACGCCACCGTGCCCGTCATCGAAACCGGTGCTGGCATCTGTCACACCTATGTCGATGAAACGGCAAATCCTGAAATGGCTGCAGAGATCGCCTTGAACGCGAAAGCGCAGCGTCCGTCTGTCTGCAATTCCATGGAAACCCTGCTGCTGCATTCCGCTTATGCCGAACAGCATCTGAATGCAATGGCTGAACAATTCCGTGAAGCCAGCGTAACGATGAAAGGATGCGAAACGGTACGCCGCCTGGTGCCCGATGCACTTGAAGCGACGGAAGAGGACTACGCTACCGAGTATAATGATTACATTTTGAATATTCGTGTCGTGGACAGCCTGGATGAAGCGCTTCGTCACATCGCGAAGTACGGCACCAAGCACTCCGAATGCATCGTGACCGAAAACGCGGATCATGCGGCCCGGTTTCTGCAAGACGTGGATGCTGCCGCCGTGTACCACAATGCGTCCACGCGCTTTACGGATGGTTTCGAATTCGGATATGGCGCCGAGATCGGCATCAGCACCCAGAAACTTCACGCACGCGGTCCAATGGGCCTGCCTGCCCTGACATCCACGAAATACCGCATTACCGGAAACGGCCAAATTCGGCAATAATACACAGCTGATAGCTGACTAGGAGGAACGATAAACCATGAGTCAAGAACAACAAACACTGCTGCAACAAAAGATTACTTTCCATGGCGCGGGCGCGATGGCGGAAGCCATCGTCCGGGGACTGACTTCCCGCCTGGTCGTTCGGCCTAGAGACATTACGATGCTCAACCGCAGCAACAAAAAGCGCCAGGAAGAACTGAGCGCCAAATACGCGGTGCATACGGGAACGGCATCGGAGTCTTTGGATATCCTTGCGGATTCTCCTGTCATCGTGCTTGCCATGAAACCGAAGGATGCAGCAGCGGCTTTGCGTGAATTAGGCCCGATCCTGAAGCCGGATCAGCTGATTGTTTCCGTGATTGCCGGATTGTCCATCCGCACCATGCAAAGCATCCTTGGACGGAAGCAACCCATCGCCCGGACCATGCCGAACACGTCCAGCACCATTGGACTCGGGGCTACCGGCATTGCGTTCTCGGCGGAAATTACGGACGATCAGCGCAGCACGGTCATGACCATGTTTGAAGCCGTAGGCATCGTAACGATTGTTCCGGAAGAAAAACTTGAGGTCCTTACCGGCATTTCCGGAAGCGGCCCGGCTTATGTATACTATTTGATGGAAGCCATGATCGCCGCGGGCATTCGCGGAGGACTGTCCAGTCAGCAATCGCATGACCTGACCGTTCAGACCGTGCTCGGCGCAGCCCGCATGGTGCAGCAGACCGGCATGGAACCGATGAAGCTTCGCAGCGACGTGACCTCTCCTGGCGGAGCGACGCAAGCCGCGCTCAAAACGCTGGATGAAGGCGACTTTTTCGAAAATGTAATTGCAGCCGTGAACCGCTGCGCAGAGCGCTCACGGGAGATGGGGGCTGCTTTGGAAGGGGATTTGAAATGAGTAACATGTGTACGGCCACGTATCGTCTGCATGATGATCGTGCCGATTTTCGCAAAAAAGCGGAATCGATCGCGGTTGGCATGACCGTCGGAAGCTGGACCGAGCTGCCTCAAGCCAAACGCGAGGAAATGCAAAAACATCTTGGCGAAGTACTTCAGGTACACGTTCATGAAGCCGAAGGCATGGCGCCTGGCGAGCGTTATGCCGACATCACGATCGGGTACCCCGACGTCAATTTCAGCCGGGATATTCCGGCTTTGCTCGTCACGGTCTTTGGCAAAATCTCGATGGATGGACGTATCAAGCTGACGCGTCTCGGGTTCTCCGACAACTTCCTGCGGGCATTTCCGGGCCCAAAATTCGGATTAAACGGCGTGCGTGACCTGCTTGGCGTGCATGACCGTCCGCTCTTGATGAGCATTTTCAAATCCGTCATCGGACTGAACGCGGATGAACTGCGCGAGCAGTTTCTGCGTCAAGCGCTCGGCGGCGTCGATCTGATCAAGGACGACGAAATTTTGTTCGAAAATCCGCTCACGCCAATCGAGAAAAGAGTCGAGGTCTGCATGAAGGCTGCCGAGCAGGCGAGCCGGGAAACCGGCAAAAAGCTGCTCTATGCCGCCAATTTGACTGGACCCACGTTCAGGCTGAAGCAGCAAGCCGAGCGGGCTATTCATGCCGGCGCAAACGCATTGCTTTTTAACGTTCTCTCTTACGGCTATGACGTGCTGCATGAGCTGAGCAGCGATCCTGACATTAACGTACCGATCATGGCCCATCCGGCTCTGGCCGGGGCAGTGTATCCTTCGCCGCATTATGGCATATCTGCTTCCGTGCTGCTTGGGCAACTGATGCGCCTGGCCGGAGCGGACTTGGTATTATTCCCATCCCCTTATGGCTCCGTAACGATGCCCAAAGAGGAAAACATGGCCATTACCGAACAGCTGCTCAGCCCGGAATTGCCCGTGCGCGCCAGCATGCCTGTGCCTTCCGCCGGGATCCATCCGGGACTGGTTCCACTCATCCTGAACGACTTCGGGACCGATGTCATCGTCAACGCCGGAGGCGGCATCCATGGTCACCCGATGGGCACGGAAGCGGGAGGACGAGCCTTTTTGCAGGCCATCGAGGCTGCAGGACGTTCCATCACGTTGACCGAATACGCCGCAGAGCATCCCGAATTGAAGACCGCACTTGATTTGTGGGGTGCAGGCCGATGAGAAGCGACAAAAAAACGGTGATTTTTTGCGATTTTGATGGCACGATCACCCTTTCGGACAATATCGTCGCCATCATGAAACATTTTAACCCCGAAGGCATCGCACCGATCATGAAAGATACGGTCGAGCAACGAATTTCGCTGCGTGAGGGCGTAGGTGCCATGTTTGCCCTGCTGCCATCTTCGCAAAAAGACGAAATCGTCGAATTCGTGCTTGGACAAGCGGGCATTCGTGAAGGGTTCGGCGACTTTCTGGCATACGTGCGCAATGAAGGCATCGAATTTAACGTAACGAGCGGCGGCATGGATTTTTTCATTGAACCTCTGCTTGCGCCATTTGATATTCCGCAGGATCATGTATACTGCAACGGCGCGGATTTCTCGGGCGATCGCATCCGAATCGAATGGCCGCATCCCTGTCAGCCTCCATGCGAAAATGGTTGCGGCATGTGCAAAACGACCGTCATTCGCTCCTATGCAGCCGACCAATATAACCGCATTCTGATCGGGGACAGCCTGACCGACTTCGAAGGCGCCAAAATCGCCGATCTGGTCTACTCCCGCTCCATTTTGACGGACAAGTGCATCGAACTTGGGGTCGATCATGTCCCGTTCACCACGTTCCACGATATTATGGAAGACATGAAACAGAAGCAAACACAAGGAGTGCTGTAAAGATGGGCTTTGAGAAAATAACGACCGAACAGAAACGCCGGGTGCTTGAGGAACTCGCGGATATCAAGGCACTGTTCGCCAGCCGCAATTGGTTCCCCGGAACGAGCGGCAACCTTTCGATGCGCGTGGGCGAATTCGACCCCGAGCAATTTTACTTCGCGGTAACTGCTTCGGGTAAAGACAAATCCCTGCGCACACCGGAGGATTTCCTGTTCGTGGACAAACACGGCAAAGCGATTGAAGCGACCGAGCTTAAACCGAGTGCCGAAACGCTCATTCATTGCGAAATTTATCGCCTGACGGGTTGCGGCGCCGTATTTCATGTGCATACCGTGTTCAACAACCTCATCAGCGAATTTTTCGGGGCGCAGGGCCAAGTGCCGATTCAAGGCATCGAGTTGATCAAAGCATTTAACATCTGGGAAGAAAATGCGGAAGTACGCGTGCCGATTTTGCCTAACCATGCGCATATTCCATCCATTGCGGAGCTGGTGCCCGGCGTGCTGGATGCCAACGTTCCGGGCATTCTGCTGCGCAATCACGGCATTTATGCCTGGGGCAAGGACGCCTTTGAAGCCAAACGTCATCTGGAAGCCTTTGAATTTTTGTTCGAGGTATTGTATCGCCAACTGTTGTTAAAAAATGCTGCGAACTGAAATCATGATTTTTGCTTATCCTTGAACGCTGTACTCTTCTGATCGATGAAAAAACACGCCTGCGGCTGGATTTACCCAGCGCGAGGCGTGTTTTTGCTTAATACCGATCCTGCCGATCCTTGAACAAGAACAAGGAATCCGAATCATGATCCCCTGCGCTTGATCCACTGGAGGAACGCTGCTTGCCGAACAAAAGCTTCAGCCCTCCTCCAATCAGAAGCAAAGAGACGATAATCGTGTTAATGTAGGAATTGATCTCATAGGTTACGAAGAAATCGGGGAACAGTTCATTCAGCTGTGGAATAATTAACCGGATCGTAAGGTAATAGGCTCCCATCAGCACGATTCCAAATCCAATCAGCCGCTGGTGCCGCACCCAATCCTTCAATATCGGCTGATCATTCAAAGGCTCACGCCCATAACGGCTGGAACACTGAAGTCCGTCGAAGAAGCTGTAGAACCAGATCAGCGGAATCATGAACAGGAAAACCGAGAGCCTGAGCAGGTCCAGGACATAAATGCTTCCAAGGAACAGGAACATCAGCTGTATGCCTCTTTTTTGCAAGCCAAGGTACAAATGCCCTGCGCCGGGAAAAGCCGATAGCAGCGTTGCCAGCACCTTGCTGCGCCGCCCGGAATCCCGTCCCATTTCGAGCTCCTCGAACAATGTGCGGTCCTGCAGCACCTCTCCGGCCTGTTTGCGGTGCACGTGCTGCACGGCATCGAACATGCAATACACCCAAATAACAGGCAAGACAAGCAGGAACATTAAAATGGATTCGTCGATGATCGAGGCGACGAAAACCATCATCGCGAACGATCCGAAAAAGGCGATCAGGAACGATAGACCGCGGTGCAGCAGTCCCAGGTGCAGATGGCCCAATCCCGGGATAAACGAGAGCAGAATCGTGAAAAAACGCTCTCCCTCGCTGCCTTTGCGATACATAGGCTGTTGTGTGTACAGGGCTTCCGCATGAAGGTAATCCGCTTCACCCTCATGCTGGTGGTACATTCCGTCAGGATCCATGCCCCCCATGTTTCCCGCATAAGCTCCGGGATATGTGTTCAGATAGGCATGATGTCGGGCCGGCGTACGCAATAATACGATCAACATATCCAGCATGTTGATGCCCCAGAAGAACGCGGCCGCAATGCAGCCAGCAAGCATCACTACTCCCCCGTCATGTGACACGATGGCCAGCATGAAGGAACCGACCAATGTTCCAAAAAAGAGTAGCGGATAGATCGCGGCTTTTACTGGACGCCTCCAATATAAAAAGCCGAGTCCCGGAATGAAATTAAACAAAAAAGCGAGTAATCTGCTGCGTTCAGGTTGCACAGTCGTCATCCTTTCTTTTCAGGCAATGCGATAATGTTTATGGTTTGGGCTTGAGGCGATCCAGCCACGACGTGGCCGCCTCCGTCCATTTTTCTGTGAAAGAGCTCCCGTGTTCAGTCTGGAACTTATGGTAAGGGGCCATTCTGTCAAAGACTCCGGATGAGAGGAAGATTAGTGTCAGGCATGCAGCAACCGCATAATGAAATACCTTGTGCTCCAGTAAGCGCCGACGACGGTTTGATCGGGAAACGCGCTTCTGTTTGGCCGATTCCAACTCCCCAATTCGGTCCATGACGTTCTCGGCAAATTGGGCGGGATCGGCAAGGCTAGGTCGCTGTTGCTGGCGATCCAGCGCTCCGAGATAGTGTTCCATCGCTTGCGGATCATCCAGCAAAGCCTGCTCCATGCGTTCCATCTGATCAGCCTTCAAACGGTTTTCGATATAATCCGACCATTCATGGGCTCCAAATACCTCTTTACTCACGCCACTCTTCCTCCTTCCAATGATTTCGTATCCACTGCCTCGCCCGGTATAAACGCGATTCCACCGTCTTTACGGCGACTTGGGCATCGTGGGCAATCTGCTCGTAATTTTTCTCGCTCAGATAGAACGCGGTGATAATGTCCCGATGCTGGGCAGGCAGTTGATTGATCCGCTCCCTCAGAAATGCTTTGCGCTCTTCACGCACAAGGCGGGAGAGAATGTCTTCTTCGCCCCCCGGCAGACTGGCCAATCGTTCGTCTCCACCGGCTTCTTCGGGAATTCGCCTGCTCAGCTTGCGTTTGGCATCTATCGCTTTATGGAAGGCGATCCTTGTGATCCAGGTTTTAAACCCTTCGGATCGGTAGTCGGAGAGAGACTTATAGATCTGAATGAACGCCTCCTGAGCCGCATCCTGGGCATCCTGGTCGTTCCGCAGAACGGAATAGGCCACATGGTACACATGCTGGCTGTATTTGTCGACCAAAAGACGAAACAAGGATGTTTCTCCTTGGCGGATTTGTTCGATTAAGCGCGCTTCGTCAATGACTCTCCCCTCCTTCTCCACATGTATAGACGACATCTGTCCCGGTCACCCCTGCACATTTTACCAAACCATTTTAAAAAATTGTTCATTTGCCTGAAAAGCTTACGTTCTTTTTGGCGGGACTCCCTCCCTGTGCAACAAAAAAACAGGACCAGACTATGCCCTGGCCCTGTTTGTGCACGAATCTAACGATTATAAAGGGATCTCGGATTAGCGCCCGCCGCTGCGGAAACGCTGGGTATACGCTTTGGCGTCCTGGGCGGTTTTGACCCGATTCCTGCTCCATTCCAGCAAAATGCGATCGATGTACCGGAAGTGAACCTTCCCTGCAAATACCGCTTCTTTCAACGCCATCAAAATCAGCTCTTCCGGATAGCGGTCCTGGTCCAGCCAGCCCGAGATCGTCTCGCACTCCATCGGGGAGAGGGGACGACCAAACTCCTTCTCGAAAATGGAGAACATGTTGCGTTCTTCCTCTTCTATTTGAACACTGTTCGAATTCAGTCGTACGTTGTCAAAGCTTCGCGCATTTTGGCTTGTTCTGCTCTCTTCCGCCAAACATGCCGCAAGCTTGGCGTACAGGCCGTACAGATCGTAACGCTCATATTGGATGTCGCGGTCTTCGTCCTGATATTCCTCAATGCGGATATAACCGTCCTTCATCAATCGCTGCAGCATTCTCGCGATGCCCTCGGGAGGTTGTCCCGTACGTAGCGCGAGCTCTTCCAGCGTTGGGAATGCATTGAATTCCACTTGGCGGAATCCAAGCAGTTGGACGAGCAGAAGCACCTCTGCATCCGTTAATCCCAACTGATGGTAATAGCGAAGCAGTGCGTATGGTAATGGGACAGTCCCCGATGCCATGCCGTACGCCATGCCGTCAACCCAGTCGTTGGCGCCGAATTCCCCCATCATGCCACGGTTCAGCATTAAGGGTACAGACGATACAGCATGCGCGGGAATGGAATCGTCTCACGCACATGATCCAAACCGCAGATCCAAGCTACCGTCCGCTCCAATCCCAGACCGAAGCCGGAGTGCGGAACCGATCCGTATTTGCGCAAATCCATGTACCATTGATACGCCTCTTCGGACAATTTATGCTCCTCAAACCGCTGCTGCATCAGTTCAGGGTCATCGATCCGCTGCGATCCGCCGATGATCTCGCCATAACCTTCCGGCGCAATCATGTCTGCGCAGAGAACAACCTCCGGACGATTCGGATCCGGTTTCATGTAGAATGCCTTGATTTCGGCCGGATAATGCGTAATGAATACCGGTGTTTCATATTTCTCGGCAATCGCCGTTTCATGCGGGGCACCGAAGTCTTCTCCCCAAGGAATATCGAAGCCTTGTCCGTTCAGGAACTCGATCGCTTCATCATACGTAATGCGCGGGAACGGAGCGATTACGCGTTCCAGCTTGGATACGTCGCGTCCGATCGTTTCCAGCTCGGTACGGCAGTTTTTCAGCACGGACTGTACCACGTGAGCGATGAAACGTTCTTGCACGCGCAAGTTTTCTTCATGATCTACAAACGCCATTTCCGGCTCGATCATCCAGAACTCGATCAGATGGCGGCGCGTTTTCGATTTTTCGGCACGGAATGTCGGCCCGAACGAATACACTTTGCCGAGTGCCATCGCAGCCGCTTCCATGTAAAGCTGACCGCTTTGCGTCAAATAAGCATCCTCGTCGAAATATTTGATGTGGAACAGGTTCGTCGTTCCTTCCGCGGACGAAGGTGTCAGGATCGGAGGATCAACCAAAGTGAATCCGTTATCATCAAAAAACTGCTGAACAGCGCGCACGATTTCGGCGCGGACGATCATGATCGCGCGTTGTTTCGGGGAACGCAGCCACAGATGGCGATGATCCATCAGAAAATCGACCCCGTGCTCCTTCGGCGTGATTGGATAGTTTTCGGTCAAATGGATGATCTCGATGCCCGTTACCGTCATCTCATAGCCGGAATTGCTGCGCGGCTCTTCGCGAATAATGCCGGTCACGTACAAGGAGCTCTCTTGCGTCAAGCTTTTAGCGTCGTTCCAGAGTTGTTCGCTAACTTCGCTTTTGACAACGACCCCTTGAATATATCCGGTTCCATCGCGCAGTTGCAAAAACTGGATTTTGCCGCTGGAGCGTTTGTTGTTGATCCAGGCACCGATCGTTACGGTTTCGCCCACATGCTCGTTCACGTTACGAATAACACAATTCGTAGTCATGCCCATATCTCTCCTTGATTCCTGAATTTGAAAATGCAGCAGGCAGGCGTTTGCCTGCCCCTGCACTTCCTGATGCTGCTATATCCACTTTACAATCCAATTACTTGGAATTCAATACGATTCGATGCGTATCTCTCGCAATCACCAATTCTTCATTGGTCGGAATAACCAAAACTTCCACTTTGGAGTTTGCAGTCGTGATTCGGCGAGGTTCGCCCGAACGGATGGCATTCAATGCTTCATCCAGCTCAACGCCCAGATATGTCAGCTGCTCACATACTTTCTGACGCAGCACCACGGAGTTTTCCCCGACTCCGGCCGTAAAGACGATGACGTCGACGCCATTCATTGCAGCGGCATAAGAACCGATGTATTTGCGCAGACGGTACTCGTACATTTCGAAAGCGAGCGTGGAATTGGCATCCCCGTTTTCCATGCCTTCCGTAATTTCGCGCATGTCGCTGCTGATGCCGGAAATGGCAAGCAAACCGCTATGTTTGTTCAACATGGAGCTGACTTCGCTTACGCTCAATTCTTCCTTGTTCATGACGTATGGAACGATCGCCGGATCAAGGTCACCGCTGCGCGTTCCCATCATCAAGCCTTCCAGCGGTGTCATCCCCATCGATGTATCCACGGAAACCCCGCCTTTAACCGCTGTTACGCTGCCGCCGTTACCGATATGGCAAGTGATGATTTTCAGATCTTCCAGCGGACGGTTCAGATATTCCGCCGCAGTCTTGCTTACGTAATCATGGGAAGTACCATGGGCACCGTAGCGACGAACTTTGTATTTTTTGTAAAGCACGCGCGGAATGGCATACAAATAAGCCTTTTCAGGCATCGTTTGGTGGAACGCCGTATCGAATACCATGACTTGCGGAACGCCAGGCATGTTCGTTTCAGCCGCGCGAATCCCCATCATGGCAGCCGGGTTGTGCAGCGGCGCCAGATCGAACAAACGGCGAATCTCGGACTTCGCTTCAGAATCAACCAGCGCGGATGCCTTGAACGCTTCCCCGCCGTGAACGACGCGGTGGCCGACGGCTTCGATCTCTTCGACCGATTTCAGGACGCCGTATTCCGCATGGGTAAGCATGTCGATAACTTTGCGGATCGCCGTGGTGTGTTCCAAAATTTCGCTGACTTCCGTTACGTCCTCGAAACCTGTCGGTTTATGGGTCAGGATCGAAGAATCCATGCCGATCCGTTCAACGAGTCCTTTGGCCAATACGGATTCATCCGTCATGTCGTACAATTGATATTTAAGCGAGGAACTTCCCGCATTGATTACGAGTAATTTCACAGCCGGTCACCATCCTTGTCGTACTTGAAGAAACCTTCGCCCGTTTTCACGCCGAGATGTCCGGCGCGTACCATTTTTTTGAGCACGGTGGAAGGACGATATTTCAGTTCGCCGAATTCGCGGAACATTCTTTCCAGAGCCGCTTCAACGGAATCCAAACCGAAACGATCGGCCATTTCGAGCGGTCCATGCTGGAAGTTGTATCCGATGCGCATCGCGTCATCGATGTCCTCTGCGGAAGCGACGCCTTCCTGCAGAACGTGCAGCGCTTCGTTAATCAGAAGGCAGATCAGGCGGGAAGTAACGAATCCAGGGGATTCATAGATCATGACGCCTTTTTTGTCCAGGACCTCTTCAACGAACCTTCTGGTTTCGTCAAAGGTGCCGTCCGAAGTTTTCAACCCGCGAATAAGTTCTACAAGATCAACCCGGGATACCGGGTGAATGAAGTGCATGCCAATAACACGCTCCGGATATTTGGTCGAGCTGGCTAGCTCGGTCAAACTCAGCGTGGATGTGTTGCTTGCAAGAATGACGTTTGCAGGACAAACTTCGTCCAGTTTGCTGAATACAGCCTTTTTGGCTTCGAGATCCTCGGAAACCGTTTCGATCACCATATCGCAAGAACCCAGCTCGGCCAAGTGCGCTACCTTGGTAATCCGGGAGAGAATCAATTTTTTCTCGGCCTTCGTAATGGCCCATTTCTCCAGTTGTTTATCGAGGTTCGTCTCGATCATGTCGTAGGCATGATCCAGCTTCTCCGCCGTTTTTTCTACCAGAAGCACATCCAGTCCTTTGGCTGCGAGCATTTGGGAAATCCCTTGCCCCATCGTGCCGCCGCCGACAACTCCTATTTTTTTGAAAAACATGGTTTCTGCTCCATCCTTTCGCTTCTCTATTTCTCTATTGTACCCTGTTCGCCGAAAATTACAAATTTCGACCCAACAACTAATAATATCTTAGCACGAGTAAAAAGTAAAAAAAAATAACCGGCATACACAAATTATGCCGGTAAAAGGGCGTTGTCACGAAATTGACAACGAAATTGCTCCCCTGACAAAACTTCCTCCTTCATGAGGATATCCAGGGAGTTGTCGAAGATCGGTCTCTGTTCTTCAAGCAAGCGTTTCGTCTCATCCATCAGGGCCTGCAGAATCTCTTTATTTTCCCGCATCAGCTCTTCGGTCGTCACCATGTCCATGTTGACGATGCCCAGCGACGTCAACCCGGAAGACATCATCGTCTGCACGACGTTGGTTGCCTGCTCGAAGTCATTGCGCGATCCCGTACTGCGGCCGCCATAATACATCTCTTCGGCAGCTGCGCCGCCAAGCGCAATCATGATCTGTTCTTCCAAAAAACGTTTCGTATACAGGAATTGCTCCTGCTGAGGATTGTGCCGCACATATCCAAGAGCCTGTCCGCGAGGACTCAAGGCCACCTGGCTGACACTTCCCGGCCGTACCAGTTCGGCCATAATAGCATGGCCCAATTCGTGAATGGCGACCCGTTTCTTCTCTTCCACCGTGGACTCGCGGTCGGTCTTTTCGCCCATCATGACCTTATCGATCGCCAAGGACAGGTGACGCTGTTCGATCAGCGGCAATCCTTCGCGCATCGCATAAATGGCCGCTTCGTTCATGACACTTTCCAACTGGGCTCCCGAAAATCCGTACGACTCCTCGGCCGTTTTCTCAAGGTCCACATCCTCTGTCAACGGCTTGTTGGCCGCGTGCAATTCCAGAATGTGCTTCCGTCCCTTCTTGTCGGGCAGATCAACCTGAATGTGACGGTCGAAGCGTCCAGGACGCGTGAGCGCACTGTCAAGCATCTCCTTGCGGTTGGTAGCTGCAATCAGCAAAATGCGCGGCGTGTCGGAGGAATAAATCCCGTCCATCTCGGTCAACAGCTGGTTGAGCGTCTGGTCGTATTCGCGTTGCTGGCCGCCTTCGCGTTTGCCGCCAATGACGTCGATCTCATCAATGAAAATAATGGCATTTTCCTTGTTTTCTTTGGCAGCACGCGTTTTTGCTTCACGGAACAAATCACGTATTCTGCCGGCGCCGACGCCAACGTACATCTCAACGAACTCACTGCCCGATGCTGCTACGAACACGGAATCCGTATAGTGAGCCGCCGCTTTGGCCATCAGCGTTTTGCCCGTTCCCGGAGGCCCTGTCAACAAAATGCCCTTCAACGGCCGAATGCCGAACTTCCGAATCTCCTCGTGACGAATCAAAAAGTCCAGTGCTTCGCGCAGCTCTTGTTTGGCGCTGTCCTGACCACCGATTTCCTCAAAGGTGAGCTTGGAAGGCCCTTTTTTCTTGCGTTTGCGCTCTTGCCCGGCTCCAACCGTGATTCCTCCGCGCATTTGCATCGTCAGAATCAGCGCTCCGACCAGCAAACCTGCAATGAGAACGGGAATGATATTAAACCCTATAAATGCGAGAAAAATCAGCAACACGGGTATGAATCCAATGATAATTTCCTTTGTCCATTTAGGCATTCGGCCACACTCCTATCTGTCCCGGAACACGCGGCAAAATGACAAACTTGCTCGCATTTCCGTCCCTGAGGCTAACGTATACGTTTTTATCGTCCATCGCTGTATTGACCTTAATGCCGCCTGTAGCCATCTTGCTTAGCGTTGGCGTAATTTCAGCATACTGTTTGTTTTCCATAGCCTGAGCCACGGTGAACAACGCCTCTCCCCACCAGTTGTCAAGCGTTTCGTTGGAACGGTCGACGACGTCCAGTTTGATGGAACGTGAACCGATTAAGGTTTGTCCTTTTTTATGAATATATTGAACCAGCTTGCCCAGATCGACATCCGGCTGCAAATCAAGTTTCAACAACACGTCATTGCGGTTAATGGTTATTTGAGCGTCTTTGACCCCGTCATACTGGGTCACCATTTTTTCAATGGGGTTATGCACGGCAACCTGACGATATGCAAACCAACCTCCAAACAATACGACGGCTGAAATCACGACAGTTAAAGCAATAGGCAATACTTTTAACTTCAAGTGTGCTTCCCCTCCAAAATTAGCCCGCATGAATCCATACAGGGCGTTGTATAGTCATCTGCGGAAATGCTGCAAGCCGACAAGCACGTGCATCTTGCTAAAATTCCAGCATTTCCGTCATTCGAATTTGCACAACAAGTACATATCTGAGTATATCACATCGTATATACGATTTCGAAGGCGATTATTTGAAGAATTTATTAATTTTAACTACTTAAATCCAAAATTTTCATCAAAGTACGGCAAACAACCGATCAGCAACATTCGCTGTCGGTTGTTTGGTCGTAAGCATGTCAGCTGTTCGGAATCGTATATACCAGATCCACTTGCTCCCCATTGCTAAAACGATAGAAACGATAATAACTGTGTGTATCATCATGATAATAAACTTGCCATACATAAATTCCGTTCACGACGCCAGGCAGGATTCGCTTGATTTCGCCATTCGGGACTTCGGAAGCGAATCTTTGGCGAATTTGAGCTTCGGACATTCCGTTCTGCAGCAGCTCGCTATGCACTGCCCCCGCCCCGGACAACGGTTTCCCCGTCTCGTCGAACTTGACCCACACAATGACGTCCTGGTTATCCTTATTGGTGCCGCTCAGCGTCCAATAGATGCTGTCTTCGCCCTCTTTCTGTCCCCATACGAATTTTTGAAAATTATCGTAGGACGTCAGCTCCAGCTGCTGCTGGGCGGCCTGCAGGGCGAGCGCCTCCTGATTGCGCTGGTCCTTGGTCACATAGACGTAATAGCGCTGCAATACAATCAACGCCACGATCAGGATCAGCAGCGATATCCATATCCACTTTTTCTTTTTCTTTTTCTTCAAAAGCCGAACTCCCTTTCCCTGATGAGGCTGCGCCCATGAGAAATTAACGGGCGAGCAGGCCCTCAAACGCCGATTGAGCTTCACGCAAAATGCGTTCCTCGTCCATCGTCAGGCACTCGCCATGTTTCACCACTTGTTTGCCATCTACCCACACATGCTCCACGTCTTTGGCCGACGCCGAATAAATGGCATGGGAAATCAGATCGGTATGCGGGTACAGATGAGGCTGGTCTATGTTGACCCCGATGAAATCCGCCTTCATTCCCGCTTCAAGCAAGCCGGTATTGTCGAGGAAAATCGAGCGTGCTCCGTATGCCGTTCCAAGCAGAAGCGCTTCGCCGGCCGGAACCGCAGTCGGATCACCGGACACGCCTTTATGAATCAATGCCGCCAGACGCATCTCTTCAAACATGTCCAAATTGTTATTGCTCGCCGGTCCGTCTGTTCCCAAAGAAACGGTCACGCCCGCTTTCAGCAGCTCAGGAACTCGCGCAATGCCGGAAGCCAGCTTCAGATTGCTGCCCGGATTATGAGATACTGCAACGTTATGGCGAGCCAAAATCTCGATTTCCTCATCGTTTAAATGCACGGCATGAGCCACGAGGCAAGGCCGCGAGAAAAAGCCAAGCTTCTCCAAGTGCGCTACAGGACGCAGACCGTAATCGGTCACGTTCTGTTCCACTTCGCGCAGCGTTTCGGACATATGGGTATGAAGCGGCAAATTCAGATCATGGGCAACCTGCACAAACTTTTCTATGTAATCCGGAGGGCACGTATAAGGCGCATGCGGAGACATTACGGCAGTAATCCGTCCATTTGCCTTCCCGTTCCAGTCGCGGGCAAACGCAGCCGCTTCGCCGAGCTTGTGCTTCTGTTCCTCTTCGGAGCAAAGACCGATGACGCCGCGAGCGAGCGCTGCACGAATGCCGGATTGCTCCACGACTTTGGCAACCTGATCCATGTGATCATACATGTCCAAAAAAGCCGTCGTTCCTCCTTTGAGCATCTCAAGCACCGACAAGGACGCCCCCCAATAAACGTCCTCAGACGTCATTTTCGCCTCCATCGGCCACATTTTCTCCTGCAGCCATACCTGCAGCGCCAGATCATCCCCGTGGCCTCTCAGCAGCGACATGGCGGCATGTCCGTGCGTATTGATCAAACCTGGCAGAAAGAGCAATCCTTTTCCGTCCACTTTCGGCAGGCTTTCATCTTCTGCCGGCAAGGATTCGCCGATATACTGAATTTTGTCGTCTTCCACCACCATGTATCCTTGAACCACGTTCCATTCCAAACCTTTGTTTACGGCGAATTTGCCGTTGTGTATAACCCATTTATTTGTCGTCATCCTGCTCGTCGTCCTTTCCATTTTCCAAATAATACGCAAGGCTTAGCAAATCCGTCGTAAAGTCCGCATTATGAATACGAACATGCGGCGGGGTTTTCAAGATGGTTGGCGCAAAATTCAGGATGGCTTCGATCCCGGATTCGATCAACCGGTCGGCCACATTCTGCGCTTCGGTATCGGGGACGGTGATGATGCCGATGCGAATATTAAGGTTTCTGACCGATTCCGTCAGCTCATTCATCGCTTGCACTTTCAAGCTGTTGATTTGGGTGCCGATCTTGGGTTCATACGCATCGAATACAGCCACGATTTTCATGTTGTCCTTCAAGTAAGCATTATAGTTGGACAAGGCATGACCCAGGTTACCGGCTCCTACCAACGCAACATTGATTTGCTGGTCGATCTTCAGGATATGGCGGATTTTCTCAATGAGATACGATACGTCATACCCGATGCCCTTGCGGCCAAAATCGCCGAAATAGGCCAAATCCTTGCGGATCTGGGCCGGATTGAGGTCCAGGCGCTGTCCCAGCTCCTGCGAAGAAACCGTCGTTACCTCACGTTGGTGCAATTCACTCAAATAACGCAGATATACCGGCAACCGCCTCACGACGGCTTCCGAAATTTTATCTGATTTCATGTTTTTTTTGCTCCTCCTTGCCAAAGCGCGATAAATAGATGAAAAGGGAGGCATCCCGCCGTGTACTCTAATTCGAATCATTTTAGAGGAAGGATGCCGCCTTATATTTGATGTACTTCTTTAACGTATCAACCCGCAGCCATGTAATCTCAACAAGTGTACCGCCTTTTGCAGGCGTTTCGCAACATTGCCGAAAAATGTTCTGTCGTTTCTACCTGAATTAGGTTTGTTCAACGTCTTGTTCGAGCCATTCGCTGATGCGCGGAACCATTTGCTCGGTCAGCATGTGTTCCATTTTTGGCCCAGGCAAGGAATATAAAAAGTATTTTCCGTAATATGATTCGATCACCCGCGTATCGTATACGATAACAACGCCGCGATCCTTGGCTGTGCGAACCAGCCTTCCGAATCCTTGCTTGAAACGAATGACCGCCTGAGGCACAGACAGCTTCATGAACGGGTTTTTTTTCTGCTGCTGCAATAATTCACTTTTGGCTTCCAGGAGCGGATGATTCGGCGGCTGGAACGGTAACCTGACAATAGCCAGACATGTCAATGCATCCCCAGGTATGTCCACGCCTTCCCAAAAACTGCTCGTCCCGAGAAGCACCGTCGCTTTGGCGTCTTGGAACCTGCGGGTGAGCTTGGACCGGCTGCCGCTGTCCACGCCCTGACCGAGCAAGGAGATTTCGTTTCCGGACAATGCTTCCTTAAGCGGGTCATACACTTGGCGCAGCATGCGGTAAGACGTAAACAGCACCATCATGCGCCCGCGCGTAGCGATGGCCGTCTCGGCCAACGATCGTACCAGCATGTCCACGAAATGCGCGTCCCCGATCGACCCTTTCACGCTCGGGAAATCGCGCGGTATCACCAGCAGCGCCTGATCGCGGTAGCGGAACGGAGACGGCAGCATCGCCGTGAGCAAACGATCATGCTCCGCGGCTTCCTGCAGGCCAAGCTGGTCAATCATGAATTGAAACGACTTATCCACGGACAGTGTGGCAGACGTAAGCACGACGCTTCTTTTTTTATCGAAAAACATTTCCTTCAGCTGCGCGCTCACGTCCACGGGAACGGCATACAATTGCAGCGATTTGCTGCGGAACTGGCCGCTTGCTTCCATCCAATACACCGTGGCAGCATCGTCCATTCGCATGAAGAAGCGCAGGTTTTCGCGCAGCGTGGAAAGGTCTTTGAACAAGCCCGTAATGTCCGTGATCAAGCTGTCCGACTGATAGTCGTCCTGATCCTCTTTCAGCTCGAGCATCAGCTTGTCTCCCTTGCGAATGAGATCGCCAAGCGTGACGTAAAGCTGATTCTCCTCGTTCTGCAATTCCTCCCACTTGGCCGGCTTCTGCGTGCTCTTCAAACGCAGGGAAAATTGTCCCGTCTCTCCCGGAGAAGCGTCGGTCCGTTCCGGCAGCAGGTTAAACAGCGCCTCGCTGAGCCGATCCCATATTTCTTTGGCTTCCAGCGCAATCGGGAACATCTGGTCAATGGCCGATCCCCATTCGACGGAACGTTCATGTCCCGACAGCTGAGAACGCAGCAGCGGAAGCTGTCCGTTGCGGCTGTCTTTGAACAAACGCGTTAACGTATGCACCAATGTGAAATATTTCATATGAAGTCCAAGATGTTTTCCTGCTACATCTTCCAAGTGATGGGCCTCGTCGATGACAAGGCTCTCGTAGGACGGCAGCAGCTGATGGCTGGCCTTTACGTCGGTAAACAGCTTCGAATGGTTCGTGATGACGATGTCCGATAAGCCTGCTTCATGCTTGGCCCGGTGATAATAACATTTGCGGAACCAAGGACAGGAGCGCCCCAGACAGGATTCCGATTCGCTCTGCACCGTCTCCCAGAAGTCCCCGCCGCGGCCGCTGAGATTCAGTTCCTCGTCGTCCCCGGTCTCGGTCTGGGTAAGCCAGACGATCATCTGCGCCGCGGTAAAATAATCTTCCTTCGGCGTCGAAAATTCGCGGCCGTTAATCTTGTGCTCGAATTTGCGCAGGCACAGGTAGTGTCCTCGTCCTTTAAATACCGCAGCTTTAAAAGGAAAAGGCACAACTTGGGTCAAAAGAGGAATATCCCGCTCCCGCAGCTGTTCCTGCAGGTTGATCGTATGCGTGCTGACCATTACCTTTTGTTCCTGCTTCACGCTCTCATAGATGGCTGGCAGCAGGTAACCGAGCGATTTCCCCGTGCCCGTTCCGGCTTCGATGAGCAGGTGTTTATCCTCGCTCAGGGCTTGCCGGACGCTGCTGAACATCTGGGTCTGCGCCTCGCGTTCTTCATAATGCTCCAGCGTATTCTGCAGGTTGCTCCGAACCTGCTCCATATATTGCTCAAAGCTGATGCCTGCCAGCGGATTACCGTCCTTCTCGTCGCGAGGCGCGCCGATTTCGGTCCAATCGCTTACATTGAGCGCGAGTTGGCGATAATAGGTATGTCCATCCAAATCTTGAATGGGCTCGGCTTCCTTTTCCATGCGCAGCCCGTCAAAAAACCACCCCAGATCGCTGTCCTCGGGGGCAAAAAGGTCGCTCAGGCGCTGGATCGTAATGAGCGGCAATTCACGCAGCTCGTCAAAACACTTTAACAGCACGTATGCCGTAGCCAATGCATCGCTATCCGCCTGGTGCGGACGATCATGTTGAAAGCCGAACTCGGACGAGACGTACCCGAGCTGGTACGAGCTCAGCGAGGGGAACGTGATTTTAAGAAAATCGATCGTATCCAGAATGCGGCCGGTGAACGGCAAATAACCGCAGCGGTCCAGCGCGTTCTGGAGAAAATGAAAGTCAAAGGCGACGTTGTGCCCGACCAGCACGACATCATCCAGCAGCGGCACCATTTCCATCATCATCTCTTCCAATGATGGCGCGTCCGCCACATCTTCGTCCGTGATTCCCGTTAACCCCGTAATGAACGGCGGGATCGGAACTTCCGGATTTACATACGAACTGTATATTTGAGAAATGCTGTAGTCATGATCTATTATGGCAAGCCCGACCTGAATAATCTCGCCGTCGGACTGTGTGCCGGTTGTTTCAAAATCCAAAACGGCAAATTTCATTGCAATTTACGGTCCCTTCATTTCAGTCTATGTTACAGCATAGCAAAAAAAAGGGCTTTTGAAAATTAACTGACAAAAAAGCGGTGTCCCATCCGCTATGCCAAAGGAGGGGACACCGTTTTTCGCTCGCCGGCCGGCACGCCCTGCGGGCTATGCCTTGCGTCAGCTGATTCCATATTGCATTGGTCCGCTGCTGCGCCTGCAGGCGTCCATATTGTACAGCGGTTCGGTCAAAGTCGGGTCATGCTGCAGGGCCTGCGCAAACAACATCTGTGCTGCCTTGGTGTTTGCCTGTTTGGCTTCGATGCAGCCAAGGGCATTACACACAAGACCTTTGAGCCTCGGGGACCCATTCAGATGCAGAATGCGCTGCAGGTGTTCTTGCGCATCGGCGTTCTGCTCGAGATGAATATGCGAAAGCCCCAAATAATAACGGGCCAGCGCGCTGTCGGGATAGTCATTCACCACACGGGAAAATTGCATGATCGCTTGCGGGTACATTTGCAGCTTAAAGTATCCTTGGCCACGACTGAAACATTCCAAATGCAATTCCGGAAGGGCCGTCACTGCTTCCTGTTCCGGTTCAAGCTTGGCCGCAGGCCTCATGTCCTGCTCGCGAACCTGGCTCATTTTCTCCTCGAACATCAGCCATTCGTCGATGACGCTATCACTCATCCGCTTGAGCAAATTCCACTTTTGCAGCAATTCCTGTTTTTTCAGGCCCTCGGCAGAAGGGTAGCGCTTGATAATCTCATCTAACATGTCATTCATTTCCGCGAAAACATGCTGGAACATCGTTGCATCCCCACCCTTGAAAAAATGGATTAGTGCAGTGACCTGTACTCATTTTTTGCAGGGGGGTCCCTTTTCATTCTCGTTCCCAGCCGATTACATCACCGTGGCGTGAACTTCCTTTTTAGACGTTTGTACAGGTCGGTTATGCTCGTCGACGAAGACAACCGTAGGCTGGTGAACGTTTGCTTCTTCCTGGGACATCATTGCATATGAAATGATAATGACCGTGTCGCCCGGCTGTACCAGGCGCGCCGCCGCACCGTTCAAACAGATTACGCCGCTGCCGCGCGGACCAGGAATCACATACGTTTCCAGGCGAGCGCCATTGTTATTGTTGACGATCTGTACCTTCTCATTCTCCATCAGATCTGACGTTTCCATTAAATCCTCATCGATGGTAATGCTGCCCACATAATTCAAATTGGCTTCCGTTACGGTCGCCCGATGGATTTTCGATTTCATGAGTGTTCTAAACATGAGATGGCACCTCCGTAGTTTGCAGCATGGTATTGTCGATCAGTCTGGTTTTGCCGAACTTTACGGCGAGCGCGATCAAGAGATCGTCCCTGCCATGGACTAGCGCCTCATCCGCAAGAGGTTCCAGACTTGGAAATGCCTGAATTTCGGCATAATCAATGACCGCTCTCGGTGAACGGCCGATTTCTTCACGCAAAATGCGGCGAATATCTCCGGCAGTAATGTCCTTTTTGGCACGAACGGCATCTTCGGCGGAACGCAGCGCCTTGGACAGAACCAAAGCCTCCTGCCGATCCTCTGCGCTCAAGTAAACATTGCGCGAACTCAGGGCCAACCCGTCGCTCTCACGCACGATCGGGCACGGTACAACGGTAACCGGCATATTGAGGTCATTGACCATTTGCTGGATAACCGCAACCTGCTGCGCATCCTTCATGCCGAAAAATGCACGCTCCGGCTGCACGATATGGAACAGTTTGGAGACCACCGTCGTAACTCCGTCAAAGTGACCCGGACGGGAAGCGCCGCACAGGCGCTCCGTCAAACGGGATACCGACACGGTCGTTTGCGTTGGGCGAGGATACATCTCATCCACCGAAGGGATGAACACCAGATCAACGCCTTGAGCTTGAGCCGTGTTCAGATCTCTTTCTTCGTCCCGCGGATAGCTGTCAAAATCTTCGTTGGGACCGAACTGAATCGGGTTGACGAAGATGCTCAGCACCACGATGTCGCTCTGGCCCCTGGCAGCCTGCATCAGGCTGGCGTGTCCCTCGTGCAGGTATCCCATCGTTGGAACCAGGCCTACGATAGGTTCTTTTCCTTCGGATAACACAGCTTTGCGCATCAAGCCGATCTCGCGTCTTAATTCCGCGATTGTACGAATAACCTTCATGCGTTGCTTCCCACCTTCTCTTTGCGATGTCCGTACAACTGCTCGACAACGCCGTCGGCAGCATTGAATACATGTTCTTCGGCAGGGAAGGAACGTTCTTTAACTTCCTTGACGTAAGCTCCGATGCTATTGCGAATAAGCGTTCCAACGTCTCCATAGGTTTTCACGAACCGCTTCGGCATATAAGGAGACGCGTATTGAACCACGTCATGGAATACAAGCACCTGGCCATCGCAGCCTCTGCCCGCACCGATGCCGATCGTCGGAATGGAAAGTTCCTGCGAAATCGCTCTCGCGACTTCTTCGGTGACAAGTTCCAGCACAATGCCGAAGGCGCCGGCCGCTTCCAACGCCTTTGCCTCATCCATCAGACGTTTCGCGTCCGCAGCATCCTTGCCTTGAATGCGATATCCGCCGATTTGGTTGACCGATTGCGGGGTCAAGCCGATATGACCGAGCACAGGCACACCGGCCTGAACGACGGCTCTAACCGTATCTGCGATTTCGAGTCCGCCCTCGAGCTTCACGGCATGAGCATGGCCTTCCTGCATCAGCCTGCGCACGCCCTTCAACGTCTCGTCCACGCTGCCGTGATACGTCATGAACGGCATGTCGGCCACGATAAACGTATGGGAGGCTCCGCGGACAACCGAGCGGGTATGATACACCATATCGTCCAGCGTGACGGGTAAGGTAGAGTCGTATCCAAGGACGACGTTTCCCAATGAATCGCCAACGAGAATAAGATCGATTCCCGCTTCTTCCGCAAGCAGGGCGGTCGGATAATCGTACGCCGTAATCATGCTGAGCGGAATTCCGTCCTGTTTGTATTTTTTCATTTTCACGATGTTTAACGCCTGTTTGTTTGCCATTCTTGTATGGCTCCTTTCTCCTTTTCATTTCAAACAAAACAAAAAAACCTTTTAGTTTCCCACTAAAAAGGTCCCGAAAAGTTAGAAAAAACGTCCAACGACGCGCTTTCTGAAAGGAGACAGACCGCTTGCAGCGGAAATATTCTTGCAATACCAGGAACGAGTCGAAACCTCGAGGTTCGCGCCACTGATATTATCAAAAAAGAATCACCTGCGATCGTCCCTTCTGTCTCGGTCCTCTTCGGCTCAGAGCAGAATCCAACAACTCACTTTAACCGCGCCCGAAGCTGGTAATGCAGAAGCTCGTTCTTCATCCATCAGCTTAAACGGCGCATTGCTTATGTTGCGTTTCATCGCAAAATGGCATACTGCCCCGGAGTGCAATTCGGCATGTCTTTAACCGATATCGCCTCACGAAGACAGTATACCAGAGTTCTGCCCAAACTTCACGCGTAAATGTTCACTTCAGTTGCCGATATTCGACAATGTTTTCAGTCGATCAGCGATATTTCTCCCGAAACGACCATAACGCGTTCTCCGTTATCCTGTTCCACGAGCAGAGCGCCCGAAGGATCAAGGCCGATCGCACGGCCTTCGATCGAGCCTTGCGCATTATACACCTTCACCTGCCGGTGAACGGTAACCGATAACGCTTCCCAGAGCGAGGCAATGATGCCGAAGCCATCTTTTTTGTACATGGAATATAACCCTTCCAGCTCGTTAAGAATGGCTGCCGCCAGTGGGGCTCGATCGACCACGTGTCCCGTCTCCATTCGAATGGAGGTGGCGATCGATCTCAGCTCTTCCGGATAGTCGTTCTCCTCGAAATTGACGTCCACGCCGATGCCGGCCACGCAATAGCGCAGGACGTGGTCCTCCACCGCCGATTCCACCAATATGCCGCACATTTTGCGGCCGCCGATCAACAGGTCATTCGGCCATTTGATGCCGACGTCCGCCCCTGTGCATGCCCGAATGGCCCTGCAGACAGCCACCCCCGCCAGCAGTGTCAGCTGAGGCGTGCTTTGCAGGGGCAGATCCGGACGCAGCAGCAAGCTCATCCAGATACCCTTTCCTGCAGGGGAATAAAACTTTCGACCAAAGCGGCCCCGGCCCCCAGTTTGCTCCTCTGCCAGGACAACGATGCCTTCTTCATGCCCTTCCTCGGCCAGCTTCTGGACTTCGCCTTGCGTCGATACGGTCGAATTCAGCAGGACCGTCTTTCTGCCAAAAACGGTCGTTTTCAGGGCCAACTGGAGCGCGGCTGCGTCAATGCTGGCCGGCTTGGAAACGAGCCGATATCCTTTGCGGGATACTGCCTCAAATTCATACCCCAGCTCCCGCAGCTTGTTGATCTGTTTCCAGACCGCTGCTCTGCTAATAGACAAGTTGCGGCTGATTTCCTCCCCGGACACGAATTCGTCTCCGGAATTCAGCAGCATATTCAGCAATTCCTCATGCTTGGTCAAGCTTACTCACCCGCTTTACTTCAGCGACCAGCGCTTCCTGCTGATTCGCTATATTTCCGATCGCTGCTTCCTTCAGCAAGTGTTTCATCAATTGCCCAAGCCAAGGTCCTCCCTTGCGATCAAGCAGCCGTAACACATGTTCCCCCGTAACATCGAGGTCCTTTAATGCATGAACCTGCATGGAATCGCTCCACTCTGCAGCATGTGCATGCAAAACCCTAAGCCGCGCGTTTTCCTCTTCCTTCTCGTCCCGCCAACGCTCAGGAAGAAGCGGCTGGATGTGAAGCCAATCCCGGGTCGCCCGATCTCCGTAGGTCAACACGCCGGTAATCCATTCGGACCGTAAGCCCCGATCGTCATGATGAACCTTGATCAGATTACGAACGTGATCTTCCACTCGCAATACGCCGGTAATGCGGGCACGATCGTCATTCGAAAATGTCCAATCGCGAAGCAGGACATCCGCTTCGTCCCACGCATAACCACCGGACAACAGCAACAGCGACCAGCGCAAGATGGCACGTTCACCGGCCAGTTTACCGAGCTCGCCCAAACGTTTTCGGGAGAACCGTTCAGCGCTGACCGGAGCTTTGACATGTTCCAGCACCTTGCTCCGGAACAACAGCTCCAAACCGCGTAACGGATGCGGTCCTGCCATCATTTTAACCATTTCCGTGCGGACCCGCTCCATCGCGATATGCTGCAGAAGCTCACGCTGCAACACAAGGGCCTTCCATGTATTGTAGGTGATCCGAAAATGGAATACAGAGGAAAACCTGACGCAGCGAAGCATTCGCAGCGCATCCTCGCCAAAGCGTTCGTTCGGTGCACCCACACACCGGATTAACCGATGACGAATGTCGTCCTGTCCTCCGAAAGGGTCAACGACCTTCCCGTTTATGTCCATGGCCAGCGCATTCATCGTGAAGTCCCGCCGCTGAAGGTCTTCTTTCACGTCCTTGACGAATTGCACGGCGGACGGCCTGCGGCTGTCCTTATATTCCGATTCGGTTCGAAACGTCGTTACCTCAAAAAAGCATCCTCCGGACCGCACCGTCACCGTCCCGTGCTGCAGCCCTGTCGGGATGCAGTCCGGAAACAATTCCATCACCTGTTCCGGAGCGGCCGAAGTCGTAATATCCATATCGTCCACGGCTCGGCCGAGAAGTTCATCCCGAACGCATCCTCCAACCCAGTACGCTTCATAACCATTCTCGTTCAATATGCGCAACACGTTTTCGCTTTGCCGTGCCATCTCCCGATCTTCTACATGTGTCCACTGGATCACATCATTCACCTCATTACTTCCCGGCAGCGGCTGCTTCGTTCCAACGGCCTCTACCCTTTGGAATCAACCGCAAACCGGTTTCAGGTCAGGCACTTCACGCCCGAGCACCCGATAATAAATTTGTTCATACTCGTGACGAATGGCGTCGTTGCAAAAATCATGGTGAGCCCGTTTCAGGCAAGCTTCTCTAAACTCAGCGGTCAAACGGTCATCCGTCAACAAACGGATCGCGTTGTCGGCCATGGAAGCCGTATCGCCGATCGGCGACAGGAAGCCCGTTTTGCCGTGAAGCACAAGCTCCGGAATGCCTCCTGCTTGCGATCCGATGGTCGGCACGCCGCAGGCCATGGCTTCGAGGGCCACGAGTCCAAAGCTTTCCTTTTCGGAAGGGAGCAGCAGCACGTCAGCCATGGAGATCACTTGAGCGATATCGTCCTGTTTTCCCAGAAACTGAACTTTGTCGCCCAGTCCCATATCGTTGATTTTCCATTGGATTTTCGGCAAGTCCGGTCCTTCTCCGACAAACAGCAGCTTCGCCGGAACCTGCTCCTGCACCTGACGGAACACTTCAACGACGTCCTGCGTCCGCTTTACCGGACGGAAATTGGAAATATGCATCAGTATTTTTTCATGCGGAGCGGCGAATTCCCTGCGCAAACTGGCGGCGTCACGCGGGTAATACACCCTTTTATCGATAAAATTGTACGTCAGGTCGATGGGCCGCTGAATATCCAGCAAGTCCACGGTTTCCCGGATCAGATCGCGGGAAACGGCGGTTACGGCATCACTTTCGTTTATGGCCAGACGGATGAGGTCCTTCAACGATTCGTCCTGAGCCAGGACGGTGATATCCGTCCCATGCAGCGTCGTTACGACTTTAAGATCGTCGCCGACCATTTGCTTGGCCAAAAAGGCACAAACGGCATGCGGTACGGCATAGTGCACGTGCAACAGATCGAGTTGTTGAGATTTGGCTACCTGCGCCATTTTGGTCGCAAGAGACAGGTCGTAAGGCGGGTATCGAAATACATAGTAATCGTTGACCTCCACCTCATGGTAAAAAATATTTCTTTGAAATGTGCCCAATCTAAACGGGATGCTGTTCGCTATGAAATGAACCTCATGCCCCTGTTCGGCAAGCAATTTGCCGAGCTCCGTTGCGACAACGCCAGACCCTCCGAGGGACGGATAACAGGTAATCCCGATTTTCAGCTTTTGATCCATCCGGTTGGACGCCCCCTTGTTCTCCTGCTGATCTGCAGGTTGATAATGATGCAACGGAAAATAAAATATATGCATTCACAACAGGCTATCTTGCCTGATTGACAACGATGATTTTAAACGGAATCGCCGAACCTTTGAACGACGTAAGGCGTCAGCGTTGCGAAACCTTCGGCATATGCGATCTGGCTCCGCTGCCCCAGTAAGGAATCTCTGGCCTTTACCCGTTCCACGTAACCCGCATTCAGCGGCGTAGCTACAGAACCCGCCTCCATCTCGAACTGGGAGCGGTAACTTCGCAGCGAATTCTCCTTTTGCGCGTAGTATTCCGTAATGTCCATGATCAAATCCGTAGGTCCAATGTCGTTGATAAAATAAAAATACTGCTCCTTCACCTGCACGGCAGGCATGTCCGGCATGTAATTTCTCAGTTTGGCGTTAAATACGGCTTCTTGCACCAGTTTGCTGCACATGACATGGTCGGGATGACGATCCTCCCAATAAGGCGCAAACACGATGCGAGGAGCTTGGCGGCGAATTTCGGCGGTCACGGCCTGCACGTTATCCGGCGTAATATATAACCCCCGGTCTGGCAAAGCCAGATTGGTTCGACACGAAAGACCGAGGATGCGGGAGGCTTCCTCCGCTTCCTCGGCCCTGCGCTCTACCGTGCCGTTGGACGACATTTCCGCGCGCGTCAAGTCGCATATCCCGACCTTCAATCCCAACGCGGTATGTTTGGCAATCGTTCCGGCCATGCCGATCTCGGCGTCGTCCGCATGCGCCCCGAAAACAAGGATATCGAGGCTCATTGGGAATCCCCTGCATTTACTCCCGCTTCGGGCTTGTATTTATGTACGAGTTCCCTCCAAGCGAAATCACCGCGATCCAGCGCCTTCACCAATATTTCGGCCGTCGCGATGTTGGTTGCCAGCGGAATGCCTTGTACGTCGCACAAACGAAGCAGTGCGTTAATGTCAGGCTCATGCGGCTGGGCCATCAACGGATCACGCAAAAATATGATCAAATCCATCTCATTTTGGGCAACGAGCGCGCCGATCTGCTGGTCTCCGCCAAGCGGGCCGGATTCGAAGCGATGAATTTGCAGCGACGTGCCTTCCATGATGCGAAGCCCCGTCGTGCCCGTCGAGTACAATTGGTGACCATCGAATACGGATTCGTAGGCGGTCACGAAATTCACCATTTCCTCTTTCTTGCGATCATGGGCGATAAATGCGATTTTTAACATGATGACGGTCTCCTTTTAGTCGATAAAATGGTCAAATCCATAAATAAGCCCCGTATACTGCATCACTTTCTGTATGCCGATCTTGACGCCTGGCATATAGCCTGCGCGTTCGTAAGAATCATGCCTGATTTTCAGCGTCTGCCCGAAATCGCCAAACACTACTTCTTGTTGTGCAAACACCCCCGGCAAGCGCACGCTATGAATTCGGAACCCGTTAAAGTAGCCTCCGCGCGATCCTTCGATGATCTCTTCTTCGTTCGGATTTCCCTGACGGAACTCTTTGCGTGTCTCCGCGATCAACTCGGCCGTTTTGACGGCCGTTCCCGAAGGCGCATCCAGCTTCTGATCACCATGATATTCGATGATCTCGACATTCGGCATATGTTTGGCCGCCATCGCCGCGAAACGCATCATCAAAATGGCGCCGATCGAGAAGTTGGGTGCGATCAGTCCGCCAATTCCTTTTTCGGTGCACAACTTGTCCAGCTGTTCAATTTGCTCTGGCGTAAAACCGGTCACTCCCATTACAGGTCTGACGCCATGACGTATGGCAATTTCCGTATGTTGGTAAGCGAATTTAGGGATGGTGAAATCTACCATGACCTCGGGTTTTGCCTGTGCAAAAGCCTGTTCGATATTGTCTGTAATGATAACCCCGCATTCAGGCAAACCTACCAAAGTGCCTGCATCGAGGCCCGCACCGGAACGGTTGACCGCCGCGACCAGTTCAAGCTCTGGATCCTGGAGGACCAATTTTACAACTTCCCGGCCCATGCGGCCTGCCGCTCCGATTACGGCAACTCGAATTACTTCACTCATCTTAGCTGCAACTCCTCACTATTGTTCGTTCGATGTTTTCCCTTCTCGTGACCGTGAAATGCTCACGGGCGAGATTTCTAATGAATGGACTTCATACGTTGTTTGATCTGCTGTAACAGCTGCTGCAGCTGTACATTCTGAGGATCGAGCGCAAGCGCTTCGCGCACCGTGCTCAATGCACGTTTGAATTCGTTCAGCTCGATATACGCAAGCGCAAGCAAAACATGCGCTTCCAATTGCAACGAATCCAAACGGATCGCCTCTGACAGCAGTGCGACTGCCTGTACGCAGTGCTCCGGCGATTTGCCGTCCCCCTGCTCCAACAAGGCCTTAGCTTGATTGGTCCGCTGCTTGGCCTCAAGCGTATGCAAATGAAGAAGATACTCTTCCGTACCGCCGGACAAATCCACCGCTTTTCGAGCATATTCAAGCGCAGAGCTCAAATGCTGGCTGCGGGCCTGCGTAATCGAACAGCGGTAATACAGTTCCGCATGTCCCGGATAAGCAAGGATGGCTGTCTCGAACCAACGGATCGCCTGTTCAAAATCATTTTGCAAAATACAACGGTAGGCCCGCTGCAAATAGTCCTCGGGTTTCATCATGCACACTGTCCCTCCCCCTATAGGGTGATGGTACAGCATATGTAATCAAGGCCTAATCGGTGTTTTTTGGCGTCCAGCGATTAGCGTCCCGGGTATTGAATTTATGCATGACTTTGTCGTGCGCCTCCGCAAGGTCGATCCCCAGAGAATTCGCAAAACAAATCGTAATGAATAAAATATCGCCGAGTTCAAGCTCAATGGAGTTGTCCTCTTCGGTAGCCTTTTTGGGCTTTTCACCGAATTGATGATTGACTTCCCGTGCCAGCTCGCCCACTTCTTCAGACATGCGGGCAAGCATCGCCAGCGGACTGAAGTATCCCTCCTTGAATTGGGATATGTAACGGTCTACTTCGCGCTGCATTTCTGCGATGCTTTTCTCCATGAGAACGGATTCCCCTTTTGAAATTAATCATATTGAATTTTTCAACTTTCATTTGTTCCTAATATATCAGTTATTGCGTTTTACTTCCACCATCGGCGTGCACAAATCATTTTTGAAACCACCGTTAAACAGGTATACTATATAAATCGCACTAATCAATCACATATTCGCGAAGGAATATAAATCAATTTACATATTGGAGTGAGAAACCTATGAGCAATGCCAAAGTCTGGTCGCAATTCAAAATCGTATTGCCCATTTTGCTGGGCACGGCGTTATATGCATTCGGCCTCCTGTATTTCATCATTCCCAACAAGCTGATGGAAGGCGGAGTCACCGGGGTCACTGTGCTTCTGAATTACGCGTTCGGCATTTCGCCGTCACTCACGACCTTGATTATCAATATCCCCCTGTTCTTGCTGGGTTTAAAAATTCTTGGCGGAAAACAGATGATCTACACGGGGATCGGAATCGGCTCCCTTACCGTGTTTCTATGGTTATTCGAGAAGATGATTCACGGAGGATGGATCGAGCCCCTCCATACAGAGAACGATCTCTTGCTTGCAGCCCTGTATGCCGGCGTCACCTTGGGCGCAGGTCTGGGCATTGTGTTTCGCTGGGGGGGTACGACAGGGGGCTCCGACATTATCGCCCGCATTTTAAACCGCAGGTATGGCTGGAGCATGGGCCGAGTACTCTTGGGAATCGACTTTATTATCATCGGCCTTTCCTTGATCTACATTCCCAAAGAAAAAATATTGTACACGCTCGTTGCTGTGTTCATCGCTTCAAAGGTCATCGACTTCATTCAGGAAGGGGCCTACTCGGCGCGTGCATTCATGATTATCAGCGATTACGCGCCCGAGATCGCGGAACAGATTACGCGTGATATGGACCGCGGCGTCACACTTATTCCAGCCATCGGGGCATACTCCAAGCAAGCAAAACATATGGCGTATTGCGTGATCTCGCGTCAGGAATTCAGGCGTTTGCAAACGATCGTCCGCTCCATCGACCCTCGTGCATTTGTCATTATTAACGACGTGCATGATGTGCATGGCGAAGGTTTTAAAGAAAGCTGACATTCAGCCCGGATACGATGCGTAACGACAACAAACAACCTCTGCCGTCAAGAAGGCTTCTCCGCGAAAGGCTTCTTGTGAACAGAGGTTGTTCGGCGGTCAGCGTTGAAATGGTACGATTCCATCCTGCTGCGCCCGGTATTTTCGATATCCGGCATATCCGAGCGCGATGACGATCACAGAAGTGATCAGCAATCCTGCCGTTCTTCGGTCAGGTCCATCCACGAAAGCGACGAAAGCACTCTCGTCCTTTTCCCTGCCGAACAGTAGGTTTACTTGCTCGCTTCCATGTTCAAACATGCTTCTCAGCTGTCCCCAATCAGTTTGTTTGGACGTGACCAACCCTTTGATATGGGAAAGCCATGCATCCAGCTGCTCAATCTGGGAAGGCTCACGACGAATGAGTGCAGCAGGCCGAATGGTCTCGTAATGTTCCTCCAACGCATTGAATAGACCTGCGAGCTCGTCAGAACGAACGCGCTGTTCCGCAGCGAGAGTTAATGCCTGCAGGTCATTTTGCATAATTTTGAAATATTGCAGCCACAAGGGCTTGGCCGGATTCGCAAGGCTGTCAGCGGCCAGCCGCAGTTTGGCGGAGGCCTGCTGCAAGGAAACCTCATCGTTTCTGACCCGGGCTGCCGCCTCCTTCACTTCAACCACCGTTTCGGTTAACGCATGAATTCCCTCCACGGTGGCCTGACCGTCAAACGAAATATGCTCCAGCCTTTGGCTAATGCGCGAAATGCCCTCCTGCACCTGTTCGATATCCTTGTCCAACACATGCCTGTAAAGGGCTGCCGCGGCTTCATTCAGCTGCTGAATCGAATGATTGACCGTTACTCCCTGATCCGTTCGACCAACTTCCCCGCTATCCTGTGCAGACACGCTGGATGACAAGTTTGTCCACGTCCATGCCGACAGCACGGTGAACAACAATGCCAATCGTCGCAGTTGAGCAATCAATTTTTTTTCCATGGACATCCCCCCACCATCAATGTATGGCAGAGGACTTGCCCTTAGAACAAAGCCATAAGTAAGATCTGGATCGGATCGCTTAAGCTCGCTTTGCCTGTCTCAACGCAAGCCAGGCAGCCAGAATGCTTGCCAGCGTGAGTCCAATGGTGAAGTTTCGAACGCCAGCCACGTATGGCATCAACGCTCCCGGCAACCATGGGAAAATATCGTATGTATAGTCCATCGTATCGTTCAACAACGTCCATACGCTTGCAAAGAGAAGCGCTCCCCAGCGAAAACCAAAGAATCGAACGTAAAACAATGCTTCCACCGCCATGGCTCCGTGAGAGGCAATCAGCATCCAGTGCTGCCAGGAGACCGGTCCGCCAAACGACCAGCCTGCAAAAATAATCGAACTGGCCCATACACCGTATTTAACCGAAGTGACAACCGCCAATGCTTGAATGACATGGCCGATTCGGTTTAGAAACCTGGATTGCGGCTTGTAAAGCACCCACAGCAGCGACAAGGTGAAAAACAGGCTTGCCGTCGGGCTGTCAGGCACAAACACGATTTGCCACAAGGGCTGTTCGGCCAAGGTCTGTTCAAGCTGGTCTCCGTACCATATGTATCCATAAACCGTTCCTACTGCGTTGCACCAAAAAAGAAGCCATAGAAAATAACGATTCGTCAAAAATTCCCGACTCCAAAAATACGATAAAGCCAATGTCGCTGCCCCTTCCATTCAAACTTCCTTTATGCGCTATAGAAACATAGAAACCGCACTAATCAATCACTCCCGGTCACTGCGAGTGCATTACCATCTTCCGTCCGCTATAATCCCTTTGCTTCTCCAGATTGGTTCTGCCTCTCCGTTAACGTGTGTATGTTTCTTGCGGCTTGCTATACTTTCTTCCTGCGGCTTCAGCCTATTGCCGCGCCTTTTGATCTTACCAAAAAAACCTGACCGTATCCACGATCAGGTTTCATTAGAGTGCCGATGTTTATTGTTCCGCCTTTTGACTGGCTAACCATGCCGTCAACTGATTGATATCCTCATCCGTCAGGCCTTGGGCTATCGCGTTTTCATACTGGGCAGGCATGCTGTTGTAACCTTCCTTGATGATGGTCAGGATTTCCTCCTGGCTGTGCTTGTCGCCTACGCCGCGAAGCGTAGGTCCGCCAGATCCCTTCAAGTCCGCTGCATGGCAATTCACACAACCAGCCTTTTTGAACGTTTCCATTGCCGGATTGTCCTTATCCACGATCGCGATGTCCTGCTGTTGGCCCGGGGCATTGGACGTCGGAAGCCCCTGTTCGTGCTTCTCTCGGGCTTCCTCTTCACGCTGGATATGTTCCGGTTTCTGTCCGGTTGCCTCCAGTTCATGCTTGTAATGAGTCCAAGCGACATTGGTCAGATAGAATACCGAAATCACCGACAAAATCATAAGCGAGGACGCAATAGGGCGTTTATAAAACCGACGCTCCTTGCCCGTGTCGAGAAACGGTGCCAGCAACAAAGCTCCAAAAGCAACGCCGCTGACGCCTAACACGCCAAGCAACACATAGTCGCCTGAGGCGTACGGGTACTTCAAATACTGATAGAGAAACAAAAAGTACCAGTCCGGCATCGGAATGACCGATGCGCTCGGGTTAGCCGGATATCCGAGCGGAGCCGGTTCCGAAATGGTCAGAACCAATATGCCGACGAGTACAACGACGCCAACCATCCATTCCTTTAACAGAAAATTAGGAATAAACGCTTCGGACTTGCCGGGATACGCCGTATAGTCGGGCGGAGTAATAAAGCCGCTGCCTTTACGGACCCTCGAGTCGCCAACATAAACGACTTTTTCCTGCTTCTCCGGTTGATCGGACTTGTGTCCGTGAGCCATCGCAATTCCTCCCTTCTACGTTTATAAAGGTCCCGAAATGCCCTGTCTGCGGATCATGATGAAGTGTCCGACCAGAAGCACCAGAAGCACTGCGGGGAGGAAGAATACATGCAGGGCAAAAAAGCGTGTCAGCGTCTGCGCACCAACGATGGTACCGCCTTGCAGGAACTCCTTGATGATCGGTCCCAGCCATGGAACCGTGTTGGCGATTTCGAGCGTCACTTTGGTCGCGAAATACGCCTTGTTGTCCCAAGGCAACAAATAACCTGTCAATCCCAAACCAAGCATTACAAAAAAGATCAACATGCCGACAACCCAGTTCATCTCGCGCGGCGCTTTATACGAACCGGTAAAAAACACGCGCATCGTATGTAGAAACATCATGACGATAACCAGGCTGGCTCCCCAATGATGCATCCCGCGCACGATTTGTCCAAAGGCAACCTTTGTCTGCAAATACTCGACGCTGGCATAGGCATTGATGATATCGGGCACATAGTACATCGTCAGAAACATCCCTGACAAAATCTGAATTACGGTAATAAAGAACGTCAATCCGCCGAAACAATACACGAATGCCGAGAAATGATGCGCGGGGTTTACGTGCTCGGGAACTTCATGGTCCGCGACATCCCTCCATATGGGCGTGATATCAAGACGTTCGTCGATCCAGTCATAGACATTTTTAAACATCCGCTTTCACGCCTCCTATTTCACCCGGGTATTCGGAATGATCTCGCCGAGATACACCCAGCCCTGCTCTTCTCTGACGACGTATTCGTCCAACGGTTTCGGGGCAACGGCCAGATTCTTTCCTTCCTTGTCATAGTGCGCGCCATGGCAGGGGCAATGGTACTCGTCGGGATAATTTTTGTCGCTGTTCCATCCGACGGTGCAGCCCAGATGCTTGCAAATCGGCGAGAGCGCATAAATTTTGCCTTGCTCATCCTTACGGATCCAGGCTACCAACGAGGCATTGCTCAAATACCAGCCATCCTGCTGCTTTAATTCAAACGTAAATTCCTGAGGTTCGTTCGTGATCTTGCTGATTTCTGCCACTTTGACGGACGTTCCTTCGCCCTTGTGCTGCAAAATCGGATCCACCGCAAAACGGACCATGGGAAGAATGGCGCCAGCGGCCATGTAGGCCGTGGCTCCTCCAAGCGTGTAGGTCAAAAACTGCCTGCGCGACATTTCCTTTCGGCTTGGCGGTTTGTCCATGGCTTCGTGCTGGTCATCATGCTCGCTGCTCATAATGTCTCCAACCCCCTTTTTCAGCCAAGTTTCGCATACGTTTTCATTTTCATAAATTCCATGACTTACTAGAACATACATAATCATATAGTAGCCCTAGAACACCGTCAAGAATTTGTCACACATTTTTAAGGTAGTGTTGTAAGCGTTATTATAAAATTGTTGATAATTTGTCACATTTGTCACCAGAAATTCACTTTCTCCACAACTCACGAATTTTTTCGCCGATATATGTACTTAGCGCCTGCTCTCCAGCCTCCCGAACACCTTCAGAACGGCAAAAAACAAGATCTGCAGCGGGAATCTGTTTCGGGTTCAACTCGCCGTCGGCAGACATGATCACCACGAATTTGAATCCGGAAGCCTTCAATTGTTCAGCAAGCAAGTTCAAATTCCTTGACATTTCCGGAAACGTGTAATGAACAGCCGGATACGTCATGATTCGACCTTTGAAAGGAATTTCAACCAAATCCAGAAAATCTCTGAGCCGTTCCAATGCTTCGGTTGCCTCCGCCGGGGAACTCCCTCCAGACAACGCCGTGTAAGGAATCAGGCAAGTGTCCATGTATAACTGCAGTTCAGCCCAGCTATCCTTTGACATTTCACTGAATTTCATTTCCCGAAGACTCCTTTCCATCCATTTTATTTCCATATTATACCTGAACACTGGATATATTCATAGCGTTTTCTATCGTTCACTTAATGCTTATATAAGACAGTCTATATAGCTATATAGGCCTTAAAGCCAGGCACTTAGAATTTCATATAAAAAGAGAATGCGCCGGTTGCGCATTCTCTTTTTATAGATTGTGGTTACTTTACAACACTAGATATTTTTTTACTTTCAGCTCTTCAGTTTATGGCCTTCAGTTCATCCGTCAGATTCCGGAAAGCTACCTTGTCTCCTGTAGCCAACGCCTTGTCGATTTCCATATACAGCTTTTCACTGCGCTGTTTGCGCAGCGCTTCGTCCCATACCATCTCAGCAGCCAGCCCCAACATGACTTCATACGTAGCTTTCATTTTATCCAATAGGATGCACCTCCAAAACGGTTTTAAGAGCTCCTATATTCCCTTCCTTTGGAAACGTATCCACTTGAAGTTCGGGACATCCGTTCCAAATCGGCGTCCGTCAATTCGCGCACAACTTTTGCCGGCGTTCCCAAAGCAAGGGTATAGGGCGGAATTTTTGCATTTTCAGTAACAACAGAACCGGCCCCGATCAGCGTGTATTCGCCAATTTCGGCTCCATTGAGAAGAATGGCGCCCATGCCGACCAGTGAACCTGTTCCAATATGGCAGCCGTGCACGATGGCCGAATGCCCTACGGAAACGTCATCCCCCATGATCAGCGGCTGCCCCTTATTCACATGACCGACCGCATTATCCTGAATGTTGCAGCGCTCGCCTATGATGATGGGCGCCAAATCGGCACGCAGCACTGCGTTGAACCAGACGGTCGAGCCCTCACCCATTCGCAAATCCCCGATGAGTTTGGCTCCTTCAGCAAAGTATACCGAGGGATGTAATATCGGGCTTAACCCTTTGTACGGAATTATCATTCATATCACTCCTTAATTTGGGAGTGATTGTAGCAAGTGATCCCTCACTTGTCAAACACAACTGGCGCCTGATGGCCCGATAGCGCCCGACAGGATGCGGCAAGACGCGAACCCCATGCCGTCATTTGCATCGTGCGCAAGCCGGAGTGCTCCCCGATGCGCAGCATACCCAAGTGCAGCATCATTTTGGTGATCCGCTGATCGAATATGGCTTCTGGCGTATCGTAATAAAAAGGCTGGATCAAGGGGCCGATCTGATGAAACAGCGAGCTCGAGGTTGACCATTCTCGCGCGCATTCCCCGATCCAGTACACCACGGAAGCCAAATTGGGAATGGCCCCTTTATAGAGTCTTAACCAAAATCGGAACATCTGGACCATCTCGCTGCCGTTTTCGGTAACCAGCTTGTCCTCACCTTCCGACGTCAACTCCAGCCCATCCCTGTTTTCCCGGATAAGCCGATGGTGGTAGGCATAGTCGTAAATGAAAGCAAAACGGTCCGGGTAATCCTTGAATGAACGCCCGTATCCAAATCTCCATCCCGCTTTTCCCACCAATGTCTCCCGGATGTGCAGATGTTCCATGATTTGCATCTGGGAACGGCGATACATCATGCCTTCGGCATTCAATGCGATGTCATGCCTCGATACGTATTGCAAAAACAGCTTGAGGTCCTCGGCAAGCAGATGATGCTCGTCCCTGTACATGGCGGGTTCATCCGTTGTTTCGATCCCCTCTTTCAAATGGGCTGCCAGCACGTCTCGAAATCTCGCCTTCAAATCCTGCGGAACCTGATACAGGTATTTGGTTTGTTGGGTGGTTCCGTTAAACAACCATCCGCTTTTGCTGAACCGCACGATCAGGTCACGGGGACTCATGCCGGCATCGCCCTCCTGTTTCTCGAGCGATTGCCGGGCAATCGCAATGAGCTCCTCCATACCGAAATATTGGCGCGAATCAAACAGCAGCAGGTTTAAGAAACGTCGATTGGGCCAGTCCAGTTCGGAAACCTGCTTTTCAAAAAAAGGCCTGTTGCCCAATGTAGTGAGAATGCTCTGGATGAGTTCATGTTTGGAATTGGGCTTGCATTTGCAGTTGTAATAATCCGCGATTCGGTTAAGCTGGCCGATATCGGCAAACGTTAGCATATCCGCTAGATTCATGGGTCCATCGCCTCGCCGTTGACTACTGTCGGCTGATTCGGGGCCTGTAGTAGTTTGGTTTTGTAAACATCGTTGACGGAATTTCCATGATCTAAACCTGCAGTCGGCAAATCTTTCATTCTTTTTTTACTATTCTATGCTCAGATTTGGTTGCTCAGAAGAATATGGACCTCCCGATCCCATGCTGAAGTGAAAAAGACACAAAAAAAACAACCTGAATGGGTTAGTCAGGTTGTTTTACGGTATCCAATGTCAAATGACGTGTGCAATTGTACAGCAGCGGCGTCCAATCGTGCTTCTCTTTCTCAAGAATGGTCAAAGACAAGTTGCCGATTCGTTCTGAGTATCGATCCTTGAACAAAGCGGCCAACAAATTGGCAAGCAGGGCACCGTGAGTTACGATCAGGATGTTTTTGTGCGGATGGGCACACCAGAGATCCTCCAAAAATGCAACTGCCCGCAGCTGAATATCGGCAACCTTCTCTTGTCCCAGATCCAGCGTCTCCCAGTCGGTACCCCAGCGGGAAACACGTTCTTCGGACGTAAGGCCCTCGATCTGGCCAAACCCTCTCTCTTTCAGGCGTGCATCCGGCTCAAGCATCGGCACATGGAGCATCCCGGACAAAATTTCACCCGTCTCCTGCGCGCGGGACAAGCCGCTTGTAATGATGAAATCCCATTGCTGTTCCTCTGCAAGCAGACGGCTCCCCAGCCGTTCTGCCTGCCTTTTGCCTTCGGCATTCAGGGGAATGTCCGTCTGTCCCTGAATGCGTCCTGCGGCATTCCAATCGGTAAGACCGTGACGAATCAGCCCAATCCGCATTTCATCCCTCATTTCTCCATTCGTTAGACAGCCGTCGTCTCGGGACCGGAACGCTGCTTCCGTTTGCTCGTCGTCCGATGCATGCGCCCAAGCGAGAACAACGCCATTCCAATGGCAAGCAAGGATAGCCCCATCCAATATTGAGGATAGGCAGGCCCCATGCTTACGACCAGTGGTTCGACAATACTGCCCCGGTCCATACCGGACAGGCTGTACTGATACATCACGGATGAAGACGAATCTCCGCCCGCTACAGCCGTTTCCAGAATGCCCGTAGTGAGCACGCTTGGCTTCTCGGCTTCCGTTACATCCGGCTTAAACATGGCCATGTACAAAAAGCTGCACAGGAAAATGGCCATAAACGCGGCAATCCACAAAGACATGTGCTTTCGAAGTGCGGCAGAGAACCGGTTGACTTTCACCTCTTCAGGCAGCAGCCATGGAGACTCCGCATATATCCGGTCCATCACGTTGCGGTTGACTCGTTCCGCTTGCTGCTCCGTAACCGGCTCAGGTATGCTGTGCAACAATATCCGGGCTTCTTCCCAGACTTCGAACTGCTGCGAACATTCCTTGCATCCGGCTAAATGGGCATCGAACGCTAGCCGCTGAGGATGATTTTCCGGCAAATCCCAGATATAAGCAAACAGCTCCTGGGCTTCATCGCAATTCATCGGTTTTTCATCCCTTCATATGGCTCGTACACCGGTTCGAAGAAATAAGGCTCCAATTGGGATTTCACGCTGGATCTCGCTCTGAACAACAGCGATTTCACGGAGCTGACGCTTTGTCCGAGAATGCTGGCGATTTCCTGATAGTCCAACTGATCATACTCACGAAGTATGATGGCCGAACGCTGCTTCTCAGGCAAATTGTTTATGGCATCTCTCACCAGCGTTACCCGTTCACTTCGCAACACGGCGTGCTCCGGCGCATTCTCCGAAGGAGCAACCGGAACTACCCCGCTCTCTTCGAGCGGCACGTTGCCGCTGCGCTGTTTGCGAAGCTCGCTTAGCACCGTGTTGCGCGCGATGGTGTACAACCAAGTAGAGAAAGATGCATCCACCTCGCGAAACGAGTGCAGGCTGCGAAACGCCTTATAAAATGTCTCAGAGCACAGATCCTCTGCAAGCAGCTCCATATTGGAACTCTTCAACATATGATATACAAAAGCCAGTATTTTACGCTGATAACGGCGCATCAGCTCGGAATATAACTCCAGGTTACCTTCCTTGATTTCACGAATCAACTGGGAATCCGTCATTTGAGTGCGACCCCTCCTCGCCCATCCATGTGCTTCTCCCCGTTCGACTCTACTCATTATTACCGAACAGGCACAAAAAAGTTGCGGTATTCACCGCATGGAATATGCAAACCATGCCGAAGCATGGTCATTCGTCAATTTCCCCTATGTAATGGTAATTTCCCCAACGTTTCTACATAACAGTACATATTGTACAACGGTCTGCAGCACTCTGGCAAATCCAGTGCTATCCAGTGAAGTCCGACCTGACATTTATATGCGGCCATTTTGGCGACCATAACCGCGATTTGCTCGGTTTTTGTTTCACACATTATTTAATGACGTAACATACCTGCTAAAAGGTTGCACATTTGCGAAATTTATTTTCTAAAAACAAAAAAAAGACCGCTTACATAAGCGGTCATTGCTCATTCCGAGCAATACAGTTATTGGATAGGAGTGGAGAGAAACCATACTGTACTTTTATTATATGTATCCGTTTTCATTTTGTCAACCCTTCGAGAAAAATTTGTTAAACTTCATTAAAACTTACAAAAGAAAAGAGGACCCGCGGGCCCTCTTTTAGATCCATACCTGATATCCAAGCGAATCCAGCAGTGTCCGGGCACGCTCCATCTCCTCTTCCTGACGGAAAGAGAGGCGCATAATACCCGGTACGTCCACCCGGTTCTCGATGATTTCCATGTTGCTCAAGTTAATGTCATGCTTCCCGAGTTCAGTCGCGATTTTGCCGATCGCTCCGGGAGCATCCTGTACATCCGTATACAGATCGAACAACGGGGAAATCATGCCCTTTCGCCGTTCTGGCAGCACGCTGCGGAATTCGCGCGCCTCCCGGAATGCCTGCTCGATACGTTCGCCGTTATGCTCCTCCAGCATTTTGGTGAACGCCGCGATCTGGCCATTCCAATCCTTGAGCAGTCCAAGGAGCACATCCCGATTGCTGAGCAGAATATCGCGCCACACGATGGCATCGCTGGAGGCAATGCGCGTAATGTCCCGGAATCCGCCTGCTGCAAGCATTTTGTATAACGGATTCGATTCATTATACTCACGCACCTGATTCACCAGCGCAACGGCAATCACATGCGGCAGATGGCTGATGGCTCCTACGATGTCGTCATGAAGCAGCGGCTCCACGCGGACGATCTGCGCCCTTGTGTATGCCAACAGCTCGGACAACCGCCCGTACGCCTCCTCGGGCACATGTGCCGAAGGGGTAAGGACATAGTAGGCGTTCTCGAAAAGCACGGCAGAAGCTGCATCGACGCCCGCACGTTCCGACCCTGCCATCGGATGTCCGCCTATGAAGTAGGCGTCCTTCAAACGAAGATGCTCGGCGCAAGCCACAATGGAAGCCTTCGTGCTGCCAACATCGGTGATGATGCACCCTTTTTTCAACGGAAGGGCCGCAAGCTGCTTGAAATACGATTCCAGCAAACCTACAGGCACGCACAGGAAAATAAAGTCGGCATCCTTCACCGCGTCTTCCAAGGAGAGCGTGGCATCATCCACCACGCCGCTGGCTATGTACTTCTCCTTAAGCTCCGGCAAGTGGGCGTAGCCCACCACCGTCACGTCCGGCTTCCCCTTAAAGCAGAGTGCCAACGAACCTCCGATGAGTCCTACGCCGATCATTGCAATTTTACGTGTCATGGTTCCTCGCTATCCGCAGCCCGCTAAGGGCGAGCTACCGCTTTCTCCGCGAGGGTATTCTCGAGCGCCGCCACGAAAGCCCGGTTCTGTTCGGGCGTCCCGACAGATACACGAATGTAAGTAGGGTACAAGCGGAAGCCCGGTCGAACGATAATGCCTTGTTTAAGCAGGGATTGGAACGCTTCCTGGGTAGGCATGTCGAGATTCACCATAATAAAGTTCCCTTGCGACGGGAAATACGGCAAACCCAGCCGCGTAAACTCTCCTTGCAAAAAGTCGCGCTCCGTCTGGTTGAGCGCAGAACACTCCTGCACGAAAGCTTGGTCAGCCAAGGCGGCTGTTGCCGCGGCTTGACCGAAACGGGACGTATTGAACGGCTCCCGCACACGGTTGATCATGTCAATGACCTCAGGACGTCCCACCCCGTATCCGATGCGCAGGGAAGCGAGGCCGTAAATTTTGGAAAATGTACGCAAAATGACGAGATTCGGATAACGTTCCAGCATCGGGATGGACTGCGGATAAGCTTCATCCTTGACAAATTCGTAGTACGCCTCATCCAGCACGACCATGACATGGGCAGGCACCCGGTTCAGGAAGGAAGTCAGTTCCGCATCGGTAACGATCGTACCTGTCGGGTTGTTGGGGTTGCATACCCAGACCACTTTGGTTTTATCATTGATTTTGGCGAGCATGGCTTCGAGATCATGCTTTCCATCCACAAGCGGCACTTCGATGCTTACCGCACCCTCGATGTCAGCATTGCTTTTGTATACGGAAAACGTCTGGTCTGCCATAATCGTTTCGTCGCCTGGGAGGAAAAATGCCCGGGCGATCAATGCGATGATTTCGTCCGAACCGCAGCCAAAAATCAAATGGTTGCTCGCAACGCCGAGATGTTTGGCGAGCGTGCTCGCCAACTCCGCCGAGCTGCCATCCGGGTAAATGCTAATGTTTGCAAATTCATTCTTAATCGCTTCAATCGCGGCAGGTGAACTGCCGTACGGATTTTCGTTGGAAGCGAGCTTGATGACTTTTTCGAGCCCCAGCTCACGCTTCACTTCTTCAACCGGTTTGCCTGGTTGGTATACAGGCAGATTGACAATCTGGGATTTCGGTTTCAATCCGACCGCCTCCTTCATGTTGTGCTTATAAACAGGAACGGCATGCCGAAGCATGCGCCACTAGAATCCCCTAGTCTCCTACTAACCTTTTAATTGTGCCACAAAGTTGCGGATTTGCAACAGACCTTCCTCGCGCGTCTCGGCCTGCTTCAGCAAAGGAATGGCCTCCTCGACTTTGCGTACGATGGCGCTGCCCACGACAACCCCGTCGCAGATGCGGGAAAAACGCGCAACTTGTTCGTGGCTCGAAATGCCGAAGCCTACGGCGACGGGAATGTCCGTGTAGCTTTTGACGGTCGAAATGAAGCTCTCGATTCCGTCGAAGAAGGATGCCCGTTCCCCTGTAACGCCAAGGGAAGATACGCAATAGATAAATCCGCGAGCGCCGGACACGATGCGTTCGATCCGTGCGTTCGATGTCGGAGCGACGAGCGGAACGAGGTGGATGCCCGCGGCTTCCGATCTCCGGCGCATATCCTCGGATTCCTCGATCGGCAGATCGGGAATGATCAGACCGCTGATTCCGTTATCGACCAATAGCTCGAAAAAAGCATCCAGCCCGGTTTGCAGTACCGGATTATAGTAGGTGAACAGCACGAATGGCATTTTGACGCCTTCTTCGCGTGCTCTCGCTGCGGTTTCAATGCAGGTGCGAATCGAAATTTGGCTCTGAAGCGCACGTTCCGATGCACGCTGGATGACAGGGCCATCGGCAAGCGGATCGGAGTAAGGCACGCCAAGTTCCAAAATATCGGCGCCTGCCCTTTCGAGCTCCTTGATAATGGCAACCGTAGTATCCAGATCAGGATCCCCTACGGTCAGGAACGGAATCAGTGCGGTGCGTTTCTGCTCCTTCAGCTGTTGGAAGGTCTGGTCCATCAAGTTCATGCCAATTTACCTCCCGTATACTTCATGATCGATTCGACGTCTTTGTCTCCACGCCCCGAGAGGCAGATCACGACGAGATCGTCCGCCGTCAATTCGGGCGCAAGCTTGATCACCTGGGCAATGGCATGCGAGGATTCCAACGCCGGAATGATGCCTTCCGTGCGGCAAAGCAATTGCAGGGCATCCAGCGCCTCCTGATCCGTGATGGGAACGTACTGTGCCCGCTCGGCATCCTTCAAATACGCATGCTCAGGGCCAACGCCCGGATAGTCCAGCCCTGCCGAAATCGAATGCGCCGGCTGCACCTGGCCGTACTCGTCTTGGAGCAAATAACTCATGGAGCCCTGGAATACGCCATGCGTACCCTTGGTCATGGTCGCGGCATGGAACTCGGTCTCCACGCCTTTGCCGGCAGCTTCCACGCCCACCAGCTTCACATTTTTGTCGTTAATGAACGGATAGAACATGCCGATGGCATTGCTGCCTCCGCCGACGGCGGCAACGATGACGTCCGGCAGCCGTCCTTCCAGCTCCTGAATCTGGCGACGCGTTTCGTCGCCGATGACACGCTGGAAGTTGCGAACCATCATCGGATACGGATGAGGCCCGACGACCGAACCGAGAACGTAAAACGTATCCTCCACGTTGCTGACCCAGTAACGCAGCGCTTCGTTGCCCGCGTCCTTCAGCGTTCGTGTACCCGATGTCACCGGGATGACCTCCGCACCGAGCAATCGCATGCGGAATACGTTCAGCTGCTGCCGCTGCGTGTCTTCCTCGCCCATGAACACCTTACATTCAAGGCCGAGCAAAGCGGCAACCGTAGCCGTTGCTACGCCGTGTTGTCCTGCGCCCGTTTCGGCGATGACTTTCTTTTTGCCCATCCGTTTGGCCAGCAATCCCTGTCCAAGGGCATTGTTGATTTTGTGCGCGCCCGTATGGTTCAGGTCCTCGCGTTTGAGGTAAATTTTCGGTCCGCCCAGATGGCGAGTCAGCTGCTCCGCAAAATACAAGGGGGTTTCCCGTCCGGAGTACTCGCTGAGCAAATAGTTCAGCTCCTTGTTGAACTCCTCGTCCTTCGAGAAGCGCTCGTAGGCTTCTTCGAGCTCAATCAGCGCGTTCATGAGCGTCTCAGGCACGAAGCGGCCTCCAAAAAGGCCGAAACGCCCGTTGTGATCTGGTAATGTATGTGTCATGCCTGCTTCACCCTTTCTACAAATGCTGTTATTTTTGCTATGTCCTTCACGCCGCCCGTCTCCACGCCGCTGGATACGTCAACCCCATCCGGTTGATAGGTCCGAATCAGGTCCTCTACGTTATCCGGCTGCAGTCCGCCCGCAACAAACCATTTGACGCCATGTTCCTTGCACCAGTCGGCATAAGCAGGGATTCGTTCCCAAGCAAAGGTTTTGCCCGATCCCCCGCCATACATGGGGTCATGGGTATCCAATAAAACAGCGTCCACTGTTCCTTCGTATGGGGTCAAGGCGCGTACCGCCGAATCGTTCTCATCATCGCCTGAGCCATCTTTCGGAAACGAAAACACCTTGAAAACCTCCGCTGCCCAGCGCTGCTTTACTTGGCGGCAAAATTCCGGCGTTTCCTGCCCATGCAGTTGAATGACGTCAAGGGGCGCCACATTCATAATATGTTCCAGCTCTTCCAGCGCAGGGTTTACAAATACCCCCGCCAATCCGGGTCGTTTCCCGGCCTTCCAGTCCATCAAAACTTCGTGTAAATCAGCTGCCCGTTCCGGTTCAATGCGGCGGCGGGATTTGGCAAAGACAACACCAATGTAATCCACAGGCAAGTTTATCATTGATTTTAGCACTTCAACGTCCTGAAGTCCACAAATTTTTGCCGCCGTCGAAGCCTGCTGCTGCCCAATTCCTTCACGGCTCCCTGCTTCGCCTTGTATGTTTTCGGTCATGCTTTTGGACCCATAAGCTCGTATACCGCAGCTTCCACATCATCCTTGCGCATCAGATGCTCCCCGACCAAAATGCCGCTTACGCCGGCCGATTCCAGCGCCTCCAATCGATGAGGACCGTCAATGCCGCTTTCGCTGATCAGCGTAACACGCTCGGGAATCAAATCCATCAATCGGAGAGTGGTGTCCAGGCTCGTTTCAAACGTCTTGAGATTGCGGTTGTTAATGCCTACCAGGGTCGCCTCGGGCAAACTTAACACTTGTTCCAGTTCCGCACGGTCATGGACCTCGATCAGCACATCCAGCCCGATGCTCCGGGCAAAGCCAAGATATTGCTCCATCTGCTGTGGCGTCAATATACTGGCGATCAGGAGAACGGCGTCTGCGCCAAGCAGCCTTGCTTCAGCGATTTGCCGCTCGTCAATGATGAAATCCTTGCGCAGGAGCGGAAGGTTCACTGCATCCCGAATGGCCTGAAGGTACTCCCCGCTGCCCTGGAAATAAGAAACGTCCGTCAGTACGGAAATGCAATCCGCACCAGCCCGTTCATATGCCATCGCGATGTCCACCGGATGGAAATCCGGACGAATGAGTCCTTTGGAAGGCGATGCCTTCTTCACCTCCGCGATCAATCCCAGCTTGCGATGACGCCCTTTCGACAGCGCATGCTCGAATCCGCGCGTGGGCGGCAGCTTTTCGATCTGTTTCAGCGCTTCCTCCATGCGGAACGTTTTGCCTAGTTCTTCCACTTCCTGTTGTTTGGTAACTACGATGCGATCAAGATACATGACTGTACGCCTCCGTTGTGTGAATTAATTGATTCAACTTCTCCGCAGCCCTGCCGGAATCGACGGCCCTCGCTGCCATAACGACGCCATCCGCAATCGAATCCGCAAAGCCTGATACGTAAATGCACGCTCCCGCGTTCAGCAAAACGACATCCCGGTAGGCGCTCCGTTCGCCTTGGAAGATCCGTTTAATGATTTCGGCATTCTGCACCGCATCTCCCCCTAGAACCGCATCCAACTTGTGCAGGGGCAGTCCCATATCCCGTGGGTCGATGTCGTATGTTCTTACTTCGCCGCCCCGCAGCTCGGATACCTGCGTCGGTGCCGAAATGCTGATTTCGTCCAGCCCGTCATGACTGGCAACAACCAACGCACGCTTCAGACCCAGACGATTCAGTACCTCGGCGATCATCGGCGTGCGGCTCCGGTCGTAGAGACCGAGCAATTGGCGATCCGCTCCCGCCGGGTTCGTAAGCGGTCCAAGCATGTTGAAGATCGTCCTTACGCCGAGTTCCTTCCGAGGCCCTGCCGCATGTTTCATGGACGGATGGTAAACCTGGGCAAAACAGAAGCAGATGCCGATATCGTCAAGGCACTGGCGCGCCTGCTCTCCATTCAGGTGAATATTGACGCCAAGCGCCTCCAGCACGTCCGCGCTTCCTGCCCGGCCCGAAGCGGAGCGGTTGCCATGTTTGGCGACGCGTACGTTAACGGCTGAAGCGATGATTGCAGAGGCGGTGGAAATGTTGAATTTGTGAATGCCCGAACCGCCCGTTCCGCACGTATCCAGCAAGTTGCTGCCATTGGTGAGGATGCGTCCGCCCTGTCCGCGCATCGCTTCGGCGAAGCCCGTAATTTCGTCCACCGTTTCCCCTTTCATGCGCAATGCCATCAGCAGCCCGCCAATCTGAGCAGGAGTAGCTTCACCGCCCATGATCGAAGTCATCAGATCCCGCGCCTCCGCTTGCTCCAGATGTCGACCCTCCAAAATTTTGGTCAGCCCTTGCTTCATTCCTTCCGCAGTTGCGCCGGGCGCAACGCTGCTTTTCGAGTCATCGTTCATCACCGGATTCATGTTCATGTCGGTCTCTCCTCTCTCAGTTCGGCATCGCTGCCGGAGTTACGAAATAGTCCGCGTTTGCCATATTGGCGTTGCCCAGTCTGTTCTTGGCGGGGAACATCGCTTCCGCCGTCCGAATCGCCGTGAGCAGGGCTTTTGCCTTGTTCACCGTCTCCTGGTACTCGTTCTCAGGCACGGAATCCCATACAATGCCGGCTCCGGCCTGCACGTAGGCTTTCCCTTTTTTGAAAATGATCGTCCGGATGGTGATGCAGGCATCCATATTGCCCGAGAAGCCCAGATAACCGATCGCTCCGGCATAGGCTCCCCGAGCCTCTTTTTCCAGCTCTGCAATGATCTCCATCGCCCGCAGCTTGGGCGCGCCGGATACCGTTCCGGCCGGGAGGCAAGAGAGGAAGGCATCGAAGAAATCCTTGTCGTCCCGCAGTTCGCCTGCCACGTTGGACACCATATGCATGACGTGGGAGTACCGCTCAATCTCCATGAACATGTCGCATTTCACGCTGCCGAATTTGGAAACCCGCCCGATGTCGTTCCGTCCCAAATCCACCAGCATCAGATGTTCCGCACGCTCCTTCTCGTCCTGCAGCAAATCGGCCGCCAAAGCACGATCCTCGGCTTCTGTGGCCCCTCTGGGACGGGTACCGGCGATCGGCCGCGTCTCCACGCGCGTTCCGTCTACCTTTACGAGCGCTTCCGGGGAAGTGCCCACGATGATCTCGTCATCCATTTTCAAATAATACATGTACGGTGACGGGTTCAACGTCCGAAGCACGCGGTACACATGCAAAGGAGATACGTCGGTATCGATGTGGAAACGCTGCGACAGTACAACCTGGAAAATATCCCCTGCCCGAATGTACTCCTTGGCCCGATCCACATTCGCCATGAACTGTTCTTTCGTGACATTGGATTGAATATCACCGAGCTCCACATGACCCGGAATGGAACGCGGATTAAGATTTTCGCCCGGCCCTTGCTGCTGCAGCCGCTCTGCGGCCAACTCCAGCTTCTCCGACGTGCGTGCATACGCTTCGCGGATCTCTTCGTCGGTCGCCCCATCTTTCACATGTACGTTTCCTACCAGCAGCATCTGCTGCTTCACATGGTCGAACACTACGATCTGGTCGCAAAACATAAAACGAATGTCGTCCATATTCAGGTCATCCAGCGCATGCGCCGGAAGCTTCTCGTAATACTGAAGCAGGTCGTAGCCGAAAAATCCGATGGCCCCGCCCGTGAATGGAGGCAGCTCATCGCTTTTGGGGCTGCGATACTTCCGCAGTAACGCCTTGAGCTCTTCTACCGGCTTGCCCGGCAGCTCCCGCGTCCGGCCAGCCTCTTCCACCACGATACGGCCTTTTTTCGCCGAAATCATCAGGAACGGATCCGTGCCGATGAAGGAATATCTCGCCCATTGGATCCCACCCTCTACACTTTCCAGCAGGAATGCCCGGTCGTTGTCAGCAAATCTGCGGAAAATCCGAATCGGGGTCTCCATGTCTGCCAAAATCCGTTTGACGACCGGAATCAGATTATATTCATTCGACATTTTCAGCACTTGGTTCACGTTTGGCGTTATCATCAGATCACGTCCTTTCAATTTGGGTGGCGAGGCGGTACGGTTAAACTAACAACAAAAAAGCCTCTACCATCTGGTAGAGACTTCGTTTATCTGCTGAATTTGATTAGGTGGCATTCCATTCGTGAACAGATCCCTATACGTACTGCAGCTGCAAAATAAGATACACAGGTCATGGGAAGAACGATCCATCATTCCATCGTGTCCTACGGAATCCAGACGCCAGCTTCGTGATCCGTCAATCCTTACAATCCGACCCTCGATCCCAAAATCAGAAAAAGGTGTGCGGATTGTACAGACGAAAATGGTCCGAAATTGAACGCATCGTCCAAACACGTTTTTATCCCTGCTCTGTCTCATCTTGCAACCAGACGTACCGCGAATCAATTAACCGGATCCTTCCCCGGCAATCACCCGCTGGACTCTGCTGCATGCTCCACTATCTCAACTAATCTCAGCTCAAACTCATACTCTACTCAACTGTTTATCACTATACAGGAATGCGGAAGATTTGACAACCGCAATCTTACGAATTGGATGGTGCAACCAGATCGGGGCGCAAAGCCTGCGCGCCGTTCAGGTACACATGATTGATTTCATGCTGTGCCTTTTCCGTATTTACATGCACCATAAAGCGGATGCATTGCGGCAAAGCACCGGCAACCGGCACCTCCAAAGCGCACATCAGCGGCACAAGCTCCCAGCCTTCCAGTTGCCGAATCGCTTTGGCCGGGAATGCCGCATCCAAATCACCGGTCATCGTGATCCACACGCTGCAAATATCCTCCGGCACGATACCGTTGCGATCCACGATTTCGCGCAGCAATACCGCCGTTTCGCGCAAAATCTCTTCTTCGTTGTTTTGCGTGACTGTCGTAGCCCCGCGGACTCCACGTGTTACCATTGGCTTTACACTCCTTTCTTGAGCAATTCAATCACGTCCCGAACCATGGCTACGGGAACGTCTTTCTCGATTCTTGCCGATCCAATGCGATCGGGTATGATAAAGACCATATGGCCTTCACGGAATTTCTTGTCATGCATCATTGCATCCATTAAGGCATCCGTGTCCAAATGTTCCGGCATCGTCACCGGAAGGCGCAATGCGCGCAGCATGCGGGTCGTTTCCTCATGCAGCCCGGCCGGCGCACCCAGCTTCTCGCCCAGCAGCGCCGAACCCGCCATGCCGATCGAGATGGCCTCGCCATGCAAAAACTCACCGTATCCGGCGATGGCTTCGATGGCATGGCCGATCGTATGCCCCAGGTTCAACAGGGCGCGCTCTCCGTTCTCCCGCTCGTCCTTGGATACGATTTCGGCTTTGATCGCACAGCCGCGTTCAAGGCCATAACCGAGTGCTTCCGCGTCAAGCGCGAGCAGCTTCTCCGCATTCTCCTCGCACCAGTGCGCGAAGGCTTCGTCGCGAATGAGCCCATGCTTCAGCATTTCGGACAATCCGGCCGAAACGTCCCTCGGAGGCAGCGTCTGAAGCGTGTCCACATCGTACAGCACCAGTTCAGGCTGATGGAACGCGCCGATCATGTTCTTGGCTAGCGGATGGTTCACCGCCACCTTGCCGCCAACGCTGCTGTCATGCGCCAGAATCGTGGTCGGCACTTGAACGAATTTGACGCCGCGCATGTATGTAGCCGCTACGAATCCGGCCAGATCACCCACAACGCCGCCGCCGAGGGCAATGATCGCCGAGCTGCGATCCAGCTTGCCTTCGATGGCTGCCGTCATCATATCCTGATAGACGGCCAGCGATTTGGACGTTTCGCCGGAAGGAACCACGGCCGAAACGACCGTAAATCCGGCTTCCTGAAGTGCCTGTTCCAGTGCAGGCAGGTATCGTGGACCTACTTTGTCATCGGTAATGATCAGCAGCGGGCTCTTTTTGGTCAGACCATACTGTTCAAAGAAACGCGGCGCCTGTCCGAGCAAACCGCTGCCGATCAGGATCGGGTAAGAACGCTCGCCGAGCTGAACCGTTAGCTGGCGCATCTTAGTAGCTCTCCAATTGTGCCTTGTAGCTCTCGTAATTCGAGCGGATCTCTTCCATGGAATCCCCGCCGAACTTCTCAAGGAACGCTTTGGCGATCTCCCATGCCACGACATGCTCCATCACCACGCTGGCTGCAGGAACGGCACAAGCGTCCGAACGCTCGACTTGAGCGGTGAAAGCTTCCTTCGTATCGATATCCACGCTTTGCAGCGGTTTGTACAGCGTCGGAATCGGCTTCATCACGCCGCGAACGACAACCGGCATACCGTTGGTCATACCGCCCTCGAATCCGCCAAGACGGTTCGTCGCGCGGTGGTATCCGCGCTCCTCACTGTAGAGGATTTCGTCATGGACTTGCGAACCTCGGATCGTGCCTGCTTCAAAACCGATGCCGATTTCCACACCTTTGAATGCGTTGATCGACATAACGCCTTGGGCAATGCGTGCATCCAGCTTGCGATCATACTGCACGTGGCTGCCCAATCCAACAGGAACACCTTCCACGATGCATTCCACGATGCCGCCGATGGAGTCGCCTTCTTTTTTGATCAAGTCGATGTACTCTTCCATCTTTTTCTCGGTTTCCTTGTCGGTCACTCGTACGGAAGAAGCCTCTGTAATTTCGATCAACTCGTCGATCGGCAGATCCTGGTATGGCGCTTCGATCTCGCCGATGCGCAGTACGCGGCCTGCCACCTTGATGCCGAATTCGGCCAGGAACTGGCGTGCCAACGCGCCGCAAGCGACACGTACCGTCGTTTCGCGCGCGCTGGAGCGCTCCAGCACGTTGCGCAGGTCTTTCAGGTTATATTTCAAACCGCCGTTCAAGTCGGCATGGCCCGGACGAGGACGGTGCACCCGGCGTTTTTCTTCGTCACTGCCCTCGATCGGCTCAATGTTCATAATGTTCTGCCAATGCTTCCAGTCGTTGTTCTGCACCACAAGCGCAACCGGAGCTCCCGTCGTATATCCGTGGCGCACTCCGCCGACAAAGTTCGCCTGATCTTTTTCAATCTGCATCCGGCGTCCGCGTCCATACCCTTTTTGGCGACGGTGCAGCTGGAAATTCAGCTCTTCGAAATCAATATGCAAATTGCTTGGCAATCCTTCGATAATGGCGGTCAATTGGGGTCCGTGCGTTTCCCCTGCGGTTAAATAGCGTAAACTCATTTTACGTTCCCCCTTTAAACTGTTAAACTGCGCATTGCTAAAATCCCATAATTTCTTTGCTCATTATAGTATAGCTGACCGGCTTTGACAAGAAAGTCCGCCTTTTCGCTGCATGTAAAGACAACATTCCGGCCGATCCGCGCCCGGTCGCTGCATCCAAGGAAATTCAGGCAACGGCTTATGTGCAAATAACCGCCCGGGCACATCGCAATGTGCAACCGAACGGTTAACCGTTGGCGAATCCTATTTTTTGCGATAAAAGAACGTTTCTGCCGTTTCCAAACCGTATTGTCCCGGGGAAAAAATTTGCTCCGTACTGCCTACGAAAAGAATGCCCCCCGGCCGCAGGCTGGCTGCGAACTTATGGTACAGCAAGTTTTTCGCTTCCTCGGTAAAATAGATCATGACATTCCGGCACACGATCAAATCGTACCCTTCATCGAAACGGTCCGTCAGCAGATTCTGCTTCATGAACTTGACGGAGCTTTTCAGCTTGTCGTCGATTCGATACATTAAGCCATCCTGACGGAAATATCGGCTTGCCACGTCTTGGGGCACATCCTTGAGCGAACGCTCCATGTACCGACCTTCCTTGGCTTTGGCCAATGCGCCTTCATCGAGGTCGCTTGCCGTGATGGAGCTGTCCTTCAACACGCCCAGAATGTCCAAAATCATCGCAAGGGTGTAGGGCTCCTCTCCAGTGGAGCAAGCGGCACTCCACACTTTGGCACGCCTTTTGGACCCGATCAGGTCAGGCAGGATGTCGTCCCGCAGCACTTCCCAGCGGTTGGGGTTGCGCCAAAACTCCGAAACGTTGATGGTCATGCGATCCAAAAACTCATAAAAAAGTGCCTTGTCCTTCTGCATGGCGTCGAAAAATAACGCAAACGTATTAAACCCGTTTTTGTTGCGAAGCGTGGTCAGCCTTCTTTTCATCTGGCCTTCCTTGTATTGAGCAAGATCAATGCCTGTGCTCTCTTTGATTTTCCGGATAAATCCGGCGTAATCCTGATCCAATTGTTCCTGCTCCAGCATCGTATCACCCTTCTGGCTAAAAAATTACAACCAGGCTGCGATGCTCTTGTCGTACGCTACCAATTCCTCTGGTGCAAAGAAGTTCGCTGCTTCACGTTCGGCACTCTCCGGAGAGTCCGCCCCATGAATCAGATTATGCGGCGTATGGCTGGCAAAATCCCCACGAATGGTCCCCGGGGCAGCTTCCTTCACATTGGTTTTGCCAATGACGATGCGCGCCAGGGACACGATGTCGTCCCCTTCCCAAACCATCGCAAAGACGGGGCCGGAAGTAATAAATCGGACGAGCTCATCGAAAAACGGCTTTCCTTCATGCTCCGCATAATGACGCTTGGCCTGCTCCTCGGTCATTTGCACCAATTTGCCTGCCACCATTTTAAACCCTTTGTCCTCCAGGCGGCTAACGATACGTCCGATCAAACCACGCTGCACGCCATCCGGTTTCACCATCAAAAATGTACGATCCACGGGATCACTCCTCACTCACGGCTCATAATTATTACCAAATATGTAGACGCAATCTTCTTGATTGTAACATAGATGTCCAATTCCTCCCAATGAGAAACATCACATCCAAGTACATTTTTTGCGCCAGTAGTCGCCAAGAGGCAGGCCCGTAACGGTTCAATGGAAAATTAATGAGTGCGTTTGACGACGAAATGCGCAATGTCGCGCAAATTTTTGCTGGTTTTGATCTTTGGCAGCTGATCCAGAGCATCGAGCGCTTTCTTCATATATCGGTCAGCCAGTGCTTCGGCTTTAGCGATTCCTTGACTTTCGCGAATCATTCCAATCGCGTCCGATGCGCTTGCGCGCCCTTCTTCCTGTCTAACGCGGGAAATCTCGGCAAGCAGCGGCTCTCTCAAACGCTCTTCCTCCAAGGCATACAGGACCGGCAGCGTTATGTTGCCCTGCTTCATGTCGCTGCCTGGCGGTTTGCCCAATTGTTTTTCCGTTCCCACCAGGTCGAGCACGTCATCCTGAATCTGAAAGGCCATGCCCACATTGTATCCGTAAGTATAGAGCAGCGAGGACACTTGTTTAGGCGCGCGGGTAGCGAGCGCCCCAAGCTGACAGCTGACCGCGATCAGCAGTGCTGTTTTGCGACGGATGCGCAGCAAGTAATTGCGTACGCTTTGCCCGGTGTTGAAAAAGTCGCGGATCTGTTCCATTTCGCCGATGGACATCTGCACCATGGCCTTGGCCAGAATACGATGAATTGCCGGATCGGACAGCCCGGCCGTCAATTGCAATGCTTTACCGTAGATATAGTCGCCGGTATACATGGCAATCCGGTTATCCCATTTTGATTTCACGGTTGGTTTACCGCGGCGCGTCTCCGCATTGTCAATCACATCATCATGCACCAATGAAGCGGAGTGGATCAATTCCAGCGGAACCGCAATCAATTTCAAGCGTTCAATGTCGTATGTACCATACTTGCCGCCAAGCAGCACAAACACGGGACGCAAACGTTTCCCACCCGCTTTAAGCAAATGAAGGGATGTTTCGCTTAACAGCTGCTGCTCCCCTTCAACGCTGCGGTACAGTTCTTTTTCAATGTAATCCATATCCTTCTTCAGCAACCCGAAAATATCCAGTAGTTTCATTCGTTCACCCGTGTCAGCGTATTGTCAGTCCCTAATTCCATGCTACCTTCCCTTCCAACAGGTCGATGGGCAGACGACTTCAATGATCATCCGCCCGCCCTTCCTGCTTATGCTCATCCATGTTCGATCACGCCATTTCCCGCCGTCTGGCCGACACCGGGAATTAAACTCTGCGACGATTTCTGAAACAAAAATTATACAGAAGCTGCCGGAGCATGGGTCAAGGCTGACTAAGTACACTATACGCTGCTCAACTTTCACCCATACCCCGGAAAATCCGGGATTAAAACAGATCCGACCTCACGCTGCAACGGCATATCGCCCATGCAAAAAAAGGATATCTCCGGTTTAATCCCTTGAATCCGGTTCTCCCCATCTCCGGAACAACTGGTGTGGAATACGCAAGCTGTCCAACACCTTGCCCACCAGAAACATGATCAAGTCGTCCATCGTTCGGGGTTTGTAATAAAAAGCCGGCATGGCCGGAATCATGCGCACGCCAAGGCGCGAAAGCTTGAGCATGTTTTCCAGATGGATCGCATGCAGCGGCGTCTCGCGCGGCACCAGAATGAGCGGCCTTCCTTCTTTCATCATGACATCCGCAGCGCGGGCCATCAGGTTATCGGAGGCGCCTTGCGCGATGGAAGAGAGCGTCCCCATGGAACATGGCATGACAATCATGCCGTCCGCCAGAAAAGAGCCGCTCGCAATCGAAGCTCCTATATCGCTTACCGGATGGTAGATCAGGGAACCGGAGCGGCCCCCAAACTTTTCGTCCAGGATCCGCTCGCGATTCGTTACTTCCCAATCCAGCTCTTCTTTTAGTACGCGCCAGCCGGCGTTGGAGATCACCAGATGCACCTCGTAGTCCAGATCAAGCAGCGTTTCGATCAGCCTGATGCCGTAGATGCTGCCGCTGGCTCCCGTAATTCCGACAACAAGCCGTTTGTTGTCCAGTTGGAACATTTATTTCACCGCCAGGTCGATCAAGGTAAACGTAAATACCACAATGCTCAGCACGCTGTTCATCGTAAAGAATGCGGTCTGAACCCGGCTCATGTCGTTCGGCGACACAATGTAGTGCTCATAGAACAAGATGCCATAAGTAATCAGCATGCCTGCGCCATACCACCAGCTCAGATCGGTCATCAGAAGCAGCGCCAAAAATCCGACGGCGGTAATCACATGGAAAAACTTCGCGATCTGCAAAGATTTGTGCAGTCCGAAGCGCGAGGGAATGGAATGGAGTCCCTCGTCTTGGTCAAACTCAAGGTCCTGGCACGCATAAATGATATCGAAACCTGCCGTCCAGAACACGATGGTGACATAGAACACGATGGCCGTCCAGTCCATGGTACCGGTCACGGCTACCCATCCGCCCAGCGGCGCCAGTCCGATCGTCATGCCCAGCACAACATGGCACAACCACGTGAAGCGTTTGGTATAGGAATAAATGACGAGCATAAATACCGCGATTGGCAGCAGCTTCATCGAAAGCACGTTCAGGTTATATGAAGCCCAGAACAGCAAAATAAACGATACGATAACGAAAATGATGACTTCTCCGTTTTTCAACAACCCCGCGGGGATGGCACGCATCGCCGTCCGCGGATTTTTGCCGTCGATCACCTGGTCGATCATGCGGTTAAGCCCGAAAGCGGCGCTTCTGGCACCGACCATCGCCAGCAGCACCCACATGATTTCGAGCCAGCTTGGAAACGTGTTGTTGACCACCATCGAGCCAAGGATGGCTCCCATGAAGGCAAATGGCAATGCAAAGAGCGTATGCTCGATTTTGATCATTTCTAAAAAGATGCGAATTTTCCTAAACATGCTAATTCTCCTTGGTCCCAATATGCAGTGCCGCGATGCCTCCGGTCAGGGGGTAGGCCTGCACTTTCTTTAATCCGGTTTCTTCGAAAATGTGCGCCAGTTCCTTTCTTCCCGGAAATAGCGCCAACGAATCCGGCAGCCATTTGTATTGTTCGTAACGCTTGGCAAACAACTTGGCAAGTCTCGGCAGCACCTGTTCGAAATAAAAATAATAAATGCCCTTGAACGGCTGCCAGGTCGGCTTCGACAATTCAAGGCACACAACCATGCCGCCCGGTTTCGCGACGCGCTTCATCTCCGACAGCACCTGTCTCAGGTCCGGCACGTTGCGCAGCCCGAAACCGATGGTGACATAATCGAACGAATTATCTTCGAAGGGGAGCGACATGGCGTTTCCCTGCACAAGCGTGATCTGATTCTGACGATTTGCGGCGTTCACTTTTCCCTGCCCGACCTGAAGCATGTTGTTGCTGAAATCCAGGCCGTGCATGTGCCCCGTTTCACTTGCCTCCGCCATGGCAAGGGTCCAGTCGCAAGTACCGCAACAAAGGTCCAGGCCGGTATCCCCTTTTGACATGTTCATTTTTTTCATCGTGAACTTGCGCCAGGCCTTGTGCCTGCGAAAACTCAAAATGTCGTTCATGATGTCGTATTTCCCCGCGATGCTCTCGAATACCGAATGGACGAATTCCTCTTTCGGTTTTGTCTCTGCGTTACCCATTCGTCTCCCCCTCAATTCTCCCCCGCTGCCGCGCGCGAAGGCTGCAAATAGGCCAGGTAAGGCTCAAGAATCAAATGCACTTCCTCAAGCCCATGCTCTTTTGCGTCGTCCTGCAGCAGCAGTTGCACGCGGTTCACGGTACTGCGAAGCTTGTCCAGCAAAATGTCCTCGACCCGATGTTTTTTCAGCATGTTGCTCCGAACGTCCGGTGCCGGGTCGGATTGGCGCAGTGCATGCCGTTCTTCGTTGGACCCTTGCTCATATACATGCCAGAAGGCATAACTGTGAACAAAATGGCCGTCGTTCAAACGATGCAGCTCCGTCACGATCGTTTCACAGCGGCTAAACTCCTCAAGCAGGCATTCCCAGATCTTGCGATCCCCGGATTTGATCATATGCCCAAATGAAAGAAACAGCTGCATTTTCAGCTGCACCGTTTCACGCATGTATTCATCAGCAGAAACGAAAAATTTTTGCATCCGTGCATACAAACTCATCTTGCGAACATTGACTTCGGAAACCGCCCCGCTGAGCTTGCCGATCATCTCGATGCGCCCCGCATGGGCAAGGAGTTGATAGAAGCGGCTGCTTAAATAATCGCCGGCAAGCACATTCAGCTGCCTGGAGCGCATTTCCTGCTCTTTGCGTTCCCCGGCATCCGTATCGATCAGGTCATGCGTATCCATGGCCAATTGAACCAGCGACGTGGCGAGAGCGTACAGCTCGTCATGTCCCCTTTCATCCGTCCTTCCCACAAAAACCTGAAGCAGGCGCGCACGGCTATCCGGGAATGGCGGTATTTCCGTGTGCCGTCGAATCATGTCGTATTCGGTATATTTTTTTGCTAGTTCAGGTACGCGGTATGAATTCATTTTCAGCCTCCGAGCCTTTCATTGTAAAACCCATTCTGCACTACAATCTTATATATTATAGCATATGTTTCTTCGGCACGCACTGAATCCTGACATTCATTTACCCTTGATTTGCCCTTTCGAATTGCTTCTTCCACAATGCCGTTTCCATGATATGGAACCATTCCTTCAAATTATCCGACAGCTTGGGGCTTGACCAGCCGCGCAGTTCGCCGATGGCACTTTCGGGCCATTGATTGCGCCGAATATCCGCAGCCAGCAGCAGATGCCGTTGACGGGTCCATTCGTCCTCGGCCAGAACGCGGAGCAGCACCTGCTCCACGTTGGAGAAACCACCGAAAGACAGTTCGGCAACGTCTGCCATGCTGCCATAAATTTTTTGATATCCAATATCGGTGCCTGTGACCTTCAGGTCCAATTTCAATATCGATTTATCCCATTCTACTTTGGCGATCGGCGCAGCCAGCTGCATCGATGCCAAGGCGTCCACCAAGTTGTCCTGCGTAAGCTCGCGCGGCTGCTGGGCCGCGGTCACGGGCCGGGCATGCTCTCCTCCCAGCGTGCGATGCTGCATGGACTGCAAAGCCACAAGCAAAAAGACGGCCGCAAAGGTTGCCAGAACCGAAGCAGTTACGATCAACCGCGGTTTCATATATGCCTCCTCGTCCCTACATGATAGTGTAGTCTGTCCAGTAAAGGCTCATACCTCATTGTACAACGAAAAAAAGCAGGCTATGCCTGCAATTTTCATCATTTTTGAAAGGTCAGAACTCCATCGTTCAGGTCGCTGAGCATACAAGGAAAACATGATGCATACCTGTGTCGATCCTTTGGAAAATCAGGATCTTAATACGCTTCTGTCATTACTCGGACTGAAGCTCGCCATGCTTGGTGATCAACGTGGCTTTGCCGCGGATTTTAATCGCCGAGGTATGGTTCGTGAACTGGGCAATCATGACCTCACCCTTGTCCAACTTCTCGGTGTGGTGGAAACGCGTGTCCTGTCCACGGGTCAACCCGATGACCTGCACGCCGTTCTCCTCTGCCTTGATAACGATATAATCACTACCGGTTGGATGGTCCATGGCGTAACGTCCCCTCTCTCCTGGTTCAATAGCGTTAATGATGGGCAACAACGATTCATTTGTCAACCCGTTGCTTGCCTTTCTGGAATCTCGTCGTTTTGGAGCGATGCAATTCTCCCCCCAAGGGCATACTACGATCAGCCTCAAAGGGAAAGGAGCAAACGACATGAAATATGACCCTGCACCGCTTTCGGAAGAACATGTTCACAAGCTTCGGGAGCTGGAGCGGCAATTCACCGAAGTTACTGGCGAACCGCTGGTTCTGGTAGCTTATGCTCCGCAAGCCGAAGACAAAAGCAAGCTCCCCGATTCAGGCCGCTGAAGGCTCTGCGCGGACGGATTCAAAGGCAAAAGAAAAGGCCGTGAACAAGTCACGGTCTTTTTGCTGGCATATGGAATATGTAGAAATCTTATTTAATTCCGTCTTTGAGCGCTTTGCCTGGTTTGAACGCAGGAATTTTGCTCGCAGGAATTTCGATTTCTTCCCCCGTTTGCGGGTTGCGTCCTTTACGTGCAGAACGCTCGCGCACTTCGAAGTTCCCGAAGCCCACCAATTGCACCTTGTCTCCGTTCTGCAAAGCCTCGGAGATCGCTTCGAATACGGCATCAACCGCTTTCGTTACATCCTTTTTGGACAATTCAGTCGCTTCGGCCACGTGGTTAATCAGGTCCGATTTATTCATTATTTTCACCTCCTGGATCAATATCCTGAATGTTATACTGTGTTTCCGTTTTATAGCGAAATATACGTTCATCCGCAAAAAATGTCAATCCCATCTCTGCTTCACAAACGAAAATCTGCGCTTCCGGTAGACAGTCATTTCCGGCAATGAGATCGCCTGAAATCAAGCATTTCAGGCGCCGAACAAATTTTATACTAATACAGACAGCCCACAATTTCAAGTCCGGTTGCGGTTCAGTACGTAAAATGTAACAGCCAAAGCCAGCACGAGTACGCCGCCTTTGACGATATCGTGAGCAAAATACTGCACGTTCATCATGGTCAGGCCGTTGACCAGCACGCCAATCAGCACTGAACCGATAAATGTGCCAATGACGTTGGGTTTGCCGGCTCCGAATACCGAAAAACCGACAAATACGGCAGCAACGGATTCCATCAGCAGCGGCGAACCCGCATCGATCTGGCCCGAACCTACTTTGGAAGCGTACAGAATGCCGCCAATCGCGGCAAATACGCCGGCAGCCACATAAGCAAGCGTCCTCACCTTTTTCACTTTGATGCCCGAAAGTCTGGCCGCTTCTTCATTGCCGCCCGTCACATACATCTGCCGTCCATACTTGGTATACGTCAGGAAAATGTGCACGCCAACCACCGCGATGATCAGCAGAATGACCGATATCGGCATGCCGAGCCATTTGCCCTGCCCAAGCTGCAGGAAAGTCGGATCCATCTCGCCTGCAGCCTTGCTGCCGTCGGGGAACTGCATATGATTATAAATGGTATACCCCTGAGCATACGTCTTGTGAATACCGCCGATGATATACATCATGGCCAGCGTGGCGAGCAAGTCCGGGATGCGCAGTTTTACAATCAATAGTGCATTCAGCAGTCCGATTATCGCCCCAAGCACCAGCGGGACAATGATAACGACCGCGAGCGGCTGTTGATACCAAATCATGAGCGAGGCCGTGACTACCGTCGTCAATGAAACTGTAGCGCCTACGGACAGATCAAAACCGTCCACAATGAGAGATAAGGTTACGCCGATCGCAACAAAGGTTACGATTGAGATGGAACCTAAAATATCCGTCATATTGCTGTACGTAAAAAAATAAGGCAGGCGTATGCCAAAAAAGGCTATAACCGCAATAATAACGATAATCGCTCCGTATCGGAACGCGAAATCCATAGTTTTATCCTTCATGTCGCACCTCTTGTCCACCGCTTGCGTAATATAGCAGTTGTTCTTGATTGGCTTCTCCCCGCTTGAAATGCTTCACGATCGTTCCTTCGCACATGACGGCGATGGTATCTCCGATGCCCAGCCCTTCGTCCAACTCGCAGGTAAAATAAATGATGGCTTTGCCGGCTTGCGCCAGTTCGTTGATCAACTTGAAAATATCGCTTTTGGCGCCGATGTCCACGCCTTTGGTCGGCTCGTCGAAGACGAACACTTCCGCATCCGTATTCAGCCATTTGCCGATCGCTACCTTCTGCTGATTGCCGCCGCTTAAATATTTGACCTCCTGGCGCACCGAAGCCGTTTTGATGCCAAGCTGAGCCACCAGGGATTCCGCATTTGCCCGTTCCTGCTTCCGGCTTACAAAACCCAATGTGCTAAGACGACCAAGCAAGGGCAAGCTCAAATTCCGTTCCACATTTTCATGGATCAGGATGCCCTGCTTGCGGCGTTCCTCGGGAACGGAAACGATCCCTGACGCCGCTGCGTCAGCAGGCTGTGATAATCGCAGCTTTCGCCCATCCAAAAAGATTTCGCCTGCCTCGAACTTGTCCGCTCCGATAAGCAGCCTCGAACACTCCGTTTTACCGGCTCCGACCAGGCCGACGACAGCAAGCACTTCACCCCTTCGGACCGAAAGGTCCACCCCTTTAACTTTGAGGCCTCGACGCAATCCTCTGGCCTCCAACAGCACTTCTCCCAGCGGCACTTCTGTTTTGGGAAATTCCTCGTCAAAGGTTTTGCCCAGCATTTGCCCCACCAGGTCGTGAATCGTCACCTCCTGCGCATTGCCTGTGAACACATGCTGCCCGTCCCGCATGACCGTTACACGGTCACAGTGAGCGGTAACCTCGACCAATCGATGCGTAATGAAAATGCAGGCGACACCGCGATCCTTCAAATGATGCACGATCCGGAAAAACGCATCCGTCTCTTCTTGGCTGAGCGGGGCTGTCGGTTCGTCAAAAATAATGACTTTGGCGTCCTGAACCAAAATTCTCGCCAGCAAAATCATCTGTTTTTCCGCAAGCGTGAGCTCGGCTACTTTTTTGTGCAAATCGATGCTTGCCCCAAGCTGTTTCAAAACTTCCCCGGCCCGCTGCTGCTGCTTTCGCGGACTGCTCCACCACCCCCGCGAAGAGGATGCCAACTGATCCAGCATAATATTCTCCGCGGCAGTCAACTGAGGCACCAGCGCGGCATCGACCTCTTGATACACGCAGTGGATTCCGTTTGCCTTGGCATCGCCTGGCGAAGTCAGCCGAAGACGTTGCCCATTCAGCGTGATCGAACCGCGATCCATCTGGTACGCGCCGGACAACATTTTCATCAGCGTGCTTTTTCCGGCTCCGTTGGCGCCAAGCAATGCATGGATTTCCCCGCCCCGGACGGAAAAATCAACGTCCTTCAGTGCAGGTACGCCTGCAAATTGCTTGCTGACCTGTTCCATTTGAAGCAAAATTGGCGCATCTGTCATGATGCTTAACCTCCTATCGCCTATGGCTCCCATAAGGAGTCTTTCTTTATTGTGAATTTTTCATCTATTTAATTTGTCATATATGATTGAAAAAAACGCGCCTTGCGGCGCGCTCCTGTTACGCTGCTTTATTTCGCAGTGATGCCATATTCCTTCATCCAGTCCTTGATGCCCTGCGTGCTTCCGCCCCAGCCCTCCACGTATTCGGACAGCTCCGAAGTAGAGATTTGCTGATCAGGCAGCGCATCACGCTGCACATACACGGGATTCAGCACGACCTTGTCCTCGGTCTCGTCCCCGTTCAGCTTCTGGTAGGCGTAACGGACCTGGACGCGTCCGATGTCTGTCGGGTCTACGGCCGCGGAGGCCACCCAAGGATTTTTCGGATCCTGAATCATTTGCAAATCCTCGTCGCTCATATCGATGCCGTATACTTTAATTTCGTCGCGGCCTGCTTGCTGGATCGCACGTGCCGCTCCTTTGGCAAACTCATCCCAAGCGGCCCATACCGCCGTGATCTCGCCTTTTGGATATTGTTTCAGAATGGCTTCCATTTTGGCCTGCGTATCCAGCGCCGGGTTTTGCGCGGAACCAAACGTTGCGATTTCCTTGATATCCGGATTCGCTTCCATGAATGTTCCGTATGCCAGCTGGCGCCGCTCCATTGGCGCAAATCCCGCCACCCAAACTTTAACGATGTTCCCCTGGCCGTTGATATCCTTCTTCATCTGTTCCAGCGTCAGCTCGGCCATTTTTTGGTCATCCTGGGACATTACCGTGGCACCAGGGACGTTGATGTCTGCATCAAAAACGACGATCGGAATGTTTTGTTCCACGGCCTTTTTGACGCCGGGTTCCAACAACGCATCGCCATGGTCTGTCAGGATGGCATCGAATTTCTGATTGATGGCGCTGTCCAGCAGCGATACCATTTTGGCTTTGTCGTTATCCGCCACGAACGTGGTCAGCTCGCCGCCAAATTTCTCGATTTCTTCCTTCACGCCCTGTACGTATTGCTGCGAGAAGGTTCCCGTATTAAACTCCATGATCAGTGCGATGCGTTTCCCGCTTAACGGCCCCGTAACCGCTTCGGTTTGAGGCTTGTCCCCTTCAGTCCCAGACGCTGTGGTCGAAGCCGGTTCTTTTTTGATTCCGCATGCGGATAGAGCCAGTGCAAGCACCAATACAAGCCCGAACCATGCCCATTTTACCGTTTTCGTTTTCATGTCTATATCCCCCTGTTCTCACTCGCTGTGTGACCTGGATCACAATAGTTGAGTATTAATATAACGACTAATTCCAAGCATGTAAATAGGTTTTAGTAATTTAAAGCTAGAAACCACTACATTTTTTCTTTTCACACTCTTTCATATCCAGTACAACCAAAATCATGAAGCGAATAACAAAAAAGATCGCAAGGATCATCCTCGCGATCTTTTCAACTTACAGTATGATGGCAATCAGTCCACCCGAGCCTTCGTTGATGATACGGCCGAGCGTTTCCTGGAGCTTGTAGCGGGCATTGTCCGGCATCATGGCAATTTTGCCCTGGATCCCCTCCCGCACGATCGAATGCAGGGAACGGCCAAACATGTCTGAATCCCATACCTTGATCGGATCGTTCTCGAAGTCCTGCATCAAATATCTGACGAGTTCCTCGCTCTGCTTCTCCGTACCGATAATCGGCGCGAACTCGGACTCCACGTCAACGCGGATCATATGAATCGACGGGGCAGTTGCCTTCAAGCGAACGCCGAATTTCGTGCCTTGGCGGATCAGTTCCGGTTCATCCAGTGCCATCTCGGCGAGAGATGGCGCCGCAATGCCGTAACCGGTCGTTTTGACCATCTCGAGCGCTTCGGCGAAGCGATCGTATTCCCGCTTGGCATGGGTGAACTCCTGCATCAGCTGCAATAAATGGTCTTTGCCCCGGATTTCGATCCCGACGACTTCGTATAGGATTTGATCGTACAGCTCATCCGGAGCGTACAAGTCGATTTCCGCCACGCCCTGCCCCATGTTCATGCCGCTGAGGCCCGCACGGTCAATGAATTCATACTCCATGAATTGCGACACGACGCGGTCCACGTCCCGCAATCTGCGGATATCTTTGACGGTGTCGCGCACCGAGTTTTCATAGTTGCTGCGCAGCCAGTGATTCTCATTCAGCACCATGACCCAGCTGGGAAGGTTCACGTTGACTTCATGCACCGGGAATTCGTACAACACTTCACGAAGAACTCCCGTGACATCATCCTCCGTCATCGTCGCCGCGCTGAGGGTCATGACCGGGATGTCGTATTTAGCCGCAAGCTCGGAACGCAGCTGCAGCGTTTCGTCGCTGCGAGGACGCGTCGAGTTGATGACCAGGACGAACGGTTTGCCCACTTCTTTCAGTTCGGCAATGACCCTTTCTTCGGACTCGACATAGGAACTGCGGGGAATTTCCGCAATCGTGCCGTCCGTAGTAACGACGACGCCAAGCGTCGAATGTTCCTGGATCACCTTGCGCGTGCCGATTTCGGCCGCTTCCTGGAACGGAATGGGCTCTTCGAACCAAGGCGTGGAGATCATTCTTGGCCCGTTTTCGTCTTCGTAACCTTTGGCCCCTTCCACAGCATATCCTACGCAGTCGACGAGCCGAACATTGACTTCCAGCCCTTCCGTCACCTTAATCTGAACCGCGTTATTCGGCACGAATTTAGGTTCGGTCGTCATAATCGTTTTACCCGCAGCGCTTTGAGGCAATTCATCCACTGCCCGGGCACGATCCGCTTCATTCGTGATGTTGGGCAGTACGATCGTTTCCATGAAACGTTTGATAAATGTTGATTTCCCCGTCCGGACCGCGCCAACAACCCCGAGATAGATGTCCCCTCCGGTCCGCTCGGCAATGTCCTTAAAAATGTCCACTTTCTCCAATGAAATCCCCTCCCTAAAATACTCCGAAGGAAAAATGCTAAAGAGCATCCGCTTCGTTTTTTCAATCAGAAGACTGAAATCCCTGCAACGGTAGAGCCGCCTTTGTGAGTGCCCGGAAGTCGTCCGCCGCCGAACATTGCATTCTGATGAAACCGGTGAAAGCGGCGTTAACTCGTACATGCAATTGGACTAGTATCATCTTATGTATCCGTATGCAGCAATATGACGCGTTTTTTCATTTTTTGTCCAACCCCTTTTCGCGGGATTAAGGCCTCTTTTCGGAGTATGACGCCTTAATTTCAATCTACTTTATGAGACTGGTCGTGCTTTTATGCGAAATTAAAAAGAGATACCCCTAACACAGGAATATCTCTATCAGAATTGAATTATTCTATTAGTCTGGCAACAGGCGTATTATTCTCCCATACATAGGCTACCGATTTGACCGGAACAAAATAGGAATGCTCCAACAGGACCTCCCGGGCATCTTCGGTCTCCGCCGGAGCTTTGCCCTCTTTCTCCACGGCCTGCATAATGTCAAACGCATAGTCCACGTATACATTTCCCGCTTCATCCATGATGAACGGCAGCTCCTGACCGGAATACACGCTGTTCAACCTCACTTCCGTTGTCTCAGGGCGCCCAGCCTTTTGCATATCCACCGCAAACAGTCCGTCGTACAGTTCTTCTCCTCTCGGCAGCTCATTGTTATGCTGTGCCTTGTATCGGTCCACCATCCGCTGCACGTCATTCACCTTCTGCACGGTATGCAGATCCATGACCTTGACTGCAGGCTCCGTTTCTTCGTTTTGAATCAAAAAGTAAGCGCTGCCGCCATTCTCAAACGCGGTCACCGGGATATCTTCCAGATACCCTTGCTGCTTTAATTTGGATAAATCCACTCTGAATTTTTCATATTTCGGGGTGCTCATGTCCGCATTCAACATCGGGAGAACCCCCTGGTCCTGCTGAAAAGCCTCCACGGCATCCTGAATGCGGTTTACGCTTTCACGGTAAGCCGTTTTGGGCTCGGTAACAGCCTGGGAAGGGTACATGCATCCGCTCAAGGCAAAACCGCTCAGTATGAATAAAAGCATTGCAAAGGTCTGGCGCCCCAGACCTGACCTCCCATGACTCTTTGCATGTTTAATCCAATCGATGATCATGTGCACCCTCCTCGAATCTGATGCATGGCTTCGTGTATGCCCCTCTTCATTAAGTGAGACGTTTACAACCAATCGTCTTCTTGCCTTTGCCGTTCCAATTGTTTGCGGATCGCTGCCTTCAGCGGATCTTCAGGTACATGTACTTTTACATCATGTCTCACTTTTGCCTGACATGCCAAACGCGTTCCCTGTTCCAGCAGCATTCCTAATTTTCGCTTCTCTGCATCAGCCGGAGGCTCAAGCCCCTTGAGCTGTTCTGCATCTACCCTCACTTTGCACATCAAGCATGCGGCTTTGCCGTCACAACGAGTCGTTATTTTTATGCCTGCACGTCGCGCCGCACTTAGCAGGTTCGTGCCGGATCTGACCCGAATGCTTTTGTTTTGAGGCAGAAAAGTAACCGTCTGATCCATATGTCTCCCCCTTAAATGCTCCATGAAAAACCAACAAGCTCCTGCACCTGCTCCCGAAAAAGGTTTGTCCACACATTTTGCTTGCCGAGCTCATCCAGCAGCGGCTGGTGCTTTTGCGGTTGTTTTCGAATCGCTTGGGCTATCGGTTCATACCGATCGGCCCGGCCTCGAAGCAGGTTGAACAGCAATTCGTGCGCAAGGGGCATCAAATGAACATGATGCGAGCCCAACCGAACGGACGGCGCATGGAATGCAAGTACACGTTCGATTTCGGTTCGATACCAATTGTTGCGTGACCACATCTCAAATCCGCCGACCAGCTCCATTGCGCACGCTCCGACTTGATAATGGCTTAACAGGGAAGCGTAGGGTCCCGTTGTATCCACAGCAGGTTCGTCCAATTTCCGTCCAGGCGCCACGCCATGAAGTTGTTTTGCTGCGGCAATATCCGCATAAATATCAATATCCCTTGGAGCCTGATTCAGCTCTACTTCTTGCAACAGCAACCCGCAGCTGCCTCCTAACAACCAGGTGTACGGTTGGTTGATCCAAGCCGCGGCCGTTTCCAGCAAAGCGGCGTGCAGATCAGGATATCGAGTCGTTAGACCCTCCGTTTCATGTGCTCCCATCCGTCAGCCTTCCCTTCTTCATCCGTATTCATTGTGCCAACTCCCATGATGTGCGTATGCGGATGCAATGCCGGGCATGTCAGGCATGCCCGTCAAATCAAGGCAGCCATTCCACCGATAAACCCAATCAGCATGACCAGAAACGCGATTAACGACAGTATGCCCCGTACAATGCCCTTGGTTTTGGCCCTTGCAAAAGTAATCAGGAAAACCGACAAGCCCATAATTAGAATGGCCACCAATGACAGCCACATCTTGTCCATTGCGCTCATGTTCAGCGTCTCCCCTTCGATCCGTCATTCATCACTGAAAGTGACAATTGCACACATTATATCATGAAACATCGCTCATCTTTCCAAAAAAAAGACAAAAAAACAAACCGGAATGATCCGGCCTGTTTTGTCTCGTAAAACGATCCGCGTACGCAGAATCGATTTATTGTTTTTTCATCATCATCTTCATCAAAGCTTCCATGTTGCTTGGGTTTAGTCCGCTCTTTTTGACTGCACTCACGATCTCCTTCACCGTATCTTCCGATACCGGAACCTTGGCCATGGCGGATACTTGCTTGATCAATTGGCGAAGCTGGGCCTCATTCTGCATCGTGGTTGGTTTAACCGTGCTTGCCAGTTTCTTGACGGCACCTTCCGTAATCGTTTTGCCCGTTTTTTTATTGATCGCTTTCAGTGCATCCTTGGAAATGTTGCTCATTCGTCTCCCCTCCTCCGGCAATACTCATGTGCATTATATGAGTCCACCAGGTAAAGGGTGAATAAGCTTCCACTACGCAGTCCGCGGCCCCCTTGTCTTATTCAGATCCATCAGGAATGCCATTGCTCCCACGTTTCGAGTTTCATGCTCTCCATCTCCGTTTTGGGATCCCTTCCCATCAATGCCTCAACCGCATCGCGGGGCTCCCGTCCTTGGAACAGAACATGGTACAGCTGATCGGCAATCGGCATTTGCACGCCGTACTTTTCGGAAATAAAATAGGCGGCCTTTGTGGTTCGAATCCCTTCGACAACCATGCCCATTGAGCCGAGCACGTCATCCAGCTTTTTGCCCTGACCCAGCAGCGAGCCAGCTCGCCAATTCCGGCTATGTTGGCTCGTGGCCGTGACGACAAGGTCGCCAACACCCGCCAAGCCGGAGAAGGTCAGCGGATTGGCTCCCATTTCAACGCCGATTCTCGTAATTTCGGCGAGTCCGCGCGTAAGAAGAGCGGCTTTGGCGTTATCGCCAAACTCCAGTCCGTCGGACATGCCTGCGCCAAGAGCGATGATGTTTTTGAAAGCCCCGGCAAGCTCCACGCCAAGCATATCCCGATTCGTATACACGCGGAAAAACGAGTTCATGAACAACGCCTGGGCAGCTTCAGCCGCTTTCTGATTCAGGGAGGCAACAACGACCGTTGTAGGGCAACGCTTCACCACTTCCTCGGCATGGCTTGGCCCTGACAGTACGACAATGTTTCCTTCCTCGCATTCCAGTTCCTCGGCGATGACCGTGGACATGCGTTTCAGCGACTCGGTCTCAAAGCCTTTGGTTGCATGTATAATTAACATTTCGGGTCGATAATATGCCTTAAGTTGGTGGGTCACCGAGCGCATTGCTGAAGACGGAGCTACGATCAACACCGCGGATGCACCTTCGACAGCCTCTGCCATAATTGTCGTCGCCCGAATGTTCGGCGGGAGCTGTGCGCCAGGCAAATAGCGTGAATTCACATGCGTATCGTTAATTTCGGCAGCGTGTTCCTCGCTGCGCGTCCACATGACCACATTCAACTGGTTGGCTGCCAAAACGCTGGCAAGCGCGGTTCCCCAGCTGCCTGCTACGAGAACGGCAACTTTTTTAGACAACGCGTTTCCCTCCTCCGGCGTTTTTCGATCCCAATTTGTTTTCTTGTCCCTTCGCCAGCTTGACAATATTCGTACGATGCCTCCAGAAGGCGAAAAGGCAAATAATCAGGCTGCCCCAGAACATCGTCATGGAGTACCCGGGGAATACCAGAATGAAAATCGGAGTCAACGCCACGAAAATGAGCGAGCCGAGCGATACGTAACGCGTGAATACGATGGAAAGGATCGCAATGATTCCCGCGCACAATGCGGGTGGAAAGGCCAATGTCGCCAATACACCGATCGCCGTGGCAATGCCTTTCCCGCCACGAAAACGGAAATAGAGAGGCCAATTATGCCCAGCAATTGCTGCGATACCTGCAAATGCAGGCGTCCACTCCGAACCGTTTCCAAGCCATATCCCAAGCCATACAGCCACAATCCCTTTGACCACGTCCAGCAACAGTACAAGAATGGCCGGGCCTTTGCCCAAGATGCGAAGTGTATTGGTTGCACCCGCATTGCCGCTTCCGTGCTGCCGAATGTCAATGCCCCGGATTGCTTTTGCCAGCAGGACACTAAAGCTGATTGAACCTAGCAAATAACTCAGGACAATCGCTGCGATTTGTAAGATCACAAACTTCTCCCCTAACTTTCGTCGGACTTCCTCCGAGTAAATATGCGGATTGGCGTGCCTTCAAAGTCGAACGCGCCGCGGATTTTGTTTTCGAGGTAGCGCTCATACGAGAAGTGCATCAATTCCGGATCGTTCACGAAAATAACCATGGTCGGCGGTTTGACGGCAACCTGCGTCACATAGTTGATTCTCATGCGGCGTCCTTTGTCCGTAGGCGGCGGATTGATGGCAACTGCATCGGATACGACGTCGTTAAGCAGATGCGTTTGTACACGCATAGCGTGCTGTTGCGCTACATGCTGCACAACCGGCAGCAATTTTTGTAAGCGTTGTTTTGTTTTGGCTGACAAAAATACCACGGGAGCATACGTCATGAAGAGGAAATGATCCCGAATCTTTTTCTCGAATTCATGCATGGTTTTATCGGTTTTGTCCACGACATCCCATTTGTTGACAACGAAGAGGGAAGCCTTACCGGCTTCGAATGCATAACCGGCTATATGCTTGTCTTGCTCGATGATGCCTTCCTCGCCGTTGATGACCACAAGAACGACATCCGCACGCTCAATGGCGCGCATGGCGCGCATCACGCTGTATTTTTCCGTGGTCTCGTACACTTTGCCGCGTTTGCGCATACCTGCCGTATCGATCAACACATAGCGCTGCCCATCTTTTTCAAAAGGAGTATCGATGGCATCGCGTGTCGTGCCGGCAACGTCACTGACAATGACCCGTTCTTCACCCAGGATGGCATTAACAAGCGAAGATTTCCCAACGTTCGGACGTCCGATCAAGGCTACGCGAATGACGTCGTCGTCGTATTGATCGTCCTCCAGTTCGGGCAAATTCTCCACGATGGCATCCAGCAAATCGCCAATACCTGTACCGTGGCTGCCGGATACTCCGATAGGGTCGCCGAAACCGAATGAATAAAATTCATAAATCAGCTCGCTTCGCCCGATATTATCTACTTTGTTGACGGCTACAACGATGGGTTTGCCCGAGCGGTACAGCATTTGCGCAACTTCCTCATCGGCTTGGGTCACGCCGGTTTTCGCATCACACATGAATACGATAACATCCGCTTCTTCAATGGCGAGCTCTGCCTGCATCCGGATGGACTTAATAATAACGTCCTCACCATCAATTTCGATACCACCTGTATCGATAATGCTGAATGGTTTGCCGTTCCATTCCCCGATGCCGTAAATACGGTCACGGGTAATTCCCGGCTTGTCTTCCACAATGGCCAACCTGTCGCCGATGATCCGATTAAAAATCGTGGATTTGCCCACGTTCGGCCGACCGACAATCGCCACAACGGGTCTTGCCATACATTCCACTCCTCTTGTCCATACTTCGATACCCATCATAGCAAAAAACGCATGTCTTGGCTAACTTTTCATCACATTGTATCTGAAGGAAAAATGCCTCGGCTAATGGTTTTTCAGTAAGGGAATCCACGGTTATCGGAAGTCCCCTCGCCTTCCATGATGCGAATTTCAGTACGTTGTTTTTTTATATAACGACAATCGGCGAACCCTAGCGGGCTCGCCGATCTTGCTTTATTGTTCAGCAAAATATGCAGTATAAACTAAGAACCATGCATTGATTAAAGCTTATTTGAATTTGCTGAGTTTGTCGCCGAACAGTTCGCCAAGCGTAGTGCTCATGCCTTGATTGCTCAAGGAAACGTTCGGGTTGTTGATTTCTTCACGCGGTGCGCTGTTTTTCGCAGGTCTTTCTGCTTTTGGCGCTGGAGCAGGAGCTTCTTCCGTTTCTTTGATGCTCAAGCTTACACGTTGTTCGGCAGGGTTCATTTCCAAAATTTTGACTTGAACTTCCTGACCTTCTTTCAGTACTTCATGCGGTGTTCCGATGTGTTTGTGGGAGATTTGCGAAATATGCACAAGTCCTTCAACACCTGGAGCAATCTCAACGAAAGCACCGAAATCAACCAAACGTTTAACCACACCAGTTACGATGTCGCTAGCGTTGAATTTGTCGCCGGCAGTTTCCCAAGGTCCTGGTTGCGCCGCTTTGATGCTCAAGCTGATTTTGCCTTTTTCCGGATCAACTTTCAGCACTTTTACGGTCACTTTGTCGCCTTCGGAAAGAACGTCGGATGGTTTGTCCACATGAGTCCAAGCCAGCTCGGAAACGTGAACCAGACCGTCTACGCCGCCAACGTCAACAAATGCACCAAATTGAGTCAGGCGCTGCACAGTACCTTCGATGACTTGGCCTTCTTGCAGGCTTGCCATAACTTGTGCTTTGTTAGCTTCGAATTCAGCTTCAAGCACATCCTTTTGGGACAGGATCACTTTGTTGTTTTCGCGGTCAAGTTCTTTGACTTTAACGCGCAGCGTGCGTCCTTTGTAATCGCTGAAATCTTCAACGAAGTGACGCTCAACCATGGAAGCCGGGATGAAACCGCGAACGCCCACGTCAGCAACCAGTCCGCCTTTAACGACGTCAGCCACAACAATTTCGAATACATCCTGATCTTCAAAGTGCTTCTGCAGTTGATCCCAAGCATTTTCGCTGTCGATCGCGCGTTTGGACAGTACGAGCTTTTCTTTCTCGTCGTCGATGCTAAGAACTTTAGCTTCAACTTCTTGTCCTACTTCAACGGCTTCGGATGCGCTGCCCACATGCAAGGAAGACAATTCGCGGATTGGAATGATACCGTCATATTTATATCCAATGCTCACATAAGCTTGGTTATCTTCCAATTTGACGATGGTTCCTTTAACCGTATCTCCTTTTTTCAAGGAAACGAATTGATCCAACTCATCTTGGGTTGCTTCTTGATTCTTGATTTCTTCCGACATGTCAAATACCCTCCTCAATTCAAAAACCCCATTATATTCAAACCTGCCTTGGCAGAGTTCAAAACACTTTCAGCACTGAACGTTCAGGCTTAGCTTCCCTCAGCCCCCTGAAATCATGCATTCAGTCGTTCCAAGCAGACCTTTATTGGCTCGGCTTGCCTGTCCGCACCATCTCGTTGATTTTGGACATGATTTTCTCGGTCGCCCTTTCCAGCGCATCGCCGGCTTGGTCGTCCTTGAATTCTTCCAAATCGACAGGTGCTCCATACACCACTTTCATCTTACGAAATAATTTATAATTGCCAATAATAGCAGCCGGAATGACCGTTGCGCCACTCCGGAGAGCAAAACTTGCTGCTCCCTTTTTTCCGATCCCGCCGTCATTGTGACGACTGCCCGAAGGAAAAATCCCCAACACTTCACCATCGCGCAAAATATTCAGCGACGTTTTGATGGACTCTTTGCTAACGCCCCCGCGCTTGACGGGAAAAGCGCCAACCGCCCGAATGACTTTACCTAAGACCGGGATGTCAAACAGCTCGCTTTTGGCCATAAAACGCACTTGACGATGGATCATGATCCCTACGGTCGGCGGATCGAAATTGCTGATATGGTTGGAGCATAATAATACGCCGCCTTCGCGGGGAATGTTTTCCCGTCCGACTGCTTCCAGCCGAAACATGATGGCGTACAGGATCCGCAGAACCGTTTTTGCAAAGGTGTAAATCATAGACCTACCTCTCCTCTGGCCATTGTGCAATAAGCAACAATTTTGTCAACCACTTCACGGATGCTCATTTCGGTTGTATCCAGAACTATGGCGTCCTCGGCACAACGAAGCGGCGAAATTTCCCGCTCTGCATCCAGTTTGTCACGGGTGGCAATATCTTGTTCCAGTTGCTGCAATGTCAATCCATCTGAAGGGTCCAGCTCCTTGAAGCGCCGAAGAGCTCGCTCCTGTACGCTTGCGGTCATGAAAATCTTCACTTCTGCATCCGGCAGCACCGTTGTTCCGATATCGCGTCCATCCATAACGACGCCCTTGCGCAAAGCCATTTGCCGCTGGGTATCCACGAGTTGTGCACGCAGCCCCTCGATTTGCGCATATCGGGACACGATTCCCGTTACTTCACGAGAGCGGATTTCCATCGTTACATCTTCCCCATTACAGAACACTTTCTGTCCGGAGGGGTCCGGTTGTAAATCAATGCTCAGCTCGCGGGCTTCCCGAAGTACCTCCGGCACGTTGTCCGGCATGATGTCATGCCGCAGCATGTGCAGAGTTACCGCACGGTACATTGCGCCGGTATCGACGTAAACATACGCTAGCGTTTCTGCGACCAAGCGGGCTACGGTGCTTTTACCGGCACCAGCAGGTCCGTCAATCGCAACGTTCATCTTCCCGTTCTCTGATGTGTTCTGGCTTGCCAACGGGGCATTCCTCCTCAAACGATAAGCTTCAAAAAACGCCAAAATAATGCATTTTGCTGAAGCCGGACCGCGATTAGCGGCAGTTTATCTTGCAATATCAGCAAGCATAAGCGCTCGGGCTTGTTTCTTGTCTGATATTTAAAAAACACAGGCATTGCCTGCATCGTGAAAATTATACCACACTATGCACATGGATGCAAAAACAGGCAAGTTCAATGGCCTTGAACCTCGGCTGGATCCTGCATGCGGACGGGCGTGCCCTCCATACGGCCGATCGGGGTCAGGTACTTATTCAACCAAGGCACCTGCATCAGCAATTGATACGCGACGAGAAGTACCACAAGTATGCCGATCAGTTTAAGTGCCCCTTTTTCCAATCGGTCCGACAGTTCGCAATACAGCCTTACACGGCGATGAGATGTATGGTCTCGTTCCAAGGCTAATCCCCCGTTTTTCTTTTACGTTGCCCGGCGGAACTCCTTTTTATTCCAACGCGCGAAACACGCAGAAGCTTTATTTGGTTCGATACTCAAGCTGCCGCTCAAAGCAAAATTTAATGATTTTCTGCCGTTCGGAATCCGTGATCTGGGTGAATTTGAGCATGTGCAGCAGCCTCCCGCTTTCCAGCGTTTTGATCCGAACCACCTCGGCTTCGAACGGGACGTGTTCGATCGTGGAATTGCGGTAAGGGATGAGCAGCCAGCAATTCAGCTTCTGTCCTTCCGAAATGGAGAACCCGGATTCGCCAAAAATGGATAGACCGCCCCCGCCAATGTCATCAGTAAGGGCCACCGCCCGGTTCAAATCCTCTGCCTGGATGGCGATTTCAAGGCTGGCGCGAACACGCAAGAAGCTGCGACGCTGGATTTTGGTAATATCGTCCGCTTGCGGCTTGCGAATTCTTACCAATCGGACGACGTCTTCCTCAAAGCCGGTTACGTAAGTATTGAAAAAATGCCGCACGCCTTCTTCATTCATGTAATAAATCGACAACTCTTCGCCAAAATAGAGCCTTTTCAGTCGGCTGCTACCCTGCTGCATCGGGACCTCGATCAAAAAACTGTTCTGGTCTTCGTCGGCGATGCGGGATTTGAATTCCTTGCCGGCTTCTTTCTCGTCTGCAGACGCAATCTGAATATATAGAACTTCATTGATTTTGGGATACAAGCTGTCACCGCCACCTTAGCCTTATAATCTTCGTATGTACGAAAGTATTATACCATGATGCTTCTCACATTGGACAACAAAAAAACAGGCCCGAAAAGGCCTGTCATTTTGTCTTATACTCAATTCAACGCGTTGCAGCGTTAATAGGTTTGATTTGTTCGATCGCTTCTTCAACACCGTTATCGGCATTTAAGTAAATGCGGTACTTGGAGCCATTGATCCGGCCGCCGTATTCGTAGCACAATACTTCCTTGCCGTCATCGTTTTTGATCAACGCTTTACGGGCGTAATTGACCTTGAAATCCGGATTCAGCTTTTCGCGCGTCTGTTTTGCGGTCATGCTGGCTTTGGGAATCTGGCGCTTGTCATTGTGCTCATACACGAAATCGCTAGCCTGGAAACCGGTCACATCACCGTTGTCGAGACCTACGCGAACGGCCATCTTCTCAGGATAGATCAACGTGTCCCCGTCCTGGCGCACAAATGTCAAATTTCCCATGTTTCCGAATTCGTCATAGTTCACGGCCTTCATATTTTTGTATCCTTTATTGGTGAGGAAGCGCTCTGCCTTCGCCACGGCCTCCTGGCGTGAAATCTTTTTCGTTCCCACCGGACGGGTGTCATTATATGAAATCAGCAGCCCGCCATTACGGGTGAAGTCCATAGTTACCCTTTTGTCTTTGGCGTGTTCGACCGTGGCGGTGTAAGATTCCCATTCCGTCCCTTTGCCGTTTTCTTGAACTTGAACCTTGCTGGCGTCCGCGTCGGCAAACTTGGCAGCCTTTTCTTTGATTTGTTCTTTGGTCATGGGCGGACCGCTCAGTTTTTTTACCGTGCGTTTGGAATAGATGCTGGCCACCGATGGTCCCCAATCCAGTTCAGGGTACTCACCAACTTTTTTGTCAACGGTACGGAAGCCATCCACGATGGTGTTGTCCATCGCTTTTTCCTCCGTGGCCATGGCGGTTTCAGCGTCCATCCAGCGCAACCGGTTCGAGATGACTTTTTGTTGAACGTCTTGCAAATTTTTTGTGATCTCGGATGAATTTTCATACAATCGTTTCAAATTCCCGATTTCTTTCTCCGACAGCGGCTCTTTCGATAAGTCCCTCATGGATGTCTTGTAGGCAAAATTCGAAATGCGGGACAGAAAGTCTTCGGTTTGATTGAACGGCAGCATGGTCAAAGGAAGCTGGTTGATCTCATTCTGCGCTTCGCTCGTAAGCCTCCATACGTTCATCAAGCCTTTGCGATGCATTCCATGCGAGGTCGAATGAACCGCTAACGTATTGCCGATCTCGGAATGCAGCTTGTCCATATGAAAAGACAGATCGTGAAAAGCGCGCTGATACTGGTTTTCCGCTTTGATCAGTATCGCGTTTTTTTCCTGATTCTCTTGGTAGCCCCACACCAGGGCACCGATCAACAGGATCGCGCATACCGGGAACATGACTGAGCTTAGACGTTTATACATCGGTATAGTCTCCTTTCTTCTGGACCACTGTCTATATTGTGGATCGAAGAAAGGGCTCTTATGCATCGAATTCCAGTACTAGGCCAGAGAACTGTCACCAACCTCTTCAATTTCGAATTGATCGCGGTTGTCGCAGAGGCATTGCTTGAATCCCGTCTCGATTTTCCCCCGCTCCCTCTTGCCCCTTAACGTGAATCGCTCTCCGCACCGTTGGCATCTGATTTTGATTTTGATCCTCATGACTTTTGACTCTCCGTTTCCACTCTTTCAAACTCCCGGGCATTAAAAAACACACCGAGGCTCCGTAACGCGTTAAGCGTTCCATGCCACCAGTGTGTCCAAATATTCACAATTTAACCTCTTCCTCCCGCTTCAAATAACGGAAAGGTGAGCGGTTGTTTGCCCGCGTAATCTTGCCAATGGCCCCGTACCACAACCCTGCCATCAACGGTGCAATGAACCATAACCAATTGTTCACCATCGTGTTCATGATGACGTCGTACAGCGAATGCCAAAAGAATGGAAGGATCAGGGATAGTGCAAGAAACCAGCGTTTCCTGTCTGGCGTGAACTTGGCCCTGCCCAGGTAATACCCCATAATGACCGCGAACATCGCATGCCCCGATACCGGCAGCAATGCTCTAAGGAACATGACGGATACGGAGGCGTTGCCCGCAAAAGCGTATAACACGTTCTCTACCGTAGCAAACCCAAGCGAAACTGCCACGGAATACAAAATGCCGTCATAAGGCTCGTCGAATTCGGTATGGTTATAAATAATATGGTAAATCACAAACCATTTGACGAATTCTTCGACCCCGCCTGAAATGACGATAGCTTCAAGGTAAGGGTTTTCGCCGAGCCACATCATCATGCCTCGCTGGATAATCATGACGGGCAGTACCATCAGGACCCCCATGATGAACACGCGCAGCACCATATGAAGCGGCTCGGAATCATAACGATCTTTCAAATAAAAATATGTTAACAAGGCGAGACCCGGAGCTACTGCTGCCGCTAAAACCGAAAACAAAAGCACCGAAATTCCCTCCCCTGACTAAGACGCGTATACAACTGGAACTTAATCCTGACGTTTAAAATGCGTGCAGATCACTTCAATGGCCTGCTCAGGCATGACCACTTTTCCGTATTCTTCCATCACTGCCGGAGTAACGGAAGAGCCTTCGCCGAATTCGGCGAGCAGCGCGATCAATGCCGCATGTTTATTCGAATCAACTTCGTCTGGTTCAAAATGCAGGAACCAGCGATCCTTATAAGAGTATAGTCTTCCTGCATTCGTAACATGCTCACGAAGCATATGAGCCGCTTCGATCAGCACCTCGAAATCTTTGAACGCATACACGATGGAATCGCTCTGCTCCAGAGTAACTTCCATTTCGTATACTTCCTCAGGCAGATCATCTTCATGACCTGAGCCATATTGCTGCGGATCGTATTTCCCACGGGTCACAATGACAACCATGCCTTGAGCGGGAAGTGCAAACACTTCAACGGCAAGCGGACCTGTAGCATCGAATCCAAGCTCGGAATAGGCCTGATCCATCATCTCGGTGAACAGTTCATGAACCTTGGGTATTTCCTGCCACATATCTTCTTTTTGTATTCCGCGCTCGCTCAGATCGTCAAAGGTCAGGAAAATCCGTATCTTATCGTGACTTAAACGTTCTATTTTCATACAGGATCTCCCCTTTATAAGCAAGTCTTATAACAGATTATGAAGCACCAAACAATATGTGCTGAAAATAAATCTATGTAGACATGTTATCATTTTATGCCTTCAATTGCACGAAGTAAAATCGACAAAAAAAGAATCAATCCACAAAAATAAAGCTGTGGTTGATTCCCAATCCGAATTTACGATTATAATCCGGGAATTGTCGTGTTGGTTTGGCTCAAGATCTGCTCTACTTCACGTTTGACATCCGGATTTGTTCGTATGAAATCCATGAGCATGCCCATGTTCTCTTCTTTTTCTTTCGGAGATACGGTTCTGGCGGCTTTTTTCGCCGAATTCCGATCAGAGTCGTGGTGCCCGTTCTGTTTGGCACTGAACCCATCCATGCCGGGGAACGTCATTTCCATCATTTTGTGCTTGGCCTGATCCATCATGCGGGAAGAACCGGAGGAAAACATCGGGATTTTGCCCTTGGCCAGCCAGGAACTAGCCACAGCTCCAATGACCACTCCAAATAAAAAGGATGACGCCTTCATCAAACCAACCTCCTCATTTTGTAAAAGCAAGAGTATTGTTTGCGTGAAGACGCCAACTCATTCTGCATAAAAACAGGAAAATGCCATTATGAAGGCCACCAAGGCAAGAACGTGCTTGGCGCAGGTGCCCCCTTAATCCCCCACCATACCAAGCTGATGGTCAACATCACAAAGATAAAAATGAGCGAGTTGACAAAACGTTTGCTGAAACGTAAACGTCTGGACGGATGCAACTGGGTACGCGTCGGCAGCTCTTCAGCGACAACCGTCGACTCCTCATCCCCGTTCGCTTGTTTTGTTTTTTTGGAACGAGCAGGAATTCGACTTGGAAGCACAGGGCTTTCCAAAGAAGAGGCAAGCGCCTTGCGCTTTGATCTCGGCACGGATATGGAAGTCAATTGCACTTGGCCTGCTTCCTCAGCGATCACGGCTGTTTCGACGACAGAGACCACCTCGTGAGGCTCGAGCAAGCGATCTTGCGACTTGCTTTTCTCCGATTGGCGAGTACGCTGACTGCCATATGTCTTTATTCTGCTTAACTGCTGATTCATGATCCCCTCCGAAAACGTATGGCTAGACCGGACACCAGATCAATGACAAAATGACACAAGATCGGTGCCCACAGGGTTCCGGATTGTATGTAGATGTATCCCAACCCATAGCTCGAAACAAATACCCATCCCGTTGGAATCCAATGGCGTAAATAGCGAATGTGGATCACTGCAAAAACGATGCTGGTCCAATAAGGCCCGATCGCATGCTGGATTGCACCACGAAACAACAATTCTTCACATATCGCGACGATGGCCGCGATGCATATGATGTGCCACACCGGGCGATGTTTGAAAAGCATCTCATTGATTCCGCCGTCGTCCATGCTTTCCTGTGGAATGACATAGGAAAGCACAAGATCCATCACAAGCATCACGCCGGCCAAACCAAGCCCCCACCAGACAAAATGGATTTGTTCAGGCAAAGCCAGCACTTCCAGCAAGTTTCTTTTTTGCAACAAAACCCAGATGACCCCGATAACCAATGTCAAACCTTGCGTAAAATACAGATTCACCAAGAGCAAACGTTCGGTGAGCTGCTGCGGCTGCACTTTTTGAAACTTGAATTTGCGAAACTTCGGCTTTTTCATCCTGGATGCATGTCCTTTTGATTTCATATTTGTCGTAACAAACCATGTTTGCCCAACTGGATAGTATACTAAATGATATCCAAAAAAACAATTCGATTCAAGACCTGCCTCAAGTCCCGGTTTTTCGGGATTTTCGGCCAAAAAGAACGATGGCTCATCCATTTTCACTTCCCCAAAAAAACAAACCCTTATTTTATTGTTCGAATAATGTCTTATCATGGTTTCTAATCCTTGTTACATCGACAATATCCGCATCTCCATGAAAATGTTCAAGCCTATTGACATGCTCATGTCAGCCATGATACATTATGAAAAAATTAGTCAAGCCAAACACGATGATGGAAAAAAGACATTGCATTGTACATTCAGAGAGCCGATGGTTGGTGCAAATCGGTGGCAGGCAAATGTTCTTGAGCGCTCCTGAGTTGCTGCGTTGAAATTGGAGTAGGTGCAGCCGGTTAAGACCCGTTAACCTCTTCGGTCTATATGACCGCTAAGACTGTCGTTGCGAAGCGACGGTGAATTAGGGTGGTACCACGAATAACTCTCGTCCCTTATTGCGCAAGCAGTATGTGGATTGGGAGTTTTTTTGATTTCGCATGAAGAATAGCAGGTATGGTCACCATCCTATTTTCTATACCCGCCTTCTCTACTGCGACACCGCGTTGTCGAGCGGAAGAATCCATCCGGTTTTAAGGAAAAGACCTTTTTGATAGGGACTGGACCTTGACGATCATAGATAACCATTTCAAGGAGGAAGAAACCATGTACAAAGTGTTAGTATCAGACCCGATCAGCGATCTGGGAATTCAGCAGCTGGTGGAAGCAAATGATGTGGTAGTTGAGAAAAAGACCGGGCTTAGCGAAGACGAGCTGGTTGCCATCATTGGCGAATATGACGCTCTCCTCGTTCGCAGCCAGACGCGTGTAACGGAACGCATCATGGAAGCAGGCTCGAATCTCAAGGTGATCGGACGTGCCGGCGTTGGCGTCGACAATATCGACCTTCAAGCCGCAACTCAACGCGGAATCATCGTGATTAATGCACCTGACGGCAATACCATCACAACCTGTGAACACACATTCGCAATGATGATGGCTTTGGCACGCCATATCCCGCAGGCCTATGCCAAAACGATACAAGGTACATGGGATCGCAAAACCTTCCTTGGCGTCGAATTGCGCAACAAAACGCTCGGCGTGCTGGGAATGGGAAGAATCGGCAGCGAGGTGGCCAAACGCGCCAAAGCGTTCGGCATGGATATTCTTGCTTATGATCCGTTCCTGACTGAAGAACGCGCGGAGAAACTTCAAGTCAAGCTGGCAAGCGTGGATGACATTATCCGCAATGCGGATTTCATGACGGTTCATACGCCGTTGACGCCGGAAACCCGCCACATGATTTCCAGACCACAATTTGAAGTCATGAAAAAAGGAATGCGCGTGATCAACTGTGCCCGTGGCGGAGTCATTGATGAAATGGCGCTGGTTGAAGCGATCGATCAAGGCATCGTAGCCGGTGCGGCATTCGACGTCTTTGAAGTGGAACCGCCAGCTGCAGACCACCCGTTTCTGAACCATCCAAACATCATCGTGACACCGCATTTGGGAGCTTCGACCGTTGAGGCCCAAGAAAACGTAGCGATTGACGTTTCGGAGCAGGTTTTGCATATTTTGCGCAACGAGCCGTTTAAAAATGCGGTAAACATGCCAGCCGTGGCTCCATCCGTCATGAACAAATTGCAGCCATACTTCAAACTTGGCGAGACCCTTGGCAGCTTCGCCGCTCAAATCACGCAGCAAGCCGTTCAGGAAATTCGCGTCGAATATGCCGGCGATTTGGCAGAGGTGGACATCTCTCCTCTAACTCGCTACATTGTCAAAGGCGTGCTTGCAAGACATCTCGGACCGGAAGCCAACATCGTCAATTCCATGCATTTGGCTAAAACGCGCGATCTTAACGTCGTCGTAAGCCAAACGTCGAAAACCAAAGGTTTCACAAACCTGATCACGGTAACGCTCGTAACGACCCAGGATGCACAAGAGCGGCGCGTGGCAGGCACCTTGCTCGCAGGCTACGGAGAACGCATTGTCCGTTTGGACAAATTCCCGGTAGATATCGCTCCGGAAAGCCATCAAATCCTTATTTCGCATAACGATAAGCCTGGGATTATCGGACGTGTCGGCACACTGCTTGGTCAAAATGATGTGAATATCGCCTCCATGCAGGTTGGACGCCAAATCATCGGCGGCGAGGCCATCATGATTCTGACGGTCGACAAGGAAGTGCCGAAAGAGGTGCTCGTCCAGCTGACTGCACTGCCGGAATTGAATACGGCGGTAGAGATTGTGTTGGAGTAGTCATTCATATTGTATTTTTAGGAAAAGAGTCGACCCTTCAAAGGTTCGACTCTTTTTTGTGTTCCACGTTGAACAAGATTAAACGGTAGCGTTCAACAAAAAAACACCCCTGGAAGAGAGGGTGTTTTCGCATTTATTGTATAAAGACTGCTCATAGGTAGGGATTCTACCGAATTTTGCAGTTCTTTCGGGAATTCAAACAAGCAGAATAAACTCGGTTCCTTTCCCAAGCGCGCTGTTGACGGTAATCGAGCCTTGATGGGCATCGACGATATTCTTCACGATGGCGAGGCCAAGCCCCGTCCCTACGCTTTCGCCGCGTACACGCGCTTTGTCCGCCTTGTAAAACCGCTCAAATATAAACGGGACATCCGATGGCGGTATGCCGGCTCCTTCGTCGCGAATGACAATCTTGGCTGATTTGGTACGATTGTCTGTCAGTCCGCCAGCCTCAATGTATACATTTTTGCCCGAAGGCGTGTGGCGAAAGGCATTGTCGAGCAGATTGGTGAACACTTGCTCCAACCGATCTTCGTCCGCCTCGTAAAGCGTGATGACAGGCTGCTCGCAGCGCAAATGAAGCTGAATCCCCTGTTCCTTTGCACGTACCGAAAACTTGCGGTATATCCGTTCCAATAACTCGACCAGATTGATTTCCCTCATGGCCATATCGGTGTGTCCCGCATCCATGCGGGCCAGATCCAAGAGATCCTTGACCAATCTGCCCATACGCAGCGATTCGTCGTGGATAACTTGGATCAGTTCTTCGCTTTCTTCCGGCGAAGCCGCCATCCCGTCTAACAAAGCCTCACTATACCCTTGCATCATGGATAAAGGAGTACGGATTTCGTGAGACACGTTCGCGACAAAATCGCGGCGCATCTTTTCCATCCTGACTTCCTCGGTAACGTCCCTAAGTACGGCAACCGCTCCTCGAACCACGCTGTCCTCGTACAGCGGAGCCATCTGCACGGACCAGACGCCCTGCTGGACATGAACGTTCGAACTCTGATCCTCGCCATCTTCCATCACTTTTTTGAACAAAGGGATCAACGGCTCGGGAACATCCCGGGATGAAGCGCCCCTATGTGCCGGTTCGCCTGCCTCCTCTTCTCCGGCCCAGTCCAGCGACTCCCACGCCTGCATAATCTTCTCTCCAGGCGGGTTGGTCAATATAATCTTGCCTTCGCCGTCAAATGTCACGACTGCATCCGTCATGCTCCTCAGGACGCTGGCCAAATGCTCCTTTTCATGATTCAGGTTGCGAATGTTGTCTTCCAATTGTGCCGCCATGTGATTGAACGTGTTGGCGAGCTCTCCGATTTCGTCGCTTGTAACCAGAGACAAACGCGTGCCATAGTTTCCCTTTCGAATGGCATTGGCCGCCTGAATCAGCTGCTGCATCGGCTGCGTGATTTTCGTAAACAAAAAGAGCGCAAAAAATGTCGTCAAGCTGAATCCGATGATGCAGACATAAGTAAACAGACGTTTGATGTCACGCGACTCGGATTCCGCAAAATTGGTATCGATATAAGGCAGCAAAAAAAGACCTAACGCAATAAGTACACAACCCACAAGGCTAATAATGGTTAGCCACAGCTTCCCGACCAGTGACCTCCAGAAAGCGAAACTACTTCGGAACTTCCAGTTTATACCCGACACCCCAAACGGTCGTAATCATCGCTGCCGACTCCGGCGATACTTTGTTCAATTTCTCGCGCAAGCGCTTGACATGTGTATCGACGGTACGAAGATCACCGAAAAATTCGTAATTCCAAACATCTTTAAGCAGTTCTTCTCTGGAGAATACCTTGTCGGGCGATGTTGCCAGATAATGCAACAATTCGTATTCTTTCGGCGTCAGACTGATCTCTTCCCCGCCGGCTGTCACGCGATGTGCATCGTGTTCGATGACCAGATGAGGGAAGACGATATTGTTGCTGGAATTGCTTTCTTTGGACAGGTAAGCCGTCGCGGAAGAGCGTCGCAGGATCGCTTTTACCCGGTAAATGACTTCACGCGGGCTAAACGGTTTAACGACATAATCATCGGCTCCGACCTCAAAGCCCTGTACCCGGTTAATCTCTTCTCCCTTGGCCGTAAGCATCAAGACAGGGGTCGACTTGACCTGTCGCAAACGGGTGCATACTTCCACACCATCCATGCCTGGCAGCATGACGTCCAACAAAATCAACCCATATTCCCCTGAAGTCGCTTTTCGCAGCGCCGTTTCCCCATCCTCGGCTTCATCGATTTCATATCCTTCTTTTTCAAGATACATCTTTAACAGTCTGCGGATTCGCTCTTCGTCATCCACGACCAGAATGCGGTTCTCATGTTCTGCCATTCCAAAATCCAGCCCCTTTGCAATAACTGCTTATCCACTTCTATTATGTTCGACTTTGCGAACAATATTTGAATGCCCCGATTGAACGCAGGAGCCGCATGTGTATTCCATCGTTTCTTGCCGGAACGTAGAGCAAACGCCCGACTTTTCGTCCTAGTCCGCTCCAGCGTAGGAATGAAGGCCGGCAATAATCAAGTTCACGCCGACCAGCGTAAACATGACGACCAAAAATCCCAGTACTGCAAGCCATGCCGATTTCCGCCCCTGCCATCCGCGGGATAAACGCAAATGCAGATAAGCGCTATAGTATAGCCATGTAATGAGCGCCCATACCTCTTTGGGATCCCACCCCCAAAACCGGCTCCAGGCAATCTGTGCCCAGATCATCGCGAAGATCAATGCCCCAAGTGTGAAAATCGGAAAACCGATCGCGATGGCCCGATAGCTGATCTCGTCCAGATCGTCCGCATCGATGCCGTCCAGCAGCGGTTGCAAAGCTTGTCCTAACGGCCTTCTTACAATCAGTCGGATGATGCCGTAGAGAATCAGGCCAACGATGATGGACCAAACTACGGTGTTTAGTTTGCGTCCCGCATTGACCCCGTTCATCCAGGATGGTGTCTCCAGCAGCGGTTGCTTCATGCCGAGAAACGGTTTCATGCTCTCCACTTCACTATTGTATGGTCCAAAAATGGGGGGCATGCGATAAATCACTTTATCTATTGTACTATTTTCCTGTACCTCTGTGTCAATGGCAGCAGGCTTTTGCACGAATACTGCTTCATATCCCGCACCGCGAAATGCGAAAACCACGCCGATAAAACCAATCACAACGACGATGGTGACCATCGTGAACTCGACCCAGCCGCGCTGGCGGCGCGAGTTTTTGTCTTTGCCGCTGAAATCTACGGTGCGCAGCAAATACATGAAGCCGGCGGCGAAACCGACGGCGAAAAATGCCTCGCCGAGCGCAGCCAGCGTTACATGAATTTTCAGCCAGATCGACTGCAGCGCAGGAATCAGCGGCTGCACCTCCTGCGGAAACACGGCGGCATAGGCCATGATGAGGATGGTCAGCGGCAAAGCGAACAAACCAAGCAAAGATTTGCGGTAAATCGCATAGACGACGATGAACGCAACCATGATCATCATGGAGAGAAAGCTCATGAACTCGTACATGTTGCTGACGGGAATATGTCCCGCTCCCATCCAGCGGGTCGCAAAAAATGCCAAGTGGGCGATCAGTGCAACGATGGAAGCAACGAAAGCCCTTTTGCCCCACTGCGCAACATGCTTTTCGGGTTCGCGATTGCTCCATTTCTTGCCCATTACGGCGACGGCATATAACAAAAACGCTGCACAATACAGAAAAAAGGATACGATAAATGCATCGCTGCTGAAATCCAATAAGCTCATGCCCGATTCCCCCCGTTATCCAACGACTTTTCGTGCGCCTCCAGATTCATATGCTGTAAAATGGCAGCAACTTCACGCCGGAAACCGAACCAGTTTTTATTCGTGTGTCCCCCGAGCGTAAGCCGGCCGTCGTCGATGCGTATCCATATGCGGCGGTGGTTCCAATAAAATCCCATAATCAAACCAAGCATAATAATTGCGGCCCCGACCCAAACGAAGGGCATTGCTTTGTCGACACGAATGTTCAAGTAGCTTATCGATGGGATGATGTCAACGTTGTCCATGCTGTCCACTTCCAGCCGCAGCGGCACCTCTCCACCGACAAGCTGTTTGTTGATTTCGTCCTGTTGAAACCGCTGCTGGTCGATCTGTTTTGGAAAATACAAATACTGGATGCCGTCATCCGGGAGCTCCGGGCCCGCAATGTGCAATAAAAAAGCGGGTGCATTCGGCGATGGTGATTTGGATATCGGCTCGCCCTGCTCGTCAAGCGCGAAATCCATAAATTTTTTCCTGACCTCGATCGTATACGGCCCAGCTTCAAATTGTTGCTGTGTATCCACCATATCCAGCTTAATCGAGCCGAACTTTTCACCTGTCGATGCGCTGACCAGCTCCGGGGTAACCGAACGAAGGGTCGGGGTTAAATCATAATCGAATTGATATGCCTTCAAGCCCTTGTAATTCAAAGGGTCATTCACCCTGATATCATGCCTCGCAACCTCGACGAGCCGGGGTTCCTTGGTTAAATCGGAACAATCGGCCGTACATTCGTACAAGACCGCTTTGGTTTCAAACAGTTTCGGCACGGTTTTGTTCAAGTTGCGGAACTGCTCCGGCACCTCGTTCTCGTCGTAAAATTCCACCGTAAACTTCTCGTTCTTCAAGTACATGGACGTATTGGGGATTTTTCGGATCTCCCCTTCCGGAAAAGCGACATGCTCGTCCAGATTCAGACCAGGCAAACCTCGCGCAAGCACGGCCAGCAAAAAAATGATCAAGCCGATATGAATGACATAAGGTCCCCATCGGCTGAATCGCTGCTTCTCGGCAAGCAATGCACCGCCTTCGGTGTGTACGCGATATCCTTTCTTTTTCAGCGGCGTAACCGCTTTCGTAATCCAATCTTCGGCAGCCTCATCAATGTGGCCTTGGTAGGTGAGTCGTTGCCTCGTCAGAAACTGCATATGTTTACGTATTTTTTGCTTGTTCAGTGCCTTGTACAGCGGAAGGACCCGGTCAAGGCTGCATATAACCAGCGAAGCACCGATCATGACAAGCAGCAGAATGAACCACCATGACTCATATGTATGGGATAACCCCAGCAAATAATAAACATGCCCCAATTGCCCGTAGGTTTCTTTGTAATACACGGAAGGATCGATATTAAGAAAAGTGCTTTCCTGAGGATAAATCGTTCCCAGCATCGAGCCGAGCAGCGTGAGCACGATCAAATACACGGCGATCTTGACGGATGAAAAAAAGTTCCAAACGCGATCGATGATATTGGGATTCTTTCGTTGTGAACGTCTCGCCATGCCGTCATAACGCATCTCGAGCACTTCGTTCGATTGGGCTTCCGCCTCCAGCAGCGGCTTTCCGCATGCTTCGCACAACACGGTGCCGGTCGGATTCTGGTGTCCGCATTCGCATTTCGTATTTTGGAACACGACTAGACCTCCTGTCAGGGCTGATTGGCCAGTTGCGAAATTTTCGCGTCAAGCGTGTTCAGATCAAGCTGACCGATGTGAATGGTCGAGATTTTGCCCGTATTCGATACAAAAAACGTGGTTGGCATCGGCGATATGCCATAATTCCGGATCGAAGTTTTGTCGCGGTCGAGCATAATCGGGAATGTAATGCCAAGCTGCTGCACGAAATTTTCAACGGTCATCCGATCCTCGCCAGCATTAATGCCGATGAATTGAACGCCTTTGTCTTTCCATTTGTCCGCTTGAGCTTGAAGGGCAGGCATTTCTTTGACGCAAGGCTCGCACCAAGTTCCCCAGAAATTAATGACCAAGGCCTTCCCTTCATACTCATCGGACGCATGTACCTGACCATCCAGGCCCAGCAATTCAAAAGAAGGAGCCTTGTCTCCTTCTCTCGGCTTGCCGTTCGAGCCGGATACGGACGTGGAAATGGCGTATCCGCCCAACACCAGGATCAATAACAAAATGACGATTTGCACCGTTCTTCTTGATTTCCCCATGTGCCGCTCCCCTTTTGAATGACTGGTTCTTCCCATGCTTTTTCCTGTTCATCGATATTTCTGTGAACATCCTATGAACAATTATAACGAATTTCGTCACAAATCCGCGGCGGTTTTATGAATTTTGTGTGTCCTTCGTTTACCTTTTTTTCATTTTTTTGGCTGGTTCCGATTTGGCGAGCTGGATCAGGTTGTTCACCTCTTCTTTGGTAAGCGGACGCGTGAGCCCTCTCTTCAGGTTTTGCAGCAAAATGCCGCCAAACGCAATCCGCTTCAGCCGGGTCACCGGATGGTTGATCGCTTCGAACATACGTCTGACCTGACGGTTACGGCCTTCGTAGATCGTAATCGAAATGACAGCCTCTTTGCCATTCGGGTCCACATCCTTGTATTCCACTTCAGCAGGTGCGGTCATCCCGTCTTCGAGCATGATGCCGTCCCTTAATTTCTCCAATTCGCTGCCGTGCGGCACACCTTTCACCGTAGCGAGGTACGTTTTGGGAACATGGTGCTTCGGATGCGTCAGCAAGTGGGCAAACTCACCGTCATTGGTCAGGATCAGCAGCCCTTCGGTATCGTAATCCAGACGGCCTACAGGATAGACCCGTTCCTTCACACCTTTGAGATAATCGGATACGATTTTGCGGCCCTCCGGATCGGATGCGCTTGTAATGACGCCTTTCGGTTTGTTCATCAGCAAGTACACTTTCTTCTCGCTGCGGATCGGTTTGCCGTTTACCGTGATAATATCCTCGTCGGGGTTCGCTTTCGTACCCAGTTCGGTTACGACCTCCCCGTTAACTTCAACCTTGCCGGACAGGATCAGTTCCTCGCTTTTGCGGCGGGATGCAATTCCTGCCTGTGCAATAATTTTTTGTAATCTTTCCATGTTTGTCATGTCACCTCACCCTAATGATACCCATCAAGGGCAGAAATCACAAGAAATATCCGTTCAAATGGCAAACTGGATATCGCTCATGCTTTCTATTCTTCTCATAATGCTGCCAAATAAAAAACCCGCCTTCAAGCTCCTGCATAGGAACAGGCTTGAAAAACGAGTCTTTTCCGGACCAGCTCAATATGGTGCCGCCAAATCGATCAGAAATCGTTTAGTTCACTTTTCCTTGCACAACCACCGTTTGTTTGGATGAAGTGGCGGATGCGCCGCCGTTAATAAAGGACTGCAGCGTTTTTGATGTGATGTAATAGGTGCGTCCCCCGTACGTAAAGGTCATCATCCCGACAACCTGGTTGTTCTGATTAAGCACCGGGCCGCCGGAATTTCCTTGAGCCATCGCTTTCACAATGCTGCCGATGCCCTTTTTGCCCGGAACGTCCGTTGCGGCTGCATCGGCTACACGGCTCTTGGCAATCGTGTTATAGGTGGAAGGAAACTCCTCTCCTAACAACAACAAATCGCCGTCCGGATTTTCCGGAAAACCGATCGTGTAAACGATCTGGTTGTCTTTGGCATTGGCGAACGTAACCGGCTGTGCATCCAGCGGTTTCTCCAACTTCAGCAGGGCCATATCCGTCACCGGGTCGGTTTTGATAATGGCCGCTTTGATGGGTTGTTCCGGATCGGCCGGACTGGCAATGGATAACGTCGCCTCATCGCCTTTCGGAAGCTCCGCATAATCCTGCACCACATGATAGTTGGTCAACACCATATCTTTAGCAACCAGGATGGACGTACCGACATCGTAATAAACCGCGTCAGGCTCGTCCTGTTTGATCCATCGAACGTTCACAACAGGAAAAGAGTCGGCCGAGATCGCCAGCTTTTCGCGCAGTTGTTGATCGAAATAACCCGTAAAATGAATGGTGCTTGTGGACTGGGCGGCAGCCATGCCCGTTTGGCCCGTAAGCAGCGCCATTGCAACCATTCCCGACATGCCGAATCGAAGCACACGTTTCCATTGGTTCTGCATCTGTTGTTCTCCTCTCCCACGCTATCCATCTAGCATATCTGATATATCGGAAGAGAAGCAACATTTTTTAACCAAACACAATCAAACAGATGGCAAGCGCAGCGATGAATCCGACAACGTCGGAAAAGAGCCCCACTTTGAGAGCATACCGGCCATTTCGTATGCCCACCGCTCCAAAATAGACGGTCAACACATACAACGTCGTGTCCGTGCTTCCCTGGATGGTCGAAGCCATTCTGCCAATCATGGAGTCGGGCCCATAGGTTTTGATCAGATCTGTCGTAAAAGCAAGTGATCCCGTGCCGGTCAGCGGGCGCAAAATGCCCAGCGGCAGCACTTCGCCCGGGACCCCCATCCAGGAAAACAGCGGGGCGATCAGGCTGATGACGAAATCGAGCGCACCCGAAGCGCGAAACACGCTGATGGCTACCATCATGCCCACCAAATGCGGAATGATGCTGATCGCCGTTCCGAATCCCTCTTTGGCTCCATCAACAAAGGATTCATAAACCGGTACCTTTTTGGCGAACGCATATAATGGTATAAACGCGATGATAACCGGAATGGCCCAGACCGAAATCCAGTTGATGAAGGTTAACACAAGACTCATCCTTTCATGAGTGGTTTGCCGCCTGAATGCACGTTTGGCGGTCTTTTCATCGCTCTTCTCCTGTACCATCGATCCGCCCCGAGAGCAGCCACAGTCGCGATCACGGTGGCCATCAACGTTGTGCCTACAATCTCGGTCGCGTTCGCCGAATGATAATTCAGCCTGATCGCGATGAGCGTGGTCGGAATAATCGTTATGCTTGCCGTATTCAATGCCAGCAGCGTGCACATGGCCGGAGAAGCCGTCTGTTTGTCCGGATTAAGCTCCTGCAGCTCCTGCATCGCCTTGATGCCCATCGGGGTTGCCGCATTCCCCAGTCCCAGCAAGTTGGCACTCATATTGGACAGGATATATCCCATTGCCGGATGATTGCGAGGCACGTCCGGAAACAGGAACGCGACGACAGGGCCTAACAATTTCGCGATTCTGCCGAGCAATCCGGCATCCTCCGCCATTTTCATCATGCCCATCCAGAAGACGAGCACGCTGATCAGTCCCAAACATACCGTGACGCCCGTTGCCGCCCCATCGAATGCCGCCTGGGTAACCACTTCAATATTGCCTTTAGCGGCTGCAAACGCAAATCCCGTCACAATCATCAGCAGCCAAATGATATTAATCACAAGCTGGCCTCCTTTCCAAAAACGATTTTCGTTTTGCTGGCTTGCACCATATCACGGGGACAACAATCGGCTAATCACGGCTTTCCATGCCGACGACCAGGCCTTGGATCCGGTTTCTTCTGCAAAAGCGGCATCGTCCAGCTGCGGCTCCTTGGGAATATAGCTGCCTTTGCGATAGACCGGAATCGAACCGATCTGTCGCCCCTCGAGTTCGATCTGAATGCGGCCCGCCAGACCAAATGCCGGATCGGAAGATGCCCCCTCTCCTCCAGACTTCGGTTGGCTCTGCAGCACAAGACGTTTGTTCAAAGCTCCTTTTTCGCCCTCCGCAAGCGGATATTTGAAGCTGCGACCTGTAATCACATCGGTTCCTTCCACTTGTTGTTCCCTCTTGGCAATCTCAACCAGCGGGAAATGTTTAAATCCGAAGTCCAGCATGCGAGCATGGTCGTTCCAGTCGTCGCCGTCATTCAAGGTAACGGCAGCAAGCTGCTGCCCATTGCGCGTGGCCGAACTGACCAAGCACCGGAATGCCTTTTTGGTATACCCCGTTTTGACGCCGTCGGCCCCTTCGTACAATCGGAGCATCTTGTTTTTGTTATGCCACGAATAATCCCAGCTCTCATTCGGGTTCGGGGCAGATTTTTGTTCGGTGGCCACAATCCGCTTGAAAACCGGGTTCTGCAGCGCATATGCCGTCAAGCGGGCCATATCGCTCGCGGTAGAATAATGCCCATCGGCGTCCAATCCATGCGGATTCATGAAATGCGTGCCCCTTAATCCGATTTCCTCCGCTTTTTGGTTCATCATCAGCACGAACCCTTCTTCCGAACCGCCCACATGCTCCGCAATGGCCGTGGCCGCATCATTTCCCGACCGGAGCATCAAGCCGTACAACATGTTTTCGAGCGACATTTCCTCTCCCAACTTGAGGTATATGGAGGAGCCTTCTTTGCCGAATGCGGCTGCACTCACCTTGACTTTGTCATCCAGCTTCCCGTTTTCGATCGCCACGATTGCGGTCATGATTTTGGTCAAACTGGCGATCCGCATCTGTTTATCCCCCTCCTTGCTGAACAAAATCCGCCCGGAAGTCACATCGATCAGCGCTGCGCTCTCCGCGTGCGTCGACGGTTTGGACAGCTCTGCGGCCATCTCCGCTCGAATCCATGACGGCCATGCCAGCAGGGGGATAAGTATTAACACAATCACTTTTAATCCATTTCGCATGTTCATTCCTCCGGGTACTTGGAATCTTGTACTAGCCTATGTTTTGTCCACATGAAGTATGTCCCATCCCTTAAAATACAGCAAAAATCCCTGCCGCGGCCGAAGCTGCGACAGGGCACTGTTTTAAATCAAGCCATGCCTTGAATCAAGGGTATTAATTATACGCTGTGCCTTCCGACGTAACCGTTACCCGGGTATGCTCCTCGTCCGTGTTGCCGCGAATCATGCTCTGAATGCGATCCAGCATGTGAGGTGCGGAATCGATGATCTTCTCGAACAGATGCGTGGAGTTGTCCAGCGGCACGATATGAACGCCTTGCTTGCCCACGACCAGAAACGCGATCGGACGGATGGAGACGCCTCCGCCGCTGCCTCCGCCAAACGGTGAAGCAACTGTCGCAGATTGTGCATGCTCCGTTTTGGTTCCGGAATTAGAGCTGTGCGATCGGTCGCCGTTCACATTAAAATCGCTCCCGCCCGCAGCAAAACCGAAGCCTACCTTGCTGATGGGCAAGATGACGGTTCCATCCGGCGTTTCGACGGCATCGCCAACAATCGTGTTGACATCCACCATCGCCTTGATGTTTTCCATTGCAGTTTCCATTAAACCTTGTATTGGATGATCGGACATTTTGATTCCCTCCACTTTCATTTTGAACTAGGTTCAGCCTAACCCTATTCTCTCCAGACCCAGATGAACTTATGTACAGCATCAATTGGGTGAATATGAATGCACTTCCTCCTGTATTTTACAGGCATGTTCGCTATACCCGGGAATCTCCCCGTTGCCGGTTTACTCTCCGTTGGCCGTGTCTCCGCTGCTTTAACAGCCTCATCCACATACGCCATCCTCCCCGAACAACAAGGACTCTGGTCGTTAGCCTTATGCCTGCAACAACGATCGACCATATTTTTATTTTCATACGGCAATCCAAATCCGTGCGGAACTCCATTTCGTCACTCCACTCGGGAATAATGTCCAATTGAGGCGGCTGATCGAAGCGGATCTGGTAAGACAAAAAACCAACGATACCGGATTTGACCCCCCATAACCAGCCTGTGAGCATCGCCGTATGCGCTGCGTCCCCCAGACTGACCCGGGTTGTCCAAATAAATCGAATCATATGTACTCGTTCCAGCGTTTGCCTGATCCATTGTTTTAATTCAGCCGTACTTCTAAGCATGACGCTGACATCGTCGCTCCATTTTTCGATTTTGCGTTTGTTTACCCGCTCGCTTCCTTTATTTTCGTTACGGGTCGTGTTCGCTCTCTGCTCCGTTTTCACAAGAAAGCCTTCCTTCATATTCTTGAAAACGATGGAGGGGATCTCATAATTCAAGCGGATCAGACCATATAGGAGCCGTACGTTGAATCGGGCAAAATCATCGCTCTTATGTTTACTGAATGAGACGTGGATATGAACATTCGAGACGAGAACTGCAGCAAGCAGCAGCACGACCGCCGCACCGATTCCTCCGAGCCAAATTAACACAGGCCTTACCTCCAAGCCCTCGATTCTTTTCCAGTTTAGTATGCACCGCAAATAGGAAAAAATTCACTGGACACGTTAAAATCCCGCTGCACGAAAAAGGTTTTCGCATAAAAAAAAGGCTCCAGTGCTGGAGCCGATCCAATATTGCCGCCATTTTTAATTGGTTTGCTTCGTTCGTTAATCCGATTCTTTCATATCGGGCTCGTTTTCCGCATCGCTCCGATCATTCGATGTTTCCGTTCCTTCTTCCATGCTCTGCTCCAGGCTATCGAGCTCGGATTGCTGCGCATCCAGCTTGTCAAACAGCATCTGGGTCTCTTCTTCCAGATTGTCCGTATCTTCAAACAGCCCCGGCTCAGGCAATTCGCTGAGCGAACCCAAGCCAAAGTAATCCAAAAAAGCTCTCGTCGTCCCATACAGAATAGGCCTCCCGATCGCTTCAGCGCGTCCCACTTCCACGATCAGATCCTTGTTCACCAGGGTGTGGATGGCCCTCTCCGACTTTACGCCGCGAATCTCCTCAATCTCCACCCTCGTAATCGGCTGGCGATATGCAACGATGGCGAGCGTTTCGAGTGCCGCTTGGGAAAGGGTCGTTCGTGCCGGCGAGTAGGCCAGTTTCTCGAAATAGACAGCATGTTCGGGCAGTGTCCCCAATTGAACCATGCCTGCAATTTTCAAAATTTGCACGCCTCTGCCATGCTCCGCAAATTCCGTTTTCATCTCTTCGATGGCATCCGATATCCGTTCTTCCGATACGTCCACGATTTCAGAGATTTGTTTGATGCTCAGGCCTTCCTCCCCGGACAGAAACAACAGGCCTTCAATAATCGACTTCAATTTCGGAAAATCCATGATTCCTTGCTTCCCCTCTCCACTCCATCACAATGTCCTCAAATGTCCGCTCCTGGTAACAGACAATTTGTTTCATCTTCATCAGCTCAAGCACCGCCAGAAACGTCACGACAATTTCATGGCGGTACGTCTGTCCCTCCAACAATCCGGAGAACAGCATCCTGCCTCCCGGCTCCAGCTTCTTAAAAACCTGTACCACGTCCCGAATCCGGTCTTTGACCGAAATTTCATCACGCTGAATCCGGGCTACCGTCGTTCGCTTCTCCGCCTTGCGCAGGGCACGTTGAAAAGCTGCAATCAGGTCGGCCGCATGCAATCCCTCCACCGGGTTCGATTCGGTCTCCAAAGGCATGTACGGGCGCAGATCCTCAGGCTCTTTCGAGAAAATAAGGCTGCGCTCCCATTCCCGTTCATGAAGATGCCGCGCAATGCCTTTGTATTTGCGATATTCTATCAGACGTGCAACCAATTCAGCACGTGGATCATAATCATCGTCCTGCCCATAATCATAATCTTCGAAGTCCTCGATCAGCGGCGGTTTCGGCAGCAACAGCTTGCTCTTGATGGACAGCAGTGTCGCTGCCATGACAAGGAACTCGCTCGTAATATCCAACTCCAGCTCCTGCATAGAATGCAAATATGCCATGTATTGGTCCGTAATATCGCTGATGGGGATATCCTGGATATCAATTTCGGCCTTGTCGATCAAGTGCAGCAGCAGATCAAGCGGCCCTTCAAAGGTCTCCAGTTTGTAGGTAACTACCGTCACGAAACGAATCCTCCTGCAAAAAAAAATACAAAACCCCGCTAAGCCGCCGAAATCCGGTCTCCCGTTTTCGTCTGCGCAAAGCAGGGCACTACATTAACTAAGCACTATTTTAGCTGATTCGTCAAGTTCGCCATCTCAATTGCCGCCGTAGCCGCATCCCATCCTTTGTTCCCGGCTTTGGTTCCGGCACGTTCGATGGCCTGTTCGATATTCTCCGTCGTTACCAAGCCAAAGATCGTAGGTACGCCTGTTTTGAGGTTGATCGCCGCAACCCCTTTGGCCATTTCGTTGCAAACATAATCATAATGGGTGGTTGAGCCCCGAATGACCGTGCCCAGCGTAATCACGGCGTCGTATTTGCCGCTTTCGGCCATTTTTTGGGCAATCAGCGGAATTTCGAATGCGCCCGGTACCCAGGCTACATCGATCTCCTCGTCTTTTACGCCATGGCGTTTGAACGCATCAAGCGCTCCGCTCAGCAGTTTGCTCGTGATGAATTCGTTAAAACGACCTACAACGACTCCGTATTTTAATCCCTCGGATACTAAATGTCCTTCAAAAATGTTAGGCATGCTGTCATCTCCCCAAAATTGTTTTTCATATTGTGCCGCCGCCGCTGGCGCAGCCGTGATTTTTCCCGTTTTCTGGCTTGCTGCAATTAAATTTCGTTCTTTTCCTCATTTTGCTCGATGTCGTCGAATTTGAGCATGTGGCCCAGCTTCGCTTGTTTCGTGTGCAAATAAGCCGTATTGTCCTCGTTCTCCTGCATCTGGATCGGCACGCGTTCAACGACTTCGAGTCCGTAGCCTTCAAGGCCTTTGATTTTGCGAGGATTGTTCGTAAGCAGCCTGATTTGGCGCACGCCCAGATCCTTCAGGATTTGCGCTCCGATGCCGTAATCACGCAAATCTGCCGCAAAACCAAGTTTCAGGTTGGCATCGACCGTATCCAAACCTTCCTCCTGCAGTTTGTAAGCCTTCAATTTATTGATCAACCCGATTCCGCGGCCCTCCTGGCGCATGTAGAGAAGAACCCCGTTGCCCTCCTCATTGATCTGATTGAGGGCCGCATCGAACTGTGGTCCGCAATCGCAGCGATGGGAGTGGAATACGTCGCCTGTCAGACACTCCGAGTGCACCCTTACCAATACAGGCTTGGAAGAGTCGATTTCACCCTTGACCAGAGCCACATGCTCTTTATTATCCACCGCATTGGTATAAGCAACTGCCTGGAATTCGCCGAAGTCGGTAGGCATGCGTACGGCTACCTCGCGCTGAACCAGCTTTTCTTTTTCGTTGCGATACTTGATCATATCCTGAATGCTGATCAGCTTCAAATCATGCTTGCGGGCAATTTCTTGCAGGTCGGGCAGTCTCGCCATCGTGCCATCTTCCTTGATGACTTCACAGATGACGCCCGCAGGATAAGCGCCGCACATGATGGCCAGATCTACCGCGGCTTCGGTATGCCCTGCACGACGCAGCACGCCCCCATCCTTGGCGATGAGCGGGAACATATGTCCCGGCTTTCGGAAATCGCCGCTTTTGGCATTCGGATCGATCAGTCCTTTAACCGTAATGGAACGTTCATGCGCCGAAATGCCTGTCGTGGTGTCTGTATGATCGACCGAAACGGTAAAGGCCGTGCCGTGGAAATCGGTGTTTTGCTGCACCATCGGCTTCAAGTCGAGCTCATCTGCCCGTTGTTGCGTAATCGGCACGCAGACAAGCCCGCGGCCTTCCGTAATCATGAAATTAATCACTTCAGGCGTTGCTTTCTCCGCCAAGGCGATGAAGTCTCCTTCATTCTCCCGGTCCTCGTCATCTACCACGATAACCGGTTTGCCTCGCATGAGATCGTAGATTGCTTCCTCAATGGTGTCCAGTATGGATTGATCGGACATCATTCCACCTCCCGGTTCTGTCGTCTATATCTTTCATGCGAATCCATGATTCGCCAAAAATTGTTCGCTGATGCTCTGTGGTTTCTCAGAAGGCGCTGCCTGAATACCTCTGCCGTATTGGAGTAAATGGTCCACGTATTTCCCCAAAATGTCACATTCGATATTCATGGAGTCGCCCGTTTTTTTGTAATTCAACACCGTCTCCCCGATGGTATGGGGAATGATCGACACCGTAAAAGACGTTTGCATCGTCTGAACCACCGTCAGGCTGATCCCGTCCAAAGTGACGGAACCCTTCGGAATCAAATATTTGAACAATCCTGGATCATCCGGATGAATTTCGAATACAACCGCATTCTGATCGCGCGTCATTCGGACAATCGTACCCGTACCGTCCACATGGCCCTGCACGATATGGCCTCCGAAACGTCCCCCCGATTGCATGGCCCGTTCCAGGTTGACCCTGCTGCCGGACTGGAGCTTATCCAGGTTGGTGTGACGGTACGTTTCCGGCATGACGTCAGCGGTAAAACCTCCGCCTTCAAGCGTTGTCGCAGTCAGGCATACGCCGTTAACGGCAACGCTGTCGCCGATTTTCAGGTCATCCATAATGAGGGAAGCGCCAACGTTCAGCACCATCGCTTCGCCTTTTCGACCGATCCGTCGGATGTGGCCGACTTCTTCCACCAAGCCGGTAAACATGCTGCGGCCTCCTTCCTGATTACGTTATTCAGCCCAGACCGGAATTCCGCCGATGCTGATATTATCCCCCACTTGCTCGATTTCCAATTGGCACAGCTGGATCGCCTGGCTCATACGCTCGACGCCCTCGAAGCGGAAGCTTCCTGGCGTGTCGTATCCGCCAACGATTTTGGGGGCAATGAACATGAGCAGCCGATCCACCAGTTTAGCCTCTAACATCGCACCATTCAGCGTGCCGCCGCCTTCAAGCAAAATCGAACCGATCTCCCGTTCTCCGAGCTTGCTGAGCGCGTTCAACAGATCCACACGCGGCCCGGGCCCGCAGCGAATGATCTCCACGCCATAAGCTTCAAGCCGTTCGGCCGCTTCTTGACTTGCTTCATCGGTTGTCAGTACCCAGGTCGGCGCCAATCCATCCTTTACCAATTTGGAAGTCAAAGGAAGACGCAATTTCGAGTCAACCACGATCCGTACCGGGTTGATCCCTTCCACCTGCAAGCGTGTCGTCAGTTCCGGGTCGTCTGCGATCACCGTATCGACGCCGACCATGATGCCTTGATGACGGTGGCGGAGGGCGTGAACGATCTCACGCGCGGATTCATTGGAAATCCATTTGCTGTCCCCGCTGCGGGTTGCGATTTTTCCATCCAGCGTGGAAGCGGTTTTTAACGTGACAAACGGCAATCCTGTCGTAATATATTTGATGAATTTTTCGTTCAGTCGTCTTCCACGCTCGCGCAGAACCCCGACCTCTACTTCAATGCCCTGCTGGCGAAGCATGGATATGCCTCTGCCGGATACTTGCGGATTCGGATCTTCGCAGCATACTACGACTCGTTTCACCTTTTCATGAATGAGTCGTTCGCTGCACGGCGGAGTTTTGCCATAATGGCTGCACGGCTCCAACGTGACGTAAACGGTACTTCCTTCCGCATCGCTGCCAGCCATATTCAGCGCATGAACCTCCGCATGGCCCGTGCCGCGCTTCAGATGACTTCCGAGACCGACTACGCGGCCGTCTTTCACAACGACACAACCTACAACCGGGTTGATTCCCGTCTGTCCTTGCGCCCGTTCTGCCATATCCAGTGCAAGCGCCATATAAAATTCGTCGTTAATCATTTCCAAGTCAGTTCACCCCGCTATGTCTAATATGTCAGGAATAGCCTGTTCAATGAGGCTGCGTTCAGCCAATCATGCAAAATCCAAAAAATCCCCATCGAACAGTCTGTTCAATGGGGATGATGAGAGATCCGCTGCTGCTAGCGGATGGAACGTTGATACATGGGTACCCGAAAACAAAGGCTCTGCGGATTCAAGCAAGTGAAAATCAACACATGCCCAAAGATAGAATCCCCGTCAAAGCTGCAGTGATTTCTCTAAAGTCATTTCGCATATGGTTGAAGGCAGCACAAGAAAAATTCTCGTAACTGTCTGCATTTTCGCATAACGAACAGTACCATGCGCAACATTTTGCCAAACGCGGCCATAGGCCGCATCCGCTCCTTCTCCCATCCAGACTATACTGTCGGTTCTGGAATCGCACCAGATCAGCCGTCTGCCTTGGCAAACGGGTCACGGACTTTGCAGCATTCATCATTGTGGTGCGCTGCATCACCGCCGGTAGGGAATTGCACCCTGCCCCGAAGGAATGTTGTTTTGTTAATTTGGATGTTAGCACTTTAACGGTAAAAAATCAATCGTTTTTTATTCCTTTTTGTCATATACTAACTTTTAATAAGCAATGAATACTGGCAGGACATTTAGCCGTTACCAGATTGTGGCTCCTTTCCTTCCTCTATTGCGGTCCATTCAACCTCTGAGATGAGCGACAGTTTAAATTTCAGGAAAACACCAGCTTGCCAAATGTTTCAAATCTTTTGCGCGTTGAAAAGGAACGCGTTCAGGCTCCGGCATCCGAGATGCCGGGCACGGCACATCCCTTGCCACCCGTCTGACCCAGCTTGTCGAATCCAGCGCACTTACCAGGCTTTGCCAACGCCCATCCCTTCTCGGACGAAACGACAAGCTTAATTCTGCTTTGGGAGGCATCTCCTCGTAGATCCCGTCCAAATATTCGACCTTGACCCGCTTGTCCTCAATTTGATGGCAATACACCGTGATCCACAATCCTTCCCTGACGCGAATGGCGTATACATCCCCTGCCTTGGCTTCTCCTTTTCCGGCATCTGGGGAGGCTTTGGGGACGCTAGTCCGAGCCGCCCTTTTGTGCTCGAACGCTCCAACCACCGTTTCCTTAACGCCAGGGTCCTGTTCGGGCCTTTCCTCAAAAGATATATCAGTAAGATCAAACCCTTCAAAAAGCTTTGCCAAAACACGTTCGTTGATTCCGATGGAGGAATCCCACCACGCCAGCGGGGCCTGGACTTCAACCCGAATGTTGGGCCGCTGGTCGCGCTTGACATAGGTCGTAAATTCCGTGGCCATTCCAGGGTAGTCCTTCGTATCCAGTATACCGATCAGCGCCAGCGTCTCGAGCAGGTCACGGTAAGCGTACTCGCTGCGCGTAGGCAGAAGGCGTTCCTTTTTAAGCGCTTGCGCCGCTTTGCTGTAGCGTGTTTTGGGAGGCAGCGAGCGAAGTACGGTCAGTATGGCACGAAACGTCCAGCGATCATAATCGTTGGGTGCCGGAATCTGATCTTCCTCAGCAATTTGTTCCAGTGCCAGCACGTGCCCGAATAGATTGCCGTCCAGCGGCGTTCCATTGGTCATGCGCCAATACCATTGCAGACTTGTATCCGTTGCCTCATTCACATTCAATCCGCAAATTTGGCAAATGCTTGAGGACGGATAGGGGGTATATTCATGTTCCGGAACTCCGTCCGCGAGCAGCTTCCCCGTTAGCAGCGAACGCCAAATGAACGGCGCGGACCATAAGGAGGATACAAAAGCTTGCGCTGCTTCGGCAACGTTCCAGGATTGGGCGAGTTTTTTCAGTGCGACAATCGTCTGCTCATGCTGCGGCCGCATGAATTGGTTCGGGGAATGCCCTGCTGCCTCAAGCCCTTTCATCTCCGTTTCTGCGATCGTTCCCGGCACAGGATGCCAAGATGCCTCTACTTCCTCATCCCAATATGTACGTTGACTGTATACTTGCTTTAAAAGCCATAACTGATGGACTACATCCATTGTGTTTACCACCTTCCTCGGAAAATCGTCGATACAATCAAGCCTTCTTATATCCTGCTTACTTCACTCTATATTATAGAATCATTGATGGACAAGATCAGCAGGCTTCACACCCATCCATCAATGGAAATAGGGGTACTTCGACTCATTTTGATGCGTTCGTTATATACCGCTGTTTTATAAAAAAAGCCGTTTCGCAAATATCGCGAAACGGCTCTCTTAAGTTGAAATGAAAATGGGGATTAAGCTTCCACCACTTCAACGGTTTCCATTTTGTCACGGCCTTCGAAAGCATCAACGAATTCCATGCCTTTAACCACTTTGCCAAACACCGTGTGTTGGCCATCCAGATGCGGCTGCGGTTGGTAGCAGATATAGAACTGGCTTCCGCCCGTGTTGCGGCCGGCATGTGCCATAGCCAATGTACCACGCTCGTGTTTGTTCGGGTTGATTTCGCAGTTGATGGTGTAACCAGGACCGCCGGTACCTGTTCCATTAGGGCATCCGCCTTGAGCTACGAAGCCCGGGATGACGCGGTGGAATACCAGACCGTTATAAAAGCCGGAGTTCGCCAATTTCTCAAAGTTTGCTACCGTGTTTGGAGCGTCTTGATCGAACAGGTCGATAACGACTTCTCCGCCGTTTGCCATTTTGATTTTCGCTTGTTTCGCCATATGTAAATGACTCCTTTCATATTTACAGCATTCATGATGCCAAGGACCGCTTTCGCCAAACCCTAAGCACTTTTCTTAGTGTACACCGAAAATCGTTCCATCGCAAAAAAATGGACAAACTTTTTTTCTTTCCCCGCCAGAATAAGAAAGAGAGAACAAGTGGGTACCGTCCCGCAAGTTCTCTCTTTTTGCCTTCGATTTCAGTTCAACTGCAATTAACGCACTACAGGCTGTTTGCCGAGGCGCGCAGGAACCAGGTCATTTTGAATGATGTCCTGATAGCTCTCGCGACGAACGACGACATCGCCTTGACCATCCTTAACGAATACGACCGCCGGGCGGCGAATCCGGTTGTAGTTGCTTGCCATGGCATAGTTGTATGCACCCGTGCAGGATACCGCCAGCAGATCGCCGCTTTGCACTTTCGGCAAATCGAGATCCCAGATCAGCATGTCACCGCTCTCGCAGCATTTGCCGGCGATCGATACGGTCTCTTCGGACGCTTCGTTCGCGCGGTTGGCCAAAATCGCTTCATATTTGGACTCATACAGCGCCGGACGAGGGTTGTCGGTCATGCCGCCATCGACTGCAACATATTTGCGCACGCCGGGAATATCCTTGCTCGTACCCACCGTATAGAGGGTCGTTCCCGCTTCGCCGACAATGCTGCGGCCTGGCTCTACCCAGATTTCAGGCACGTCATAACCGATTTGGGCAAAATGGTTTTTAACCGCATCCGTGATCGCTTTAACATATTGGGAGACTTGAAGCGGAGTATCTCCGTCGATATAGCGGATCCCGAAACCGCCGCCAAGGTTTACGACTTTGAACGCAACATTCAGGCGCTCGTACACGCTTGCGGCGAATTCAGCCACGCGTTGAACCGCCATTTGAAAACCTTCCACCTCGAAAATTTGCGAACCGATATGGGAATGCACGCCAAGCAAAACGAGATTGGATTGCTTCGAGGCCAGCTCGATCGCTTCAAACGCGGTTCCGTTGCCGATATCGAATCCGAATTTGGAGTCGGTTTGGCCTGTGGAAATGTACTCGTGTGTATGTGCTTCCACGCCCGGAGTGACGCGCAGCAAAATGTTCACCTTGCGCCCTTTGTCCGCCGCTACCGCTTGCAAGAGATGCAGTTCGTTGAAATTGTCGACGACGAAACAGCCGATTTCGGCGTCCAGAGCCATCTCGATCTCTTCCAGCGTTTTGTTGTTGCCGTGGAAGTGAATGCGCTCAGCCGGAAAACCTGCTTGCAGTGCAGTGAACAGCTCGCCGTCGGACACAACGTCGAGGGAAAGGCCTTCTTCCGCAGCAAGGGCACACATGGCCATCACGCAGAACGCTTTGCTTGCATAAGCAACCTGGAAGCCCAATCCGGAAGCGCGGAACGCATCCATGTACTCTCTGCAGCGCTGGCGAACAAGCTGCTCATCCACGATGTACAGCGGGGTACCGAACTGTTCTTTCATGACGGTGGTGTCCATGCCCCCGATTTCCAGATGTCCTTGATCATTTATTTTACTTGTACCGTGCAAATGCATATTTTTCATTCCTCACTTTTATATACTGGAACAGTGACTATTCCAAGGATTTTAAACCAGTATACCAAATTCGGAGCAAAGAAAAATGGATTTTTCGGCAAATCATTTGTGTTTTTTACTTTTCCGCAATTCACCATCCGGGTCCTGGGACATTTTGGTGTTGTCCCGCGCCTTATTGAAAGATGGTCGTTTCTTGCTTTCCAGAAGTGGCAAGCGGAATAAAAAGTTGCCGAAGGCCTTTGCATTAAACGGTATAAACGGCCACAGATAAGAGGAATTGTAGGAACGACGAAGCGTCAGCGCAAGAATAAGCAGCGTTGTTCCAACTACTAGGCCCGGCACCTTGAAGATGGCGACGGCCGCCAGCAAAACCAGCCTGACCAACCTGTTGGCTAGCCCGAGCTCATAACTCGGCGTCGCAAACATGCCGATTGCCGCGATGGCCATGTACAGGACGACCTCATTGACGAAATAACCGGTTTTTACGGCAATGTCTCCAATGAGAATGGCTGCGATTAAGCCCATCGCCGACGCTAGCGGTGTCGGCGTATGCACTGCGGCCATCCTCAGTAAGTCGACCCCCAGCTCGATCAGCAGGAACTGAAGAATGAGCGGCAGCTTGGCGTTCTGCTGCGGGCCGATGAATTCCAGGCCAGGTGGCTTGAGGGACGGTTCGATGACCATCAGCAACCACAGCGGCAGCAGGAACAAGGAAATCAGAATACCCGCAAAGCGCACCCATCTCAAGTACGTGCCCATAAAGGCCGTTTGCCTGTTCTCCTCCGCATGTTCGCAAAGGTCGAAAAAGGTCGTCGGCAAAATCATCACGCTGGGCGACGTATCAACAAAGACGACCACCCTGCCTTCGAGCAGATGAGAGGCCGTCACATCTGGACGCTCGGAGTAACGAACCAGCGGAAAAGGGTTCCAGCCTTTGTTGATGATCGCCTCCTCCAACTGCTTGTCGGCTGCGGGAATGCCTTCGATGTCAAGCCGCTTGATCTTTTCACGGACGGAATCGACCTGTACTTTGTCCACAATATCGTCGATATACACGACGCAGACGTCGGTCTGCGTCCTGCGGCCCACCTGCATGAGCTCGAATTTCAATCCGGGGTCGCGAATTCTGCGCCTCACCAAGGTTACGTTGGTTAACAGCGTTTCGGTGAAACCGTCGCGCGAGCCGCGCACCACCCTTTCCAGTGAAGGCTCTTCCGGAGACCTTACGGGATAATTCCGCGTATCCATTACAAGGGCGGAGCGGTCTCCTTCGACAAACATGGCGCTCATGCCCATGAGGACCTTGCTGATGACCTGGCTCATTTTCTCGACCCGCTCGACTTGAATGTGCGGAACGTAACAATCGAAATACGATTTGAGTGCATGCCCGGACACTTGGTCCGGCGACAGATACGTCAATCTTTTCAACACCTCAAGCAGAATTTCATCCTTGGCGAACCCGGTCAGCATCAGCAGCCCGATCTGTTTGCCGCCCATCACCATCTCCCGAAGGTTCACGTCGAACGACTCGCCGAGACCCATGATTTGTTTGAGCGTATATTTGTTGTCGTTCATACGCGGGGAAATATCGTCGTTGTTTTGCCAATAATGCACCGATTCCTCGACGCTGTCGGACATTTCATCCTGTTTTTTTTCGAGGTATGCCTTTTCTTCTTCCTCCTTCCGGATTTCGTAAGGCGATTTGCCCGCCATGTCCCCCGGCAGGCCTTCGACCGTTTCCTGTCCGGTATGATCGGATCTTGTTTCCATTCTGTCCTTCCTCCTCCGCATCGTGATCTAACGCTGATATATAAAAAAGTCAAACATAGACCCCGTCATCTTGCCCAAAATCATCGCCAGAAGCAAACCGAACAAATAAGGCTTCATGCCAAGCCGCTTGGCCAGCACCGGAAGCACGTTAAGCACCTCGGTCAGAGCCGCGGCCAACAGGCCGATGAATACGCCGCAGAACAAGCCGGCAATCGGGCTGAGCAGCATCGCTCCGTTTACTTTCCAATGCCAGAAATCCGCGACCGTGCCAAGCAGGCATCCTCCAATCAAGGCGCCTTCGTACCAGTGGCTTTTATCATAAGTTCTCGTCAGCTGAGCAAGCCTCGGAATCATGTCGAGGACCAGAATGAGCGCGATAATCCCGCTGCCGACGGCGATTCCTCCAGCAACCCCGAGCACGATGCTGATAGCACCATTAAGGACGCTCATCGGTGCTCATCTCCCTGTTATCCCGTTCCAACAAACGTTCGCTTTCCTCGATCACGACATATTGGTCGACGTTTTGCTGATATAAGAACATCTCGACTTCCAGCGGGGTAGGTTCCTCATTCCACTTTTTCTTGAATAAATGGTTGAAGAAGACGGTCATGCCAAAACCGATGCCGAGGGAATAGGCGATCTGAAACAGATACGGATGCTCGTCCCGGGTGCCCGTGAGCATTTCCACAATCCGGATCTGGACCTCCTGCATGTTCACATCCGCATGAAAATTCATGATGGTCAGGGCCGAACCAAAAAAAAGCAGGATCCAAACCAAAACGAACAATGATTTGGAAGGTTTGCCGTTCCCTTCGATCACTTCCACCAGGGTGTGACCCGAACCGATGAGCTCGACGTTGGCTTGCGGCAGAACCCGCCGAATTGCCGGAATGACCTGCAAGACGTCGATCAGGATCAGATTGCCGTCCATCGGTCCGGGATGCAGCAGCTCGAGCTCATGCAATCTCGCCTCCTCCTGTTCCGGTGAAGTAAGCAAATGGGCGATATCGCCAAGCGTGACCCCTTTGCCTCTCGGAATGCGAATGCGGCTGCGCAGACGAATGTAGACCGTTGGAGTGGGTGCCAGAGACATCCGAAACACTCCTTTACTGCGTAATTTCGCTTAGTATTTGAAAATCGTGCAAATTTATTACGAAAAGAGAATATTCTCCTTTTATGCATGAAAAAAGGCCGGACCGGCAAACCGGGCCAACCTGCCATTGTCGTTCAATCGATCCATGAAACTTTCCAATGACCGTCTTCATTTTGCGTGAATGTGGTTGTGGTAACGTTGCTTTGATCGCTTATTCACATAAAAACTAACAACCTTCCACGCATGTTATATGCGTTAGAAGGTTGTTAGTTGTCGTTTATTGACGATTCATTGCGCGATCTGGTCGCGAATCGATTGCAGAATTTTTTTCTCCAGCCGCGATACCTGAACCTGGGAAATCCCCAGCCTGCTCGCCACTTCAGATTGCGTCTGATCGCGATAATACCTCAGGTAAACAATCAACCGCTCCCGCTCGCTCAGCCCGCCGATCGCCTCGCTGAGCGCCAGCTTGTCGAACCAGCGTTCCTGCGATTCGTCGGCGATCTGATCCATCAATGTGATCGGATCGCCATCGTTTTCGAACACCGTCTCATGAATCGAGGTTGGCGGCTTGTTCGCTTCCTGCGCGAATACCACTTCCTCCGGCGTCACGCCCAATTGTTCGGCCACTTCCTTAATCGTGGGCAGCCGATCGAGGTGTTTGGAGAGCTCGTCGCGTTTCTTGCGGACTTTGTTGGCCATCTCCTTCAAGGAACGGCTGACCTTGAGGGTGCCGTCATCGCGCAGGAATCGCTGAATTTCCCCGATGATCATCGGCACGGCATACGTAGAAAACTTGACGTCATAGCTCAGATCGAATTTGTCCACCGATTTAAGCAGGCCAATACAGCCGATTTGGAACAGGTCTTCCGGTTCGTACCCCCTGTTCATGAACCGCTGTACAACGGACCAGACAAGCCGGATATTGCTGTTCACCAGCGTATCCCGGGCGACATGGTCACCCGACTGACTGAGCGCAATCAGCCGTTTGACCTCGGCATCATCCAAGTAGGCCTGTGAAGATGATTTCACTTCAGCATCCATAAGACCAGCTCCTAATTAAACAATGCTTTCTTGGATTCAATCCTTTTCATCATCCTGATGGAGGTGCCCCTGCCGGGCTCGCTGCTGACTTCGAATTCATCCATGAAGTTTTCCATAATCGTGAAGCCCATGCCCGATCGCTCAAGTTCCGGCTTGGACGTGTACAGCGGTTGTTTGGCCAGTTCGAGATCCTCGATCCCTTGGCCCCGGTCCTCGACGATGATCGTGACCATGTCATCGCGAATCTGCGCCTGAATGGTAACGACGCCTTCGGGATTGTTGTTGTAGCCGTGAATGATGCTGTTGGTTACAGCTTCCGAGATGACCGTCTTCAGGTCGCTAAGCTCGTCCATCGTAGGATCAAGCCGGGAGATAAAAGCCGCAACGGTCACACGCGCAAACGATTCGTTCTCCGATTTGGCCGCGAACTGCAAATTCATGAAATTTGTACCGTTTCCTTCACTCATGAGACGACCTCCAGACCCGAGAGGGCAGTTCCCTCATTTTCGTAAATCGGCATAATCTTGAACAATCCCGACATTTCCAGCAAACGGTACACCGGCGGGTTCACGTCGCATACCACCATTTTGCCGCCTTTATTTTTAATGAGCTTGTATCTGCCCAAAATGACGCCCAGACCCGAACTGTCCATAAACTGCAGGTCCTTCAGACTGAGAATCAGATGCTCGCATTGTCTGCGCTGGATGGCCTCATCCATTTGCATCCGGACCAGATCAGCGGTATGGTGATCCAATTCCCCCGATAAGCGTACGATCAGAACCCCACGGTGATGCTCCATATCCACATGCATGTTCACGTTAGCTCACTCTCCTCCCTGTCATGAACAAGGATTTCTACGCCCTCGAAGGCTTTTCCTTCCCCACGACAAAACTAGAAGAAAACCCCTATTTAACTACAAAAAATGTTCCAGTTCATCCAGGAAAAGCAGCAGTCATGCTCTCAAAGGCTGCCGCCACATACTCAATCGAACAAATTGCTCGTCGTTCGTTTGAACAGCTTCCACCAGCCCGCTTTGTTCACGTCCTGCGGTGCCTTGATGTCAAATTCCTTAATGACCTCACTGCCTTGATAAACAACCAGCTTTCCAACGCTTTGCCCGGCCTTGACTGGCGCTTTTATGCTTGGCTGGAGCTGAAGCTCATGCCGAATTTCCTCGGATTTGCCGCCTTTGCGCATCAGCACGCTGTAATTTTGCGTGGCCTTCAGCGGCAACTGCGCCACTTCGCCCTTTTCGATGTTCAGCTGACCGAGCATCTCTCCGCTTTTGTATAGAGGTTTCATCGTATATTGGCTGAACGCATAATCGAACATGGCAGACACTTCGCTATTGCGCGTTTTGGTGTTCGGCTCGCCAAGCACGACCGCGATCGTGCGCAATCCGTCCTTCGAGGCAGTGGCTGAAAGGCAGAACTTCGCTTCGGACGTATATCCCGTTTTCAATCCGTCAGCTCCGGAGTAAAACCGAACCAGCTTGTTGGTATTGACGAGCCAAAAGGGCTTCGCCGTATCCTTGCGCAAGTAATCCTGATATGCTCCGGTGTATTTGGTAATGGAAGGATGCTTAAGCAGCTCCCGGCTCATCAGCGCAATATCGTAAGCGGACGAATGGTGACCTTTGACAGGCAGTCCATTTGGATTGACAAACCGGGTATCCTTCATGCCAAGCTCTTGAGCCCGATCGTTCATCATCTGCACAAAAGCTTGTTCCGAACCGCCGATCTTCTCGGCGATCGCGACCGAAGCGTCATTGCCGGAGGCCATCGCAATCCCTTTCAGCATGTCATCCACGGTCATCTCTTCGCCAGGCTCCAGAAAGATCTGGGACCCGCCCATGGAAGCGGCATATTCACTTGTTCTGACCTTGTCGGTCAGCTTCAGCTTGCCTGCATCGACGGCCTCGATCGTCAGCAGCATCGTCATGATTTTGGTAATGCTGGCCGGCGGCAGTTGGTCATGGCTGTTTTTTTCATAGATGATCGTTCCGGTATCCGCATCCATCAGAATCGCCGAACGCGCCGACGGGGCCAGGTCTGCCCCTTCTGCCGGTTTGCGCGTTTCTTCGGCGAACACCGAAGAGGTCATAGCGGATAGCAGCATACAAATCGTCATGAACGATGCCATAATTCGTTTCTTCACAGTGAATAACCTCCTTGAATGACTAGGCTTAGAAGCTGCGACGAAATAAGAGGTACTTTTTTCGCCCCAGTCTCTTACTGCATGTTCCATGCAAGTACTGCTAATCATTGTCGGCGCGTTTACAGCAAATTATTCCATGCAAATCATGTTTTTCCAAACTTTTTCCAGAGCTGAACTCAACAAAAAAACAGCCTATCCCGAAGCACCGTTTGCTTGGGGAGGCTGTTTGCTTGTTTTTTGGAAAGGCTGCGCTTCTTTATCAAGCCAGGGCCTGTGTATATTACATTTGCGGGATGACCGCAAGCACCAGGCTCAGGAACGATTCGCGAACACGTTCCGTCGTTTCCATGACTTCGTCATGAGACAAAGGCTGGTCCAAAATGCCTGCAGCCATATTGCTGATGCAGGAAATGCCCAGCACTTCAATGCCGGCATGACGGGCCACGATCACTTCAGATACGGTGGACATGCCTACGGCATCCGCACCCAACGTACGGAGCATACGGATCTCCGCCGGCGTCTCGTAGTTCGGGCCAAGCAGGCCTGCGTAAACGCCTTCGCGCACGTCGAAGCCTTGCGAAGCCGCCGTCTCCTTCGCCAAAGCGCGCAAACGGCGGCTGTACGCTTCCGACAGATCCGGGAAGCGCACGCCCAATGCCGGATCATTCGGCCCGATCAACGGATTTTTGGCCGTCAGGTTAAGATGATCCGAAATGAGCATCAAGTCTCCCGGCTGATACGACGTATTTACACCGCCGGCTGCATTCGTCACGAGCAGCGAAGCAACGCCCAGCTGCTTCATGACGCGTACCGGGAACGCGGTCAGCTCGGGACCGTAGCCCTCATACATGTGGAAACGCCCCTTCATCATGACGACTGCACGGCCTTTGATCGTGCCGAGCAAGAGCTCGCCTTCATGTCCTTCAACCGTCGACACCGGAAAATGCGGAATGTCCTGATAAGCAATGCTCACGCCATCTTCGATCAGGTCTGCCAGGATTCCCAGGCCCGATCCGAGAATCAGGCCCACCTCTGGTTTGATCTCGCTTTTGCTTTGGATATAAGCGGCCGCTTCCGTAATCATTTGTTGATTCAATGCTGTCATTAAAATGCTCCTCCTAATATCGTGCTGTTTTGTCATGCACCCAAGTATTCGCCATCAACGAATGGATATGCATGTATATCCTCCTGAACTCGTCCCAAGAAAAACGCCGCTGCACTAACCGATGCAACTCCGATCTACCCAGTCACCGGCTCATGGACGATGTGCGCTCCCTTCGCTTACTTCGCCCTCGGATGATGATTTTCATAAATCTCCTTCATCGTTCGCCGCCCGTGGTTGCCGTACGGATTGTTGGATTGCTCCACATGTCCAAGCATATCCTGAACTGCCCGGGTATCCGCTCCGTTCGCAATCAGGTGGGCGGCGAAGGAATGGCGCAGCGTATGAGGCGTGATCTCCCCCGAAATGCCGGCGTCGAGCGCAGCCTTTTTAAGTAATTTCCAGAAACCTTGGCGTGTCAAACGCCGTCCCGAGACATTCACGAACAGTGCCTGCTCGTCCGCATCCGTTTTGAGCAGCTCGCCGCGAAAATCACGGATGTACGTATTGACCCAATGGGCTGCAGGAGCTCCAATGGGCAAAATGCGTTCTTTACCTGCACCCCCGCAACGAATAAAGCGCATATCCGTATGTATGTCCCGCACATCAAGCGCAATCAGCTCGGAGACGCGAATGCCCGTCGCATACAGAAGCTCCAGCATGGCCCTGTCGCGAACGCCCTGAGCCGAAGCCGTATCGGGCGCGGCAAGCAGCAGCTCAATCTCCCCCACGCTGAGCACCTGCGGCGGTGTCTTGTCGGCCTTTGGAGCCTCCACATCGAATGTCGGGTCCTGCATCAACGCTCCGCGCCGCATCAAAAAATGAAAATAGGAGCGCAGGGAAACGATACTGCGGGCAATGGTTGCATTGGCTCTGCCCGCCTGCTTCAGCTTGCCTATAAACAGAACCACATGGGTGCGGCGTATTTGATCCGCCTCCCGAATCCCGTATTCTTTGTCCGCAAATTCGATAAACTTGTCCACGTCCCGAAGATACGATTCCAATGTGCTGCTCGACATTCCCTTGTCTTCTTCAAGGTATAAAGCATAGGCGTGTATCGTCTGCTTCATGCACAACGCTCCTCATCTGACAGACTGCCCGAAGGGCAGCCTGCATCCGTAATTGCATCCCAGGTGTTCAAGTCGGCTATTCCCCATACCAATAGAACAAACGCAGGCGTTCGGCAAACGCGGGACGCTCTTCGCCAGTGCCTGGCCAAGCCGTTTCCTGAAATACTTTGACCGCGTTTCCCACAGGCGCCTGGTATTGGTCCACAGGCGAAATCCAGCCATTGAACAAATCCAGAACATGATAGAACAGATAGACCAATGCTGCAAAAATCAGAATAAACCGAAAAAAACGAAGCCCTTTCCGCATCGAAATAACCATGGGCAATCCCCCTCCCGATTCGTTCCCTTCCTTTCCTGTATTCAGGGCGAGATGCTCCAGCACCTGCTTGTCTTGCTCAGGAAAGCGTTCAGAATCAGCCTATGCCGGGATTTGCCGAGATATGATATGAAAGCGCAAACCTTCCATACCCTGCGTGACCAAAAAAGCTCCCCCGTCAAAACCTCCGGTGAGAGCTTGAAGACACGCTATGTTATTCTTCATCTTTGGGCTTCTGGTCATTTTTAGCTTTGCAACGATAACAAATCCCGTGGAAATCCAGACGGTGGTCCACGACGGAAAAATTGAATTCCTGCTCCAGGCGCTCTTCAAGCGGTCCGAGCCAGTCTTCACGAATTTCATCCACACTTCCGCATTGAACGCAGATCAAGTGATGGTGATGATGCTTGGACGTATCTCCGCGCAGATCATAACGCGCTACACCGTCGCCGAAGTTGATTTTCTCTACAACATGCAGCTCACTCAGCAGTTCGAGGGTACGGTACACGGTTGCCAGACCGATTTCGGGAGCTTTTTCTTTAACAAGCATGAATACGTCTTCCGCGCTCAGATGATCTTCTTCATTCTCAAGAAGTACTCTGACGGTGGCTTCCCGCTGGGGCGTTAATTTATATCCTTGGGACTGTAGTTGCTGCTTGATTTTATCGATCCGTGCTTCCATTTTCTCCCTCCCCCTAGGAAATCACTGCACACTGCAACTTAACCCACTTCTTTCATTATAGGGGGAGTGCGTAATCAAAGTCAACAATTTACACATTGCTATCAAGCTAGACGGGCAGCAGCATCGGCGTGACCCAGCGCATCATTGCCGGGGTAACCCAGGTTTCGAAGGAAGCCACGCCCAGCAAAAGCCCGGCCATAACCAACGTCAAGAGAAGATAAGAGGCAAACGGCCGCTGCCCTGCAGGAGCTCGCTGCGCGAGCAGCCGGTTGCGAATGATGTAGATTGAAAAGGTCATTGCCGCAACGCTGCATACAAGCAAGATGGGGATGACGAACAAATTGTGGGGAGCAACGGATACAAGCGCGAACAGCAAGCCTTTCCATGAATACTGCCCCACCAGGTATCCCACCGTGAATCCGATCAGCACGCCCTTCATAAAATCGAGAACCAATATGCCGGGTAATCCGATGACGGACAGGCCCAAAATCCAGATCAATCCGATCCACTTCAGATGCAGCATCGCAATGTCCCAATAAGCTCCGGTCTCCCCTCCGGATGTGCCATGGTGAACCGTAACGAAAAAATTGCCCAAATACCCTTCGAGATCCTGACGCTGCTCCAGCGACAGTGCATTGACCATCAGGGCACCGAAAATGACACCAACCAGAAACAGGACGGCCACGAATACATAGAGCGAAGTTTGGCCTTTGAAAGTGAAGTGAGAAGAACGCATACGAGCAAGGGTCTCCTTTCCGGTTACATGAACAACGTTCATCGATGTTTGGGAGCGGATGTTCCGTTCCAATTTTCCATGTAACCATACGTATGATAGAGACGCCCTTCGTATGACTTCTTGTCCTTTTCCCGATTAACGATCTTTGGACATGCCAGGCTCTTTTCCTTGCACGCTCACTTTGCCGTACGTGCCGCCGCCTCCTGAATCCAATTCCAGGCGACCTTCCCGCGCTGCCACGATCATGCCGGCCAAATGAGATCCTACCACTTGCGCCAGTTCCTCCTCGCTTGTGCGGTGCAATACATTCATCTCCGTACCAAAGCGTTCCAGCAACTGCTTCAACTTGGCCTTCCCCAAGCCGGGAATGAACTCCAACGGCACTTGGTAGCAGTAAGGGGGCCTGTAGGCCGGAACTTCAGGAACATTCCGATCCGCGATGGACAGTATCCGATCCAGCACGCCTTGGACCAGCTTGAGACTGCCGCAATAAGGACAGCGTTCTGCAGAGAGCTCCTGTTCGTCCATGATGCTGCCGCAGGCCGCACAATAGGTGCGGTGATATTTCCCAAGCCGCGGGTTCAGTCCATAATTCGCCCGGATTTTCCGGCCTTCCATACCCTTCAGGGCCAACCGAAATTCGTCGAACGAAGGCGAGGCAATGAGCAATTCATTGTACTCACGGCCGATTTTGCCAAGGGAGTGTGCATCCGAGTTGGTCAAAAAAGGAATAGGGTCCAGCTCCGTAATATGGCTGGCCATGGACGAATCGGAACTGAGCCCGAGCTCGACGGCGTCGATCATATCGGTATCGAGCACCTCGGCCATTCGCGCGGCCGTGCTGCCATAGATGCCTTTATGCGGAGTGAAGACGTGTGCCGGCACGATCAACCCGCCCCGGGCTCTGATCTCGGCCTGCATCTCCCGCGCGGGAACATAGATCCGCTGTGAGCTAAGGTTGACGTTTTTCATGTGACGAGCAATCCACGCCGTGAACGACTTCATCGTGGCCAGGTCCCGGAAATAAGCCAACATATGGAACTCGCGCCTGTCCGGTTCCCGCAGCTCCAGTTCCGTCCCCAGCAAAATCGTCGTATCCCTGTACCCAATGCCTCCCCCCGCCAGTTCGGTCATGGTGCCTTTCTCCAGCAGCTGTTCGATGTCCAGCTGCACGACGGGGGCGTGGCAGTCGATGACCCCGAGCAGCCGGATCCCTTTGCGTCCGGAAGCTTCGCGGGCAATATTTTCAAACGTCAGGTCCCTGCTGCCGCTGATTTTGACCGCTTCCCCTCGGGAAGTCCGGCCGATATGGATGTGAAGGTCCGCGTAGGTAGGCTGCCAATCGTTTGCAGATGCCATGGAATTCCCCATGGTCAGAACCGCCCCGTGGCCCGGTACAGATCCCATGCATACACGGCCAGCATCGTTTTGGCGTCGCTGATCCGGTTTTGGTCCATTAACGCATAAGCCTCATCCAACGTGATTTCGGACACTTCCAGAAATTCGTCTTCGTCCGGCTCCATCTCGCCTACTTCCAGGTCCTCGGCCAGATAAAGATGGATGATTTCGTCCGCAAAACCGGGGGAAGTGTAGAAGGAACGCAGATGGCGCAGCGATTTGGCCGCATATCCGGTTTCTTCGCGCAGTTCGCGTGCCGCTGCCACTTCCGGCGCTTCGCCCGGATCCAGCTTTCCAGCGGGAATTTCCACTTCCGTCCGGCCCAGTGCTTGCCGGTACTGGTCGACGACCAGCATTTTATCGCCCCTCAAGGCGAGAACAGCGACGGCTCCGGGATGGCGAACGACTTCCCGGGTCGCCCTCTGACCGTTAGGCAGTTCCACCGTGTCGATTTGGAGGGAGATCACTCTCCCCTCGAACATCTGCTCCGTGGAGATCGTTTTTTCATCCAGCTTCGGGTTGGACGATTTGGCGGAAATATTCGCTTGCGACGTGTTTGCGTTGTTCATGACTTAGTTCAGCTCCGTTCTACGAGTTTGAATTTCAACGTGTTCGTGCGGTATAAACCTTCCTGTTTTGGCATATGGTGATTTTATACCACACCCGGTCATAAAGATAACCAATCAGGGGGACAACCGATGAACAGTTATTACACCAAACAATCCGTGCATTTGGTAGGACAGGCCCGGCAAGTAAAACTGATCCTTAAACAGTGGCTTAACGAATGGGGACCGGATGCCCGTGTTGCAGACCTGATCGCAGGGCGGAAATAACGCCCCTTTATTTCAGTATTTCAGCATGGCGGCCGATTCAATCCAACCCTTCTGCATGTTCAATCGCTTGTTTGCGTTTTTGCAAAAAGTCCGAATCGGCTTGCGCCGGATTCGGACTTTATTCAACTTGTGGAGCGCACCTGGTTTCAGCCAAGCCGCTTCCGGTTGACGGTGGCATGCCATGCATAATGCCGAATCCACGCTATTGCTTAACCGGAGGCTGCTGCAATCATTTCCGGACGGCAGCCGTTTCCTGCACGATGGCCACGACGACTTCCGCCAGCTTGGCGAGATCCTCGGCCCGAATGCGCTCATTGGTTGTATGAATTTCTTCGTAACCTACGGCCAAGTTCACCGTCGGAATGTTAAAGCCGTTGAAGATGTTGGCATCGCTGCCGCCGCCGGACATAAACGTCGACGTCTCCAGCCCAAGGCCGCGAATGGCTCGCTGTGCAAGCTGCACCACCTCATGATCATCCTGGAATCCAAATGCAGGATACAATATTTCGCTGTGGAATTCGGCTCTGGCACCAAATTTGTCGCAGGTTGTTTCGAGCGCTTCCCGCATCTTTGCAACTTGCTGCTCTACTTTCTCCTGAACGATGCTGCGTGCTTCCGCCTCGATCTGCACGAAATCGCAGACGACGTTCAGCGCCGAACCGCCCTGGAATTTGCCGATGTTCGCCGTTGTTTCATCGTCGATCCGGCCAAGCTTCATCGCCGCAATCGCTTTGGCTGCCACTTGAATGGCACTGATGCCATCTTCGGGGTTCACCCCGGCGTGTGCGGATTTGCCGTAAATATTCATCTGAATCTCGGCCCGGGCCGGTGCAGCAACGCAGATTGTGCCTACAGCGCCGTTCGAATCGAGCGCATAACCGAACTCGGCATCGATATCTTGCGGGTTCATTGCGCGCGCCCCAACCAGGCCGGATTCTTCTCCGACCGTGATGACAAACTGGATTTTGCCGTGTGGAAGGTTGTTCTCCTGAATGACGCGGATCGCTTCGAACAGGGCGGCAATGCCCGCTTTGTCGTCCGCGCCCAGGATCGTCGTTCCATCGCTGCGAATCCAGCCATCCTCACCCAGTATAGGCGTAATGCCCTTACCCGGCGTCACCGTGTCCATATGGCATGTAAAGAAAATTGCAGGAGCATCCGATGCTCCCTCAGCTTCCCAAGTGACGACCAAATTTCCCGCTCCATGACCGGTTTTGGCCGTCGTATCGTCTTCATAAACGCGAAGTCCCAAACGGGCGAACTGCTCTTTCAGGACGGTTGAGATATTTTGCTCGTGTTTCGTTTCGCTATCGATTTGCACCAGTTCCATGAACTGCTCGACAATCCGCTGTTGCTTGATCATAAGGCTTTTCTCTCCTTTAATGATAGGGTACAATACATATATTGTGGGCGTTTTCTTACGGGTCCGGCATAACTATTTGATGAAAGGAGTCCTCGCATCATGCAAAATAAAAAATGGTTTCGCATCTTCATTTACATCATGTTGATCGCGATGGTGGGGTCCACTTTGTTTATCGCGCTCGAACCGTTGTTTTACGGATAATCCCCTAGCCCTTGCACCATTTTGAATCATTAGCGGTGAAGGGCTTCTTTTTCGTCTACCCAACGGATGTCATAAGAAAAATGCCGGCTGAAATAGGAGACGATCTCCTTGGCAACCAACTCCACGGAAAAGGCTTTGCCCGTAATATCTTCCAACGACGTCACTCCGTATTGCTGGATGCCGCAAGGAACAATTCCCTGGAAACCTTCATGCTGGATCCCCGATGCGATGTTGAAAGCAAACCCGTGACTCGTCACGAAGCCGCGCCGACGCTTGCAGCGATTGAATTTGACGCCGATGGCGGCAATTTTCAAATCCCCGATCCATACACCCGTGTAGCCTTCCTTGCGTCCGGCCTCGACCCCCTGATCGGCCAGATAATCGATAATGACCTGTTCAAGCTTACGCAAATACCCGTGCAGGTCAAGGTCCTCGTCGCGGCCGAGAACAATCAGCGGATAACCCACAAGCTGTCCGGGCCCATGATAGGTGATATCTCCGCCACGATCAATCTGAAACAATGAAATGCCCTGCTCCCGAAGCTGCTCTTGACTGAGAAGCAGGTGCTCGGGATGATTTTGCGAACCGATCGTATACGTCGGTGGATGCTGAAGCAGCAGCAACCGCTCGTTCCCTTCTCCCTCATCCAACTGCTGTACAATTGATTTTTGAGTGTTCCAGGCTTCTTCATATTCAAGCATCGGTATGTATGCAACATCCAGCGGCTTATGCATGATATCTCCTCACCCTTCTGCTTCATTGTTGATGTGCTGACGGATCAACCAAACGACAAACAACGGGAAAAGTGCACGGCCTCCGGCACATACACTTTCCCATAACCCTTCTATTCTGTTAATACACTGTCGTTTCCATGTTATAACCTTCCAGATTCTCCTTGACGCGCTGCAGGAATCTTCCGCAGATGACGCCGTCCAAAATCCGATGATCCAACGAGAGGCACAGGTTGGCCATCGAACGAACCGCGATCATATCGTTGATCACCACAGGTTTCTTGACGATGGATTCAAATGTCAGAATGGCTGCCTGCGGATAATTGATGATCGGCTGGGAAAGGATCGAACCGAACGAGCCGGTGTTGTTGACCGTGAACGTTCCTCCCTGCATATCGTCCAGCTTCAGTTTGCCTTCACGGGTTTTGCGCGCCAAATCATCGATTTCCCGGGCCAGTCCCGCAATATTCCGCTGATCGGCATGTTTAATGACAGGTGTCAGCACCGAATCCTCCGTACCTACCGCCATGGACAGGTTAATGTCCCGTTTCACGATGATTTTGTCCACGGCCCACACCGAGTTCATGATCGGATAGTCCTTGATCGCGTTGACGACGCCTTTCATCATGAAGGACAGATACGTCAGGTTAATGCCTTCCTTGCGCTTGAATTCATCCTTCAGCTTGTTGCGCAGCAAGACCAGATTGGTTACGTCGACCTCGATCATCGTCCATGCATGCGGAATTTCGGATACGCTTTGACGCATATTGCGGGCAATGGCGTTGCGGACAGGCGTCACGTCGATAAAGTACTCGGAACGTCCTTGTCCGCCGCCTTCCACCTCGATTTGCGGGATTTTCGGGCTTTCGGTCAAATGAATGCCTGAATGTCTGACGGGCACACCCGCGTCAGCCACCGGAATTCCTTCGCGCGTTGAGGCAGCGGAAGGCTCCACCGGCCCGCGGTTGATGCCGCTGAACGGAGATGCTGCCGACTCCGTCGCATGCGCCGCTGCTTCAGGAGCGGCGACCTGCTGAACGGGGGGCGAAGATGCAGCTCCGCCCTGCGCGATGTAGGACAGAACATCTTTGCGCGTAATGCGCCCCCCCATGCCTGTTCCGTGAATATGCTGCAGATTCACGCCATGTTCTGCAGCCAATGTTTGAACTGCCGGCGAGTAACGTCCGCGCATCGGCTGGTCGGGATCATGAGCAGGTACGCCGGTATTAACGACAGTTCGGGCGTCCGTTCCCGTTTGCGATGCCGATCCCGCCGCAGCAGAAGACGGCTGGCGGTTCTCGGTAATTTGCTCCGCTGCCTCTTCCCCGGAAACAGCGACCTGCATATGGCAGATCGCTTCGCCAACGGCAATCGTAGCGCCTTCCTCAGCGAGATGATCGCCCATGATTCCATCCACGGTGGACGGAATCTCGGCATTCACTTTATCGGTAATCACTTCACAGATCGGCTCGTACTGCTCGACCGCATCGCCCGGTTTTTTCAACCATTTTGCAATCGTCGCCGATACCAGCGATTCCGCCAGCTGCGGCATAATGACCTCGATCCATTTCATGCGTTCAGCCATTTCGATATCACTCCTAACTTTGCTTGTATCTAAGCCGTTGCCATCACGTTACGCACGCCGTAACGGGGCAACATCGGGATTGAATGTATATCAATCCTTTCTCTCTTGTAACCGTCCCCGAACATATAGGCAAAGCAATCAATACTGTGCCAATGCACGCATCGCTTCCTTAGCCTTGTCTTTGCTCAGCATGTAGAACTTTTCCAGCGTCGGGCTGATCGGCATCGCCGGCACGTCCGGACCGCAAAGACGTTGAATCGGCGCATCCAGATCGAACAAGCATTCCTCGCTGATGATGGCCGCAACCTCTGCTCCCACCCCACCGGTTTTGTTGTCTTCATGCACGATGAGCACTTTGCCCGTCAAACGAGCGGAAGCAATGATCGCATCGCGGTCGAGGGGCTGCAGCGTGCGCAGGTCGAGAACGTGCGCGGTAATGCCCTCTTCACGCTCAAGCTCTTCGGCAGCCTGCATCACGAAATGCAGCGGCTGGCTGTACCCGATGACGGTAATGTCGGCGCCTTCGCGCAGTACGTTCGCTTTGCCGATCGGCACGATGTAATCGTCGTCAGGCACATCTTCCTTGATCAGCTTGTAACATTTTTTGTTCTCGAAAAACAGGACGGGATCCGGATCGCGTACAGCCGCCTTCAGCAGGCCCTTGGCGTCGTATGCCGAGTACGGGGCAACGATTTTCAAGCCCGGTGTGCCAAAAAAGATCGATTCCGGACATTGGGAGTGGTAAAGGCCGCCAAAGATACCGCCGCCGATCGGCGCACGGATCACGACCGGACAGCTCCAATCGTTGTTGGAACGGTATCGGATTTTGGCCGCTTCGCTGATGATCTGGTTGGTTGCCGGAAGCATGAAGTCCGAATATTGCATTTCCGCAATCGGCTTCATGCCGTACATGGCAGCCCCGATCGCTACGCCTGCAATCGCCGATTCGGAGAGAGGCGTGTCCATGACGCGCATTTCGCCGAACTGGTCCTGCAATCCTTTGGTCGTGGTAAATACCCCGCCTTTGACGCCAACGTCCTCGCCAAGCACAAACACGTTCTCGTCGCGTTCCATTTCTTCCTTCATTGCCAGACGGATCGCATCAATGTATTCCATCATCGCCATGATTACCGTCCCCCTTCGTTGCTTTCTGCATATACATGCGTCAGCGTATCTTCAGGCTTCGGATATGGCGCGTTGTCCGCGTATTCGGTCGCCTCTTTCAATTCCAGCGCGAGCTGGGATGCCAAATCCGCATCCTGGGCTTCATCCCAAATGCCGCATTCGAACAAATAATTTCTCATGCGAAGGACTCCGTCCTTTTTCCAGTTCTCTTCCACTTCTTCCTTGGTGCGGTATGCAAGGTCATTATCCGAGGTAGAGTGCGGCGACAGACGGTACATCATCGCTTCGATCAGAGTCGGACCTTCGCCGGCAATGGCACGTTTGCGCGCTTCCTTCACCGCCGCGTATACCTCAAGCGCATCGTTTCCGTCCACACGCAGCCCCGGGAATCCATAACCAAGCGCACGATCGGATACTTTGCCGCTCAGCTGTTTGTGCACAGGCACCGAGATGGCGTACTGGTTGTTCTCGCACATGATAATGACAGGCAGCTTGTGCACGCCCGCAAAGTTCGCGCCTTCATGAAAATCTCCCTGATTGCTGGAGCCTTCCCCGAACGTCACGAAAGAAACGAACTCTTTTTTTTGCATCTTGGCGGCAAGGGCGATGCCCACCGCATGGGGAACCTGCGTCGTTACCGGGCTGGAGCCCGTTACGATGCGCAGCTTTTTGTGGCCGAAATGGCCCGGCATCTGCCGTCCGCCGCTGTTCGGATCTTCCGCTTTGGCAAACGCGGACAGCATCAGTTCGCGCGGAGTCATGCCTACGGCCAATACGAAGCCGTAATCCCGGTAATATGGTAAGTAATAATCGTGATCGCGGTCCAGGCCAAATGCTGCGCCTACTTGCGCCGCCTCCTGACCGATCCCTGATACGTGAAAGTTGATTTTGCCGGCTCGCTGCAACAGCAAGCATCGTTCGTCAAACTTGCGTGCAAGCAGCATCGTTCTGTACATATCCAACACTTCTCCGTCGCTAAGCCCCAGCTCAATGTGCCGATGGACTGCTCCTGCAGTACCTTGTGAACTCATTATGAGGTACCTCCTTTAAATTCAGAGCCTGAGGAGCCGCGAAGAAATGCTTAATGTACTTTATTTCGTCGCGGTCTCCCTGCCAGTCTTACAACCCGATCTTATAACCTGGTACTAAGACTTGGCTTAAGCCTATTATAATCCCTTTTACCCAAAAAAGGAAAGGTCCTTTCTCTCGAGGCTCTTCAGCCTACATGCCGATCGCTTTTCCGTCCACCGCCAGCATCGCTTCGCCCATGATTTCCGACAAGCTTGGATGCGGATGGATCGTCTGCCCGACTTCCCATGGCGTAGCATCCAGCATCTGGGCGAGCGAAGCCTCGGCAATCAGTTCCGTCACATGGGTGCCGATCATATGTACGCCCAAAATATCGTTCGTTTCCGCATCCGCGATCACCTTTACAAATCCATCGCGACTGCCATGGACCAGCGATTTGCCGATGGCTTGAAACGGAAACTTGCCAGTTTTGACGCTGTGGCCGCGTTCCTTCGCTTCGCGTTCGGTAAATCCGATGCTCGCCGCCTCCGGACGAGTGTATACGCAGCGCGGAATACGATGGGATTCTACGGCGTGTACCGTTTCGCCGGCGAGATGATTAGCGGCCAGGATGCCCTCATGGCTGGCTGCATGCGCCAGCTGCAAACCACCGATCACGTCGCCGATCGCGTAGATATGCCCTTCCCCTGTCTGCAGGTTTTTGTTCACGGCAATGAAGCCGCGCTCAAGCTTGACATCCGTATTTTCGAGGCCGATGTTCTCCACGTTGGGCTGACGGCCAACGGATACAAGCATCTTGTCCGCGCTCAGCGCCTCGCGTTTATCGCCGGATAACTCCACTTCGATTTGAATGCCGTCCTGACCGGACTTGTACGTTTCCGTCAGCACCTTCGCTTTCGTCAGGAAACGAACCCCGCGTTTGCCGAGCAGACGCTGCATTTCCTTCGCGATATCTTCGTCTTCTGCCGGAAGCACATGCGAAGCCGCTTCAACGACCGTCACCTGCACGCCGAAATCGTTCAGCATGGAAGCCCACTCCAGTCCGATGACTCCACCGCCGACGATGATCAGCGAAGCTGGAAGCTCGTCCATGCGGAGCGCCTCGTCGCTGCTCATAATGTATCGTCCGTCGGGTTCCAATCCGGGAATAACGCGCGGCCGTGAGCCTGTGGCGATGATCAGGTTTGTCGGCACAACCGTGTCCATCTCGCCATCTTCGAATTCGATGGCCACCGCTCCGCTTTGAGGCGAGAAGATCGACGGACCAATGACGCGCCCGTTCGCATGTACGACCTCAATCTTGTTTTTTTTCATCAAATATTGAACGCCCTGGTGCAGCTGCTCCACGATGGCATCCTTCCGGGCCTGCACCTTCGGAAACACCAGCGTTGCGCCCGTCGTCTCAATTCCGTATGTCTCGCTTTCCTGAATTTCCGCGTAGACTTCCGCGCTTCTCAGCAGCGCTTTGCTTGGGATGCATCCCCGGTGAAGGCATGTTCCTCCCAGCCTGTCCTTCTCGATAATGACAACCTTTTTCCCCAACTGGGCGGCACGAATGGCGGCAACGTAGCCTCCGGTTCCTCCCCCAAGAATGGCAACATCGCAATGAATTGGCATCTCATCTTTTCCCCTTTGTCAACGTTTTACGCTATCCTTGGTTCCATTGTACTCTCCCAAAGCAGCGAACTCAAAATTTCGCGCCGTCTATGCATAGACAGCTTAAGTAAACCAAGCTATGATGAAAACAGGCATATCTTGTAAACACAACCTATTTTGCTCCATTTCTAACGGTCGGGAGGTTATGGTGATCCACACAAAATTGGTTTTTGCCCGTTTCTTGGCCATTCTCGTTCTGGTCGTCCCCGGCCTGATGGCGATGAAAGGCTTTCTGATGATGAAGGACGCTTTGTTTCTGTATTACGCCGATCATGGGAACGATCAGGTTTCCCCCGCGTTTGACTGGCTTTCCTTTGGCGGCGGGCTGCTCCTGTTCGGAGCAGGCATGAGCTTTCTGGGGGGCTGGATTTTGTTTAGGGATCGCAAACGAAACTATGTAGGTCCGCGTTTTCGTTCGAAAACAGCTCATCCGGGCCCGGAAAAACAGCGGCATTCCACATGAATCACCCGGCTGGGTATCGCAAGCCTTTAACGTTTGCCCAAGCTCAGTTATAATCCTTATTGAATCGATATGTGCGCGTGGAACGAACCTGAAAATAATGATTGCCTGCATTCGGAAACGGCAAGTAACCCGGAGTGATCCCCGGGTTATTCGTATAATGCGTCCCGCAGCTTGGACGACATGCGCGATTCTTTCGAGGAAGCTTTCAGCATCGTGCGGCGCAGCGTTTGGTTGCTGGCCTGCAACCGCCGGGCTTCGGCAAACAGATCGGTGACAAGCTCCCTCGTCCGTTCATCCAGATCAACTTCCTGCACCAGTTGTTCATATTTCTCCTCCAGGGCATGTAAAGAATCGTTCATCGGTACCCTTCATCTCCTTTGGACTCCAGAATCATCAACTGCCGTGACCAGCAGCTTACCATTCCATATAGTAACACAAAGAAGTAATGATAGTGCTGGCCTAGACCCAAGTTTTTGTGGTACTCTGTAATGGTCGCTTTTTTGAGCAGGTAGCTAATAGATAGGTGAGAGGAGCAGCAGCAACGTGCAAACAGGACGTATTACCGTTATTACAGGGCCCATGTTCAGCGAAAAATCCGGTGAGCTTATTCGCCGTTGTCAGAAATGGATCCAGTTCGGCCGCAAAACGGTCGTGGCCTACAAACCCGCTGAAGACAATCGCTTTGCGCAAGACGAAATCGTAAGCCGGATCGGTTACCGATTGCCGGCCCATTCCATTCCCCGTCAATTGACGCCCGAGATCGTTGAGCAAATTATTGCCCAAACGAAGGACGCCGACGTCGTCGCCTTTGATGAGGTTCAATTTTTTAGCAGCGCCATTATGGAGCTTGTCTCCGAGCTTGCCTACTGCGGCAAACATGTCATCGTGGACGGACTTAACATGGATTACCGCGGCAAGGAGTTCGGTTATATCGGCGGTTTGTTGGCCATGGCGGATGATATCGAGAAACTGTCGGCCTTCTGCGCCGTATGCGGCAGCCCGGATGCTGCCTTCACGCAGCGCATTGTCAATGGCGAACCCGTTACGCTCGGACCGGTCGTCATGATTGGCGATTCGGAGGCTTATGAGCCACGTTGCCGGCACTGCTTTGTTCCTCCTCATAAAGTGGATTGTCCATAAATCCGGTCTCTCCTGCAGCTTTAATTTTGATTCGGACTATTACAATACATTCTTCTAATATGAAGCCCTACGGGGCTTTTTTATTATGGTGAGGCGTCCACTTTCGCTATTTCCGCGATATCCATACACAAAAAAGCACCGCTTTGCAGCGATGCAACAGGTGTTCTTTTTTTAGTCACGTGTCACGAAATATTTATTGGTCATATAATAGGCGTCGCCTCGGGACGTTTCGACCATTCCTTTTTTGGCATCCAAAAATACGATTTCCTTGCATTTGGTGCAATACCACTTGGTTCGCTTATATGGAGATTCCGTTACGTAAGCCGTACCGCATTTGCAATCGATCTTCATCAAAATCTCGCTGGATTTATAAGCGCTGGACAAGCGTTCCATGTTATCCTGCTGCTGTGTGGGCATTATGGTTTGCTGATAATCGGATAGATGATTCTGAACCTTGAAGTCTGCCACAAGTCCTGCGTTCAACCCAAAAAATTCCTTGCCGATTTCGGTCACGAAGCGCTTCTCGTTTTTGTAGCAATCAAGCCACTCCATAATCTGTTTGTTGGACAATGGAACCGTACCCTTGATACCGCTATTTAAGGTGTAGGTCATGATGTATAAAGTATCGTCTTGTCTACCTGAGTACATTAGAATCCTCCTTCGAATACATTTGCTAATGTACTACAAAAGCGCCCATAAATCAAAACCATGTTATTTCCTGAACGCTCCTTTTTCATTTAAATGGGAAAAAAACCTCGCCGATCCGCCAAATTTTTGCAGGATGCGCATACGCCAATCACATTTCCTTGTGGACCCGCATAATGTACGACCGCTTTGACCTTATTGCTGCAGATCGAACAATGGTTCCTCCTTTCACGTTTGGGGGTGTAGTCCGATAGCTTCACTACGTTTTGGCTATCCTTGAAACCGCGTAGAAAGCGCAACCATCTCATCTGGCACTCACTCTTTCTAGTCATCATAATCTCTCGATCTCATCCAAAATAAACCTTCGTTCTCTATGTAACATCTTCCATGCTGTACAAGTCTATCTCATATCCTATTCGACGTTTCGATGCTTTTTCCTGTTTTCCTCTTCATGCATATGAAAAAAAACCGACACTCCTTTGACGACAAAGGCGTGCCGGTCTTGCACGTTCACTTATAAAATGTCCCCAGCACGTCAAGGTCTGGAGAACGTTCAATCCGGAAAGGATAAATGTATCCCTGCGTCAAGCTGCCGGCGAATTTGCGGCTCCACAGGTCGATTCCTGACGTGAAACGATAGGCTTGGTACACGAATTTGGAGCAATAGTTACGCTCGATGCTCAGCAAATTGGTTTGCAGCCGGTAATGCTTGACTTGCTTGTAGTGTGTTTGCACCCATTCGGCGGCCTTCTGCCCTGCCTGGCTTAAACGGGAACGAAATACGATAAATCGGTCACCCTCGTAAAAACGGGTCAAATATCCGTCGATGCTGTCCGCGAAGACAGGTCCGTACGGGTGTACATGATAGACTTTGCCGTCCAGCCCTATAATGCCCATATGGCCTGCATAATACGTGGATTCGGAACTTGGCGTATATATGATATCCCCTGGCGCGAGTGCCAAATCCATCAAAGCCGCGAGTGGCTGATCGCGATCTGCGCGTCTGGCAGCAGCACGCTTGCGGCGTCCTTCGACGAGAAGCCGGTGAAGCATACCGGCCGACTTGAGATATATTTTCGCATAGGGAATGCGTTTATTCATTAAATGGCCATACCATTGACGGACGGATGAAGTGATGTCACGGAAATGATTCATCAAGCTTGCCCTTCTTCCTGAAAGAATGCTCTTTTTTCGCTTACGAGCGTATGATGCTGCATTATATGTTATTATAGCCCGCTTTCCCGAATCCGATCAAACATGCCGAACCTGTTCCGTCCGCCTTCCGGGCACACCAAAAAAGCAGCTTCGGATCAATCCGAAGCTGCCATGAATCATCGCTGAAGCAAAGGTGGGGGAATTATTCCTCAACCACGCCAAGCGCTTTGTTTTTTTCTTTGAAGCGCGAATTGTGGGACGACACGTAAGCTACCTTTTCGGCATCAGGATCCATGTACAATTTGGCGCTGTTTACGGCCAATGCGGCATCCGTAAATGTACCTGCGATGAGATGCAGCTTGCTGCCATAATCGACGAAATCGCCTGCCGCAAATACACCTGGAATATTGGTTTGCAGTCTTTCGGTAACGCTTACGTGCCACTCGCCAAGATCCAGTCCCCAATCACGGATCGGTCCGAAATCGCTCTTCATGCCATGATTCACAATGATTGCGTCCACATCAAGCAACTCGCTCTCGCCAGTCTCCACATGGCAGATGGTCACTTGTTCAATCGTTTCACCGTTTTGGCTGTGCAGCTTATCTACGGCAAAAGGTGTTCTGACGTCGACCGAAGACTCTCGCATCCGCAGCACGTTCCGCTCCAATCCGCCAAAACGGTCACGACGATGCACTACCGTTACCTGCTCGGCCAGCGGCTCCAGCTCATTCGCCCAATCGACGGCAGAGTCCCCCCCGCCCGAAATCAACACTTTTTTGCCTCGGAACGGTTCCAATTCCTGCACGGTATAATGCAGATTCGTAACCTCGTATCGATCAGCGCCTTCAAGTTCGAGTTTGGCCATTTTGTATATACCGTAACCGATCGCCAGGATGACCGTGCGCGTCCAGTGCTTTTCACCCGTTGCGGCTGTCAAGATGATGGTGCCGTCGGGCTGGCGCTCGAAGCCTTCGATCTGCTGTTCGAATACAATGGTAGGCTCAAACGTTCTCGCTTGTTCCTCCAGCTGCTGGATCAGTTTTTCACACAAAATAGGGGTAACCCCGCCAACGTCCCAGATCATCTTCTCCGGATAAAACAGCATGCGTCCGCCCAAACGGTCCCTGGCTTCAATCAGTTTTGTTTTCATATCGCGCATGCCGCTATAAAAAGCGGAATACATCCCGGCAGGGCCTCCACCGATAATCGTAACGTCATATAACTCCAACTGTTGTTCCATGAAAGCTACCTCCATTATTTCATTCAGGCTCGCCTGATTATATGATATCGATTCTCATTATCACTAATTCTAGTTTACTGGGAAACATATCAAAAAACAATGGACAAATCATGCACATTTTTTATACCAAAAACATATATCCTGTAATTCTATGAGACAGACTGCGGTTATCGGTTATTTTTCTTGCAATATCAAGAAGGAAGCCTCAACTATTCAAAACTTTCTCATAACATCCGATAATGTGTATATGCTTTTCACCATATTTTTCAAAAAGGAGAAAATGATATGAGCTCCATTTCATCTGTTTCCACGAGCACTTCTGCACCAGCACCCCTTCATTCCGGCCGTGACAAGGAAATTCAGAGCCTGATGAAGCAGAAAGTCAAACTGAACGAAACCTTGCAAACCGTCAAATCCAATGATCAGATGGACACCAAAACCAAAGCGGAACGAATCAAGTCGTTAACGGATGCGATCGCACAATTGGATAGCAAAATCGCCCAAATCAAAGCGGAGGAACTTCAGGAACGTAACCAAATCAAGCAGCCTGAAAAAACCAAACAGCAAACTCCGACCCAGGACGAAGATCAAGCGCCTTCCCTCGATCATCTCATTAAACATGGCCAGACCTATGATCGTTTAGGAAAGCTTGTAGGGCTTCGCAATCGAATGGAACATTCCATTCAAACGATTGAGGGGGAAACACGTTTTGACCGGATCGTTTTGGATGTCAATGCCGGGAAAGATGCCGGCAAGTCCATGATGCTCGCAAATGCGGAACGCACCGTTTTCCAGAAAAAAAGGGAAGCCGTTCAGGAAATCAGCTCACAAATGGATAAGATCGATGATACCATCGGAAAATTAACCAATGCTTCGCAAGAATCCAAGGCACAAGGTTCATTGCAACCTTCTGTTTTTTCAGGCGAAAAGGAGATCATCAAAGAACAGGGACCCTCGGATTCAACGGCTAATCCAACCGATTCTTCAAATAGGGACACAACAAAGACGACTGAAGACAACCAATACGCTTCCCTAGATATCAGAATCTAGTTTACACAGATTAGCGCAAGAACCTCGGCAGTTGCTGGCTATCCCCTGCAAATGTGGCGGTCTGAAACGTGATATTCTAAAGAACATCACACATCCTTATTTGGGGAGAATCAGTCTCTCTCAGATCCTAACGAACATCAGACACTCTAATGTGCGTAAAACAGGTCATAAACACGCATTTTAACCCATTTAGCAACGCTGTGGTTCGTTAGCACTCAAACTTACGAAAAATTCACAAAATAAGACGCCTCAAGTTCGTAACAAGCTAATCTTTTGGGCGACCTACCTTTAATTTCCACATTAACGAAGGTAGAGACCGAAGGAGTCACCAAAACAACAATCCTCAACGAAAAGCCGCTGTTTCTTCCGATTTTCGAAAGAACAGCGGCACTATGTTTACGATATATTTCTTCACATTTTCATTATAGGTTACAGGAACCTCAATTAATTCTCCAAGCCCAGTCGTGTATATTGCTCCACAGGCGCTTCGTTTTCTTTCATCAGCTTTTTCAGATGATCGATCATCTTGGCTTCAACCTGAGCATCTTGAACAGAATGTTGCTGTAGAGGATCCTGTTTAACATCATACAATAGTGTACCGAAGGAATGGGATGAGCCATTACCGGCGGCTGCAATTTTCATCGTTTTTACCCCTTTGGTAAAGTCGAAGGGATCCTGCAGTTCAAAATGCTGAAGTTCATCCACCCCAAAACGACTCCGCATATGCGTTGGCATTAACGTGTAATTGTACAAAGGCGTATTATCTTTGGAGGCAGGCGCCCTCATATACACATGTTCACCGTCTGTCACGTTGACATGTGCGCCATGAAGACCAAAAAGTGCAGCCTCACGTACAGGTTCGTCAAGGTCAACAGTGGCTGCTAGGTCATATCCTTGAACATGCCGGGGAACCTCCACGCCAAAATAATTCAATAAAGTCGGAACCAAATCGATGTTCTGGACTAAGCTTTGCCTGCGTTCATTGGCCTTGCCGCTGCGCGGGTCCCAAATAAACATCGGGATATGGGCAATTTCATTATAAAAAGGCATGATCGTTTTCGCCCACCAGTCATGCTCTCCCAGCAAATAACCATGGTCCGTGTTTACGATGAGCATCGTATCTTTCCATAAATCCAGCTCATCCATTGTGTCTAAAACTTTACCCAAATAATGATCGCACATGCTCAGAAGGGCTGCATACTCATACCGGATATGCCCCACTTCTTCTTCGGTTTCGTTTACCGGCCCATACGGCGGCCAATCAAATGTTTTGCCCTCATAGGTGTGTGGATACAAATCCCGGTATTTCTGTGGTGCGAAAAAAGGTTCGTGCGGATCAAAGGTTTCCAGTTGTAGGAACCATTTGTCCTCCCCATGATTGGCACGAATGAATTCGAGCCCCTTTTCCATCGTGATCGCCTGCGGGAAATCTTTTTCCTCACGCATATACTCCCTGTTCACCGCATCCTGGCGCACGAGAACTTCCATTTCCTTCATATATTTTAGGTCCGACAAATCCGGGTCGGCAACTTTCCCTTTCCATGGATCACCTTCCTGACCCCGAATCAATTCATAGGAACTGTAACGCGGATGGTATGTTCCGCCCCCGTCTTCCCAGTAGTGCTGATGATCTGTAACCAAATGTGTATACACACCGTTATTTTTCAGCAGCTCAGGCATGGAATCATCAAAAGGCTCCATCGGCCCCCAGCTGCGGTGCAAAAAATTATATCGTCCTGTATGCAGCTCTCTGCGTGCAGGCATACAAGGCATACTGCCGATATAAGCTTGATCAAATACCACCGTTTTTTCCATCAACCGTTTGAAATTCGGTGCATGCACCCAATCACAGCCGTACGGCGGCAGCATTCTGCGGTTTAACGTATCAAACATTAACATGATTGCTTTCATAGGTGTACTCCCTTTCTGTCTATCCAAAAGATCCTACACCTTGAAGAATCGTCTATCCGTCGATATGTGGAGGCACAGTTCGCATTGTGACGGATTGACGTTCTATGATGCGAGGTGTAAGCAACTTTTGCTCGTTATATTCCACGTTACCTTCCAAATAATCAAATAATAGGTGGGCAGCCTCTCTTGCCATTTCATACACGGGTACGTAAACACTTGTTGCTGCGGGAAAACAATGCTCGCCATCACTATATCGATGCTCTTGCGTTATAAGCGATACATCTTCCGGGACGCGCAGGCCAAGATTGTTGAGAACATTAATGGTAGGTTGTACCCTGCTTAGGTCCATAATCATCAGCCCTGTTGGCCATTGATCCTGCCGATAAACGTCAGACATGAAATCAAGATAGGTATCCAGATCATCATTGCTTTCCCATACATCGATCTGTAGGCGAACATCCCGCTTTTGCTCCCGATACGCAGCAACGATACCCGGAATGTGCAAATCCGAAGCGCTTAGCACCATAATGTTCCGATGATTCCGTTCATATAAATAGTCCAATGACTGCCATATGTTTTGTTTCAATAGCGCGTATACGTTCAAACCGCGGTCTGATACCTGTCGTTCTCCGATGTACACCATCGGGGAGCCGTTTTTGACCAATTCCAGGAAAGATGAGTTCCGCAATGGAGCGCTTCCAAACAGCAACCCGTCAATCCGTTTTTGTTTCAAAAAGAGAGAGTATTGAGGCGTCTGCACGCCTTCCAGCAAATCCTTCTCTTTATTGGTTTCATTGATCAACAACAAATGGTACCCTTTATTCATAACTACTTCGTTAACGCCACGGATAAATTCCATAAAATAAACGCTCGACAACGCCCCTGCTCCGGTCGCCAACAGCGGGAAATACAATCCAATCAACATGGTCTGTTCTTTGGCCAGGTTCTGGGCCGTTATGCTGGGCACGAAACGAAGCTCTTCCATCGCTTCCATCACTTTTTTGCGCGTCTTTTCGCTTACGTACCCACTGCTGTTAAGCGCTCTGGATACCGTGGAGATGGATACTCCTGCCAGCTTGGCCACGTCATATATCGAAACATTCATTCTATCAACCACCAAATCCGTTTTTGCTCTCATTATAGCAAAAGCGGAAAGGGCCATGCACTTTCATTCCTTCCGGTGACTTGCTTGCCTGCTGCATGGAGTAGAGCGATCAATCAAAGTTTATAAAATTTCAGCGCAATGGCCGTTGCAATATACGCAACCAAAGGGATGCCTGCATACAAGTAACGAATCATGTCCAGCACGGTTTCGCTCTGAATCTGTCCAGCGACATACCCGACAGCACCCAAGGCAAATGCCGCAAGAACCCCACCGATCGCCGAACCCAGCTTATTCACAAATACGATCGAGGATGTGACGGTTCCCGCTCCTTCCAAACCCATCATCCGCTTGCCGTACTCCACGCAATCCGGAATCATCGCCCATACGATCGCACCGGCAAATGTACCAAGAATCGTTTTCAACACCGAAGCGACAAACATCGTGGTAACGCTATCATATGGTGCAATCATCAAAATCAGCGTTGGGATGGCCGATGCTATACTACCGATGAGAAAAATATTCCGTTTTCCTATTTTTTTGGACAGGTAAGGTGTGATCAAATAGATTGGGATAGATAAAATTAGACCCCATAGGGAGATCTGCGAGTATAACTCCTTATGCCCCAGATTGTATTCCCAAAAATAAACGGATACTTGAGCATACGTCGTCGTTGCCACAAGGTTCATAAACATCGAAAGCATAAGAATCAACAATGGTTTATTTTTGAAAATCAAGGAAAGCTGCGTTTTGATCGATGGATGCTGATGACCTTCTCCATGCGTATTTTCGATCGTATCCTGTCGTTTGGCACCGCTTGCACAAATCCAGTACGAAATGATTGACAACAGGGATAGGATCGTTACCGTAACAAACCAACCGCGCTGGCCGTCGCCAAAAAACGCAACCATAGGGAGTACTGAAGCATTGACCAAAATTTGCGCAGGCAGACCCATAAACGTTTTGGCCGTGGAAATCGTTGTGGTTTGCATCTGATCTGTGCTCATAATCGCCGTCAAGGAATGATAAGGCACGTTAACCAAGGACGAGATCAGAGAATACGCCAGGTACGTAAATGCGGCATAAATGATTTTCCCCTGAGCGTTTAATTCAGGCGCCGTAAACATCAGCAACGTTGCTGCAGCCAGCAATGGCGCTCCGAAAATCAGATACGGCCTGTATTTCCCATACTTGGTGCGGGTACGGTCAGAGAGCATGCCGATGAACGGATCTGCCAGAGCGTCGACTACCCGGACAAGAAGGAACAACGTTCCTACGGTTGTAGGCGATACACCGAAAACATCGGTATAAAAATACATCAGAAACGCCAGTTGCAAATAAAACAAAATGTTTGAGGCAAATCCGCCAAAGGAATATCGGATAATTTCGCTCGTTCTGGCCAATTGTGGCTTAACGGTATTCATGTGATCATCCTCCAGGTTGATAGAAAGTGTGCCCGATTATCAGAAAAAATAAAAAATGCCAAACTCGCTATTTTGATGCTTTGGCTTGATATATTGCGATGGCAATCTATCTCCTTTCACAAGTAAATTTTGGGATATGGAAGCGCTTCTACATTTTCGTAAAAAAATTTATCATACATTTCAATCCGATTGTGGAAGCGCTTCTACAAATGATGTTTCAAATTTTAAACCAAATTCAAGCGTTTTACAAGTCAGAAATTAAAATTTGAATACAATCGAACATGATCTCAATTGTCGGCCTTTTTCCGATCAGGATTGATAACCGCTTTCCCTGAACGTATCCGAAAACAAAAAAATCATTTTGCCTGCCCCTCAGGTTATCAAAATGATTTCTATATTCAACGATCATTCGTTGTAAGATATGTATGCATTTGCTGTTCACTGCCCGAGCCGTTCCTCATTTACACACATCATGCTGCCCGAGACGGATTTGCATATTTTTTTGATCCGTGTCGCTTCACTGATGATGTCTTCGATTTTCTCATATTTTCGCAGCATGTTGGACACAACGGCAATGGACACCGAAACAAGCGGAATGCGTCCGAGCGTTCCCGAACGTCCTTCTCCCATCACATAATCATTGCTTAGATCATCGGCATTGTAAAATTCCCGTTTCATCTGCTCGAACCCTGCCAGCACCTGCTCGCCAATTTCCCGAAAATTGTGATGGTGTAAAATCGTGATGAAGTCGTCACCGCCGATATGCCCAAGAAACGTGTCGGGAAACATGAAATGTTTCCGTAACAGATTGGCCGTGGCCTGAATCAACTGATCCCCCATTTTGAAGCCATAGCTGTCGTTGTACGACTTAAAATGATCCAAGTCGATATACAGCACGCTGAACTCATCCAATCGAAGCAGTTGTTGAAGGCGCTCGTCAATGATACGGTTGCCCGGCAAACCTGTGAGTGGATTCAGGAAAATGGCCATTTCCGCACGAATATCGGCAACGGCCAGCAATAATCTCCGAATGCTGACCGCTCCCATCAGACCTCCGGCCGATGTCACCAGCACTAGGTCGTACAGCTCTTCTTCATTACGGTTCATCGCTTGAATGCTGACGTCCGTAATCTGTTCTGCATAATCCACCACCAACGGTTCACTGTTCATTACAAGCCCAATCGCCCGGGCCATATACAAATTATAGCCATATTGCGTTCCGATTTGCTGAAAAAAAAGGGTCCTCATCATTAATGCGTGGCTGCCCTTCGCCCCCAAGACAGCAACGCCTTCCAATTTGGCATTCTGCTTGAAAAGCTGATAGACGGTATCGCATCTGGTCTCAGGCGTTACGGTTGGAATGGCTTCAGCGATCTCACCTATTTGCGTAAAAATACCGTTCACCTTCTCTTCCCCTGCGATATGAAATCCTTAAAATTCAGGCAAACTCCGGCTTTAATATGGGAAGACGTCTCTCCTCATGAAGTGTATTCATTCTTTGTGCCTAGATAAGATGTGTATGTAGTTCAATCGTATCATTCAGGTTCTGCTAATATGTTAACCAAAGGTAAATGTATGTAAAAAAACTTCACAAAGGAGCCATCAAAATGAACAAAATTTATATTATGAACTTACATGACAAGTTACTTCATTGTTGCTAACCGATGCAGCTGAGTAAAATAGCCTCTTGCTAGAAGTTCATAAACATGTTCTAATATTTTTAATGCAAACGATACATAATGTATCATACAAAGTGAGTGAGGATGAAAAACTAATGACATTGTCCGATTCTAAACCATTCGATACCTTGTTCAAAATATGGGCTATAGTATTGCCTATAAATTCTTGGGTCCTAATCCCTTCCAATCCCGGGACGACCCCTGGGTTGTTGCTTTCATTAGCATCTCTTGTATTTACTCTCCTTATCGCAATCAGTTTTAAAAGAAGAAATATCATTGGAATTGGACCATTAACCAATAACTTTTATAGAGATTTTATTATTTTTGTTTACATATTAACCATGATGAACGGCTTGGCGCAGTTGACCATTTTATTCAAAATAAATGATGGCTACGATTATAATTTCAAACATAATGTTATTCTGGTAAATGAGCTTGGAGGCACCTTTTTAAGATCCAGTCTTTTCACTCAATCCATTTATCTGATCGCGGCTTCTATTATCTGCTTCTTCACCAAGTATTTTTACAAAGCAGATTGGAACAAATATATATTTGTAGGAGCGTCCCTGTTTCTGATTTATGGATTTTATGAGTGGTTTTACTACTTATTGTTCGGCACGACAGGAGACTTTTTAAGCAACAGGGTATTTGCATTAGATATTCACGGAAATCCGAAATTAGGAAGTGTCAATCAATTTACGGATGTTTTCGGATTTCGCTCGCTGAGAATGAAAAGCTTATCCAGTGAACCCAGTACTTTTGCGCTAACCGTATTGCCTTTATGGATATTTGCGGTCCATTTACGCAAACCTTTACTTCACATACCGATGTTAATCGCTCTCATTTTATCTAATTCTTCAACCGCTTTTTTAGGAATCGTACTTTATTTCATTTACAGAATTGTTCGCTATCATCTCAAAGATCGGTATTGCCAACTGTTAATCTATTTTTTCGCGATCGTTGCAGTCCTGAATTATAAAAGAATTACGACGATATTCGGATTTTTGCTGTTTGATAAATTAGATTCCATTTCCGGCAACGAAAGATCCTCCTCGATGATGCTGCATTTAGATTATTTTGCTCAAATGCCATTTCTGAATAAGTTATATGGAATTGGATTTGGATATGTAAGGTCTACCGATTTCTTTTCCACCCTGATGGTCAATAGTGGCATAATCGGATTTATTCTTTTTTCTTTATTTTTTTTGTATCCTGTTTTCAAATTGCAGCGCAGCTATTTCAACGATGGACTTAAAATCATATTGTTGGTGGTCTATGCTTCGTTAATGATTTCCGTTCCGGAATTTTCTTATTTAACGACTTGGTTATTTTTAGGGATAAGTTATAGTCAACTAGCGAAAGAAAAGGCACTAAAAAATCAAATCCAGCTTAAACCTGTACCATCGCTTCTTCGCTGACATTCTTCCATAAGCAAAGGAATGAATTCACTATTCATTCCGCCAAATGCCATGCTATGTTCGCGAAGCATGGCATTTGGCGATGAATGAAACCTGTACTGCTATACCTGGTCCCAGTAAAGGTCATCATAGCTTAATGTCATGACATATTTGATCTATACAGAATATCGCCGTTTATTGGTTTTTAAATCCCAATAACGGCGATATGCTCGACAAACAAAATTCATATTATGATTTCAGCATTTAGCTTTTGCCCGCACGTCAAAATACGTTTAAAATCGACTGGCTTACCTCTATTCCTGATCCTTTCACGACACCTTATGCTCAATTCTCAGCTTGTCGGCCACCATCGCGATGAATTCGCTGTTCGTTGGCTTCGACTTGCTGATGTTGATGGTGTAACCAAACAAATGGCTGATCGAGTCGATGTTGCCGCGTGTCCAGGCGACTTCAATCGCATGGCGGATGGCGCGTTCCACGCGGGAAGGCGTCGTTTTGAATTTTTCGGCAATGGCTGGATAGAGTGTTTTGGTGATGGCACCTAAAATTTCAATATTGTTGTACACCATCGTAATCGCCTCGCGCAAATACTGATATCCTTTAATATGCGCGGGAACGCCGATTTCATGTATGATGGACGTAATGCTTGCATCCAAATTTTTGTGTTTGCCCATGGGCACCACGTTGGACTTGTTCACGAACGAAGATGAACTGCTGCTAGAATTGGAAGAAACTGTAGTTTGGGTTCCCACCAATTGACGCACCCGATTCGCAAGCACTTCCATGTCAAACGGCTTCAAAATGTAATAAGAAGCACCGAGCTGCACGGCGCGCTGCGTGATGTTCTCTTGTCCGAAAGCCGTCAGCATGATGACTTTGGGCTGAGGCGTAAGATTCAAGCTGCGCAACCGCTCCAGAACGCCAAGTCCATCCAAATGCGGCATAATGATATCCAGGATCAATACGTCAGGGACGTTGCGTGATTGCTCCAACATTTGCAATACCTCTTCGCCGTTGTATGCTACGCCGGATACTTCCATATCCTCCTGCTCCGATATATATTCAGCGAGCAAATTCGTAAATTCACGGTTATCATCAGCAAGCAACACCTCGATTTTTTGCAAAACGGTATCCTCCTTTGAATGTGAACATTTTGGTTCGTACATCTCCTTACAACATAAATTTTCGACACAGCACATTAAATTCCTTCTGTCGAAAATTATTTTTCTTTATTTTTTTTATCCCTTGATTTATAATAAATATTTTATTTCATCATGCGATATATTATGTTAATGTTCGACAAAAAAATCTTAAGGCCGTTATCCAGCCTTAAGATTTTTTGCTTCATCCTTATTCATCATGACGCCGGCATCCTGAAGCATCCATTCGATGAAACAGCCATAGCCGGACTTGGGGTCGTTCACAAAGACATGGGTAACCGCTCCGACAAGTTTGCCATCTTGAACGATCGGACTACCACTCATCCCTTGAACGATGCCCCCGGTTTTCTGAATCAGCTTCGGATCGGTAATTCTGAGTACAAGACCTTTCGTTGCAGGGACTTTTTGATCGGCTACATGTACGATATCTATGGAGAAACGTTCGACCTGCTGTCCATCAACAACCGTTAAAATTTCGGCAGGTCCTTCTTTGACTTCATGGGAAAATGCCACGGGAATGCCCTTGGAATACAAGCTGTGCTCAGGATTGGCCGACATTTTACCAAAAATGCCGAATGCCGTGTTTCTTTCGATATTGCCCAAAATCTTGCTTTCCTTTAGGAAATGAGCTCGTTTCTCGCCCGGATCGCCCGATTCGCTTTTGGAGATTGACGTTACGTTCGATTGCACAATTTGACCACTGCCAACAACGATAGACGTTTGCGTATTCATGTCGGTAATGACATGTCCCAAAGCGCCGTATACGCCTTGATCGGGAGCATAAAAGGTCAATGTTCCTACCCCTGCTGCTGAGTCGCGAATATACAGGCCCAGTCTCCAGGCTTGATCTTCTGCGTCATAAGCTGGATTAAGTCTGGTTTTGACCGTTTGCCCACCACGCTTCAGCACTACATCAATGCCTTTTTTGCTTTTGCCCGCACGTTCCACAGCTTCGGCTACTCCTGAAACGCCTTCAAGCTTTTTCCCGTCCATGTGAGTGATCAGGTCACCAAGCTTGATGCCTGCTTCTTCCCCCGGGGAAAAGCGTTGGTCTGGCCCGGATCGGACAAGGTGATGGCCTACGACAAGAATGCCCGCCGACTTCACTTTGACGCCGATCGTTTGGCCGCCGGGAACGATGCGCAGATCGGGAATGACGTTTACATCGACCGTTTTTAACGGGATCTTGCCCCACAGCTTCAGCGTTAATCTGGCATGGCCCGTCTGCTGAGGGTGAAGATGCAATGGTTGCTGCTTCGTTACGTGCACGGCTTGATTCTGCCCTTGACCATCCAGACCGACAATGTCCGGACGATCTACAACTGCACTGGAAGTCGCAGGTACCGCAAAATGCAGATCCGCCCGCCTGCCCGCAAAAACCTGCACTTCGTCAGGCAATGAAGCGAAATTTTGCACAGGCTGAATCACCTGGCTGATCACACATAGAAAGAAGGCAAATAAAAGACCTAGAAATTTCTTCCTGAGGGGGGATTTCAATGGCTGTCACGCTCCCTTTGCTTCTTTCGCTTGACGAAAGGTGGTCGCCAATTGCGTACCTATAAGATAACCTTGCCCCCAGGCTTTTATTACTGTCAATCATTACGCCAGCCGCTCGTTTCCCCCTTTTTTGGCTTCCGCCAAATTGAGCATTTCCTGTGCATGATGGAGCGTTTTCTCGGTAATTTCGACGCCGCCGAGCATACGTGCCATTTCCTTGACGCGCCCTTCATTGGATAGTGACTCCACTTGAGTCATTGTGCGTCCGTCCATGACGTGTTTTTCGATCAAATACTGGTGATCGGCCATGCAGGCTACTTGAGGCAAATGCGTAATCGAGAACACTTGGCATGTCGAGGAGAGCCGGAATAATTTCTCGGCGATGGATTGTGCCGCTCTTCCGCTGACCCCCGTATCCACTTCGTCAAAAATAAGTACGGGAATACGATCGTGGCGCGCAAAAATGCTCTTCATGGCGAGCATGATCCTCGACATTTCTCCACCTGAAGCAATTTTGCCAAGAGGCCGCAGCGGCTCTCCCGGATTCGGCGAAATGAGGAATTCTGCATTGTCCGCGCCTTGGCGGGTTAGGCGAATCCGTCGCCCATTCCACTCAATGCCTTTGGGATCTTCGAATGGCGTAATTTGGACCCGTAACGACGTCCGCTCCATTTGCAAATCCTTAAGCTCGCTTTCCACTTGGGTTGCCAGTTCTTCCGCACATTGCTTTCGAACCTTGCTCAGCTCCTCGGCGGATTCGAGCACCCGTTGAAGCAGCTTATCCCGCTTTGCCCGAAGCTTTTCCAAACGTTCGTCCTTATTTTCAAGCTGATCGGTTTCGTGACTGATCTGCTCGTAATATTTCAGAATTTGTTCTACGCTATCTCCGTATTTCCTTCTAAGACCGGTAATCAGGTTTAGCCTTTGTTCAACTTCTTCCAGCCTGCCGGGATTGAATTCGATTTTGTCACGATAGTCCCTAAGTTGGAATGCAACATCTTCAAGCAAATAATAGGCGGATTGCAACTGCTCTACGATCGGCTGGATGCCTTTGGTATCATATCCTGAGACATCTTCCAGACGGGATAGCGCAATGCTGACCGCTTCCAATCCGCGCTGGCCGCTCAGCAATTCATATGCACCCGCGACCGTATCCATCATTTTCTCGCTGTGGGATAGTTTGACCCGTTCTTCGCCGAGCAATTCATCTTCACCCTCGGTCAAGGATGCCGCTGCAATTTCCTCTAACTGAAAACGGTACATATCGAGCAGCTGGTATGCCCGCTGGCTGGATTCCTGAAGTGCCCGCAGTTCCTTTTCAGCTGTCACGAATTCACTGTACCGCCGTTGGTACTCGGCTTTGACCGACCCAATTACTGCTGCTCCGTATGTATCCAGCAGACCTAAATGACTCTCTGCCCGAAGCAGGCTCTGATGTTCATGCTGACCATGAATATTGATCAGCTTCTCGCCCACTTCGCGCAGCATGGTCAGATTAACAAGTTGTCCATTAATCCGTGATGTGCTCTTGCCTTGTGTGTTCAACTCTCGTCGAATGACGAGATGTTCCTCCGGATCGCATTGAATGCCCAATTTCTCAAGCGTTTCCCACACCGGGTGGTTCGACTCCAGCTCGAACAATGCCTCCATTTCGGCTTTTTCACATCCATAACGAATGAGGTCAGCCGAACTCCGCCCGCCGGCGATCATGCCGAGCGCATCGATGATAATCGATTTCCCGGCCCCAGTTTCCCCTGTAAGAACGTGAAATCCGGGGTGAAATACCACATCCACCTCTTCAACCACGGCCAGATTACGAATCGATAAAGTAACCAACATTTGTCAAAGCACCTCCGGATGCCAAACTCTGCAAGTTGTTGTTTCGGACTCATCTCAGGACGACCTTCCCGAGCGATAAATGAAAGCTTATTTCGCGATTTCGCCAAATATCATTTCGGATTTATTTCTCAGGAAATATACCCCATGATGCGTTCAATCACGGTAACGCTATTGGCTTCTGTCCGGCAAATGATGAGAATCGTATCATCGCCGCAGATCGTTCCCATTACTTCTGTCCACTCTATGTTATCCAGAAGGGCCGCAATCGAATTGGCGGTTCCCGGCAAACACTTCATCACCACCAAATTGTTCGTGTGGTCAATGTGAAGAAAATTGTCCACAAGCGCTCTCTTCAGCTTCTGAATCGGATTGTAACGCTGATCAGTAGGAAGCGAATACTTGTACCGCCCGTCATCCATCGGAATTTTGATCAACAGCAGTTCCTTGATATCTCTGGACACGGTTGCCTGAGTGACCTGAAAACCTGCTTGACGCAGCGCTTCCACCAGATCATCCTGTGTTTCAATATCGTTTTGGCTTATGATTTCACGAATTTTAATATGTCGTTGTCCCTTCATACATGCCTCCAGTTTGAATAATCCCTATAGCAACGACCTAGTCAAGATCGTCGCCATCATACACGTCTTCGTCATAATCAAGCAAACGGATCAATTTCACGCTTGCCTCTTCCAGATCTACGTACAACAGGCCATCACAACCTGGGTACAGAAGCAAGTAATGCAGGAAACGATCCCTCAAAGCAGGACCCGAAAATTCAACGGGCTGTCTGCGACGGGACGTTTTGACCAAATAGCGCGCAGCTTCCCGCTCGGCGACGAAATCAATGAACAGCCTGCTGTAAAGGACCGATTCGTTGGCTTCAAACGCAAGCGGTATTTTCATTCTCCCCCCGATGACTTCATAACCTTCCGCTTCAAGCAAGTCAATTGCAGGAGAATCCTGAATATCCTCATTTAACGGAAGCCCTGACAAACTTACAGGAATCGGACGGTTCAACCAGCTTCGCCAGCCGTAAAACAGCCACAGCATCAAGCAAACGGCAAGCACTCCGATCACAATCGAGTCATATTGCCCTTCCATCATCGTTCACCTCATCCACTAATTCGAGGTTCGGAAGACATTTTCCTGTTCTTAGCATCACCTTTCCAGCGAAAAGAAACCCATCCTATGATGAGTTTCCCTTAAAAGTATGCGCAGCTTCCATTGCGATCCGATGCGCCAACGCATCAAATGGAGCCAGTTCGTTCTCTTGTTGTGGAGCATCCGGTTCTTCCAGACGCCAGTGCGCAAGAAATTCGATATTCCCTTCTCCGCCGGTAATCGGGGAAAAAGTAAGGCCTTGAAGACGAAGTCCAAGCTCATTCGCGAAACGAAGCATGGATTCCAACACTTCCTGATGGACCTTCGAGTCACGAACGACGCCGGATTTACCGACCTTCTCCCGACCGGCCTCGAATTGCGGCTTGATCAAAGCCACGATATGGGCAGGACGCTTCAACAAGGCCATAAGCGGCGGCAAAATGATTTGCAGCGAAATAAAGGATACGTCAATGCTCGCGAAATCAGGCACTGGACCTGTCAGATCCTCGGGTGTTACGTACCGGAAATTGGTTCGCTCCATAACGGTAACCCGCTCATCATTTCTTAGCGACCAATCTAATTGGTTGTAACCGACATCGATGGCATAAACATGCGATGCGCCATGTTGAAGGGCACAATCCGTAAATCCACCGGTGGAAGAACCGATATCCAACATAACACGACCATTCATGTCGAGTCCAAAATGGCGAATTGCTTTTTCAAGCTTCAGTCCGCCACGTCCCACGTATGGATGCACAGCACCCTTCACCTTGAGTTCGGCTTCGCGCGGAATTTTCATGCCAGCTTTTTCGATCCGTTCATTATTGGCATATACCAGTCCTGCCATGATGGCTGCTTTTGCCTTTTCGCGACTCTCGTAAAAGCCTTGCTCAACCAGCAGAACATCAATTCGTTCTTTCGGGAGTGACATGTCTTTCTCCTATCCTGTAGTTAATCCAATGCTATAGAAATCGAATAAACCAATCACACTAGGCCACTTCGAGTGCAGTACCATCTTCCGATCGCTGTTATCCCCAGATTGGTTCTGCCTCTTCGTTAATGTGTGTATGTTTTTTATGGTTTATATAGGTCTATAAAAACATTTTACGACTTCCCTTAATCTAGGAAGGAAAGCGGGTTCTTGACATCCCGTACGAAGACTGGGCTGCCATGCTTCGCAGCTCGGCGCAAACATTTTGGGCCGTTAAGCCCACTTCCGCGCGCTGCTCGTCAATGCTGCCATGTTCGATGAACCGATCCGGAACGCCCATGAGCTGTACATGAATGTCATGCAGACCCTGTTCTGCATAAAATTCAAGCACAGCGCTCCCCATGCTTCCTGCCTGTGATACTTCTTCAAGAACAATCAGCTTGGTTCCACGCAGCGCCAGCTCGCGCAGCATCGACTCATCGAGCGGCTTCAGGAAACGCGCGTTGATGACACCTGACGATATGCCTTCGCGTTTCGCCATATCTGCTGCCTCTTCGGCGATCTGCACCATCGACCCCGAGGCAATGATCGCATAACCTTCGGCAGGCCGCAATTGCTCCCAAGTCCCGATCGGAATCGGTATCAGCTGTTCGTCCATCGGAACGCCAACCACATTGTTTCTAGGATAGCGGTATGCAATCGGTCCATCGTTATAATCAAGCGCCGTCTTCATCATGTGACGCAGCTCGTTTTCATCTTTCGGCATCATCAGCACGATGTTCGGGATATGGCGCATAAACGCCACATCGTATACGCCTTGGTGCGTTTCCCCGTCCGGACCGACGAATCCGGCACGGTCAATGGCAAAAATGACGTTTGCGTTATGTCTGCAAATATCATGCACGATCTGATCATAAGCACGCTGCATAAACGTGGAATATACCGCATATACAGGCTTAAGCCCTTCCATGGCCAACGCAGCGCACATCGTCGCCGCATGCTGCTCGGCGATCCCCACGTCGATCATGCGATCCGGAAATGCCTTGCTAAACGGAATAAGTCCGGATCCGGTTGGCATTGCCGGGGTTACCGCGACGATTCGCTTATCCTTTTTGGCAAGCTCCACCAGCGTTTCCCCAAAGATTTCGGTATACATCGGTTTGCCAACGGCCTTAAGTACTTGGCCGGATTCAATTTTATATGGCGAGATGCCATGCCACTTATGCGAATCCGCTTCTGCAGGCTGATATCCTTTTCCTTTGGTTGTAAGGACATGGACCAGCACCGGACCATCCACGTTGTCAGCCTGCTTAAATGCCTCGATCAATTTGGGAATGTCGTGTCCATCAATCGGCCCCAAATACTTGAAGCCCAGTTCCTCGAACAGCACGCCTGGAACCATCATGTATTTCACGCTATCCTTGATCCAGCTTGCCGATTTGGCCAAACGATCGCCGATACCCGGGATCCTTTTCAGCATGCCTTCTACGTCGTCCTTTGCCTTCAGGTAATGACGATCCGAGCGGATTTTGCTCAAATATTTATGCATTGCGCCTACATTGGGTGCAATAGACATTTCGTTATCATTCAGAATGACCATCAGCTTCTTTTGTTCGTGACCGATATGGTTCAACGCCTCAAAGGCCATGCCGCCTGTTAATGCCCCGTCACCAATCAGTGCAATCACCTTATTGTCCTCGCCCTTAAGATCGCGTGCCAGGGCCATGCCCATAGCCGCCGACAATGAAGTGCTGCTGTGGCCGGCTTCCCAGACATCATGTTCGCTTTCATTTCGCTTGACGAATCCGCACAATCCATTGTGCTGCCGTAACGTATCGAAACGGTCCATGCGTCCCGTAAGAATTTTGTGAACATATGCCTGATGCCCTACATCGAATATCATTTTATCTACCGGACTGTTGTAGCAATAGTGCAGGGCCACCGTGAGCTCAACCACTCCTAAATTCGGGGCAAGATGCCCCCCTGTCACAGACAGCTTCTCGATCAGAAACTGCCGAATCTCTGCCGATAATAATACAAGGTCATCCTCAGACATCGACTTGAGATCGCTCGGTTGTTTAATTTGTGGAAGCAGCACGAGAATCTCCCCGCTTTCCTAGATTGATTAAATAGCCGTGATGTATACAGCTTATTTGTTAACATTAAAAAACATTATATCATAAATGACCAAGAAACCTAATTTGCGTCAGCAACCTTCAGTCCGCGAGCCGTTTCGCCAAAATGGCACACGGGTTACAGCCTATGTATCTTTTACGTCCGTTCACCGATATGGATGCAAAAAATGCATCAAATCCATGTACCCTGATCCGAATGTATTGAAACATCGACTAACCCTGCTGCTTCTGGAAGCTAGTGATCCCTGTTCATTAAATAATCGGCAATTTCCATCAACCGGGACGAATCCTGCAGCCCGGCTCTGTCAAGCGCATCCTTCGCAGACCGGGTCAGCACGCGGACCTGCTCCAGCGAGGCTTCCATTCCGATAAAAAACGGATAGGTAACCTTCTGCTGGTTCACATCACTCTGCGTTTTTTTCCCCATCTTCTGTTCATCGCCCGTTAAATCAAGAATGTCGTCCTGAATTTGGAAGGCCAGCCCCAGATCTCTGCCGAACACGCGCAGCGCTTCCAATTGTCCTTCCGAAGCTCCGCCAATCCGGGCTCCTGCCAGCAAGGAGAACACGATCAGATCGCCGGTCTTATGCAAATGAATGTACTGCAGCTGCTCAAGGCTGGTCATGCCTTGCTCTCCTTCCATGTCAGCCACCTGTCCGCCAACCATGCCTCTGGCACCCGCCAATTCCGCCAGGTCTTCCACGATGGACAGCAGCGCTTCTGCCGGAACGCCATGGGAACGCCCCGCTTGCACGATACTGTAAAACGCATGCGTAAGCAGTGCGTCACCGGCCAATATAGCCGCGGCCTCCCCAAACACTTTATGGTTCGTAGGTTTACCTCTGCGATAATCGTCGTTATCCATGGCAGGCAGGTCATCGTGGATCAGCGAATACGTATGAACCATTTCCACGGCGCAGGCCACCGGCATTGCAGCACTGCGCTGCGCACCGAGGGCTTCCGCCGCGGCGACGACCAACAATGGGCGCAGGCGCTTGCCCCCGGCCATCAGCGAATACTGCATGGCTTCGCGCAAAGATTTCGGCACGTCCCAATGAACAGGCAGCGCTTCCTGCAGCGCTGCCGTAACCTCATTAGCCGTATTTTGCAGATACTGTTCGAATGATAGCCGATTACTCATTCGGTTCACCGCTTTCGTCAAGCGAAGTTCCAAACGGTTTTTTGCGCAGCTCCCCGTCTTCTTCCACGATCATTTCAATTTTGCGTTCCACCTGCTCCAGTTTGATGCCGCACAATTGCGAAAGCTTCATCCCCCGTTGAAACAGATCAATGGCCTGCTCAAGGGGGACATCCCCATGCTCCAGTTCGCTCACAATCTCTTCCAGAGCGGCCATTGCTTCTTCAAAGTTCAATTCCGGTTCATTCGCCATGGGTAGTGTCGTCCTCCTTCATTCCCCAAACCTGACAGTCCAGCTGCCCGTCGGTGAGTTTGATCTTGATTGAGTCTCCGGGCTGCACATCCTTCAGGGACTTGATCAACCGTTTCTCCTGCTCATCATAGACGAGACTGTATCCGCGAGACATGACTTTAAGCGGACTGAGCGCATCCAGATGGCGTACGGCAGATGCCCATTTTTGCTGTTTAGACTTCATGATGGAATTCATCGCCAACTCCAGTTGGCGCCTCGCAGCAGTATGTTCCCGGCGTGCCGCGCCCACTTGTTCACGAGGATTGAACCGCTGCAGCGCGGCGTGAAGGCGCTCCCGCTTTTCTCCCGTCCATTTCATCCGCGAATCGATGCTCCGCATCAGTCGCTGCTGCAGCATATCGAGCCGTTCGGCATGCTGGAGCAGCGTCCTTCTCGGGTGTACCAACACCGGCGAACGCTGCAACCGCTCCAGCCGCTCGCGGCTTTGTGCCGCCCGCTGACGAAGCCGATGCTGCAGCTGCCTTTGTCTTTGCGCGATCTGCTGCGCCAGTTCAGCCCGGCTTGGCACCGCAAGTTCCGCGGCAGCAGTCGGCGTTGCCGCGCGCAGGTCGGCCGCAAAGTCTGCAATCGTAAAATCCGTTTCATGGCCAACGGCTGAAATCACCGGAATCCCCGAGCCTGCAATCGCCCTTGCAACCATCTCTTCATTAAAAGCCCACAGCTCCTCCAGCGAACCACCGCCGCGTCCAACGATCAGCACGTCCGCTTCTCCCATTCGGTTTAAACCTTCAATGGCTTTGACAATGGAAGGTGCCGCACCTTTCCCTTGCACCAGTACCGGATACAACACGACCCGGGCAGAAGGAAATCTTCGCTGCAGAGTAGTAAGAATATCCCGAACCGCAGCTCCCGTCGGAGAAGTGATCACGCCAATGGTTTGCGGATATCGGGGAATATCCCGTTTTCGCAAGGGCGAAAACAAACCTTCATCCTCCAGCTTTTTTTTCAGCTGCTCATAAGCAAGATACAGGCTGCCAATGCCATCAGGCTGCATATGCGTGGCATAAAATTGATACTGGCCATCGCGTTCGTACACGGAAACATTGCCTCGCGCAATAACCCTCGTGCCCTCTTTGGGCACGAAGGGTAATCGCTGATTATGCGAAGCAAACATGATCGCTTTAATCCGGCTGTCCTTGTCTTTGAGCGTAAAATACATATGTCCGCTGGAATGGTGGGTGAAGTTGGAAATTTCGCCTCGAAGCCACACGTCCGACAGCACCTGATCGGATTCCAGTTTCATCCGGATATACCGATTCAGGTCCTTGATGGAAAATATCCGTTGTTCAGCCACGGGTATACCTAGCTCAAGCCGTGAGCGCGTTTGGCTGCAATCAACGTATTTTGCATCAGCATCGTAATCGTCATCGGACCTACGCCGCCGGGAACCGGTGTAATCGGTCCAGATACTTCCTTCACGCTCTCGAAATCAACATCGCCTGCGAGCTTGCCGTTATCCAAACGATTCATGCCTACGTCGATCACGACCGCACCCGGCTTGACATAGTCTGCGTCAACGAAGTTGGCGCGGCCGATGGCTACAACCAGAATGTCTGCTTGGCGAGTAATCTCTTTCATGTTCGCCGTGCGGGAGTGGCACATGGTGACAGTTGCGTTCTCGCGTTGCAAGAGCAAGGATACGGGTTTACCGACGATGTTGCTGCGTCCGATAACTACGGCATGTTTGCCGGACATTTCAATGCCCGTGCGTTTGATGAGCTCGATTACACCGGCTGGCGTACAAGGCAGCAGGCTGTCGTCACCGATGACAAGATTGCCCACGTTGACCGGATGGAATCCGTCCACGTCTTTTTCCACCGCGATGGCATCAATGACAGCTTTCTCTTCGATATGATTCGGCAATGGAAGCTGAACCAGAATCCCGTTAATGCTATCCTGTTTGTTCAGCTTGTCCACGAGCGCAAGCAGGTCTTCCTGGGAAGTAGCTGCATCCAAACGATGAACTTCCGAATAGAAGCCCAGATCCTGACAAGCTTTTTCCTTGTTGCGTACGTAAACATGGGAAGCAGGGTCATCTCCAACGAGTACCACGGCGAGGCCGGGAACAACTCCCTTCTCTGCAAGCTGCTTCACTTCGGCGGTAATGCCTGTACGAATTTCCTGGGATACTTCTTTACCGTTGATAATAGATGCTGTCATTTACTCTCTCTCCCTTATGTGAACATAGAATAAGTAACCTGCAAAAAATTAAGACAACTTCTCCTTGATGGTACCCACTTCCTGAATCATGCGGCCAAGAACGCCGTTAACGAATTTTCCGGACTCGTCGGTCCCGAAGTGTTTGGACAGTTCAATCGCTTCGTTGACAGATACTTTGGCAGGGACATCATCCTGGAATACCATTTCGTAGGCGGCCAGCCTGAGAATCTGGCGGTCAACCCTGGACAAGCGGCTGATTTGCCAACCTTTGAGATAATCCCCAAGCAAACCGTCAATCGCTTCCTTACGATCCCATGTCCCTTGCACCAATGCCGTTACATACTCGCGCATCGCATCCGCGTCGCGAATGACCACATCGGTTTCGTTTTCTTCCGCCGCTTCATTGATCAACATGTTGACCGCTTCAGCAGCGCCAACCTCATTCATTTCCATCTGGTACAGGCTTTGTACCGCAATTTCCCTAGCCAAACGTCTTTTCATATCCTGCCTCCTGCAGCATTCCGCCCGGAATGCTCCTCATGCTTATTTTCAAACAACCATTTCCACATTGCCTTGCTTCTGCATCCGATTGAACACCATGCATTTCAAGCAAGCTGCAGCTTGGTTTGATCTACATCTTTGGTATTATTGTGTTCCCTTTTCACAAAAAAACCTGCAATACGTTTCCTCCAAAAAAATGCATATTAAACTACAGCCATTTTGGAAGAAACCTATTGCAGGGTTCAAGCGGCTACTTAAACGGACGCCAGCGATCACCCAGCCATTGCCCCCACTCCCGCCAAGGAATGTGGAATTCCAGCTTTGAATCACTTCGTCTGCCCAAGGTATACCCGACGAACACCAAAAGTGCAAAGAACAACATATCCCAAAATCCAATCCATACGTAAAGAAAACCAAAAAAGATGCCGCCGACTATGCCGAGAATCCGGCCTTTGTAATTATCCCAAATCTCTCTCCACAGCATCAGTGAAATTCACCTCATTCCACTCGACTCTTGTAGTTAGGCGACTGGGTAACGTTCGCAATATACACAGTAACAAAGGAAACCGGAATACCCGTAATCTCCTGTACATGATCATGTATTGCCTTTTGCAGCTCGGTCGTCAGTGCCGGAATCGGCGTCTCGCCATCCACCACGGCCCTGATCTTGATCTCCAGTCCGGACTCAACCACGCGAATTCTTGCCTTGACATCACGTACGCCACGGAAACGCGAAGTGGCCTTCATGCACAAATTTTCGATCGTTTCCATCGAAATCTGCACATCGCCATATTCGGTACGCTGGTCGACGGAAGGCAGCGAAGCACGCTCGCGCCGGACGGAAATGTAGAAGAAGCGCAAACTCAGGATAAACAAAACCGCGGCCGCGATCACGGCGGCAACAATAACGTTCTGTTCCTGCTGGTAATTCAATTCGTAAGGCAGCACTCCGCTGATCAGGAGAATGACCACTGCCGATATTGCTCCAACGCTTATGCTGTATAGAAACAACAGAAGCCGATCCAGTATTTTTGCCACGAACTGCACAGCCTCCCTTGCTTACCTACGTTTCTTGATACCCAATCTTGTGCACCTGTCTCGGCTCACTGTCCCATTGGCCGAAAAGATCTGTCCAAGAAGGGATAACCCCCGGCACCCATGCCGGGGGAATTGAACTTCTTTTATTTCACGCGCTGAGTGGTAGGCTCAACTTCCTCCACCTTCTCGGCGCTCTTGAATTGAACGTCGTGAATATGCACGTTGACTTCGTTCACATTCAATCCGGTCATGTTTTCAATCGAGCGCTTCACGTTTTGCTGGATTTCTGTAGCCACTTGCGGAAGGCGATACCCGTATTCGATGATTACCGATACGTCAACGGCTGCTTCACGCTGTCCGACTTCAACCTTCACGCCTTTGGACAGGTTCTTGCGGCCCAGCAGCTCGGCAAAACCGCCAGCAAAACCGCCGCTCATGCCAGCTACGCCTTTAACTTCAACGGTAGCCAGTCCGGCAATAACTTCGATAACCTCAGGTGCGATTTGGATTTCACCGATATCCGTCCGTTCAAATTCTGTCGGCAGTGTACTCATAACTGTTCAACACACCTTTCGCGAAATAAGTTGGCGGCCATCCGTCAGGGCCAGTCCCGATTCATTCGGGCACCCTGCGGTCCGGGAAACCGGAGCCCCTGCAACCTTCATCCGCGTGTGCGGGCTCATCCACTGCAGGAGACATGCGCTCTTATTATTCATACTATATCATTTGAGGTACATTATGACAAACAAGTCCAATATACCTGTTAAATCTCGTTTTCCTCAAGAAACTTGATATCAAAGTCCCCGCGAACGAACGTCGGGTGATCAAGCAGCTTCAAGTGGAAAGGAATCGTGGTCGATATGCCTTCGATGGCAAACTCGCTCAGTGCGCGCTTCATCTTTGCAATGGCCTCTTCCCGCGTTGCTCCCCATACGATCAATTTCGCGATCATGGAGTCGTAAAAAGGGGAAATCGTATACCCTGGATATGCTGCGCTATCCACGCGCACGCCCGGGCCTCCCGGAGCCAGATAGAACCCGATTTTTCCCGGAGCCGGCATAAAATTGCGATCCGGATCCTCGGCATTGATGCGGCATTCGATGGCCCAACCGTTAATCACGACATCCTCCTGACGGAAAGAAAGCGGATGCCCTTCGGCAACGGCAATCATTTCGCGAATCAGATCCACGCCGGTAATCATTTCCGTCACCGGATGTTCGACCTGAATGCGTGTATTCATTTCCATGAAATAAAACTCGCCCGTCGGACTAAGCAGAAACTCAAGCGTACCTGCTCCCGAGTAATTGACCGCCAACGCTGCTCTGACAGCGGCTTCCCCCATCAGGGTGCGCACTTCTTCCGTCAACACAGGGCAAGGCGCTTCCTCGACAAGCTTTTGGCGGCGGCGCTGCACAGAGCAGTCACGTTCGCCAAGATGAACGGCATTGCCGTGTTTGTCGGCCATGATCTGGATTTCCACGTGTTTCATACCCGTCAGAAATTTCTCAAGGTATACGCCCGCATTGCCGAATGCCTTCTGGGCTTCCTGCTGGGCCGTCGTGATTTGTTTGACGAGCGATTCCTCGTCTTCAGCGATACGAATTCCTTTTCCCCCACCGCCGGCGGTTGCCTTGATGATTACCGGGTATCCGATATCTCTGGCGATCATGATCGCTTCGTCCATATTTTCGACCAATCCGTCCGATCCCGGAATGACGGGCACGCCCGCATCCTTCATCGTCTGTTTGGCAACGGCCTTGTCACCCATTTTGGTAATCGCTTCCGGGGAAGGGCCGATAAAGGTGATGTTGCAAGACGCACAAATTTCGGCGAAATCGGCATTCTCTGCAAGGAACCCGTAGCCAGGGTGGATCGCATCGCATTCAGTCAGCGTAGCCACGCTCATCAGATTGGTAAAATTAAGGTAACTGTCCTTCGACAAGGTCGGACCGACGCAATATGCTTCGTCCGCCAGGCGCACATGCAGGGAATCCTTGTCCGCTTCCGAGTAAACCGCTACCGTCGAAATGCCGAGCTCACGGCAGGCACGAATAATACGTACCGCGATCTCGCCGCGGTTCGCAATCAGTATTTTATGAAATTTCATTTCGATATTGTCCTCCTTCGAAGCTCATCCGGTTGCCGTTCCTACGGCGATGGCCATTATTCCGGTTTGACCAGGAACAGAGGTTGTCCGTATTCGACCAGTTGGCCGTTCTCAACCAGCACTTCAACGATTTCGCCCTTGACGTCGGCGTCAAGCTCGTTCATCAATTTCATCGCTTCGATGATGCAGACCGTTGTTTTTTCAACAACCTTGTCGCCCTTGCTTACAAAAGGACCCGCTTCCGGCGAGGAAGCTCTGTAGAAGGTACCCACCATCGGTGATACGATTTTATGTAAATGGCTTGCAGGGTCAGCTTGCGGAGCAGCTTCGGAAACGACCGGAGCCTGCTGTACTTGCGGCGCAGCTGCAACGATTTGCGGAGCTTGCACGGCAGCGGCCTGAATCACCTCGGTTTTGCCAGGCTTGCGAATCGACAGGCGCGATCCTTCATTTTCAATTTCCAATTCCTGAACGGAACTTTCATCCACCAGTTTGATCAGTTCTTTGATCTCACTCAATTTAAACATTTCCATCATTCACTCCTTTGGCATCATGCCAGTCTCACTAGGACGGTCATATGGCTTTATGTATTATATCACAATCGTTCAAAATGGAAAGGGCCCGGCAGAATCCCACTCTCCGGGCCAATGTCCAACTTACGCTGCTTATTGCTCCGTCACGTATTGCACGCTGATTTGGTTTTGCGATACGGCCAGCTCTTTCATCACCAGATCCACGATCGATACCGCTTGCTTTACATCCAGTTTGTCACTAAGCACAAGTACTTTATACTTGTCTGCTTCTTCCTCTACGATGGCATTGGCGTATTGTTGCGACAATGTTTCTTCGATGCCTGTAATTTTCGCTTCCTTCTCTTCCAGGGCGCGAAGCTCTTCGGTTGCCTTCGCATTTTCTTCCGGCGTTTTGCTCAGGTCGCCCGCGATGGTCATCAATTCCTCATATTTGCGATTGTTGCTTTCTTCCCGCTGCCATTGATAATTTTGGAACTGGCTGCTTGCGGAAACGGCTGTATTTTGTTCCTCCATTTCCTTCAGCACCTCTTCGTCGGTTTTGGCTGTGCCTGCATCCGTTCCTTCGGTACCTGTTCCGCTGACGTCAGGGGTCGTTGCGGTTCCTTTGTCGGCCTCTTTACCGGTTTCGCCTTTCTCTCCCGATTCGGCCGCAGGTGTTTTGCCCGTATCGCCAGTTTTCCCTTCATTAGAAGACGGTTCTTCAGCCGTGCCTGCTGCAGGCTGCTGTCCTTCTGTAACAGCGCCTTCGCTTACGACTTCATTCACAACCAGCCCTTCTGTCGGATCAATAATGGACGTTGTTTCCGTGACATCACCTTGCTTCATGCTGTCGACTTGCTGGCTGTCTGCTACAGGCGTATTTACAGGGCCGCTGTCCTCCGTGAACAGGTAGTAGGCTGACAAAATGACCATCAAGCTTAACATCGAGACGAGCCAGATTGTTTGGCGTTTGTTATTCATTCCAATTCCTCCTCAGATTAACTTGGCTTTGTTTCCATCAAGCTGCCGTTCCATCAAACGGCTAATCCTGCTTGCGCGGCACAACCGAAATCCGGTAAGCGGCGACGTTCAACCCTTTTTCCACGGCATCCGTAATCAGGTCCTTCACGACTTTGTTCTCGGCTCCCTTCGCTACGACGAGCACACCTCTGATCTGCGGTTTGAGCCTCTTGGTGACGATCGGCGTCTGATCACCCGACACTTCATACGTGATGATCTCCCCGTCCCGGGTATACTGGGTCATGTGCCTTTTTCCGCCATTGGCATCCGTTTCTTCCGTGAGCTGTTGGGAATCCTTTACGTTCCGCTGAACAACCAGCTCCTCGGTGGAATCGACGGTGACCATGACGTCGACCGTCCCCACGCCGACGATGTTTTCCAACACACCTTTGATTTTGTCTTCAAACGCGGTTTCAATCACCTGAAACGGATTGGACTCGTCAAGGCCCTCCTGAACGTTTGCTGCCATGGATGCAGCAGGATTGGGCGGTTCTCGCCCGATGTTTTCGGAATCTACTTTTTTGACGTTGATGAACGAACTGAACACCATGATGCCCACGCCGATCAAGCCAAGAATGATGAGCCATCGAAACGTGTTGCTGCGCTTCTGGCCTTCACCGCCGCTGAACAACGATTCGATCTTTTTAAACCACTGCTTCATTCGGACCCCTCCTTCTTCATAGTGGTTTTGCCCCCCGCTGTTCCTGAACGTGCACTTTGCTCGCATCCACGTCCCAATTCTCGCTGAGCAGGGTCATGATCTGGACGGTGAGTTTGGAATCGGGGCCGCCTTCCTTCCCTTCCTGAACGATTCCCTGTTGTTCTTGTTCACCCATCGCAGGCAAAGCCCCGCTCTCCGGATCTTTCGGCTTATCCTCCGCAGCATTGGCATCTGCGCCAATCTGCACGGCCGGAATGTGAACTTCTCCGATTTCGATCGGCTCCCTTGTTGCCAAAGATTCTTCTTCCAAAGCTGCCGGATCGGTTTCGTTCATGGACTTCGTCCCCGCCCCGGTGCCCTGCAGAGCCTCTTCTTTTCCCTGCTCTTGATGTTGTGCAGCCATCGTCACCAGCACCTTGCGGATGACGGGTAATTCAGCCTGCGCAAATGCCGAGTCCGGCGATGAGTGCAGCTCCATGCCCAGTTGAACCTCTACGGATTGAACCCGTTTGCCGGTTTCCTCCTCAATCTGATCTTTCATCGCGCTGGAGAGCTCCCTTGCGGTCCACTGTAAGGACTGTTCCTGTTCGCCGGCTCGCAATTTTTTGCCCTCAGCCAGGATTTGCTCCAACGTTACATTCCCTTCATCCATATCTTCCATAGTCGACATGGCCCGCTTGAGCTCGGCCACCGGATCGCTTCGCAGCAGCCTGGTCAGGGGGGACAACAGCGTAAGCAGAATAAGGAGGCTCAGCACAAGCTTGACGTACCGCTCCATGGAACGATTGGGCAGCAGCATCTCCACAAAGGTTGCGAGCAGGACAATCATGATCAATTCCTGAAGCCAGTTGCTCAGCCACCCCATCCTTTCCGCCTCCCGTCCCTTTCCTTTATCGCATCATCACCGTCAGATTACCTGCTGTGAGCAGTATGGTAATTGCCAGAAAAAACATCAGTCCGACCGCAGCCAGGGCGGCAAATACGTAGATCATCGCTTTCCCGATTGCCTGCAGACACCCGACGATCGGAGTGTCGCCCAGCGGCTGCATGATCGCACCCGTTATGTTGTAGATCAAGGCAAGGGCAAGAATTTTGAGTGCCGGAAAGGCGCAAAGAAACAATATGATAATGACTCCCGTCAGCCCGATCGCATTTTTGACGAGCAATGAGGCCGTGAATACGGTATCGGTGGCATCCGCGAACGTCCGTCCCACAATGGGAATAAAGTTCCCTGCAATGTATTTTGCTGCCTTAAGGCTAACCCCGTCCGTGACGGAACTCGTCGCTCCCTGCACGGAAATGACGCCGAGAAACATGGTGAGCAGTACGCCCAGCAGTGCCACGCTAATGTTACGGAGCAAGTCGGCAAGCTGTGTCAGCTTGTATTTGTCGGAGATCGAGCTGACCAGATGCAGCACCGCCGAGAAGAACAACAACGGAAAAACGAGCATGTGAATGAGCGTGCTTACCAAATGAATCATGAAAATAATCATGGGATGCGTCACGGATACCGTTACGATGTTCCCCATCGATGCGAGGAGGGTGAACAGCAGCGGCACCATCGCCATCATGAAACTGACCATGCCTTCAATGGCATCTTTGGCGTATCCGATCGCCACGCTGAAACTGTTGATAGCAATAATGATGATGACCATGTAACAGATCGCATACGCGATTTTGCTGATATTGTTTTTCTCAAACGCGGTCTGCAGCGTTTCCAGGATCATGCTCAGCACGCTTAACATGACAATGGTGACCAACAATTTGCCGTTGTACATGATCTCGTGCAGCATAAAGGTTCCGATGGCAACGAAAACCGATTTCAGGCTGAATCCTTCATTGCCGGGAACGAGCATATCCATGAAAGAAGGCGTCTTTCCTTCGGGAAAAAAACCGCCATACTGCTTCATTAGCTGGTCCCAGTACTTTTCCACCTGGTCTTTGGGCAGCTCATTCGCCTGTTGCTGCATCCATTCGTCCGCAGGCGCAGTTGCCGCAGCCTGTCCGATAAAGGCAAACAGAAAACACGTCACAAGGATAAAAGCAAGGCTCCAGCGCGGCTTCTCTCTGATTCGGTTCATGAATAATCCGCATGCCTCCTTTTACACCGGCATCAGCTTCATGACGGTTTCGATAATGATACCGATGATCGGAATTGCCAGCACGAGGATCAGCACCTTGCCGGCAAGTTCGATTTTGGAAGCGATGCTTTCCTGGCCGGCATCCCGCACGATCTGTGCGCCGAACTCGGCGATGTAGGCAATGCCGATAATTTTAAGCACCGTTTTCAGGTAAACGCTCTCCATGCCCGAGTTTTCGGCCAGCCGTTTCAGCACATCGATCACGGACCCGATTTTTCCGATCAGCAGCATGAAAATGATAATGCCGGTAGCCGCGGCGATCAGAAACGCAAACATGGGCTTCTGTTCCTTGATGACAAGAATGAGAACCGTTGCGATCAGCGCCAGACCCACGACTTGAATAATCTCCACAGGTCACCACCATTCCGGCTTCATGACCGCATCATTGGAACAGGAATATCGATTTGATTTCCTGCAGCAGGCCGTCCAGCATGCGAACAACCATGAACAGCACAACGACGAATCCAATCACGGTCACCCAGTGCGCCATATCTTCCTTTCCCATCTGTTTCAGAACGGTATGAATCATCGCAATGATGATACCGATTCCCGCAATCTGAAAAATTGCGTTTACTTCCAAATTCATGACCTTGGCACCTCACTATCCCGGCAATTTCAGAAGATCAGAATTACGATTAACGCTCCTACAAGCATCCCGAGGTTACGGCTCATCCGTTCATACTTCATTTGATCGGCTTGTGCACGGGACTCTTCGTGCATCAGTTGCTGAATGGCTAGCGAGATATGTTTGGTCTGATCCTGACGGTCGCTGGTGCCAAGACTATAACTCAATTGCAGCATGACTTCCCGCTCATCCTCTTTCATGGCCGACTTGGCCCAAGCCTGCTCGATGCCTGATTGCAGACTGTCACGCGCCGTTTGCCCGTGAGGTCCCTCCATACGGTTCCCCGCGTGCAGAAAAAGCGTGCGTACCGGCTCTTTGGTCTGAGCGGCCATTTTGTCCATGGCTTCCGGCAGGGGAGTCAGGCCGTAATTGATTTCCGTCATCAACCGCTGCAAGGCAGCAATCAGTTCCCGGAGCTGTTTGGGTCTGAGCGCGTATTGCCGGGCGCGATAAAAACCGATCATCGTACTTGCCAGAAGGATCAGCACCGCACCGAGCATGTTAAGCATAAGCTTCTCCTCCTGCTCCCGCCGGGGTAACCTGCAAACCACGCATCTTGCCGTCCGCGAGCCTGAAGCTGGTGCCCCGGCTCGTCCGCCGCAGCTGCACGTAACGCTGGAACGTCTGCCCTTCAATCAGGGCGCGCAAGGCAGGTCTGGAAGCAAGCTCCATGAAGTCGCGGCCGTGAGCGGTTGCGATGACGGATACTCCGGAATGCAGCGCCTCCATGACTGCTTCGGCATCTTCCGGACGACCGATCTCGTCCACAATCAACACGTCCGGTGACATGGAACGGAGCATCATCATCATGCCTTCGGCTTTCGGGCAACCATCCAGAACATCCGTCCGCGGACCGACATCGAAGCCGGGCACGCCGCGGTGGCTGCCTGCAATTTCGGAGCGCTCGTCCACGATGCCGACCTTGAGGCGGGAAGATAATCCCTGGACGCGCTCACCTGCCCCCGGCAACCCGGTACCGCTGCTGATCTGTCTCGCCAGATCCCGCAGCAGCGTCGTTTTCCCTTGCTGGGGAGGCGACAGAATCAATGTATGAAATACCTGTCCGCTCTTGGCATCCCACAGATGAGGCAGGATGCGGTCAGCGATGCCGTGTATTTCGCGCGCGATTCTCATATTGAACCCCGTGATGTCCCGCAAGTATTCGACGCGTCCTCCGCTAACCACGGTCCGTCCAGCAAGTCCAATCCGGTGGCCCCCGGGAATCGTGATGAAACCTCTGCGGAGCTCCTCTTCCAATGTATACAGCGAATGGTTGCTAATCATGTCAAGCAGCTTGTGTGCGTCTTCTTTGGAAGGAACATAAGCATCGTCCGGCTTGTCCGTCAGACTGCCGTCCGGGCACAGAAAATGATAGCTGCCCCCGGCATTGGCCTCAAGCGGCCTTCCCGTGCGTATGCGAACTTCTTCCACTTGTTCCGATACAGCGGGCGGCATTCTTCCCAGGATGGTTTGGATCGGTTCCGGGAAGAGCTCCCTCCAGTTCACTTTCATGATCGGCCCTCCAACCCCACAATTGTGATGATCTCTTTTCTGATGCTGTTCCTATCTCAATTCTATGCCTGTACATTCGAATTATGACGACGAACTCTAGCAATTGTTCGAAAGGGAGAGAGTAGCGCAAGTGGAGAGACATAGAACTTCCAATTTTATTTATTTCTGAAAGGGTGGGGAGGCTGCAAACGATAGGCACCTGTCTATGGAAGGGTGCATATAGTGCACAAACAGATTCCGTTATCCCGATTCCGCTATGCGGACGATGGAGACATTTCCCCCAAGAGAAGAAAGGAGTTGTGGGGTGTGCAAGTGGATGTGATAGGGAACGTGGACGAGGTTCGAAAAATGGACATCGCCGGGCGGAGTGTCGTGGTGATCGACGTGCTGCGAACGACGAGCACCATCGTGACCGCACTCGCCTTTAACGCTGCGGCAGTGGTTGCGGTAGAGACCGTTCCGATGGCCAAACAACTGGACTTGAAGGATTGCATTCGCGGCGGTGAACGTTTCGGCAAAAAGCTCGCCGGATTCGAAACAGGCAATTCACCCTATGAATATATGACAGAAGACATTGCGGGCAAAACGGTCGTACTCACAACGACGGATGGAACGCGGGCATTGATCAAAGCTGCCGGAGCCAAGCATGTCCTCGCAGGTGCATTTTTGAATGTCAATGCCGTAGCATCGGCCCTGAGCAGGCTTCGAAGAGACGTTCTGCTTTTATGCGCAGGTCATCAGGGAGAATTCGCGCTGGAAGACGGCCTGTGCGCAGGCATGATCATCGGTGCCATGAAGGATCAAACGCCTTGCGAATTAAGGCTGAATGATTTGGGCATGGTCCTGTATCAAGCCTCGCTTCAATGCGAAAGCAAGCTGTTCGAGCTCATAAGAGCTTCCGCCGGGGCCAAAAGTCTTGAACGGCAAGGGAGGCTGCCCGATATTTCCTATTGCGTGCAGACGAACCTTCTGGACTGCGTACCCGAAATGGACGCCAGCCACCCGTTGCAGCTATTTCGCAAAATGGGGCGGGAACAGGCCTCTAATTTGTCGTAAACAAAAAGAGGCGTCCTGACCCTAAAGGGATGCAGAACGCCTCTTTATTTATTTTATCGACGGACTTCCGGGCCGCCAACAAAAGCTTGTTCTTCCGTATCCAGGTCGAATGCGGTATGCAGCGCTTTAATTACATCATGAAGTTTGTCTCCGTCAATGACGCAGGAAACCTTGATTTCGGACGTGCTGACCATTTTGATGCTGACGCCTTCGCCGGAAATCACTTTGAACATTTTGGCGGCTACGCCAGGATGGCTGACCATGCCTGCTCCGACGATCGAAATTTTAACCAGCTTTTCTTCAGAGGTCACTTCGCGGTAAGGCAAACGGTTGCGGAGCCCTTCAATGACAGTCAGTGCTTTCTCGCGATCCGTCAAAGCCACCGAGAACGAGAAATCCGCTTTCCCGTCCATTACACCGCTCTGAACGATAATATCAACATCAATCTGTGCGGATGCGAGTTCGCCGAACACTTCGGCCAGTACTCCCGGAACATCCTGTACACCCATGATGCTGATGCGCGCTACGTTTTTGTCATAGGCGATTCCACTAACCACTACCCCTTGTTCCATTGCTGCTTCCTCCTTCACAACCGTTCCTTCATTATGGTTAAAGCTGGATCTGACGATCAAAGGCACACCGGAATGCTTCGCGTACTCTACCGCACGCGGATGCAGAACGGCCGCTCCCAGATTCGCCAACTCCAGCATTTCGTCGTACGAGATTTCCTTCAGTTTGCGGGCTACTTTCACGATTCGCGGATCGGTGGAGTAGATTCCGTCCACATCCGTGTAGATTTCGCAGGCGTCAGCCTGGATCGCCGCCGCAAGCGCTACCGCTGTTGTGTCTGATCCCCCGCGCCCGAGCGTGGTAATTTCCCCGTCTTCGGTCATGCCCTGGAACCCGGCCACGATAACGATGTTGCCTTCGTTCAGCGCAGCGGTTACCCGCTCCGGACGGATATCGTTAATGCGTGCCTTTCCATGAACAGGCTCTGTCACAAAGCCAGCCTGCCAACCTGTAAAAGACACCGCCTTGCGTCCAAGTGCCTGGATCGCCATCGCTAGCAGCGATATGGAGATTTGCTCTCCTGTCGTGAGCAGCATATCCATTTCCCTTGCAGGCAGATCGCTGTTCAGCAGTTTCGCTTGATCGATCAGGTCATCCGTCGTATCTCCCATGGCCGAAACCACGACGACACATTGATGCCCTTCATCTGCTTTTTCCACAACACGCCCGGCTACACGTTTCATGCGCTCCGTATCTCCGACCGAGCTGCCCCCAAACTTCATGACGTACAATGACAACGCAAATCCACTCCCTACCTTGTGCAATATGCATACTTGATGCCCATCGCCATTATTCTCTCTGGAACATGACTTTAACCCAGTATAATACGAAAGTGTCAGATCGGCTAATCTTTTTTAACAAAAATGCTTTTCCGGTATGACGGAAAGGTCCAACCTCGCCTCAAGCATAACGATTCTAAAATGTGAAAAAACCCTTTGTCATCGAAATGACAAAGGGTTGGTGTATACACGGGCATACGCTTGTTCCGGCACGATTACGCGCGGGAAGAGTATTTGCCTTCGCGAGTGTCGATGATCAGCACGTCGCCTTCGTTAATGAACAAAGGAACTTGCACGTTCAAGCCGGTTTCCAGCTTCGCGTTTTTGGTTGCACCTTGGGCAGTATTTCCTTTTACGCCCGGCTCGGTTTCAACGACCTTCAGCTCAACGCTTGTAGGCAGGTTGATCCCCAGAATTTCGCCTTGATAGCTGACGATGTGCACGTTCATGTTTTCTTTCAGGAAGTTCAGTTCCCATTCCAGTTGATCGCTTGTCAGCGTGAACTGGTCGTATGTTTCGTTATCCATGAATGTGTGCTCGCTGCCGCTGGCATACAGGTAGGAAACGCCACGGTTTTCGATCATAGCACGGCCGATCGTTTCACCCGCACGGAACGTACGCTCAACCGTGTTGCCGTTGCGCAGGTTTTTCAGTTTGGAGCGCACGAATGCTGCACCTTTGCCCGGTTTAACGTGTTGGAAATCCAGCACGGTAAAGATATCTCCGTCTACCTCGACGGTCAAGCCTGTTTTGAAATCGTTAACTGAAATCACGAATAAATCCCTCCTGGTTGAGTTAAAAAATTACATGGTTTATCCGATTACGGTAAACTTCTTGTCCGACTTCGTCAAAATACGAATGCCTGTCTCCGTAATCACGACATCATCTTCGATACGTACGCCGCCCAGACCGTCGATGTAAATGCCCGGTTCCACCGTAACGACCATGCCCGGTTTCAGCACATCGTCACTAAGCTTGGACAGACGCGGAGCCTCGTGCACTTCCATGCCCAGACCATGACCTGTGCTATGCCCGAATTGTTCCCCGTAGCCATGCCCTGCAATGATATCGCGCGCAAGGGCGTCAGCTTCGCGTCCGGTCATGCCCGGCTTCAGGTTTTCCAGCGTATGTAACTGCGCCTCCAGCACGATGTCGTAGATTTTTCGCAGCTCGGGCACCGGCGTTCCTGTTGCAATGGTACGTGTCAGATCGGAACAATATCCGTCCAGCAGTGCGCCGAAATCGAACGTGATCAGTTCATTTTGCCCAATGGCCTTGCTGCTTGCTCGTCCATGAGGCAAGGCAGAACGCACGCCCGAAGCCACGATGGTATCAAACGAAGAGGATGTCGCCCCGTTTTTCCGCATGAAAAATTCCATTTCAAGATCGACTTCCGCTTCAGTCATGCCCGGTTTTGCAAACTGCAAAACATGGCTGAACGTTGCATCCGCCAGATCAGCCGCTCGCTGCATAACAGCGATTTCGTTCTCGTCCTTGAACATTCGCAAATGCTCCACGATACCCGATACGGCTTTTAATTCAATGGATTGAAGCGCCTCGGCATAAGCGCCATACGTTCCGTAAGAAACATGGTCCTGTTCAAAGCCGACTGCCGTGATGCCGCTTTGGGCCAGCAATTCGCGTACCGTTTCAATCGGTTTAGGACCATGCTCGACCACGTTGAAGCCTTCGGCTTGCTGCGACGCTTGCGCCATATAACGGAAGTCGGTCACCAAATAAGCTTCTTGCTCCGTAATGAGCACATAGCCGGATGAACCCGTAAAACCCGTCATATATTGACGGTTCACCGGACTTGCGATCAGCATCGCTGCCAATCCGCGCTCCTGCATCGCCTCGCGCAGCTTGTTCACTCTTTTGTTTTCCATCGGTAACCCTTCCTTCTCTCACATTCCCGGGTTCCCGGCTCAGGTTTGTTTGTCCAGATGACGCACGAGAGCCAGCAATCCCAGTTCATAGCTTACTTCGCCAAATCCGGCAATCTGCCCGATCGTCACTGCAGCGATGACTGATTGATGTCTGAAAGCTTCACGCGCATGAATGTTAGATAAATGAACCTCCACGGTAGGAACCTTTACCGTACTGATGGCATCGCGCACGGCATAACTGTAATGGGTCAGCGCGCCGGCATTCAGAATGATTCCGTCCGCCTCGCCCAAGGCCGCATGGATGCGATCAATAATGTCCCCCTCGTGGTTGGATTGGTAAAAAGCGATGGAGACACCCAGCTCCTCGGCTTGTCTGCGAATGTTGTCCTCAATCTCCTTCAGACTAAGCGTTCCGTAGATGCCCGGCTCGCGTACGCCAAGCATGTTCAGGTTCGGGCCATTGATCACGACGATTCGTTTCATAGCTGCTCCATCCTTTCTGCAAATAACCATCTGCTATTTTAACACAGCCATTGCCGGATTGAGAAGCTTTTTTGCGGCTGCTAGCCCGCTTCTTCGGGCTCGCGCTTCCGCTCGTCCGTATACTCCATCGCCACGGTGTAACCGATAAAGAGGCCCCACAGCAAAAAGAAGCACAATTCGGTGAAGATGGAGTCCCAGGTCAGGCGGTTTATAGGCTTCATCATCCCCAGCTTGGGACCGAGAATCACGAACAGGATGACCCACCATACGATGCCGTAAACCATGCCGGGAATCGGCCCTTTTTGTTTTCTCAGGCTAAACGTGTAAATCACCGACACGAGGATGGAAAATGCGATAAAAAACAACCATCCCGTCAAATGGCCTGCTGCCGTATATATGAACCGGTGCTTGAAAAAGGGTTCCGCCAGAAAGCCTATAGGCACGACCGTAAAGTGAAGGAAATAAAAAAACCAATGTACCCCGCCCCAAATAAAGCCGGCAAAAAAACCGAGCTCAATCGCAAAAGGCAGCGGCTTCGTATGGCCTTGTTGCTGGCTTTGCCTCGGCCTCGCCTTTCTCTTCGATTCTTTCGAGCCCGTCTTGGGATCTTCCGCATGTATTGTCCGTTCTTCCACATATTCTGCCATTTGCATTCTCCTCAAGATTTAATCGTTCTCCTGCCTGCAGAATCCTTGCAGCCTTGTTCTCCGTCCCAGGTAGTATGCTCCAGTTCAGGCGAATTTAACAACCAACACCGCGGATATCCCCTCAACTAGAAATTGCTCTCAAAATTCGATACAATAAGGATATTAATCGACCTTCGAGCCTGAAGGGATATAAGAGAATAGGATGGTGAATAATTTGCCTCAACAATCCAAACCTGTCAGCTACGGGGGGCAAGCCGTCATCGAAGGCGTCATGTTCGGCGGCAAACACGTGAACGTTACCGCTGTGCGGAGAAAAGACGGCGAAATAACGTATCTGGAAGTTCCCAAGCAAGACAAGTCCTGGGTCATCAAACTGCGACGCATACCGCTTCTGCGCGGGATTGTCAGCATCATAGATTCCAGCGTCAAAGGCAGCAAACACCTTAATTACTCGGCCGACGCCTACGCGGACGATGAGCTGGAACCGGAAGAACGCGAGAAGCAAAAGGACAAACAAGGCTCGGGCTGGAGCCTGAGCATGATTATCGGCGTAACCGCTGTAGCCATCCTTTCTTTTCTTTTCGGCAAAATTGTTTTGACGCTGCTCCCGGTAGTCGTTGAGAATTTCCTCTTCAAGAACGCATTTGACAACCAGTTCCTGCATAATTTACTGGAAGGCGTGATCAAGCTGATCCTGCTGCTCGCTTACTTGTGGCTGATCTCGCAAACGCCGATGATCAAAAGATTGTTCCAATATCACGGCGCGGAGCATAAAGTAATCAGTGCCTATGAAGCGGGCGAAGAGCTCACGCCGAAAAACGTTCAAAAATACAGCCGTCTCCATTATCGCTGCGGAAGCAGCTTTATCATGCTGACGGTGATCATCGGGGTATTCCTCTATTCGCTCTTCACATACGACAATCTGTGGGAACGCATGGGACAGCGCCTGCTCTTGCTGCCGGTCGTACTGGGCATTTCGTTTGAACTGTTGAAAATCACCAATGCGATGCGCGATATTCCTGTACTTCGCTATCTTGGGTACCCAGGACTGTGGCTGCAGCTGCTGACAACCAAGGAACCGACCGACGAGCAGGTCGAAGTATCCATCGCATCATTTAACCGCATGCTTGAGCTTGATGCCAAGCTCGCCAATGCTTCCAGCACGTCGGAGGTTCCTCTTGCAACTCTTGATCCTGTGAAAGGGTGATTGATATGAACAAGCAGGCGATCGTATTTTGGACTTTTATCGTTCTCGCCGCTTTCGGAGTACTCAGCTGGTTGTCCAACGCTAGCATCGTCCAGATTTTGATTCCAGTGGTGGTCTTGGGGGGTGCATTCCTGCTCTACAAATTTCCGCCCCGCCGCTGGCAACGCAAACAGACGCCGAAGATCAAGCCTTCAGCGAAAACGATGGCCAAGGTCAATGCTCAGAACAGTGCCAGAAAGAGCCACTCCACGCGTAAACGCAAAGATTACCCGTTCCATGTCATTCAGGGACAAAAGGGAAAAAACGATGAGGATGTACCGAAATTCCATTAACACATTCGTTTGAAACATGAAAAAGCAATGCTTTTGCCCCATAGGCGAAGCATTGCTTTTTATTTATTGGAGGGAGCGGCTTTGGGCAATGTCCCCTGCACTGCTTTGCTGCTCGAATTCCGCCGTTCCTTGTTTAATTGCTCCCCGTATGTCTTGACGTTCCAGCCGTTGAAAAAGTCGGTGCCCGAAGCAACCCCTGATTCGTACAACGCCAAGCTTTCGTCCGGGGTTAAGCGGAATTGGGTCGGCTTGATTCCAAGCGTCGGTATTTTAACGGTTCGGAAGCGGTTGATCTGCTCGATGTAACGCTCATCATGAGCCGTCAGCATCGTTTCTACCAAAGCTTGAAGCATGCTTAGCGGGCCCTTGATCGTCGCCGGCTGTCCCTCCGTTTTGCCGACCATTTTGAATCCGACCACCGGAATGATCTCCCCGCTCCGCTTCGAGCGTTCACCTTCAAACAACCATAACGGGAAATTGCTGAGCAATCCCCCGTCCACGACGTAAACAAATTGTTGGCTGAACGGCAGCCCTTTCGAGAATGCCGGCGATTTGCGAATGACAACCGGGTCGAAAAAGTAAGGGATGCTGCAGCTCATGCGCACAGCTTTGGCAACATCCAATTTGCCGGGTTCGATGCCAAATCGGCTGATGTCGTCAGGCAAAACCAAAATGTTGCCGCCGGAAATGTCGGAGGCAATGACGTTCAGTTTGCCAGGGGGCAGGTCGGCAAAGGAACGAATGCCCTTTTGCTGCAGCATGCTGCGAATCCATGTTTCCAAGGCTTCGCCAGAGTACAGTCCCTTTTTCAAAAAAAGCCTTGCCGCCGGACCAAGCCAGCGCACATCAAAAATCGGGGCACGACGCAGCAATGATGCAAATGGCGTATTCTCAATAATCCCCCGCATTTCGTCCGCTTTATACCCCGCGGCAATCAACGCCGCAACGATCGAGCCCGATGACGTGCCTGCAACGCGATTGAATTGCACCCCATGATCTTCTGCGCTTTTCACCGCCCCGGCGAGTGAAATTCCTTTCACTCCTCCGCCTTCAAAGACCGCATTGATCAACATAAACAAACCCCCGTTCCCATGCAACAATAGTTCTACTGTCACTGTATGAGAACAGGGGCCCGTCATATGTCGTCAATATGCATTACAAGCCGTAATATGATTTCAACCTTGCGATTAAACCGAGCGGGTCCTTCGTCAAGTATTGGGAGCTGAAATAAATATCTCCGCCAATGGCGTTGTATCGTTCATTGTATGCCAATTGATCGATGATTTCCTGCGAAGTCTGCCACCCCGATTCGGTGGTTCCTATTTTGTACGGGGAGTGTCCGATATACAATTTGACATTTGTATTCGCGACTTCGTTAACCCACCAATCTACGACTTTGTCATAACGTGCGGCGCTCAACGTCATGCTCCAATATACTTGCGGAGCCACGTAATCGATCCATTCCTGTTTGATCCAAGTACGCACATCCGCATTCATGCTGTCATACGCGGTTACACCTGCTTTGGTGTCTGAACCCGTCGCATCCACCGCTTTATTGCGCCATACGCCAAATGGACTGATTCCGTATTCCAGGTTCGGATTCACCTGATGAATGCTTTCGCCAAGCTGCTTCACGAACTGATTGATATTGTCGCGGCGCCATTCGGCACGATCATTGGTGTTTAATGTGTTATAAGTCCTGAATGCCGCATCATCATTGAAGGTCACGTTGGACGGATAGAAATAATCATCCAAGTGCACCCCGTCAATATTGTACCGGTTTACCACTTCCATAATCGTATCGATGATATGCTGCCTTGCCTCCGGAATGCCGGGGTTGATGTACAGCTTGCCTCCCGCATTGACGATCCACTCCGGATGAAGCTTGGATACATGATTCGCCGCCAATCCCGTTGTGCTCGCCGAATTCGTGGCGCGGAACGGATTGAACCAGGCATGGAACTCAAGCCCGCGTTTGTGCGCCTCCTCAATCATGAATTCCAGCGGGTCATAACCCGGATCTTTGCCTTGCGTTCCCGTAAGCACACTGTTCCAAGGCACCAGACCCGAAGGGTAAATGGCATCCCCGTTGGCTCGAACTTGCACGAACACCGCATTGATACCCATACCTTTTAATTGGTCCAGCTGCTGCGTATAATCCAGCTTCTGTTTCTCGATATTGCCTTTTGCGCCGGATGACGGCCAATCGCCATTCACCGTGGAAATCCATGCTCCGCGCATCTCGTCGGTTGCAGGCACATTGCCCGATTGATCTGAATTGCCCGGATCGACCGGTGTAACCGGCGTAGGATCAGGCGTCGTCTCCGAACCGGAGTCGTTTGTCAGCGTGAACAGATCAATCGTCTGCGTCGCCTGGGTCCAGTTCACGCGAATGCCCAGGTTTTCGCTGACGAACCGGAGCGGCACCATTACGCGCCCCTGTTTCACCTCAACCGATGCATCCAGGTTCACCGTCGCATTATCCACCGCTGCTTGCTGTTTTCCCTTCGTCATTTGAATGATTGTGCCCGACTTGTTGATCGTTACCGTTTTGGTGGCTTGGGACCAAAATACAGATGCTCCCAATCCTTCGCTAATAACTCGGAGCGGCACCATAGTCACATTCACTTTGGGCAAAATATAAGGCGCCACATCCGACTCCAGACGCTGCCCGTCCAGATGAATCACAATGTTCTGACCGGCTGCTTGAGCAGACAGCCCTGCCGTTTGCAAACCCAACACAAAAATCAGCAGCATAACCAGGCTCTTACGAAACTTCATCCATTCAATCCTCCATCATATCCTTTTTCGCGGAAAATTCTGCTAGTTTAATAGACGCGTCAAGTGACCGTTTAGTTGCGATAAATGGATAAAATGCTGGCAAAAAAACGAAGGATGCCCTCGCGGCCTCCAATGGCACGGGGACATCCTATGTTCTTGCAGCATGATGGATGAAGCGGCTCCTTATTCCGGATCAGAACTAGGACTCGGTGTTGCTCATGACTTCCTGCAATTTCCGGAGATCGTTCAAGCGGTTTTCGTTCTGCCTGAAATATTCGACCAAGGTTTCGATGCATGTAATCGAGTCCCAGCTCAAATGATGCTCGATGCCTTCAACGTCTTTGTAAATGTTCTCTTCCTGCACGCCGATGGTCGTCAAAAATTCCTCCAGCAAATGATGACGTTCCATTAATCGCTTGCCCATCTTTTTCCCTTTTGGAGTCAGTACCAATCCACGGTACTTTTCATAAATCAGGTACTCGTCCTTGTCCAGCTTCTGGATCATCTTCGTCACCGAAGAAGGATGCACTTCCAATCCTTCAGCGATATCGGATACGCGAGCATAGCCCTTTTCATCAATGAGTTTGTATATACGCTCCAAATAATCTTCCATACTGGGCGTTGGCATCTGCTTCCCTCTCTTCTCTCTGACCGACACACGACACGATTCGCGCCTGGTCCCTATCCTTTAATGATACATGTTATCAATGCGCATTGGCAAGTCCTGCGCGACCCTGAACCATGCAATCCATCCTTCTGCCCACCATGAACGCAAAAACCGCTCAAGTATTTGGCATGCGTGCATCTGCTCCAAATAACCCAAACTAATCTTGGCAGCCAGCCATGAAAGGAGCAAACCAACCTTATGAGTACGAGCACAGCGTCTCCTCCCGTCCGGAAGGCAAAGGGGACTAAACCCTTTATTCCCGATTTGGTCTATTTTGAACCAGGCGCGCTGGAATACGACAAAGGAAAACGCATCATGGAGTGGGTCAAGTCCCAAGACATCCCTTACCAAATGACCACTTCCCATAACAGAATTACGAATTTACCGGGAGAGACGGAGCAGGAAAAATATCGCATGGCCAAACGCACACTCGTTGTGGGCGTACGAAAAACGCTGAAATTTGACCAATCCAAACCTTCAGCGGAGTATGCCATTCCGATTTCCACAGGATGTATGGGCCATTGCCACTATTGTTACCTGCAAACTACCTTGGGGGCAAAGCCCTATGTAAGGGTCTACGTAAATACCGAGGAAATCATCCAGGCAGCGAAGGGTTATATCGACGAACGAGCACCTGAAATTACCCGCTTCGAGGCAGCCTGTACATCAGATCCGGTGGGCCTGGAGCATATTACGGGAAATTTGGGGGACCTGATTCGTTTCATGGCTGACGAACCATGCGGACGCTTGCGTTTTGTGACCAAGTACCATCATGTTGAACCGCTGCTGGATATTAAGCATAACGGCCATACCCGCATTCGTTTCAGCGTTAATGCCGATTACGTTATTAAAAATTTCGAACCCGCAACTTCCAGATTCGAAGAACGAATCGAAGCTGCAGGGAAAATTGCCCATGCCGGTTATCCGCTCGGTTTTATTATCGCTCCAATTATTTGGTACGACGGCTGGGAGAAAGGCTACGCCGAATTGCTGCAAAAGCTCGCGGATACCCTCCCTGAGGAGGCGACCAGCAATCTTACCTTTGAAATGATCCAGCACCGTTTCACCAAAACGGCCAAAGCCACGATCGAGAAACGTTACCCCAAAACCAAACTTGAAATGGATATCGAAAAACGCAAAATGAAATGGGGCCGTTGGGGGCAGTATAAATACGTCTACAAAGACGACCAGCAGGACGCGCTGCGCGAATTCATTACGGAGCGAATTTTTGAACATTTTCCATTAGCCAACATCGACTATTTCACTTGACTGTTTCGCATCCAACCAAAAAAGCCCCATGAACCGGATTCGCATCCGATGTTCATAGGGCTTTCACCTCAACCTATGGCTATATAAGTTGAACTAGCCATTTACACGATCACGGAGAGGCAGAACCAATCTGAAGAAGCGAAGCTAAAAGCTTTCTGTAAGAAAGCTCCATCGAAAGCATACGCTTCGCATTTATCACCAGATTTTCCCCTTAAATAATCATCCAATCCGGCGTAATCTGCTGCAGCCAAATCGTAATCTTGGTCATCTGGTCAGTGAACAGCAATATGCCAAGGAATAGCATTAACGCCCCGCCCACTTTCATCATCGCATTGGAATAACGCAAAATCCAGCGGGTCGAGCCGATAAAAAAAGCAAGAACAAAAAACGGAACGGCAAATCCGACCGTATAACCGGTAATCAACGCAAACCATGTCGTCGGTTCACTTGCAGCCATCGCAATGATTGCCGTTAAAATGGGGCCGATACACGGGGACCATCCTGCAGAGAAGCCAATGCCGAATACAAAAGACCCTACATATCCCGCAGGTTTCCATTTCAACTCCAGCTTGCGCTCTTTCATCAGAAACTGCGGTTTGAACACCCCAAGCAGGAATAACCCCATCAACATGATCAGAATGGCGGATAGCTGCCGGATGAGCTCGCGATTATCATTGAAAAAACGTCCGAACAGCCCTGCACCCAATCCAAGCGAATAAAATACCGCCGAAAAACCTAAAATGAACGCCAGCGTGTGCGTCATCGTTTTCATGCGAACCTCGCGCTGGTTGCGCTCATCTTTCAGGCGCTGCACCGTCATCCCGGTGATATAGGAAAGATATGACGGATACAGAGGTAAACAACAAGGGGATATAAATGATGCAAATCCGGCTATAAAAGCCAGCCATACGTTAACATCAGGCATGAAGCGAATGTCTCCCTTCTGTGGAAGCTCACTTGCCAATTGCACATTTGATCACGTTCAAGCGTCAGGCACGGAATCCCTTTTTGGCGACCATCGTCATGATCAGCATCATAATCAACAGCAGTACAATCGTAGCACCCGGTGCCAGGTTCCAGATCCCTGCTACAACCAATCCAATGACCACGGCAATCTCACCGATGACCACGGACAATACTATTGCCGACTTGAAACTTCTTGCCATCAACAAACTGACGGCAACCGGTATGGTCAGCAACGCAGATACGAGCAAAGCACCCACGATTTTGATGGCTGTGCTAATGACCAATGCCGTCATGACCGTAATCAGCATGTTCAGCACACGAACCGGCAATCCCGTCACTGCCGCTGCATCCTCTTCAAAGCTAAGCAGAAAAAACTCCTTATGAAGCAAGGCAACGATGACAACGACAATCAACGTAACGATGCCGACCAGCTTCAGGTCGGTTGCATCCAGCGTATAGATGCTTCCGAAAAGATAACTCATCACATCGGTATTGTATCCCTTGCCAAGCGTAAAGAACAGCGAGGCCAGCGCCACGCCGCCGGACATAATAATCGCGATGGACAATTCCGCATAGCTTTTGTAAGCCTTGCGCAATTTCTCAATCGCAAATGAGGCAAGCACCGCAAACACAAGCCCTACCGCAATCGGATATACCTCAATCAAAAAACCGAGGGCAACCCCGGCAATCGTAACGTGAGAGAGCGTATCTCCGATCATGGATAGACGGCGCAATACCAGAAACAATCCAATCAGCGGGGCGGTGATGCCAATCAGCAACCCGCCTGCCAATGCCCGCTGAAAAAAATCACTCATTAAAATTTCCAAAACGTACACGACTCCTTCGGCCTTGCTCTATTCTGGCGGACAACTGCCGTTTACCGCACCTGCGCCGTCGTATGCTGCAGATTGGTTTCCGCGCAATCCTCCACCTCATGCGAGTGACGAACATGAAAATGAATTTTACCGTTCGTTACCGCCGGCTGCGAACCTAGATAATTTTCCATTCGGTTCATGTCATGGGAGACCATAAGGAAAGTCATCCGGTGATGCTCATGCATATGGGTAATCAGTTCAAAAAAAGTATCCTGGGATTCCGCGTCAATCCCCACGGTTGGTTCGTCAAGAACAAGCAGATCCGGACGGTTGATGAGCGCCCGCGCCAGAAACACGCGCTGCTGCTGCCCGCCAGAGAGCTGTCCAATCCGTTTGTGCGCAATGTCCTCGATTCGCATGACCTGCATGGCATCCGCACATTGCTGGTTGGCCTGGCGTGTCATGCGGCGAAACATGTTTTTGTTGTTGTACAGGCCGGACATGACAACCTCTCGCACCGTTGCCGGAAACAATGGATTGAAAGCATTTTTTTGCGGAACATATCCGATGCGCTGCCAATCCTTGAATTTGCGAATGGACTGGCCGAACAACTTAATGTCGCCTTTCGCAGGCGGCAGAAGCCCGACCAACATACGCAGCAGCGTTGTTTTGCCGGCGCCGTTCGATCCGATGATGCCCACGAAGTCCCGTTCTTGCACCATGAAATTCAAATGTTCAATGACTTTCTGTTCACCATAGGAAAACGACAATTGCTCGATTTCGATGATGGGATCATGACATAGTGGCATGATTTGCTGCATGGCAAAGCCACCCTTTCTTTCTATTTCAGGATTCGGACGAATCCCAGTCTATCTTATTTTAATGCGATCAGGAGATTTTGCAAATTTTTCTCCATTAATGTGAAATAATCGTCTCCGCTTGCTGCCTGCTCTTTCGTCAGCCCCTCTACCGGGTTCAAGACCATCGTTTCCACGCCGGCTTCGCCAGCCAACGTTTTGGCCAGTTTGTCGGATACCAGTTCCTCGAAGAAAATGTACTTGATGCCTTCTTCCTTTACAAGCTTAGACAGATTCACGATATCCTGACCCGTCGGCTCAGCGTCCGGGGACAATCCCATGATCGCATGCTGTGTCAGGCCGTAATCGCGTGCCAGATAACCAAACGCCTGATGGGATACGACGATTTCCTTGTTCGGCACTTTGGAAAGCTCGTCGGTAAATCGTTGATCCAGTGCTGCCAATTTGGTTTGAAGCGCTTTGTAACGCTGCTCGTAGCCTTCTTTGTGAGCAGGATCTGCTTCCACAAGGCTGTTTTTGATATTTTCGGCCATGATCAAGGCTGATTTCGGACTCACCCATGTGTGAGGGTCGATATGATGACTGTCTACCTCTTCTGACCCCGCGTCGTTTGTATGTTCGTCGGCATGTTCATCCTCATGAGCGTGTTCTTCCGATTGTTCCGCACCATGATTGTGGCCATCGTCGCCTTCCGCCATCAAGAGATCCACGCCGTCGCTGACCGCCACCGCTTTAACCTTGGAGTCGCTATCCAGCGACTTGAGGAAATTCGGCACCCATCCTTCAAGCCCGGCACCGTTATATAAGAAAAGCTGGGCTTTGGACGTGTTGACGATATCTTGGCTCTTTGGCGTCCAGTCATGCGGCTCTACCCCGGTTGGCAGCAAGTTGATTACGTTCGCATCCTCTCCGCCGATCGCAGCCGTAAAAGCGTACACCGGATAAAACGTCGTTACGACGTTGACTTTGCCCTCTTCGATTTTGGCACTATTGGAGCTGTTTTGCCCACAAGCGGACAAGATTAGCAAACTCATAACCAGCAAACTGCTCCAAAGCAGACGAGACCGCTTGCCTTTGCGCCGGGCAGTCGCCTGAATCAATGACGGTTTTTCTCTCAAAAATTTCATTTTTTCTATCACTCCGCATCACTTAATCGTAAACATTACTGATAGAATTATAGGTAACCTACCCACCGTTGTCAAGCGTGCTCTCCTTTTCATTCTATCCAGATCTGCGGAGCTTTTATCAGTCTATGCCTGGTTGTCCCCCTTCATGGCCCCTTTCTTGCTTAAAAAAATGGTGAAAAAAGTGACCCGACGAATCGGGTCACTTTCATGCAGCACATACGGGTGCCATAGTTTATTTATGCATACAAGCATGCTGTTCCGTTATTTTACTTGTGCGCCATTGGGCATGCTGTCAGGAACGGTAGCAAGCGTAAGCTGATCGCCATGCGATGCCGCCAAAATCATGCCTTGGGACAGCTCGCCGCGCAGCTTCACCGGTTTCAGGTTCGTTACGCAAATGACTTTGCGGCCGACCATGTCTTCCGGCGAATAAAACTTCGCGATACCGGATACGACCTGACGCTGCTCATAACCGAGGTCCAGCTGCAGCTTCAGCAATTTATCCGCTTTTTTGACGGGCTCGCAGGCGATAACCTGCGCTACGCGCAGCTCGACTTTCGCGAAGTCATCGATGCCGATCTCTTCTTTGCTCTCCGGTGCCTCCACGGCTTCAGCCACTGTGTTTGCTTGCGGCGCCTCAGGCTGTGCATCCGCCTTTTTGCCGCCGGTCATGGCTTCGGAAATGTAAGCCACTTCCTGTTCTGCATCCAGGCGCGGGAAAATCGGATCTCCCTTTTGCAGCGCATTCCCTGCCGGGATCATTCCCCATTGCTTCGTTGTATCCCAGGCGGTAAGCTCGCCTTCCTGGATGCCGAGCTGTTCCCAAATTTTACGCGGTGCACGCGTGAGGAACGGTTGCAGCAAGATGGAAGCGATGCGCAGGCTTTCGATCAGATGGGACATGACCGAAGCCAGTTCGCTGCGTTTCTCTTCGTCACGAGCCAACGCCCACGGCTGCGTCTCGTCGATGTACTTGTTGCTGCGGCTTACAAATTGGCTGATTGCCGTTAACGCAACGGAGAACTGCAGATTTTCCATCGCCTGCTCCACTTTTTCCACGGCCGCATGGCCCGCTTCTTCAAGAGAAGCATCGAATTCGGTTACGCCGGAAGCAAATGCCGGTGCTTTGCCTTCGAAATATTTATCAACCATCGCTACGGTACGGTTCAGCAGGTTGCCGAGGTCGTTCGCCAAATCGGAATTGACGCGTTCCACGAAGCTTTCTGGCGTAAAGGTGCCGTCCGAACCGAATGGAACTTCGCGCAGCAGGTAGTATCGCAGCGCATCCAGACCGTAACGGTCAATCAGCGTAACCGGGTCAACCACATTGCCTTTGGATTTGGACATTTTACCGTCCTTCATCAGCAGCCAACCGTGCGCAAATACCTTTTTCGGCAATGGCAGGTCAAGCGCCATCAGCATGATCGGCCAATAGATCGTATGGAAACGTACGATCTCTTTACCGACCAAATGTACGTCCGCCGGCCAGAACTTGTCGTAGAGCGACGAATCGGCGGAGCCGTAGCCCAGTGCCGTGATATAGTTAGACAGCGCATCGATCCATACGTATACGACGTGTTTCGGGTCGCCTTTTACTTTGACGCCCCATTCAAACGTCGTCCGGGAGACGGCCAAATCCTCCAAGCCAGGCTTGATGAAGTTGTTGATCATTTCGTTTTTGCGGGACTCCGGCTGAATGAAGCCAGGGTTCTCCTCATAAAATTGCAGCAAACGATCGGCATATTTGCTCATCCGGAAGAAATAGGATTCTTCTTTCACCAATTCCACCGGATGACCGCTGTCCGGGCTTTTCGCGGCAACAATGTCGCCCTGCTCGTTCCGCTCCACGTCCACCAGCTGGGTTTCCGTATAATAGGTTTCGTCCGGAATGCTGTACCAGCCTTCGTACTCTCCTTTATAAATGTCGCCCTGTTTCAGCAAACGGTCGAAAATGTCCTGCACCACCGTTTTGTGACGCTCTTCCGTGGTACGGATAAAGTCGTCGTGAGAGATGTCCAGCTTTTTCCACAGATCCTTGATGCCTGCTACGATGCCATCGACGAAAGCTTGCGGCGTTTGGCCTTTCTCTTGCGCTTTTTGTTCGATTTTTTGTCCATGCTCATCCGTGCCCGTCAAATAACGGACATCGTATCCGCGCAGACGTTTGTACCGGGCCATCGCATCGCCCGCCACCGTCGTATAAGCATGCCCGATGTGCAGCTTATCGCTTGGATAATAGATTGGTGTCGTCAGATAAAACGTTTTTTGTTCAGCCATGGCTGATTTGCCTCCTTTTCGGTTTAAAGAACACAAAAAAACTCCCGCCCCAATGGGACGCGAGTTGTTCTCACGTGTTACCACCCAAATTCCCCGCGCTTTTCGCAAACCACGGGCTCTGTCGGTCCTCAGACCGTCCATTAACGCTGGATCACGCCCCAATCTTACAGCAACCGGTTAATCCCGCACTGCATGCTCGAAAGAGGTCCCTCCAGGACCATTTTCCATCCTCCTCCCAGACCGGTTCTCAGCTTCTCCGGCTCTCTGCGCTGGGGGTGTGTCTGTACTTATCCCTTCACTGGAAATTATTATACATGAAATATACTGAAACGCTGCCCCTTTTGTCAAGTCGGCTGCAGACTATTTGGAAGAAGCTATGACGGATTTGTCCGCTTTCGGCGGGACCAAATCCACGCCGCCCGGATGAAACGGGTGACATTTGGCGATGCGCTTTGCGGCCAGCCATGATCCTTTCAAGGCGCCATGCACCTCAATGGCCTCCATCGCGTACGCCGAACATGTCGGATAAAAACGGCAGGTCGGCGGCTTGAGCGGAGAAATGCAGCTGCGATATACCCGAATGGGCGCCTGTGCCATTTTTCGCGTTAGCTTCATCGCTTAATGCTTCCCGTGAGAATGTCCCGAAACCGCTTTGGCCGGAGCATGCTCCGCACAATCTTTACAATACCCGAACACTTCGAATTTATGATCCACAACCTGAAATTGTTCCGGCGCATCCGCAAGCTGCATGGGGCAAAATACGATCGGATATGTTTTTTGGCATTTCAGGCAAATCATATGGTGATGGTGATGATCCTCGCTGCAATGGGCGCGGAACTTCACCCCGTCCTCAAAAATAATCTGCTCCAGTACACCCAATTCCTGCATCACCCGCAAATTGCGGTACACCGTGTCGAAGCTGAGTCCGCTATAGTTTTTGCTCATATATTCATAAACGTCCTTCGGTGTCAAAAAACCGGGAGATTCGGCAAACAACCTGGCCAGCGTTTTCCGCTGATCCGTGATGCGAAGCCCCTGCGAGGACATCGTGCTAATAATCTGCTCTGTTGTCAGCATGACCTGCAACACCTCCTGCCATACATATGCTCATGCAATGGGTCAAGCAAAGCCGACAGAGCGGTGCTGTAACCGATGCAAATGGCCGCTTGTATTTTCTTACTACTAATAATGCCTCAAATTTCGCTTCGAGTCAACGAAAGCAGTCAGCCGCCCGATCGATCATCCAGCATGAACTTCCCTGAGGAAACCTCGCATGAGCGTATCTATGCACGGACGGAATATGGCATTCAGCCGACTGCAAACCTACGAAAAAGGACTCCTTGCGGAGTCCTTCCATGACGGTTTAGAACAAGTTTCTGTTCGGGCGACTTTTGGGGTGACAGGGTATACGGTAATATAAGCTCTCACTCCAAACCGTCCGTTTTCCGGTCCATCTATATAAACCGCACTAACCAATCACACAAGGCCACTACGAGTGCAGCACCATCTTCCGATCGCTGTTATCCCCAGATTTTTTTGATTCCCCTTCTCTAGAAGGGAAAATCCGGTGATAAAGGCGACCGCTTCGCTTCTCCAGATTGCTCCTGACTCTCCGTTAACGTGTGTATGTTTTTTGCGGTTTATATAAAAATTGTTATTTTTTCTCTTCTGGAAGCGGTGTGAACAACAAGTTAACCGGCAGATTGCTACCCGGTGCGGCAGAGAACAGAATCGTTACGCTCTCTCCATAAGATCCGGTGCGATAAAGCACGCTTTGTTCATTCGGCGCGCTAACGGAGCTGCTTTGCGCAATCTGTACAACCTGGCCATTGACCAGGGCAACGCCGGAGTATTTGCCTCCGCGAGGGTTCAGGGAAATCAACGTCCGTGGAGCAACGTTGTTCAGCGTAATTTTGTATAACACGCCAAAGTTGCCTGCATTGGACGCATCCGTGTAAGCCATCGGATCCGTTCCGACCAGATTCGGATCGCTTGCATTATCGCCAAGCGGCATGCGGGACGGTTTGGCACCGATTGGCTCATCGTAGGTAATAACCCGTGTAGCATTCGGATACGTACCACGGTTATGAACGCCGTCGCGGTCAAGCACAGGCAATGTAGCCAAAGCTTCCATCGGATCTTTGTTTGCATCGATCATGATGACGTTATAATCGAGTTGATAATCACTGAATACGTCCGAATAGAGCGAAATAACTTGTCCTTGTTTCATCGGCAGCGCACTAAGCTCCGTCAAAATCAGCTTGCTGTCGCCAGGCTCAATATAGATTTTCTTTTGATCCTTACCTTCCTGCATCGACTGGAACCATCGATCAATGGACAATTTCCCTGCGGCTGTAGCGATTGGGGAAGGTCCCGCAAAGCCCATGTTTTGCTGTTCGAGTTGCGCCGTATACGCGTTGTTGTTCGTTGCGACAACATACATTTTAACGGCTTTCCCCGTGTTGTTTACATGGTGAATCATGAAGCGGGTCTGACCGAAAGAAGACTCTTTATATACAATACCTTCGGAATTCACCGTTTCCGGACTGTTGCTGCGGATCAGCAGGCTTGGTTCGTCTGTATACGTATAAGGCACTTTTTCCATGGCAGGCACATCGCCGCCGTTAAAGACGAATTTCTGTCCTACCGGGGTGAAAAGCTGATTGAAATCAGAAAGAGTATACAACGTCTCATTGGTAATTGTAATGACTTTGCTGTATGTGTCGGTTTCACCGTGTTTGTCCGTAACGGTGATGGTCACCGTTTTGGGACCTGGAACGAAGAAGGCCAGTGCATTGTTATCCCATTCCACTTTTTCGATGGCGTTTTCATCATCCGTACTTTGGTCGATATACGTGATTTTTTCGCCCATCTTGTACTCTTCCTTGTCGGTCTCGAACATGGCGACAGGAGGCAGGTTTGGTTTCTGTACTTGAATGGTCACGGAATACGGGTCGCTCCATTGACCGCTAGAATCCTGAACTTCATAAGTAATCGTATACGTACCAGGCTGATCGAACGATTCCTGACGGCCGGTCCAGCGTTCGTCAACAATGTTCAACCCTTTCGGAGAACTGGATGAAGTCACGTAATCTACCTTGTCACCTGCAAAAATTTCCTTTTGGGAAATCTTGAAGCTTGCAACCGGTTTGGTATTCAGATTCAGCACAACCGTTTTGGCCGACTGATTTACTTTATAAGTAATGTTCAAGGCCTGCGTAATGGAAGTTAACGGGACCATGAACGTATTTTTTTGCTGATAGGCAGGGCCTTTCATCGTTCTGGACTCGCCATTTACGGTGTAGACCGTGCTGTTCGTTTTGAAACGAAGCTCGCTTTCGCCGCTAATAATGATCGTTTCCTTGGTGGTGTTGTCATATTTGACTTCATATCCTACACGGTCTACCAATGCCCGAATGGCAACATACGACACGCCGTTTTTGACCGTCATGGGCTGCCCAGCCAAATACGTCTTTCCGTCTTGCTCCATTTTGTTGCTGTTCATGTACAGCGTCAGATCACCGCCTGATGTTCCGGAAGACGTTCCTCCTGCAGAAGGTTGCTCTGCCTGAACAGGAGTGGTTGGAGTCTCGACATCCTCCGCGCTGCCGTCTTCTTGGTCCGCAGCATCCGGATCAGGTTCAGTCGCTGATGTTTCCCCATCTGTGGTTGGTGTATCCACACCTGTTGCTGGTGTTGTTGGCGTTACTTCTTTGGTTGGTGTTGTTCCGGTTGTTGGCGTTGTTTCAGTTGTCGGTGCTGTTTCGGTTGTTGTAGAAGTTTCTTTGCCTTCAGTGGACTGAGCACTGTTGGAAGCGTCGCTGCTCCCTGTCTTGACTTCACTCTCGGCAAGCGGCTGTTCTTTCTTGATGACCTCTACGGATTTTACTTTGGCAGTATGAACTGGTTCTGCATCGCCTTGAGCTGCTGGTTGCGCATTCACCGAACCAACTGCAAATGCTTGAAAAACAGCTAAAGCGGTAAATATGGACAATTTTTTCTTCAAATTCATTCTTTTTCTTTGGCTCCTTCTGCTCCCACGTAATATTATCCCCCTCAAAAAGTCATACTATTAGACGCGGGCGACCGGGAAAAGTTGCTAAAATTATTTGATTAGAAATGTAAAGTTTTAATAGAGTGATAACACTATGAAAATAGTTAGTTATCATTTCATTGCATTCATAGCTTCATCCATCAAAAAAACCTTGCCGCTATATGGATGAACTTCACCACATAACGGAAAGGTTTGTCCTTGCCTTCCATGTTAACTTAATCGGACGGGCAAGCTTCCACTCGGATTCAATTCGCCCGTAATCAAAAGGGAGAGTCCACGTACCACGGCAGGCGTATTTTCGTATGTGCACACGTAAGCTCCCGGCCGGGGAATTTCGAACAGATCATAGGGATTACGCAAAGCTACGACAATCAATGAATGTTCCTCACTCAGCCGTTCGATTATGTTGCGCTGACCTTTGGGAAGAACTCCTGCCGAGGTATAGGTGCATACGATGACTTGGTCTCCCTTTATCACGCTTTGCAAAATTCGTTCTGCTTCATCATAGGACGGCTGGGTCGTTATTTTATACTCGCGGACATGATTCCTGAATTGCCCAAGCACCCTACCAAGCGAATCCGAATGGGACCAAGGCTCATCCACCTCTGTTCGCTGTACAACCTCGGGCCATATAACGAACACGTTTTGTTCGGGTTTTAAGGGCAGTAAACCGTCATTATGTACCACGGTGATGCTCTGGCACGCAATTTCGTGTAACAGTACATCGTGCGGGACGGATGAAAACGAATCTGTCATACTCGATGGTTCGCTTGGTTGATCGCCACAGCGTTTTAGCTTCCAATTCACGACACGCTCCAGCGCCTGGTCAATGATCTGCTCGTCGATTTCTCCGTGGCGAACCGCTTCTGCCACTGCCTCTATGGCTGCGATCTGTTCGTCAAGGGTATGACTGACCAGGATCAAATCCGCTCCTGCCTTCACAGCACGGACAGCCGCCTTCGCAACTCCATACGGTTTGGAGATGGCATGCATCTCCAGGCAATCTGTGATGATTATTCCTTCGAAACCCATTTCTTTGCGCAATAAACCATGTAATACGCTGCGGGACAACGTTGCGGGAATCGGCTCTGGTTCGATCGCCGGAAAAATGACATGTGCTGTCATGATGGCATCCACGCCCGCCTCAATGGCCTGGCGAAAAGGCAGCAGTTCTACCTGCTCCAGTCTCTCCCGCCCATGGGGAACGGTTACCATGCCGAGATGAGAATCCACGGCCGTATCTCCATGCCCTGGAAAATGCTTCGCTGTTGCGGCTATGCTCCGCGACTGATATCCTGTAATGGCTGCCGCACCATGAGCGGCCACCTTCTCCGCGTTTTCCCCATAGGATCTCACTCCAATCACCGGATTTAGCGCGTTATTGTTCACGTCGAGGACTGGTGCAAGGTTCATATCGATTCCAATCCGTTTCAGCTCATCCCCAAGAATCCGTGCACATTGATACGTGTAATCCGGGTTGCCTGTCGCCCCGAGCGCCATATTACCCGGTACTCTGGTCACGCCGTCTTTATCGATTCTGGCAACCATGCCGCCCTCCTGATCCACCGAGATCATAAGCGGCAGTTCACTGCTTTTAGCGGCCATCCTTTGCAATTCGGCAGACAAGCGGGTCAATTGTTCCACGCTCTCCACATTGCGCCTGAAATAAATGACGCCCCCAACATGGTAGTCCTGGATTAAACGGGTGATCTGTGCATCCGCTCGCTGTCCATGAAAGCCGCACATAAACAGCTGGCCGACCTTCTGCTCCAGCGTGAAATTGTCCCATGGTCTCATGAAAGCATTCCCTCCTCCAATGAAGTAGCTGCTCTCTTGCTCTGCCTGTATTCCGACGGCTTCATATGAAAATGTTTATGAAATACTTTGGAGAAATAACGCCGTTCTTTATAACCCGTGGCTTCCCCGATCGCTGTAATGCTCCACTCCGTTGTACTCAATAAGTGCGCTGCGCTCTCCATCCGTTTATGGGTCAAATATTCAACAAATGTGACTCCTGCATGGCTTTTGAACAGCTGACAAAAGTAGCTTGAACTGATTCCCAGCCAATCTGCAACCTCATCGATGCCAAGATCACGGTCCAGATGTGTGTCCATATAATCACATGCAGACTTTATCAAATCTGAAGTCGAAGGACGTGACGTGCCTTGTTTGTTATGCCAGGCATGGGCGATCGCTTCCGCCAGTTCGATCAATTCCTTCATGGAGGCTGCCATTTGCAGCGCGTCCCAGAACTGCTTTTCTTCGTGTTCTGCAAGCGCATGAACCTCCCTCAACTCTCCCAGCATGTGTACGAGCAAAAATCGAATATTGCTTTCACCTATGCTGTCCGATGAAAATTTAGTTTGGTTCAGCTGCTGCTTAAGGGAATGCAGCAGATTGAACACCCCCTGCTTGTTCCCCTGCCGAATACAGCGAGTCAGCAGATCGAGGTCCTCTTTGGTCACCCACGCCGCCTTTTGGAATGCTTCGTCGTTTGGCCGTAAGATGGGGTGAGCGGAAGTGGGTAGCGACCTCGTCTCATCGCCGGTTTCGAATGAAATCATCAACCTGCGCTGACAGTGCAGGTATCGCTCGGTAATCTGTTGATCCAAGCGCACGGGCTGATCGTCCCGAATCGTTCTTGCCTTCATTGCCGGGTCTTTGGCAAACATGGCATTAAGCCTCCATCGGATACGCTGTTCTAATTCATCTGCCTGCTGCTCCCATCCGGTCGCAGCCTTCAGCAGAATCCCCCATCCCCCTTTGCGTACGGCAATTATCATGCTTTCTTCCAGGGCTTCCGTTAAATCTGCAAGACTGGCATTGATCACATCATGCCATTGCTGATGCTGGTCAGCAGACCAGCCGATGGAATGGCGGAAGTAACCTTCCGCATTCACAAGGATGAGAATATAGCGATCAGAAGAGCACAGCCCTTCTGTTGACGGCACAGAGCAGCACGGCGAAATTCCCTTTTCACCCCGCAGTAAGTCGGTCACATGTTTATGTCTGATCCAGTTTTCCATCTCTACATGACGATGGCGCTCAGACTCGCTTGCCCTGCGCTTCTTATGAATCTGTTCGGTTAACTCGCGCAGTTTGTTCTCCAAATCCAAGTAATCAATCGGTTTGCATATGTATTCATGTACGTTGTAGCGGATGGCCGTTCGGGCATATTCAAACTGCTGGTATCCGGTCAGCAAAATAATTTCACATGACTCGCCCCGTTCGCGCAGTATTCGAATAAGCTCCAAACCATCCATGGCAGGCATGCGAATATCGCACAGCATGATGTCCGGATGACAATCAGCCGCTTTATCCAGCGCTTCAGCCCCGCTTCTGGCCGTGCCCGCAAGTTCAATCCCCATGTCCTCCCAGGGCAGGATCAAGCTCAAATTTTCCAAAATCGGCAGTTCGTCATCAACTAGCATTGCGGTCAGATTCATCTAGGCATCCCCCTGCTCATATCGTGGAATTATGCATTGAATCACTGTCCCGTGGCCTGGAGCTGAACAGATAAATATGCCGTATCCTGCCCCATATCGGATTCGTATCCGATCCGCCACACTTCGTAAACCCAGCCCGCGGCGCTCGGCCATTGAAGACGGGGACTGCTCCCCTTCATTTGCATGCGGATGTACCGGAGGGTCCTCTGCCATGTACTCGAATCTCCCCAATATTTCCTGGGGAATGCCAAGTCCGTTATCCTCCACCCGCAGTACCAGATTATGGCGATCCTCGAATGCACGGATCCGAAGCACTCCCTTGTACTCAATGCCCTCGAAGCCATGCTGGACGCTATTTTCTACTAATGGCTGCAACGTCAGTTTAAGTACGAAGGATGTGTACAAATGAGCAGGAATATCTATTTCGTACGTAAACAAATCACTGAATCTGTATTGTTGTATTTCAAGATAACTCTGGAGATGCCTTACTTCCTCGCCCAGTGCTATTTCCTCCTGATCTTGAATGCTGATCCGAAGAATATTGCCGAGACGGTTCACCATTTCGCTGACTTTCCGTCCTTCTCCACGCATGGCCAGCCCGTTGATCGACTCCAATGTATTGAACAGGAAGTGTGGTTTGATCTGAGCCTGCAGCACACGCAGTTCAGCCTTGGCCTTCTGCTGCTGCTCTGCCCGCACACGACGAAACAAGCTTCCGATCCGGTCCAGCAGTTCATTAAATCCATGGGCTAGAAGCTGCATCTCATCGAACCCTGTTCCCTTCACCCGTGCGCTAAAGTCACCATCCTCCACTCGCCGCATGAAGCGGACTAATACCGCAATATTGCCGGTAATACGGTTCATGAAAAACAAATTGAAGACCATTGCCGCAAGAAGGCAAACCAGAATGATAATGACCGACCAGCCTGCAAACACATTCGTTTCAGCCGACAGCGCTTCCCATGAAGTTACGCTGATTAAACTCCAGCCGTAGTTTTTCAGATGATACTGGGACAGGATGCTCTCCGTGCCGTCAAATACCGTCCGAATGCTGCTGAAGCCGGGCCCGTAACTGACTGTGTTGACACCGAGGTTCTCCATCTTCTCCCCGCTGTACCGGCCGGTAGGGTCATAGACGATCAAACCTTCTTCATTTATTAATAGAAAGGATGTATTTTGTGCGGAATCGTTAATCTGCAGATGTCGGAAGATCCGATCGATCTCTCCCTTTTTGATCTGAACAACAAGAATCCCGATATTTTGAAAATAACTGAGCTCCTTCACCAGCCTGATCTGCGTAAAGACAGGATCGACGCCGGTAAGTTCGGGATACTCCAGTGGTGCAAGCCATTTGGGCACACCGTTAAGCTGCTGGATTTCCTGGAATAAGGGATGAACCTTGAACTGCTGAAATGAAAGCGCTTCAAAATTTTCCTTGGTGAATATGGAGACGATCTGATTGTTCTGGGATGAACGCAAATCATACAAGAAAGCATAGCTGATAAACGGATAGTTATATAGAAGGGAACGAAAATTGCGCTGGCTGGCATTAAGCGACAACTGGTTACCGGTTCCGAGATCCTGTTTGGTCGGGTCCTTGGCGTTAAGTGCCATTTGAAATACCGACGTGGCGATTCCGTTATCGGTGACATTGTTAATTTGCTGAAAACCGTTCTCGATATTGTAGCTGATGGCCTGAAGGGCGTATTCGGCCTGCTGGTTGTATTTTTTCTCAATCGTATGTGAGGTGACCAGAAACATCCCGATCCCCAGTCCGCACATCGGTACAATGATCAGCAGCAGAAAGGCCATGGCCAGCTTCATGCGCAAGTTCATATCCGTTCTCCCCATTCACCGCCTCGTCCATCAACCTTTGACACTGCCGGCGGTCACACCTTCAATAATTTTCTCCTGCAGTATGGCGTAGATGACAATAACAGGCACAACGCTGTATACGATTCCTGCGGACATCTGGGCATAGTTCATCTGATACTGATCACGAAACTGGACCATGCCTACAGGCAGGGTGCGCAGCTTATCTGTAGATAGGAAATAATTGGCGAGCAAAAATTCGTTCCAGTTGCCGAGGAAATTCACGATAAATACCGTAACGATGGCTGGAACCGTAAGAGGTATCACTATTTTAGCAAAGATTCCCGGGGCCCTCAAGCCATCCATCACCGCTGCTTCTTCAATCTCTCCGGGGAGGGATCTCATGAATGCAGCCAGTATGATGATCGTGAATGGAATCGCATTCGCTACATAAGGAACGATCAGAGCCAGATGCGTATCCAATATGCCAAGCTTGCGGACGAGCAAATAAATGGGCAGCATCAGCGCATTATTCGGAATGAGCATGCCAGCCAGAACGAGACTGTACAGGAACAGGCTCCACTTGCGGTGTCTCATGCGGGTTACGGCAAAAGCAAACATGGCCCCCAGTATAATGGTACCTGCCGAGGACAGAACCGAAATGTACATGCTGTTCCAGAAATACGTACCGATCTTGGCGTTGACCCAGGCTTCCACGTAATTGCTGAACACCCAGTGGGTCGGCAGACTGAACGGATGGAGTGCGATCTCATTGTTATCCTGTTTGAATGAAGAGAAGATGACAAATAAAAAGGGAAACAGAATGGCGATTAAATACAGCATCAACAGCACATGAGGAATGGTGCTCCGTATACTCTTCACCATCAATACTCCACCCTTTCGTTGTGCCTCGCTACCAACAGCTGATATACAGCCGTAAGCACAAGTGTCAGCGCAAAGATCAGGACCGCGACGGTATTGCCGTAGCCGTATTTAAAATTGGTGATCGCGTATTTGATCATATACGTGGCGAGCACCTCGGTGGACCCGGCGGGACCGCCTTTGGTCATGACAAGCACGATATCTGCCGCCTTCATCGCTCCGGCAATGGACAGCATGATGACGACCGAAATAATGGGCCTGATCAAGGGCAGCGTGATTCGGGTGGCCCGCTGTACGGCCGTTGCACCATCGATGGCTGCAGCTTCCTCCAGGTCACGGGGAATGGCCAGAATAGCCGCCAGCACCATAACGATGTAAAATCCGGTCCACTGCCAGGCATTGGTTACCAGAATGGACAGCATCGCAAAGCGATTATCGGAGAGCCAATACACCGGCGGAATGCCAAACGTATTCAGCAGTTGGTTCAACAACCCGATGTTGGGCTCATAGATAAATCCCCACAAAATGCCGATGACCGCCGTTGACATAATGGAAGGTAAAAAAACAGCCGTTTTGTATAACCCCTTGAATCGTTTGACGTTGGCAATAAGCAATGAGAATAATACAATCAACGGAACCTGGATCAATACGGAAAACCCGATAAAAAAGCCGTTGTTCCGCGTGGAAATCCAAAACCGCTCATCAGACAACGCCTTGGCGTAATTCGACAAACCCACAAAGCGTGGGTCTGTCGAAACGCCGTTCCAGCTGGTCAAGCTATAATACAGGGAGCTGCCGATCGGATACAGAAAAAACATTACAAACAGAATCAATGCCGGCAATACAAACAGCGCATAGATCAGCGGGCTGCGGAGTGAAGTATTCATGTTCAGCCTCCTTCAGTAACTTCAGTTGCAGCGATGGTCCAGGTGTATCCGTTATTCCACGGATGCGTTCGCTTCCTCCTGAACTTGCTGCAGCTCCTCCGCCATCTTCTCCGGCGTGGTCTGCCCGCCGATCAGTTTTTGAATCTGCAGGTTGCTGATCTCGGTGGTTACATCCGCCTGAACCAGCGCGTCGAATGCCGGAAATGACGTTTTGGATGCATTCAGGACAGCAACGATTTCTTTCATCAGTTCATCGGTAATGCTGTCTGTTAACACCTTCTCATCCAGCTTCATGGCAGGCAGCACCCCATCTTCCACAAGTCCGCGCACCTGCATGTCTTCATTGTAGAAGTTTTTGATAAACGCTTTTACCGCCTCCAGCTTCTGAGGATCTTCCGCTACGGCTGCCGAGAAACCATAGCCATTATTGACGTCACGCATGAGTGAGGTCTGGTCCCCTACTCCGTTCTCTACCGGCGGCATATTAAAAAATCCAACTTTGCCGATGAGCGATTCCCCGCTCTGTCCTTCCTTGAATACGGATGATTTCCATGTTCCGTCATACATCAGTATCGCTTCGCCACTTGTAAATTGAGTCGTGTACTCTGCGTATTCGAAGCCGAGCTCGCCTTTTTTGAAATAACCCTTATCGACCCATTCCTTATGCTTCGCAAAGCCTTGAACCACGCCCGGGTCGGTCCACTTGGCTTCACCTGTTGCAAACTTCGCGGTAATCTCGGGCCCGGCGTAACGGGACCACAGGTGGTTCGTTAACATCAGCGGGACCCAGCCCGCCTTGGAAGCAGATGCAAGGGGTACTTTGCCATCCGCTTTGATCTCGGCCAGCATGTTTTCCAGTTCAGCCATGGTGGTCGGTGCTTGCCAGCCCTTTTGTGCGAAATATTCTTTGTTGTAGAAAAAACCTTCACCCGAACCCCCGATCGGCAGTCCGTATACTTTGCCTTCATACGTGAACGGTTCAAGGGATGTAAACTGATCCTGGATGCCCAGCTCTTGCAAAATCGGCGTGAGATCCAGCAGCATGCCTTCCTTGGCATACACCTTCGAATCCGGACTGCCGAACAGTTCGAATATATCCGGCGGATTGCCGGCAGCCATCTCTCCGCGAAGCTTTTCCTTCCGGTTCACATCGGATTCGACCCCGTCCAGCGTAAAGGTCAGATTAGGCACCTCGCTCTCCACCTTGTCGACGACGTCCTGCAGAATGGCCAGCCGTTTCTGTTTATCCGCTCCTACTTGGGTGTGACGCAGCAGCATTTCCACCGGTTCCTTGCTCGTTTCCGGGGCCGAACCTGAGGCTCCCTGCGGATTTTCGTTCCCTGAGCCCGAACATGCAGCCAGCGTCCAGGAAGTGACAAGCAGCAGTGAGAGCAGCATGATCATTCTTTTTTTCATCGTCGTTGACCCTCCTCGGCATTTTGCGCTTTTGGTTTTACACTCTGATTATAAAAAGCCGGAGCTTCCATCGTAAGGATGACAATTCATCAATGAGGGGATAAAATCCTTCACTGAACAAGCCTCTTCGTGTTCCTCCTGTAAAATGCAACAAAAAACAGTCTCGGCGACATCGGTCGCAAAGACTGCCTGAATAGCGGATCCATATATACGTTTGTTGATTTCTAGCAGACCCATGGATCTGGATCATTTCGCCCCAGCAAGTGTGCCAGCCGTTTCCTTCCGGCCCTGTTCAATCAGGCGATACGCCCGTTCCACCTCTTCTTCGGTTGGAGAAGGCACGCCATCGAGCGGGTACACCTTACCCAGCGCCTGCCATTTGTAGATGCCCATCTGGTGATAGGGCAAAATCTCAAACTTCTCTACCCCGTTCAACGTGCCGATATATCGGCCCAGATTAAGCAAATCCTGCTCATCATTGTGAATGCCGGGCACGTATACGTGGCGAATCCACATTTTCCGATCATGATCGGATAACCAGCGGGCCATACGAAGCGTTCTCTCATTGGATTTCCCGGTAAGCTGGATATGCTTTTCATCATCGATATGTTTCAGGTCCAGCATGACCAGATCGGTATGGTCCAACAAGTCAAGAATGCGATCCGGTTCATTGTAGCCGTTGCTGTCCAAGGTGGTATGCAGTCCCCAACGCCGCTTCACTTCCTTGAAAACTTGGGCCACAAAATGAGCCTGCAGCGTCGGTTCCCCTCCCGACACCGTAAGTCCGCCACCGGAACTGCGATAATAGGTCAAGTAGGGCTCGATTTCCGCAAGAACTTCTTCCACGCTCATATCCCGGCCTCCATCAAGCGCCCATGTATCCGGGTTGTGGCAATACTGGCATTTCAGATGACATCCTTGCATAAATAGCACGAAGCGGATGCCTGGGCCGTCAACCGTCCCGAAAGTTTCGAGTGAATGAATATGTCCGTTAACCATGCTGCCTCTTCCTTTCTTTTCCGCATCCGCTGTGCGTTTATGTTGTTTCTTCTCTATTACATCGAACCGTGGAACGTACGGTTAATGACGTCGAGCTGTTGTTCGCGAGTCAGCTTGATGAAGTTGACGGCATAACCCGATACCCGAACGGTCAGCTGCGGATAGTTTTCCGGATGCTCCATCGCATCGATCAGCTGTTGACGGTCAAACACGTTGACGTTCAGATGATGAGCGCCTTGGCTGAAATATCCGTCCATCATGGCGACAAGGTTGGATTTGCGGATATCGCCCTCTTTACCCAGTGCTTTAGGCACGATGGAGAATGTGTTGGAGATACCATCAAGGCTGTGCTCGTAAGGCAATTTGGCTACAGAGCCAAGGGAAGCAAGGGCGCCTTTTTTGTCGCGTCCGTGCATAGGGTTGGCTCCCGGAGCAAACGGTTCGCCCGCTTTGCGTCCATCCGGCGTTGTGCCTGTTTTCTTGCCATATACCACGTTCGACGTAATGGTCAGCACGGATTGGGTAGGCAGTGCGTTGCGATAAGCTTTGTGTTTCCGGATCATGCCCATGAAGGACTCGACCAGTTCAACCGCAATGCTGTCTACACGATCATCGTTGTTGCCGTAGCAAGGGAATTCGCCTTCGATTTCGAAGTCGACCGCGATGCCTTGCTCGTTGCGGATCGGTTTGACTTTGGCGTATTTGATCGCGCTCAGGGAATCGGCGGCTACCGACAATCCGGCGATGCCGCAAGCCATCGTACGCAGGATGTCACGGTCGTGCAATGCCATTTCGATGCGTTCATAGCTGTATTTGTCGTGCATGTAGTGAATGACATTCAGCGTGTTCATGTACAGTTTGGCCAGCCATTCCATCATCGGTTTGAAGCGTTTCAGCACTTCGTTGTAATCGAGCACCTCGCTGGTGATCGCCGGATATTCCGGTCCGACCTGCGCGCCCGATTTTTCGTCGCGTCCGCCGTTGATCGCATACAACAGCGCTTTGGCCAGGTTGGCGCGGGCGCCGAAGAACTGCATTTGTTTGCCGATCTTCATCGCGGATACGCAGCAGGCAATGCCGTAATCGTCGCCATAGATCGGACGCATCAAATCGTCGTTTTCATATTGGATCGAGCTCGTTTCGATCGAAACTTTAGTGCAGTATTCCTTGAACGCTTCCGGCAGCTTCACGGACCAGAGAACCGTCAAATTTGGTTCTGGTGCAGGGCCCAAGTTATAGAGCGTGTGCAGGAAACGGAAGCTGTTTTTGGTTACGCGGGTTTCGCCGTTAACGGACATTCCGCCGATGGATTCGGTAACCCAGGTCGGGTCGCCGCTGAACAACTCGTTGTAATCCGGCGTGCGCAGAAATTTCACGATGCGCAGTTTCATGACGAAATGATCGACCAGCTCTTGCGCCTGTTCTTCGGTCAGCACGCCTTCCTGCAGGTCGCGCTCGATGTAAATGTCCAGGAAAGAGGATACCCTTCCCAGGGACATTGCCGCACCGTTTTGTTCCTTGATGGCAGCCAGGTAGCCGAAGTACAGCCATTGGAAAGCTTCTTTGGCGTTGGTGGCCGGCAAGGAGATATCGAAGCCGTGCATTTCGCCCAACTGCTTCAGTTCTTGCAGCGCACGAATCTGTTCGGAGATCTCTTCGCGCAGACGAATGACATCTTCGTCCATGGCGTCCACTTCCAGCGAATTCAGCTGTGATTTTTTGTCCCGGATCAGGAAGTCTACACCGTACAAGGCCACTCGACGATAGTCGCCGATGATGCGGCCGCGGCCGTATGCATCCGGAAGACCGGTAATGATCCCCGCTTTGCGCGCTGCGCGCATTTCGGATGTATAGGCATCGAACACGCCTTGGTTATGCGTTTTGCGAATGTTCGTGAATATGTCAATGACTTCTTGAGGCATCTCGAAACCGTAAGCCTGACATGCATCAATCATCATGCGAATGCCGCCGAACGGCTGAATGGAACGTTTGAACGGAGCATCGGTCTGAACGCCGACGATCTGTTCTTTCTCTTTATCCAGATAACCCGGCTGATGGGACACGATCGTGGAAGGCGTATTCACGTCCACGTCCAGGACACCGCCGTTCTCGCGTTCCTTCTTCGTCAAATCGGAAACGATTTCCCACAGGTCCTTCGTATTTTGGGTTGCGCCTGCAAGGAACTCCTCGTCCCCGTAATACGGCGTCAGGTTGCGCACCAGAAAATCGTTTACGTCTACGGATCTGTTCCAAGTACCTTTGACAAAGTTTCTCCAGCCTGTTTGCACTTTGACATCTTTTTCAATCACCGACATCGTTAATCCCTCCGTAATTTGGATTTCCGGACACGGGACAGGTTGTCTCGCACGTCGCATCCGTGTCCAGAACCGCGATATAATGTGAATATTTTCACATATGCCGGATCGATACTCTCTCTTATAGGAACCGGAACCGCGGAATTGATTGTTTTCTTTCTGTTTTCATTATACGTTTACGTTGTTTCACACTCTGTGATTTTTATCACAAAGCCAGTGAGCTTCTTCACTCCACCATTGCTGAATCATAGTGAATTACATTAATTCACATTAGCCACTGCGAGAGTAGAACAACTTCCGATCGCAATCCACTCCATATCTCCCGATTGAATTTTATCAACTGAACAAAGAACATTTACACTTGCCCACTCCGATGACAGAACTACCTTCCGATCACTGTTATCCCCCGCGTTTTTTTGATCCATTTTTCAAAGGATACACTCCCGGGATAAAGGCGAACGCTTCGCTTTTTCAGGTTATTTCTGTCCCTCCGTTGTCGTGTAAATTGTTGAATTCAACTGATACCGCAAGGATTCCGTTGAACAGAAAGACGGCAATCGGGGCTCCCCATTTCGGGGAACCCTGCTCCTATTGCCTTAACCTCAAACGAATGGTTTGCTATGCTGCACTATTGTTTATTCAAACCGTCCATAGAAGGCGTTGCGGTATACATCGGCTAGTTCGGTAACCAGCGGCATCTTCGGATTGGCCGTTGTACATTGGTCCTCGAACGCACGGTCGGCCAGATAGTCTACGCGCGATTCGAAATCTTTCGGATCGAATCCGAGCTCCTGGAACGATTCCTCGATGCCCAGCGTTTTGTTCAGCTTGCGGATGGCGTTGATCAGGCTGTTGACGCCTTCTTCGGTCGTGCGGGCCGGCAGCCCGAGGATGCGGGCAATCTCGGCATAACGCTCATCGGCAACGAAGTGCGAATATTTCGGGAACGAAGCGAATTTGCTCGGTTTTTTCGCATTGTAGCGAATGACGTGCGGCATCAGGATCGCATTGGTACGTCCATGTGCGGTGTGGTACTGACCGCCCCATTTATGCGCAAGGCTGTGGTTGATGCCCAGAAACGCATTCGCGAAAGCCATACCTGCGATCGTCGATGCATTATGCATTTTTTCGCGGGCGAGTTTGTCGCCTTGCAAAGCCGATTGCTCCAGGTATTGGAACACCAGTTGGATCGCTTTGATCGCCAAACCGTCCGTATAATCGTTCGCCATGACCGACACATAAGCTTCGATCGCGTGGGTGAGAACGTCCATGCCCGTATCCGCCACTGCGGTTCTCGGCAAGCTGTACACAAACTCCGGATCCACGATAGCCACGTCAGGCGTCAATTCGTAATCAGCCAGCGGATATTTCGTATTGCCTTTCTCTTTGTCCGTAATGACCGCGAACGAGGTAACCTCCGATCCTGTACCGGATGTCGTCGGAATGGCTACGAATTTCGCTTTGATGCCCAAGCGCGGATATTTATAGATCCGTTTGCGGATGTCCATAAATTTTTGCTTCAGGTTGTTGAAGTCGGTATCCGGGTATTCGTAGAACAGCCACATCGCTTTCGCGGCATCCATCGGCGAACCGCCGCCGAGGGCGATGATGCAGTCCGGCTGGAAGCGATTCATCATCTCGGTTCCGCGATCAACCGTCGTTGTCGATGGATCGGGTTCGACTTCGGAGAACACTTCGATCGCAACCGGAGTCTGGCGCTGACGCAGGTAATGCTCTACTTTTTCGACATAACCAAGCTTCACCATCACAGGGTCCGTAATGATGGCAACGCGGGTGATGTCCGGCATTTTGGCGAGATATTGCGTTGCGCCTTTTTCGAAATAGACTTTGTTCGGCACTTTGAACCATTGCATATTCACGGTACGGCGAGCCACCCTTTTCACGTTGATTAAGTTGACGGCAGATACGTTCGACGACGTCGAGTTGCGTCCATACGAGCCGCAGCCCAGCGTCAGGGACGGAATGTTCGTATTGTAAATATCGCCGATCGCCCCATGCGTGGATGGCGAGTTGACCAGAATCCGGCCTGTTTGCAAACGATCCGCAAATTTGGTGATGACATCTTCATTGTTCGAATGGATCACCGAGGAGTGGCCCATGCCGCCAAAAGCAACCACTTCCGCTGCGCGCTCAATGCCTTCGGCTGCGTTTTTCACTTTGTAGCAAGCCAGCACCGGGCTCAGTTTTTCGGCCGACAGCGGGTATTTCGTGCCTACGCCTTCGATTTCGGCAACGAGGATTTTGGTGCCTGCCGGAACGTCAATGCCGCACAGTTCGGCGATTTTGACGGCGGATTGGCCTACGATCGCCGGATTGACCGCACATTTATCGACATTGATCACGCCTGGCGTCAACTTTGCCAGCTCTTCTTTGTTCACAAAGTAACAGCCGCTGGCGATCATTTTCTTTTTCACCTGGTCGAAAATCGCTTCTTCGATGATGACGGCTTGCTCGGATGCGCAGATCATGCCGTTGTCGAACGATTTGGACAGAATCAGGTCGGTCACCGCCTGGTTGATGTCCGCGCTTTTCTCAATGAAGCAAGGAACGTTACCTGGTCCGACACCCAGTGCCGGTTTACCACAGCTGTATGCGGCCCGTACCATGCCTGATCCGCCTGTGGCCAGAATAAGCGCTACGTCAGGGTGATTCATCAGGGCATTGGTCCGATCCATGGAAGGATCGTCGATCCATTGGATGCAATCGGCCGGAGCACCATGCTTCACTGCTGCTTCAAGCAGGATTTTGGCAGCTTCACGGCTGCAGTTTTGTGCGGACGGATGGAATCCAAAGATGATCGGGTTGCGCGTTTTGATGGAGATCAGCGCTTTGAACATCGTGGTGGACGTTGGATTCGTAACCGGTGTGATCCCCATAATGATGCCCACCGGTTCGGCAATTTTCTGGAAGCTGTCGAATTCGTTGTCTTCGATCACGCCTACCGTTTTGTCGTATTTAATGCTGTGATAAATATATTCCGTGGCAAAAATGTTTTTAGTGATTTTATCCTCATACACGCCTCGACCTGTTTCTTCGACGGCCATTTTGGCAAGCATCATGTGTTTGTCGAGTCCTGCGAGTGCCATGGCCTGCACGATCCGGTCGATCTGCTCCTGATCCATGGACATGAACGCTGCGTGTGCCTTGTTTGCTTTGTCAATCAACGTTTGGATATACTGGCCTGCTGTCGGTTCTTTTACTGGGGCGACTTCGTTCTTTACAGCCATCTCCCTCATCCTCCTAAAGGTTCGTATTGTTTGTCTCTCTGCTTACGATCACATCGTACCATGGCGAATTCGGTCGGTATGTGATTTTTTTCACAAAGTATAACAAATTTAATTTATGTTTTGGAGCATCGCTCCACTCCCCTTACGGCTCTTCATATTTAAAATGATATTCTGTCATCATCATCCTTTCCTTAGAAAAGTGAATTTAATCACAATGTTTGAAATATTGCCATTTTTGCCTCCTTCCCAGCCCCCGCATTAGGTATATACTGAACTTAAAAATTGAACCACCGCAATTTGTACCGTCCCTCACCGGCCGGATTCACCTGATCAGGACGGCGGCTTGCGGCGAACCACGGCAGCTCATTCACCTACATGAAAGAACGCCGGCGGATACAAAGGGGAGATAGACTTATGAGAGAACCATTGAGTGTACTGGAAGAGCGCGGAAATACAAGCTGTTTCTCGGAAGTGAACTTCAACCATCTGCTCGTAACGATGAAAGAACGCACCTATCCCGAAGGTACCCACCTGTACTGGGAAGGCGATGTCTCCGACAAATTGTATTATCTGAAACGGGGACGCGCCCAGATCACCAAATCTACGGATGAAGGCAAAGAGCTTATCATGTATATGTACCAAGCCGGGGACATGATCGGCCAGGCCGACCCGTTCTTTGGTTCCCGTCATTCCTTCTCGGCCGAAGTGCTGGAGGACAGCGAGATCGGCGTCCTGGAGCACAAAGACCTGGAAATGCTGATCTGCCAGCATTGCGATTTTGCGATTGATTTCATGAAATGGATGGGTATCCATCACCGGTTGACCCAAACCAAATTCCGTGACCTCATGTTGTATGGTAAACCGGGTGCCCTATGCTCCACGTTAATCCGTTTGTCCAATTCGTACGGGGAGCCTCACGGCGAACATGTCATCATTCATAAAAAAATTACCCACACCGACCTGTCCAACATGATCGGTGCCACTCGCGAGAGCGTGAACCGCATGCTTAGCGACCTGCGCAAAAAAGACGCCATCGAATATGAGAACGGCATGATCGTCATCAAGGATCTGCAAATGCTGCAAGGCATCTGCCATTGCGAATTGTGCCCACGGGAAATTTGCCGGATCTAACCCCCAAAAAGCCCAATCCCCCCGCTAGGAGGATTGGGCTTCTATCTGCACGGCTTGTCCATCAGGATGCCGTCAATTCCAGTTTAACCGCATCACGCGGATTCAATTTCATGTCCAGGCCGTTGTCCATCAATTCTTTGTCATTGACCATAATCACCCAGCGTTGATTCATGCGCGGGCTAACGTTTTCCACGGACAAGACGTATTTGTTGTTTTCCGACAATCGAACCACGCCGCTGGATTTCAACACATCGCGCACCGTGCATTCCGGCACGTATACGCCTGCATACTGCCGATTGAGCGATGGCAGAATGTTACCGCCGCTCACCTTGAGCAGGGTTGTCTGATAAGCAACCCCCTCATTAGAGCTGTCGGCGGCTTTGACATAGATGACCACTTCGTCCTTGGCATGCAGCTCCATATCCCAATGCTCGGGGTCGACGTCCTCTCCATTCAGTTTTACGGCCCAGCTCAGCGAGGCATCCAGCGATACTTCTCCAACCGATTGGATTCGTTTGCCGTCCGCCGTGAAATCGACAAGTCCGCTGTTCAAAAGCGCTTTTTTAAGCGTCATTCCTTCGCTGAAATCCCTTTTGATCGATTTGGTTGCATCCGGCAGGAACGTGCTGCCATCCACTGCAACCGTAATCGTATTCGCCGAATCGGCGTCTTTGACGACAGGCTGCTCGGAAGGCTGGGGTTCCGTACATCCTGCCAATATGGCCAGTAACAGCAGGCAAAACCCAATTAGTCCCGGGAATTTGTAGTTCATGTAGGTAACACCACCCTGCGTAAAATCATTTGTCTGTTGTCCATAACCATTATTATGGCACAGATTTTAACCGAAAAAAGTGTCAAAGCCGTTACTTTTCATTTCCGGGAAACACAAAGAGCCTGCAAGCAGGCTCAATTTGGATCATATGACGGTTCTTAAAAGAACCGTTGCATGTTTGACTATTGAATGTTGGCCTGCATGTACGTTCGGCCTCCATCCCCGTTTTTCACGTAAGGATTAAGCCCGAAAACTTGTTCCTCCGCAACGGTGACTTCCGTCAACAGCTGCCCTTCAAGCAGTTCCCCGTCGACGTGCACGCACAACAAGGGAGCTTTCACATATTCCTGATATAACGGAATGGAGGATCCGGGGCTGCGATGGACCTTGTACAGCTTGCCTTGCTCATGTAACGGCCGTTTGGAAAAATACGTCGGAACGACGTATTTTGCGATAATGTCCATTTCCTGTGGCGTATAAAAGGTGTCTTGGCCAAGCCAAGGCTCAAGCATTCTGATCTCTTCGTATTGCGACCAGACAATGGCCTGAATGAGCAGTTCTTTCCGAATCGTTCGACCGTCAGGCATCTTGGCCATCGTATTCGGGAACCACGCGCCCTGCAGCGGAAGCTGCCCTATTCTCACCTCGCAGCCAATGCACTTCCAGCCGGATGACGTCCGGATCCACTTTTGCAGCACGGCCGGACGAGGGCCCTGTATCTTGCCGTCAACCGTCTTCCGATCGGATGCAGCATGCGTCCGTCCGTCCGTTTGAAACAACGATGCTGCTTTTTTGTAAATGAGATGTACCTGAATGGATGCGTTCTCAAGTTCAGCAATGTCCTGCTCGCCGTAGCGTACTTCACGGGATAAGCGTTCTTCTCTCATGACAAGTGGCCTCCTCGCTCCGGCCGCGTGCGGCCATTTTTGGAAACGAAACGACTTTCGGAGATACGACTGTGAACGTTGATCATCCCATTATACTACAACTCTCAGGCAGATGTGCAAAAGGCGCGAAACAAAAAATCCCAATTTCTTGTGGAAATCGGGATTTTTTGTGCCATGGGACCGCTTCATGGAGTCCAACACCGAATATTCGATTAATCGACCCACTGCTCAGCCCATTCCTGAATTTGATTCATGACCGGCTGCAGCGCTTTCCCTTTCTCCGTCAGCTCGTATTCAATCCGAACCGGCGTTTCAGGATAAACGTGACGGATCAAAATACCTTCACTCTCCAGATCCTTCATGCGTTCCGACAACATCTTGTCACTCATGGATGGAATCAGAGTGGAAATGTCCTTGAATCGCTTGGAGCCACTCATCAACGTTTGAATGATCAAACCGTTCCAGCGCTTGCCCAAAAACGAAAACGCCGTTTCAAAACGCGGACACATCCGCAGATCTTGGCCTTCCACATTAATCACCCCTTAATGAATCATTACAACTTACATTTCGTTAGTATATATAATAATAACACATTTGCGTCACATTTAAAACGTCTGCGTGCAAAAAGTTAAGCAAAGAACGTCCAAATGCAGCTATACCAGTATACCTCACCGCGTTCCCGGGGGCCATGGGGAATTTTCTGCTAACACTTTTTACCATAAACGATTCCAAAAAGAACCCTGCCGCCATAGTCGTTCTGACTCGGAGAAGGGTTCTTAGTGTGACTATGCTGTTTATATAAACCGAATTAATCAATCACACTAGGGCACTTCGAGTCAGTACCATCTTCTGATCGCTATTATCCCCAGATTTTTTTGATTCCCTTTTCCAAAGGGAAAATCCGGTGATAAACGCGAACACTTCGCTTCTCCAGATTGGTTCTGCCTCTCTGTTAACGTGTAGATGTTTTTGCGGTTTATATAGTTATATTGTTGTCTGTTAAAGTCAGACAACTACGCCGCCAAACGGTCTGACAGGTGCGCTGTTCCCGTATTCAGGCTTCACGTTGCGAGATGGATACGCCCATTTGATCGCATTGCCGATGACTTTCAGCACGTCAGGCTGGTAATACGTCGGATACGTTTCGTGGCCTGGGCGGAAATAAAAGATTTTGCCCTCGCCGCGTTTGAACGTACACCCGCTGCGGAACACTTCTCCGCCTTGGAAATTGCTGACGAATACAAGTTCATCCGGTACCGGAATATCGAAATATTCGCCATACATTTCTTCATGCTCCAATACGATTTTTCCTTGAACACCCTCCGCAATCGGGTGCGAAGGATTGACGCACCAAATGATTTCCTGTTCGTTCGCCACGCGCCACTTCAGATCACAGCTGGTGCCCATAAGCGCCTTGAACGGTTTGGAGAAATGGCCGGAATGCAGCACGATCAGCCCCATCCCGTTCAAAACCCGCTGAACCACCTTGTGCGTAATCTCGTCACTAACCCGATCATGTGCCATATGTCCCCACCATACCAGCACGTCTGTCGTATCCAGCACCTCGCTGCTCAGACCATGGTCCGGCTGATCCAGCGTCGCTGTCCGGATGGCAAAACCTTCGCCGCCCAGACCGTCAGCCAGTGCCCGATGCAGTCCGTCGGGATACACCTCCCTCACTTCATCATGAATCTTCTCATGGACATACTCATTCCAAATGGTGACGTTGATCATGCTTTAATTTCCCCCTAAAATGGCCCTACACCCACCACATTTCCCCCAGCGGCTCTTCGATCAGCACTTGCTGGAGATTTTGCACGGCTTTGGAGAAGCCTTCTTCGACAGACATCAGTCCGTCTTCATGTTCGATGCTAACGACATAATCATATCCGACCAGACGCAGGGCACTGATGATGTCGGCCCAAGTTTTGTTGTCGTGGCCGTAACCTACAGAACGGAACTGCCATGCCCGATCAAGCATGTTCGTGTAATCCTGCATATCGGTCAATCCGTATTTGTTCACATTCACCGGATCGATCGTTGTATCTTTCGCGTGGAAATGGTGGATAGCTCCTTCGCGTCCAAGAATATGAATCGCTTGCACAGGATCGATGCCTTGCCACCACATGTGGCTCGGATCCAGGTTGGCGCCGATGACTTCGCCCGCTGCTTCGCGGAGTCTCAGCAAAGTTGCCGGTGTATGCACCGAGAAGCCACCGTGCAGCTCCAGACCGATTTTTACGCTGCGATCCGCGGCGAATTTGCCCCACTCCGTCCAGTAAGGAATGACTTTGTTTTCCCACTGCCATTTCAAAATTTCCTGGTAGTCGTTCGGCCATGGCGCTACAGGCCAGTTCGGGTATTTGGCGTCCTCATGGTCCCCAGGGCAACCGGAAAATGTGTTAACGACAGGCACTTCGAGCTTTTGTGCCAGTTCCACCGTTTTGACAAAATCGTCATGGAACGATTTGGCGATATCCTTTTGCGGATGAAGCGGATTGCCGTGTACGCTGAGCGCGCTGATGATCAAACCGCGGGATTCCACCGCGTTTTTGAAGTTTTTGAGCGCTGTCTCGTTTTCGAGAAGCTCAGCCGGGTTGCAGTGCGCATTGCCCGGATATCCTCCGGTGCCGATTTCCACGGCTTTCAGCCCTTTTGCAGCTACGTAATCAAGTGCGTCCTCCAGTTTGCGTCCACCGAACAGTACCAAAAATACGCCAAGTTTCATTTGAGATTCCTCCCTGGATTATAAGTTAAATAAATGGTATGAATGCTTGCTGCTCCGAATCCCGGTTCCGCCGTTATGCCCTTTGCATTGTACTTATTGTGGAAAATCAGGCCTCATTCTATCCTGAAAGCCAAAAATTCAAAGCACGGCTGCATGAATGGCGGCAACGGAGTCCGGATGTAGTCCAAATAAAATCTGCTTACGCATAGGTGCTCTCAAGCGCAATGTGTTTGCCTTCCAACGAAGAGCGCTGGAACGCATGCATGGCCTCCAAGACATGATAAGCGAGCTTGCCGCTTGCCTGATGCTCTCTTCCGGCCCGAATCGATTCCACCATCTCCGTAACGCCGATGCCGCGTTCGTTGTGCCCGCTTTCGAATGCCGGAGGCAGCACCTCCCATTCATCCTGTCCCGGTCTGCGCAGCTTCACGTCCCCGTTGAAAAAGTTCGGGTCCGGCACGCTCAGCACGCCTTCGGTACCGTAGATTTCGATCCGCGGCAGATCCGATCCGCCCCGAATATCGAAGCTGGCAATCATCGTGGCGATGGCACCCTGCTCAAAATCGATCGTGCCTGAAAGATGAGTCGGCGTTTCGACCTGCAGCGAAGTGCCTTCCTTCGGCCCCGAACCAATTTTGCGATCCGCGATCTGGATGCCCGCAGAAGCGCTGATCCGGCGAATCGGTCCCAGAAGTTTAATCAGGGCGGTCAAATAGTATGGCCCCATATCAAACATCGGTCCACCGCCGACGGTGTAGAAAAATTCCGGATTCGGATGCCATGCTTCCGGTCCGCCGCCCATGAAAAATGCCGTTGCGGCAACGGGTTTGCCGATCAAGCCGTCCTCGATGGCCCGGCGGGCCGTCTGGATGCCCGAACCAAGGAACGTATCCGGCGCAGAGCCGACATACAGTCCTTTTTGTTCCGCCAGTTCAATGACCTTGCGTCCGTCCTCGAGCGAAATGGCGAGCGGCTTTTCGGCATACACATGTTTGCCGGCCTCCAGCGCAGCCAAATCGGTCATGGCATGGCTGCCCGGAATGGTCAGGTTCAGCACAAGCTCGATGTCTTCGTTTTGCAGCAGTTCATCTACATTGTAAACGTTTGCGATATTAAATTCATCTGCCCGTTCCTGCGCGCGTTCGCGGATCAGATCCGCTACGGCGACCACTTCAATGACTGGGCTGTTCTTCAGGTTTTCGAGATAAATGGCGCTAATGTTGCCGCACCCGATGATGCCTGCTTTCATTTTCTCCACTATGAGGTCATCTCCTTGCACGTTGAGTAGCTGTGCTGAAAATCTTGCTAACAACTTCCTCTATGGTATTCCGTTTCACCTTCGATTAAAATGAATAATATGATCGAAACATGAACTATCTGGTCATAATTTTCAAGTTGCAAGGAGAGTGCCAATGCAATCCGATCACGCTTGTCAGGTTCTTACAGCGGGCTTTTCGTTTCACCGTAAACCTTACAACTCCATAATGCCTGAGGGGGTTAAAAACTATTTGCTTCGCCTTCAAACCGATGGCCGCTGCCGTGCCCGTGTGGACGGATCCTTGTCCCTGGTGGATGTGGGTGATCTGCTTTTATTCAGTCCGGACGAGCCGTACGAACTCAAAATCGATGCAGAGCTGAATCCGCTCGGGGAACGTCTGGTGGAGAGCGGCGACTATCACATTTTTTTCAACGGACCATGGGTGGACGATTGGTGGCATCACCACAAGCGGCCCAACCGCATCAAGGTCGAATTGACCGAGAGCCTGCTGACGCTGTTTCGCCAGTTGGTTCTGGAACAGCGCCGAATCTCCAACCCTTATCCCGAAATTTCCAGCTATTATATGCGCATTCTGTGCCTCGAAGTGGACAGGCTGCTCTCAGAGCACCCCACCATGGCCAAAACCAATTATGTGGCTTACGAGATCAAGAGCTACATCGAGGAGAACGCTTCCTCCCTGTTCAAACTTGAAGATATCGCTTCCCATGTCGGGATCAGCGTTTCGCGCGGAGTTCATTTGTTTAAGGAAGTGTTCGGCAAAAGCATCATGCAGTACGCGCTCGATGTACGGCTGAACATGGCGCGGGAACGCATCATTTTCAGCCCGATGACGCTCGAGCATGTCGCCGAATCTTCGGGTTTCAACAATTATACGTATTTCCATCGCGTGTTTCGCTCCCGCTTCGGCATGTCGCCCAGAGAATTTCGGGCCATCCACCGGGAACAAATGTAACCACCAGGCGGGAAGCCCTCGATCGGGCACTGCGGAAACGCAACTTTTAAAAAAAACGGCTAACGAGCCGCGGGCTCTTTATGGGGAAAATGGATCTCCTTCATAAGACACTCCGCTTCGTTAGCCTGTCATACTAGCACAACGACCTGTTTTCTCACTTTCGCGCAGAGATCGTTTCGGCCACAACCATGGCCAGATCATCGTTGCCAAACATGGAAAGTACGCCGAGCACCGTCTCGTCCGGAATGTCGCCGGCTTCCTCCTTAGGCACGACCAGCTTCAGCACTTGCTGCAGCCGCTCGTTGCCCTGTTGGTTCGGGTAGGCCTGCCGATACAGCTCCTCCGGATCAACTCCCTGGTTAACGCACCATTGCGCGAACACAAGGATCATCATTTCCTCTTCCTGCTTGTAACTTTCGATCACCGCTTCTTCGATTTGTTTGCTGCGTTCCTTCGATTCCATCGTGCAGACAACCTCCACTTTCCCTTGGTTCTTCGTTCTTGCTTATTTGCGGAGCAATTGCTCGGCCAACTCATGACTATCCATCACATGGGTCGCACTAATGATGCATTCGTCCGGCGTTTCCAAACACTGCAGGAAATCGTTCACGGCCCCGGCAAATCCTCTGCGTTTCAAAATATCATCCCAGCTGCCAAACGTTTCACGCTGCTCCAGAGCACCGCGCTCCGTATACACGGCCGTCTCCATATTGACGACTTCGACGGACCTGCCGCCGCCATGCAGCTCCAGTTTCTCCAAATCAGCCCCTGCTTCACGCACCATATCGAACCGGCCAATCGCATGACGTCCCAATCGGGCTGATCCGGCGGCATGCAGCAATCTGCCGGCGTCGTTCGTGCGCAACCAATGCTGAACCAATTCCGTATCATGACCCGAGTACCACATCATCAGATCGAGAATATGGATCAGGTCGTCATAGACCGTTTCCGCAGCCGGACGATCTTGAATGCTTGTCCGGTGCTTCGTCACCGTCAAAGACTCAAAGCCCTTTCCCGCCTGCATCCATTCCTTCGCCTTTTGGTACATCGGCGCAAACCTGCGGTTGAATCCCACCGCGAGCAGCAGTCCCTGTGCTTCGGCAAAAGCCGTCATCTCCTCCGATTCCCGCAGCACATAAGACAATGGTTTGTCCACGTATACGGACAAGCCGCGTTCCAAGCATTGCATGACGAGCTCAAAATGCGCTTCGGTTGCCGTATGTATGAACACCGCATCCAAATCCCAAGATAACAGTTCCTTTATATCGGTCGCCCCCTGCTCCAGCCTGTACAGCTGCTTTGCAGCGTCGACCGGCCCCGGGGAGCGGTTCATCGCGCCCACAAGCTCCACGTTCGGATGGGCGGACAGCAGCGGCAGGTAGACCTTGCGCGCAATGCCCCCCAGACCGACGATGGCGGCACGGGTGCGTTTCTTTGTTTCCGTCATGATCATTCCACCTTCAGATGAGTTCTTCGTATCCACGCCCTATAGTGTAACGCTTCCTGCAGCAACATGCCAGCTTTCGCGCAAGCTTTACGGACGGTTGGCGAGCAGGCGTATCCATATCAAGAATTCGATTCGGAAAGCCTCCGCTTGCGCGGTCTCCTGCTCTATCTCGATCGTGATCGAACGTGGTACACTTGAACGAGAAATCAACGTTCAGGCAATTCCCTTATTTGGCGGGTTGTTGAAAGGAGCTTTTTGGATTTTGCGAAAATGGTTATGGATTCTGCTTTATGTTTTGCTGGCAGGAGCCACGTTTATTTACAGATATGAAGTGCTCGCCTGGACGGAGGCCCACCAGTCCATCCCGCTGCTCATCCTCATTGCCATGCTGTTTGCGCTGGTTCCCGTCATTCCGTACAAATTCGTCATCGTTGCCCTGGGTTACGGATATGGCGCCACAACGGCCGCCTGGGTCAGCTGGATCGGTACTTCGCTGGCTGCGCTGCTCATCTATGCGGGAGCGAGAACCGTGTTCCGGAGCCAGGCGCGAGCCTATCTGGAGCGCATTCGCGGGTTGAGCCGGTTCACCGCATGGATGGAACAACACCCGTTCATGGGCGTGATGACGCTGCGTCTGCTGCCGATCGTGCCCCAGGTGGCCGTCAATATTTATGCAGGCATGACGTACACCCCGGTCTGGACGTTTATGCTGGCAACGGCGATCGGCAAAATCCCGGCCATCGTTGTCTTTGCTTTTGCCGGAGCGCAAGCGGGAAGTTCCATCTGGCTCAGCCTGCTCATCTTGGCCGTTTATCTGACGCTCATGGCCCTGGTGTTATTCGGGTTCAGGCTCCGTTCGCGAAGCAAACGTTGAACCAGCTCTGGGCTCCGTGCTTTAGGCAGAAGTTTTCTTTGTAATATTTGGTTCTCGGCATTTGGTAGTTGACAGCTTCTGATATTATAATAATGATGCAGCAAACATATCGTTCTTCAAGAAATGGAGTGAATCATACATGGAACAACATACAAGCGAAAAAGCAACGTTTGCAGGCGGGTGCTTCTGGTGCATGGTATCCCCGTTCGAGGAGCTGCCAGGTATCCAGGGAGTTGTATCCGGTTATACCGGGGGGCACACCGAGAATCCGACGTATGAAGAGGTCTGCTCCGAGACGACAGGACATGTGGAGGCCGTTCAAATTACGTTTGACCCGGCCATCTTCCCATATAGCAAGCTGGTCGAGCTGTTCTGGCAGCAGATTGATCCTACCGATGCGGGCGGACAGTTCCATGATCGCGGTTCTTCGTATCAAACGGCCATTTTTTACCACACCGAGGAGCAGCGCGAGATCGCGGAAGCCTCCAAGGCCGCGCTAGAGCAGAGCGGACGCTTCGACAAACCGATTTTCACGCCGATTCTGCCTGCCCAAACGTTCTATCCTGCAGAGGAGTACCATCAAGGGTACCACCGCAAAAATCCGGGCCACTACAAACGGTACAGCAAGGGTTCCGGACGCGAGGACTTCATCGAACGCAACTGGTCGGGCAAACTCGACAAAAGCGACCTGAAGGAACGGCTCACGCCGCTGCAATACGAGGTCACCCAAAACAACGCCACCGAGCGCCCGTTCGAAAACGAATTTTGGGACCATCACGGCGAGGGCATTTATGTGGATATCGTCTCCGGGGAACCGCTGTTCAGCTCGAAAGACAAGTACGATGCCGGTTGCGGCTGGCCTAGCTTCACGCGTCCTCTACGCGATTACAGCATCAAAGAAAAAACGGATCTCAGCCATTTCATGATTCGTACCGAAGTGCGAAGCCGCGAGGGAGATTCCCATTTGGGTCACGTATTTAATGACGGTCCTGGCGAAAACGGACTGCGTTACTGCATTAATTCCGCTGCGCTGCGTTTCGTGCCGAAAGAAGACCTGGTCAAGGAAGGATACGGCGAGTACGCCATCCTGTTCAAATAAGAGCCGTATGGGACGGTTCGGATTGGTTTCCGCATCACCGTCCATTAGATCAAGAGCATGGGCCCCAAGGGTCCATGCTCTTTTTATCGGGAATCGACACGCCCCGGCTCCAGCCGGTGCCATATTTATTGCGGCTCGTCGTGTATGCGGCCGGAACGAAAGGATTCACTCCAATCCATACTTTCCGCCCCTTTGCCTTATCCCATCAGGCTGACAACCCATCCGATCCAGTAAGCAAAGGGAATCAGCAGCAGCTGCGCCAACAGGGTTCCGAACAATCTCGATACGAGCATGCAGCCGTAAATTTGATTCATGCGGTCCAGACGGATTTCCCCGCGCAGCGATTTGTCGCTGAGCAATGAAATGCGCGGATCGATCAGAATCGTCAGCAATATGGTGGCCATGCCGTTGATCAGCCCCGTGGACTGCGATGCCGCAACAGCCCGGTCGGGATACAAATAGGCCGCATACAGGCTCGAAAGCACCCCGGTCGTATAAATGGCGGTTACGGCTGCATTCAACGCCATCAGCCTTCTCGGCATGCCGTGCTGCACCAGCCGCTTGGCCATCGTCCAAGAGGGGGGAGTAACGTAATGCATGGCGTTTCTGATCTTATCCCGACTGAGCAAGCGACGGCCCATCGCCGGAATGGAGCCGGCCGCTTCGAAATGCACGACCAAGCGGGACGCCAGCTTCACCATCGTCGGAAAACAGAGGATCGCGATGAGCGTGCCGACGCTGGCCGCTGCCATCAGCCAGTGCAATTGGCTCGAAAAGGGGAGATGGCCCCCGCTGGTCGCATTGTCGACCAACCTGCCGACCATAGGGCCTTGCGCCATATTGGACGTGCGGGAGACGAGCAGCAATATGCCTGACAACGACAGCGCGAGCGCAATGCGCCGCGTTCTCAGCCCTCCGAGACGCAAAGCATAAGACAGGCTGTCAGCTGCATGAATGACCATCGTAAACATCATTGGAATCAAAAGACTCATCGTTATTATCAATGCTGTCCTTCTCCTTTGTCTTGCTTTTTATGTACATAAACTCATCTCTGCATTATACGCCTCATGACTCCCATTGTATATCATCCCCAATTTACCCATTATCGACATATCCCTTGAAGCGTTGGACCACCTGATTGAAGCCCCGGGCTGCAGCTTTCCCGAAACCTCGGGCTCCCCAACGTCATGCTCCCCGGCGTAGTGGCAGGAAGTCATCGTTTATCGCTCCCCATGCAGGGTAATATATACTAACCGCTATTGCAGAGGAGGAAACGATATGCCTTGGAACAAACGGGATTACCCTGTATCGATGAAAAATTTGAAACCGCGCGTGAGGCATAAAGCCATCGAGATTGCCAACGCCCTGCTGGATGAAGGATATGACGAAGGCCGCTCCATCGCCATCGCTACGGCAAAAGCGGAGGAATGGGACGCGAATCATCCAGCAGATGAACATTCTGCCTCCGATTCGGACAGGCACGGCCATCCTTCAGGAAACTCCCGCGTCTCTTCCGGACAAGGCCATTCCGAGCCCGTCTCTTCTTCCAAGAACCATGCCAACATTCATGTCGTTCCGAACGACGATGACGGCTGGTCCATCAAAAAGGAAGGAAAGGCGCAGCCCCTTTCCACGTACCGCACCAAAAACGAAGCGCTGAAGGCCGCACGCGAAATGAGCGGCAAACAAAGCATTCGGGCGATTATCCATAACCGGGACGGCCAGATTGCTGCATCCTTCCGTGCATGACCGATGGTTCGGTTCGCTCGTCTTTGAACCAAAAAAGTCCTTTCGCTGCCAGACCGGCGAGCAAAAGGACTTTGTGATTTTCGCATGGTTTGCGAATCATCCGATATAAATTAATGCGTGACACCTCTTGCTATCGTAGGACGCGGGGCCGACGCGCCGACAACCGCTTTGGGTGCGGATGGCACAGGTCGTTTGACCGCCGAAGTCGTGACCGTTTGAGGCGTACGAACAGTAACTACGAAAGTGATGACTTTGCTGGCAATCCATACGGCCAGAATCGTGAAGAGCGTTTCTTTGACCGGCAGGAAGAAAAGCGAGAGCAACAGCACGACGGCGTCGCTGACAAAAAATACCGTACCGAGCTTCCAGCCTTTCCAGCGGCTGACCAGCACGGCCAGAATGTCGTCTCCACCCGTGGCTCCGCCAAAGCGAAGCACGATTCCTGCACCGATTCCCGTCAGCAATCCGGATAGAATTGCGGGAATCCACAGATTGCCGTTAAATGAAATAACCAATGTGGAATAACGTTCGAATCCGTCGTAGAACAGGGAAAACGCAGCCGCGCCTATCAGCGCTTGAATCATGAATTTCCAGCCTTTGATGAACCAGGCCAGAATCATGACGGGTATATCGAGCAGCAGTATGCCCACCGCAGGCGATAATCCGGTTGCGTATTTAGCAAGCAATGCCAGACCGACAAAGCCGCCTTCCGATAATTCGTTTTGAAAATTAATGTGATAATAAGCAAACGCCAAAATAAAGGTTCCGAGCAGCATGAGGAGCAATTTCCCCGCTTCTGCCCTGATGTGTTGCAACGATGTTCTCTTCATTCAGAATCCCTCGCAGTTGGTATAGGTTGGTGTAAACCGACCGTACCCTGCAAAAGGCAAGTCTGGAAGGAAACATCGTGTTCATCCTTCGACTATTCATTCCAATCCCCTCTTTCGCAGAGTCAGCCGTTTGACGACGGTGATTTACCCTGCAGAGGAGCTAAGTGTAAGATAGATCGTAACGTTTCCAGATCATCCTTGGGGAGCTTATCCTTCGGGAGCTCATGGTATCCTGATCCTTTCTGCCAGTTTGTTGTTAACGGGCTGAGTTCGTGAAGTGAACCGTCTAGACGTTCTGTTCATTTTCCCACCGCTAACTAGCTTGTTATTTAATTATATAACACCAGCGAAGCTTGGTCTAAACAGACTTCCTCGCAAAAAACAGCCTTATTCCACTCTGTTCTGCCTAAGAAGCCGAATCCTTGAGCCAAAGCAAGACAATCTTGCTAATGGTTCATCTTGCTCCTTCATTCTATGACATGAACCGGCTTCTAGAACTGTCCAGTCACCTAACCGCTGCAAATTGGGGCATTTTTTTATTTTAGGCAAAATTCACTGGAATCCTTTCGCGTCTCCACATACACTGTAACAAACGAAAACCGGCGCCTCGCCAAATATTACCAGCCTTTCCTAACTATTTATGGTATAATGTAACAATTCACTCCAATACCGTTTAAGCGAGGCGTATCCATGAAAACGTTCAAGCCAAGAGTATTTATTGGCTGCTCGCTGGAAGCGAAGCCGGTTGCAGCCGCCGTGCACGAAAATTTGCGTTTCTCTGCCGAAGTCACTCCCTGGTTTTCCGGGGTATTCCAGCCCAGCAGCTATACCATGGACGATTTGGAAGCCGAGGTCCGCACAACGGATTTTGCCATTTTTATTTTTCATCCGGATGACATATCCAAAATACGCGGCAAATATTATGCTTCCGTCCGTGACAATACGATGCTGGAAATGGGCTTGTTCATGGGCCGGTTAGGCCGCAAACGTATTTTTTTCATTCTTCCCGAACATATTACGGACAGCAAGGACGATACGAAGGTCGAGGGTCTGCGGATGCCTACCGACCTCCTGGGATTGAACCCGTTAACGTACGAAATCCGCTCCGACGGCAAATGGGCTCCCGCCGTGTCCGTCGCCTGCTCGAAAATCGCCGACAGCATCGAGGAGCAAGGACGCTGGAGCGATCCCGAACTGGAGAAGCGTTTGGCCGAATTGAAACAAACCGAGAGCGAAGCCCGGATCCAGCTGCTCAAGCTGCTGCGCTTCTTCAGGGAATTGCTGCGTTCCCGCAGGCCCGATCCGGCCATGCTGGAACGCATGAGCGATGCACTCCGCACCGCTTTTGTCTCCCATCCCCCTTTTGCCGTACGCGGCACGGCGATCTACCGCAAGGATGATCAGGGGTATATCGAACAATTGTGCGGAAATGTTGGAGAGCCGGGCAGAAGATACGATTTGACGGCCAACGACGACAAACCGCCTGATGATCCGAAGCGAATTTTGGTTATTGATTGTTATAAAGAAAATAAAATCAAGATCAATCTATTTGACGATTACCTTGAGAAAGAATATTTGCTATGCTATCCTGTAGCCAAGAGGTATGTAATTACGGTGCATATCATTGGGCATACGGAAGCAGACGAGGCCGTTTTTCAGCAAATGGACATACAGAACCGTCAGCTGTTCAACGCCATCAACGATTTATTAGGAGGCGAACCGGAATGAAACCGGAAATGAAAAAAATAAGCAAACGCTGGGGCAGCGAAAAAAAAGTACGCCTCAGTTCTGCGCACGATTCATCACGGCCGGTTCCGGAACCCAAGGAAAAGGATAAGGATCGCTTCCACAAGCCAGCCGTACCGCTTACGACCATCGGCCCTTCCCTCAAGGGCAAAGAACGGCCCTACAAGGTCATTCTGGAAAAAGAAGCTTTATACGAAAAGCCGCAATATTTGGCTTAACGCTGCTAGAGCAACGCTGCCGTCTGTTCGGCAGCTTGGACCCGCCCCGTCTCCGGACAGGGCTTTTTTGTTTTTACCTTCGCGGTCGAAATCAAGCCTTTGCATCTGCGCGATGCGGTCATCCCTTTGTCGTTCGTTCCAAATCTTCTATGCTTAGATTGCCTTCAACCCCCGCAAATTATACCCACTTTTTGGAGATGCCCGTCCCTTTTTCGCAGACCCCGTTTGGGCTCCCGCCAATTCGGCTCCATATTTTTCCGCTTGTTTTTGGGTATGCCCCCTGCATATATTGAATATAATATAAGAACGTACGTTCCGAATATAATATTAATTCCGATTTCAGGTTAAGGAAGTGAAGGCGAATGCCCCTCCCCTCCTCCGTTCCCTCCCCTGCGGACGAAGACCACCATCTGGTCAAAAGCATCGTCGTGCGCACGCTGCTGCTGGATGTGCTCGAGCGCGATATGCGCACCCTGGGCACGCTGCCGCTGAAAATGCCCGAGGTCTACGTCCTGTCCCTGAAGAAGGTGCAAAATGACGTGCTGCGCGAAATGCAAGCCTTGCGCAAGCGGATGCGGAAGCGCGGCGTCAAAATTTTCGCGGAAAATCGTCAGGTCCAAGGCATTGAAGCATTATATTTATGCCGGGGTTACCAACAGAGATTCTATATGTTATGGTCATTTGCGCGCAGCGAGGTCAAAAAAGAGTTAAGCCTGCATCTTAACGTCGATTTGACGCAGACAGAATAGTTCATTCTCTCTCTTGATCACGATGATTGAAGTGGACTTCGGTGCAAAACAGGTTGACCTTGTCAGGAAGGGTTCATTAAGATGATAGATAGACCGTAAAAAAACATACACACATTAGCGGAGAGGCAGAACCAATTTGAAGAAGCGAAGCGTTCTAAAAGCTTTCTGAAAGAAAGCTGCTTCGGAAGCATAGGCTTATCACCGGATTTTCCCTTGAAAAAGGGGATTCGAAAAAATCTGGGGATAAGAGCGATCGGAAGATGGTGCTGCACTCGTAGTGGCCTTGTGTGATTGATTAGTCCGGTTTATATAGATGTAAACGAAACCTTCCATCCATTCATCTGATTTCGACCCCAAATGCAGCTAAAGCACAAACAGGCCCGTCCGCCATTGGCGAACAGACCTGTTTGCAAGAAACGATGTTTGGGCGTGAACCTTCAAGGAGCTGGACCAACGTGAACTTACCTGTTAACCCTAAAGGCGTGGCTGCCAATGTCACCGAATTGATCGGCAACACCCCGGCCGTGAAATTGAATCGGCTTGCCGGGCCGGAATCGGCCGACGTATACGTCAAGCTGGAATATTTCAATCCGAGCGGCAGCGTCAAGGACCGTGCCGCCTATAATCTGATCGCCCAGGCCGAGAAGGCCGGGCTGCTGCGTCCAGGCGCAACCATCATCGAGCCGACCAGCGGCAATACGGGCATCGGCCTCGCCATGAACGCGGCGGCGAAAGGCTACAAAGCCGTTCTGGTCATGCCGGACAACATGTCCATGGAGCGCATCAACATTTTGAAAGCCTACGGCGCACAGGTCGTGCTGACGCCTGCGGCCGAGCGCATGCCCGGCGCCATTCGCAAAGCGAAAGAGCTGCACGCGGATATTCCGGGCAGCTTCATTCCGCAGCAGTTCGAGAATCCGGCCAACCCGGACATTCACCGGGTTACGACCGCGCCGGAGATCATGGCGCAGATGGAAGGCCGGCTGGACGCGTTCGTTGCGACCGCAGGCACGGGCGGCACGATTACCGGCACCGGCGAGGAGCTGCGGAAGCAGCTGCCCGCCATCCGCATCTACGCGGTCGAGCCGATGGGCTCACCCGTGTTGTCCGGCGGCGAGCCGGGGCCGCACAAGCTCGTCGGTACCAGTCCGGGCTTCGTGCCGGACATCCTGAATACCGACGTCTGGGATGCCATCATCCAGGTGTCCGACGAGGACGCACTGGAGACGATGCGGCAGCTTGCCGCCCGCGAAGGGCTGCTGCTCGGCCCTTCATCGGGCGCCTCGGTGCGGGCATCCCTGCGCATCGCGCAGGAGCTTGGCCCGGGCCGCCGCGTGCTTTGCATTGCGCCCGATACCGGGGAACGGTATTTGAGCACAGGTTTCTTTTAAACGGAACGGGGCAGTACTGTCCATTCCACCCCTTCGGGAAGCAGGGCCGCGATGCGGTCCTTGGCTTCCTTTTTGCTGTGCAGCGTTTCGTCGAGAATCGCCGCCATGCCGGAGTCGGAGCTCGTCCGGATCAAACGTCCCAATCCCTGCTTCACCCGCAGCAGCATATACGGCAGATCGATCTCTTCGTACGGTGCGGCCGACGCTGTGCGTTTGGCGTTAAACACAGGATCCTGCGGCGGATAAGGGAGCGACCAGATGATGACGTTCGACAGGGACGATCCCGGAACATCCAGCCCTTCCCACAGGTTGACCGAACACAGCACGCTCTCTTCGTCTTCCTGGAAAGCGGCGATGAGATCACTTATTTCGCGATCCCCTTCAAACATGAATCGCAGCCCGGAAACTTCCGGCATGCTCGCGATGTCCTGCTTGAACGTCCGCAATTCCTCCATCGTCCGGAACAGAATCAGCGCGCGACCTCCGCTTTGCTGCAATAACGAAACGGCATCTTGCATGCGGCGCGCATTTTCAGGTTGTCCCGGGGCAGTCTCAGCGGCAATGCGCATTTGCATTTTGTCCGCATATTCATACGGCGAAGCGACCGAGAAAGACACGAAATCGGAGATGCCGAGGCTGTCCGCGACGTACCGGAACGATCCGTCCACGGACAGCGTTGCGGAGGAGAACACGATCGGCATGTTTTTGTTGAACACGCGTTCGTTCAAAATCTCCTTCACCGTGCGCGGCATGATCGACAGCGTCGTTTCCTCGTCGTTTTCCTCTGCCCAGCAAATGTAGCCGTCCTGCTTACGGAACAGCGACAGCGCCGTTTGGATCATATCCAGATGCTCCTCGACGACGCGCATTTGATAACCGTCCAGCGAGAAGAGGCCGCTCTCGAACACGAGCTCTTCCCCGATGGCATCCAGCACATTCGTCAGGCGTTCAATGGCTGCCAGCAAAGGCGCGTCCACGCGCACTTCTTTACGGTCCGACCCCGGAATGGCTACCGTGCTGCGATCCAGCAAAGCAAACAGCTGCTCGCTGCTCTCGATCGCTTCGTCGATGCGCTCCGCGAGCGATTCGCGGATTTCGCCTTCCAGCAGGCGGGTCACCAGTTCCTCGAAGATGCGATGTTTCAATTTATAGCTCAGCGCGTTCAGCGCAGCTTCCTCCAGCAAATGCCCTTCATCGAACACCACCGAACTATGATCCGGAAGCAGCGGCAGTTGACCCTCGCGTTTGCGCGCTTCATATGTCCACACATGCTCCATGTAATAATCATGGGAACAGATAATGATATCGCGCGATCGGCGGTAATGGTCACGAGATAACGTCAAGCCGCAGCGCTGCCGTTTGGGACAGACAAAACAGTCCTGGAACGGGTCCCAGTTGATTTTGCTCCACTGGCGGTCATTCAGGTGCGGATATTGCTTGCGATCCCCGTAAGGATGAAACGCCTGCAGCGTGCCCGGCGAGTTGACGAAATCCGGCAAGCTGTCGTGCACGTCTTCAATCACCGGCGCGTCCTCATCCGCGAACCGCACTGCGCTCAATTTGTTCAAACAGATGTATTGGTCGGGCGATTTGCCCAGCCTTGCATCCACCTGCAAATCCAGATGGCGCGCCAGCTTTTCGATATCGCCGCCCGGTTTGACGAGCTGTTCGATCAGCGATTCGTCCGCGCAGGCGATGACCGCAGGTTTGCCCGTATACCGTGCATAACATACGGCGTAGAGCAGGTAAACGAGCGTTTTGCCCGTGCCCACGCCGGCTTCGGCCATAATCGTTTTTTTGTCTCCGTACGCCCGCTCCAGCTGGTATGCCATAAAAATCTGCTCATCCCGAACCTCGAAGCCGGCCTCCGGCAAAATATCGTAAAACACATCGGCAACCCATTCCCCGAGCCGGGGAACGAACGATTCTGCCGGATCATATGCAAAAGGATAACGTTGTTCCATAGCCAATCCCGTGTCAGCCTCCATTCTTATACAAGCGGTCTGGCGGAACGGATTCCGTTTCAAAAAAAGACCGCTAGGCAAAAGTTAATTATCTCATGTCAGGCGCAGGCTGACAAGGTGTTTTTGTCTCCATTATGCATAGAACCACCGATCAGGGAAAATCTATACGGGAATCCAATGTCAGGAAAGGTGGTTTTTTCCATCATGAAAGAACATCATCCCCCTTCAGTTCAGTTTACCCCATCCGCAAACGATAGCGACATCTTAACGAACCGGCAGGGCCATCCCGTCACGGACAATCAAAACGTACGCACCGTAGGCCGCCGCGGACCGACAACGCTGGAAAATTACGATTTGCTGGAGAAAATCACCCATTTCGACCGCGAGCGCATTCCGGAACGCGTCGTTCATGCGAGAGGCGCCGGAGCACACGGCATTTTCGAGGCATACGGCACCGCCGGGGACGAGCCGATATCCAAGTACACAAGGGCACGCCTCTTTCAGGAGAAAGGGAAACAAACGCCGGTGTTTGTGCGTTTCTCCACCGTCATTCACGGCGGGCATTCGCCCGAAACGCTGCGTGACCCGCGCGGATTCGCGGTCAAGTTCTATACCGAGGACGGCAACTGGGACCTGGTCGGGAACAATTTGAAAATCTTTTTCATCCGCGATCCGCTCAAATTTCCGGACATGGTTCATGCTTTCCGGCCCGATCCGCTGACGAACGCGCAGGATATGGAACGATTCTTCGATTTTATATCCCTTAGTCCCGAAGCCACGCACATGATCACGTTTGTTTTCTCCCCGTGGGGCATTCCGGCAAACTACCGCCAGATGCAGGGCTCCGGCGTGAATACATACAAATGGGTCAACCAGGAGGGCGTAGGCGTGCTCGTCAAATACCATTGGGAGCCCCTGCAGCAGGGGATTCGCAACCTGCTGCAGAAGGAAGCGAACGAAATTCAGGGCATGGATTTCAACCATGCCACATTGGATCTCTATCACGCCATCGAGCGTGGAGACTATCCCGAGTGGGAGTTGTGCGTGCAAATCATGGAGGACGACTATCATCCTGAGCTCGACTTCGATCCGCTTGATCCAACCAAGCTGTGGCCGACCGATCGGTTCCCGTTCCTGCGCGTCGGCAAAATGACGCTGAACCGCAATCCCGAGGATTATTTCACTGAGGTCGAACAGGCGGCGTTCGGCACGGGCGTGCTGGTCGACGGGCTTGATTTCTCGGACGACAAGCTGCTGCAGGGCCGCACCTTCTCCTATTCAGATACCCAGCGGCACCGGGTCGGCACCAATTATTTGCAGCTGCCGATCAATGCGCCGAAGACACCCGTAGCGACGAATCAAAGCGGCGGACAGATGCAGTACCGCGTCGACCGTGCCCCCGGGCAAAACCCCCATGTGAACTACGAGCCGTCCTCCCTCGGCGGGCTGAAGGAGGCGACGCAGCCCGGCAAGGAGCATGAACCGCTTGTCGAAGGGCGGCTTGTCCGCGAAAAGATCGATCGCACGAACGATTTCGGCCAAGCCGGGGATACGTATCGTGCGTTCGAGGATTGGGAGCGCGATGAGCTCATCAGCAATCTCGTCGGCGCGCTGGCGAAGTGCAAGCCGGACATCCGCGAGCGCATGATCGGCTACTTCACGCAGGCGGACGCGGATTACGGCCGCCGCGTGGCCGAAGGCTTGGCGTCGGTGCCGACCGACGACAGCGCCGCCGTTCAGCCGAAGCGCTCCGCAGCCGCCGAACAGGCGGAGCAGCGCGGTCGCGAGGCCGACCGGTATTGACCTGAAAGAAGCCAGGCGGGTTCCCGGGCATGCCTGCTTCGGCAGGCACGGGGCGTTGTCGCTGGCTTCTTCTTCCCCCTGAATGCACGCAGCCGCCGGCTGCCTGGCTTCAGGGGGATTTTTTTCACAAGTACAACGTACGAAGTCAAAAAATAAACCAATGACGATCGAGCCCGATTCGAATTGGTTTATTTTTGTGCTGTATATGTAATTTATAATTGTCTATCGATGATTCGGGCCCATTCAGGCAATTCGTTTGTATAATATTTTATCCCACTTTGATCTGACCCTAGAATCATCTCGCCATCGTGTTTACTATTATCAACAACAATTAACCGATCAATAAGATCTAAGTGAGATAACAGATTATTCATACTTGTTACATGGCGTCTAACAATATCCTCGGTTTCAATATGATGACCACCATTCTTCACGCGCAAAGCCACACGTTCAATATTAAGTCGAACATCCCCTAGTCCCACATAAAACATCATGATTTCAAAGCCTTGTTCCTTTGCGGCTCTCATCTGCCTTATGACGTTACCACCCGCTAAAGTGGTTTCCACAGTGAAGTCCCACTTATTTCGGATACATTCCCTTGCTATTCGGATGGCTTCTTTCCCAGCAGATACTTTACTCTTTTCAGGATGTCCATGATTCATTCTACGAGCGAGTGCATCCGGATCAATGTTTATACTTACCCCAAGCCGGTCAACAATCAAGTTACGAATGGTACTCTTACCGCTTCCGTTATTGCCGGCAAACACAAACATCGTTGCAGTTGTCTTATTCATGGTTAAAGTCCTGTTCATTCATTTTCTCAATCTTACCCGTACTATATTCTCTAACAATTTGCCCATCAGTTGTCTTATATACTATATATGTCCCATTTGCTTTAGCATCCAATTTTGCACGGTCACCTGTCAGTCTGATTAATTTGGCAAGATCCTGCGTAAGGTCCGTCATATAGAAACACCTCATTTTCACTTTTATTTGGAGTATACCACAACACCACATTTTATATCTGCCTAAAGCTTTACGCATAATTCAGTCGGTGTCCTGGCCGATGCGGCCGACAACACCCTCTTTGTCAAGCTCATCGAGATATCGAGAATGCGGTAAATGTTACTTGTTTTCTATCCTCAGATCAACTTCCTTCATTGACCGTCCATTTCCGAGCCGAAATATCAATTAGAGTGATCTCATTGCCTTCTTTATCCATCGGGAGGGTCATGAAGCGATACATCTTTACGTTTTTTCAAAGACCGAAGGTGCATTAGAATTTCGTTTTCAATGCAACGTACGGAAAAAATGGAAAAATTTCTCCCATTGGCGAGTCAAATCACTCTCAATCGCTTTAATCCAATCTTATCGTGCCGATGGAAATTAGGTCTTCTATTTCTTCGCTGGTTTACCAACATTCTTTGATGATTTCTACAAGATGAGCGAGCGTTGTACCATCCGTTTGATCCGTGAAGACTTTCATTTCATCCGTTTGACCTTGGAACGCAGCGAGAACATAATTTTCATCCACGATATAGTAGGTGGCATATCTGGTGAAGGAGTATTTGTCTTGTTGGGCCGGAGCTGTTCCTTTTTTCACCGAAACGACAATGTTCATGCCTGGCTTCAAATCAGGTTCAACGCCCTTGAAGTCCGCATTATAAAATAATTGAACGTGCCCTTCCACCTTCTCTCCCACAATCGTTTCCCGAACGTTTACGTTATAAGACACAAATGTAGGCTGGTATGGTTCGCCCCCTTGCTGCCGCTTTTTTTCTTTCAAGTCAGCTTCGGGAGTTCCGGGTTCTGCCATTAAATCAACCTGAAAATCCGCGTCCCGCTGCAGAACTTCGGCAATAATGACCGCATCGGAATAATCCAGTATTTCGTCGAAAGGTACATCCCTCATCTGTATATTACTGGGATATCCTGTGGAGAAAGGATACTCCTTGCGCAGTTGTTGCATTCTTTCGTCTGAAAGACGGGGTGGCACATCTGGAACGGTTGAACAACCTGACACAATCAGGAAGGAAATGATCATCCACATGGTCCATCGAGTCTTTTTCAATAGGCCCTCCTCCTTTACTATCATCGATTCGCCGTTTATCAGATCATACCTCCCTATGGGGAGCCGTCGTTTTGTACCTTGACTCACCTCGCCGTGCATCATTCTCAAGTTCAAACCGGAACAGCCAGGCTAATGCCAGCACAAATCACATGCAAACCCCGGAAAAAATACGTTCAATCCAGCTGATGAAGCGTTAAATACAAGCGATGGTCTGATGATTGAGACGGTTTCTGTATACCTAATCAAATGATTATTTATGGTAACGTTTACAACATTTACGATAAATATGTGCCGCAGGTGCTTGCCGCACATATTCCATCCAAGGAGGTTTTTGCCATGAAACTCGTTTCCGTTTCCCCCACATCCCGTGACCGCTCATCTGCCCATCGCTCGTTGAAAAAGAAAATGACGCGCTTCTGCCTGGGTGCCGCCCTGCCTCTATTATTAATTAGCGGTGGAACGGCAGGTGCAGCAGACCTGAATCCGCCAACGTTGGCTGAGCCCTCCGCCATCGCTCAGGTGCTGGCCGCCGGGGATTTATATGTCGCGCCGAACGGCCTTGCCAGCAATCCGGGAACGCTGGACAGCCCCACGTCCTTGGCGAATGCCTTAACCCAGATCGCACCTGGCAAAACGATCTATTTGCGCGGCGGCACGTACAGCTTTTCCGAAACGATCACGATTCAGCGCGGCAATAGCGGCACGTCCGGGCAGCGCAAAGGGCTGGTTGCCTACGGCTCGGAGAAGCCTGTCCTCGATTTCTCGGCACAATCGTTCGGCTCCGCGAATCGCGGCTTGCAAATGTTCGGCGATTATTGGTTCGTCAAAGGACTTGAAGTGAAGGGAGCCGGAGACAACGGCATCTTCATCGGCGGCAGCTACAACCGGTTGGAGCAGATCGAAGCACATCATAATCGCGACACGGGCATCCAGCTTGGACGTTACGCTTCCACCGCTGCAACCAACGAGTGGCCGGCATATAACGAAATCATACGTTCTTACTCCCACGACAACTACGATCCGGACGATGGCGAAGATGCCGACGGTTTTGCGGCCAAGCTGACCGTAGGCCCGGGCAACGTGTTCGATGGCTGCATCGCGGCCTACAATGTGGATGACGGTTGGGATCTGTACAGCAAAACAGACACAGGCCCCATTGGCGCTGTGACGATCCGCAACAGCATCGCCTACAGCAACGGCGCAACTTCCGACGGTACATCCACCTCCAACAGCGACGGCAACGGCTTCAAGCTGGGCGGCGAAAAAATCGCTGTAAACCATATTGTCGAGAACAGCATTGCGTTTAACAACAAAAAACACGGCTTCACCTATAACAGCAATCCCGGTTCCATTACGATGAAAAACAATACGTCCTGGAACAATGGGCAGAGCAACTTTGCCTTTGACGTCGGCACCCATATCTTCACCAACAACCTGTCCTTCCAAGGCGGCGCCAGCGACAAAACAAGCGGCACGGATGTGGACAGCACCAACGTTTGGTGGAAAAACAAAAAAAGCGTCAACGCCAAAGGACTGCTCGCAAGCGCGGACGATTTTGTCTCCCTGACGCCGTCCGTCACCCGCGGCAGCGACGGCACGCCCGTGCTGGGTAATTTCCTTAAATTAGCCACCGGCAGCGACCTGATCGGTTCGGGTACACCTTCGGGTACCAATATCGGGGCCAGATAGGCGAAGTAAAAACATAAATTAAAAGCAAATCCCCTTCACCATGCCAGCCTAAGCGATGGTTATGAAGAAGGGGATTTTTGAATTGCCGTATGCACCTACTGATTTCTAGGATGATAAATACTCACGCTTTGCCTAAAATCTCGATGATGAGTCTGCCGCCTGTGCGAAAACCTTGCTCGAACGCCGCTTCCACATACATGGACGTAAAGTAACTTTCTGATTAGAAATATTACATTTCAGCTAGCCTTAAAACATCTTCCAGAGTCAATTTTCCAATAACCTCATATCCTCTATGTTCTCCCAGTGGTTTTAGAACAACGGTCTCCATACTTGAAATCTCCCCCAATCCCACACCTTGAGGAAAAGAGTGAGCTACAATTGCCCTGTTTGAATTGCCTGAAGGTATACGCTCAACTTCGTTCGTAAATGCTTGAAGCGTTTTGTTTACATTCTCAGTGCTCGTGTTTTTGCTAAGCTCATATATATTTAGCCAGAATTCATTCACCGTTACATTCTGAGCACCAAAAGCAATCTGCGCGGTTTGATAAGTTCTACAAAGTGGGCTTGCTTCCACTGGAAAAATGATGGGTATATTTAGTTTTCGAATCGCATCGCCATATTTTTGTGCCTGTTCTTTACCAGTAACACTTAAATTCCTTTGTGTGGAGCAATCTGTCAGACTAAAACCGGGTTGGTCTTCCCCTGAAGTTGCGTCTCCATGTCGAATATAAAGGATATAACCTCCTTTTTGGAGATCTTTTATGAGAGAAGGAGTGGAAATCTCCGACGGCTCGGTAATAAAAGACGCTCCGAGCAACAGTAACAGACAGGGCACGAAAGCGAGTAAACGATACATATCTCTTCCACCTTTTTTTCCTACTTTCCCCCTTGTTGGATTTTTTTATACAACGTATCGTCAGTCAACTTTAAGCATTATAAATTAACAATAAGTTATTCTACGTCAATGGGATGTTTTAATTGATCTTTATAATAGTCGATATATAGTCGACCATCGCTCCCCATAACTGCATAGAAAACATCGCTAATTTGTTTTTGATGGGACGTAAGCTGTTTCAATAAATGATCTTCGGAAACATGGTTTAAACTCATATTTTCCTTCAGCATTTTTCCATCCATAATTAATTCTATAGGCAACCGTTCTTTTCCATTATATCCTTCATCGATGTCCTGCACTGTAACGGTTCTAAATTTCTTTTTTTTCATGACTGAAACTTGACCGTTTACTTCAAGCAATGCATAGTCCACTTCATTAATATCGAAGACATCTTTTTGTCTCAGGGCCTGGTTAAGAGAATCTAAAGTCAATTTATTCTTCGCTAAATTTTGTTCGAGAACCTTTCCCCCTTCAATTAAAACTGTAGGAGAACCTTCAGCTAATAAACGCATTTTTCTGCTTTTAATATTTATTTTCGAGAGTAAGTAAGATGTTCCGGTAAAAACGATAAGCGATATAACCAGGTGCGTAACCTCCATTTTTTCGTTAAAGGCCAAATTAGCAGCTATAGCCCCCATAATGACTGCTGTTACGAACTCATGAAAGTTCATATTGGACAACGTTTGTTTTCCGAGTATTCGCGCGATGACCAATAGAAGTAAGAAGGCAGAGATACTTCGAATGAGGATAATAAAGTGACCGATCAATGTCAGCATCCTTTCGCTTATTAAAAATGGGTTGGACTATTTCTCAAGTATGAACTTTATTTCCCCTAAATATAAGGTTGTCCTCGGCTCGGGAGCTGAATTTATACCGATAATGAGAAAAAGCCGCTAAATTAGCGACTTTCAAAGCGATGAGGTGCCTTTATGCTAAACATAGTAAAAGATTGTAGGAGAACAAACAATGATCCCCTCCCAAACAACCCGCAGTGTCACTATGTTCGAATCTAGTCTCTTTGCTTTTTCTACCTCGTAAAATCATGCTGGCCGATCGTCAGCAGTGTTGGTCGGCTTTTGCTCCACACGGACGTTGCGATCTTCGGATTGTAATAATACAGCGCACCGTTCGTCGGGTCTGAACCGTTCAGTGCGGCGCGGGCGGCACGATACGACGTTTGGCTCGGCTTCTGGTTGAACTGGCCGTCATCAATCGCCGTAAACTGCCCTTTCTGGAAAATGACCTTCGAAATAGACGACGGGAACTTGTCCGACTGCACACGGTTAAGCACAACCGCGCCGACTGCCACTTGTCCTTCAAACGATTCGCCCCGAGCCTCACCGTGGATCAGTTTGGCGAGCTGACGTAACGTCCGACCTTCAGCCTTTATTTTGGCATTCAGCTTGGTTAACGTCTTCGGGCCAGCGATGCCGTCCGCGCTCAGACCGACATGGCGCTGGAAATTACGTACTGCGCTCTTGGTCACTGATCCGTAATATCCGGTCAAGCCTGCATTAAAATAGCCCAGGTCGCTAAGTTGTTCCTGCAGCTGCAGCACCTGATCACTCTGCACGCCCTGCGCCAGTTTCTGGGCTTCCGCCGAAGGTACACCCACCGAGAAGGCCAGGCCTGCTGCCAACAAGCATGTGCCAAGCAGTACAGCCCCCCTCCCCGGGCGTTTGTTGCGTGCTTGGCCGCGCTCCGGCCGCATGGACTCTCCCAAGCTTGCTGTCTGAAGTGTCACCGATGGATGCTCCAGCACATTCGCAGTTATGTTATGCATGTCGTTTGTGTCTATCGTATTTCGCGCGTTTTTCAAGTTTTTGAGTTGAATGAGTTTTTTCAGATCTTTCATCGATTTCAGCTTGTTCATCATTTCGGATTACCTCCACTTCAATGCATCCGGATTGGCTTCATGGATCGTTCATGCCGGTGATCGTTCCACGTTCTATAATCTTAGGCAATGCCGGAAACGAAGTCTATCGGACCGATGGAGCAGAGGCACACGCTCTGAAAACACAACGCAAAAAGGCATGAGTCCTGGGTCACGCCAAGCTCACGCCTTTCTTCTAACATTGCATTAAAACTTGCCCAATCACGTACAACTTAGGCTGACAGACCTGCACAGGGAATGATTGGTTTTCTTATGCCGTCTAATCTTCCAGCTCCTGTCCCTTGGTTTCCCGGCCCAGGAACAATACCGCCGCGGCTCCGACCAGGATGGTGACGAAGAAAATGGTGAAAATCGTGCTGATCTGCACCTCTCGCTGCACTAGCATACCGACCATGAATGGTGCGATGACGCCGCCGATCCGGCCAACCGATGTTGCCAAGCCAACGCCCGTGGAACGCACCGATGTCGGATAGAGCTCCGGACTGTATGCGTACAATCCGCCCCATGCACCGAGGTTGAAGAAAGAAAGGAAAATCCCTGCCGTCAAAATCGCCGCTTCCGTCGTTGCCAATCCAAAGGCGATCGCGCTCACTGCGGTCAGGGTCAGATAAACGACCAACACAAACTTGCGGCCAAACCGTTCAATGAAATACGCAGCGGTGAAATATCCCGGCAGCTGCGCCAGCGTCATGATCAACACGTACTGGAAGCTCTTCACCAGCGTGAACCCTTTGGCCATCACGACCGAAGGCAGCCACAAGAACATGCCGTAATACGAAAAAATGACGGTAAACCACAGAATCCACAGCATCAGCGTGGTACGGCGATGCGGAACGGACCAGACAGTAGCCACTTTTTCGCGGAACGTCGTTTTGCGGATCGTCGTGTTCTCCTTGAACCGTGGCGGATCCTGGATGACTCTGCGCAAATAAAGCGCATAGATTGCGGGCACCGCACCGATCGCAAAGGCGATGCGCCAGCCGTATTCCGGAATGACAAAGTTCGCCACCAGCGCGGATACGATCCAGCCGCCCGCCCAGAAGCTCTCCAACAGCACGACGGCCCGGCCGCGTTCCTTGGTCGGAATCGACTCGGATACCAGCGTCGAAGCTACCGGCAGCTCTCCGCCCAGACCGATGCCGGCCACGAGGCGCAGCACGCACAGCACGGCGAATCCGGTGGCAAGCGCGGACAACCCGCTTGCGATCGTAAAAATTAACAGCGTCCAGATCAGGATCGCCCTGCGGCCGTAGCGATCGGCAAGCGCTCCCGCAAGAAGCGCGCCAAGCGCCATGCCGATGGAATTAATGCTGGTGAGCACGCCCACCTGACCTGCGCTCAGGTTCCATTCCTTGGCCAGCGCAGCCACGATGAAGGAGATCATGCCTACCTCCATCGCATCGAACAACCAGCTCATGCCGGCACTGAATAGCAGCTTGCGCTGCTTGGGATTACGCAATACTTCCAGATTGCTCATTCGATCATTGCTCCCTCGATCTCGTAATCGTCATAATGACACTAACCCATTATTATGCAGAATGATCCAGAAAGCAATGAAAAATACGTAGGAATGACCAACCGTTTACAGCCTGGTTGCGGCATTCATCCTGTTAATGGGAGAAAATAAAAAAACAGGATGCAACAACTCCTTGCACCCTGCGCCCTTACCTTCAAATTTGCCCTTTAAAATTTATATTCTGATATAAACCGCAAAAAAATATCCGCATGTTAATGGAGAGGCAGAACCAATCTGGAGAAGCAGAGCCGTCGCTTGAAAGCCTTCTGAAAGAAAGCTGCATCGGAAGCATAGACTGTTAACTGGATTTTCCTTTAAACAAGGGGATTGGAGAAATCTGGGGATAACAGCGATCGGAAGATGTTTCTAACTACGTAGTGGCTCCGTGTAAAAATCATTGGTTCAACTGATCTAATCGCTGCGAACCGTGGATAAAGAAACGAGAACCGGGCTGGCAAAATCGGATGCTTCCTCCCCTTTTGGGTTATGAAGACGGAACAGGAACGCATCTCCCGTTTCCGATTCCCAAACCATGTAGTCCCACACTCCGTCCTCGCCCGAGGTTTGAAGATACAGCGCCGCAAAGCCCAGCGGATGTTCCACCAGTTCGCCGCTGTAATCGGCCACCTCGCCGTGGGCGCCCAGCTCTTTCTCGCCCGCTGCCCGAAGCTCTTCCAGATTATATCCTGCAGGTAGCGGTTCGATATCTGCGTAATAATCAGCGTTTTTCTGCAGCGACAGACGACCTTTCTCCGCATCAAAAGCAAATCCGTCAAACACGTACAGGGAAAATCCTTCGCCCTGATGAAGCTGCGCGTTCAGCGTCTGATTTCCTTCCGGCGTCAACATGCCGAAGCTTTCGCTCTGGGGGCGTACCGCTTCGGAGCCTGACTGTGACGCCTCTTCATCCTTACCCGGTTCGTTGTCCGAATTCGGTTCGCCTTCTTCTGCGGAAGGGGACGACTCCGGCGTTTCCGTATTTTGCGACGGGGCGGAAATTTCAGGCGAAGAAGACGGTTCATTAGCCTCAGAACATGCTGCGAACACAAGGGCCATGGCCAATATCGGTATGCTCTTCCATACGTTAGATAACGAAATCATGGCAGATCTCCCTTTCGATTCGGTAAGCTCACTTACCTTTGTTACACTTACATACCCAAACGCGCCGACGATTAAAAAGGTTACCGATATAAACGAAAATAGGTCCTCGTCCCTCCATTTCCCATATTACAAACCATAAACATCCTTTTAGTTTTTTTACCCATATACCGTGCAAGCACTTCATTGGCGAAGACCAACACGAATTCAGCCAAAATGCAACGCTCACAAAAAACCGGATCGAACGTTAAGCTCGATCCGGTTTCATGCATCTTTCTATCCTTTCAGCGATCCCGCCGTCATGCCTGCCACGAAATACCGCTGCAGCATGATGAACAGCGCAATCATCGGAACGGCCGTGATCAACACGCCGGCGAGCAGCATCGGATAATTGGTGACGTACTCGCCCCGGAACTGCATCAGCGCGAGCGGCAGCGTCAGCTTGGACTTGCTGCTCAGCATCAGCATCGGAATCAGCAGGTCGTTCCAGACCATCACGAGCAAAAAGGTGGTCGTCGCGGCCAGGGACGGTGCCGCCAGCGGCAGCGCGATGCGGGAATACAGCTTCCACTCGCTCGCGCCGTCCATGCTGCCTGCCTCCAAAATTTCGGCATTCAGCATGCGCATGAACCCGGTCAGCATAAAGACGGAAACCGGCATCAGCATCGCGGCGGATACCACGATCAGCCCGGTCAGGCTATCCGACCACCCCAGCGTGCGCGTCAAGGAATAGATCGGCAGCATGCTGACCTGCGAAGGTACGATGAGCCCTGCCACGAACAGGGCAAACACCACCTTGCCCACACTGCCTCCCCAACGGACGATGGCGTAGGCGATCATGCTGCTGAGCAGCAGTTCGATCGCAACGGTCGAGAGCGTGACGATCAGGCTGTTGCCAAAGTACTGCCACATCGGCTGGTTGCGAAACATGCCCGTGATGTTATCCCATGTGAACGGGTCCGGCCAGCCGAAGGGGCTCGTGAAGAAATGGCTGCTTGTTTTGAACGACGAGATGAATACAAAGTACAGCGGCACCAGAACGAGCAGTGCATAAATGAGCAGAATCAGGCGGCTAAACCATTTGAACAACTTGAAAACTCCCTTCTGCCTCGGCTCAGTGACGGATGTTCCGATATCAGTAGCTGACGCGATCGGCGCGCAGTGCCTTGAATTGCAAGAGCGTCAGCAGCGCAAGCAATACCAGGAAGATCATGGACCCCGCAGAGGCCAGACCAAACGAGTAACTGCCAAAGGCGGTATGGTAAATGTAGGTCGTCAATATTTCGGTCGCATAGTTGGGTCCGCCATCGGTCATCGTGAAGATCAGGTCGAACGCCTTGAACGATTGAATCGTCGTATACGCCACCACAATCGTTGCCGATGGAGCGAGCAGCGGCCAGGTCACGTTGCGGAACACCTGCCATCTGCCGCCTCCGTCCATGCGTGCCGCTTCGTACAACTCGGCCGGGATGCTTTGCAGGCCAGCAATGAAAACGATCATCATTTGTCCGGCATGGGCCCACACCTGTACAAATGCAATGGAATAAATCGCGATGGACGGATCGCCGATCCAGTTGCGCGCCATGCTTGTCAGGCCAATCTCATTCAAGCCGTAGTTGATCAAACCGATGGACGGATCATATAAGAAAGCCCAGATCAGGCCGACCGATACCGAGGACAGAATGGCCGGCAGGAAATACAAAGCCCGTAATACAACGCTTCTTTTGCTATTGCGCACGAGCAGCAATGCCAATACCAGCGAAATGAACGTTTGCGCGATGACCACCGTCAGCATGAACTTGACGTTGTTGCCAAAGGCTTTGTGGAAAACGATGCTGCCGAGACTGTCCTTGTAGTTGTCCAACCCCACAAATGCATAGGACGGGGAAACCCCGTCCCAATCCGTAAAGGAGTAGAACAGCCCCGTCAACGTTGGAAACACGAACAGCGCAGCGTACAGCAGTAACCCGGGCAGCAGGAACAGGGATAGCTGAAACCGATTTTTCATGGCTTATTTCCCGATATTCTGATCAATGATCGCCTGGGCTTGCTGCGCAGCCTCTTCGGGAGACGTGCCGCTCAGCACGGCCTGGATCGAGTTGGTGACCGCCTTTTGGTTGTCTCCGTTCAGAATCGTAAATCGCGGCTGGAATACCGTTTTTTTGCCGGACCAGCCGCCTGCCACCTGCAGCTCCGGCGAATTGTATTTTACGTTGTCCACCGTTACGTTCTGTCCAGTCGCATTGGCATACTCGGCAGCTACGTCGGGCTTGCTCAGGAACTCGATGAACTTCTTCGCTTCCTCCGGATGTTTGGACTTGCTGTTCACCGCCAACATAAATGTGGTGGTATGCACGCCCTCATATTTGGCCTGGTCGGCGCTGACCGTAATCGGAGCAAGCAGCCCTTGTTCCAAATTCGGATTCTGCTGCTTGTTTTGCGCGAGCTGGTACGAACCGCTGGCCAGCATGGCCGCTTTCTCTTGAATGAAGAGCGCTCCGGCCGCAGCATCTTTCGTTCCGAGCGCGTTCGGCTGGAAATATCCCTTGTCGTTCAATTCTTTGATTTGGGTCAGCGTTTTGACCCAGAATTCGTCGGTCAGCTTGGCTTCGCCGGCTTCTACTTTTGTAAAAATGTCGTCACTCGGCGCATTGTTCATAACCATCGTGTTCATGAATTGCCCTGGTCCGATATCTGCTCCGGCAAAAGCAATCGGAATAATGCCATTATCCTTCAGCGTTTGGGCTGCCTTTAGGAAACCATCCCAGTCTTTCGGCGGCGTGAGGCCGTATTTTTCGAACAGTTTGACGTTATAGATCGGCATGTTGTACACGAGCTGGTATGGAATGGCATACTGCTTGCCATCCTTCTGCCCGGCTTCGATCAGTTTCGGATTATAAGACGACAGGAAGGAAGATCCCGTCAGATCGGTGAACAGTCCCGCTTTGGCAAAGGCCTCGAACTGCGCGCCCGGAAACGAAGTAAACACGTCGCCTACCGAACCGTCACCCAGCTTGGACTGCACCGTGGACTGATACTGATCGGAAGGAAGGGTCTGCATTTCCACCTTGATGTTCGGGTTCTCCTGCTCGAAGGCGGCAATCGTTTGGTTCAGCGCCTCGGAGTCTTCCCCGCGCCAGTGAATGAAGCTGATCGTCACCTTGCCCGAAGAATCCGAGGAGCCGTTTCCTCCTTCAGCCGCCCCGCTGCCGCAAGCGGACAGCACGATGGACAAGATGAGCAGGCTGACCAAGGGAAGCAGCATTTTTTTATGTTTTTTCATAAACATTGACCTCCAGATGAATAGTGAAATGAATTCGCCAAACCTTATGACTGCGGCTGATGCTGCTTACGCCGTTCGTTCCATTTGCTGTGGATGAGCGGAAGCGTTGTGCGGCCGAAATTCTCAGCCTCTTCCAGGTGCGGGTATCCCGACAGGATGAACGTTTTCACGCCAAGGTCGGCATATTCCAGCAACCGTTCCGCAACTTGGTCCGCCGTACCTACGATCAGAATGGCACCCCCTGAACGAACGACGGACAATCCGGTCCAGAGGTTTGGTCCAACAACAAACTGCTGTTTCTCGGACAACTCCCGCAGCTCGTTCTGTCTGCGCTGATTGGTAGCATCTGTCTCGGCAAATGCCGCCTTCGCTTTTTCGATCGCTTCAGGCGGCACCTTGCTGATAATCTCCCACGCGGCTGCCCATGCTTCTTCTTCGGTTTCACGCACGAGCACTTGTGCCCGCATGCCGTAACGCATGTCGCGCTTCTGCCCCGTCTCCTGACGGATCTGCTCGCGGATCGTTTCAATTTCTTCGATCTGTTCCTGAATCCAGTCGTGCGGTTCTCCCCACATCAGGAACGTGTCCGCATGTTCCACCGCAATGCGTTTGGCAATGGGCGAGCTGCCTCCCAAATAAAAGGGCGGGTGCGGGTTTTGCACCGTTTCCGGCATGCCTACCGGCGTTTTGAAGTGGTAATATTTCCCGTTAAACTCCGTCTGCGATCCCTGCTCTTCTTCGCCTGCTCCGCTGCCGGCAAATTCCGTCAGGTTCAGGCCGGATGCCTGGGTCCATGAGCGTTTCATCACTTCCATGTATTCGCTCGCCCGTTCATAACGTTCATCATGGGCATGAGCGAGCGGATCGCCGAGCTCTTCCAAATCTTTGACCGAACTTCCGGTGACCACGTTGATCATGGCCCGTCCGCCGGACAGCTGATCCAGAGCCGCCCCCATCCGGGCAGCGAGTACAGGAGCCACCAACCCGGGCCGCACGGCGACGAGCGGGCGCAATGTCTGCGTATGGCTCATGACGGCCGAGCCGACAACCCATGCGTCCAGACACGCTCCACCCGTCGGAATCAACACAAATTCAAAACCGGCCGTTTCCGCCGTCTGAGCGACCTGCACCAGGTAATCCAGGCTTGGCTCTCTTTCCGGCGCAACGCCTACATATTTTCCGTCTCCCGCCGTCGGCAAAAACCAGCCGAACGACAATTCCTCGCGTTTGCTCTCTTCGTGTTTACTCAACATGGTCATTCCTTTCATCCGATAATTCTCCTGATCCCCTTTTTCAAAGGGAAATTCAACTTATATAGCTACTCATCGCTTCTGATCATCATATTCTCAAATGCCTATTAGTTAACTTGGTTTAATATGCCTATTAGTTAACTTGGTTTAATAAGGTATGCACATCATAACAATTGATTTGTCTGTGATCAATGTCATTTTACGACAACTTAAATTTGTCATTTTGTGGTCAATATGAAAAACGAGACGGATTCCATCTTGAATATATACAAAACCCACCTGTATAATAGGTTATATACTTCTAGGGATAAAAGAGGTGTTCCCATGATCGAGCGCATGAAGGAGGATCACCACGAATTTTTGGATATCATTTTTTTCACTCCATCCGAATTCGAAAAATCCGGCGGAGCCTGGCCGATCCGTATCGGCCGCAACATGGCCAAAACCAACTATCACATTGGACCGCGGACCACGCCGTTCCATTATTTGTTGTTCGTGCTGGAGGGCGAGGGTACATTCATTCAGAACGGGCAGCGTCATGCACTGCGTCCGAGAGATGCCTTCTGTCTTTTTCCCCACGTCACGCACGAATACTGGACCCATCCGGAAGAACCTTTGCAAAAAATATTCATCGCTTTCGACGGAAAACTCGCGACCGAGTTGTTGGCACGCATCGGCCTTACGCCAGACTCCCCGCACCGCTCAGGCGTACTCACGCCGGAAACAGCGAATGGCATGCGTGCTTTCATGGAGGAAGTGCGCGAGCCCAAAGGAGGTTCAAGCGACCTGGGCCGGCTTACCCGTTTTCTGGGGCTATTCGACCGGATCAGCCGTTCACCGGCAGCCCGTGAGCTTCAGCCCGACGTCTCCATCCCCTGGCTTCAAAAAGGCAAGGAGTACATGGACATTCATTTTGCGGGAGGCATTACGGTGGAAGGCGTATCGGCGCATGCCGGGGTGGATCGCACCCATTTCGCGAAACAGTTCCGCAAAGCCTACGGTCTTTCTCCCGTGCAGTATATCCAACAGCTCAAAATGAACCAGGCCAAGCGTTTGCTTGTTCAGACACCGCTGACGTTAACCGAAGTCGCGCACTCGGTCGGTTATCCGGACTTGTTTTCGTTCTCCAAAGCGTTCAAAAAGCAGGTCGGGCAGCCGCCCAACCGATACCGCATGATAGAGCGCAGCAGAAACTAAGCTTCTATTTCTATTTCGAATGTTTGGACATTTGACGGAGTATTCAACAAAAAAAGGCTATTTTACTGTCATGAATATGACCGTAAAATAGCCCTCAGTCCCTTTCTCACCTCCTCCCATCCCCCTACAAAAAGTGCAATGGCATAGAAATCCTTCCTTAGAGTTTTGCCTCTTGAGGGGTTACAAAGTTAACATGGCATAATCAGCCGGTAACTGTGATGTCAGTGAAGAAGGCCAATTCGCAATATCTGTACCATAAGTTTCCAAAATTGCATACACCCAACGATCGATTCCAAATGCCACACAACCGGAGTGAAGAAACTCATTTTTTGCGTTCGTTATCAAAAATTCTTTGCAAAGTGTATCTTTCACATTATTAAAGGACGCGATAGAAAATGCAGAACCGCGATTTTTCATTTCAGCTATCAACTCAAACTTCATACTTGACATTAGTTGATATTGCTGTTTGATTGCATCCTTAGGGAAATAGAATGGGTCATGTGCAGTCTCAATCTTCCCTGACATCCCTAGTCCCACAAAAAGTTCCCATATATCTTTCATAATGGCTGTGCGTGTTTCTTCAACAAAATCGGGTGAACCGATAAACACGATTTCCCTCATTTTAAATTCGCTTAATCGATGCTGCCCTAAACGCCAAGGAACCTCATGCCTGAAACAGTTACCTGCAGCTGTCAAAAGCACAGGTTGTTCCAATGTACGGTTCTTATACTCAGCATAGCAATGAAAACATACTGCCGGCGAAAGCAGTTTAGTAGAGTCCCTAAGATGTTGCTGGTAATTGTCATCCTCTCTCACTTTTTCAAGCGTGACATTGCGATGTGGAAATTCCGAAACTGCATAAAGATTTTGGGGGAAACTTTTAATATAATTACAAGTCTCCAAAACATCTTTATCAATCATGGAGGGGTACGATCTCAGAGATGCCTGCAGCGATTTGGCATACTGGCTAATCTTTTCGTCAATTGCCTCGTACAATATGACTGCAGCATCTTTTTTTAGGTTTCCATTAAATAACTCTGAGAGCTGTTCTTCATCAATGACATGTGAATCTAAAGAAAATCCATCATGCTCATGCAACGTCTGGACAGCAAATGGCCGGATCCCCTGTTGCTGTTCTATGAGTCGATTGACCGTTTCATCTATGGCCTCCAAGTTGGCCTCTGCTTTTGTTTCAATACATATAACCCCTTGATCTGTATCCAAATAACAATTTGACACTTCTTCGATACTGTATATAAGCTTAGAGAGGAGTGCCTCAGCTTGTTTTGTGGACAATCTCCCCTTAGTGACATAGGTTCTTTTCATTCTTCTTCCCCCTTTAACGTTATTTTCTTTTTTCAAGCAATTGGGCTATTTTTAATACCGTACGGAAATTTTCCAATAATAAATCCTCATCCTCAAACGTAACTTGAAACTCTTCTTCAAGCGAAACCAACATCCGGACCGTACTCATCGAATCAAGTCCGTAATTGGTCAAATCGGCATCATCATTGAATGCCTCCTCTATAGCTAGTTCACTAGCAACCTTAGATTTTACTGCTGTAATCAGTTCTTGACTGGTTAGTATATTTCCGCTCATGTAATCGCTCCCTTAAGATTTAGTGGATAAAGATTGTTTATAGCTATCAAGCTTGCTTCCAGAAGTCAATTGATCTCTGTTCGAATCGCTGAAAAATCTTTCAATAAACGGTTTTTCCCATTGGACTTTACGGTTGTAATCCGCCTGTCCGAACTGATCAATTTCAGTAATGTTCATCTCTTGTACATTAGCCATAAATTCATTTCCATAGTTTTCTCTATACAAAAAATTGCAAAAAAACAAACTGTAATACATGGAACTAACGGCATTCAACTGTTGTGCACGTTTATACACCATTTGCCAATCCAACTGTTCATTTATGCTCAGCAAATATTCTCTGAAATCGCAAAATTTAATAAGCGAAAGCTCTTCACCCATCGTAATCCATTTCACATTGCTTGCCTCTTTATATAAATGAATGGAAATATGGAGTAAAAAATCAATTTGATCTAATCTGTCAACCTTTATTTCCAATAACGTACTTTCCTTGGCATTCTGCATTAAGGATTGCGTTGCCTGAAAATCCTTTTGCAGATCCACATCATAGGAGAAGTCTACCCTTACGCATTTTAAGAACGGGTTTTCAACCATTTTCACATGAGGATGCAAATTACCTGCGTTCATTTTCCACATTAAAGCTTCTTCTTTCTTAGCGGGAATGATCTCTTGAGAAGCCCAATCATAATCGCCAATATCATATCCTTCTTCAAGCAGGGCGTTGGAGACCTTGGTTCGATCTTCCGGTCGAATGATGAAATCGATGTCATTCAATGTTCGAAGACCATAATCGCCATACAACTCGGGAGCAAGGATTACGCCTTTGACCGGAATCACCTTGATCCCCTTTTTCGCAAAGTGTCTGAGAAGGTTAGCAAGTTCTAGAAACAACAGATTGTTTTTTTCCTTGTTGCCCAAATAGTTATATTCGAAAAGCCGCTTGTACTGCATGTTCACTTTATCTTTATGGTCCAATCGTATAACATGGCGACTGGAAAGCTGCAGCACTTTATGTTTTACTGCAATGGCCGTATACCTTCCCACATCGAAACCTTCTTCAATTATAGTCCCGATCTGCTTCTCTTCTTCTGAGGTAAGTGCGATTTTGGAAGTCAACAAGATGAGTCGTTCTTCATTGTTTAACTGGTCATAATTTAAGTGATTCATACTATACGCTTTCCTCCAATCGAATAATCGCTTTCTCTGTAAACAAAACTTCCTCTTCATCTTTCAACGTTTCATACATCTCACCGCTAATCATCGCAGGGATCCCCGCCTCACGAAGCAAAATGCTCAAATGACATAAAACGGCGCCTTTTTCAAATATGAATCCGCTAACATAGGGAATCAGCGGTGCTAATGATCTTTTGGGAAAATCGCTCACCACGATAGGTTTATCGGATCCGATGCTATTAAAAATAGCTTGCTGGAAATGGCTTGAATTTATCTTTTCAATATAAGCTTGGGTCGGAATCACATTAATTTCATGAATTGTGCTAAATAAATTATCGAGTGCGTCGGCTGAAAGTCTTTTGACTTTACCTTGGCACGATCCATCCGATAAAATATTGAATGCGGTAGAGAATTGTGAATTCTTTTCCTGAGAAAGATCGAAAAATGTAACGCCTCCTTCCACTGGGGAAGAGGTCCACTCCACGCTTGCATTACTCAACTTGCTTTCAAGCAGCGTCGTTAATTGGACGATCTGCAAAATCTCACTTTGTTGTAAGATACACTCCGTTTCATCCTTCAGTTCGCATCTTTTCCATGCCCCTCTATCGGCATCGTATGCATAATAGAAGGCTGTACTATGAATTTCTGAAGATAGAACTGTTCCCTCCAACGTTACTTCATAACGCGACGGTATGCCCCCATCCTTCCAAAGCGCATTGAACCCACCGTTAATAGCCTCAATATAAATTCGATCGCCAACCTGCTTGGAATAACCGGACTTTCCTGCATGCAGGAATTCCGAAACGCATATGGTTGAAACTCCTTCACTGCACGAAAACATGGGGTTTCTTAATGCTTTCAATATATCTTCAGGGGTATTAAAAGTTCGAATAAGCCCATGATCCGTTTTCAGCTCAACCAGCTTGGTCTTGCAATGTCTCCCTATTACTTCAACATCCTTCATCGTTAATCTCGCAGTATCGACACATAAAAAACCTAGTACCGCAATCCGAATATGGTGTCTCTTTAAAACAAGCCTAGTCCAATACTTTTTGTTTAGATGCTGATTCAATAGTTCAAGGCAACCTTGATTGGGCTGAGCGAGCAGGAAATGCAGCGATTCCTCTTCTATCCATGTTCCATGTTCTAATGTTTTAACTGCCGCCTTACTAGTTATAGGTCTGCATTGGGTAATGTAGAGTTGTTCCTGTTTGACCCCCCATTCCAAATCGACGTGGCACCCCATGATCCTCTCTAATTCGAATATAAGCATCTGCAGTTCGGTCAATATTTCCTTGCTGAGTTTATTATCTTTCTTAGGCACTTCCCATCGGGACATTTTACAGACATGCGGAACAGCAATTCCATCCACTAGTTTCCCACATTCTCCCTCAACCATTTCAATCCATATGCATTCATCCGCATCGATTGTTTCTTTGAAAGAAGAGAACGCAACACCTGAAACATCAAACTCCACAAATTCTTGGATAATTAAATGGATACTTTCGGGATAAGTTCCGGTTACGGAATATACTTTGCTCGAAAAGGCGCTGTTCCAGCAAGCAACCATTCCTTGCCAAATTGTTGATGCTTCACCTGACACGATATGGCTCTCATAGACACCCGCCATACTACTTGTTTGCGTATCCTCATTGTCAGCCGAACTTCTTATGATGAAAGGCGGCTTAAGAAATTTCGAAATATCATTTAATAAAGATTCCGTATCACTATCCATAACAAGATTGTCTAACAAAGATTCGAGAAGAGAGTCACGATATAAAACCCATTCCCCTTGAATGACATCCATAAATTCATTGTATTTTTCGTTGTAGTGAAGTAACTTCGTTAATATGCTGAAAGGTATAATAACTCCTCGCGGCACCGTTATATCATGCCGGATTAATTGCCCCAGTGCGTTTGCTTTGCCACCTGCCTCAATATGTTCACCTAAATGGATAAAGGAATTTTTCATCTTAACCTTCCCTTCAGCTAGATCGCTTTTTGTTGCAAAAACATGTTTCGGTACACATGATTTTTTTCCAAAAGCTCATCGTGTTTTCCGCTTATCACGATTGATCCCTGATCTAGCAATACCGTGCGATCCGAAAACAACACGGATTGAAGACGATGGGTAACAATAATTAAGGTTATCCCTTGCAAGTGATGTTTTACGTCCCGAAGTAAACTATACTCGGATTCATGATCTAATTGAGATGTTGCTTCGTCAAAGACTACGATTCGGGGCTTCTGCAAAATTACCCGCGCAATCGCCAACCTCTGCCGTTGACCGCCCGACAAATTGATTCCACGCTCACCGAGCATCGTTGAATACTGATCCGGTAATCCTTCCACCCAAGTATCAATCTGCGCGATTCGACATGCTTGACGAATTTCATCCATTGAAGCTTTTGGATTGGCAAGCAGCAAATTTTCTTTGACCGAAAGATTGAACAGAATACTTTCTTGCATAACGATACCGATGTTTCGGTTGATCTGTTCAACAACAGTTTCATGTATGACAACTGACCGATTTAACCACACTGCGCCATGGTCAGGTTCAACAATTCCCAATAGTATCTTTGCGATCGTTGACTTCCCACTACCGCTCCTTCCTACAATGGACACACATTCTCCCGCCTGAATATTCAATTGGATATTTTTCAGCACTGCATGCTTGGCTGCCGGATAAGTAAAACTAACCTCTTTAAAAGATATCTCCCCGTTGAAATGAACCGGTTCAACCCAGTTCTTCTGTTGCTTCATCTCAATATCCACGCTGTCCAGCACACGCTCTATACTTGGCCTTTGTTCCTGAAGTTGGATATCCAACTCATTGACATTTCCCAAACTTCGGAACGTTAAATCGTAATAACTCATAAACAATACCAGACTGCCAATGCTCAACTCACCATAGATAATAAGAAGGCCTCCGACAAAGTAAATATTCAACTTGGTAATAAAAAAGTCCTTAATAGAAATAAAGGTTCTATTCATACTCCAAAAAAGCTGTTTATTAAAGAACAATTGACTTAATCGATGCCAGTAGGAAGTGAATTGAATTTCTTGTTTCTGTTCTAATCCAAAGGACTTAATTTCCTTCCATTCTTGTAACACTTCCTTCAACCATTCTTCGTATCTCCCATAGACATGACGATAAGATTCAGATGTGCGATATACCGATTTTCCCAGCCATTTCGTCATCCAGAAGGACAGCGGAATCGATACAAAACCGATGAGAGCAAGTTTCCAGTTAATGCACAGCATAACAACAGAAAATGAAACGATCAGAACAACATGATAATAGTATTGAATGATATGTTTGTCTGGATACATCGCAAGCAAGTCAACATCATTGTCGATGCGATTTTTCAATTCTCCTGTTCCTAGAGATTGGAATTTCCCGTTGTAGTCGCGCAAATAATTATTCCACATTTTTTTTCGAATCATAATTGCCAGCAAGTTAGATAACCGATTTGTTTTTTGGGCGGAGTATGTTAATAACCCTGTTTCAAAAACATAGGAAACGATGTAGCCTGTGATAACGATCCACAGCAGTTCCAATTGGCCTGAAATGAGCACACCATCTACTAACAACTTGTATAAGTAGGGCGTTCCCAGGACGATTAATAACAACAAGAAACGGATCGAGCTCAGCAATACATAGGGATTCCGGCTGCCAGCAATATACTTGTTGATCTGCCTCATGAACTTGATTCGATCGGATTTAAGTACGTTCATATGCTGCATACCACTCCTTCTGTTCCGAATACAAATCATGGAATACTGAACAATTTTGCATGAGTTCTTCTATCTTCCCCATTCCCGCAACAGATCCCTGATCCAGTACGATAACTCTCTCTGCCTCTGCGATCATAGAGAAATTATGTGCAATTGTGATAATCGTTTTTCGAGATCTCAAAGACCGGATAACTTGACGTAAAGCTTGCTCCGATATGCCGTCCAAGGCAGAAGTCGCCTCATCAAATACAATAATTTCGGGATTCCTGATCAGCACTCTGGCAATGGATATCCGTTGCTTCTGTCCTCCAGACAGGCCTTCACCGTTGATGTTTAAAAACGTATCTAACTGGTCAGGAAGCTGCTCTATTTCATTTGCAATGCCAGCTTGCCTGCAGGCCTCCCATATGGCGTCATCCGTGAAATGTTTTTCTCCCATACAAATGTTATGGCGAATGGTTCCTTTGAACATTACGGGCCTTTGATGTACTACTCCAACCATTCTCCGCAGCTCCTTCAGCGGATATTGTTGGATAGGAACTCCGTCCAGTTCGACGACACCTTCATCCGGTTCATAGAAACCCTGCAGCAATTGGATCAAGGAACTCTTCCCCGTCCCGCTTTTACCTACTATAGCAACATGTTCTCCATACCTTATAGTGAAAGAAAGCTGATCAAAAACAGGCTTTTCATTGTAAGCAAAGCGTACATTCCGAAAATCAATGCTCGTTCTGGTAGAATAACAACCATCTCCTGTTTTGCGTTCCTCACTTTGTCCCAAAATCGCAAATACACGATTGACCGACACAAAATTTTTCTGTAACCGCATATGCGCCTGAGCAAGATTACGAAACATATCGCTAATGATCGTGTAGTACATTAATGTCGCGATAACCCCTCCGACTGAAAAGGACCCGTTAACCACCAGAATACTTGAAAAAATAAACAAGGTAAGCTGAACAAGAAGTACCACCAATACATTTATTCGTTCTGATATGAATTCAATCCGATCTTTTGCAATTTTGGCCCTAGTAAGCTCCACATGTTTACCGATGAAAACAGAGTTGTTTCTTCTAACTTGCCCAAATATTCTTATTTCCCTCATACCCGATAACATCTCGAGCACCCAACTCGAAATCTTTCCATACAATTCTCGATGAATAAACGTTTTTTTGTACGCTCTCTCATTTATTTTCTGATTGATAAAGTAAGAAACCGGCACCAATACAGCAACTACAAGAGCCACTTTGACATTCAACACAGCTATAAAACAAAAAGCGCTAATCACTTTGATGGAGTTGGCGATTAAATAAAAAATATTCCAGTGAATCAAATTCATAAATTCATCTGTATCTTGGTTTATATTGACCATTGCTTCGCCAGTTTCCATTTGGGAGAGCCTGTCTGCCTGTGCGCGAATAAACTTTCTAATGACTTTTCTCCTGATCTCATAGACGAAACGTGTCATCAGGTATGACCATACGGCATTAAGCACGAAATGGAGAGACTGCTCTCCAATGAATACAACACCATAGCTAATTACAATAAGAATAAAAAAATCAATACTTTTCTTATAGAAGACCTCGTCTATCAACAAACTAAATATATAGGGATAGCTCATTGCGATGATGGAGGTCGCCACAACACAAATAAATAAGTTTACAAAACTCCACCGGAACGGCTTCATGAGCTTTAAGACTATTCCTATTTTCCGCTTTTTATCCATCACTCACCTATTTTCTAGACAACTTGTCGATAATTCGTTCCTGGCCTATCTTCAAGCTAACTTGAAGAGACTGTTTTGATAGATTTTCCTCGTCACTAAATTCATGGATAATGTCTTCAGTTAATGCTTGTGCTTGGATGCGAGTTCGAGTTCCCTCTCTAGACACCGTTATAATTTTTGCTTTATATTTTTGGGACGAGCGGTACCAGTTAACATACGAGGTAGCTTGGGCGTCTAGTCCTCCGTCAATCCAAAACTCCAATACGTATTCATTCTCTATCGATGATGGCTTGGGGATTAGATTGGCATTCACTGTATTTTCAATGTCCACCTTATATACGAACAAGGAATAAAATACAAAAACCGATATCGAAAAAACTAGTGCAAGCGATATCAAAGGCGTCTTGACCGCTAAGTGAAAGATTACCCTTGAAACACGATTCTGTTTTCTCATAAAGAAGCACTTTGCTTTTCCAGCAAATAATCCCCGAGTACAAGATAATCTAAATCAATTCTTAAAAAACACTGGACGGCATCCATTGGGCTTTCTACAATGGGTTCGTTATTATCGTTAAACGATGTATTTAATAGTACGGGTACACCTGTCAGCTCATAGAAGGAATTTAAAAGCTGATGAATCCTTGGATTCAGTTTTTTGTTGATCGTTTGAATCCTCCCGGTTCCGTCTTGATGTGTAACGGCTGGAATCACGGAATGCTTCGTTTCGTGAATTGGCGGAACAAACAACATATAATGAGACGGATGGTCCATATCTACATATTCCGTTTGATATTCTTCCAGAACAATTGGAGCAAATGGTCGAAAAGCCTCCCGATGTTTGATTCTTTCGTTAATAATATCTTTCATTTTGGGATGGCGGGCATCCGCGAGTATACTTCTGTTGCCCAATGCTCTTGGTCCAATTTCGGATCGTCCATTAAAAAAACCAATAATATTGCCTTTTGATATAAGGTCTGCGACCTTTGCATACAAATCCGACGGCCGACTCACTTTAATTTTCTCTTTAAAGGCGTCAAGTGCAGCCTCTACTTCGGTTGAAGTATATTCTTTTCCCAAGTATGGACTGAATATTTCATTTAACGGAGCCCATTGCTGTTTTCCTAAAATATAGTGACCATACATGGCACTTCCTACCGCTGTTCCAGCATCCCCGGCCGCAGGTTGAATAAATATTTGTTTAAATGGCGTTTGTGATAAAATTTTATAGTTAGCCACGCTATTTAGCGCAACACCTCCAGCTAAGCACAAATAGTCCAATTTTGTTCTTTTATATAAATAATTACTTAGCTGAACCATCGTTTTTTCAACATGATGCTGCCCTGCGTAAGCCAAATTTGCCTTAATTATAAATAACTCTTTATCGTTCGCAGCCCCATTCAACTGCAATTTAATATACTCAGCCATGCCGGCAGCTTGCTCCTCCGAAAAGTGGTACTCCCCTTCATCCCCACATCTGTAATACTCACTCATTTCTCTGATGAAACGGCTGTCACTGCCATAAGCAGCTAACCCCATCGTTTTTCCTTCCTGCAGGAACTCGAAACCTAGTCCCCGAGTTAACGTCAAATAAAACGCCCCAATCGAATTTTCGAAAACAGGATACTCTCTATCGCGATTAATCCTTCCAGAAACTTGGGATAACAGCTCAATAGACGAGCCACTTGCATGATAGAATGAAATGGTTTCATTCATGTCCGAATTTTGGCTTACCGGGCTCCCATATCCATCAACCACCAGAACCGCCGATTTCTCTAACCCCGAGGCGTAATAGGAACTTGAAGCATGCGCCAAATGGTGATTCATTAGTATGATGCGATCTTTAAAGCGTTCATAATACTTGGGGTCGAGAATATCATTCCCAACGATAAAATCAATATCATCCAAAGATAAACCAGCATGGTTTAACAGATAATCCGCCGACCGACATCTGACCGCTTTTAGACCTAATCCCAAAGAATGCTTTATTCTCGTCAAACGTTCCTCTTCTATTGCTCCTTGAACAACACCATCCACGATCAAACAAGCCGCAAAGTCGTGATTAGATCCACCAAGCCCTAACACTTTCATAGATATTACCTCTTTCTCGGTTATGATAAGGTGATTGAAAATATATGTACGTCTTCATTGGAAGAAAACGTGAGCGCAGCAACCTGAGATGCCTCGCTCAGCTGAAACCTAAGCGCATAAATTCGTCCTAACTGCGGCAACAAACGAACCTCTTCTTTTTCATATAGGGCCAATTGACCCGAGTATCCGATGTCTTTGCTAGAATCAGCCTGGCTGGTTATCCAGTGGTCCCCTTCCATAAGCCATTCTTGAAGCTCACCCAACGAATTTTCAATGAAAACCTGACAAGAGGTTTTTTTCTTGAAAGAAATAAGAAGATCGATCTTCTCAAAATATTGATCTGATCCAATTTCTACTCGTTGACCTCTCGCAATCATATTATCGTGACTGTAACCATCATAGTTCTGCATTAAAAAAGTAGTAGTAGTAGATACTCCCCATATCGCCGTTGATGGCAAATCATGTGCCAAAAAGAAGATGTTATTGCAAAAATCAACCGGTGTATCGAATGAACCGAAAGCCCGATTATTCATTAAGTCACGTATCTCAACATGGTGGTAGCGTTTGACCGGTTGATGTCGAGTTTCACTTGTTTGAACCATGTCTGAAAATTGCTGCAGAATTTGAGCTTCGTCTTCAGCCATATCCTCAAGCTTACTTGCGACTCTTTGCAACATGACCATCGGATCAGCCAAATGGCTGGATTTCAGCAACATAACCCTTAAATTTTCCCAATTCCGGCTGGCCTGCTTCATCTCGGTTACAATGGGGCTCAATCTAACATCATTCATAAAGTTAAGAGCTTCGGCAAACAACAACCGTCCTTGACTTACTTTTATCAAACGTTTGAATAAAGGAGACGCCCACCACTTATCTTTGTACCGCCCAATTTCTTCTTTATAATTGAAATGCTTAATGATATCTTCGGAAAAAGAAATGATCGCTTCCTTCATCCCGTATTCACCCGAGAGCTTGTTCAAAGTATATATTGCGACCTCTTCTATCGAAGGAATAATTTGTTTTTTTTCGACATTCCTGATTGAATAACACACACTGCAATATTGATGCAAATCCTTTAAGGGCAAATGCTCGCGGTGTTTATCATAGAATCCGTCGACACAAATAAAACATTCCTTCTTCTCATCAATGCCAACAACAATCACAAAATGCATATTATGGTATGTCTGATATCCTGGATCCCATGGGCACCAATACGAATCAACGAACAATACTATGGGGATGTTCTCTGCTAGGTATAATCGTATTAAATCCATCATTGCAGAGGTCTTCCCCACCTGATGCTCTTCAATTTTTATGCCGTGATAATGCTCCAAAGGTATAAAAGTGTCGTCCATTTGTGTCAGGATACGGTCTCCAGTTATGCTTGCTGTATCGTATTCCCTGTTTCTGAAAGAAAACCCCCACTTCCCCAAAAACATAAGCTCATATCTTTTATTCCATGACAACGCTATAGAGATGATTTGCGACTCTAAACAGTTAAGCGTCTCGTGCTTGAAAGGAGTAATTGCCAAACTCAATGTGGTTCACGATCCTTTATGGAAGTTTTAAAATATGGAATAATATGCTCTCCGATAACCTTACAGACTCCAGCATCCAAATATCCAGAAAAAAGAAAATAATCCACACCTGCCGAGTGATAGTGCTCCAGCTTCCTGCATACTTCCTCGTAGCTTCCTATCACGGTTAATCCTACAGAGCGGCTCACTTTCGAGAGTCCTGCCCAAAGATGGTCTTCCACCCATAGTTTATCGCATTCTGCATATTGCTTGTTTTTGCGAATACCTACCGAATCCACGCTATTGAGGTACATTTTAATCATTTTCTGCTGTGCATCCGTATACATCTCGAATTTCCGATTTGCGATTTGAACTGCTTCTGCCGTATTTTCCGCTGCTAAAATATCCACATACATTCCTAATTTCAAGCTTCTTCCCATAAGTAAAGCCTTTTGTTTCAATACGCTTGCTTTCTCTCTAAAATTCCCGACCGTATCCGCATAACAAATCAATACATCTCCCTGTGCCGCCGCGATATTCAAAGCCTCGTCCGAGCTTCCAGCAATGAATACTCTGGCATCTCGTGTATAGGGAGGTTCAATGGTCAATTGGTTGTAGTTGAAAACGGAACCTTTATAACTTGCCGCTCCTCCCTTTAACAAATGAACACATTTCACAAACTCCTTCGTGCGAAGATAACGATCTTCGTGGGAAGCAAAATCTGCAGTTGAAAGTGCCTCTTGCTGAATACCACCTGTGACTATATTGATATCACATCGGTTTCCGTAGATCTGCGACACGGAGTTAAGGGCTTTCATAGTTATGTGCGGTTGAAGCAAATTGGTATTTTGAGCTACAAGGAATCGAACTCGACTTGTATATGTAGCAAGTAACATGGTCATAATCCATGGGTCCGGCGCCTGCTTGGCACTAGCTATTAAAATGCTGTCGAATCCACTGACTTCGGCTTGAATAGCCTGCATTGTACATTCATTGACGTTTGATACAGGTAGCGCCCAACAAAATTCCATAAGACCTCCGTCTAATTGTACTTATTTACCATTCGATAAAGCTTTGGTGTAGTGCGAAATTGACTTTTAAACATCTGACAGAAGTGCGATGACGATACATACCCTACTTTGGTCGCTACCTCTTTGATGGAAAGATCGGTTTCCAACAACATTTTTTCAGCCTGCCGAAGACGAATATCATTTAAATACTTTATTGGTGATTTATTAAACACCTTCGAAAAAGTATTGCAAAGGTAAACTGGGTTGCAGTCGATCAATTTTGAAAGATCATATAAAGATATAGGCTGGTTGTAATGCTCCTTAATGAATCGACTAACCAGCAACAATCTTGCATCAATTTTTGTATTTTCAGTTACATTTTCAAGCCGTTTTTTTGTTTCTTTATTCAAGAAAGTCTCTAAGGTTTCCACCAGCAGATCATGTTTTCCAGTTATAAAATATTTTTTTGTAGCGCTTTCAATGTATTCCAAGCTTTCTCTAAACCTTGCGGCATTAGGCAACGTGTACTGACAACACCTTACGGTTACAGCTTCCATAGAACTGTTAACAAGCCTAAACATCAATTCGTTTTGTGTGACGATTTTAACTTTTTCTTTTTGCAATTTTTTTATTTGTGAGGCTATATGAAACTCGATATCTTGTTCTGGAAAAATCATTGTGCAGGTGTTCTTCGGATTAATAAAAATAAACCCTGCCTTAGATAGCATATTTATGTTTATTATTGTCATATTTGACACAGACCCACCCCAATTCCAAAATTACAAAGCAATGATAACACCGCAAAACTTAATAGCCAAGTAAATCTGTAGAATTAAATATGTAAAATATTTTAATATACTCAAAAAGCGCATACCAAGACATACTTCCACAGAAATTTATTGTCGTTTTGTTTTTCTAAAACGTTTTATAATTCTACCCTATGTAAATCTCCAATTTAGTTTTTTACACTTTTAACATTCTCATTTTTCATCATAGTAAAACATGCCTGTCGATGTAAGGCTTATTTTGTCGAACCTCTTTTTCGTTTCTTGTAAATAAATTAATACTTATAGAAATCATTTTTTTATGCTGCTTTTATCAGCCCTCTGAAATCAAAGTCTCGCTTTTAAAAAGCATGACAGTATTTTACCTTGACAGTAAATGGATCATTCTGATTAAATAGAACTAATTTTATTAAATTTTTGTAAATTTATGTATTTCATTCTTCCATACTCTATTTGCACTATTTCATACATCTTCATGAATTTTGTTAGAATTTTAAAGCTAATTAAATTGACTGATGTGAGGGAGATATTATGAAGAAAAAACAGTTGCCTATGAAAAAACAAGATCTAATTTCCACCTACAATATAGATGCTAGCTTTGTTTCTATGGCTCTTAGTTATGAATTAACCGAGCCATGGTTATGCAGCAATTTTATTCAATTAAAAAGTTTCAAAGGTAGTCCTCAAAATTTCTTTTATGAATGTCAGCATGAATATGATACGCCATTCTTTGCTGTACAACGGATAGGTAAAGATCTAATCAACAAAAAATGGGAAGATATCATTCAATTTATAATAGATTGTATAGACACTAATTATTACATACTCATGATGGTGAACAAGAAACACCTTTCGGTTTACAAAAATATGGATATCCCTGAATTCATTCACGATGTTTTCATTTACGGATATGATTCCGATCAAGAGCTTGTTTATCTAGCAGGAAACTTCCTTAACGGCAAATACGCCTTTGTAACCTGTACTTTTGAAGAAATAAGAACCGCTTATATCCTTTCTTTTAAAGATGAGTTGTTTGATTGGCTCTTTGGCGTTGTATTATATCAATACCGCGATTCAGAGAGACAAAAAGTGGATCCTGATATTCGGTCACGCATTAAAACTTTACTTGAACATTATCTTAATTCTACTCATATGAATTTACTTGATCTTAATAGAACTACTCATTATGACCGCGAGCAATTACTGTTCGGACATGATGTTTATCGTAATGTTATAGACCACTATGCTTCCAATGAAGATCCTCATATTGATATTCGACCTTTTCATTTATTTCTTGATCATAAAAAATTTATGCTCCATAGATTCAATTTCCTAATTACGAATCAATATATCGAAAAAAATGCAATTGATTTAGCATCTCTTTCAGAATTGATAACGCTTACTGAGATTCATAGAAATCTAGTCCTGCGCTTCAATATAACAAAAGAAAGCAAGTTGAAAAATGATGTCTTGAACCGTTTAGATTCCTTCATAGAGAAAGAGCAAGCAGTTTACAAAAAGATAATTTCATTCCTTTAAAACTCCTTTGATTGCAAAAATTCAATATCTCTTAAGACTAGACTTCATACGAGCGCTTGTTATTGTTATATAAAGAAGAAGATGATCTCCGTATACAAGGGAGATCATCTTCTTCACGTTGGATCCTTTACTCTGGATCCTTACTCTCTCGAAGTATAGCTATTCATTTTGATCGAATTGGCTTGCATTTTTAGCTGCATTGCCTTTTGCCAGCGGAATGCCGTTTTTCTTGGCATACCAGGCTTGGTAATGATGGATTGCCACCCCTGCAAAAGACGAATGTTCCTTTCCAAGGCGGAACACGTTCGCAATCTCTTCATCCATATTGCTCAGCGTTTTGTTGTAGAAGGTCAGATGCTCCCCTTCATGCGTGTCCCCGAGTTCAGCGCCGATCCACACCTTTTTGCCGAGTTCATCCGCTTCGTCGAGCTCCTCGCGGGAAAGGTCATACATCTGCTGTCCGCTGTCCCGGTAAGCCATGATGGCCACGGCGTCGAAGCGGTTAATGATCCAGCGGCTGAGCGTGCCGCCGCCATTTGCCGCTTCGCGCCCATCCAGCCAGAACGGGATCGCCGCGCTCATGTACAATCCCGCTTCCTTGCCCTCGGCGGTCCAAGCGCTCATATTGTCCTGCCATTCCGCAATGACCTCACTCTGCTCTTGCTCCCAACGCTGAAGCTGATACGGCTCCACGTCGAATTGAATGCCCGTGAACCGTTCTTCCGGTGCTGATGCCTCATTATAGGCCTTTACTTTGTCCACGAACGCAAGACCCTCTTCGCGCTTCTCCGTATAAGCCCAATCCGCATGGCCGTTCAACGCATGCACTTCCATCCCGGCCTTGTGCGCGGCAGCAACGAAATGGCGGTATGCATCCTCCGTGACCTCATCCTGCAGCTGCAAGAAAATGACTTCAATTCCCTGCTCTTTCGTGAACGCAATGATCTCCGGCGTTTGCTCGGCAATGATCGACGCATCCCACAGCCAGGTCGACTTATGCTCCTCGGTGGCGAACCACCGGAAGAGCCAGGGCAGGAGCAGCAGGCAGAACGTCAGTGCCAGCACAGCCCATTTTGCCTTGGCCGGCATCTTGCCCTTGAATGTCATCGGCTTTAGACGAGCAGCGCTTCGCTATGTTCGAGCACAGGATGTTGAACGGAATGGCCAATTTTGTAAATATGCGGCTGCGTGTAGCTGCGGAACGCATTGCGCGTGTCCAGAATCGGCACGCCGAGGTCGGCAATGTCGCCATACGGCAGGTCTTTATGGTTCGTGATCAGCACGATGCAGTCAAATTTCTTGAACTGCTCCAGGCTGAACGGCACGCTTGGCACGGTCTCTCCATGCTTGTCGCGGAAGGAAGCGGCATATGGATCATAGTAGCTGACGTTGGCTCCGCTCTCTTTGAACAGCTCGTATACCTCAAGTCCCGGGGATTCACGCAAGTCCGCAATGTTAGGCTTGTACGCCATGCCGAGCAGCAGCACGTTCGAATTGCGCACCGACTTCGCGTATTCGTTCAGAATGACGGAGGCTTTGTTCAGCACGTAATACGGCATGTTGTCATTGGTGGACTGAGCCAGTTCAATGAATTTGCTGTAGAAACGGAAGCCCTTCGCTTTCCAGGACAGGTACATCGGGTCGAGCGGGATGCAGTGGCCTCCAATGCCCGGGCCCGGGTAGAACGGCATGAATCCGAACGGCTTCGTCGCCGCCGCGTCGATGACTTCCCAAATATCGATGCCCATGCGGTCGCACATCATCGCCATTTCGTTCACAAACGCGATGTTAACGCTGCGGAACGTATTTTCGAGCAGTTTGGACATTTCAGCCACTTTCGGGGAGGATACCGGAACGACGGTTTGCACGTATTTGCTGTACAGTGCCGTTCCGAGCTTCAGGCACGATTCTGTCGTGCCTCCGATGACCTTCGGCGTATTGAACGTCGTGAAACGTCCGTTGGACGGGTCCACCCGCTCCGGCGAGAAGCACAGGAAATAGTCTTTGCCTGCTTCATGCCCGATCTTGTCCAACTCCTGCTGGATGAGCTCTTCGGTCGTTCCCGGGTAGGTCGTGCTTTCGAGCGTGATCAGCATGCCTGGCTTCATGTGCCGTTTGATCTGGTCCACAACCGTTTCGATGTAGGAGGTATCCGGGTCCTGATTCTCGCTCAGCGGCGTAGGCACGCAGATGCTGAGCGCATCGATCACGCGCAGCAGGCTGTAATCCGTCGTCGGCTGGAAACGGCCGGTTTGCATCACCTTTTTCAACTCGTCGGACGAAATGTCATGAATGTAGGAATCGCCATGATAGATACGATCCACCTTCGATGCATCCAGGTCGATGCCGATGACCGTGAAGCCCTGATTGACCATTTCCACGGCCAGCGGCAGACCTACGTAACCGAGCCCGACAACGCCGAGCACCGCTTCTTTATTCTCAATCGCATTCAGTAAAGTGTGAACATGTTGATTCTCCATGGTATTCCCTCCAGGCTGTATTTTTGGTTTTTTGTATTTATAAGCCGAAGATGTTTCGCACCAAGACACTTCGAGCACAGTACCATCTTCTGATCGCCGTTATCCCCGGATTTTGTTGAATCCCCTTTGGCTAAGGGGAAAATCCGGGATAAGCCTATGCTTCCGATGCAGCTTTCCTTCAGAAAGCTTTCAGAACGCTCCGCTTCTCCAGATTGGTTCTGTCTCTCCGTTCATGTGCATACGCTATTTTCGCCTTATATAATGGTTCGTGGTACGTCTCGGCAGAGACTAGTATCCGGCTGTTACGCACTGTTCATGATGGATTGTCGATCATCTGAACCTACTCAGTGCAGGCACCGCCGGATTCTCGCATCCAGTTCTACCGGGGAGAACGGTTTGGTCATATAGTCATTCACGCCGCTGCTGAAGCATTGGCTGATCGTTTCCTCCACTCTTTGCTCGGTTAACACCACGATTTTGGGCGGGTGTTCCACCTCCAGTTTCTGAATGTGGTGAATAAACGGGAGGCCATCGATGCCGTACAAGTTCAGTTCGGTCAATACCAGGTCAGGCTCCACCTTTCCGATCATTTCGAGGGCTGCGAGTCCATCCACCGCTTCATAGGTTTCGTACCCCTGCATCTTCAGCCGCAATTGCAAAAATTCGCGGATCGTCGGATCATTATCGACAATCAGGATACGCTCCGCCCGTTCTGCCATCTGATCCGGCGTGTAGATCTGGATGTCGGCGGAATCGACCCGTCGGGCGAATTCCGCCATTTGCTGGATGACCGCCTGGGACGGCCGATCCTTGTCCTTGAAGCTGGCTACCACGATCTGCGGCCGTGCTCCCGGAACGGTTTCCAGCAAATGATGTTTGATGCATAGACCCTCATAGTGGACCTCATCCAACAGCAGACCTGGCAGCAGCACGCCAACCGTTTGGGTTGTCCCATCCTGCCATAGCTGAAAGCCATACTCGTTCGTTCGCTCCAGATACGTTTGAACCTGCTGCTCCGGCGGGGATTGCCCTGCACAATGAATGAACATGAGGCCGCATGCTCCGGCCCCGATTCCCTTTACTTCCTGCTCCATGCTTCGGTACACGTTCGCGGCAGCTTCACGCTGCAATGTCGCCGCATTCGACATGTTTTCTCCACCCTTCTCCTTTGGATTATCTATCATGGTCTTGCCGTATTGCTTCCGTTAACGCCGGCTTGCCTGAAGCCGGCTCATGCTTGGATCACGGCGCGAGCTCAAGCCGCTTCGGTTGTGTCCTTGCTTTCTTCGGACCAGCTCTGACGCGTCATCGTGCCCCAGGAGTTGTTGTTTTGCAAAAACTGGATGTGTCCCTGCAATCTCCACAACACGCCGAGCTGATGGTAACCGACGAACTTCAAGGCCGAGAATACAAGCATCTTGCCCAGATCGGACAGCTTGTTGTAACGTCTGAATGCGATCTCCTCCAGAATGAGCGCCCCGATGCTCAGCAGATAACCGCTCACCAGGTTAAGGGCACCGAACAATACGAGGATCGGCCACTGTGTCATATCCAGCAGCACGTATCCGACCAGTGCCAGCAAACCGGTAATCCGGAAGTAGGGGTTCAGCGCTTCAAAAATGACGTTATACGGCATCGTGATGAGTCCCATCACCTTGTACTTCGGATTGAACAGCATGTCGCGGTTTTCCAGCATGTTTTTGAGATTTCCGCGTCCCCAACGCTTACGCTGGCTGGACAGGATCCGGTAAGAATCCGGCGCCTGGGTCCAGCAAACGGCCTCGGGACAGAACGCCACGCGGTATTTCAGTTTATTTTCCAGCATGTAGCGATGCAGCTTGATAATGATGTTCATGTCCTCGCCCGGGTACCCGTCGCGATATCCGCCGACGGCAATGACGTAATCCTTGCGGAACAGGCCGAAGGCTCCCGAGACGATGATCAGGCCATTGATATGGCTCCAGCCGATCCGGCCTCCCAAAAACGCTTTGAGATACTCGATGGACTGGAACATCGGCCACATTTTGCGCGGCAGCGAAACGTCCTGCACGGCCCCGTTCTCGATTTTGCAGCCGTTGGCGATGCGCACATCGCCTCCGATGGCCACCGTTTCTTCCGGATTCTCCATGTACATGCGCGCCATGCGAATCAGGGCGTCCTTTTCGAGCAAGGAGTCGGCATCGATGGAAGAAATGAGCGGATAGTGCGACAAGTTGATGCCCGCATTCAGCGAATCGGCCTTGCCTCCGTTTTCTTTGTCGATGACGTACAGGCCCGGGAACTCGGGGTTGTGATAGATGCCGCGAATCGGCTGGCAAGGAATCTTGCCCCGAACCTGGGCATTGGATATCGGCTTCAGCTTGTATTCTTTCAGCAGCAGCTTCAGCGTATTGTCGCTGGAACCGTCATTGACTACGATGACCTCATACGTCGGATAATTAAGCGTCATCAGGCAGTTTACGTTTTCGATAATCGTCAGTTCCTCATTGTATGCCGGTACCAGGAGAGAAACGGAAGGCACCAGCTGCGAACCGGACAATGTGTTGTACTTCGAATAATTCGATCGTCTGAAGATGGTCCAGATGTTGCGGAATGACAGGGCCATAATCGAAAAATAAAGCGTATTGACAAAGACGACGTAATAAATCGCCACCATGCCGTAAATGAACAGCAGATCCCTAAGCAGTGTAATCCCCTCCTAACGCGGCTACGCCTGCGCGTTTCTTGTTTGTCCTGCCGGCTTTCATGGGACCAAAATACCGCTCGTACAACAGTCGTTTTTGGTTATGCGCAATCATCTGCTCCACGCCGCGATCGCCGGGTCCGGGATGCTGCATGATGCTCTCGACGTGCTGTTTGGCAATCTCGCGTTCGGCTCCCGTTCCATGCATGGCCGCCTGGCACAGCGCCTCGAATCCCGGTTCGCCCAACTTGCCGAGGCTCTCCGCGCTGTTATGACGCACACCCCAGTCTTCGTCGCGCAGCGCCTTGCGCAGCAATGGAATGCTGCCCGCGGCATGCTTGGAACCAAGCGCCTGCGCCACTTCGGCGCGCACTTCCGGGCTCTCGTCCTGCATCAGCCGGAGAATGGTTTCATCGCTTAACGTCGGACTTGCGCTGAGATACAGCTTCACCGCTTCGGCACGCACGTCCTGATGCTCCGCACCGACCAGCTTGCCCAGCGCAGGCATCACTTCCGGTACTGCCTGTCCCCACATGGCGACAAGGCCTACCTTCACAAAATCCGGCTTGTCCGATTCAAGCAGCTCGATCAACAGTTTGCTGGGGTCCAGACGGGTTTCCAGCAAGATATCCGCCGCCAGGTGGTGAATCGATTTGCCCTTGGTCAGCAGCAGCTCCAGCATCTCCTTCAGTTCACCCTGGCGTGCGGAACATCTTGCGATCGAGCGGGCGATCATAATCGCCATCGGTCCCGGCTTCTCGTCCCGGAGCAGTTCCATCAGACCCGGCACCGCCTCGGGACAGCGCATGCCGCCCAGACGGTATGCCGCATCGATCTGGCGTCCGTAACGCAGCCTGCCGAGCTCCTTCAAATCCTGTTCCACCATGCCGGCTTCCCGGCACAATGCAATCAGCTTGTCGCGGTACTCGCCTTTAAACTGGTCGATCCATTCGATGAGCCTGTTTTGAATCACCCGCCTTTCGAGCGGAGCCAGTTTGCCTGGCGGCAAACGCAGCGGACGTTGTTCCGCCAGCGCTGCCTGCAAATACGCGAAGTAGTCGCGCTGCTTTTGCTCATAGTACTGCGCCTTGCGCACTTTGCCGTTATGGGATATTTTCATCGCAAACAGCAGAATGACCCCGATCACGACAAGCGCCGCACAAATGTATAGAAACAGGTAGGCCAAAGCCAGATTCGAAAACATGTGACAAAGCCCTCCTCATTCTTTTTTCTTAGTTATTCGCCTTGAAAACTAGGTATTTGTTCGAAGCGTTCCCGCATGGCATCATAGCTCAGCTTCAGGCGTTCGCTGTAGTTTACTTGTTCCCACGGTTTCCAGCTGTAGACCGGCAGCGTCCGTAAATCCAGCGTATTTTTCTCACCGCCTGGCCATGCAACTTTTCCGGTGGCACGATCCGTCAACCATGGAACGATGGTGATGCCTTGGGTCGTTTCCGTCTCAAATGTTCTTCCTCCCGGCAGCGGTCCGTATTGGATGACTTGCAGGGAGCTTGGATCGCCAAAACCGAGCAGCAGCCACGGAATTCGCATTTCCACCTGGTTCCCGCTATACTGCCAAGCGGTTAGCGAATCTTCGTCCGCTTGGCCTGGAGCGTTGGTGCCACGTTTCAATATGCCCACCTCGGCATCGAGGAACGGATGTGCAGATCGTGTATCGGGCGGAGTCATGGTCAGGCTGACCGCCAGTTTCCAAGGCTGAAACGGATCATCGGATAACTCCTCTTCCTTGGGAAGCATATTGTAGCCGTCTTTCCCGTACAAGCGCCTGTTGAAATCATAGTCCCGCGCGATTTCCACTTCGGATTCGTCATCCTTGCCCAGCGTGATCACCGTTTCCAGACCGTCGCTCATCGTCCGGCCCGGAAGGCGCTTGCCTGGCTGATTGCCGCCGGTCAGCGTGTTCGTGCCAAGACGGAGCAGCGTTTGCTTCGGATCGAATGGCTTGTCCAGCGTCACGCCAATGTACAGGTAGGCTTCGTCATGGGTCATTCGGATTTGCTGAATGCCTTCCACCTTGCCCTGCCAAACGTTGACCTCGCCTTCTTGCAGCGCGTCCCAATCATCCAGCTTGCCGTCGATGGTCAATCGATCCTGTTTGCCGGGATCCATGGCGAGCAAGCCGAACATCTTCTCGTTGGTCAGTACATTAAGCCAATACGCGCGCCGATCCGCCGGAATTTCAAACGGCATCGTGTTCCACGTTTTTTTGAACCATTCGTCCTGCCACATGAACAAGATGGCTCCCGCGTACCCTTCGTCGTAAATATCCTGGGTCAGCGAAGCGTCGATCTCGCCTTGCTCGGTCTCATTGTGTCCCCCTTGGTCCCTTCCGCCCATGCCCAGATGGGAAATGCCAAGCGAGGAAGGAACGCCGTATTCTGTAATCATTACAGGCATATCCGAAAACTCGGCTTTCAGTTTGCGTAAATAACTTTTGTACGTATTGTACTCCCCGTTTTCATCCTTGATGGTCTGCAGCGTCTGATCCGTATGGAACAAATCGGGATAATACGGATACACGTGGTACGCCGCGAAATATCCCCCTTGCCAATCCACCGGCTTAATGTGGCGGGCATCCACGCTGACAAGATCCTCCTCGTACAACGGTTCTCCCGGATGTTCGAGCACATCGGTCGTCACCCAGTTGGTGAAGGTGACCGGATGTTCCCAGCCGTATGTTTTCTCCAATCCGGCGGTGTAATCCAGCAGTTCAGCCAACCAGTTCTCGAACGGCGAAGCATCCGCCGTGCCCGCAAACTGGGCTCCCTTGTACTGCGGAACATCCGCATGCTTGGCATTGGTATTCTCCACCATGGTCGGGTCCCATTCCGTGCCCACATGCCAGGCCATCAAATATTTCCCCGCATCGGCCGTATATTCCCCGCTCGAAGCCCCTTGCTTCTCGGGAACGTCCGCATCTCCGTAAACGGCGGAAACCGCCTTTTCGATTTCCTGTTTGAACGTCTGCACGATGTGGTCGGCATAGGCGTCCTTGCCCTCGATCAACTGCTCCTCCGGCGACCATATGCCCTGTATAAAATATAACGGTTGCTCGCGGCCGCGATTGTAATCGACCAAAGCCGAGTAAAAAATCGGTTCATGGACCGTATAAATCCGGATCACATTGGCGCCCAGCTCCTGAATCTGCCCGAACCACCTCTGATAATCCTCCTTGGTCAGCGGAAACTCTCCCGGATAATGGCCCGGCGACGTTGCGCCCAAATTCACGCCTTTGACGAACATTTCCCGCCATATGCCATCCTGGCCATACTCCATGAACTTGGCTCCCTCGGTCTTGAACTTCATTTCCGCACCATTCTCCGCCGTGTACGTCGCGAGCCGGGGCTGCATAAACTGCCAGCCTGCCAGCACTCCGCCGGCCAGCACTGCCGTCCCAGCCAGCAACGTCAGCATCCAGCGCTTTCGTCTTCGTCTGCTCATGGCCTTCGATTGCCCACCTCACTATTATGCAATTTATCCTCACGCCTCTTTTTTTGCAGAAACCAGGAGGAACGCGGAATTTCTCGCATTCATGCTCGTTGACATCGTTCGGGATGTCTGCGGTGTAGTCTCACTATAGCGCCAAGACTCTGCTTTTGTAACTAGGCTGATGGAAGCAAACCTGAAAATGAAACATTTTGCCTATTATTCTCAAAAAATCAAGTAATTGAGCGTTTTTAGAAGCCTGCACCATTCATGAAAACAAAGCATGCATCGCCGCGATTGAGCACCCGTCCACATCTTTTCTTTCAGCCGTGTCCCCGCCCGAGGATGTTATGTGTATGGCGGGTTGAAGCTGACGTCAATCTTGAACGCTTACCCCATTAAACGCCTGTCATGTTGTAAAGTTGCGCTTTATTTTTACAGTATTAACCATAAAGATTACAAAATTGATACTATAGTCCGATAACGCAGCAGCGGAAAACCGCATGGCATCAAGGTTTTCTGAAAAGAGCAGAAAATGAAAAAAAGGACATCAGTCCCCCTATGGGACCGTGCCCTTGATCATATTTCTTTACAAACATCAAAACGACCGCCCAGACATCGCCCAGAGGTCACAGATAGATAACATATAATGTAAAAATGCACTTCTTATTCCCTATATTTCTCCGTTTTCGCTCTTCTGCCCATCCCCTTTCCCATTTGCAAATAATTCCGGTTGTCGCAAGAAGCATTCTCGGATATGCTTATAAAAAGAGAACACTTGTTCTATACTATGGATAAATGATCATATACTACACTGTTCGCACGTCTAAAGACGCCGCGATCCTGCAGGCCCGATGTTCATTCGGAATATCCTGCCCACCAATGGACAAAGGAGAGAATCGCATGGAACGCCAAAAGGGGCCTGTCATTATGCTGGCCGACTGCCAGTCATTTTATGCCAGCGTTGAGAAATCGGCACATCCCGAATATAAGGACCGTCCCCTGGTGGTAGCGGGTGACCCCGCCCGCCGTTCGGGCATCATTCTGGCAGCTTGCCCTCTCGCCAAGTCGTACGGCATTACGACGGCCGAACGGCTGGGCGAAGCCTTGGCCAAGTGTCCGGACGTCGTCGTCATCCGCCCGCGGATGGCCGAATACATTCGGGTGTCGCTGCACATTACGAACATTCTGCAGTCCTATACCGACCTGGTCGAGCCCTACAGCATTGATGAACAGTTTCTGGATGTCACCGGAAGTCTGGACTTGTTCGGCGACCCGGAAACGATTGCCCGCAGCATTCAGGCACGGGTCATGGATGAGACGGGCGTACGGATTCGCATCGGCATCAGCGATACCAAGGTCGTGAGCAAGATGGCCTGCGACCTTTTCGCCAAAAAAATGCCTGGCGGCATCTGCACCCTGCCCCGGAAGGATATGCCGGCACTGTTATGGCCTAAACCCGTCCGGGACATGTTCATGGTTGGCTCCCGAATGGCGAAGCATCTGTACAACATGGGCATTCATACGATTGGCGACCTCGCGCAGACCCCTTTGCCCCGGCTGAGGGAACGCTGGGGAGTGAACGGCGAGGTGCTCTGGCGCGTTGCCCGCGGCATCGACGATTCGCCCGTAAGGCCAGGAACCTATGCCCATCAGCAGCAAGGGATCGGCCACCAAATGACGCTGCCCCGGGACTACGATACTTGGGCGGATATTAAGGTCGTGCTGCTCGAATTAGCCGAACTGGTATGCAGGCGTGCCCGGGACAAAGCGCTCATGGGGCAGGTTGTGTCGGTCGGCTGCCGGGGGCATGATTTCGATCGGCCCACCGGTTTCTCCCGCCAAATGAAGGTGGGGGAGCCCACCAACATCACGGACGAAGTCTATGATGCTGCGGCCGCACTCTTCTTGCGCCACTGGGACGGTCTGCCCATCCGCCGCATCGGCGTATCCTTGACAGGTCTTATGTCGGATGCCGAAGTACAGCTCTCCTGGTTCGATGGACGGGATCGCAAGCGGGAACTGGAACGGGCCACGGACGGCATCAAACGCAAATTCGGGGACACCGCCATCATGCGTGCTTCCTCGCTGAATGCATCCGGGCAGGCTCAGGATCGTGCCCACAAAATCGGAGGTCATTACAAATGAGCAAAAAATTACAGCATAACGGGTTATTCGAATCTTCGCGCATGATGCTTCCCGAACATCGGGAGGCCTATATTTTGCATCAGGAGCGCCTTGCTCCCCGCAGCCGTCCTTCCCTCGATATGCAGGCGGCCGAGGAAATGTCGCGTTTGCTTAGCAGTTCCATGGTGCTGGGAGACCGAATCACGATCACCTTGTTCCACGAATACGACGATGTGCGCGTGACCGGTCAGGTCGTTCGTTTGGACCGTCCTGCACGTACGCTCCGCATGCAGACGGAAGACGGGATGCGTGATGTGCAGATGAATCTCATTACGGATGTTGCTCTGGCGGACTAGACGCATCCATCTCTTCCGTAATCAGGAAACAGGTTCTTGCTTTGAAGAAGATGGGCCGTAGGTACTTGGACTTGGCTCGACCTTGATCCGGAAACCGGATGCGGTCATCGAGAAGGTGCGGTCGAACGAGGAATGAAAAAGGCCGGGTTACGGGTCGCGATGGAATGATGGCAGTAACTGCAATATATAAGAAGCCTGATGCCCGGCTTGCAGGACCGTGTGCCTAGCATGCCAAACCTTTGATGTGTCACAGCCTGCTCCCTGCACCGGCATCCATCGCTCGTTCGAAAGAAGCAATTTGGTCCGTGACGGTTTTGCAGGCTGCCACCAAGGGTAATGATAAAGTTACGGCTTCAGCTCGGCTTCATTCAGAACATGCTCCACTGAAATTCCTTCGACAAGCGTTCCAACAAATGTACGCCCGCGATGCTGTTGCCCTTCCGGTTCAGTGCAGGACCTACGAGACCGATGCCGAATTGCCCTGGAACCAGGGTCAGAATGCCTCCGGACACCCCGCTTTTGGCCGGCAATCCGACCTGAATCGCAAATTCGCCGGACGCGTTGTACATGCCGCAGGTGGTCATGAACGTTTTGGCAATTTGCACATAACGGCGCGGAATCAGTTCTTCCCCGCTAATGGGATCGGTTCCGTCATAAGCAAGCACCAGCGCCATGCGGGCCAAATCCGTACAGGTTACCTCAATCGAGCAGTGGCGGAAATACACGGCCAGCACATCTTCCACATCGTCCTTAAGCACGCCGTTATGCTTCAGGAAGTAGGCGAGCGACCGGTTCAGATGTCCGGTTTCCGACTCGGATTGAAATACGGCTTCGTCGTAGCCCAGCCGGTCGTTATGCGCCAATTTCCGGAAAAAATCCAAAATGCGCTGCGATTTTTCCGTTTTGCAATCCCCGGCGACGAGAGAAGACACGGTAATGGCACCGGCGTTAATCAGCGGATTAAACGGAATGCCGGGTTCGACCAGCTCCAGCTTGATCATCGAATTGTAGTCATCTCCGGTAGGTTCCATGCCCACATTGAAAAAGACGGCCTCTTCTCCATGGTCCATCAAGGCCAGAATCAAGGTAAACACTTTGGAAATGCTCTGCATCGTAAACGTCACGCCGCAATCTCCTGCCGACACGCTCCGGCCCTCGGCGTCCATGATATGAATGCCCAGACCGTCAGGCGAAGCCTTGGCCAACTCGGGGATATACGAGGCGACTTTCCCTTGTCCTGTATGCAAGCGGCTGGTCTCCAACCATTCCGGCAAGAGCAGATTCAAGCGTTCCATCGTTGTGTTGCTCACTTCCATCTCCTCCAACTCCTTCTGATGTCTATGTATCACGCTCTAGATCTGGTGTTATCTCTATCTTTGGCGTGTCAAATCCAATTCCAATATTTCACCCGGGAGACCGTCGTAATCGCCCACCCACACTGAAGCAAACTGCTGTTTCGTCAAAATACGGCGCGAAGCTGCGTTCGAAGGATCAATAATGGCGTATAATACGCCAATTTGCCTATATTCTAAGGCAGCCTGCTCAATCAGGCGTGCAGCAATTTTGGTGCCATACCCTTTTCCCCAGTGCTCCGGCAAAATCATGTAACCCAACTCGGCCCGTGCCGGATCGGTTGCATCCGGAATCAGTTTCGCATAACCAACAACGACTCCGGCAGTATCCATTACCCGATAATATCCGCCAATATGCCCGGCATTATAATCAAGCATCTGCGCGAACTGCGTTCGGGCTTCGGGTTCGGGCGTCGTGCACTCCGTGATCTGTTTCATGACTTCCATATTGGAGACAAGCGCGTAATAGTCATCGAAATGGGATGCGGCATATTTGACGAACTTCATTTATGTCCTCCTTTTGTACAGACACAAACCCGTACTGCGATGATGTAGATAGAGTATATCAGATGCCATATCATCCGTGCACGCCCGGAGAAAAGAAATTGGATACGGCATGCAAAACAGGCGGCCTCATGCGAAGCCGCCTGTTTTCTTTCATACGATCTATATCTGTTTGACTCTATTTTGCCGAATCGATGATTTGGATAGTATCTTCAACTCGCCCGGGAAGAAGGATTAAAGCTCATTTTCCGTTCGCGTTGTCTCATACGGCGGCTTTGGCCCGGAGGCGTAACGATCAGCGCAAGCAGCAGCGAGATGGCGCAAAGTACGGCAATGACGATAAACGTCAGATGAAATCCGCCCAGCATGGCGCTAATGAACGACCCGGCCAGTGCGCCAAAACCAAACCCCTGGTAGATGACGCCGTAGTTTTTGCTTTGATTCTTCAGCCCGAAGTAATCAGCCACAATGGCTGGGAAGACGGTGATGTTTCCGCCGAAACAGAAGGCCACGGCTGCCACGCAGGCAAAGAAGATGCCAAAGTTCAATGGAACCAGGCTTAACGTCATAACGGCGATGGCCGTCACGAGCAAAGCACCGGCAATGACTTTCATGCGCCCCACTTGGTCCGAAAGCGCCCCCAAAATAATGCGTCCAGCGGTATTAAAAATCGCGACCATCGCGACCGCATTCGCCGCAGTAGCCACGTCCAGCCCGGCCAATTGTACGCCAATGTCTTTGACGATGCCGATCAGGTACAGGCCGCTCATGCAAGCCGTGAAAAAGATGACGAACAACATGTACGCTTCTTTCGTACGCAGCATTTCTTTCACCGTATATTGATGGCGCGCATTCACCTGTGCCGTTCCTTGGGCCGTGTCGGCAGAACCCTGCTCACGCATAACGGCTTCCCGAATTAGGAACGAACCTGCCACGATCAGCACCAAAACGATGATTCCCCAATACATGAATGCCTGCGCGGGACCAACCGAACCGATCAGCGCCGAGTTCACGTATTTGAAGAGCAAACTTCCCGTGCCGAAAGCACCCACCGAGATTCCCGAAATGAGTCCTTTGCGCTCGGGAAACCATTTGATCAGATTGGACAGCGACGTAATGTAGGCCGTACCGTCGGCGAAACCGACCACGAAACCGGCCAAAATATAAAGCAGCGTCAACGAGCTCGCTTGCGAGCTAAGCATAAGTCCCAGCCCAAGCACTACCCCGGCGATGCGGATAAGTCGTCTCAATCCCATTCGTTCCTGCAGTCTGCCGGCAAACAAGGTTGCGAATGCCAACGCAAAACTGGTGATCGAAAACGTAATCGCAACCGAGCTGACATCCCAGCCGAAGCGATCGGCCAGCGGTTGGTTGAATAAACTCCAAGTGTATATGGTTCCCAGTCCCATCTGTACAATGATGGTGCCAAGCACGATGAGCCACCGGTTCACGTTGATTGTTGTAGTGTCGGATTTAGCTCCGGATGAAATAGCCGCATTCATGATGATCTCCCCTTTATGGACGTCTGCTTCTCTGAATACCTTTCCTTTACAAACCCATCATACATGAAAGGGGATTCATAACGTCCATTTCGGCATGAGTTGCATCAAATGCGGAATGAATTGCCGTCAAATACGCATGAGCTGCCTGAATTCTTTGACCTTTCCGCGGCTGACCGGAACTTCGGCCTCCAGATCCCGCAAGCGAAGCAGGTACGTATTGTTGAACCAGGGCACGATTTCGCGAATCTGGGACAGATTGACCAAATACGAGCGATGGCACCGGAAGAACATTTCCTGAGGCAAACGTGCGTGAAAATCCGAAATGCTGACAGGCATCGTGTACTCCCCGCTTTTGGCATACACCTTCGTGACCTTCTCTTGCGCTTCCGCATAATAAATGTCCGCCGGATCCGTGACGATGATGTTGTCATTGCGCAGCAAATTGATTTTGCCGCTTGTTACGCTCGTGCCTTGTACAGCAGCGGAATGCGTTCCAGTTCCAGCATGCTTTTCTCCGGAACTCGTCCCCCCTTCCCCCACATGTCCGCCGATGCCAGGGTGCTCCATGTTTGGCTGTCCTTCAACAGCCTTCATTGGGACAGCATGTACATTCGAGGCCGTTTGACTCGCGATTTGTGCATATCCGGATTCCACGGTTTCCGAGGTTTTTGTACCCGCGCCTAGTTCTGCATGGTCCCGTCGAAAAGCAGCCTCTAATTTCTTCAACATGGCAGCAATCCGCTTCTCATCATACGGTTTCAGAATATAATCAAAGGCCTCCAGCTCAAAGGCTTCTGCCGCATGCTCCTTATATGCCGTGGTAAATACGATGTAGGGCTTTCGGGCAAACATGCCGATGTGGTGGGCCAACATCATGCCATCCAGGGACGGAATGTTGATATCGAGGAAAATGACATCCACTTCCTGCTCCTGCAAAAATTTCAGCACATCCAGCCCATCCTCCAGGCAGTCCACCACTTCAATGTCGCTATGCGCGCGTATCAGGTAATTCAGTTCCTCGCTAGCGGGGATTTCATCTTCAACAATGAGTGCTCTCATGTTCCGCTTCACCTCTTCAGCCATTATCTTTTCGGTACGTCAAAACGAATTTCCGTCCCTTGCTCAAGCCGCCGGATCGTCAGCCCTTGTCCATACATCAGTTTCACGCGCCGGTGCACGTTGTATAACCCGATCTGATTGCCAGGCATACGGTCATGGTACACCTTGTCGATAATATCCTCGCTGATGCCTGCGCCCGTATCGCTAACGCTGATCCGCACCGCGTCCGGCTGTTCCCGCACCTGAATGCATACCGTCCCAGGACCTTTCGTTTTGAGTATGCCGTGAATGATCGCGTTTTCGACCAATGGCTGGATGACCAAGCTTGGAATGTGCACGGCCACCTCGTCAATATCGTAGATCACCCGCAGCCTGCTGCCAAAACGTGCCTTTTCGATCTCCACATAGTTCCGGACCTGTTCCAGCTCCTTGTGAATGTCGATCAGTTCATCCGATAACTCCAAATTGTATCGCATGTAACCGGAAAGATTAACGATCAACTCGCGCGCCCGATCCGGGTTCGTGCGAATCGAGGAACCGATCGCATTGAGCGCATTGAACAGGAAATGCGGATGGATCGTCGTCTGGAGCGCGCGCAGCTCCGCTTTGTTCGCGGCAGCCTTCATCTCTTCGACCCGGGATACCTCCATCTGGGTGGAGATAATCTGGGACAAACCTACCGCCATCGTTTGCAGCGGGTATGTGATTTTGTACGCTTTGCGGTAATAGAGCTTGAGCGCCCCCGTCACTTCCCCGCGCTCCTTCAGCGGTATGATGAGCAGCGAATGGATGTCCGGCGTTTTCTCGTCGGTGACATCATTGCTGATCGTAATCTCGCCGCTCGCAATCGTGCGTTTCGTCATTTCGCTGATGATTTCGTTGCCGATATGGTACCGTTCCTCGCCAAATCCGACATAAGCAAGCACATTCCTCGTATCCGTAATGGCTACGGCATCTGCCTGAATGTCGTCCCGAATGATGCGGCAGATCGTGCGCAGCGACTCTTCGTCGATGGAACGGAAATAGGGCAGCGTTTTGTTGGCGATCTCCAGTGCCAGCTTGGCCTGGCGGGCTGCAATCATTTCTTTTTCCCCTTCCACGCTCTGCACCAGCAGCACGATCAATCCGATGTTGATTTCACCCAGAATCATCGGCAGCGCAATCTTCGATACGATATCAGCTCCCACAGGATCCGGATAGGAATATAACAAAATAAGCAGCATCGTCAGCGCTTCACAAATCATGCCGGCCGCAATGCCGACCAGCCAGCGTTTGGACTTGGGTGTGTATTTATGAATATAGCCCGACACCCATCCAGCGAGGATGCTCGTAATCAAGCATGGAATGGCTGTCACGCCATTCATGTCGATCAGATAACGATGCACGCCAGATACAAGTCCTGTAATAATCCCTACTGGCGGGCCGAACAATATCCCTCCAGACATGATCGCGATAATGCGAACATTCACAAGCGAACCTTCCACATTGATGCCCGTATACGTACCAAAGATGGCAAATGCGCAAAACAGAAGAGTAACCACCGTCACTTCCTGCCACCGCAGCTTGTCCTTCTGCAAAATTTGCCTGAATCGCGGCACCCGCGACAGAAAGAACAAAAAGATGATCAGCAGCGCCGCCCGCTCGAACAACCCAAGCAGCATCGTAAATATTTCGCCCAACGGCGCACCTCCTTCAAGTCCGAAACAAAAATCATAACATTGATATTATAACCCAAACGTCAATCGACGTACGTTTCATGGAAGCAGGACCTACAAAAAACAAAGACGGCCATCTCAAAAATGGCCGCCCCCTATTACATCCTATCTTATCGATGAAATGCACTTTTAAAAGAAGTTTTTGTAACACCAAACGGAGAGGACAGAAAAAACCTGGAGAAGCGAAGCGCTCGCCTAAAAGCTTTCTAAAAGAAAGCTGCATCGGAAGCATAGGCTTAGCAACAAATCCTAACCTTTAATCATACTCCAGTTCGATATAAGCCATTTTAAAAATAGTCCACGTTTACGCGCGTAACGGAGAATGCAGAACCAATCTGGAGAAGCGCAGCGTTCGCCTTTAGCAACGAATTTCTACCATAATCAAATTTAAATCAGAAGAAATCCGGGGATAACAGCGATCGGAAGATGGTACTGCAGTCGGAGTGGCCACACGTCAACCTAACGCCAATCACGTATGTTTCATCGAAGCAGGACCACGGTTTGACCTACAAAAAACAAAGACGGCCATCTCAAAAATGGCCGCCCCCTATTACATCCTATCTCATCGATGAAATGCATTTTTAAAAGAAGTTTCTTTTGTTACACCAAACGGAGAAGACAGAAAAAACCTGGAGAAGCGAAGCGCTCGCCTTTAGCACCAAATTTTAACCTTATAAAACTAATCAAAAAAATTTGGAGATAACAGCGATCGGAAGGTTGTTCTGGCATCGCAGTGCTCTGGTGTAACATAATGAATTTCTTTTAACCATTTGCCTTACATCGATCCCCTCACCTAAACATGCCCCACAGCTTAATCAAATGAAACGTATTGTTCGGATCGATCTTCTGGGCAATGACGAAATTGACGAACTGCTCCTCTTGCGCCGGTGAAAAATGCTCATTCATGATAAGCGCCGACGACTTGATCAGCCTGCGCACCTTCGCCCGGTCCTGGAGATCCGTCTTGGTCACACCTTCAATCAGCTTTTTGACCCGCTCTTTGACGGCAGGATTTTTCATTTTCAATTTGATCCGCTCCACCAGCTGCGGACTGATTCCATATTGTTGATAACCCAACGTCTATAGCACCTCCCGAAGTTTGAATCACTGTCTATACTTATGACGGGAGGGCTTGTACAGTTGACCCTTTTCAGAAGAAGATGTGCAAAACGTTTGAGACGGCCATGCTTAGTCGATCAGATCCCCCTGAAATACTTGCTGTTGCTGTAAATAGTCGCGGAGCGGGGCATACTGGGCAGAGGTCCAAAAGCCGGGATCGGCAATCAGATTGGAAACATCGTCCCGGGTTTGCTCCAATACGGCGAAATCGGCAACCATGTCCGCCAGCCGAAACTCCGGCATGCCGCTTTGCTTGGTTCCGAAAAAATCACCCGGCCCGCGCAAATCGAGATCCCGCCGCGACACCTCGAAACCGTCATCGGTTTCGGTCATCACCTTCATGCGTTCCTGCCCTACCTCGGATTTGGGATCGGCAATCAACACGCAAAAGGAAGCATGGGCGCCACGTCCTACCCGACCCCGCAGCTGATGCAGCTGGGACAAGCCAAAGCGGTCGGCATCCATGATGACCATCAGCGTGGCGTTCGGCACGTCGACGCCAACCTCGATGACCGTAGTGGAAACCAGCAAGTGCGTTTCATTGTCATAGAATGAACGCATGACTTCTTCTTTTTCCGAAGCCGTCATTCGTCCATGGAGCAAACCCACCTTGTAGTTCGGAAAATGCTGCTGCATCTGCACATGCAAATCGATCGCGTTTTGCACGTCCAGCTTGTCCGACTCCTCGATGAGCGGGCAAATGAGATACGCCTGCCGACCCTGATCCACCTCGCGGGAAATAAATCCGAGCACCCGATCCATCTTGTCATGCTTGACCCAATACGTGGAGATCGGGATACGGCCTTTCGGTCGCTCGGAAATGGTCGATACGTCGATATCTCCGAACGCCGTAATCGCCAGCGTGCGCGGGATCGGCGTCGCAGTCATCGTCAGCACGTCCGGATTATACCCTTTTCGCCGCAGAACGCTGCGCTGGTTCACCCCGAAACGATGCTGCTCATCCGTCACAACCAGTCCAAGCGCGCGGAAAAAAACGTCCTCCTGGATCAATGCGTGCGTCCCCACAACGATATCGATCAAGCCCATTTGCAGGGACGCGATCAGGTCCTTGCGTTTGCGTCCATTTACGCTGCCTGTCAGCAGCCCGACCGTCACGCCGAATGGTTCGAACAGTTTCTGCAAAGACTTCATATGCTGCTCCGCCAAAATTTCCGTCGGCACCATCAGCGCCCCCTGAAAGCCGGAGCGAACCGTCGTATAAAGCGCGATGGCCGCAATAATGGTTTTGCCTGATCCTACATCCCCTTGAAGCAGCCGATTCATGGAATACGGGGAACGCATGTCGTGCAAAATCTCCAGCTCGACTTTTTTTTGCGCATCCGTCAATTCAAACGGCAGACTGCGCACGAACTCCCGGATCGTTGCATTGTCGGTCGTGTGTACAACCCCATCCATACGATCGCGGTTCAAAGCGCGATAGGCCTGCATCTTGAGCTGGAACAGGAACAGCTCCTCATAAACCATGCGCTGCCTGGCTTGTAGTCCATCCCTGTTATCCTGTGGATGATGGATGCCGGCTATCGCTTGTTTGCGCGGCATGAATCCGTATTTGCTCATCAGCGAGGGCGGCAAAATTTCGGGTATCATGTCGCCGAATTGAACGAGCCCTTGATGAATCGTTTTGCGCATCCAAGATTGCGTAATTTTGCCGGTCACCGAATACACCGGCTGCAGCGTGCCGGAACGGCCCGTTCCCTTGTCCGGAAATTCCGAGTCCGCCACGGTCAGCTGCATTCGTTTCTGTTCCCATTTTCCCGTCAAAACGATTTCGCGGTTCGGCGTCAGCTGGTCTTTCAGGAAATGACGATTAAACCACGTTGCCGTTATCATCCATTCCTCTGTCATCACTTTACAGGTAAGACGAGACTTTTTGCCATACCGCTGCAGTACCGGTACGCCCATCACTTTGCCTTGTACCGTTATTTTATCTCCGTCTTTCACTTCACTGAGCGAGCGAAGGCGATAATCCTCGTATCGAAACGGATAATATTCAAGCAGGTCTTTGACAGTAGAGATGCCAAAGGCGTGAAGCTCTCCCTCTTTGAGAGCACTCACGCCGTTAATTTGTTTTACCGATATTTGATCCAAATTCATCATTCATCCCTCATTCCGGAACAGGCCACATAAAGATGGCAATGACACCCGGACCAACATGGCTGCCAATGACGGCCCCGATATTGGTATAGACCACTTCATTCAGCGTAAAATGTTCCCGCAATTGCTCGGCGCAGGCTAGCGCAGCGTCAGGATCGGCCGTATGACCGACTGCCACGTTCACGCGCGCTCCCGCAAAATCCTGCTGAAACAGCTCAATGATGCGTGCCATCGCTTTTTTATGGCCTCTGACTTTCTCGACGGCATAAATGATGCCTTCGTCATCAATGGAAAGGATCGGTTTAATATTCAGCAATGCACCGAATATGGCCGCAGCCTTGCCGATCCGCCCACCTTTTTGCAAATACTCCAGCGAGTCCACCAGGAAAAACAGCTTGCGGTCCCGCTGCAGCGCTTGAACGGCGGTCTTGATATCCGCGGCAGACTTGCCCTGCTCTGCCAGCTCAGCCGCCTGCACGACAAGCAAACCGTATCCGTACGACGCGGACTTGGAATCCAGCACCGTAATCATGTCCGACTCATGTTCGAGCAGCGATTTGCCGAGCAAAGCCGACTGATACGTACCGCTCATACCGGTTGACAAATGGATGGAGACGATGGGCCTTTCCGGATCTTCATCCAGCAATGACTGGTAGACATTCATGAATTCCGTCGGAGAAGGCTGGGACGTCGTAGGCAGGGCTGCGGCTTGCCCCAGCTTGGTGTAAAACTGCTTCGGGGTCAGATCCACCCCGTCCGCATAAGTCTCTTCCCCAAAAAGCACGCGCAATGAAACGACATGAATTCCGTATTTGCGAACCAGTTCCTCCGGGATGTCGGCGGTGCTGTCGGTGACGATGGCTACCTTGTGGCTCATGTGATTCCCTCCTCGTCGCAGTAGGGGCCGAGTGTTATGCCTCTACCGAGAACAGATAATAGTACACGGGCTGTCCGCCGGGATGAACCTCAATCTCTGCATCAGGGTATCGTTCTTCCATCCACGCGACCAGATCGGCGGTAGTTTCCGGATTGGCTTCCTCCCCTTCCAGGATGGTAACCACTTCATCCCCGTGATCCATCATCTGCTGCATCAGACCTTCGCAAGCCTGAAGCAGGCTTTCGTCCGCAGCCACGATTTTGGAATTGTGGATCGCGATATAGTGCCCTGCCTTGATGTCCAGCTCATCATATTGGGTATCCCGGACAGCATGAGTTACCTGTCCTGATTGAACACGGCCGATCGCTTCAAGCATCTGCTCGCGGTTCGTCTCCGGAGATTCGTCCTCCTGGAACGCAAAGGCTGCTGCCATTCCCTGCGGAATCGTTTTGCTCGGAATGACCGTAATGCGGCGTTCGCCTTCCAACAATTCACGGGCCTGCTCAGCCGCAAGCACGATGTTCGAGTTGTTTGGCAAAATGAATACCTGTTCAGCCGCGATGGAACGCACTGCATTGACGAAGTCCTCCGTGCTCGGATTCATCGTCTGTCCGCCAGACAGCACGATGTCCACGCCAAGACTTTGAAAGATATCGGCAATGCCCTCTCCGGAGGAGACAGCAATAAATCCGTATGGGGCCATTTCGACTGCCGGAGGTTCAGCCGTTTCCGGGCTGCGTACCTCTTCCGGCGGGATCTCCGCAAACAACTCGGGCGAAGGAGCGATATCCATGCCTGCCGTCAGCAGCTCACGATGCTGTTCCCGCATGTTGAGGATGTGAATTTGCGTAATTTCGCCATAGCGAAGCGCTAGGTTAAGCACATCCCCTGGCGTTTTGGAATGCACATGGACCTTAATGACTTCGTCATCGGCAATTACGATAATGGAATCCCCATTGACTGACAACGCTTTCCGGAATGCCTCGTCATCGAAATCGGTTCCGGCGTGATCTCCCAGCTGGCGATTAATGAAAAATTCCATATCGTACAGGAATTCGATATCTTCCGTATCCAGGCGAGCCTGAGCCGACAACGGCATTTCCGGAGCGATGACCCGCTGTGCCGCCGGCATGTGAACCGGTTCAACGGCTGGCACGGATTTGACCGGAGCCGCCGGGGCAGTCTGTGGTGCCTCGGGTTTGGAAACAAAGCCGCTGCCATCGGTTTGCCGCAGCGCTTCCATAAATCCCTCATAAATATATACAAGCCCCTGGCCACCAGAATCCACGACGCCGACCTGTTTAAGCACAGGCAGCAATTCGGGAGTTTTGGCCAACGCCTCTTTTGCTTTTAATAAGACTTCGTTCATCAATTCCGTTACGTCATTCGTCCGTCTAGCGTAGTACGTGGCATGCTTGGCTGCCTCTTTGGCTACGGTAAGAATGGTTCCTTCGACGGGTTTGACCACGGCTTTGTATGCCGTATCCACGCCGCTTTGGAGAGCTGCGGCAAACTGAAGCGTGTTCAGTTCATCCTGGGAAGCCGCTGCACGGCTGAAGCCGCGAAACAGCTGCGACAGAATAACGCCCGAATTGCCCCTTGCACCCATCAGCAGCCCTTTCGAAAGAATCCCGGCTGCTTCGCCGATGGAAGCCGAACTTTTGCGTTTGATTTCGGCAACGCCGGCGGTCATTGTCAAATTCATGTTCGTTCCCGTGTCGCCATCAGGCACAGGGAACACATTCAGGGAATTGACGTGCTCTGCATGCTGTCCAAGTTGTTCCGCTCCGGCAAGGACCATTGCGGTAAAATCTGTTCCATTTAAAGAACGTATACTCAAGTGAGAATTCCCCTTCCTAGCTTGATACACGAACATCTTGCACCAAGAAGTGTTCTGGTCTGTTCATGCGTGACGCTCGTCACGCCATTCTTCGTCCATACCTTGTCCGGCACAGGCATACAATTTCATGATGTCGTCCCGAATCACGGTCTGGGCGGCCAGGCCACCGAAAGCCCGTGAACTCGCATCCCCCATCTCGGGGCATACGGATATGCACCGGTATCGAGAGCCGGCATGAATGCCGCATGGAGACTGGTGCCAGTGATGGGTTCACGGTGCACAGCATTGCCAAACAGGAAGAACGTCGGCCCCAGGCCGATATTGCTCTGCTTTACGCGGCAATGACTCCTCACCGCTATATTATGGACTATTCAACATTGTACTATATTAGACATGAGAAATAAATAAAGTTTTTGGATCAGTTGACGAAGCTTTTTTCAATATGATATTATATTCGAGTATTGTTTTATGCAGGTTTAGTAATGGAAATGATCCGGCCATGCCGGCTTGAACAACGCCATTAGCTACTGGAGCCTGGTCTTTTCGATCAGGAAGAACAATTGGTCCATTCGGAATGACACGAGTCTTCCCCTTGGACAACTGGTTATTATGGATAGGAGGTGTAATCTATGTCTCGCAAATGTTATGTGACAGGTAAGAAACCGGGCACCGGTAACCACGTATCCCACGCTAACAACCGTAACCGTCGTTCTTGGGGCGTAAACGTTCAAAAAGTACGCATTCTCGTGAACGGTAAACCGAAACGTGTATACGTAAGCACCCGCGCACTGAAAGCCGGTAAAGTGACTCGCGTATAATTTCACGCATAGCACCCTTACATCGGATAGCAAAAAGCACCTTGTTCTCATGCAGGTGCTTTTTTCGTATGCCGAAATCTTTCCAAAACATGAAAACAGCCGCCGCACAGCGCTGCCGGGACTCTGTCCAAGCCCGAATCCTTTCACTGCTGCCCGCGGCGGTATTCGTCTGAAACATGCTTCAATTTTTCTGAAACGTATTAAGAATCGCCTTGACAAACCCTCCCAGAAACTTCGGCAGTTTGAATGTGTAAAATTTCATGCTTCACCCTCCCTATCATGCTCATGCATCCGCCCTATCCTATGCTTCATGCCTTGCTTGCCGCCCATTAACCTCTACGACAAAAAAGGCTACATGAGAAACCTGCTCACGTAACCATACTTATGCGAAAAGCGTTGTCCCTATTCCACCGTGACAAGCCCGAATAACGGACCGGTCATGCTTGGGGAGGAACATATTGATAAACGGCGATCATGAATACACTTAACAAATAATACAGAATGCTGAAAATGACGAAGGTAACCCGCAGCCCGGTCCGGTCGAATTTGCGAAAATACATGATGACCACGCCGACCCCGACCAAGGACATGATGGCATTAAACGGGGATTGCACGACCGCAAAAAGCGCGAGTACCAAACCGGTTGCAAGGCTTGCCCCCATCGTCCATAGCGTTTCCCTGAGGTTCATGCCTTACCCCTCGTAACTACGGCGGATATCCGCAATCGCAGCCGCGCGATCCTCACGGCCGAATACCGCGCTGCCGGCAACCAGCACGTCCGCTCCTGCCCCCACAACAAGCGGTGCCGTATCGGCCGCAATGCCGCCGTCCACTTCGATATGTACGTCTTGACTGCCTCGTTCATTCAGCCAGGTACGAATCTGTTTGATTTTGTTCAGGGTGCCCGAAATAAAGGCTTGTCCGCCAAAACCGGGATTCACGGTCATTACGAGAACCAAATCCACATCGTCAAGCACTTCCTGGATAGCCGTGGCTGGTGTCCCCGGATTAAGGGCCACGCCGGCTTTGATGCCGTATTCCTTGATCAAGTGAATAACCCGGTGCAGATGTACGCAAGCTTCGGCATGCACGGTAATGACTGCAGCTCCCGCTTTCGCAAACTCCTCGACGTAACGCTCGGGATTTTCAATCATCAGATGCACGTCCAGCGGCAGGCTGGTATGCGGAGCAATCGCCTTGACAATCGCTGGTCCCAGCGTAATGTTGGGAACGAAGTGACCGTCCATGACGTCGACGTGAATCCAATCCCCTCCCGCTGCTTCGGCTGCGGCAACTTCTGCGCCAAGACTGGCAAAATCGGCTGACAATATGGATGGAGCAATTTTAATCATGTTAGTACCTCCGCTTCTTTTCTTTCATTTCGTTTAAAAACTGTTCATAGTGCCGGTATCGGCTCTCTGCAATCAACCCGTCCTCTTTGGCTGCAATGACCCGGCAGCCCGGTTCATGGGTATGGGTACAGCCGCGGAATTTACATTCGTCCGCATACTGGGCGAATTCCCGGAAGCAGGTGGACAATTCCTCCACCCCGATTTCGAGAAAATCCAGTTGGCTGAACCCCGGCGTATCGGCGACAAAACCGCCATTATGGAGCGGAATCAATTCCACATGCCTCGTCGTATGCCTTCCCCGGCCAAGCCGCATGCTGATTTCACTCGTTTCCAACGAAAGGCCCGGGACCAGCGCATTCAGCATGGATGATTTGCCCACGCCCGACTGACCCGAAAACACGCTGATTCGACCTGCCAGCCGCTCTTTGAGCAGTTCGCTGCCCTCTCCCGTTCGGGAACTGGTCGAAATGACCTCATAACCGATCTGTCCATACATGGCCTTCACATCGGCAACCGTGTCCCGGCCATCGGCCTCGGGATCGGCCAAATCCTGCTTGGTCAGCACGATCAGGGCATCCAGCCCCGCTTGTTCGATATGAACGAGAAACTTGTCCAGCAAGTTCAGATTCATATCCGGCTCCTTGACGGAAAACAGCAGTACCGCCAAATTGACGTTGGCTACAGGCGGACGAATCAGCTCCGTCTCACGGGCATGGATCCGATCCACGGTTCCTTCGCCGTTTTCGGTCAGCACGTAATCCACGCGATCGCCCACGAGCGGGGAGATTCCCTTTTTCTTGAACACGCCCCTGGCTCTGCATTGAACGGCGGAGCCTTCAACCGAAGGCACCCCTCCGTCTTCCAGTGGCATGACATAGTAATAACCGCTTAGCGCTTTGACAATGATACCCTCCGGCATTAGCTCCGTCGCCCTCCTTTTCGTTCTGCGCGATATGGCATAGACCCCAAACGCCAGCATAAGCCGTCCTTACGGACGGCCTGATGCGTTAATAACTTCCTTTTTCTTGCCTTTCTCCTTGTTACCATGGCTATTGATCGCCGACGTGTCGGAGGCTTCTCCTTCTACGTCTCCTTCTTCTTCACCATCTACCGGCGTGGACGGCTCTTCGGTTCCTTCATTCGCCGCTCCGCTGCCGTCGTCTATGCCTCCGCTTCCGTCTTCGGCACCGCCTCCGCCTCCACTTTCGCCACCCGTTTCAGGTTCCTGCTTTTCAGGCGGCGGTGTAACGGTCTCCGGTTCGATCGAAGGCACGCTTACCGTTCCGTTTTTGGCTTCCCCGTAAGATACGAGATACGTATCCAGGAACTTGCCGTCGCGGTAAACGGAGACAGCCCCATTTTCATTCGGAGCCAGCACTAGCGGTACGCTGAGCGTCTGGGTGGAGTTAATGGATTGCGTTCCCCACTCTTGGCTCTTGCCGCGGGCATCCTCAAACGTAATCCGGATTTTGCTGGTTTTGCCTTCTTCTTTTGGTGCGACCATAATGTTGAAATTGTATCTTAAGGCTTCAGGCGGGTATCCCGTGCTGACATAGATCGTAATTTTGTCGCCGGGACTTACTTCCCCGCCAGCTTCCACAGGCCACTGCTGGGTTACCTTGCCGGAGTCAACCGTATAACTCGGCTCTTCCTTCACCTGGGCGAGCGTTAGTCCGGCGTTTTTCAACATCTCCTCCGCTTCGCTGCGGGTTTTGTTTTTCAGATCCGGCATTTTGACCGTTTCTACACCTTGGCTTACGGTTAGAACAATTTCACCGGCCTCGAGGTCGAAATCCTCGTTTACGCCAGGCGTCTGCGAAATGACGTTGCCTGACGACACCTCGGTTGAATATGCGTTATCCCGCTTGATCTGGCTTTCCTTGATGCCCAGCTCGCTGGTCAATCTTTTGACGGCCTCGTCGTACGGAATGTTCTTCACGTCGATCATTTTGACGGATTCCTTCTCCGCCCCGACGCTCAGCTGAATCTCGGTGCCTTCCTTGACGATTTCCCCCTCATTACGGCTCTGGGCATAAACCATCCCCGGGTCAACGCCTTCTTGATACATCCGGATCACTTCATCGCTTACGACTAACCCTTTATCCTGCAGCGTTTGGCGCGCAGCTTCCTCCGTCTGGTTAACGACATTCGGAACGGTCACTTCCGGAACCACCAGCATGCCTTTGACATAAATGACAACACCGACCATTGCGGCCAGAATAAGAACAGTAAGCGAAATGAGCAATGTCGGCTTTTTCCAGCCTTTGGACTTGCTTTTATGTTGTCCGGCCTCTTCCTTTGGTTCCATCGTAGGCATTGCGCCCGTCGTGGTCACGCCTCTCGGTTCAGGCTTAATGGCAGGCATAACGCGGGTCTGGTCCGCATCGTCCTCATCGGCAAAATCGATTTTGGTTTCGTTCCGCCGCTCGGGAAGAAGACAGGTTTCCAGGTCCTCTTGCATTTCCCTGGCGGACTGATACCGCTCATGCGGATTTTTGCGCATCGATTTCAGAATGATGTTTTCCACGCTTTGCGGGATCAACGGATTGAATTTGCGCGGTTCATCAAACTCTTCCTGAAGATGCTTCAGGGCAACGCTGATCGGACTTTCGCCCAGGAACGGAAGCTGGCCAGTCAGCATTTGATACAGCACGATGCCAAGCGAATACAAGTCCGACTTCTCTCCGGTAACGATGCCTTTGGCATGCTCCGGCGAAAAATAATGGACCGAACCGACCACCGAACCGGTCTGCGTGATCGTTGTGGACGTCACAGCCCGTGCGATGCCGAAATCGGTGACCTTTACCCGGCCGTTTCTGCCGATCAAAATGTTGTGCGGCTTAATGTCTCGATGAATGATTTGGTTATGATGCGCATGGTCCAAAGCGTCCGCAATCTGGGAAGCGATGCGCACCGCCTCGTCGACCTGCAGGGGCGCCCGTTCTTTGATGATTTCGTTCAGGTTTTTGCCTTCCACATACTCCATGACGATGTAGTGGACGTCATCCTCTTGGCCGACATCGTAAATGCTGACCACGTTCGGGTGCGACAGCGATGCCGCCGATTGCGCCTCCCTGCGGAAACGGCGGATGAATTCTTCGTCATGAACAAACTGCTGGCGAAGCACCTTGATCGCCACGAATCGATTCAGCAGAAGATCCTGAGCTTTATATACGAGAGCCATGCCGCCGCCGCCGACACGTTCGATGATTTCATAGCGTCCGCCTAGCTGGTGCCCGATCATGATTCGCACCCCGTTTCCGTTGCTGCGGAATCCTTCTGCATTTCAAACAAGGCCACGGTGATATTGTCGTCTCCCCCGGCAAGAAGGGCCAGCTGCAGCAAACGATCGGCACGCTCTTCCAGCGGCAGCTCCAGATTGCCCGCAACCCGAATGATCTGCTCATTGCTGACCAAGTTGCTGAGTCCGTCGCTGCACAGCAGCAAGACCTCCCCTTCTTCCAGCTTGACGTTATCCATGTCGACCTTCACTTCGGCATCCGTGCCGAGGGCCCGGGTCAACACGTTGCGTCTGGGATGATGCGTAACGTCCTCTTTGCTGATCTGACCGTTTTTGAACAGCTCGTTGACGAGGGTATGGTCCTCGGTCAGCTGGATCATTTGTTGGCCGGAAATTTTGTAAGCCCGGCTGTCGCCGATATGTCCAATGACGCCTTCGGCATCGTTCAACAAGGCAGCAACGACCGTTGTGCCCATATTATGGTATTTGTCATTAGCGGAGGCCGTACTGTAAATAACCTCATTGGCATGGAGGATCGCATCGCTAAGCGCAGCGGACAAGGATGCATGGGACAGCCCCGGTTCCAGCGATCTCAGGTCGCCCACCAACGTTTCCACCGCAAGGCGGCTTGCCGTGTCGCCAGCAAGATGCCCGCCCATGCCATCGGCAACAATGCCCAATATATAGCCCGTTTCCAGGTCGCGAATCCAGGCAGAGTCTTCATTGACGGAACGCACGCGTCCGATATGGCTTGCATGAACTGTTTTGATCAAAACGCTCTCACCCCAACTCCATATGCTTTGCACGAAGCTGACCGCAAGCGGCAGCAATATCATGTCCCTGTTCGCGGCGAATGGTTACGTTAATGCCCTGCTCCGAAAGAATGCGTTGAAAATTGAAAATGTCCTTGCGGGACGTTCTCACGTATTTACGCTCAGGCACATGGTTGACCGGAATCAAATTGACGTGGCATAGCATCGTTTTCAGCACGCTCGCCAGTTCCATTGCATGCTCCGGTTGATCGTTCATGCCGCCGATCAGCGCATATTCAAACGTGATTCTGCGGCCGGTTTTGGCCAGGTAGTAACGAAGCGATTCCATCACGTCATCAAATGGAAAACGACGGTTTACCGGCATCAGTTTGGAACGGAGCGCATCGTTCGGCGCATGGATGGAGATCGCCAGGTTGATCTGGGTATCCTCGTCCGCAAAACGATAAATATTCGGCACGATGCCGCTCGTGGATACGGTGATATGCCGCTGACCGATATTCAGCCCTTTTTCGTGGATCATGATGCGCAGGAACGTCATCGTTGCATCATAGTTTTCGAACGGCTCGCCCGAACCCATGATGACGATGCTGCTGACCCGTTCACCGCGTTCGTCCAAAATTTTCTGGGCCTGCACAACCTGAGCGACGATTTCGCCTGCAGTCAGGTTCCGTTTCAATCCCCCCAGCGTGGATGCGCAGAACGTGCAACCGATTCGGCAGCCCACCTGCGTTGTGACGCAGATGCTGTTGCCGTAGTTATGTTTCATGATCACCGTCTCGATGGCATGGTTGTCATGAAGGCCGAAGAGGAATTTTACCGTGCCGTCCTTGGACTCGAATTTGGTAATTTCGTTCAGCGTAACGAACTCGAATTGATCGGCCAGTTTGGCGCGCAGCGCCTTGGACAGATTCGTCATTTCGCTGAAGTCGTTCACCCGCTTCACGTAGATCCAGTCGAAAATCTGACCGCCGCGGAAGGCTGGCTCCCCGTTGTCCACAGCCCATTGCTGCAGTTCTTCAAGGGTGTAATCGTATATAAAAGGTTTCATTTTGTTGTCAACACCTATTCCTTCTTTATCTTTTCATTCTTTCTATTCTATCACAAAGACCGCCATACATCCATGTATACCCTGGCAACCCGCGATTCATGCATGATCACATCCGACTTGTACTATCGCATCCTATCATTAAGGGAGGTTCAGGGCAAGTCCGTTGGTTAGAAAAATAGAGCAAAAGCCGTTGAACCGCGCCATATGGACGGTGTTGACGCAAAAAATCCGCCATAGTCTCCTAAGGCGGACATCATTGCTGGCACGATCGGAGGTTCAGTCCGCGATACGTCTCAACCTGGCGATGAAAAAGCCGTCGCTGTGCGCATCTTGCGGCAATATCTGAACACCGCCGCGAAGGGTATTCCACTTCGTCGCCTCGGCTCCGGACCAATCGGCGTTCTCGGCACGGTACTCGGGATGCCGGTTCAGGAAGTTTGCTACCATGCGCTCGTTCTCGTCCGGCTCAATGGTGCACGTGCTGTAAACCAGAATGCCGCCCGGTTTAAGCAGCGGGGCAATCCGGTCAAGCAGCTCGCTCTGCAATGCCGCGATATCGGCGATATCGGCGGGAGATTTGGTCCATTTGACATCCGGCTTGCGACGGATCACGCCCAGGCCAGAGCAAGGTGCATCCAGCAAAATTCGGTCAAAGGACCCGGCCGGATACCTTTCGTCCAAGTCAAGTGCATTGCCGGTGATCGCATCGATGCATCCCAATCCCAAACGTTCCGCCTGCTCCATGATCAAACGGCGTTTATGCGCATGCAGATCATTGGCTACGATCCGGCCGCGATCTTTCATCTTTTCGGCCATATGAGCGGTTTTGCCGCCCGGTGCCGCGCAGCAGTCCAGCACGACATGGCCTTCTTCCGGCGAGACGGCTTCGGCCACCAGCATGGAACTTTCGTCCTGCACGGACAACAGGCCGTCCCGATACCAGGACGTTAGCGCCATATTTCCGCCGCTGCGAACCAGGATGCCATCCGGGCTAAGCTTGGAAGCTTCCACTTCGACTCCCGCGCTTTCCATTTCCTGCATCAGCTTGTCCCGCGTCGTCATCGTTGTGTTCACGCGCACGCTGACGGCCGGAGGTTCGTTGTTGGCCTTGCAGATCGCTTCTGCCGTTTCCTCGCCATACTGGCTGATCCAGCGTTCGACCATCCATTGCGGGTGGGAATGCTGCAGCGCGATCCGTTCGGCGGCCGGCAAATGGTCGGGAATGCGCAGTTCGTCGCGCTGGCGCAGCATGCTGCGCAGCACGCCGTTTACCATGCCCGAGATGCCTTGGTGCCCCATTTTTTTCGCCAAATTGACCGCTTCGCTCACAACGGCATGCTCCGGAATGCGATCCAGATACATGATCTGATATACGCTGATCCGAAGCAGGCTGCGCACCCAGGGCTGCAGCTTGGCCAGTCCTTTGGCAACGAATTTTTCCAAGAAATAATCAAGCGTATTCCGCCGCGCAATCGTTCCGTAGACCAACTCGGTCGCAAGTCCCGCATCGGCCGCGCCAAGCCCGGCTTCGTTCAGCCGGCGGTTAAGCTCAAGGTTGCTGTACGCTCCCTCCTGCTCCACTGCGCTAAGCACGCTGACGGCAAGAGAACGCGCGGTAACCTTGGCTTTCCCCGACCGCCGATCGGCCTGGGCTCCCCGGCCAGCCGGAGCAGGACGCCGCGTGTCGCGCGAACCGCCCGGCTGCCGCCCCGATGTATTGCCGCTCATCGCAGCACCGTTCCCGGCTTCAGCGTGCCTCCGCGGGCAAAGTCAGCCGCCTTCATCGCCTTTTTGCCTGCCGGCTGGACTTCGGTCAGCCAGATCGAACCGTCGCCGGTGCGGACCTCGATGCCGTTTGCATTCGCTTGCAGCACCGTTCCCGGCTCGGCTTGTTCGCTGCCGGAAACCGAAACTTCGCCCGGCTCGCCCGGTTTGGCCACCGCCCACACTTTGAACACCTGCTCGTCCCAGAGGGAAAATGCGCCCGAAAAAGGCACCAAACCGCGCACCTGATTGAACAGTTCGCGCGACGTGCGCGACCAGTCGATTTTTTCGTCCTCGCGCGTCAGATTGCGCGCGTATGTCGACTGTGCATCGTCCTGCGGCACAGCCTTCGTTTCGCCTGCGATCAGACGCGGCATTTCTTCGCGCAGCAGTTCCGATCCGGCCTTGCTCAGCTTGGCAAACATCGTTCCGGACGTGTCTTCATCCGTAATCGGCACTTCCACGCGGGAAATCATGTCACCGGTATCCAAACCTTCGGCCATGTACATCAACGTAACTCCGGTTACGGACTCGCCATTGATAATGGAGCGTTGGATCGGCGCACCGCCGCGGTATTTCGGCAAAAGGGAGCCGTGTACGTTCACGCAGCCGCGAACAGGCATGTCCAATACCGCTTTGGGCAAAATCTGCCCAAACGCTGCCGTCACGATCAAATCCGGCTTCCATTCGGCCAAGCGGGCCACGGACTCCGGATCGCGCAATTTTACCGGTTGGAATACGGGCAGCCCGTGACGCTCGGCTGCCACCTTCACCGGAGTGGGCGTCAATACCTTTTTCCGCCCCTGCGGTTTGTCGGGCTGCGTCACCACACCCACGACGTTATATCCCTCGTTCAGCAGCATTTCCAACGAAGGAACGGCGAACTCGGGCGTACCCATAAATACAATGTTCAAATCGATCACTCCTTAGTTGCGTCGAGGTCCGTTCTGATCCGCCGAAATTTCGTACACCTTTTCGGCAATATCGGTGAAGAGCACACCATCCAAGTGATCAATCTCGTGCTGGAATGCGCGGGCCAGCAAGCCGCTGCCCGTAATGATCAACTCGTTGCCTTCGCGGTCCAGGCCTTTAACTGTCACCGTTTCGCTGCGGCGAACGTCACCATTAATGCCAGGAATGCTCAAACATCCTTCCGGTCCGAACTGCTCGCCTTCTTTTGCGACGATTTCCGGGTTGATCATCTTGATCAATCCGTGCTCGTCCCCGGCATCGATGACGATGAGGCGTTTCAAAATTCCTACCTGTGGCGCCGCAAGTCCGACGCCTTCGGCGTCATACATCGTATCAGCCATATCGTCCAGCAATTTTTGCACATTTGGCGTAATTTTTGTGACTTCTTTGGCTCTTTTGCGGAGCACCTCATCCGGTTCTTTCACGATAATACGAATCGACATGTTGTAAGCACCTTCCCAATGGTTATCATAATTTCAGGATATCAAACTGTTGTTATCTAATTTATGTTTGGACCGCTTGTCTCCGTCCGCTTTTTTTGTCATTGCGGGCCATTCCCGCAAGCGAATTTCTTCCCGCCCTTATGGCGCAAAGCTTACATCAACATTTGCGGGTCTACATCCAGACTGATCTGCAGCTTCTGTGACTGGACATCATCGTCCATGCGACGCGCTGTCGCCAGTGCAAGTCCGATGGCGTCGACATCCCCCCGCCATTTTATCATACATTGGAATCTGTATCTATTCTTGATGCGCGGGATCGGGGAGGCGACCGGTCCAAGCACGTCAAGCGCTTCGCTGCTGAATCGGTCCAGGCTGCCCAGCCAACCGGCGCCGTGGGCACGTTCCTTGAGCATCCGCACATAATTCTCCGCCAAACGAATGAGCACGGGCAGCTGCTCGTGCGAGAATGTGACCAGAATCAAACGGCAGTAAGGCGGGTACTGCAAATTGCGTCGGTGCAGCAGCTCTTCGCGTACAAAGGACAGATAGTCATGTCTGCTTGCGTGTCCGATGGAATAATGCTCAGGGGTGTACGATTGCACGAACACCTCGCCAGGCAGCTGATGCCGGCCTGCGCGTCCGGCCACCTGCGTAAGCAGCTGGAACGTTTTCTCCGCTGCCCGGAAGTCAGGCAGGTTGAGCGCCGAATCGGCAGTAATGACGCCGACCAGGGTAACGTCGGGGAAATCGAGCCCTTTGGCAACCATCTGCGTGCCCAGCAGCACGTCCGCCTTTTTTTCCCGGAACTGCTTCAGCAGCTTTTCGTGAGCGCCTTTTTCCGTCGTTGTATCCACGTCCATCCGAATGACCCGAATGCCGGGGAAAAGCTTCGCCAGTTCTTCTTCGACCCGTTGGGTTCCGGTTCCGAAATAGCGAATATGCTCGCTCCCGCATTCGGGACACACTTCCGGCGCCGCTTCCGCATAACCGCAGTAATGGCAGCGCAGGTTGTTGGAACGCTGGTGGTAGGTCAAGGAAATATCGCACTCGGGGCATCCGGCCACATAACCGCAGCTCCGGCACATGACAAAGGTCGAGTACCCCCTGCGGTTCAGCAGGAGCACCGACTGCTCGCCTCGTTCCAATCGCTCCTCAATGGCCTTATGCAATGAACGGCTGAACATTGAGCGATTGCCTTCTTTTAATTCTTCACGCATGTCCACGATCCGCACGTCAGGCAAATTGTTGCCCAGCGCACGGGTGTGCATTTCAAGCAACAGAGGGGCGAAATCGTCATTGCTTTGCGAACGGGCCGCATAATAGCTTTCCAGCGATGGCGTTGCCGAGCCGAGAACGACCACGGCCTGATGCTGCTGTCCTCGTTTGACAGCCACGTCGCGGGCATGGTATTTCGGCGTTTCCTCCTGCTTGTAGGAGGTTTCGTGTTCCTCGTCCATAATGATGAGACCCAGGTTGCGAAAAGGGGCAAATACGGCAGATCGTGCGCCGATCGCCACTTTGACGCGGCCTTCACGGATCTTCCGCCACTCGTCATAACGTTCGCCGCCGGACAGGCGGCTATGCATCACCGCAACCTGGTCGCCGAAGCGCCCTTTGAAACGTTCCACCATTTGAGGGGTAAGCGCAATTTCGGGAACAAGCACGATAGCCTGGCGATCCTGTTCGATGCAGCGCTGAATCGTCTGGAGATATACTTCGGTTTTGCCGCTGCCGGTTACGCCATGCAGCAAAAAAACGCCATGGCGTCGTTCCCGCAAACGGCCGCTGATACTCTCGTATACCGTTTGCTGCTCCGAAGTCAGCGCAAGAGGTTCGGTAGCGCGGAATCTGCGCCCTTGGTAAGGGTCCCGGAATACTTCGACGTCCTCGGTCACGACCAGCCCTTTTTCCTCAAGCCCTTTGACGGTAGCAGCGGATACCTGCAGCGTGGACAGCAATTCCTTCATCGGCATGGGCAGCAGCTCGTGCATCTCCAGCAAAAAGCCCAGCACTTCTTTCTGGCGCTGCGCCTTGGCCGGAAACGAATCCATCGCTTCCTTCGCAGCTGCGGCATCCACAGCGAGAGCAACGGATTTCAATGTTTTTTTACCCATTTTATCCTTGATGAGCTGGCTTTCGAGCAGCACGCCGGTGCGCAGCAGATTTTTGATCAGCTCTGCGTGATGGGGATACTTTCGGCTCAGCTGCTGTAAAGGCACTTGGCCCCGGTTCTGCACGAAGCGGATGATGTCCGTCCGAACCTTTTCGGAAGAGGATTCTTCGCCCCATGCCCACAATACCTCTTCCCCGGAGGTTGGTTCATTCGCTTGACCGTCGATCCCTTCCCCCATGGAGATGTACCGCTCGGCCTTTCCTTTCAGTGCTGTGGGCACCATAACCTGCAGCGACAGAATCCGGTTGCTGGCATATCGCTCGCTCATCCATTCCGCAAGCTCCACCAGGTCCGGGGACAAAGGCGGAACCAAGTCAAGCAGCTCCGCAATGGGTTTGAGCTTAAAGTTCTCCTCCCCCGTTCGCGGCACCAAATCGACCACAAAGCCCTGCACAGTCCGGTGCCCGAAAGGCACCCCGACCCTGCTGCCGATCTCGATCCATTCACGCATGGATTCCGGCACCAAATAATCGAACGGCCGGTCCGTCTGTTTCACGGGCACGTCGACGATGACCTTGGCAATCTCCATCTTAATCCCTCCCGGTCATGCGCTCCGCCGCAATGGCCAACAGCCGGTGTGCCACCGCTTGCTTGCTCATCAACTCAAGCTCTTCCACCAGGCCTTCCCGGTCATAGATATTCACCTTGTTCGTATCTGTGCCGAAGCCGGCATCCGTCCGGCTCACGTCGTTGGCGACGATCAGATCGCAATGTTTTCGCTCCAGCTTCTCGCGGGCGTATCTTTCGACATCATGGGTCTCTGCCGCAAAACCGATCAAAAATTGATGGTCCTTCCGTTTCCCGAGCGTCTCCAGAATGTCTATGTTTTTCACGAGCTCCAAGGACAGCGTATCGCCCTTTTTTTTGATTTTCTGGAATGCGACCGTTTGAGGGCGGTAATCGGCAACGGCCGCGGCCTTGACGACGATGTCGGCATCCGCCCATTCGGCCAGCACCGCTTCATACATATCCTGGGCCGACTGTACGGCAACAATCCGTACCCCTTCGGGAGGCGTTGCCTGGGTATTGCCCATAACCAGCTTTACCTCGGCTCCCAAATCGCGCGCAGCCGCAGCGATCGCAAACCCCATTTTGCCGGAAGAATCATTCGTGATATAACGTACAGGGTCAATGCGTTCAATGGTACCGCCAGCTGTAACCACCACTTTTTTCCCCGAAAGCAAGGCGGTGTGCAGCGAAGCCGATTCTGCTTGACCATCTGTCAGTCCCCGTGATTCCAGCGTACCCGACTGTTGTTGCTCGAAGTACTGCTCGATCACTTCCACGATCGTTTCCGGCTCCTCCAGCCTCCCTTTGCCAACATAACCGCAGGCAAGCAGACCTTCGCCAGGTTCGATCATCATCGTCCCCCGCTCCACGAGCAGCTGCATGTTGTGACGCACGGCCGGATGGTCATACATATGCACATTCATGGCCGGAGCAACCATAACCGGAGCGGTTGTGGCAAGCAAGGTCGTCGACAACATGTCATCCGCCAGTCCATTTGCCATCTTGGCAATGGTGTTGGCCGTAGCCGGGGCTACCAGCACCAGATCCGCCAGGTCCGCCAAATGAATATGCGACACGACCGCAGGTTCCCGTTCATCGAACGTATCGCTGTATACAACGTTTCGGGTCAGGGTTTGCAGCGTCAATTCGGTAATAAACTGTTTTGCGGAATCCGTCATGATGACGTGAACATCCGCCCCCTTTTGCACCAGTCTGCTGCATAATGTAGCCGCCTTGTAAGCGGCAATGCCTCCTGTTACGCCGAGCACGATTTTTTTACCGTTCAACATTGGTTACTTCCCCCGATATATAAGACGTAGAGAAAAAAATAACAACCTTGCGGTTGTCGAATGAATCCGGCCATGCCGGGTTATGCAATTGGAAGAAAAGCCGCAAGCGGCTTACTCTTCCTCTTCTTCGTCTTGCCCTTTGACAACGACGAGCAGATCACCATAAATTTCTTCGAGTGCCACGCCAACCTGCTTATGGGATTTCGGATTTCTCAGCTCCGATTTCTCCCCTTCACGCAGCTGTCTTGCACGACGGGATGCGGCAACAACCAACGAATATTTGCTGTCGACTTTGTTCATCATTTCATCAATAGAAGGATACAGCATGTTAACAAAACACCTCTTTGCATTAGTATAACCCCGGTCGCCGCCGCGGCACTTTTCTCTCTTTCCAGAATATATGCATGCGGCAGCGCCTAGATTATTTCCTGATCTTACAATGTTCGGCGATAATGATGCTTTCTATTCGTTTGCACGCCAGATCGATCTCATCATTGACAACCGCATAATCGTACTGCTCCAACAAATTAATTTCGTCGACCGCTACGGACATCCGGTGATCAATCGTCGCCTGACTCTCCGTACCGCGCCCCTGAATCCGATCTTTAAGCTCGTCCAACGAAGGAGGAAGCAAAAAGACAAAGATCCCTTCCGGGAACTTCTCCTTCACTTTCAGCGCGCCCTGGACCTCAATCTCCAGGATGATGTCGCGGCCTTCATTGATCGTATTTTCCACGAAATCACGAGGCGTGCCGTAATAATTCCCGACATACTCGGCATGCTCCAACAATTGATCCTGTTCGATCATGGCCATAAATTCTTCACGGGTTCTAAAAAAATAGTTCACGCCATGCTCTTCGCCAAGACGCGGCTGACGGGTCGTCGCCGATACCGAATAAATCAGTTCCGGCACCCGTTTGCGCAAAGCGCTGCATACAGTACCCTTCCCGACCCCAGATGGTCCGGACAACACAATCAGTAATCCCTTAGACATATTACACTCCATTTTATTCGTCGTTATCATCGTCTTTCGAGGAAAGACGATGGGCAACCGTCTCCGGCTGAACAGCAGACAGAATGACGTGGTCGCTATCCGTAATGATCACGGCACGCGTGCGTCTTCCGTACGTAGCATCAATCAGCATATGGCGGTCTCTGGCCTCTTGTATAATTCTCTTGATCGGCGCGGATTCCGGGCTTACGATAGAAATAATCCGGTTCGCCGACACGATGTTACCGAATCCAATGTTAATGAGTTTGATTGCCATAATCAGGTTCTTCCCCCTATACTTGCGACTCTTATGCCGAAATATGGCCGTTCATTCGATATTCGCCGCCTGCTCGCGAATCTTCTCCAGTTCCGCCTTCATTTCGACAACACGGTTCACCAGAGCCAAATGGTTGGCTTTTGAGCCAATCGTATTGACCTCCCGATTCATCTCCTGAATAAGAAAGTCCAGCTTCCGGCCTACCGGTTCATCACTTCTCAGCAGTTCCCTGCATTGTCCAAAGTGGCTCAGCAGACGCGTAAGCTCCTCCTCAATGTTGGAACGATCGGCAAATACAGCAATTTCCATACCCAATTTATGCTCATCAAAAGGGAAAGAGCCTTCTTCCTGCATTTCCGTTAGCCTTTGTCTAAGCTTGTTGCGGTAGTCACTGACGACAGTGGGCGCAAGAGCAAGCATCTCGGTATGCAGCGATTCGAGATGGGCGATTCGCCGATCCAGATCACTGGCCAGATGAAGACCCTCTCGGGCACGCATCTGTTCAAGCCCGGTCAGCGCTTCTTCCAATCCGGCATGCAGTACGCGCTCCCACTCCTGCTTTTCTTCTTCCGTAAGCAGGCCCACTCCGTCCGAATGAACCATGACGTCAGGCAACGCAAGCATGTCCTTGATGGTGGGTTTGCCCTGCATTCCGAAGCGTGATTCCAGTTGCTCCGCGGCCTGTAGATAGGCCCTGACCGCCTGCTCATTCAGCACGGCAGGCAGAGCCTCGTCCTCATCCTTTTCCTTCATTACATAAACATCAATCCGCCCGCGCTTCAAACGGCTCTGCACTTTCTTCCTCAAGCCGTCCTCATAATACGTCCACTCCTTCGGCAGGCGCATCATAACCTCGCAGTAGCGATGATTGACAGACTTGATCTCGAGCTGTACCTTGTAGCCGCCGAAATGAAAGGCGGATTGACCGTATCCGGTCATACTGAATGACATCGGCATCACATCCGTTACACTATTGTAATTGATTATTTGGGTTGAAACAAGTAGGACATTGGTGGGCGGATTTCTCCCAAACATATCTCGTCAATTCCGCCGTCATGCCATAGAACATGAAAGGTGTCATCAAATAGATTCCGTTAAATTGCTCGGTTGCCACGTCGAGCAGCTCTTTGGCAATCGTCACGCCCATGGCTCGGCCTTGTTCGCCCTCAAGGCCCGCCATGCGGGAACGAACTTCGTCCGACAGCTGGATGCCCGGCACTTCATTATGAAGATACTCCGCATTTCGTCCGCTTGCGAGCGGCATGATCCCGACAAAAATAGGCACTTCCAGATGTTTCGTCGCTTCGCGCATCCTTACGATCAATTCAGGATCATACACCGGCTGGGTCATGATATAGTCCGCTCCCGAAGCGATTTTTTTCTCCAGCCGCTGCACGGCTTTATCCAAATGCTTGACGTTCGGGTTGAAGGCGGCCCCAATCACGAAGCCCGCTTTTTGTTTGAGCGGTTTCCCCGAGAAAGCGATGCCGTCGTTCAGCTGCTTGATCATGCGAATGATTTCGAACGAAGTCAAGTCGTATACAGAGCTGGAGCCCGGAAGGTCACCAAAGCGGGCCGGGTCACCCGTAACGGCAAGCACATGGTTGATGCCGAGCGCGTCGAAGCCCATCATATGCGACTGCGTTCCGATCAGGTTTCGGTCGCGGCAGGCGATATGCACGAGCGGCCGCAAACCTGTCCGATCCTGAACGAGGTGGCCGAGGGCCATATTGCTCATACGGGTCACCGCAAGGGAATTGTCGGCAAGCGTCAGCGCGTCGGCACCCGCCGCCTTGAGTTCTTCCGCGCCTTTCATGAATTTTGCGATATCGAGGTCGCGCGGTGGATCAAGTTCCACAATGATCGTATGGCGCTGTTTGACCAGGTCAACGATGGTCGGCTGTCCGCCTCGGCCGGAACGCTCATCGAGATGTTCGTGCAATACAATGCGCGGTTTCGGCTCGGCCGGATCCGGCTCGGCAATCGGCAGCGGCGTATACTCGGCCAATGCGCGGGCCATGGCCGAAATGTGGTCCGGCGTCGTGCCGCAGCAGCCGCCGATAATGCGCGCGCCCAGTTCGGCGAATTGAAGCGCGGTCTGGCCGAAGTATTCCGGAGACGCGCCGTAGCGGAACTGACCGTCCACGTAATCCGCGGCACCCGCGTTCGGGTAAACCGACATCGGCAGTCCGATTTTGCCGGACACGGTTTCCATGGCACGCATGATTCCGTTCGGACCCGTGCGGCAATTAAAACCGATCACGTCGGCTCCCTGTTCGCGCATGATTCGAAACGCTTCAGGCATGGTGTAACCGTCAAGCGTGTGTCCGATGTTTTCAACGGCAAACTGTCCGATGACCGGCAGATCGCTCAGCTTCCGCGCTTGCCGCAATGCGATATCCATCTCCTCGATGTCATAGAACGTTTCAAGCAAAATGCCGTCAACGCCTTCGTCAAGCAAGGCGAAAATCTGTTGTTCATAGAATCGCTTCAGTTCGCTCGTGGACACGTTGGTCCGCTTGCCTCCGCGGATGGAGCCGACCGCGCCAAGTACGTAACCGTTGGCCCCGGCTACCTCCTTTGCAATCCGCACTCCCTCTCGGTTGACTTCCCCCACCTTCGATTCAAGCCCGAACTTGGACAGTTTGTCATAGTTGGCCGAGTAGGTGTTCGTCTCGAAAATTTCAGTCCCCGCGTCGCGATAACGGCGATGCACTTCCGCCACCACCTCGGGTGAAATCAAATTCAATTCCTCATAAGATATCCCCACAGGAAACCCCATCTGGTACAGGAACGTCCCCATCGCCCCATCCCCAATGAGAACCCGTTCCTGCAATGCGCTGCGCAAATCCGCCTTCATCCTCTTCCTCCCGCCTAACTGCAATCATTTTCATACTAATGTAACACAAAAAAAGCCCAAAAACGAAGAAAAACAAAGAATTTTCGGGATTAAACCCGTCACTTCATCTATTTGCGTTTTAATGTGTACTTCCCGCATGAGCGCGAATGGCTGAATAGGCTGCAAAATTCACGCATCATCTTGTTCGATATAAACAAATGGACGGCGCAACTCCCAAGGAGCGGACCGGGACCAACCATCGTTTGTCTCGCCATGACCAAGAGCAGAAATGCAGGATTGCAACCGAAAAAAGAGGCCCGCAGGCCTCTCTTGCTTGAATAGCGCATCGCTTATGCGATGACTCCTTTGAAAACAACTTCCGCCGGACCTGTCATGTACACATGGTTGTCCGACTCGTTCCATTCGATATGCAAATCGCCGCCTTTGAGGCTGATGACCGCAGTGCGATCCGTGTGCCCGTTCAGCACGGAGGACACGAGCGTTGCACATGCGCCTGTTCCGCAAGCCAGCGTTGGGCCGGCTCCCCGCTCCCATACTCTCATATCCACATGTCCGCGGTCGCGCACGGTCGCGAATTCAACGTTGATCTTTTTCGGAAACATCGGGTGAACCTCAAGCAGCGGGCCCCATGTCGCCAGATCGAAATGGACCGCGTCGTCCACATAAATAACCGCATGAGGGTTGCCCATGGAAACGGCGGTAAATTTGAACTCGCGGCCGTTCGCTTCAATCGAGTGATCCAGTACCGGATTGGCATCCACCGTCGTCGGCACCTGAAGCCCGTCCAAAATCGGCTCGCCCATGTCGACGCGCACGGATGCGACTTTCCCGTCGTTAACGTTGAGGGAGACCGGCTGCACGCCGGCGCCAATCGTTTCGATCGTGATCTGCTCCTTGCTCACGTGGCCGTGGTCGTATACGTATTTGGCTACGCAGCGGATGGCATTTCCGCACTGCTCCGCTTCCGAGCCGTCCGAATTGATGATCCGCATCTGAAAGTCCGCCTTTTCGGAAGGCAATATATAGACGAGCCCGTCCGCACCGATGCCGAAAAACCGGTTGCACCATTGAATAGCCCGTTCAGGCGCATCGGCGGGAAGCTGCTGTTCTCCATAAATCACGATAAAATCGTTGCCAAGCCCGTGCATTTTCGTAAATTCCATTGGCTGTACACTCCTTTTGGCATCTGCTGCCAAAGCGTTTATCGGCGTAAAAAAAGCTATCCGCCAAAATGCCGAAGCTCTCGCCCCGCATCATTTTGAGGATAGCATACCCGAAAACGGGCTTTATACGGTATTGATTTTATGCCGAAATTTTTGTACTTTTCGGTACGATGCGGCCCGGAGGGCCCATACGGCGGCGGTTGCGGCGACCGCCCCATACGCTTCCCGCACCCATGACAAACGTGGGGATCCCTGCGGCTACGATCGAGATCGCCCATTCGCGCAGGCCGAGCGGAACCGTCTTGAAGATCGGCTGCAATGGCGGAGCGTACATGACGACCAGCATCAGAACGACCGATGAAATAACCGCCAGCACGAGGTATTTGTTCTGCAGCGGGTTCCGGTGGAAAATAGAACGGGAGCTGCGGCAATCGAATACGTGAATGAGCTGGGCCAGAACCAATGTGGCAAACGCCACGGATTGGGCTTTGATCAGCTGGCCGGGATCATTCGGCGCTGCCTGCAGCGTCAGCCAGAACGCTCCCAACGTACATATGCCGATCAATACCCCTCGGCTGATGATTTTCCACCCTAGCCTGCGGGCAAAAATATTTTCTTTGGCCCCGCGCGGCTTGTGTTCCATCAAATCCTTTTCGGGTTGGTCGACTCCAAGCGCCATTGCCGGCAATCCGTCCGTAACCAGATTCACCCACAAAATTTGAATAGGCACGAGCGGCAGCGGCAATCCCATCATCATGGCGAAGAACATCGTCAGGATTTCTCCCACGTTTGAAGCGAGTAAATATCGGATGAACTTGCGGATGTTCTCGTAAATATTGCGTCCTTCTTCGATGGCAGCGACGATCGTCGAGAAATTGTCATCGCTCAAAATCAGCGCGGAGGCTTCTTTGGTAACGTCGGTACCCGTGATGCCCATCGAAATGCCGATATCCGCCGCTTTGATGGCCGGAGCATCGTTGACTCCGTCCCCCGTCATGGCAACGACGTGTCCCTTGCGTTGGAATGCCTTGACGATGCGGAGCTTATGTTCCGGGGATACCCGCGAGAAGACATAAGCGTTCTCCACTTGTTTATCCAGCTGTTCGTCCGTCATGCCGTCCAGCTGCTGCCCGCTCAAGGAACTGCCTCCGCGCGGGAGGATGCCAAGCTGATGTGCAATCGCCTCGGCTGTCGTGCCATGATCCCCTGTAATCATGACGGTGCGGATGCCGGCACGGCGGCACGTGGCTATCGCATCCCGCACTTCCCGGCGCGGAGGGTCGATCATGCCTGCCAGGCCAACGAAGACAAGCTGGTTCTCGGCGGCTTGCTCATCTTCGACTCTCTCGTCAGGTCGGACCTCCCTGAAGGCCATGCCCAGTACGCGCAAGGCGGAAGCGGCCATATTTTCGTTGGCTGCCATTACCTTTTGGCGCAATGTGCCCGTGAAAGGCACCACTTGACCTTCCCATAAAATGTAGTTGCACTGTCCAATGAGCAAATCGGGGGCTCCTTTGGTATATACCATCCGGCCGCCCTGATGATGAACGAGAACGGACATGCGTTTTCGCTCGGAATCGAACGGGAATTCCACTTGACGAGCGTACAGATCTTTCAGGCTGGCGGGAGAAAGTCCCATTTTCGTGGCCAGCGTCACTAGCGCGCCCTCGGTTGGATCACCTTTCAATTCCCAGATGATGTTATTCTCGCCGTGCTCGACGTCGCTGCTTCCCTTTTTGGCATCCTTCTTGGCGTCTTTGCCTTTCTTTTTGTTTCGCTGATCTGCATCGCTGATCGGTGAAATGCTGGCATTGTTGCACAGCGCGCTGATTTGCAGCAATCGGCGCAGCGTCTGATCGCTCTTCAATTCCAACGTCCGTCCATTCTCCAGCATCTGCCCCTCTGGAGCGTATCCGTCCCCGGTTACCTTGATGCTGCGGCCTTCCACCCACACGTCCGTTACCGTCATTTTGTTCTGGGTCAGCGTGCCGGTCTTGTCCGAGCAAATGACCGAAGCACAGCCCAGCGTTTCAACGGAAGGCAGCTTGCGGACGATCGCTTTCCGTTTGATCATGCGCTGTACGCCGAGCGCAAGCGCAATTGTGACGATGGCTGGCAGCCCTTCGGGAATTGCGGCCACGGCGAGGCTGACCCCGGCCAGGAACATGCCCACCGCAGGCTGTCCATGCAGGATGCCTGCTACGACAACCATCACGGTTAACGCCAGGGCAACCATGATCAAAATTTTGCCCAATTGCTCCAGACGGTGCTGCAGCGGCGTTTCCTGTTCTTCGGTATTTTGGATCAGGTCGGCAATTTTGCCCATTTCGGTATCCATGCCGGTACGAATGACAATCCCTTTTCCCGTACCCCGGGTTACCATGGTACCCATAAAGCCGATGTTTTTCTGGTCCCCGAGCGGCACTGCCGCATCCGGGATCGGGTTGCAGTGTTTGCTGACGGGCACCGATTCACCCGTAAGGGCGGATTCCTCGACGTCCAGGCTGTTCGTTTCGAACCAACGCACGTCGGCCGGGACGCGATCACCGCTTTCCACAAACACGATATCGCCCGGCACCAACAGCTTGGCTGCCAGATGAACCTCTTTTCCCGATCGCCATACCTTGGCCGCAGGAGCGGACAGCTGTTTCAAGGCCCGCAGCGAACGTTCGGCCCGAAATTCCTGTACGAAGCCCAGAATGGCGTTAAGCACAATGATGGCCACGATCGTGATCGCATCCAAATACTCTCCCAGCAACCCGGATACCAGCGTTGCCCCCATCAGCACCAGTACCATGAAATCTTTGAACTGGTTCAGCAGCAGCGTGATCGGGGATATGCGTTTTCCTTCGCTCAGCTCGTTAGAACCTGCCGTTTTCCTTTTCTCCGCCGCAGCTTCATCCGTTAAACCAACCTCCGGACTGACGCCAAGCATTTGCTGGAGCTCCTCAACCCTCAGTTGATGCCAATTGGTCTGTTCCATGCTTCCAGATTCCCTCCCAATCTGTTTTCCCGTGCGAGACGTTCGGTCATGCTCCGCCGACACATGGCGTACAGGTTGTACGCCCTGCCGGACAAACTGCCTGCTCTATATCTATTCGGACAGGACTCCAATTATCACCCGGAAGGCGAATCCTTTCCCTGATGCCCGGAATAAGCTAAAATAAAAGTCTGAGGAAAACCCGTGACGGTTGCCGTGATTCCGTTTCGCCACCAGGCCGCCCGGGCAAAGCAGATTGAACACTTTTTACATATCCGCAAATGCAACGTGTTCAAGGAACGATCCACAGATTACCGACAGAGCATTTCACGAAATGCTTGCATAGAGAGGAAGTTGAAAAACATGGCATTGGACGGCATCGTTACACGCGCCATCGTACATGAACTCCAGGGCTGCAAAGGCGGCCGCATCAGCAAAATCCATCAGCCGAACGATCATGACGTGGTCCTGACCTTGCGCGCGCAGCGAGGAAACAGCAGGCTGCTTGTCTCGGCAAGCCCGACCTACCCGCGCGTGCATTTTACCGAAAAAACGTTTATCAACCCCGCCGAAGCACCGATGTTCTGCATGTTACTGCGGAAACACTGCGAAGGCGGCATTATCGAGGACATTCGTCAAGTCGGCATGGAACGCATCATTCACATCGACGTGCGTCAGCGCGACGAACTCGGAGATGTCTCGAGCAAACGCATCGTCATCGAACTGATGGGACGCCATAGCAATATTGTGCTGCTCGATCCGGCTACCGGAACGATTCTGGACGGCATTCATCATGTTACCCCTTCCATCAGCAGCTACCGGGTCATCATGCCCGGATTTTCCTACACTGCGCCGCCGGAGCAGCACAAACTGAACCCGCTTGAAGCCACACGGGAACAATTTGCGTTCAGCTTGCAGTCTTCCGAAGAGGAAGCCGCCCGCTGGTTCGTCGGTTCGTTCAGTGGGCTAAGTCCCCTCATCGCCGGAGAAATCACATATCGCGCGTTCGGGACAGACGGTGAGACGTCGAATGGAACGAAAGATACGGAGCAATTATGGAATGCATTTCGTTCCGTCATGGACGATGTGCAGGAAAACCGATACACGCCGATGACGGGGGCCAATGCCAAAGGAAAATTTGTCTTCTCCGCCATCTCGCTGCATGGGATTCAAGATTCCGTCAAAACCTATGACACCATCAGCCAATGCATGGAAGATTTTTACGGCGACAAAGCCGAACGGGACAGCGTCAAGCAAAAGGTCAGCGACCTGTTGCGTTTTATTCAGAACGAGCGGAGCAAAAACGTCAAAAAACTCGACAACCTGCACAAGGATTTGCTTGAAGCCGACGACGCGGACAAATACAGGATATGGGGCGAGCTGCTGTTTGCCTCCTTGCACCAGATCAACAAAGGCGACACCCAGGCCGAGCTCGTGAACTTCTATGACGAGGACCAGGCGACCGTCACCATTCCGCTGGACCCGCTGCTGACGCCGTCGGACAATGCCCAGCGTTACTTCAAGCGTTACAACAAATACAAAAACAGCCTGGCGGTCATTCATGAACAACTCGGCAAGACGAAGGAAGAAATCGTCTATATGGACAACCTGCTGCAGCAGCTTTCCAGCGCATCCATGAGCGATATCGAGGAAATTCGCGACGAGCTGGTACAGCAGGGTTACCTGCGCGACCGGGCCAAAAAAGGCAAAAAGAAAAAGAAGAACGATCGCCCTACCGTGCATCAGTTTACTTCCTCGGAAGGCATCGACATTCTGGTCGGCAAAAACAATCTGCAGAACGAATACGTGACGAACCGCTTGGCTTCCGCCAACGACACGTGGCTGCATACCAAGGACATTCCCGGCTCTCACGTCGTCATTCGCAGCCAGGAATTCGGCGATGCCACGCTGGAAGAGGCGGCCCAGCTGGCCGCATATTTCAGCCAAGCCAAGGAATCCAGCAGCGTGCCCGTTGACTACACATACATCCGCCATGTTCGCAAGCCGAACGGGGCTAAACCGGGTTTCGTCATTTACGATAATCAGAAAACGCTGTTTGTTACACCGAACGAAGAGTTGATTAAAAGCCTGCCTTCTACCGTCAAGAACGGTTAAAGGTGTTGCTCCCCCATTTATGTACCGATGATGCATACGCATTAAAAAATCCCGCAAGCAGCCTTGTTTGACTGCTCGCGGGATTTTTATGTCGTTTCATGCCAAAACAAGGCTCTGCTTATGTGTCATGGTTAACTGTGGAGACATACATTGGCGCCTAGCTAACGCCTGTTTCATTTCGCTCTGCTGCAGCCTTCAGCTTCGCGAGCACATCGGCAGAGACCGTCCGGCTTCCCAAATCGCCATGAAAAACAACCCCTTGCCGCTCACCATGATAATCCGACCCTCCCGTCTCGATCAGGTCAAACTCGCCGGCGAACTGTGCGTACCTGCGTTCTTCCTCTGGCCCATGGTCGGAATGAAAGACCTCGATGCCATCAGGCTTGGCCTGGTGCAATATATCCCTAACCAGATCATCATCGCCGTACAGGCCCGGATGTGCGATCACCGCCGCACCGCCCGCTTCCCTGATCCACTGGCATGCATCTTGCGGCGTTACCCGGGGTACCGATACGAAGCCCGGCTTGCCTTCAGCCAAATATTGATCGAACGCGTCTTTCATGTTGGCAGCGTATCCTTTGCGTACCAACACGTCAGCCATGTGCGGTCTGCCGATGCTTTCGTCGGGCTGAAGCGGCCGTCCAAGTGCATCGATGACTTCTTGCCATGTGATATCCAGCCCCAGTTCCCGTAATTTCGCGATGATTTTATGGTTGCGCTGGTCTCTTGCCTCCCGCAGGCCGCGAAGTCTCTCCAAAAACCGAACATCGTTCGGATCCATGTAATAACCGAGTACGTGAATGTCCTTGCCGCCGGCACGGGTACTGATTTCCACGCCAGGCACGACGTCGATCCCTTCTTCCAATCCTGCTTGAACCGCTTCGGCAATGCCCGCTACCGTATCATGATCCGTAATCGCTACCGCAGCGAGTCCCTTCCGCTTGGCCAACTTCACGTTCTCCGCAGGCGGCTGCATGCCGTCCGAGGCTTGCGTATGGGTATGCAGGTCGCATTGTCCGTTCAGTGGTTTCATCCTTAACATCTCCTTTATCATCTATATAAACCGCACTAAACAATGACACAAGGCACTGCGAGTGCAGTACCATCTTCCGATCGCTTATTTATCCGTCCCCTGCTCCTGGTGGCGAAGATAATTGAGGAAAGCTATTGCCGGCAGCGGCGGGAGTGATGACTTCAAATGAATGGCGTAGAACTGGCGCTTGAACTCCAGTCCGCGAATATCCACGATCCGCACCAGCCCTAGAGCGAGTTCATGCTGCACCGATGAGGGGGACAGCATCGTGATGCCCACGCCCGCCTCGACTGCGGATTTTACGGCTCCCGTGCTGCCAAGCTCCATCACAACATGAATATGCCGGGCATCAATATCTCGTTTTAGCAGCTCATCCTCCATGACTTGGCGGGTTCCCGACCCTTTCTCACGAAGAACAAACGGATAAGTCAACACTTCCTCAAGCTCGACTTCTCCACGATCAAGGGCGTGTCCTGCCGGGACTACCAGCTTCAGTTCATCCTGCATAACCGTCTCCACGACCATGTCAGGGTGCTGTACGGGTGCCTCGATCAGCCCCAGATCAAGTTGATGTTTCAGGATATCCTCCATAATTTGTGCAGTATTCATGACCTTCATCACGATCGAAGTATCGGGATATTTTTTGGCAAAGGGTCCTAACATCCGGGGCAATACGTATTCGCCGATGGTGAGGCTTGCTCCCAGCTGCAGCCTGCCTTGAAGTTTCTCGGTAAAGGCGGACATCGCTTCGTCTGTCTGCCGCACCAGCTCAACGCTTCGTTTCGCATAGGGCAGTAAAGTCAGCCCCGCTTCGGACAGCTCCAATTTTTTGGTGGAACGATGCAGCAGCTTGATACCGAAATAGTCCTCCAGCGACTGGATCTGCATCGTTACCGCAGGCTGGGTCATATGAAGCGCTTGGGCTGCAGCCGAAAAGCTACCCCTCTCTGCCACCGTATAAAAGATATGTAATTGATGAAAATTCATGGCTTCGCCCCTCTTCTTTACACTCTCTCCATTGTAGCCCATTTCTTCGATTCCAACAAAAAAAGCATGCAGCTTGTCTGCATGCGATGTAGCCTAATGCTATGATGGTATACGTTCGGGATAAGGTTACTCCTAATCGTTACTTGTGCTTGCGGCTGTTTTTCACCAGCGTCATCCTTCTGGAATGTCTCAGCCAGGAATAATACGATTTCAAATCGCGAAGCTCGATCGTCTCCGACATCCGTCCGAGAAACGTTACGATGATCATTTTGTGCAGCGGATTGCCGGCAATATCGTATTCCCCTTCAAGCTCGGAAAATTCAGCAACCACTACCAAATCGTCATCAATCAGGTATACATCCTGCTCATTGCGGTAATATGGCGTAATACGGTCTTGCTTCAGGCACTCCCATAACCATGTCGCAATATGGTCATCGTCATTATGTTTCGGCTCGATCCGGTCCGTGTACCGAATCTTGGCATGGTGGGTAATAACGATGTCGGCCACTTTTTTGTCTCCAAGAGCCACAAAGAAGGGCTCGTACGTGCTCCAACGTTGCATCACCTTATCACGCATGGGAATCACTCTCCACCAGATAGGACTTTCTATCTATTTGTTAACCAATATATTACAACATAAGTCCCGCAACCTCAAGGCATATGTTTCATTTTTTTCACAAAACAAGCTTGCTGCATAATGGAACAAAAGAGCGGCCCCGAAAGGCCCCTCCATAAAGACGTTTTCCTGCATCGGCCATGGGCTTCGACGCTCAGGCGCGACAGCGCAGATCACAATCCGTAATAACTCGTTTTATCTGCCGTTTTGCTTGCATACTCCGTCTTGATTTCGTTCCGGTAGGAACGCTCGATTTTGCGCACATAGGAAAGGCGCTTCACGTTTTTCATCGTATCGTCGGCCCGATCGGCATTCACGTACATGACCACATAATGCATGCGGCGGGATATGTAGTGAACGGTGCCATATTTATCGAGATTGCGGGCAGCTTTTAAATCGCTGACCCAAATAATGAATCCTGTTCTTTCGGCAAACATCATCTTTCCCGCCTTTCTAAAATGGAGGCCGGACGCTGCATCGGGTCCGGCCTGTCTGATATTATCGTTCCCTTCTCCGTGCCAGCACCGGCTCAGCCGCCACAGCCGCATTTACCCCCGCTGCCGCAGCCGCCTTTGGGGTTCGGATCATTGCTTGGAACCTTGATGCTGGAGGATACCGCAAAAGCAATCGTCTCCGACATTTGGTGCAGCATGTCATCAAGCCGGCTCTCCGCTTGTTTGAAACGAACCACTGCTTCGAACTGCTCCAATTCCATCTCCACGTCGCGAACCTGATCTTTGGCCGCATGGTAATCCGGATGAAAATGCCCAAAACGCTGCGTTTCCTCGAAAAGCTGCTTTTTGCTTTCCAGTTTGCGGATCCCCGCCTGGATGTCGGGATTCGTATCAACTTGCTGCTTCCAATATAAATAATCCGATACTTCGGCAGATTGATTGATCATGTCGGCCAATTCATATGCGCCCGTCAACACTTGGGCCATATCGACCGTGTTTATTTCCGCTACGCTCATGAAATCATCCCTATCTATATATAAAGTTCTACGTAACGTAGACTACTTTATCATAGCATATCCCTGATGGGTTAAGAAGAGTTTTTCCTGCATTTAGAAAACAGGGCGCAACAACGACGCCCAAATCGAAAACGCCGCATGGGAAGCATGGACGCAGCTCATTTTCACCATTCGATGCGGGGAACTACATCTCAGGTACGAGGATGCGCATTTCTTCCCAATCGCAGGGCGAGAAGTTTTCGCGTATGACTTTGCCGTCAGGCGCAGATACGTTCCATCCGGTCAACGTCCATGATTCATGGCCATGGATCTTTTCGGGAATCACGAAAACTAGCTCATCCTTCATCTTCATGACCAGTTTTGTCTGCCACTCAATGGCTTGGGCCGCGATTTGGCGAGCCGTGGATAGATGATACCGCCTCCAGTCGTTGTGCCACACGTCCGGCACCCGGTCCAAATCCGGCAGTATATCCTCCTTTTGATTCCGGAAGGGGACGGATTCAAGACGAAGCCATCCGCGGTTGGACTCGACAAGCCCATCACCAAGGTGGTCGCGAAACGCAATCCGGTCGGACTTTTCCTTCTCGTGGCCGCCTTCGACCGGATTCTCGCCGTAAACAACGCCCATATCCGCCTTTGGCACCTCATGCTTCATGAGCAGCGCGCCGCCTAGCCTTTCCGACGGATGGCCCCCTCCCCATTCTTCAAGAGCAAGTTGGATGTGGGGATGAAGCTCCTCCATCGCATTTAGCGCGAGGCAGCGGATAACCTCTTCCGCCGATGTTCCAAAGTGCGCAGCTTTGGCAAAGCTCTCTCGGCTTAAACGATATACGCTAAGGCGATCGCGATGAACCAATTCGGCACAGCACTCTGCCACCCAATGCACGGAAGGGGCTGCCTCGCTAGGAACGAGCAACTCGAAATCAGGTTGAATAATGATACGAGGCAACCGCGCGTCCTGTGTCCCATCCTCCCTCTCCGTTCCATACAACAGCGAATGGGGATCAACAAGCCAGCGAAACACGATCCCTTCCGCAGCGTCTTGGCCGATTTCGCCAAAGCCCCAACCCGCCAATGCCCCCAACCACCCCAGAATTCGGGGGAATACATGGTCCCATTCGGGTTGCCACCCCGGATCAACCGAAATCGAAACGGTTTTGGCATGTTCATGTTCACGTTCATGGGGAGCAGCAGCATCGCGCCATTCACGGATGAACGGCAGTACCTGCCGCAAACCAAACCATTGGTCTTTGCGCGGCGCGAGCAACAGCAGGCGATACTGCACATGCTGCATGACGGGATTCATTGCAGCATACTTGTCCGCGCACAGCCCATAGATCTTCCTGTGCATCGCGCTCCAGGGCAAATCCAGCCATGAACTCAGCCGATCTTGGGATATGGCGTACACGTCCTCGTTCTTTTGAATAAGCCCCAATGAAAGCAGCAAGTCCAGCATGATCGCAACGTGGCGCGGATAAACCTCCTGATGCTTATACTGAAAAACCAGCCCATTCACATCTTCCGGCCGCATGCTGGTCATACGGTCAAGCTGGTTTATTGCTTTTTTGTGCAGTGTGCCCTTTCGGGTCAATGGCAGACCTTTGCTTCCGAACCAGGCAAGCACGTGCAGCAGATCGAGAGCGATGTTGGTTTTCCCTTCCCGCCATACGGCCATGCCCACGCGATGGGGCGAAGGGCTTACCCCCCCGCCCTGAAGCGGCGAAACCGAGTTGGAGGAGAAAGGCGGAACACCTTCCAAAGCGCGGCCGATTCTCCGTTCAAAGGCTGCTGCGAGTATAGGGAGGTGGGCAGCCGGGATGTAGTACAAACATTCGCCCCAAGCTTTGCGGACGGCCTGTATCCATCCCTTCTCCCATAATGAGGCAAACGCCGCTTTCGCCTCCGCCCGACTAAGTCCTTCTTCAGCCCAATCGGCCGCAGCCATTACCGACGCGAAGGGTTGGCCTGCATGCTTGCAAAAAACGGCTCCCAATACCGTCTGCTCCATTGCCGGCAATGCTGAAACCATGTTCGTCCCGCATGTATCTTCGAAATGCATCGAACCACCACGCCCTCCTTTTCAGAAACATTCAGAAAACAAGGAACTCACAACGCTATATATCCTCATGTCTAATCGTGTATTCATAACCTTGCTCAATCAGAAACAGTTGTCTGTTTATCGCAAATTCTTGTTCCCTGCTGTTCTCGGATACAAGCGTATAAAAGAAAGCTTTGTTCTCGCCCGATTTTGGTCGCAAAATACGGCCGAGACGCTGCGCTTCTTCCTGCCTGGATCCAAAGCTTCCCGATATTTCAAGGGCAACAGCCGCATCGGGAAGATCCACGGCAAAGTTGGCGACCTTCGAAACAACAATCGTTTTTATTTCACCGCGCCGAAAAGCCGAAAACCACTTGTTTCTCTCCGGTTGCGACATTTGACCCGAAATCAGGGGGGCGTTAATTTCCCGGGCAATCCCCTCGAGCTGATCCAAATACTGACCAATCACTAGCGCCGGAAGCTCTGCGTGAGTATCGAGCAGCCTGCGAACGACCTTGGCCTTGGCCGGATTTTCGGCAGCGATACGGAACTGGTGTTTGCTGCCTGCCCGATCGTATTTCGATCTCCATTGAGGGGATAATGGGACGCGGATTTCCTGACACTGCACGTTAGCAATCCAACCTTGATGCTCCAGCTTCTTCCAAGGCATATCGTACAGTTTGGGACCGATCAATGAAAATACATCCTGCTCACGGCCGTCCTCGCGAACCAGCGTAGCCGTCAGCCCAAGCCTCCGCGTGGTCTGGATATCGGCAGTGGCCCTGAATACAGGGGCAGGCAGCAGATGTACTTCATCATAAATGATCAGCCCCCATTTCCGTTCGCTGAGCAATCGGATATGGGAAAATTCCGCTTGTTTCGATTTGCGGTGGGTCAAAATTTGGTACGTCGCAACCGTAACCGGTCTTATCTGCTTTTTCTGACCGGAATACTCCCCGATCTGTTCGGGAGCAAGCTCCGTTTTATCCAACCATTCAGCAATCCACTGACGAACCGACGTCGTGTTGGACGTCAAAATGAGGCATTCGCATTGCAGCCGCTGCAATACGGCCATGCCAATGACGGTTTTGCCTGCCCCGCAGGGCAGCACCAGCAGTCCGCTTCCGTTCATGGCGTCGCTTCCGCCAAAAGCTTCGACCGCTTCCTTTTGATAGGGACGCAACGAAAATGCACCAGCACGCCATCCAATGGACAACGGCGTTCCCTCCCGATATCCGGCGTAATCCAGCACGGGATATCCAAGTCGTGTCAGCTCCTGCTTCAGCAGGCCCCGATGCTCGCCGCCCAGCACGAATTCCGCACGGCTTGAGCGCTTCAGGCCAAAAGCGGATAAGGAACGAGCTTCGGCCAACTCGTCGAGCAGTTCTTCATCACCGACCAGCCGCAACTGCTGCGATTCCTCGCTTGCGTGCAACTGCAGCCTGCCATATTGGTTCATCGTTCTGCGAATAAACTCCGCCAAGAATGCGGGCATGTCCCAGCGCGAATGCTGGTTCAGGCTTGCCATGATTCCATCTGCATTCCATCCCGTGGCCGCAGCGTTCCATAGCGATAAAGACGTGATCCGATACGTATGCCATGCAGACGGCGTCTTGATCAACTCTGCGTAAGCCGCCAGCTGCGACCTCGCCTGCTCGCTGCCAGGGTGATCCGTTTCCAGCAAAATCGTAAAGTCCCGCTGCACGATGCAAGCCCCTGTCGTTTCCATGCTTTCCTCCTATGAATATCACATTGACCCGAATTCATCCTTTTCAACACGTCGAAGAAATTCCGGTCGACGCTACAAATAAAAAAAACACCCTATTCCTTAGGAATAGAGTGCCCAATACTGGAAAAATCATTCGAAAGACGAAGCATACCCCTTGGCCATCGCAATGAACAACTGAACGCCAAGCTGCATCGCGTCTTCATCGAAGTCAAACTTCGGATGATGATGGGGATACACGGCCCCTTTCTCCGGATTGCCTGCCCCCACAAACATGAAACAGCCGGGAACCTGCTGCAAATAATACGCAAAATCCTCCGCAGGCATCAGCATCGGCGTTGTCTGGACGTTGCTTTCACCGAATACCTGAACGGCTTCACGGAAAAAACGCTCCGATTCCGTTTTGTCGTTCACCACAGGCGGATAACCCATGATGTAATTCACATCGGTTTGCGCGCCATAAGCCGCGCCTGTCTGGGCAACGACCGTATGTACCCTCTCCTTCATCGATGCCCGGGTCGCCTCGTCAAACGTCCGGATCGTCCCGCTTAGTTTGCAGGATTCGGCAATGACATTTTGAGCCGAACCGGCTTGCATCGTGCCAATGGTCAGCACAGCCGGACAGAGCGGGTCCACGGACCGGCTGACTACCGTTTGCAGCTGCATGACCAGCGCCGAACCGGCGACCACGCTGTCCACCGTCGATTGCGGCATGCCTCCATGCCCGCCTTTACCTGTAAGCGTGACGTAGAAATCGTCCGCCGCAGCCATCATCGGTCCTTCCTTGCTGGCTGCCACGCCCACCGGAAGCGGTGTCCAGAGATGAATGCCATAGATGACGTCCACACCTTCAAGCGCACCGTCGGCGATGACTTTGACTGCTCCGCCGGGAAGAAGCTCCTCCGCAGGCTGAAACAAAAAACGGATTTCGCCCCGAATGTCGGACCGATGGCGACTGAAATACAGTGCCGTTCCCAGCAGGATCGAGACATGGCCGTCATGACCGCAGGCATGCATGGCCCCCGCCGATTGCGAAGCGTATTCCACGTCTTTTTCATCCTGAATCGGGAGCGCGTCCATGTCGGCACGAAGCATGACGACCGGCCCGGGCTGTTCCCCGCGCAGAATGCCGATGACGCCATGTCCGCCCACATGGCGCTGCACTTCAATGCCGAAGCTTTCCAGCATGTCCGCGATGAAGGTCGACGTCTTCTCCTCATGAAAGGAAACCTCAGGATTACGGTGAAGGTGACGGCGCCATTCCACCATATGGATCTGCAGATCCTCCCACCATATTTTGTTTGTCATTTCTCCCATCCTTTCTTTCTTGAGCAGAGCTTCTATCAGGCCCGCAACAACCTTGGCAAACCTATTGCTGTATATTGTAGCAGAATTGGAAGAAATCCGATACGAAACGGTGTTCGAAAGCTTGCACGGGAAGGGGAAACATACTATCATGAATGAGAGAATGCACGAGAAAATACACTCGGAAGCTTGTGAGGAGGAGCAGACGCTTATGATTTTTAAAAATACAGGCTTAGATGGCTTGAAAAGCGACTTGGCATACCTGGATGAAAGCGCCGAGAAAGTCGGATTTATTCGATGGCAATGGGAATATTACCGGGCTACATATGACTACAAAATTGAAGACGAATCCACCAAATCGGAATATTTCGTACGAATCAACACCCGCGTTGTTGACGGCAAATTGGAAAAACCGGACAGCATTCTGGCGGTAGAAGCCGTGTATCTTGGAAAAGCAACGTTCCCGCACGGCCTGGACTATGACTCTTCCGTTCCGCAGCCAGTCGTGAAGCTGGCGAACCAAAAACTGCAGCAGCTGTTAGAACTGCTTCAGGCATAGGCTGGGACCATACGATGAAACAACAAACGGCCCAGAAGAGAACGAAGAGAGGCACGCCGGATTTTCAACTGCTGATCCTCACTCTATTGTTGGTGGGCTTTGGACTGGTGATGGTATTCAGCTCCAGTTCCAGCATTGCAATTGCTAACGCGGATTATCACAATGATGCCCTTTACTTCACGAAAAAACAACTGATGTGGGCGGTTATCGGCCTGTTTGGCATGTTCTTTGCCATGAACATTCGTTTCAACAAGTATAAGAAGCTGTATGCACCCTTTTTCCTGTTTACAACGGTTATGCTCCTGCTGGTCCTGATTATGGGCAAGGTGCTTAACGGGGCGAGAAGCTGGATCCACATTTTCGGATTCAGCGTGCAGCCTGCCGAGTTCGCGAAGATTGCCATTATTCTGTACCTGTCCGCGCTAATTACCAAAAAAGGCGAGCGGTTCAGGGATTTGAAGACAGGGTATCTTCCCGTCCTGATTATTGTGGGATTCGTAGCCGGGTTGATTATGCTTCAGCCTGACTTCGGCACGACTTTTATTTTGGTCGCCACTTGCGGATTGGTCATTTATGCAGGGGGAGCCAACATGAAACACATCATGGGATCCATTCTGCTGGTGGTGCTTGGGGCTGCGCTGGCTTTTGGAGGAAACGCTCTCCTTTCAACCTTATCCCCCTCGGACAACGCAGCCTCCACCACGGACGCTGCAGACGCGTCAAAGTCGAATTACAAGGTTGGACGGTTTCAAGCGTTCCTCGATCCGATGTCTGACCCGAACGGAAGCAGCTATAACCTCTATCGCTCGTTAGTCGCGATCGGGGACGGCGGCTTTACGGGTTCCGGAATCGGGCAAGGCACCATTAAATTGCATTACTTGCCCAATGCATACAATGACTTTATTTTTTCGGTCATTGGCGAAGAGCTCGGTTTTTTGGGAAGCATGCTCTTCCTGCTCGTCTATCTGTACTTCATATGGCGAGGCATCATCGTCTCCCTACGTTGCCCCGATCCGTTCGGAACGCTCGTCGGCATCGGCATCATGGGATTGATCGCCATCCAGGCCTTCATTAATATCGGTGGCGTGACTCAAACGATTCCGGTGACGGGAGTTACCCTTCCGTTTATCAGTTATGGCGGTACTTCCCTCTTCATTATGATGGTGGCCATGGGCATTTTGCTGAGTATTTCACGCACCAACAACCTGGATGTCATCAAGGAAGAAAAAACGAAGTCCGTCACGATTCAAACCCAAACACGCACTTCTCCGGCGGTACGTTCCCGCCAGGCCATTCGTCGCGTTCGTTAATCGGTGAATGGATAATCGAAAAAAGACTTCACATCCCTTGGGATGTGAAGTCTTTTTTCTTACCGCATATGGATGATTATACGTCGTCACCTTTGAAAGAAACGCCTTCGACCTTGACGTTGACTTCAACAACACGCAATCCGGTCATGCTTTCAACCGCTTCCCTTACGTTTTGCTGAAGCATGCGGGATACTTCATGAATCGGGGTCTCGTACAGGACGATGATGCGCAGATCAATGGCTGCTTCCAGCTGGCCGACCTCAACGCCCACGCCTTTCTGTACGTTTTTACCGCTGAGGCGCTTGGCCCAGCCCTCCGACAATCCTCCAGACATTGCGGCAATTCCGGGCGTCTCGAGCGCAGCCATTCCGGCAATTTTCGCCACGACGTCATCCGCAATCCGGATATTTCCGCCATCCAGTTGAAGTTGTTCTGCCATGCCACATCCTCCTTCACTTCGTTACTCGTATTTTATCCGGTTTCCATACCAAAAAGCAAATGAAAGTCATTTGCGGCGTTTACAATCCAGGATGATTTGGGTATATTGAGTTATAAAAATATTCTCATATGCTTTTCCATTTCAAATTGAAATAAATACATAATGCCGAGGTGTTAGCTTGTGAAAAAACGGATTTCATCAACCTTGCTGATCGTAACCTTCGTACTCAGCGCCATTGCACATTATGCGAACTGGAATCCGGTCCTGCAATTTGTAGTCTCGGCCCTTTCGGTCATTTTCGTTGCCGGATTTCTGGGCAAGGCTACCGAATCCGTTGCACATTATGCCGGACAACGGCTGGGCGGATTTTTGAATGCCACCTTTGGCAACGCGGCCGAGCTGATCATCGCCATATTTCTCGTTAAAGAGGGATTGTTCGACATGGTCAAGGCCAGCCTGACAGGCTCCATCATCGGAAACCTGTTGCTCGTGCTTGGATTAAGCATCTTTGCCGGCGGCCTCAAGTTCAAAATCCAAAATTATAACGTTTCACTGGCAGGCCTTAACGGTTCACTGATGATTGTGGCTATCATCGCGCTGTTTATTCCCGCCGTCTTTCTGAACACCCATTCCATTACGCAAAAGGATACCGACACACTTAGCCTGGTCGTGGCAGGCTTGCTCATTCTGGCTTACATTGCCTGGCTCTTGTTCTCCATGGTGACGCACAAAACGTATCTTGCCGATGTGACGGAAGACGAAGACGAGGAACTGCCGCATGAACATGCGCCGGTATGGTCCAAAAGCAGATCTATCCTGTACCTTGTGCTCGCTACCGTCATGGTTGCTTTTGTCAGCGAATGGCTTGTCGGCACGCTTGAGGTGTTTACGGAACAATTCGGATTGAGCGAGCTCTTTGTGGGTGCCTTCCTTGTGGCCATTATCGGCAATGCAGCCGAACATAGCGCGGCCGTCATGCTTGCCATGAAAAACAAGATTGGTGCCGCCGTGGAAATCGCGGTGGGCAGCAGCCTGCAAATTGCCCTGTTCGTGGCACCCGTGCTTATCTTTGTCAGCTACTTTATCGGGGACACGATGGATATCGTATTTACAACGATTGAGTTGGTCGCCATCGGGGTGTCCGTATTTATCGCAAAATCCATCACGCAGGACGGCTCGACCAACTGGTACGAAGGCTTGCTGCTGCTGGTTGTCTATGCCATTCTCGGTGTATCGTTCTTTCTTGTCTAGTCCATTAACACAACAAAGAGGAGCTGTCCCTGGTCATTCTGTTTTGACCTATGAGACAGCTCCTCTTTGCTTTGGCAGCGGTCTGCCGATTCTCCCGGAATCCGCACACAAAAAAAGCATGCATAGCCGCTGCATGCCTTCTATTCGGACCCGCGCGAAGGCAGGCTATTGCTCATTCTTCTTGTTCAAAGCCTCATATAAAATAGCCAGATTCCGCTCAAGGGCACTGACCATCTGCTTACCCGAACTTTCCGGGAGAAGCCCTGCGCGAACAGCAAAATCCACTTCCTTGGAGAACCCATACATCTGTGTATCCAGTACTTCCTCGTAGAGAGGGCAGTAGCGGGTAGCCAGATTCTCCATCTGTACTTCAATAAGCTTCTGTATTTTATCTGCATCTTCTTGAAGAAGACTGATCGCTTTCATATTCAGCTGTTCCTGCAGATCAGATGAAGTCATGCATTTCCCCCCCTATGTCCCAAAAATCGCGTAAAGACGTTCTACCCCTAATATTAGACGAAATCAGAAGCTAATACAAGAACTTGACCAAAATAACCACCTAATCCGAGTCCAGTTCGATGAAATAATACCCTATAGGCGTATTTATGGAAATCGGAGAGATCCATACGTCTCGGGAACAACGCAAAGAAGCACCTCCGCCACGTTAGGCAGAGATGCTTCCCGAACCATTACTCGGACGCGATCGTTACATTGAGGCCGTGCTTGGCAAACACTTCCGCCATCGCTTTTTTGGCTTCATCCTCATCCGGGCCATGAACGTGCAGCTCATAGCTGTGCGTGCTCACCAACGTTGTGAACAAACCCAGAATGCTTTTGACGTCGATATACTTGTTGTCCGAATGCAATACGATTGAAGATGTAAACTTGCCTGCTGTTTGAGCAATTTCCACTACCGCAGCGTTATTACTCGACATAGGAATCCCTCCGTCTTTTCACTAAATGGTATCATCTATGAATTACCCCTTCATGATACCGTGAATCCGCTTTCCTAGCAACAGCAAAATGGCAAGGATTACTTCAATTGATCTGGATTAAGGCATTCAAGCTCAGGAACAACGAAAATGCCGTCTTTGCGAATCAATACATCGTCAAAATAAATTTCGCCACCGCCGTAATCCGGACGTTGGATCAATACGAGATCCCAGTGGATCGACGAACGGTTGCCGTTATCGGTTTCCTCATAGGCTTGCCCTGGGGTGAAGTGCAGGCTGCCCGCAATTTTTTCGTCGAACAGGATGTCCTTCATCGGATGCAGGATGTATGGGTTGAATCCGATCGCGAACTCGCCGATGTGGCGCGCGCCTTCGTCGGAGTCAAGGATTTCGTTCAAACGTTTCGTATCATTGCTTGTCGCTTCAACGATTTTCCCGTCTTTGAAGGTGAATTTGATGTTTTCGAACGTAATGCCGTTATACAGCGTGGCTGCATTGTAGCTGATTGTACCATTGACGGAATCGCGCACAGGTGCGCTGTAAACCTCGCCATCCGGAATGTTTTTTTGGCCCGAGCATTTCACGGCGCCAATGTTTTTGATGGAGAAGCTCAAATCCGTACCAGGTCCGGTAATGCGGACTTTGTCCGTACGGTTCATGAGATCCGCGAGAGCATCCTGCGCTTTGTCCATTTTGGCGTAATCCAGATTGCAGACGTCGAAGTAAAAATCTTCGAAGGCTTCCGTGCTTGTGTTTGCGAGTTGAGCCATGCTTGCATTCGGATAACGCAGCACCACCCATTTGGTATGTTTTACACGTTGTTCGCTATGTACCGGGTGGGAATACAGCGCATTGTACATCTTCATTTTGTCTTCCGGCACATCGGACAGGTCGTTTACGTTTTCCCCGGCGCGAATGCCGATGTAGCAATCCATCTGCTTCATCCGGTTCAGATCGATTTCCGCCCACGTTTTCATCATGTCTTCGGTTGCGTTTTTGAGCATAGCGCGCTGCACCGTTCGATCGGTCAACTGCACAAAGACGTTTCCGCCTTTTTTGCCTACCTCTTCAATGATGGCGTTCATCAAATCCCGTTCCGTTCCAATCATCTCAACAAGCACGTTCTCCCCAGGCTGCACGTCTACCGAGTAGCCGACGAGGTTTGCTGCGAGTTTCTGAATTCTTGGATCCTTCATGTCGTAACATCCTCCTGTCATCCGCCATTCTTTGAATTGAACAACGGTAAATTACGTTAACTATTGTAGCACGCTACAGCGTTCCCGTCAGCAGGCAGTGCTCAATTCCCGTTTTCGGCCTCCCAGGGACTACGACGAAATAAATCACCTCTAATTCCTTGCAGCTTCTTAGTTATAGGACTTGAAGTTAACGTCCGTCACAAGCGCTTCCTGACTTTTCTTGACGCCGTCTTCCTCAAGACTCACTTTGCTTTCGGACGATAATCGCAGCGGCAAACTGTTTCTTCGGTCTACGGTAAGATGATACACGGTCTGCACCTCAGCGTTTTGCGTCATCTGCACCAACCTGTCCTCTCCTTGTTTCCAAACCTTGTCCAATTCTTTCTCCATTGCTGGACGATCCTTCCCCCCGCTTGCAGCCGCTTTATGCAGGTACTCCGCCCGTATGGCTTCCATCTCGCCGTTCAGTTGGGCGACGGCCCAGGCCTTTGCGTCTTTCGGGGCCAGTTCAATCCGCAAAATCCGCGTGCGACGACCTGATCCATATTCCGAATGGATGGTTTTGTTCATGCGATCAATGTTCTCCAATTGGGCAATCGGATTGAAACGGGACAAAGATCCGCGCAGCGGTTCATGCTCAGCAGATAAAGCCTGCCATTTTCCACCGTTTCGCTCAAAAGAAACACTAAACCCTCCCTGCTTCCCATTCAAAGGCTTCCCATTCAGAGGAGCAATGCCGGATTCCTTTCCGGCAGCCGCTATCGTTCCGGGCACTCTCGTTTGCAGCGTCAGGCGATCATGGTCCTCCAGCTTACCTTCAAATTTGAACTGATTCTCGAACCGGGCGCTGTTCTCCCTGCGTAATCCGGCCTCTCCTTCAAAAACCAATCTTTCCTTTCCAGCAATGCCGGAAACCGCACGCGAAAATACTTCCTCAGGAGTTTGCTCCTTCTGGAACATTCCACACCCCCCCATACATAACGCCAAGACGATCAGCAAAAATGAAGTCGGCATATGACGTCTTATCCACATCCACATCTCGAATTCCACCTTTCGGGCAACCGTTTTTCATAGCCTGCCCCGTGGGATTCGCCTTATACTCTGTCAGTATGTAAGGGGTATGTCCCCATCACCATCGCAAAAAGAGGACCATCCCGCAAACGGAATGTCCTCTTTTTATCGGTTGATCTCCTGTTTTTCGAGCACGATGCGATTGCGTCCCCCGTTTTTTGCTTCATACAGGGCCATGTCTGCGCGGTAAAACAACGATTCCACCGTCACCTTATCATCCATGCAATTCCATTCGGCAATCCCGCTGGACACTGTCACAAGCGGCCTTGTTTCTTCCGCCACTCTTCTACGGATGGTTTCCGCATAATGCCGAGCCTGATGTATCCCGACCTGCGGCATGTAAATGGCCAGCTCCTCGCCCCCCCACCTCGCGCATACATCCTCGGGGCGAGCCGAACTTGTCACGATATCGCTGACCTGCTTCAGCACCTGGTCTCCGGTTTGGTGCCCAAATGTGTCGTTCACCTGCTTGAATTGGTCTATGTCCACCACGATCAAAGAACCGCAAAATTCGTGAGCCTGGCGTTCATGGATAATATTATCCAGATAATGCCTGACGTATAACCCCGTCAACATGTCCAGATTGGCAAGTCGCCGCACCTCGGCGTGCAGCGTAGCATTCGAAAGGGCCAGTCCGATATGAATGGACAACATTTGAAGCAGCCGATAGTTGTCATACGAAAAATAATGCTCGCGCCTGTGGGACAGCAAAATAAAGCTTTTCACCACACCATTCACTCTTACGGGCGCAGCCATGAGCGAAAGCGAATGGGTAACCTCCATAAACACGGAAGTCAATTGCCCGTACTCGGCATAGTTGGAAAGAATGATCGGTTCCTCGGTTTGGCGCAGCAATCCGGCAAATCCATAATCCAGAGGAAACGTTTTATGGGCGAAATCGGGTATATTCGAAGACATGACCTCAAATTGGTCTGTATCCTCCTTTAACTGCAGGATGCAGCACCATTCGGCTTGAAAAATGGCTAACAGCTCCTGGACCGAAAAATCGAATATTTCCATGAGCTGCAAACTTTTGTTCAATCGCTGTGTCAGGTCATTCATCAGGCGCAGCTCCTGAACGAGCATGTTCGACTGTTCATGCAATTTGGCATTTTCAAATGCCGTTCCCGTTGTGTCAGCCATCATGGACACCAGCTGCAGATCGGACTCCTCGATCGTTTCCTCGTTCATTTCCATGTGGAATACCCCATATACTCCCTGGTTTCCCTTAAGAGGAAAAGCCACCTCGGCAATGCGATTTCCCGGTTGTTCTGAACGGAGTACGATCATCTTCCCCTCTTTAAAGGAGCGCACGCAAATGTCATTTCCTCGTTCGCGAACCAATAACGGCTTGATCCGGGAATGGGGGCTTTTCTGATCCTGCGACATGTACAAATTCATCCGGGTGGCCGGGTACAAGTAATCGATGCTTTCAAACACCTTGTCCAAAATCGCATCGGCATTCATCTTGTCATTCAACCGTTGAATGATCTGAAACAGAATTGATCTGCGATGTTCCTCGCGTGCCGTTTGTTCATGGGCTTTCAACAGATCCGTCATAAATATGTATTCAAATCTTCGGTAGAAGCAAGTACGAAAGTGCGCCGCCTCAGATCGAACTACAGCTTCAGACGTTTCATATCGATCAGGTTCGTGAATCAAGGCCGTGAAGACAGCAAACAAGTCTTGATTGATTCTCGAGTACAACGGCTCTGCAAGCATCGCATATTGGCCATGAGCGCCCAAGTTTCGAGCGATTCGCGGCTGTCCGGAATCCAGACATTCCGAAACCAATTGCACGACAGCCCCGATACTCTCCTGTCCAGTTGGAGCGACGCATATGCCTTCGGCATTCCAGACAGAATACTTCGTTTGCGAACGGCCAAAGTCCGTTAAACGCTGTACCTGCCAATCGGCAAAGGCTTGTTGCAGCAACGTGTCAAGATAGGAGAAGTCAAAAGGTGTGATGTCCATATGCTGCATCCAGAGCGTATGCTCTTCATGTGATTTTTTGGAAAATAACGTTTCGGTCGAGTTAAGCGAATTGACGCTCTTTGGCAACCTTCCTAGATGTTCCAACATGTCAGGCGCTCCTTTGCACCGTTTTTGCATCTGAAGATGCATGAATCTGCAGACCCTATCGCAAATCTGCAAAAGGTATGGAATAACGTTTGTTTTACGCAATCCTTTAAAGTTAAGATACACTTTATTCTACTCTCTTTAAAGGGTTTTTGCATCCATATTTCATAAAATCGTCCCATTTTTTTAGGCCCAACGACCTATCGACAAAATTAGACGTTTTTCTATCTTTGCCTTGCTCTTGACTTCCTTTCATCCAAACTGTAGAATATATTGTTGATGAAGACTGCTAATGGGTCTTTAAATTTGGGCATTACCGGTTGTGTCACCCTCATTTGTTTTGTTGCTTTCAGGACAGCGGCTGAACTTTCCTGATTGATGCTTGCGAGGCTTGCCCGCAACAACAAAACGAAGCGCAAACAGAGCCCTAACTATTGAATTTTAATTAAAAAGGAGCTACTTTACACATGGCACGTTACACTGGTCCTAAATTTAAATTGAGCCGTCGTCTCGGCATTTCCTTGAGCGGAACTGGCAAAGAATTGAAACGTCCTTTCCCTCCGGGTCAGCACGGTCCTAACCAACGCAGAAAAATGAGCAACTACGGTATGCAGTTGCAAGAAAAACAAAAACTTCGCCACATGTACGGCCTGGGCGAAAAACAATTCCGCACTCTGTTTGCTAGAGCGCAAAAAATGCAAGGAATCGCGGGTGAAAACTTCATGTTCTTGCTCGAGAGCCGCCTTGACAACCTGGTATACCGCCTTGGATTCGCTAACTCCCGTGCAGGTGCACGTCAGTTGGTATCCCACGGTCACGTTACTGTAAACGGCAAAAAAGTCGACATCGCTTCTTACCAAGTAAGCACTGGCGACGTAATCGGCCTGCGTGAAAGAAGCCGCGGTTTGTCTTCCGTGAAGGAAGCTCTGGAAAACCGTACGCATCTTCCGGCATACCTGGAATTCAACGACACAGCTGTTGAAGGAAAATACATCCGCCTGCCAGAACGCGCGGAACTTTCCCAAGACATCGACGAAAAACAAATCGTCGAGTTCTACAACCGTTAATCGTTGTTTTTCAATCCTGCTTTACCCCAAACAGCTGCCTGAGAAATTTCTCGGCAGCTGTTTTTTTGCTTCCATGCTAAGCCTATATTCCCCCACAACTTACATATACTAATCGAACGACTTCGTCTCGATGACAACTTATTCAGTCATTCCCCCAAGAAATTGGCAATTTTCGTCGATTGCTTGTATTTCTCACGCATGCAAAGCCTCCTTTTTATGCTATAATAAGTGTCGTTAAAAGGAGGAAGACACTGAATGGTTGATGCAAATAAAAACAAGCCCGACGAGCAGCCTGTCCGCAAGCGGAGCTTTATCCGCAAACTCGGCAGCGTTGTCAAATGGATGGTTATCCTGGGATTCATGGGCGTGCTATTCGTTGGCGGTGCCTTGATGGGGTACGTCAGTTCCATCGTTAAAGATGAACCCGTTCGTTCAAGAGCCCTGATCGAGCAAAAAGTCAGCGAAAACTCCATTACAGGCTTTGCTTACTTCGCCGATGGAAGCCCGATCGGCCAGTTGCGAACCGAAGAAGATCGGCGCCCGGTCACCTTTGACCAGATTCCGCAAAAGGTCATCGACGCCGTCATTGCCATTGAAGACAATCATTTTTACGAACATAGCGGCGTAGACATGAGCGGAACGCTGCGCGCAGTGAAACAGAAGGTTTTGAACGAATCCGTTCAAACCGGCGGAAGCACCCTGACCCAACAGCTGGCCCGGCGTGTATTCCTCAATTTGGACCGAACCGAGGACCGCAAAGTCAAAGAAATTCTGCTCTCTCTGCGGCTTGAACGGTTTATGACCAAAAACCAAATCATGACCGCGTATCTGAATAAGGTTCCTTTCGGTAACGGGTCTAGCGGCTATAACGTCTACGGGATCAAAGCGGCCGCAAAAGGATTGTTCAACATCAATGATTTGGAGAAACTGAATACGGCACAAGCCGCTTATCTTGCAGGTTTGCCGCAGTTACCCTCCTCTTACTCTGCCTTTAACGGAAAAGGCGATTTTGTAGAGGAAAACTTCGAGCGCGCAATCAATCGTCAGCACCTCGTGCTGCGCCGCATGCTTGAACTCGGCAAAATCAATACGTCGGAATACGATGAAGCCCTTGCTTTCGATATCAAAAGTTCGCTTGCACCAAAAACCGTAAAAGCTTACAACACTTATCCTTACCTTATGATGGAAACGGAGCGGCAGGCTGCGCAGATCCTCATGGATCTGAATACGGAAAAAGACAAAACGAATAACTCAACCGGCAAGGACACGGATGGAAATACCGCCGATAAGGACAACAGCACATTGTTGGAGGAAGCACAGCAGCAATTGCGCACTGGCGGATATCGCATCTATACGACCATCAACAAAAATGTGTACAAAACGATGAGGTCGATCGCCGAGGATGATAGCAACTTCTCTGCCGAAGATCCTACCAAAGGCAAAGAACAAACAGCGGCCATGCTGATCGATCACAAAACCGGGGCCATTCTCGGCATGATCGAAGGACGCAGCTTCCAAGACGAACAGATGAACTATGCCACCCAGATGGTACGTCAGCCAGGTTCGACGATGAAACCGATCGCAGCATATTTGCCGGCCATGGAGGCAGGTCTCGTTCAGCCGGCTTCCATTATCGACGATGCTCCGATCATCCTGAAGAACGGCGGTGCCGGATACCATATTCCGAAAAACGCCAACAATCGCTATCAGGGACTCGTTACAGCCCGCAGGGCATTGAATTATTCATTGAACATCCCTGCACTCAAGCTGTTTAATGAAGAAGTCGGAATCGATAAAGCTTGGGCTTTTTCGAAAAAGCTCGGCATCACGACCATCCAGAAAAGCGATTACCAAGCGCAGACCGGTGTTCTTGGCGGCCTTCAGTATGGCGTAACCGTCGAAGAACTGACCAATGCCTACGGCGCAATTGCCAACAATGGCGTCTATAACGATGCGTACATGATCAGCAAAATTGTAGATTCCAAAGGCAACATTGTTTACAAACACGAAGCCAATCCCGTTCAGGCTTTTTCCGAGCAAACGGCATATTTGATGACCGACATGCTGCGGACAGTCATTACGGAAGGGACGGCCGACAAAGTTCGTTCCAATTACAAATATACCAAGAGCGTTCCTATTGTCGGTAAAACAGGATCCACTCAAAGTTACGCAGACGTATGGTTTGAAGGATACACGCCAGACGTCACCTTGGGTGTATGGGTTGGATACAAGCAGCCTGTGAATACGCTTGAGACCAAATCCCAACGCAAACGGGCGCAGCAGCTATGGACCCAGATCATGAATGAGTTGGTTTCTTCCCAAAAGGACTTATTCGTGACGGATTCGTTCAAAAAACCCGACGGGATCGTAAGCAAAACCGTATCGGCTTACAGCGGTAAGCTGCCTACTTCTCTAACGGACAAATTTGTGACGGATATATTCAACAGCAAATACGTGCCGAAAGAGAGCGATGACGGCGTTGGGCGGGCAACATATATCACTTACAATGGCGTGAATTACATTCCGCGGGACGGAACGCCTTCGGATATGCTCAAAGTAAAAACGGTCATCAAACGGAAAAAGCCGATTTCCGAGTTGATTAAAGAACTGCAAAATGCGTTTTCTCGCATGAGTCGTCACGAATCGCTCGCATACTATTTGCCTGAAGATGCCGGCAGTGATATGCCGACCAAGATCGATCCGCGTACGGACAACGGCAAGGCACCTGATGCGCCATCCAATGTAAGGCTTTCCGGGTCGGTCATCACATTCAGCGCAACGCCTGAGAACGACGTTGTAGGCTATCGTTTGTATCGATCCGCCAATGGCGGAGGATTCCAGAATCAAGGCAAAGTCGTCCTGACAGGAGAATCCAGATCGTTTAGCGTTTCGACAAACGGTAATTTTGCTTACTATGTCACTGCCGTCGATGTAGCCGGCAAAGAGTCTGCACCGAGTGCCATCGTCAGCACTGCAGTCAATGCAGCCGAACCGGACGTAGAAAATAATGAACCGATCGAGGTTCCGGGTACTGTCATTGATCCAACGAATACAGGGGAGAAACCGGCCGCGCCAACGCCTCCTGGCACGCCTGGCCAGGTCGGCGTTTCCGCCCTTCCCCAAGGCATTCGCATTCAATGGTCTCCGAACCCGGAGACGGATGGGGTCAAAAGCTACACGGTATATTACAGCGAAACCGGATCAGCACCGTTTAACCAAATCGGAACCACTTCGGGCACATCGCTTGATTTCGGCGTAGCCGAAGGAACCGGAGGTTGGTTCAAGGTCTCTGCGACTAACGATGCGGGTGAATCCAGCCCTTCGGCAGCCGTTTCTTTGCAGCCTTGATCGAAACCTGAACGCATTAAAACGTTAAGCCCCGCCTCCTTTGATTGGAGGCGGGCTTATATGTCATACAAATAAGCCTGCTCTGGTGTGATCCAGAACAGGCTTATTTCTTATGCTTTCATTCGAGAGACGAGCGAACCCTGCTGCTCTAATCCTCAATCGTGGATAGATCGCCAGCCGGAAGATCCAGCTCCCACGCCTTCAACACACGCCGCATGATTTTGCCGGAACGGGTCTTCGGCAGTTTATCCTTGAACTCAATTTCGCGTGGAGCAGCGTGGGCGGATAACCCTTCTTTCACAAAGCGGTAAATCTCCTCTTTAAGCTCAGGAGTAGCTTCATAGCCTTCACGCAATGCCACAAAAGCTTTAATGATCTCCCCTCGCATGACGTCGGGTTTGCCAATAACCCCCGCCTCGGCAACAGCCGGATGCTCCACCAGCTTGCTCTCGACCTCGAAGGGACCGATGCGCTCTCCCGAGGAATTAATGACGTCGTCAATCCGCCCCTGAAACCAGAAGTACCCGTCTTCATCCATATACGCGGAGTCCCCTGAGACATACCATCCAGGCAAACGGAAATATTCCTCGTATTTGGCAGGATTGTTCCATATCTTCGCCATCATGGATGGCCAAGGGGTGCGGATGGCCAAATTCCCCATGCTATACGGAGGGAGTACCTCGCCTTGATCGTTGATGATCGCCGCCTCTACTCCTGGCAAAGGCCGTCCCATGGATCCCGGTTTGATCGGCATGCCCGGATAGTTGCAGATCAGCTGTGCACCGGTTTCCGTCATCCACCACGTATCATGGATGCGCTGCCCGTACACGTTCCATCCCCAACGAACCACTTCAGGGTTAAGCGGTTCTCCTACGGACAGCACATGGCGCAGACTGCTGAGATCATGCCGCTTTATTTCGTCCTCTCCCGCTCCCATCAGCATACGGAATGCAGTCGGCGCACTGTACCATACGCTTACTTTGCGTTTCTCAATGGTGCTGTACCAATCCTGCGGACTGAAACGGCCCCCGCGAATGACATTGGTTACCCCGTTCAGCCACGGAGCGAAGATACCATAAGAAGTGCCTGTGACCCACCCCGGATCAGCCGTGCACCAGTACACATCGTCGTCGCGCAGGTCCAATACCACTTTACCGGTATAATAATGCTGAATCATGGCATTTTGAACGTGATAGACCCCTTTGGGTTTACCGGTGGAACCTGAGGTATAGTGAATCAATAGCCCGTCCTCGCGAGTCAGCCATTCCACTTCCATCTCGTCCGAAGCGGACGACATCTCGGCATCATAATCAACGAGCCCATCTTCGGTCTGCGCTCCGCCGCCAACAACGAATACATACTTAAGCTCAGGCAATTCGGAACGTTTGATCCGACCGAGCAGCTCCGGCGTCGTCACAATCGCAACCGCGCCGCTGTCTTCAAGGCGATCCTTGACCGCCGTTTCCATAAACGCTTCAAACAGCGGGCCCACTACGGCGCCTGCCTTCAGAATGCCGAGCAGGCTGAAGTAGAGTTCAGGACTGCGGGGCATGAATATAAAAACCCTGTCTCCCTTGGCAATGCCGTATTTTCGCAGAACGTTCCCGAAGCGGTTCGATTGCTCGCTTAGATCGGCAAACGTGTATGCCTCTTCTCTTGTGGCATCGCTGTACAACAATGCGGTTCTGCCGCCTCTGCCTTCGAGCACGTGACGGTCGATCGCCTCATGCGCAATGTTTACTTTTCCGCTGGTATACCACGTAAAATGTTTCTCAACCGATTCCCAATCGAAGCGGCCTCGAGCTTCCTCGTAATCACCCAGATTGGATTCGGACACAACCGTTTGCAGCATCTCACCATGTGCTTGACTCATGCTTGCCAGCCTCCTCAACTCGACATTTCGATTCCTTCAAAAAGGTGTTTCGCTTTGCCTTGGTGTTGACTGAACTTACAGTTAGCGCTTACATTATTTAGAGAGCAACTCTCTGCATGTACCCTGTCAGGTAGCCAAAATCGGTGCAGCTTCATTCTGCATTCCAATTGTGAACGTTTTATGTCAAGGCAATTATATCAAATTGCTTCCGGGACCGTCTATGGCTTTTCATTTTTTTGATTTTTTGCTATAAGTAGGGAGGAGAGGAGCATGAACCATGGAGCATTTGAAAGAATACCACATGCGTTCCATCTTCAAGTCCGGTTTCCATATTACCGTGGAAGGCCCTTTGCCTCCTGACAGGATCGCAGCGTTGTCTTTTCATCCGGATCTGGATGCGTTCCGACGCCCTGCCGAGCAGCAGGAAGCGTTGATCGAAATTGCAGGTTTGCCCGAAGGGCGCATCATCATCGCTCGTGAACGCGAAACGATCGTGGGTTATATTACGTTTCACTACGCCGATGAGTGTGAGCGTTGGTCTGAAGGCAGCATGGCCGATCTGATTGAATTGGGAGCTATTGAGGTAGCGGATCGGTACCGCTCGCTGGGCATCGGGAAAGAAATGCTGCTTACGGCTTTTGCGGGCGGCCAGATGGAAAGATACATCGTGTTTACGACTGAATATTACTGGCATTGGGATTTGAAAGGCAGCGGTCTGTCCGTGTGGGATTATCGGAAAATGATGGAGCGTTTGATGCAGACCGTCGACATGACCTGGTACGCTACCGACGATCCCGAAATATGTTCGCATCCGGCCAATTGCCTGATGGTGCGTATCGGAAATAAGGTGCCTCTCGAATCCGAGCAGCAGTTCGATCGCGTTCGTTTCCGCCACCGGTTTATGTATTGATGCAAAAACCGCTATCCTTTCAACCATGTTTCATTTGAAAGACACATGGATGCAGTCATAGCGGTTTTTTACAACAATTCGCTCCCATCAAGGGCGCATTTACGATTTTTTTGCTTTCGCTTACATATTGGTGAGCATGTGTTCCACAATACGATGAGAACGTTGCGACGAATGTACGGTAAACTCCGCAAAATTGACATGGGCCGAACCGTCAGCCTTATCGGACATGCCGCGCAGCACCACAAACGGCACACGATTCATGAAACACACCTGAGCAACCGCAGCCCCTTCCATCTCGGCACAGGCGCCATCCATTTCGGCATATAACCTGCCTACCGTCTCCTTGCTGGCGATGAATTGGTCGCCTGACAACACTTTGCCGATCCGATAATGTGCCCCTTGTGCAAGGCATGCCTGTTCCGCCAGCGCAATCAATGTCTCATCGGCCGGAAAAGCCGACGTCTCCTGATAAGGGATGACGCCGCGTTCGAACCCAAGCGCGGTTACATCCATGTCATGCTGGACGCATACGGAAGAAATGACGATATCGCCGATATTCAACTCGGGATGCACCGCTCCGGCCACACCCGTAAATATAATTTTGTCCACCTGGAACCGGTCAATTAAAATTTGTGTGGTCACGGCGGCATTGACCTTGCCTACGCCTGACTTGCACACTACAATCTGTTTCCCCAGCCACTCGCCTGCAACATACGTAAGCCCGGTCTGCTTGACGGTCTCCGATCGTTTCATGCCTGCCAGCAAAAGCTCCACTTCTTCATTCATCGCACCGATTATTCCGATGGTTTCGCGCATTCTGTCCTGCCTCCATTTGATCCAAGCCTCGTCTTGAGATTCGGACGTATCTACTTCTTGTCAAGCACAAAAGCTCCGTTTCCGGAGCTTCGCCTGCATACTATGTAGAGAGGGAATAAATCTTCCCTTTCATCTTAATCCGGGCGGCGTCCGCCAGACGCGACATCCCTTTGCCGTCCCGTTTAGCCAGCGTGGCTGACAGACAAACGCAAAATCGTTTCATGCGGCAAAATCACGCGTGGATTTTCTACGTTTTCCTTCTTCATCAGCTTGGTCAAAAGACGCATCGCCACGGCACCCAGGTCGTACATCGGTTGGGCCACCGTTGTCAGCTGAGGACGAACCATGGAGGCCATACGGATGTTGTCCACGCTAATGATCGAGAAATCATCCGGTACTTTCAAGCCTTCATCCTGAATGCTGTGGATGGCACCAATCGCCATTTCATCCGTCGCGGCAAAGATCGCAGTTGGTCTCTTCTTCAAGCCCAGGAAGTACTTCATGGCTTCCACGCCGGACTCATAGCGGTAATTTCCGATACGTACCAGATCCTCCTGGTACTCCATACCTGCAGCTTCAAGCGCCTTCTTGTACCCTTGGAAACGGGCATAACCGTTGGCCGGGTCTTGCAGCGTGCCGCTGATCATGGCAATTTCCTTGTGACCATGGCGAATCAGCGTATTCACCGCATCGAATGCAGCCGCCTCATGGTCGATGTCCACGGAAGGATATGCCCCCTTCTCGTCGCTTGTGGCGCAAAGCACGATCGGCACGGCGGCAGACTGGAACGCCTGGATATGCTCGTCCGTCACGGTTCCGCCCATGAAGAGCAGACCGTCCACCTGTTTCTCAAGCAGCGTGTTGATAACGCGAATTTCCTTTTCCTTCTTTTTGTCCGCATTACACAAAATGATATTGTAGTGATACATATTCGCGATATCCTCGATACCGCGGGCAATCTCGGCAAAGATGGAGTTGGAAATATCAGGGATCACAACGCCGACGGTTGTTGTCTTTTTGCTCGCCAGACCTCTGGCTACAGCATTAGGACGATATCCCAGGCGTTCGATTGCTTCATAGACTTTTTTGCGGGTTTGAGGTTTAACATTAGGGTTATTGTTGACAACCCGTGATACTGTCGCCATGGATACGCCAGCTTCACGTGCTACATCATAAATGGTTACCGTCACAGCACTTCTCTCCATTACCAGTAAATTTTCATACCATTTTCATTAAGATTTATATTACGACAAATTATTGCATTAATCAATTAAAATAGGCTTCAATAGCCGTTTAATACACTTGTAAGCGCAGTCGAAGTAATGTTTGAATGGGAGGTATGCCATACCGCTTTTCCATTCTGCACAAGAATGGCCTGCGGCGACTCATGTTTAACCCCGAGTATTGCCTCCGTTTCATTGGAAACAGGGCGATCTTCCACAACATAGACGATGCCATAGTCCACATTTTCGTTCGGCTGGTTCTGCAGATAATGGTCCATCTCCTGATAAGCTCTTGAACTGATTGGGCACCGAGTACTATGCTTAAACAGAAGCAATGGTTGATTATTCGTAGCTCCCAGTGCGGAGTTAAGCTGTTCAACACTTGTCATTTTGGTCATGTAAGCCATTGGATATACATCCCCCTTTATCAGGAATACCAATATGTTGAGCGTTTTCACTCTACGATATCTTAACAAAAAGTGCAGGAAAAAGCCAATTTTCATGAAAACAAGCATGAAACGCGTCAAAATCAAACAGCATTCGAGAAATAACTTCTCCATGCAAAGCCGGACAATTGTCCCAGCCTGCGCTGTGTCATTTGAATCCATTCCTCGTCACCGGATTTTTGGGCATAGTTCAATATATCCAGGAGCAGGTTGATGCGTTCCTGAACGGCTTGCTGCATGCGCTCTTCCATCTCCCGATCCGACGCGTCCGGCCACGACTGAAGCATTTCGTGAAAAAGGTCGGCGAGTTCGTTCTGTTTACCGAAAGATACGTCTTGCTGCACGGGATGATCTCCCAATTTGCTGATACATTCCTTAAGGTCCGGCTTTACCGGCTGAAGAACCTCGTATGTAACGCAATCCGTGCATGCGAATACAGGCACGTTGCGAATTTCCACCTTTTTGGCATATACTACCGTTCTCATTTCCAATTCCATTACATGTCCGCACTTGCATGATTTGCGCACATCCATCACCTCATTCGTTCTTTGCTCATGAATAGTTCATTCGACCTTTTTCGGCGCAAATCCTGCCCAAAACCACAAATTAAACAAATTACCACCATCCCCAGAAGATGGTACCTTATGAGGAAAGCATACATCGACACGAATCGTTGTACCGACGAAAATGCTGACCGTGAAGCCGTCCACAAAATTTGTTACAATAAATCGCGATGGTGAACACGTTCAATAAAGGAGAGATGATCATGAGATTAACCGGTAAGAAAGTTATCGCCCTTGTCGATGAAGAATTCGAGGATTTGGAGCTATGGTACCCGGTCCATCGGGTTCGTGAGGAAGGTGCGGAAGTGCATCTGGCCGGCGAAAAAAAAGGAAAAACCTACATTGGAAAATACGGCGTTCCAGCCGAGGCCGAATACAGCTTCGACGAACTGGAAAGCTCGCAATATGACGGCATTCTCGTTCCCGGGGGATGGGCGCCGGACAAGCTGCGCCGATATCCGAAGGTGCTTGAGCTGGTCCGCGAAATGCATGCCGACCGCAAACCCATCGGTCAAATCTGCCATGCGGGCTGGGTACTGATCTCAGCCAAAATTTTGGAAGGCGTTACGGTAACCTCTACGCCAGGCATTCGGGACGACATGGAAAATGCCGGAGCGATCTGGAAGGATGAGGCGGTAGTCGTAGATGGCCATATCATCTCGGCCCGCCGTCCTCCCGACCTGCCTCCCTATGGCAAAGCGTTCTGCGATGCGCTCGCGAATAACCAATAATGACATCGCAACTTGGTTGACCGTCTGAAAACGCATATGCCAAACAGGCCGGACCGCTCCTTTTGCCCGTTAAAAGGCGTTTTATGGATGGCGGCCAATAAATGAACGAGCACCCAACCCGGTTTGGCTAAATCGGGTTGGGTGCTCGTCGTTTTTACGATGCATTCGAATCGTTTTGTTCGTCAGGACTGCAATTGGCGTTATTGAAGGCTTGCAGTCTCTCCTCGATCTCTTCGCTAGTGCGAAGGCCGAAACATGCTCTCGCCGTTTCTTTCGCTGTGCTAGCCGTCGTGTTCAGGGCCCGGTGTTTGACCCGCAGGAGAGACTGGGGCGACATGCTCAAATTGAAAATGCCAAGCTCCAGCCAGAGCGGTATGGACCGCTCGTCTCCCGCCATTTCGCCGCAGACGCTGATTCCGATTCCCGCACGGTGCGCCGCTTCCGCCGTTGTGCGCAGCATCCGCAGCACCGCAGGATGATACGGATGGTACATGTGGGCAATCTGTTCGTTCATGCGGTCAACGGCGAGGACATACTGTACCAGGTCGTTCGTGCCGATGCTGAAAAAGTCCGCTTCCTCTGCCAGCAAGTCGGCAATCATGACGGCGGCCGGCACCTCGATCATGATGCCGACCTGAATATGCGGATCGTAAGGCAATCCGCGCTCATCCAGATCATGCATCGCTTCGCGCAAAATCGCATTGGCTTGTCTGAGTTCTTCCACGGAAGAGATCATCGGATACATGACCTTGACGTTGCCGGCAGCGCTGGCACGCAAAATGGCCGTAAGCTGCGTTTTGAACAGGTCTCTACGGTCCAGGCTTATGCGAATGGCACGATATCCGAGGAATGGATTATCTTCTTCAGGCAATTCAAAATAGTCCAACTGCTTGTCTCCGCCGATGTCCAGCGTTCGGATGACGACAGATTGGCCTGCGGTTTTTTCCGCAACAAGCCGATACACCTCATATTGCTCCTGCTCGCCAGGGAACGTCGCCCGGTCCATGTACAGAAACTCGGTCCGAAACAGTCCGACCCCCTTCGCTCCGTGCTTCAGCGCAAGCTCCAGTTCTTTCACGGAGCTGATATTAGATGCCAGGTGCAGCGTTTCTCCGTCCTTCGTAACGGCGTCCACCGTGGCAAGCACTTGCAATTGCTCTTTTTTCTTTTGCTGCTGGGCGCGGAGCACCGTATACCTTTCCACCGTTTTGCGGTCAGGCTCCGTAAACACCAAGCCGTTATCGCCATCGACAATCAGCAGGTCTCCGGTCTCCACCGGCATGCCAAGGTTCGCTTCCAGTCCGGAAACGAGCGGTATGCCCAGTGCGCGGGCCATGATGGCCGAGTGAGACGTTTTGCCGCCAATCAAGGTCACGATGCCCAGCACGTAGGTTGGATTCAGATGCGCCAATTGGGAAGGCGACAGCTCCTTCGCCACCAAAATGTACGGCTGGGTATCCGAAGGAAGCGTAATTTCGGGCGCTCCCAGCAGATGCTTCAGGAGCCGATTGCCGACGTCCTTGATATCGATGGCCCGCTCCTTCATGTATTCGTCATCCAACAGATCGAACATGGTGACGAAATGGTCGATCGCTTCTTTGACCGCCACTTCGGCCGCCTTGTACTGACGTTCGATGATCCCGCGGATTTCGTTCATGAACACCGGGTCTTCAAGGATGGCCAAATGGGCATCGAAGATGCTCGATTCCTCCGGACCGACCACTTCCTTGAACTCGTTTTTGATGTTTTCGATCTCGTCCTTCGATGTCCGTATTCCCTCATACAGTCGTTCGAATTCCTGGGCAAGGTCTACCGAGTCCATCTTCTGATCCGGCAGGTCCCACTCCCAGCTGGGCAGGACAAATGCTTTGCCGATCGCTATCCCTGCAGCGCCATTGATGCCTTCTATCTTCATTCTACCCCTCCAACGTTCCTGTCATAGAGCACCACGGACATAACGGATGCCTGACCTTTCTTGACATGCTTGAACGGAGCAAAGCTCCAGGACTTGACGCGATCCGGATTGGTGATCACCATCGGTGTCGTTAAGGACGCCGCTTCGGTCCGCAGCTTCGCGAGATCGAAGCGGATGAGCAGCTGCCCCGGCTCCACCGTGTCCCCTTCCTGCACAAGCGCTTCAAAACAGCCTTTCAATTGCGAAGTGTCGATGCCGATATGCAGCAATACTTCCAAACCTTCCCGGGTCGAAATGCCGAGTGCGTGCATGGTCGGATAGAGATGCATGATCGTCCCGTACACGGGGGAAACCAATTCCCCTTTTTCAGGTACAAATGCAACGCCGTCACCCACCAGTTTGGCCGCAAAGATCTGATCCGGCACTTCTTCGATCGGCAGCATTTTGCCTTGAACCGGGGCGCAGAACAGCACCTGCTGCAAATCCCGCTCAAGCAGCTTTGCGATCTCTTCCCGGATCAGCTCCGAATATGTACCAAACACCACTTGCACGTTGCCGCCGCCCAGCTTGATCAGGCCCGCGGAGCCCAAACTCTTCATCGCTCCCGTATCGATAAGCCTGTCATTGTGAACCGTCAGCCTCAACCGGGTGATGCATGCCTCCACCTGCACGATGTTCTCCTTGCCTCCCAATGCTTCCAGCACAAGGGGAGCCTGGTAAGGAATGTTGCCCACCCAATCTTCCAGCACGGAGCCTTCCTCGCGGCCGGGTGTTGGAATTTTGAACGTGCGAATAGCCCAGCGAAACAGAAAATAATACACCAATCCGTAAAGAATGCCGAGCGGAATCAGCTTCCAGGCATTTTCGGACAGATGGAAATTGATGATGTAATCGATGATACCCGCCGAATAGGAAAACCCGTGGCGTATGTCCAGCCAGTATCCCATCCACATGGCGATTCCCGACATTACGGCATGCACAATAAACAGATAAGGTGCCGCAAACAGAAATGCAAACTCGATCTGCTCCGATACCCCTGTCAGGAAACACACTAACGCAGACGTCAAAAACGTCTTTTTGATCTTGGGCTTGAGATCTTCCCTTGCTTCCTGAATGATGGCAAACGCGATCGCAGGAATCGCAAACATCATGATCGGGAACAGTCCTGCCATGAAATATCCAGCGGTCGGATCACCCGCAAAAAAACGCGGCAAATCCCCCTGAACGATATGGCCATCAGGTGTCTGATAGGTGCCGAGCTGGAACCAGAACACGTTATTGAGCAGATGGTGCAGCCCAAACGCCACGAGCACCCTGTAGAGCACCCCGTAAATGAACAGCCCGAACCCGCCCAAACTGTACTCCCACGAAGCGATCACATTAAGCCCGTTTTGAAGAATGGGAGCAATCCACAGCATAAAACAGGAAAACAAGGCCGAGCACAGCCCCACGATCAGCAAAACAAACCTGGAACCGCCGAAAAATTGCAAAATCTCGGGCAGTTTAATGCTTTTAAACCGATTATGCGTAACCCCGGCGAGCGCGCCAAGGATGATTCCGATTAATGAAGCAGGCTGAACCGTCCCGTCCCCGAAGTGACGAATGACCTGATCGTAAATCACGATGCCCGCAAGCGCGGCAAGCCCCGCCTGTCCGGCTTGATTGGAGAGGCCAAGCGCTACGCCGACGGCAAACATGTAGGGCAAAAAATAAAAAATACCGCGTCCAGCCACGGTAGAAATCTCGCCAACAACGTTCAGTCCCCAGGCATCCCAGGGCAAACTGCCAACGCTGAGCAGAATCGCTGCGGCGGGCAAAACCATTGTGGGCAGCATGACTGCCCTTCCGAGCTGCTGCAAGGACCCGAGCCAATTCATGGCGTCCTCTCCTTTCTATCCTTGATGGTAAGCTTTACGGAACGTTTTGTCAAAACAAAACGAGTGCGTGCCAAAAATTAAAACATCCCTTGCGACACATGTCAAAAAGGCCGTATCCTCGTGCGGTTTGCCTTTGGCATCGGCACTCACTTCAACGCTTACCCGAAGCAAAAATTCCTCTCCTGCCTAACCGGTCATTTCCTTGGTCCGGAAGGTTTCACAACGCCACCTTACGGATGCGAAACCCCGCCAACCTTGGGGGGTCAACGGGGTTTCGACAAGCGGTTTATGAACCTGTTATTCGCAAGCAGAAGTCACAGGGCTGCCTTCAACATGAAAAGGCCTTAACCTCTTCCGGCGCTCCGCAGTGCGTAATCTTCCACTTTGATGCAACGATTCGTAACAGCCGTCATGCCGTTGTCGGCTGCAATCTGCACGGCTTCGTCACTATGGATTCCGAGCTGCAGCCAAAGCACATTGGCATGGATGGCAGCTGCTTCGCGGGCAACGTCGGCGCAAAACTCGGCGCGGCGGAAAACGTCCACGATGTCAACGGGCTCCGGAATATCCGCCAGAGAGGCATACACCTTTTCACCAAGAATCTCGCCACCACTTGCCTGCGGATTGACCGGAATGATCCGGTAACCTCTGCTCTGCAGTGCTTCCGCAACCAAGTAGGAGGTCCGGTCCGGTTTGTCCGACAGACCGACAATCGCGATGTTGCCTGCATTGCGCAAAATGTGTCCGATCTCTTCACGTGTAGGGTTGTTGAATTCCATGCAAAGCACCGTCCTTTTCAGCAAACGTTTGTTATGTTATCCTTCTACCCATTCCACCGAGGCTCCAAGCGCCCGCAGATGGTCGAAGTATTGAGGATAAGACTTGGCTACATGATGTGCGTCCCGAATACGAATCGGCTGTTTGGCACGCAGGCCTACCACCGTCAGTGCCATAATTACGCGATGGTCGAAGTGGGCATTGATCTCCACGCCGCCCTCCACGCCTTCAGGACGTCCATGCACGATAATCTCGGCTTGGCGTTCCTCCACATTGGCACCAGCCTTGCGCAGTTCGTTCAGATAATCCGTAATTCGGTCGCATTCCTTGTAACGCAGGTTCTCTACATTATAAAACCGGGAGGTGCCTTCCGCAAATACGGCCGCCGCGACCATCGCAAGCACGGCATCCGTTGCCGCATCGCCATCGAATTCCACGGCCTTCAACTTGCCGTTGCCCTGTACGTGAACGACATGGTTCTCATGCGTCAGCGGCACTTCCATCATGCGCAGTACGTCCACGATGGCGCGCTCTCCCTGTTTGCTTTGTTCCATCAAACGCTGGATCTTCACGTCCGATTGCGTAACTGCCGCTGCGGCGAGCACAGCTGCAGACCCGGGATAATCCCCCTGAACGGTATACGTTTGCGGTTGATAGGACTGGCCGCCCGGCACCCGGAAAGACATGTAGTCATCGCTCGCGTGGATGACGATCCCCGCCTGCTCAAGCACTTCGAGCGTTTGCCCGATGACAACCTTGGATTTCAAGTCGTTCAGCACTTCGATCGTGCTGTCTTCCGCCAGAAGCGGCGTTACGAAAAGCAGTGCGCTCAAATATTGGGAGCTGACGGAACCGGATACGCGGATATGACCGCCTTTCGCATGGCCCCCCTTGATCGTGATCGGCAGGCGCCCTTGCTCGTGCTGAACTTCGACTCCCATTTGGCCGAGCGCATCGATCAGGTCGTCATGCGGGCGTTTGCCGAGCGATTCCGGATACGTGTTCACGAACGTCACCTCAGGGCAAAGCGCGGCTACCCCCATCAGAAAGCGCAATACGGCTCCCGCGTTCCCCACGTTGAGTTCGCGCACGTCGCGCGGGTGTTTGCCAAAACCTTGGATCACGATTTTGCTGTCGTCTTCCTCCAGCACGGCGCCAAGGTCGCGAATGCATCTGCGCATCGCATCGCTGTCCTCGCTGTGGGCAGGGAAATGAATGGTGCTTGTGCCTTCTGCCAGTGCTGCGGCAAGCAAGTAACGTGTCGTGTAGTTTTTCGAAGACAAAGCTCCGATGTCCCCTTTCAGGGTAGGTGTCGGTTTAACGATAACGTCCATCGATTAAATTCTCCTTCATTGATCAGATTCATTCGAAATAAGGTGCAATGCTGATGTCGATAACCACAATCGGCTGCAAGCCAAATTGACATTTCACTTGCCGCTTCGTATCATTATAGGCGTTAAGTCCATACAGAAAAGAGGACCTGAAATGACACAAATCGCTGAAATTCTGCCTTCCGAACTGCGCAGCCGCCTGCAAGCCGGCGAGAAGCTGCAGATGATCGACGTCCGCGAGGACGAAGAAGTCGCCCTGGGCATGATCGAAGGCGCCAAACATATTCCGCTCGGACAAATTCCGGACAGATTGTCCGAAATCGAGAAGACGGGCGAAATCGTCTTGATCTGCCGCAGCGGCTATCGCAGCGAGCGTGCCTGCGAATACTTGCAGCAGCTTGGCTACGAAGGATGCACCAACATGGTTGGCGGCATGCTGCAGTGGCAGCAGGAAGAATAGAGTGGATCAGGAACGGGCCGAAAGGCCCGTTTTTGTTCCCGGAACATTTACAGGCTTAGACGCGGTAATGCGCTAAAATTAAACGGGTCACTTCAGCGGCGGATAGCTCGGTTGTATCCACGGTGTGATGTGCGAAAAGGTACGCGTCTTTCCGCTCCTGCATAATGGTACGAATTCGTTCCTCCGCATTGCCGGCAAGCAGCGGACGATGGTCTGAGCCGCCGATGCGTTCGACAATGGCTTCGGGATCGGCCGTCAAGGCGACAACCCAGCCTTGTCCCGACATCTCGTCACAGTTATCCTGGCGCAGCACGATGCCGCCGCCCGTAGCGATGACCTGTGATTCGCTCGCGAGCACATTGCGAAGCACCCGGCTTTCCGCATCCCGGAAATACGCTTCTCCCTTGTCTGCAAACATCTCGGGAATCGTACAGCCTTCCTCTTTCTCTACCTCGGCATCCAGATCTACCAGCTGATAACCAAGCTCATTTGCCAGCATCTCCGCCACGGTTGACTTGCCGGTACCCATCATGCCGATAAGAATAATATTGTTCGACTTGCTCAAGGTGTACACTCCTTTAATTCCAAGCAACTCATGGACACTTTTGTTTGTCCTATCATAACACACCCCCACGGACTGGGGAAGTCGTTTCATGGACCGGGACTGGCGCCTGTCATTCCGGGCAAGGATGTTCACCCGCGCTTGCACTGAAAGGGATGGGACAGATGCACATTTATGCCGCCTGCGTGTGTGCTTCACTCCAAAAAGGCCTGGAGCCGTCCGGCATTGCCGGAACTCCAGGCCTTTCGCCGATCCATGCGCGGGAATCAACGTATGGATCGCAAACATTCGATTCGTCCAAAAACCAAAGAATGCGTATTATTCCATCCAGTTGTGGTGGAACGAGCCTTCTTTGTCCACGCGTTTAAACGTGTGCGCGCCGAAGTAGTCGCGCTGAGCCTGCAGCAGGTTGGCCGGCAGAC